>JAHEAX010000059.1 GCA_024642525.1 Erythrobacteraceae bacterium | reverse complement strand
TTGATGATGGCCTGTCCTTCACCAACCTTGACCGCAATTGTCGGCATCTTGCCACTTTGCGTGAACAGATTGCCTGCTGCGCTGCTTGCCATCACTTCAGCCCGGTCGCGGGCTTCCTGTTCAATCGTTGCCTGCACCCCGCCAAATGCGTTGAAGCTCTGCTGGGGTACGAGAGCAAGGATGTGCACAGCGCCGCCGCTTGCCGCAGCCCGGCGCGAGGCAAAGCGAAGCGCAGCGCGCGCTTCCTCTGTCTCATCCATGATTACAAGATAGACCCGCATCGAATTTCTCCCCGCCGGACCTATCCGATGAAATCGTATTCGGCGCAAGAACCTTGCCCGAACGGCGTAAATTGGTCAGAGCAGTGCCGAGCACAATTTACAGGACTTGCCGCACGCCCATGCCCACGCCCATCAAGATGCCCGCCTTGTCGCCAACCATGGAAGAAGGCACCCTTGCCAAATGGCTGGTGAAGGAAGGCGACCATGTCAGTTCCGGCGACATCATGGCCGAAATCGAAACCGACAAGGCCACGATGGAATTCGAAGCAGTGGATGAAGGCACGATTGTCAGCATCGCGGTTGCTGAGGGGACAGAAGGCGTAAAGGTCGGCACTGTCATCGCAACACTCGCCGGTGAAGACGAAGATGCTTCAGAGGCCACGCCAGACGAACAGCCCGCACCTGCAAAGGCTGAACCTGAAAATGCGCCAGTCCCGGAAAAACCAGCCGCAGCCGCGCCAGCGAAAAAGGCTTCGCCGACACCCGCCGGTGACAGAATTGTCGCTTCCCCTCTCGCAAAGCGCATTGCTGAACAGAAAGGCGTCGACCTTTCGGGCATTTCCGGTACCGGCCCCAACGGGCGCATCGTGAAGGCAGATGTTGAAGGCGCGAACGCCGGCGGCGCTGCTGCGGCACCTGGCGCACACGCTGCGCCGGTCGAAGCAGCAGCCCCGGTTGCGGAAGCGAAAGTTCCAGATTTCGGGATCCCGTATGAGGCTGAAAAGCTTAACAATGTTCGCAAGACGATTGCGCGCCGCCTGACCGAAGCCAAGCAGACGATCCCACATATCTATCTGACAGTGGATGTGCAGCTTGATGCCTTGCTCAAGCTTCGCAGCGAACTCAACGCCGCGCTTGAACCGCAAGGCATCAAGCTTTCTGTCAATGACCTCCTGATCAAGGGCCTCGCCAAGGCCTTGATGCAGGTGCCGTCGTGCAACGTCAGTTTTGCTGGCGATGAATTGCGCAAATTCACCCGCACGGACATCTCCGTTGCCGTGGCTGCGCCATCCGGCCTCATCACCCCGATCATCGTCGATGCAGGCAACAAATCGATTTCTTCCATTTCCACCGAAATGAAGGAACTGGCTGGCAAAGCCCGCGATGGCAAGCTGCAGCCGCACGAATATCAGGGCGGCACTGCCAGCCTCTCCAACCTCGGCATGTTCGGCATCAAGCAGTTCGATGCCGTTATCAACCCGCCACAGGCGATGATCCTTGCAGTCGGTGCTGGTGAGAAGCGCCCCGCAGTGGTCGATGGCGCTTTGGGCGTGGCAACCGTGATGAGCGCAACCGGCAGCTTTGACCACCGTGCAATCGACGGTGCAGACGGGGCGCAGCTGATGCAGGCGTTCCAGCAGATTGTGGAGAATCCCCTGGGGCTGGTGGCCTGATCCGATGAAGCGGATCGGAATTGCCTGCTTGACCGCGCTGTGCCTGCTGGGCAATGCGCCCGTCCACTCGCAGGAAAAGGTGCGGGCGCCAATGGTCGGACTGGAAGGGCCGGAAACAGACGCGTGCCCAGGCATAGGCAGGGTAAACGGGCTTGAACCGCGAAAGGGTGACTTTCTCCGTGTCCGGGCAGAGGCAAATGATGCCAGCACCGTGACAGACGAATTGAAAGTCTCCACCCTTGTCTGGCTGTGCGAAGCCGATGAAGACTGGCAAGGCATCGTATATCCCAAGGGCCAGTTTCAGGAATTGGGCGATTGCCGCGTCAGCAGCGCCCTCAGCGCGCCAGAACCGTATGAAGGACCGTGCCAGTTTGGCTGGGTCCAGGCAAAATATGTAGAACTTGTAACCGGTTAAACGGCGAAGTTCATTTCGGAGTTTATATGGCTTCTCAGTATGATGTGATCGTCCTTGGTTCTGGCCCCGGAGGCTATGTCTCCGCCATCCGCTGTGCGCAGCTGGGGCTGAATACAGCCATTGTAGAGCGCGAAAATCTGGGCGGAATATGCCTCAACTGGGGCTGTATCCCGACAAAAGCCTTGCTGCGTTCGGCCGAAATTTTTCACTATATGCAGCACGCCAAGGATTATGGCCTGGTTGCAAAAGAGATCGAGGCTGATCTTGATGCTGTGGTGAAACGTTCGCGCGGCGTTGCAAAGCAGCTCAACCAGGGCGTGACGCACCTGATGAAGAAGAACAAGATCGCCGTGCACATGGGCGAAGGCACCTTGAAGAGTGCCACCACGCTGGAAGTGAAGGGCGAAAAAGGCACCGAGACCATTTCTGCCAAGCACATCATCGTGGCGACAGGTGCGCGGGCACGCGATCTGCCCTTTGCGCCCGCGGATGGAAAGCGCATCTGGACGTATCGTCATGCCATGGTGCCGGCAGAAATGCCGAGCAAACTGCTGGTCATCGGTTCTGGCGCGATTGGTATTGAATTTGCCAGTTTCTACAATGACATGGGCGCAGAAGTTACAGTGGTCGAAATGCTGGACCGTATCGTGCCTGTCGAAGATGCTGATGTTTCGACTTTCCTCGAAAAATCGCTGACCAAGCAGGGCATGAAAATCCGCACGGCTACCGGCCTTGAAGATCTGAAAGCCACCGCAAAGGGCGTAAGTGCCAAGATCAAGGCCAAGGATGGCAAGGTCACCACCGAAGAATTCAGCCATGCCATCGTCGCAATCGGCATCCAGCCCAACACGCAAGGCATCGGACTGGAAGGCGCAGGCGTAAAAATGGACCGCGGCTTCATCCAGATTGACGGTTATGGCCGCACTGGCGTGAAGGGCCTTTGGGCCATCGGTGACTGCGTGCCAGGCCCATGGCTGGCCCACAAGGCGAGCCACGAAGGTGTAACAGCAGCGGAAGCCATCGCGCAGGAACTGGGCAACAAGGACGTCCACCCACACCCGCTGGACCGCAATTCAATCCCGGGATGCACATATTGCCACCCGCAAATAGCCAGCGTCGGCCTTACCGAAGCTAAGGCAAAGGAAGCGGGCCACAAGGTGAAAGTCGGCAATTTCCCCTTCATTGGCAACGGCAAAGCGATCGCGCTTGGCGAAGCGGAAGGCTTCATCAAGACCGTATTCGATGCCGGCACCGGTGAATTGCTGGGCGCACATATGATCGGCGCGGAAGTGACCGAGCTGATCCAGGGCTACACGATCGGAAAGACGCTCGAAACAACCGAGATCGAGCTGATGAACACCGTATTCCCGCACCCGACATTGAGCGAAATGATGCACGAATCTGTGCTGTCAGCCTATGGCAAGGCCTTGCACGTCTGATGCGGTGATCCGTTCGTCGCATTGCCGGGAACTCCTCTCCTTTTCAGGTCGTTAGCGGTCTGAAGGAGAGATACGGTGGAATTTGAAATTGACGATGATCCGCAAGGTGAACCCGATTACGATCTTCGCGCCGAAGTGAGTCAGAAATCAGACGATCACATCGCTTCGCTTGATGCAGTTTCTGCGGCCAATGGCGCAGGCCACGAAGACGGATTGGCGAAGCAAGTAAAACAGTTGGCTTAGAACGCCTGATTGATCGAAAAATTCTGAACAGCACGCCTGCCGAACCTTGTCAGTTCTTGATCCGACCTGTTTGCGTTGTCCGGTTAATTAAAAGCAGCACACATTACCTGGGCTTTCCGCGCAGTTGATACGCTGTCAGCATGACAGGCTTTGGCAGTAGTGGATGACGAGCATCCAAAGCTAAAATTTAGCTTTCGAAGGGCTCACGCCGCCCAGCGAACCCTACAGGATGCCAGTCATCAAACCGATCGATGGGCCCGATTTTAAGCGAAAACAGCAAAGTGGCGGACAGGGTGGGATTCGAACCCACGGTGGGCGTTAACCCACGCCGGTTTTCAAGACCGGTGCATTCAACCGCTCTGCCACCTGTCCGCTCGAGGAACGCCGCTAGCGTGCCTTTCGTCGTTTGTCATCCCGGCTTTTGATGGTTTTAGGACATAATGGCACAGATATCGCTCCAACTGTCGAAAGTCATTTGCGATTCAGCCTTGATATGACATCATTATCTGATGAAATTTAGACCTCTTCTTACCTTGACGGCTGCATTCGCGCTCGCATTTCCTGGCGCACCTTCACAGGCACAGAACCTGTCGTTTGATGCTTATCTTCAACTACTTATTGCCCGCGCCCGCGCAGAAGGCGTGAGCGAGCCGACCATCCAGCGCATGACCGCCGGACTGACGCCGAACATGCGGGTAATCGAACTGGACCGCGGCCAACCAGGGACGCCAACCTCGCGCGGCTTCCCGCCGCTTGCGCCCTATATCGCCACCCATGTCGACAACGCACGTATCAGTGGCGGGCAGCGCAACTATTCTGCAACCCGCAGCATCACGCGATCGATCGAAAGCGAATATGGCGTCCCGGCAGAAATCATCATCGCGATCTGGGGGCATGAAACCAATTACGGCAGCTACAAGGGCAATTTCGATCTTTCCCGTTCACTTGCCACTCTGGCGTGGGAAGGCAGGCGGCGGGATCTCTTCTCGACCGAATGGATCGACCTTCTGAAAATCGCTGATCGCGGCTTCTCCCGTTCCACCATGGTGGGCAGCTGGGCAGGGGCGTTCGGCAATCCGCAATTCCTGCCAAGTGTATATCTGCGCCTGGCCAAGGATGGCGATGGCGATGGCGATGCCGATATCTGGAACAGCAGGGCCGATACGCTGCATTCCATCGCAAATTATTTCCGCGATGCGGGCTGGCGACGCGGTCAACCCTGGGGTGTAAGGGCCTCGGTGCCATCAAACCTCGACCGAGGTGCGATCGAGAGCAAACTGAATTCGCCGGTTTGTTCGCGAGTTCATGAGCGCCACAGCCAGTGGAAAACCGTGGCCGAGTGGCGCGATCTGGGGGTACAGCCGCAGAAATACCTCGCCGATGACGTCATGGCGTCATTTTTCCAACCGGATGGCCCCGGCGAACCGGCATGGCTGCTGACCGCGAATTATCGCGTAATTCTGGAGTATAACTGCTCCAACTATTACGCGATGAGCGTGGGGCTGCTGGCGGACGAGATTGGCCGCTAGATTTTCGCGTTCAGGCCCTTGGCCTCCGGAAATGCCTCAGGATAAAACTGAATGGAATGGCTGCCCCCATGACCGTGGACAGCCTTCTCGATCCCTCGCCAAGGTGATCCTTCGCAGCTATACAAGTTGCGGAATTTCAACAGCTGGACGATCCGCCGGACCATGAACGGCGACAGGAACGATTTTGAATAATTTCCTACGAATGCTGGCCGTAGTGCTTGCCCTGTCTACTGCGACCCATGCCGGTGGTGCGCCACGGATCGAGCCTGCCATTCCCGCACCCGATGCCGCGCCAATTGCATTTCTGGTCGACCTTTCCTCCGGCCAGATATTGCTGGAACGTGATGCTGACCGGCGTTTTGTCCCTGCATCCATTACCAAGGTCATGACGCTTTACCTCGCGTTTGAACTGCTGGAGGACAAGAAAATTCAACTGAACCAGATTTTTACCGTGCGGCCTGAAACATTCAGGGAATGGCACAACAAGGGTTCACGCATGTTCGTCCCCCATGATGCGCATATCTCGGTCGATGATTTGCTGATGGGCATCGCAGCGGTTTCAGCCAATGACGGTGCGATCATTTTGGCAGAGGGCGCGACGGGCTCTGTTGATGCATGGGTAGGCTTGATGAACCGCAAGGCCCGCGAGCTGGGCATGAATGACAGCCATTTCGGCACACCCAACGGCTGGATGGACGAGGGGCGGACTTTCACCACCGCCCGCGACCTTATCACGCTGGCGCGGGCCATCATCACCCGGCATCCAAGCAAATATGCGCGCTATTTCGGGCGTGAAGGCTTCAAGTATAATGGCATTGCCCAGGCCAACCATGATCCGATGATTGGCGTGGTGAAAGGTGCAGACGGGCTGAAAACCGGGTTCACCAACGAAGCAGGATATGGCTTTCTGGGTTCAGCAAAACGCGGCGGGCGGCGGCTGGTCATGGTCATCGCTGCCAGCGAGCGTCCCCAGTTCCGCAAGAAGGCCGCGCGAGAACTGATTGAATGGGGTTTCGCAGCTCATGATACGAAGCGGTTGTTCGTAAAAGGAAATGCGGTTGGCTATGCGCAGGTGCAGGATGGCGCAAGCTCGCGTGTTGCGCTTATTGCGCCGGGCACGATCAATGCGACCTTTCCTCTCGGCCCGCCGCGCGATGTCAAACTGACCATCCATTATGAAGGCCCGCTGCAGGCACCTGTTGCCAAGGGTGAGCGGATTGCCGAACTGGAAATCCAGGTGGAAGGCCTGCCACCTTCCCGCGTTCCGCTCATGACGGCGGACGATGTTGCCAGAGCTGGCCCTTTCCGCCGGCTTTACAATGGCATTACGGGGATATTCTGATGGCCCGCGGCAAGTTCATCGCGCTGGAAGGCGGGGAAGGGACGGGCAAGTCGACCCAGGCCAAACTGCTGGCAAAATCGCTGGAAGACGCCGGACACAAGGTCATCATAACCCGCGAACCAGGCGGAACTGACGGTGCAGAGGCGATAAGGGCACTGCTGCTGTCTCCACCAGGGCAGGGCGGGTGGGGGCCCCGCGCAGAAGCGTTGCTGTTTGCCGCGGCACGGGCAGACCATGTCGACAAGCTGATAAAGCCTGCGCTGGAAGCCGGAACATGGGTCATCACGGACCGGTTTCTCGATTCCAGTCGCGCCTATCAGGGCGGGGCAGGGGGGCTTGGCGATGATGCAATCATGGCGCTGCATACAATCGGAAGCGGCGGACTGCGCCCCGATCTGACAGTTCTTATCGAAGCGGCGCCGGACATTATCGCCGAGCGCCTCGATTTGCGCGATCAGGGCGTATCCGATGCAATTGGCGGCCGCGATGCAGCCTATCATGCCCAGGTGGCATCATCCTTCGCCAGATTTGCAGCGGAAGAACCGGATCTGTTCACGGTCATCGACGGGCAAGGAACACCGGAGGAAGTGCACCAGCGGATAACCTCTGCCGTGCATGATCTGCTGGAAAACCCGGCATGACCTTGCTTGGCCATGACGAACCCTGGCATCAGTGGCGCGATGCGATGGCAGGGCCGCGCATGCATCATGCGTGGTTGCTGGCGGGCAAACGCGGCCTCGGCAAGATGCACTTCGCAATGCAGGCAGCGCGCGAACTGGTGGCGGAACATGGCATCAGACAACCTGAAGGACAGCACCCTGACATCCACATCCTGACCCATTTGCCCAAGGACGATAAGGAAGAACGCAAGCGCGAAGAGGGCAAACCGTTCGAACTCAAGCGTAACATTTCCATCGCGCAAATCCGGGCGATGCAGCAACGGCTGAACACTCGGCCAACCTTGGGCAGCAGGCGGGCGATAATCATCGATCCGTCCGACGATCTTGAAAAGAATGCATCGAACGCGCTCCTCAAAAGCCTCGAGGAACCGCCGCAGGGGACCTATTTCCTGCTTGTGGCCCACAGACCCGCGCGGCTCCTGCCCACAATCCGTTCACGCTGCAGGGTGCTGCGCTTTCCCACCTTGTCTGAAAGCGACATGACCACGATCGTCGCCCGCGAAGTTCCCGAAGCCGACGACGCAACCAGGAGGGCCGCGATTTCAGCCGCAAATGGCGCACCCGGCGCAGCGCTGGACTTCATGGCGCGTGATCTTGGCAAGTTGAACCAGTTGATGGAACAGATCGCACATGGGGGCGATCCTGACTTCATGCTGCGTGGGAAGCTTGCAGATGCGATTGGCGCAAGGCCAGACAGGGTGCGCTTGCTTGCCACGCTTGACCTTGCACGGTCCGTTGTAGGGAATATGGCTCAGGACTGCACGCCTGCCCAAATCCCTGCGATGGTGGAAGCGCACGCAGAGCTTATCGCTCTGTCCGGGCAGGCCCCGACCTATAATTTCGATGCAGGTCTTCTGGTGATGCAAATCGGGACCTTGCTTGCATCAGCGGCTGCACCTAGGGACCGCGTCAATGTCTGAACCTTTTTATATCACCACCGCGATTTCATACCCCAATGGTCGCCCGCACATCGGCCACGCCTATGAAGCGATTGCCGCCGATGTCATTGCCCGTTTTCAGCGCCTGCGCGGCCGTGAAGTCCGGTTCCAGACCGGCACAGACGAACATGGCCTGAAAATGCTGCGCAAGGCCGAGGAACAGGGGCGAAGCGCGCGCGAGCTTGCTGATGAAATGTCATCATATTTCAAGGAAATGTGTGACGGTCTTAACATCAGCTATGACCGGTTCATCCGAACAGTCGACGATGACCACCATCTTGCCAGCCAGGCCTTGTGGCAGGCGATGGAGGCCAATGGCGACCTCTATCTGGATCGTTACGAAGGCTGGTATTCGGTCCGCGACGAAGCCTTCTATGACGAAAGCGAACTGGTCGAAGGCGAGGGCGGGGAGAAGATGTCTCCGCAGAGCACACAGGTGGAATGGACTGTCGAGGAAAGCTGGTTCTTTCGCCTTTCGAATTATCAGGACAAATTGCTGGCATTGTTCGAGCAAAACCCGGATTTTCTGAAGCCGGATAGCAGACGCAACGAGATGATTGCGTTTGTATCGGGCGGATTGCGGGACCTGTCTGTTTCGCGCACCAGCTTCGACTGGGGCGTGAAAGTCCCCGGCAGCGAAAACCATGTCATGTATGTCTGGGTCGATGCCCTCACCAACTATCTGACGGGCCTTGGCTATCCGGACGAGACAGAGATGATGGCCAAGTTCTGGCCGGCAGACATCCACTTGATTGGCAAGGATATCGTCCGGTTTCACTCGATTTACTGGCCCGCATTTCTCATGAGCGCGGGTCTGCCGGTGCCAAAGCAGGTCTTTGGCCACGGCTTCCTGCTCAACCGCGGCGAAAAGGAATCCAAATCGCTCGGCAATGTGACCGATCCGATGGCGCTTGCCGGCAAGTTTGGTGTCGACCCATTGCGGTATTTCCTCATGCGCGAAGTCGCATTTGGCCAAGACGGCAGCTATTCACCAGAAGCTATTGTTACCCGTGCCAATGCAGAACTTGCGAACAGCTTTGGCAATCTGGCACAGCGCACTTTATCCATGATTTTCAAGAATATGGACGGCGCATTGAAAGTTTCATCTGATGCAGATGAAGCAGACTATGTTCTGTTGAGCACAGTCCGTGAGAATATCGCCGCGCTGATCGCGAGTTTTGAGAAGCTGGCATTCAGCGAAGGCTTGGAAGCGTGGATGCGCGCTGTCTTTGCCTGCAACCAATATGTCGATGAACAGGCACCATGGGCGCTGCGCAAGACCAGCCCTGAACGGATGGAGGCGGTGCTGATGATTTTGTTCCGCTGCGTCCGTGACCTGGCGATTGCAGTTCGCAGCGTGGTTCCTGAATCTGCGGACAGGATGCTGGACCAGATGGGTATTGAACCTGGCGGGCGCGATTTTGCAGCGCTTGAAGACAGCACATGGTTTAACAAGCTGGCAGAATCGAATTTCGTACTGGCAAAGCCGGAAGGCATTTTCCCTCGGCTCGATATGCCAGAGAGTGATGCGGACTGATGCTGATCGATAGCCACTGCCACCTGGAATATGAAGGTTTGGTGGAAGACCAGCAGGGCGTTCTGGAACGCGCCCGTGCTGCTGGTATTGCCGGTTTTCTCAACATTTCGACCCGCCAGAACGAGTGGGAAAGGGTGGTCGCCACTGCAGCGCGCGAGAATGACGTCTGGGCCAGTGTCGGCATCCATCCTCACGAGGCCGATGCCCATGCGGATTTGGGCGCAGAGGCACTTCGCAACGCGACGGCGCATCCTCGGGTCATCGCAATCGGTGAAACGGGGCTTGATTACTATTACGACAAGTCCGACCGCGAGGTGCAAAAAGCGTTGTTCCGCATGCATATCGGCATTTCGCGTGAAACCGGCCTTCCGCTCATCATTCACACGCGCGATGCAGATGACGATACCGCAGAAATCCTGGCCGACGAAATGGAGAAGGGCGCATTTCCGGCGCTGATCCACTGCTTTACCGCCTCGGCCGAATTCGGACGCAAGGTGCTGGACCTTGGCCTCAGCATTTCCATTTCGGGCATAGTGACTTTCAAGAATGCGAAGGAACTGCAGGAAATTGCAGCACAAATCCCGCAGGACAGGTTGCTGGTGGAAACGGATAGCCCGTTTCTTGCACCTGTTCCGCACCGTGGCCGTCCGTGCGAGCCTGCATTCGTTCGAAATACGGCGGAATTTCTGGCGGCACTTCGCGGCGAAGATCTCGATACGTTAGCTGAATATACCACACGCAACTTCCAGAACCTGTTTTCCAAGGCATCCTTTCCTAAGGCCGCCGCATGAAACTGATCATGCTTGGATGCGGCACATCCACAGGTGTGCCCCGAGTTGGCAATGACTGGGGCCATTGCGACCCTGACGAACTGAGAAACCGTCGGTCGCGCGTTTCAATCATGGTGGAAAGCAAGGAAGGCAAACGTTTGCTGGTCGATACGTCGACCGATCTGCGTCAGCAATTTCTGGCCAATAACATTGACCGGATCGATGCCGTGTTCTGGACGCATGACCATGCCGACCATTGCCACGGCATCGATGATTTGCGCCCGCTGCGATATGGCCGGAATGGCCCGATCCCGGGCTATGCAGGCCAGGAAACTGTCAGGCGGCTGCGCCAGCGCTTCGACTATGTCTTTGCGGGCCAATTTGGCTACCATACCATCGTCAATCTGGAACCGCTGGACAGGATAAGGCTTTGTGCAGGTTTTTCCGTCCGCTGGTGCATAATGCCTCACGGGCCTGCGAAGAGCACGGCTTTCCGGTTTGAATCTGACGGTTTATCAATTGGCTATGCGACAGACTTCAGCGAGATTACCAGTGAAATGGTCAATCTTTTTGCTGGCGTAGATCTGCTGGTTACCGACTGCCTCAGGCGTGAACCACATCCAACCCATGCGCATCTCGGCATGGCGCTGGAACTGGTGAAACGCACAGGCGCCAAACAGTCGGTCCTGACACATCTCGACAAAAGCATGGATTATGCAACGCTGAGCGCTGAAGTCCCAAAAGGCGTTTTGGTCGGATATGACGGGATGCAGGTGGAACTATGAACCAGTTCGACACAGTGCAGCTAATCTCCTTGCTCGGCTTTCTGGTGCTGGCAGTTGGCGCGCTCGCTGGTCAACGGCTTCAATGGAAGAAGGGCTTGGTCATGGCGCTGACATGGGCAGGTCTGTTTGTCCTCGTATTCCTGTTCGTCGACCTGGTGCGCTCTTGAGAGGGTTGTTTGCACCCATCCTGTATTTAACATAATATATATTATCATTCCAATATGTTATCTAACCTAGACCGCCTCCTCGCCATCATGGCCACCCTGCGCGACCCGGAAAACGGTTGCGAATGGGACCGCGCCCAGAATTTTGCGACGATCGCGCCTTACACGATCGAAGAAGCTTACGAAGTTTCAGACGCGATTGACCGCGGCGCGATGGACGAACTTCGTGAGGAGCTTGGCGATCTGCTTCTCCAGGTTGTATTCCATGCCCGGATGGCTGAAGAGCTTGGCCTGTTCGGCTTTGACGATGTGGCCAAGGCCATTTCCGAGAAAATGGAAAACCGCCACCCACATATCTTCGGCAACGAAAGCGGCGCCATGGGCGAACGGCGCTGGGAAACCCTGAAGGCCGCTGAACGCGAAGCAAAAGGCGCGACCAGTGCCATGGACGGCGTTGCCCGCGCGTTACCGGCCTTGCTGCGGGCAGACAAACTTCAGAAGCGCGCCGCGCGTGACGGCTTTGACTGGCCGGACAAGGAAGGCCCTGCGGCAAAGCTGCGCGAAGAAATGCAGGAACTTTCAGAAGCGCCTGGCGACAAGCAGGTTGAAGAAGCAGGCGACCTGCTGTTTGCCGCAGTCAATCTGGTCCGCGCTTACGGAATTGCGCCTGAAGAAGCACTGCGATCAGCCAATGACAAGTTCGAGCGGCGCTACCGCGGAATGGAAGCGCTGGCTGGGCCTGACTTTGGCAAGCTACCTCTCGATGACCAGGAGGCCCTGTGGCAAAAGGTCAAGCAGGGCGAAAACTAGATAATTCCCTGCTCCGCCTTGCTGGCCAGTTCATCAGCCCCCCACCCCATCACATCGCCATAGATTTCCGCGTTATCCTGCCCTGGTTCTGCTGGCGCGGGACTGCGGATTGACGACGGCGTCCTGGAAAACTTGGGGAATGTGCTCTGCATCTTCAATTTGCCGAACCGCGTAGTATCCACTTCCACGATTGCCTCGCGCGCCTTGAAATGCGGGTCTTCAAACATGTCTGGCGCGCGGTAAACGCGCCCTGCCGGAATTGAATGGCTGATCATCAGCTCGTCCACTTCATCCACGGTGAGTGTGGCAGTCCATTCGTTGACCAGATCGTCCAGCTCCAACTGGTTTTCGCCGCGGGCAAGATGGGTTGCATATCGCGGGCTTTCAGCCAGCTCGGGTTGCCCCATGGCCTGCGCAAGCCGTGCGAAAATGGCATCATTATTGGCCCCGATCATGAACGGGCCGTCCTTGCAGGTATAAACATTGGATGGCGCGATGCCGGGCAGGATCGAACCAGACCGTTCTCTGATGAAATCGTTCCGGTCGTATTCCGGCACGAGCCCTTCCATTACCTGCAACACCGCTTCGTATAAGGCAGTATCGATGATCTGCCCTTCCCCCGACTTTTCACGATGCTGAAGAGCGGCAAGCACGCCCATGCAGCCGTAAGTGGCGCATAAAGTGTCACCGATTGATATGCCCATGCGCGCAGGCGGCCGGTCCGGTTCGCCAACCACGTAACGCCACCCGCCCATGGCTTCGCCGATACCGCCGAATCCGGCACGGTCGGAATAAGGGCCGGTCTGGCCATAACCCGACATGCGGGCGATGATGAGACGCGGATTCTCTCGCAGCAAATCGTCTGGCGAAAGGCCCCATTTCTCCAATGTGCCGGGTTTGAAATTCTCGATCAGTATGTCGGCAGCTGAAACCAGCTTGCGGACTATTTCCTGGCCTTCCGGAACACGCAAATTGCAGGTCACAGACTTCTTGTTGCGGGCAATGACTTCCCACTGGACCTTGTCCTTGCCCTGCCCCCACACGCGCATCGGGTCACCCTTGCCGGGCGGCTCAACCTTTATGACATCCGCGCCCATATCGCCCAGCAACTGCCCGCAGAACGGGCCCGCAAGCAACTGGCCGAGTTCGATCACCCGCAAGCCTGCCAAAGCACCGGTATTAACAGGGCTCATTCGGCAGCCTCCGCCATCTGGCTCTCTGGCCAGACTGGTTGAATGGGTGCTGGCAAACCTGTTTCAGCGAGGCAGTTTTCACGAAGTTCATCGATTGGCGGGCCGTAATTGAACAATTGGCCAGATACGCGTGACGCCTTCATGCTTGCACGCAAGGAAGCGGTGGCGGCATCGTCGATCTGGCCCTTGTCATTTGCGACAACGCCATAGTCCCTGGCGCCGTCCGCGGTCACCAGCCCTTGCCTGATTTCCAGACCGACCAAATCCGGGTCACGTTCCAGCGGATCGCCCCAGCCACCGCCGCCCCAGGTCACAAAATGCAGCTGGTCGCCTGCAGAAACTGCGATGTCGTCGACCTTGTTGCCAACGATCTCGCTTGTTCCGTCGGCCCGTTCGATCACCTTCGTTGCCCGTTTGCCGGGTTGGCCATCATTTACGCCCCAGGGCGGGACGAACCAGCGATCATCGTGAATGGCAATCTGGCCATCGGCGAGGAAGCGATAAGTCATGTGTATGCCGTTGCCGCCGCGATGCAACCCTGCCCCGCCGCTATCGGGTTCGGTCTCGTACCGTTCGATGCGCAAGGGGAAATACCGTTCGAGAAATTCGTTCGGCACATTGGTGAACCCGGGCCAGAGCGAATGGCCGTCCGGCCCATCGCCCAATGGCCGTCCCGGGATGCCGCCAAAGCCAATCTGGAACAGCTGGAACCAATCGCCCGTCTTGCCCGCGCGATTATCCCAGCCCGAATAGAACAGGTGAGGAGAAGAGCTGAACCCGGCCGCATTGAGGAATTCGGGCGTCTTCTGGCCCAATAACCCACCGAGAATATCGAAAATGCGGCCGAGTGCATGCGTGCGACCCGACAGGGCTGCCGGGAATTTTGGCTTGAGCAAAGAACCTTCGGGAATGCGGACTTCAATGAGGTCGTAAAATCCGTCATTGAACAGGATTTGCGGGTCGAAGACCATGATCATGTAGATGCCGAAGAACATCTTGAACATGTTTTCATTGAGGAAGAAGTTGATCGAAGCCGCGCTTTGCGGGTCTGTCCCTGAAAAATCCAGAATGACCTTTTCGCCATCGCGCCACATGGTGCATTTGATCTTGTATGGCCCGTAACCCAGCCCGTCATCACAGATGTAGTCTTCAAAACTGACAGGTTCTGCAGCAATCGCCTGGCCAATCAGCGCCTTCATCGCTCGATGGTTACGCGCAAGCAGTTCCTCCATCGCAGAAACATAGACATCATCGCCAAAACGATCGGCCATTTCGACGATGCGCCGCGATGCGACACGGCAGGACGCGATGAGGGCGTTAAGGTCTGCCTGGCACCAGTCCGGCTTGCGGGTCTGGTGCATCACCAGCTTCATCAAGTCTTCGTTATACTCGCCCTTGCGCCAGATCTTCACCGGCGGGATGCGCACGCCTTCCTCGAAGATTGATTTTGCATCGATCGGCATGGAGCCGACGACCTTGCCGCCAATGTCCGACTGGTGGCCGAACATTGCCGTATAGGCGATCAGCCGGCCATCCTTGAATACGGGCAGCATCACCAGCCAGTCGTTCGAGTGGCTGACTGCACCATCGCAGCTGTAAGGGTCTGACAGGAAGATCATGTCCCCGTCCTCTATCGTACCTTCGAATTTCTTCAGGAAGCCGTCGATGAAACTGCCGAACTGGCCCACGATCATCCGTCCCTTGGGGTCGGCAATCAGCGGGAAGGCATCGCCCTGCTCGCGGATGCCGGGCGACATGGCCGTTCGCACCAGTGTTGCATCCATTTCAATACGCGCATTGCGCAGCGCATTCTCGATGATGTCGAGCGTGACCGGGTCGATATCGACCTTGGCAAAGGGCGTGGTGTTTTCTTGAATGATCTCGGCAGGCATATTCAGTTCCTCGTGCCAGAAGCTTGTTTCTGCGCCTGTCAGGCGAGCGTGATCAGGATGTTGCCAACGGCATCAATTGTCGCCGTGCAGCCGGTTTCGACCAAGGTCGTGGAATCCATTTCGGTGATAATGGCTGGTCCGGGAATGATGTCTCCCTGCTTCAGCAATGAACGGTCATAAATTGCGCCTTGTTGTTCTGCGCCATCCATCCACATCACGTGGTCGCGTATTTTGGCGCCTTGCGGGTTGCCATCACCCTTTTCCAGTTCGGCAGCAGGCAACTGCGGCGCTTCACCCATTGCAACAGCGCGAAGGTTCACGATTTCGTGCGGCGTATCCATGTTGAAGGTGAAGAGCCTGTTATGCTCTTCATCAAAGCGCGCCAGAATGCCTTCGATACCTTCTTCCACCAGAGTATCTTGATCGATTGTCAGTGATACTTCAAATGCTTGTCCGGCATAGCGGACATCAACTTCGAACAGGCTGGTGATTGTGCTTTCAGGGATACCATCGGCGGTCAGTTCGGCGCGTGTCTGGCTAGCCATTTCATCCAGCAGAGCGACCAGTTCAGCGACATTGGTGTCAGCTGCCAGCCTGCTGAAGCTGCGGGCGGTTTCGGTGCGCATACGCGTGGTCGCATCGCCCAATGCGCATAGCACCCCCGGCGATACGGGCGAAATCGCCGGCCAGCTGCCCATCAGTTTGGCCACGGCATTGACGTGCAGCGGCCCTGCACCGCCAAAGCCCATCAGTGCGAAATGGCGGGGGTCATACCCCTGCTGCACCGAAATCATGCGGAGCGCGCCGAACATGTTTTCATTCACGATATCAATGATGCCACGTGCGGCTTCCATCAGGTCGATACCAAGCGCATCGGCGATTTTCTGGACCGATTTCTTGGCACCTTCCCGGTCCAGCTTGAACGCACCGCCCAGCAGGTCTTCCGGCAGATAGCCAAGTACGACATTCGCATCGGTCACAGTGGGTTCTTCGCCGCCCTTGCCATAGGCGACGGGGCCAGGGACTGCGCCTGCCGATTGCGGGCCGACACGCAAGGCACCGGTCAGTTCCGGCACATAGGCAATTGATCCGCCGCCTGCGCCCACGGTTTTCACGTCAAGAGACGATGCGCGGACTGACAAATGGCCAACATCGGTGGTGCGCACACGGCGCGGCTCAAGCCCTTCGATCAGCGCCACGTCGGTGGAGGTGCCGCCCACGTCCAGTGTCAGGATGTTGTCGAAGCCGGCATTCTTCGCCACCCACAATGCGCCGGTAACGCCGCCCGCCGGGCCGGACATGAGGATGTTGACGGGGTGTTCTTCCGCTTTTTCCGAACTCATCAAGCCGCCGTCTGAACGCAGAAGCGAAAGTTTGCCCGTGATGCCTGCATCCTGCAGCTTGTTACGCAGGTTCGAAATATACTTGCTGACCACCGGACGGACAGCCGCATTGGCGACAGTAGACAATGTGCGTTCGTATTCCTGCATTTCAGGTAAGACTTCGTGGCTGAGCGAAACAGATATGTCCGGCATCATCTCGCGGGCAATTTCGCCAATGCGCTTTTCATGCCTGCCATCGACATAGGCATTGATGAGGCTGACCGTGATCGCTTCCACGCCGCTATCCCTCAGGCCGGCAAGAACTTCGCGGACCTGATCTTCGTCCAATGGCCTCACTTCCTCGCCGTCTGCGCCGATCCGGCCTTTTACCGTTACCGTATCTTCCAGCGCAGCCAGTGGCTGCGGCTTGGGCCAGATGATCCATGCAGCAAGGCCGCCCGGCACGAAGCTGCGGGCAATTTGCATGATGTGGCGATACCCTTCAGTGGTTATCAGCCCGACGCGCGATCCCTTGCCTTCAAGCACGGCATTGGTGGCAACGGTGGTTCCATGCAGGAAATATTCAATCTCCGCCGGGTCAACGCCTGCGTTGGAAGTGATGGCGTTCACGCCGTTCAGAATGCCTTCTGAACTGTCATGGGGCGTGGAAGGGGTCTTGTGCCGCCAGAATGCGCCGGTTTCATTGTCGAACAGCAGCAGGTCAGTAAATGTGCCGCCGACATCGACGCCAAGACGATAACGCATCAGGCATTTTCCTTTTCATCGTTCTGTGCGCGGGGACGCGGAAAGCCGCCCGCCTTGCCCACCATGGAGGGCATGTTTTTCTGCATGACTTCGGCCAGCCAGTGATTGGCCATGATCAGGGTATCGAGATTGAGTCCTGTCGAAATTCCTGCCCGTTCGAGCATGTAGGCAACATCTTCAGTCGCCACATTGCCCGCAGCGCCGGGTGCGAAGGGGCAGCCGCCCAACCCGCCAATCGATGCATCGACAATGGTGGCACCGGCACCAATTGCCGACCACAAGTTGGCAAGACCGGTTCCGCGGGTGTTATGGAAATGAACCCGGACAGGAAGCGGCGCAACAACTTCGCGCACCTTGCCGACAAGCCGCGCAACATGGGCCGGATTGGCAACGCCAATGGTATCGGCCAGCGCGATTTCCACCGCCCCTGCTTCAGCAAGTGCCGCCGCCATTTCAACGATACGGTGTTCGGGAACCTCGCCTTCGAACGGGCAGCCGAAACTGGCTGCAATCGTCGCCTGACCGGTCCTTCCAGATTGCCGTGCCAGCGCGATAATATCGCATGCTGCCTCGACAGATCCAGCGCTGGTCTGGCCTTGGTTTGCCATTGCAAACCTGTCGGTGCTGACTGAAACTGCGCCAAGCTGGTCAATTCGCCCGGTTGCGATTGCCCGTTCAGCACCCCGGCGGTTCATCACAAGGCCGATGAAAGTCACATCATCGCGAACAGGCAATCCTGCGCACACCTGCTCGGCATCCGCCATTTGCGGCACTGCGCGCGGGTTTACAAAACTGGTAACTTCAATCCGGCGCACACCTGCATCAATTGCGCGGCCGATAAGCTCGAGCTTGTCCTGAGTTCCCACGGGCAGCTTTTCGTTCTGCAGGCCGTCCCGCGGGCTTACTTCGACCATTTCAACGCAATCTGTATACATATCAGCCATTGCGCTGCGCCTTGCTGGCAGGGACATCAATCGCGCCAAGACCTTTGTGAGCATCCGAATATGCGTGGAAAGCGCGGCGGATATGGCCGATCATGATAGCTTCGGCCCAGGGCCCGTCATGCCGCGCAAAAGCTGCCAGCAATTCATCATGCTCGCTATGGGAGCGGCGCAGTTCCTCGCGCCCGTAATGATGCGCCGTGCGCCAGACCACCGGCTGTTCAATCAGGCTGCCGAGCAAGGTCGTGAGACGAGGTGATGCGGAGACCTGGAGGATGAGGGCATGAAACTCCAGGTTCCGGTCGAGGAACGTGTCAACATCCGCCTTTTGACCTGAAATTGCCTCGCTAATTGCGCGATTACAGTCGCGCAGTCTTTTGAGCGATTCAGGGTCCATCCGTTCTGCCGCGCGGCGGGCGGCGTGCCCTTCCAGCATCGCCCGCAGTTCGAACACGTCCTCGATATCGTCCAGCGACCAGTCAGCGACGAAACTGCGCTGCGATTCCGTGCGCCGCACCAGCATTTCGCTTTCGAGTCGCCGTAGCGCCTCTCGCACCGGTGTGCGCGATACTCCGCACCGTTCTGCCAGCGCCTCTTCACCCAAGGGCGCGCCTGCGGCCAGTTCGCCAGAGATGATCATCTCCCGAATCCCGTCGTAAGCCCTGTCGGAAGCGCGTGACATTATTTCTCCAAATCTCTTGACCAATGTATTTTGTATACAATAGACGTTGCAGCAAGCAAGTTACATTTCTCGCTTTGTGCGGTGGGTCCGTGGGGAGACTTCAATGAAACGCGTTACAAAACCTCTACTTTTCGCTTCAATCGCTTTTGGCCCTCTGGTCGCAATGCCTGCCTACGCGCAGGAAACTGGTGCCACAGAAGCAGTTGATTCGTCGGACGAGATCATTGTTACAGCCCGCCGGCAGAGCGAACGGCTGCAGGATGTTCCTGCATCCGTCGCGGTTCTCACCGCTGCTGCACTGGAAAAGACCGGTGCCGACAATGCCGAGGATTTTGTCCAGCTGACGCCCGGCGTAACAATCGTCACAGGCACCGCAGAGGCTGGTGACACGCAAGTAAACATCCGTGGTATCAACGGCGCACGTGACGCAGAAAGTTCTGTCGCGCTTCTGGTGGACGGCATCCTCAAGACAAACACTGCGCAGCTGAACCAGGCACAGGGCACGCTGCGTCAGGTCGAAATCCTGAAAGGCCCGCAGGGCGCTTTATACGGCCGCAACGCTGCTGCCGGTGCCATTGTGCTGCAGACCCTGAAGCCAGGCGATTATTTCGAAGGCGCGGTCCGCGCATCCTATGCGAATGAAAACACCATCGAAGGCACTGCCCATATCGCTGGCCCCATCAGCGACAACATGGGCTTTGTCCTGTCGGGCTATTACCGCACGACCGACGGTTTCTTCCGCAACACCTTCCTCAACAATTCCAAGGTAGTGGACGATCAGGAAACGTGGACGGTTGACGGGCGGCTCGTCAGCCAGCTTGGCGAAGCGACAGAACTCGACATCAAGGCGCGCTATTCCAAGCTGAAGGGCGCTTCGATCAATTTTAACAGCTCGTTCCACCTGCCCTATTTCGCAGGGGTGAATCCCGCCTTTTACGAAGACGTGAACAAGCATGAGTTCAACTATTACGGCAATATCCGGCCCACCAACAATCAGGACAGTTTCGATGTCTCAGCCAAGGTCGAGCATGAATTCGGCAATCTGACTCTGACCGCTTGGGCGCTTTATTCCGATGTCGATCAGAAGCTGACGGCTGACGGTACATCAGCCGATTTTGCACGCTATATTTCCGCTGTTGACCCTACTGTGCAGCCAATTGTGGATGCCTGTTTTGCCTCCACAGCATCCTTGACCGGCTTCCCGGTAAATCAACCCGGCTTTGTCGGCCAGATTCCTGTGCCGTTCATTTTTGCACCGGCTAACGGCTCCACATTCGGTGCCTACAGCCCTACCACCTGCGATGGGACGCAATACCAGACACGTAGCCAGAAGGACATCAGCGGCGAAATCCGCCTTGCTTCCGACACCGGTGGGCCGCTCGATTGGCAGTTGGGGCTATATTATCTCAACATCGACCGTGAGGTGGGCGTGAGCCTTGGCGCCGATTCCGGTGCTGGTGTCATCCAGAACCTTTACAATGCGCCAGGCACAGCCAATCCGACTTCGCTGCTGCTGGCTGACCAGTTCGATACCAATGTCTATGCAGCCTTTGGTTCGTTCAATTACGAAATCAGCCCGCAATTCTCGCTCGGGGTGGCCTTGCGCTATGATATCGAGGACAGGAAGACCAATTCACTGGTCCCCAATGTGCTCGATCCTTTCACAGGCGGACCGATCAACCCGGGTCAGGGCTTTGGTCCCATCACGCCAAAGGATGCAACGTTCAAGCAGTTGCAGCCTAAAGTCAGCCTGAGCTGGCAGCCCAATGACGATCTCAACATCTATGCCAACTGGGGCATCGGCTTCAAATCGGGCGGCTTCAACAACCAGGGCGCGTCGACTCTCATCGATCTGAACTTCAACCAGTTCGTGGGCGCTGATGTCACCATCAACGATCAATACCGCAAGGAACGCTCCAGCGCCTTTGAAGTGGGTGTAAAGGGCAGCGCTTTCGACAACCGCATAACGTATGATCTCGCTGGCTATTACACCGAGATCGACGACATGCAGTTCTTCGAATTCTTCGTTGGCGGCTTTGGCCTGCTCCGCGTGGTGTCCAACATCGACAAGGTCGAAGTTCGCGGCGCTGAACTGAACCTCGCCGCCAAGATTGTCGAAGGGTGGAAGCTGTTCGGATCGTTCAACGTGACTGACAGCGAAATCAAGGCCAACAGCTCGCGGCCTTCCACTGTCGGCAACAAGTCGCCCTACACCGCCGACTACACGATCAACCTCGGCAGTGAAATCACAGCGCCACTGACAGATTCGGTCGATCTGGTGATGCGCGCCGATTACCGGATTACGGGGCCGACCTGGTTCCATTCCGTCCAGAACCAGGAAATGCCAACCCTGTTCAGTGGCCTGCTTCCAGGCTCTGCGCTTGGGCTTCCTGCCTTCGTCGGCAACGCAAATTATGACGTTGCCCAGCGCGATACATTCGGCATTCTCAACCTTAGGGCAGGCATCGATACCGGCACATTCACGGCCACTGTATTTGCCGAGAACATGCTCAACGAAAAATACATTTCCGAAGCGATCCCGGCGATCGAATTTGGCGGGTCGTTCATCTCACCAGGCGCACGCCGCCTGATTGGTGTCGAACTTGGCTATAAGTTCTAGTCGGACCTGATATTCACGGCTCTGCCCCGCCTTTGCTGGCCGGGGCAGAGCCAGATTATTTTCAGAGACTTGCGAAGCGCCCGTATTCCTTGGGGGAAAGGCGCACTTCATAGGCGATCAGCGGGCCACTCTCGCCCTCGCCTGCATCATTTTGCGAAACAACCTGCCCGTGCGCGTGGAGCCAGGCAACTTTCTGCCCTTCGCCCGCCGGAAGCGTAATACTGTAAAGCTTGGACCCGATGGTCAGCAGTTCATCAAGGCGCGAAACAAGTTCGGTAACGCCGTCCCCCGTCATCGCCGAAATCGCCACGATATCGGGGTCGCCTGCCACCACTTCGCGCAGTTCCTCACCGCGTTCAGCAGGCAGCAGGTCCCACTTGTTCCATGCTTCGATAATTGGAATGGGGGCTTCGTCACCCTCGCCGGATGTCACGCCAAGTTCGCGCAAGACATCGAGTACCTGCGATTTCTGCGCCGCCGCAGCAGGGCTGGAAATATCGCGCACATGCACGATCACATCCGCAGCCGTCACTTCTTCAAGAGTGGCGCGGAAGGCAGCCACCAGCTGGGTGGGAAGATCAGAAATGAAGCCCACCGTGTCAGACAAAATTGCCTTTTCCACACCCGGTAGGCGGATTGCCCGCATCGTCGGGTCCAGTGTTGCGAAAAGCAGGTCTTCCGCCATCACTTCTGCGCCGGTCAAACGGTTGAAAAGTGTCGATTTACCCGCATTGGTATAGCCCACCAGGGCGATGACGGGCCAAGGCGCCCTGCCTCGCCGTTCGCGGTGCAAGGCACGGGTCCGGCGGACCTGTTCCAGTTCCTTGCGCAGCCGCGACATACGCTGGCGGATCATCCGCCTGTCAGCCTCGATCTGCGTTTCGCCCGGCCCGCCAAGGAAGCCGAAGCCGCCGCGCTGACGTTCAAGGTGGGTCCAGCTGCGAACAAGACGGCTTTGCTGGTAATCGAGATGCGCCAGTTCGACCTGCAAGCGCCCTTCGGCAGTGGCCGCCCGCTCTCCGAAAATTTCAAGAATAAGGCCGGTGCGGTCGATGACCTTGCGCTTCAGCTTGTCTTCGAGGTTGCGCTGCTGGATTGGCGAAAGCGCGCCATCGACGACGACAAGCTCTGCTTCTTCAAGTTCGCATCGGGTGGCGATGTTCTCCACCTGGCCCGCACCGAACAGCGTGTTGGGCTTCACATCGCGCACTGGCAGAACGAAGGCTTCTGCGACTTCGATGCCGATGGCAAGCGCCAGCCCGCAGGCTTCCTCGAGCCGCGAACCTGCATCAAGGTCGTGCTTTGAACCCCTTATATCAGGGCAAATGACGAGCGCCCGCGCACCGCGCGAGACTTCGCCTAGCAAATCATCATCGAAACTCAGTCTTCTTCACCTTCCCAATCGCCCGACAGGTCAACAGGCGTTGCAGGCTGAATGGTTGACACAGCATGCTTATAGGCGAGCTGAACAAAGCCATCACGTTCCAGCAACATGCAGAACAGGTCATAGGCAGCAATCCGGCCCTGCAGCATGACGCCATTGACCAGGAACATGGTCACCTGGGCTTCCGCTTCGCTGACGCGGGACAGGAACACATCCTGCAGCAAACGCTGCTTGCGCTGATTTTCGGGGCTTTCGAACTGGTCTGCGTCAACCGGCTGGCCGGGCATCAGGGTCGATACCGCATGCTTGTAAACCAGCTGCGACTGGCCATCGCGCCGCAAGAGAATGGAGAAATTGTCAAACCACGTCACGATACCCTGCAGCTTCACACCCTTGACCAGGAACATGGTCACCGGCGTCTTGTTCTTGCGAAGCAGGTTGAGAAAAGCGTCCTGCAAGCTCTGCGGCTTGCCCTGTTTTACAGGTTCGACAGCTTTGGGTTTGGGGCGCGCAGAAAGCGTGCGTCCTTCGGACATTGAAAGTCTCCTTCTTTTTTTTGGCGGCCGCCTTTGCGGTCCACATTCTGACAAACCATCCCGAAATGCGGGAAAGCCCATCGTTGGTCTTATGTATTTATGACTTTATCACGAAATAGCGATATTTCCACGCATTCCTGAATTCCGCAATCGAATTCAGGGTTTACGTTCTTCGGCGTTCCGCTCGCCCATGCCGAGAAGTTTCAGCTTACGGTGCAGCGCCGAACGTTCCATCCCGATGAAACTGGCGGTCTTGGAGATGTTTCCGGAAAACCGACGGATCTGGATGCTGAGATATTCCCGCTCGAAACTTTCACGCGCTTCGCGCAGGGGAACGCCCATCAAGGCCGAAATGCCAGATGCGCCGCCAAGCTTGCCGCCCACCACTTCGCTGGGGAGCATGTCAGGCTCCACCGCACCCAGCTTTTCGCGCGGGGTCAGGATGACCGTGCGTTCGACCACATTACGAAGCTGGCGTACGTTGCCGGGCCAGTCATATGCCTGCAATGCAGCCATCGCTTCTTCTGTAAGGTCGGGCGCGACAATGCCCTGCTCCGCAGCATATCTGGTGAAGAAATGCTCTGCCAGCGAGGGAATGTCGTCCCGTCGCTCCGCCAGCGAAGGGATTGTGACCGGCACGACATTGAGGCGGTAGAACAGATCCTCGCGGAACTGCTTGTCTTCCATTTCCTGCTGCAGATCGCGCGAGGTGGAGGAAACCACGCGCACGTCGACGCCGATCTGCCTGTTGCCGCCCACGCGGACGAAGCTCTGTTCGGTCAGCACTCGTAGGATGCGCGCCTGGGTTGAAAGCGGCATATCTGCCACTTCGTCGAGATAGAGCGTGCCGCCATCAGCCACTTCGAGCAGACCGGGCCGGACAAGTTTGCCGTCGCTTTCCTCGCCAAACAGTTCCTGTTCAAACCGTTCAGGCGTGATGCGCGCCGAATTGACGATGACGAAGGCCGAATTATGCCGCGGACTCCAGCTATGTAGCAAGCGTGCGGCAACTTCCTTGCCTGCCCCTGCAGGGCCGGTAATCAGCACGCGGCTGCCAGTGCTGGCAACGCGCTTCAGCGTGGCGCGCACCTGGTTGATGACCGCGGAATTGCCGGTGAATTCCTCGCCTTGCGTGAAGCCCTGGCGCAGACGCGTGTTTTCACGGCGCAAACGCTCGGTTTCAGTGGCCCTGCCCACCAGCAGCAATAGACGTTCTGCCTCGAACGGCTTTTCGATGAAATCCATCGCGCCGCGGCTGACTGCAGAAACGGCCGTGTCGATATTGCCATGGCCGGAGAAGATGATGACCGGCAATTCCGGTTCGCGCTGCTTGATCGCGTCGAGCACTTCCAGCCCGTCCATCGGGCTGCCGTGCAACCAGACATCGAGCAGGACCAGGCTGGGGCGTCGTTCGTCGATTGCGGCCAGCGCCGCGGTGCTGTCTCCAGCGGTGCGGCATTCATAGCCTTCATCGCTCAGAACACCCGAAACCAGGTCACGAATATCGCGTTCGTCATCTACGACGAGGATATCTAGCGCCATTGCGCCAATTCCTTTCCATCAATCATGTGCATTTTCATCCTGCCACCTCCGCGCCCAGGGCTTCCGGGCTTTGGGACGCAGGATTTCGGGCGAAACGAAGCGTCACCCGTGTTCCGCCGCCTACCGCAGCGGAAAAGTTCATATTGCCGCCATGCTCCTCGACAATCTTGTTGACGATGGCGAGGCCAAGACCCGTGCCCTTTTCACGCGTAGTGACATAGGGTTCGACAATGCTGTCAGGATCCTGCGGCAAGCCAACGCCATTATCTTCGACGCGGATTACGAGGTCGCCTTCCTGGCACTGGACTTCCACCGAAATCTTGCCGCGATAATCAGGTTCGGCAGAATTGGCCCGTGCTTCCACTGCTTCCACAGCATTCTTGAGCACATTGGTCATTGCCTGGCCCAATTGGTGACGATCACAATTGATGATGATCGGCCCTTCCTCGTCGGTTGTCAGGCCGAAATTCACTTGTGGGTGGGCCACTTCTTGCAGGAAAAGCGACTGCCGCACGAGATCGAGCGCGTTTTCCTCGCGGAAGACAGGTTTGGGCAGACGCGCGAAGGACGAAAATTCATCCACCATCGTGCGCAAGGCGCCCACCTGGCGGACAATGGTGCTGGTCAATTCATCGAACAATTCGCCGTCTGTTTCGATCTGGCGGCGATACCGTCTTTTCAAACGCTCTGTCGCAAGCTGGATCGGCGTCAGGGGGTTCTTGATTTCATGCGCAATGCGGCGCGCCACATCGGACCATGCAGCCTGCCGCTGATCGAGCAACTGGCGTGTGATATCTTCAAAGGTAATGACCTTGCCTTCGGGGGCATCAGCAACCTTCACTGCAAGGGTCAGCAACTCGCCGCCCTTGTTATAATTGACGATACCACTCGACAGCTTGCCGTTCACCAACGCGTTAATCTGCGGGGCCAACTGTTCCAGCGTCAGGTCAGCCGGCATGGGCGCGCGCTCACCCAGCAACAGGTGCTGGGCCAGGCTGTTCATGAGCAAAATACGCCCATCAGGGCTGGTGGAAATGATGCCAGCAGTGACCGATTCCAGCACCGTTTCCATAAAGGCCCGGCGCGCATCAAGCTGGCTGTTGGCACCCACCAGCGCGTCTGTCTGGCGTTCGATCTGTGCAGTCATCCGGTTGAAGGCGCGGTTCAGCTGGCCGATTTCATCATTACCAGTGCGCCCTTCGACACGCAGGGAGAAGTTACCCGCGCCGACCTTGCGTGCGGCGGCGACAAGCTCGGTCAAGGGCTCCACCTGTCTGTCTGCAAAGCGCAAGGCGAACCAGACCGCCACCAGCACCAGTAGTATGGAGACGAAAAACAGGGCGAGGTTAAACCGCAGCTGGAGCGCACGCGCCCTGCTGGTCAGCACTTCATAGGCAGATGCAATGGACTTTGCCCGTTCCCATGACATGAAGGACAAAGCTTCTGAATTTCGGGCGTTATAAAGGTAAATCCCGCTTTTCCGGTCAATCGCTGCCACGGCCTCAATGCGGGTCGGATTACCTTGCACAACCACCTGCTGCCCCGCCCTCACCTCGGAGAAGACTTCAGGCTTCATCTTTTGCGGTTCATTGTCCGATCGCAGGTCGAACATCGCCGCCGTTCGCATCGTGCCATCGGGCAATTCCTGTAAAATGGCGGATTCGTTCAAGTCCCGGCCCTGAGCCTGAAACCTGTAGAAATCGGCAAAATCACGGTCAGCCAGCGTTCCGCGTTCCAGCCAGAACCGCATATCGCTGGCCATCGCCACCGTTTCATTGGCGACTTCGAGCTGGTTCTGCTCGTAATAACCACGCGCCAGTTCGTCCGCATTTTTCATCAAGCCGCGCGAATTGTCCGAAAACCAGAAATCAACGCCTGACTGGAACAGGAATGCCGCAAATGCCGCGACCAGCAAGGTCGGGACCGCTGCGACAAGCGAAAAGAAGAACACCAGCTTCACATGCAGACGGGCAGTGCTGCCTGCTGCACGGCGGATGGCGAGACGCCGCCCGATCAACACCACGATCGCCATTGCCGGAATAAGAGTGCCGATTAGCAGCGATGCGACCTGCGCCGATGGCAAAAGCTGCCCGTCAGGCGGCGCACTGGTGAATGTATAATAGGTGCTGGCCACCATCAGGAAGAAGGCGATAACCGCAGCGACTTCAAAGATAAGGAAAAAGTTGGCCTGTCTCGACGCGACCGCAAGCCGCCGCAACCAGCGTGGACTCCTGCGTGGGATTATCGAGGAAGATCCGTTCATCGTTGCCATCTTACAACGCCGCTGTTGCATTTATGCAAGGCGTTTTGCGTCAAACCGACATATTACGCCGATTAAAGGCGACTGGGCGGCCTATCGATCACCGTTGAAGCGGTCTGGTTCAATGCCAAGATCGACCAGGCGCTTGCGCAATGTATTACGATTGATGCCCAGCAATTCTGCGGCTCTCAATTGATTACCTGCTGTTTGCTGCAAGGCATGTTCGAACAGCGGCTTTTCAAATGCGGCAAGTGCGCGCTGATAAAGCCTGCCGGGCATCGGGCCCGCAGTCCCCAGCCAGCCTTGAAGTGCCGCGCCGAAGCCATCGTCTTCACTTACACCTGATGGTGCCATGCCTTCGATTATGACGCTGTTGATCGTATCGATGTCAATCACGTCGTCCCGCGCCATCAGGGCCAGGCGGTAAATCGTGTTCTGCAATTCACGCACATTTCCGCGCCATGGCTGGCGTTCCAGCAAGGCAATCGCGGCTTCATCCAATTGGCGCATCGGCAGGCCGTCATTCGCCGCAAGACGCAAGAAATGCTTTGCCAGTGCGCCGATATCGTCGGCACGGTCACGCAAGGGTGGCAGTTGGATTGGCACCACGTTGAGCCTGTAGAACAGGTCTTCGCGAAATGTGCCCCCAGCAATCATCGGTTTGAGGTCGCGATTTGTGGCGGCGACAATGCGCACATCCACGGCAATTTCCTGCCGTCCGCCGACACGGCGTATGCGGCCCGATTGCAGTGCACGAAGCAGGCGGGTTTGCGCTTCGGCGGGCATGTCACCGATTTCATCGAGGAACAGCGTGCCGCCATTGGCTTGTTCGAATTTGCCAATGGCCTGTGAAACGGCGCCGGTAAAAGCGCCTTTCTCGTGGCCGAACAGCTCGCTTTCAATCAGTTCGCCCGGGATCGCCGCGGCATTCACAGCCACAAACGGGCCAGTCTTGCGATGCCCCAGTTGGTGGATAGCATCCGCCACAAGTTCCTTGCCGGTGCCGGATTCGCCAAGAATAAGCACAGTCAGGTCGTTGCGCAGGACCCGCGTGATCATGCGGAAGACGCCCTGCATGGCCTGGCTTCTGCCGACTAGCGGCAGCCCCTCGCCAATCTCTTCGCCAGATTGCGCCACGGTCTCACGCGTGCCGACGGCCTGTTCAACTGCGCGGACAAGATCTTCCAGGTCGAAGGGCTTGGGAAAATATTCAAACGCGCCCGTATCCGTCGCACGGATTGCGGTATCCAGCGTGTTCTGGGCCGACAGGATGATGATCGGCATATCCGGATGAACCTTGCGGATTTTACCAAGGTCATCGATGCCGTCACCGTCTGTCAGAATGACATCTGTCAGCATTGCGTCGAACCGCTGGTTGGCAAGATAGCGGTCACGGCCGACAAGGCTATCTGCCTTGCTCACTTCAAAACCGTCATCCTCCAGTGCGGCGCTTACAACCGTGGCGATGGCATTATCGTCTTCGACCAGCAGGATATGACCGCGCATCATTTTTCTCTTTATTTCGCAACCGGCAGGTTGATGCGGAAATGCGTCAACCCGGCCTTGTCGTCACGGTTATGGGCAATGCGCCCGTCCATGTCGCCGACCAGCTTCTTGACCAATGCAAGGCCAAGCCCCTGCCCGCCCTTCTTGGCAGTCACGAATGGCTCGAATATGCGGCCTTCAAGCTGGGGATCGATACCGGGACCATTGTCCGAAACGGTAATTTCGATTGGCACCCTTACCGCATTGCCCAGCCGGATGGCGCTGAAGGCAAGGCCGCTGACGAAACGCGTCTTTACCACCACTTGCCCGCCTTCCACGTTACGGCAGGCATCGCACGCATTGGACAGAAGGTTGATCAGCACCTGTTCCAGCGCATCCTGATTGGCCAAAACCGGCGGCAAGGACGGGTCAAATTCCTCGATCAGTTCCACGCCTTCTGGCGCAGCGGCACGCACTGTTGCCATCGCGTTGCGGATTGCTTCGTGCAGATTGAACCCTTCTACAGCGGCAGGCGTGTTGCTGCCCAGTTTCTGCATACGGTCGATCAGCCGCGCGATCCTGTCCACTTCGTCGGAAATCAGGGTCGCAAGGGGCCGGTCCTTTTCATCCAGCTTGCGTGCCAGCAATTGGCCCGCACCGCGGATTGCGGCGAGCGGGTTCTTGATTTCATGGGCAAGGACAGCAGGCGCACCCACTGCACTTTCCATTTCGCTTTCGCCCGACATGTCGTCACGCCCGCCATCGGACAAGGTAAGCACACGCCAGCCCGGGTTAGATGGCAAGGGGGAGACGGTCAGGTTCAGCCGCTGGCGGTCACCGCCCACCATCCCCACGACACCGCGAGCAATCAGCTGCTGGTCGCTGGCCAGCAAGCGTTCCTGTATCCGGCTTTCGCCAAAATCGATGAGATCGGTGATTTTCAGCCCGATCAACCGCTTGCTGCTACGGCCCAACAGGCTTTCAGCCGCCGGATTGGCTTCTGCGATGACAAGGTCCTTGTCCAGCAGCAGCACGGCAAAGATCAAACCCGCAATCTGCACCTGCGCAACCGGGCGATCGCCCTGCCGCACATCAATGCCGGTCATGCGGCGCGGCGGTGCATGAAGGGTGTGTAGAACCGTTCGAGTTCGCCCAGCACCTGGTCCGGATCTTCGATGAAATTCACATGGTTGCGGAATTCAGCCGATCCGTGAAATCCCTTGGTATACCAGCCAAGATGCTTGCGCGCGACACGCACACCGACCTGCGGACCATAAAGGTCCAGCATTCCGCGATAATGTTCCACCAGCACGTCGAACTGTTCGTCAACGGCAGGTGTCGGGGTTGTTTCACCGGTTTTAAGCCAATGCATGACCTGACCCAGAAGCCATGGTTTGCCATAGGCACCGCGGCCAATCATCACGCCGTCAGCGCCTGATTGTTCCAGTGCCTTTGCACTGTCTTCGATGCCACAAATATCGCCATTGGCGATGACAGGAATGGACACGGCATCCTTTACGCTGCGGATAAATGCCCAGTCCGCATTGCCCTTGTACATCTGATTACGGGTGCGGCCGTGAACCGTAATCATCTTCGCGCCGAGATCTTCTGCAATATGGGCAAGCTCAGGCGCGTTCAGCGCGCCATGGTCCCAGCCCATGCGCATCTTCACCGTAACCGGCACATCAACCGCATTGACGGTCGCCTCAATCAGGCTGGCAGCCAGCGGCAGATCACGCATGAGGGCCGAACCGGCATCGCCGTTGACCACTTTCTTGACCGGGCAGCCCATATTGATGTCGATGATCGCCGCGCCGCGGTCTGCGTTCAGCTTGGCCGCTTCGGCCATTTCAGTCGGGCTGCATCCTGCCAACTGCAAGGAAACAGGTTCTTCAGCGGGGTCCCAGGCTGCCTTCTGCAAGGACTGGCGTGTTTCGCGGATCATCGCGGGGCTGGCGATCATCTCGGTGACATTGAGGCCCGAACCATAACGCCGCACCAGCGTCCTGAAAGGCATATCCGTAACGCCAGTCATTGGCGCAAGCACGACCGGACAGTCAATCGTGACCGGGCCGATCTGAATGGGCTTCAAAGCCGGAGGGGTGGGAACTGTCGTCATAATGGGAGGTGTGCCTAAATTTTGGGCAGCGCATAGTGCATTGCAGCATATGGCGCAAGGCGCTAGCGCCCGATGCGATGGCAGATACCCCTTCCCCTTATCCGTTTGCCGTAGTCATCGTTGCTGCAGGTGAAGGCCTGCGCGCGGGCCAGCCTTTGCCAAAGCAATTCGCCATTTGGCGCGGCAAGCCGGTGTTGCGCCATTCTGCCGAAGCCCTTGCAGCGGCAGGCGCAGACCCCATCGTGATTGCCATCCCGCAAGGCGCAGACGAAATTGCCCGCTCCGTGACGCAAGGCATTGCAAATATCATTCTGGTGACTGGCGGCGCTACACGCCAGCAATCAGTCCGAAATGCGCTTGAGGTGCTGGCACAGAACCCACCCGAACACGTGCTTGTCCATGATGCCGCGCGTGCGGTGTTGCCGCAGGCGGTCGTCGCCAGGTTGCTGGAAGCATTGGCGGCGCATTCTGGCAGCATTCCCGTACTGCCCGTGGTTGACAGCCTTTCCGTGGATGAAGACGGCATGATGGCGGGTTCGGCAAAACGTGAGGCGCTGCGCCGGGTGCAGACCCCGCAAGCATTCCGTTTTGCGGATATTCTTGCCGCCCACCGGCAGTGGCAGGGTGAACCCGATGCAGGTGACGATGCGCAGGTTGCCGCGGCATACGGGCTGGGAATAAGCCATGTGGCAGGCGACGAAGCGCTGGCAAAACTGACTTACGCGGAGGATTTCATGGTGCAATTGCCGATGGTGCGCACTGGCATGGGCTATGATGTGCATCGCCTGTCAGAAGGCGAGGAACTGTGGCTGGGCGGCATCCAGATTGACCATCATATGGGCCTTGCAGGGCACAGTGATGCCGATGTGGCGCTGCACGCGGTGGTCGATGCCTTGCTGGGTGCCGTCGCGGCTGGCGACATCGGCCAGCATTTCCCGCCCAGCGACCCACGATGGAAAGGCGCGCGTTCTGCACAGTTTGTCGAACATGCAGCCAAGTTGGTAACGCAGGCAGGTTACCGCATCGGCAATGTGGACCTGACGATTATTTGCGAAGCGCCCAAGATTGGCCCACACCGCGAGGCCATGCGCCGGAAACTTGCAGGCCTTCTGGGCGTTGACTTGGATGCAGTGAGCGTCAAAGCAACGACGACCGAGCGGCTGGGGTTCACCGGCAGGCAGGAAGGCATTGCAGCGCAGGCGATCGCAACCGTTTTTGCCAATTGAACCAATATGCGGGCAATACTGAAAAGCCCGTCATGCAATTCAGACAGGAATATCCGGCTATGAAAATGTGGAAATCCGTGACCGCCGCAACCGCGATTGCCGCACTCACCGTGCCGCAGGTCGCCTTTGCCCAGCAATGCATCGCCCAGGCCGACCTGTCCGATACTGTCATCTATGCCATGCCCAGCCTCGTTTCCGCTCTTGATGCAAAATGCGCTTCGACCTTGCCCGCCGGCAGCATGAACACGCTGCGCGGTGCCGATTTCCTGGGGAAATATCGCCCGCTGCAGAGCAAGTCATGGCCAGGGGCGCAACGCGTGCTAACCACCTTTGCCCAGGGCAAGGCAGGCGCTTCGACATCCGGCGCCGACATTGCCTCGCTGATCGGCTCCATGCCTGCCGAAACGATGCGCCCCTTCGTCGATGCGATGGTCCAGCAGGAAGTCGCCAAGGCCATACCGGTGAAGGAATGCGGCAAGATTGCCCGCGCCATCACGCTGCTGGCCCCTCTGCCACCTGAAAATATCGGCGGGCTTGCCAGCTTCATCTTCAGCGTGGCCGATGTGAAGAACCCTTCGATATGTGAGAACGGTAAACTCTGATGAAAACGATCCTGCCGCCGGAAGTCTATACACTCGCAGCCCGCGTCATTGCGGCCAACAAGGCCGCCGGAAGAACGATCACCGTTGCAGAAAGCTGCACCGGCGGGCTTGTGTCTGCCGCGCTTACCGAAGTTCCGGGCTCATCTGAAGTTCTGGACCGTGGTTTTGTCACCTATTCCAATGAAGCCAAGATGCAGATGCTGGATGTATCGGGCGACATTATCGAGACTTTCGGGGCTGTCTCCATCGCCTGTGTCTGGGCTATGACTCAAGGCGCATTGGCCAATAGCGATGCCGATGTCGCCGTGGCCATCAGCGGCGTGGCCGGGCCCGGCGGCGGCACTGACCTCAAACCTGTCGGCACTGTCGTTTTTGCACGCGCCGTGCGTAACAGCGACGGTGAACCGGAAGGTGAATTAAAGCGGTTCGACGGTATGAACCGTGCAGAAATCCGTCTTCAGGCGACTATTTGTGCGCTGGAACTGCTGCTGCCGTAAAGCTGCTTGGCCCGCGCTTCGAACGCGGCGACCATCTTGCGGAACGCCTTGTCGAAATACTGGCCGGCGAGCGCTTCGAAGACCTTGCTCTTGAAAGTGAAATCAACACAGAAATCGACCGAGCAACCGCCATCTGCGAGCGGTTCAAACCGCCAGACATTGTCGAGATCACGAAGCGGCCCGTCGATATATTGCACTTCGATCAAATTCGGGCGCTGCTTGGTAACCTTGGACGTGAAGCTTTCGCGCAGGCTTTTGAAGCCGACAACCATGTCGGCAATCATTTCCTCTTCGCTGTCCGAACGGACCCGCGTGGCAATCACCCAGGGCAGAAACTCGCCATAACGGGCAACATCGCTGACCAGCGCGAACATCTGTTCGCAGCTATACGGCAGCACCCGGGTTTCACGGATACCCGGCATCAGGCTTTGCGAATATTCGGCTTCTGCGCCAGCTTTGCTTCACGCGCAGCGCGCATCTGGGCGAAATCTTCGCCTGCGTGATAGCTAGAGCGTGTAAGCGGGCTGGATGCGACCTGCAGGAAACCCTTTGCCCGGGCAATCGCGCCGAAAGCATCAAATGCCTTTGGTGTCACGAAATCCATCACCTTGGCATGTTTGGGGGTCGGCTGGAGATACTGGCCCATCGTCATGAAGTCGATGTCAGCACTGCGCATATCGTCCATCACCTGATGCACTTCGAGACGCTGTTCACCAAGGCCCAGCATGATGCCCGACTTTGTGAAAATCAGCGGGTCATGGCTTTTCACTTCTTCCAGCAGGCGCAGCGATGCGTAATAGCGCGCACCGGGCCTGATCGTGGGATAAAGCCGCGGCACTGTTTCCAGATTGTGGTTGTAAACATCGGGGCCAGCTTCGCAGATGGCTTCCACCGCAGCGCGCATCTTGCCGCGGAAATCCGGCGTCAGAATTTCAATTGTCGTGTTCGGCGTTTCGCGCCGCAAGGCCTGTATGACTTTAACGAACTGGCCTGCACCGCCATCGGGCAGATCATCGCGATCAACCGAAGTGATCACGATATGCTCCAGCCCCATCTTGGCAGCAGCGGCCGCTGTGTGTTCGGGTTCCAGCGGATCGACGATGCGCGGCATGCCTGTCTTAACATTGCAGAATGCGCATGCACGAGTGCACACATCGCCCAGGATCATCACCGTGGCGTGTTTTTTGGTCCAGCATTCGCCGATGTTCGGGCACGCCGCTTCTTCGCACACGGTATTCAGATTGAGATCGCGCATCAGCTTGCGCGTTTCATGATACCCCTTGCTGACAGGGGCCTTCACCCGAATCCATTCAGGTTTTCTGGTGCGCTGTGGGCGATCCGGCTCTTGGGCAGGTGTGCTGGAGAGGTCGTTCATGGCGGCCATTTAATGCCCGGAGACAGAACCCGCAAGCCGTAGCGGGCAATCTGCAAACCTATGCGGGGATGAAGTCCACCGGGCAGGATTGCGATTTGATTTGATAGTGGCTAGCAGCCGGATATGGACGCTGCGACAATACAGACATTCACTTCTCCGGTGGTGCTGTTCTTCATCCTTGGCCTGTTTGCCGCCTTTGTGCGGTCAGACCTTGCAATTCCCGAAGCCCTTGCAAAGGGGATGTCGCTGTACCTGATGGCGGCAATTGGTCTCAAAGGCGGCGTCGCAGTTGCCGAATCCGGCTTGAGCGTCACCATCGCCACTGTCTTGCTGCTGGGCATTGCGGCCAGTTTCCTGCTGCCGCTTTCAGCCTATGCAGTACTCAAGGGCTTTGGCCGGCTGAACAGGACGAATGCTGGCGCAGTCGCCGCGCATTATGGCTCGGTCAGCGTTGTGACTTACGTTACTGCTGTCCAGATCCTCGAACTTTCTGGTCTGCCGCCCGGCGGTTACATGGTGGCGGTTCTTGCCGCGATGGAAACACCTGCCATCCTTTCCGGCCTGTTGCTGGCACGTGGTATGGGTAGCAACAGCGGCAACGAACGGTCAGAAATGTTGCGCGAGGTATTTCTCAACGCATCCGTCGTTTTGCTGCTCGGCAGCTTTGCCATCGGCATGGTCGCTGGCCCCAACGGTTTTGAAGAAGTCAGCCCGTTCTTTGCAGCAGGCTTCAAGGGTGTCTTGTGCCTCTTCCTGCTAGACATGGGCCTTATCGCTGCCCGCAGGATAATGTCAGCACGTGCATTGACGTGGCGGCTTGGTGCAATCGCGATCGCGCTGCCCCTGGTGAACGGCATGATCGGCGTTCTGGCCGGGACTGCGATTGGGCTTGATGTGGGTTCGGCTGCGGCCTTTGGTGTTTTGTGCGCCAGCGCCAGCTATATTGCAGTGCCTGCCGCCATGCGCCTTGCCTTGCCCGAAGCGGACCCCGGCATTTATCTCACCATGTCGCTCAGCATCACGTTCCCGTTCAATATCCTCGTCAACATCGGTCTGATCACAGCCGTGGCAGTGGCGTTGGGCGGACCAGCAGGAATTTCCTCATGATGGAAACTGTCATCAGAAAACGCATCGAAATTCTGGCCGATACCCCGCTGATCCGGCGCGTGACTGACGCAATCGACCGCGCGCAAATCAGCGGCTGGACAGTGCTGCCAGTTCAATCGGGAAGCGGCCGTGACGGCCCGTGGCGCGAAGAGCGGGTGACAGGCGCGGACAAGTCGCTGATCCTGTCCATCGCAAGCGAAGAAAAGGCAGCTGCCCTGGTTGATGCACTCTCTCCTATCCTGTCGAGCCATGGCTTGCTGCTGACGATGTGGGATGTTGAAGTCATTCGGGGCGAGCGTTTCTAGTGTCTGAATTTGCCCACCTCCTCGAAGGCTATCGCAGGTTTCGGACAGAAGGATATCCAAGGCAACGCGAACGTTTCGACCATTTGGTTGAACAGGGCCAGTCGCCCAAGACCATGATTATCGCCTGTTCGGACAGCAGGGTTGATCCGGCGCAGATTTTCGATGTCGATCCGGGTCAGATTTTCGTCGTTCGCAATGTCGCTGCCATGGTCCCCCCGTTCGAGACGACGCCCGGCCTGCACGGTGTTTCCGCCGCGCTGGAATTTGCGGTGCAGGTTCTTGATGTGAACCATGTCGTGGTGATGGGCCACGGTATGTGCGGCGGCTGCAAGGCTGCGCTTACGCAGGAATTGCACGGAACGGCACCGGGCGAAGGCGGCTTCATCGCCAACTGGATCGCCATGCTGGATGATGTGCGGGAACCTGTTGCCGCACAATATGGCATCGAAGGCCGCGATGCGGAGCGTGCGATGGAACATGCCGCGGTAAAAGTCAGCCTGGCTAACCTGCGGACATTCCCCTGCGTTCGCCAGAAAGAACGTAATGGCACGCTGAACCTTCACGGTAGTTTTTTTGCCATCTCCGAAGGCGTACTGCACATTCTGGACGAAGAAACAGGCGAGTTCCAGCCAGCGGTCTAATCACCAAAGCTGGTTGCATGGGCTGCTTTCAAAGCTATCTACAAGCCTATGTCTCATGAAACACTCAAGAACATCGCCCTGCTGATTGATGCAGACAATACCACGCCGCAAGGCATCGACCCCGTGCTGACCGTGATGGCAGAACTGGGCCAGGTGAACATCCGCCGCGCTTACGGCAATTTTGCCAAGGACAATCTGGCGAGATGGGACAAGATCACCAACAAGTTCGGCATCCGCCCACAGCAGCAATTCGATGTTTCCAAAGGCAAGAACGCCACCGACATGGCGATGACGATCGACGCGATTGATCTGCTTTATCAGGGCAAGGTGGACGGCTTCGGCCTGATGACTTCAGACAGCGATTTCACGCCGCTGGTTACTCGTCTGCGGCAGGATGGTATCATCGTCTATGGTTTCGGCAGTTCCAAAACACCGGAATCCTTCCGGTCTGTCTGCACCCGGTTCATCGATATCGACAAGCTGATTGCCAATCGGGCAGAAGAAAGCAGCAGCACTGACAGCGCTTCGTCCCCTGCCCGCAAGCCGGAAGTGGATCAGGAGCTGGTCGAGCTGCTGAGCGAAGCGTGGAAAGCCGCGCGACGGGACGAAAATGGATTTGCCCGCCTGAGCGAAATGGGCAATATCGCGGGCAACCGGTCCAGTTTCGACGTGCGAAACTATGGCTACAAACGCCTCACTGATCTCATCCAGGGGCTGGATAATTTCAAGGTCGAGCGGCGCGAGAACGGGCAGCCTTACGTCAAGCGAATGCGCTGACCCTCAGCCAGCACTGACCATGAAAAAGGGGCGCGAACCGAAGTTCGCGCCCCTCTTCATTTCTATCGAAGTCGTTGTCAGCTTGCAGGCGTTGCCGCAGCCGATTTCTGGTCTGCATAAAGCGTCCAGAGCTTGGCGATCTGCTTTCGGCTGCCTTCGATCTTGGCGAAGGTTGCCTTGGCTTCGGCATATTTGCCCTGATCGGCCTGAGCGATGCCCAGACGGTTGAGCACGCGCTGCGTGTCTACGCCCGACTTGGTCAATGCGATGGTGTACATTTCTTCAGCTTCAGCCGCGCGGCCATAGCTGAGGAATGCATCGCCAGCCGCGGTCGCAGTAAGTGCGGTGGCGCCAGCCTTGCGAGCATCGCTCACTAGTGCAGGCAGGTCAGCCTGATCTGCGCTTAGGCGGCCCTTTGCAGTGCTGCGCGCTTCGGCAACGAACACATCGCTAGCCTTCAGCTTGCCGGCAGAGATGCCAGCTTCAACTACGCGGGAAACTTCACCGGGAAGGCGCCGCGCATCGGCTGCGTCGATGTAATCGACAAAGTCGCGTTCGTTGCGCAGGCTGTTCGTGCGATCTGCAAGGCGCAGAAGGTCCAGCAGTTCCTGGTTATCGTAATTTGCGTAGTTACGCTGAATAGCGATCGCATCGCCCCAGCTGTTCACCGACGGATAATACTTCACATACAGGTTGGCGAAATTGCCCGCGTCCGCTGCAAGGTCGTTATTGTAGGCAATCGCAATGCCGCGCTTGATCCAGGATTCGTCAACCGGCTGGCCAGAAGCGACGCGCTTGTTGATGGCATTGGCAAGGTAGGTAAGCCCGCCGGTCGCATTCTGTTCGCTAAAGTAGGTTTCAGCAACGATGGCTTCCGGGCCATTGTCCACATACCCTGCCTCGACAGCAGCCATCATGCGCGTGCGCGCAGTTGCCCAGTCTTCATCCTGATAGGCCAGCTGACCTGCCAGGAAGTTATACTGGCCGGTGTTCGCGGCAGGAACCTTGCCGCTTTGCAACATCATGTCCACGCCCTGACGCTGTAGAGCGCGGTTGCTGGCTTCACGGCCGATCGAATAGATGAAGTTGCCAGCAGCAAAACGGTCATCTTCGGTTTCAACTGCAGCAACCATTGCAGGGAAGCCTGCAGAAATTGCAGCAAGGTCCTTGGCAGGCGCTTTCGACAGGTCTTCAAGCGGCTTGTAAGCCTCGATGAAACCCTTGGAATAGTTGGACTTGGGCGCTTCTGCCTTCTTGTCCTTTTTCTTCTGCGCAAATGCCGGCGCTTCGAGCGCGGTCACGCCCAGCACGCCGCCAGCCGCAAGGGCGATAGCGAATGCAAGGCTGGAACCGGTGCGCTTCGAACGTGCAGCGGCAATTGGTTTGAACGATTTCATCTGGGTTTCTCCCAAGTGTGGTAAGGAAAGGTGTCTTGCCTTGAAAAACGGATAGGTAAGGCACTAGTTCCGCCTCACCCCTTATGGCAAATCTTTTACGCAAAATGGCCTGAACCGCTTTTGAACACGCTAATCAGGCCTGCGAAAGCATGAACGGGCCCGACACGGCAAGCAGGTGTGGAAAACCCGCAGTTTAAGCCCTGCCCTGGGCCGGTTTTGGTGGCGGTAGGGGCCCCTATCGCCTATCCTGATGCCCATAGAACTAGAAACCCGCAAAGGCGGGCAACCCAAAGAAAAGAGTCCTCTTGAGCGACGATACTGCAATTCTCGAACCGGCAGCCCCTTTAGGCGAATATACGCGCATCGACATCGTCGATGAAATGAAGACCAGCTATCTCGATTACGCGATGAGCGTAATTGTCAGCCGCGCCCTTCCCGACGTGCGCGACGGGCTGAAACCGGTCCATCGCCGTATCCTGTTTGCCAGCAACGAAGGCGGCTTTGTTGCTGGCCGCCCCTATCGCAAGAGCGCGAAAATCGTCGGTGACGTGATGGGTAACTATCACCCCCACGGCGACAGCGCGATTTACGATGCGCTGGCCCGCATGACGCAGGACTGGTCCATGCGTGTGCCCCTGATTGATGGTCAGGGTAACTTCGGTTCAATGGACCCCGATCCGCCAGCTTCCATGCGTTACACCGAAGCGCGTCTGGCAAAGGTCGCCAACAGCCTGCTTGACGATCTCGACAAGGATACAGTCGATTTCGTCGACAACTATGACGGTTCACGGGCTGAACCGACTGTGCTGCCTGCACGCTATCCAAACCTGCTGGTAAATGGTGCCGGTGGTATTGCCGTGGGCATGGCGACCAATATCCCGCCGCATAATCTGGGGGAGGTCATCGACGGCTGCTTTGCCTATATGGACAACCCCGGCATCACGTCGGAAGAATTGTTCGAAATCATCCCCGGTCCCGATTTCCCGACTGCGCCGCTGATTTTGGGCCAATCCGGCGCACGTTCGGCCTATATGACGGGCCGCGGTTCTATCCTGCAGCGTTGCCGCCATGAAATCGAAACCAAGCGTGGTGACCGCGAATCCATCGTCCTGACCTCCATTCCATACCAGGTCGGCAAATCCGGCCTCGTGGAAAAACTGGCAGAAGCGGCGAAGGAAAAGCGCATCGAAGGCGTTTCCGACATCCGCGACGAATCCAGCCGTATGGGCGTGCGTGTGGTCATAGACCTGAAACGCGATGCCACTGCAGAAGTCGTCCTGAACCAGATTTGGCGCCACACGCCTGCGCAATCATCGTTCCCGGCCAACATGCTCGCCATTCGTGGCGGCAGGCCGGAAACATTGATGCTGCGCGAGTTCATCCAGGCATTCATTACCTTCCGCGAAGAAGTGATTACGCGCCGCACGAAGTTTGAACTGAACAAGGCGCGTGATCGCGCGCATATCTTGCTCGGGCTGGTCGTCGCTGTGTCCAACCTCGACGAAGTCGTGGCGATGATCCGCAGTTCGCCCAACCCTGCCGAAGCGCGTGCCAAACTGATTTCCAAGGAATGGCCGATTGGCGATATCGCCCAGTATATCCGGCTGGTCGAAGCCATCGAACCTGATGCGGACCAGGAAGGCGGCACGTACCGCCTTTCCGAACGGCAGGTCAGGGCTATTCTGGAACTGCGCCTGCACCGTCTTACGGCCCTTGGGCGTGACGAGATCGGCGAAGAGCTGAAGGAACTCTCAGACGCCATCGCCGGCTATCTGGAAATTCTGGCTGACCGCGTGAAACTGTATGAAGTGATGCGCGGCGAATTGCAGGAAGTACGCGATAATTACGCCACTCCGCGCCTTTCCGAAATTGCACCTGCATGGGATGGTCTCGATGATGAAGACCTGATCGAACGCGACGAGATGGTCGTGACCGTCACTCTTGATGGGTACATCAAGCGCACTCCGCTATCGACCTTCCGCGCCCAGCATCGCGGCGGCAAGGGCCGCGCCGGCATGGCCACCAAGGAAGAAGACGCGGTGAGCGAAATGTTCGTCACCAGCACCCACAACCCCGTGCTGTTCTTCTCCACCGCAGGCAAGGTTTACCGCCTCAAGGTGTGGAAGCTGCCCGAAGGTGGGCCGACCACACGCGGCCGCCCTATCGTAAATCTGCTGCCATCTCTGGAAGATGGCGAGACAATCCGCACCGTGCTGCCTTTGCCAGAGGACGAAGACAGTTGGGGGGCTCTCACAGTCGTATTTGCAACCGCCAAGGGCAATGTCCGCCGCAACAGCATGGACAGTTTTGCGCGGATTCCGTCCAACGGCAAATTCGCCATGCGCTTCGATGAAGATAGCGACGATCGCCTGATTGGCGTCGCCTTGCTGGAAACGGGTGACGATGTGTTACTCGCCACCCGTATGGGCAAGGCAATCCGCTTCAGCGGCGAAGATGTACGCGAATTCGTCAGCCGGACCTCGACCGGCGTGCGAGGCATGAAGTTCAAGGAAGAAGGTGATGAAGTCGTCTCCCTTTCCATCCTGAATGCTGGCAGCGCCACTCCCGAAGAACGTGACGCCTATCTCAAGGTTGCGCCGTGGAAGGCTGATGAAAATGCGCCGGAACTGTCTTCCGAACACGCCGAAATGGCGGAAGCGGAACAGTTCATCCTTACCGTATGCGCCAATGGCTATGGCAAGATGTCATCTGCCTATGAATACAGGCAGGCAGGCCGCGGCGGCATGGGCATCACCAATATCGACAACATTGCCCGCAACGGGCCGGTTGTCGCCAGCTTCACTGCGACAAAGTCCGACCAGCTGATGCTGGTGACCGATCAGGCCAAGCTTATCCGCATCAGTCTTGAAACCCTAAGGGTGATCGGCCGCGCCAGTGCCGGCGTGAAATTGTTTGACGTTTCCAAAAAGGAAACGATTGTAGGCGCTGTCAGGCTGGACGAGCAGGAAGAGCCTGAGAACGAGGCAGAAGAAGCCATCGTCGAGGAAATGGTTGGTAGAGGTACACCGGAAACTGCACCTGCTCCGACAGAATATCGGGATGAGGACATGAACGGCAACAACGAAAGCTCACCGGACAGTTGACCTTAACGGTTGAACCGACAGGTTCCGCTTGCGGGGCATATGTGCGAGGCGTTGACCTCGCTGCCCCGTTGACTGCCGACCTTGTCGCTTCACTCCGTTCCGCATGGCTTGAACATCGCGTTCTTGCTTTTCCGGACCAGGCGATGGACGATGATGCGTTGGAACGTTTGACCAAAGCTTTTGGCGGCTTTGGCGAAGATCCGTTCTTCGCCCCCATTGCCGGGCGCAAGAACATTGCCGCGATATTGCGCGAAGCGGACGAGAAAACGCCGCTTTTCGCGGAAAACTGGCATAGTGACTGGAGCTTTCTCGCGCAGCCGCCTGCTGGCACCTGCCTGCTTTCCATAGAAGTTCCGCCGACTGGCGGGGACACCTTGTTTGCAAACCAGATCGCTGCCTTTGCAGCGCTACCTGAAGATCGCAAGAACCGGCTACGCAAGCTTACCGCGATCCACAGCGCGCGGGGCGCCTATGCGCCTAAGGGCACTTATGGCGAAAAAGATGAAGGGCGCAGCATGGCCATTCGCCCGAGCGAATCCGCCATGGCGACGCAGACGCATCCGCTTGTGCGAAGCCACCCCGAAACGGGCGAAGAAGGTATTTTCAGCTGCGCAGGATATATCATCGGCATCGAAGGGATGGATGACACTGACGCTTTCGCTTTGCTGGTGGAATTGCTGGAATGGCAGGGCCGGGACGAATTTGTCTATCGCCACAAATGGCAACCAAACATGGTGGTGATGTGGGACAACCGATCAGTGCTGCACAAGGCCACCGGCGGTTACGAAGGCCACAGGCGCGAATTGCACCGCACCACCATTGCTGCCTGGAACGGCTAGCGAATTCTATTCAGCTCTCAGTTCTTTGCGCAAGGTCTGGATCACGCCTGTCGCGATCAGGAACTGGCCAGTGTAATATGTCGGCCAGATCAGCCATGACGGGATCGGGCTTTCTGCCATAACGTCCATTTGCGCGAAGATCAGCAAGTCAGACAAGACGAACAGCACCGCACCCAGCCCGCCGCGGTATCGGGAAAAACTGCTGGTCCACGCCAGCCCGGCCATGCCTCCAAGAACCAGCGCATAAAGCGTAACCGGGACTGTATCGGGCGTTGCAGCGGTTAGCTGCCATGCGATGAAAGGGGTCATGAACAGCAGCACGACAGCAAACAACTTCTGGCTCGGCGTGACATGTTCGCGCCTGTTGCGCAGGTAAAGCGCCATCGCTGCCAGATGGCTGGCGAAGAATATCGCGCCTCCAACCGAAGTGTAAAATTCCATGCCAATATCGCCCAGCGCCGAAAGCGCCATGACAAGGGCAAGCAGGCGTGCATCTGCACCCGGATGCCGGACCCACGCATAGACTGCGAGCAAGGCAACCCCTGCCCCTTTCAGCGCAATGATACCGATGCCGGGAATGCGCGCATCTGACAGGACAAAAAAGGCAATTGCGGCCGCGATACTGGCCAGCAGCCATGGCCTGCTTTTCACAAGTGCGCGTTTAACCATTTGCTTCCTCAATTCCCTGTGGGCCGCGAATTGCGCCATGCGCGATCAGGGCAATGCCTGCAAAAAAGCACAGCCAGACCATCCAGCCCAGCGTGCCGCTGCCATTGTAAAAGCCGAAATCCCAGAAGAAGATTACATCTGACATGACAAACAGGCTCGCGCCCAGCCCATTGTTCCACCGCGGAAACCGGCTGGCGATGGCACAAGCAGCCATGCTGCCCGATATTGCAGGATAGGCAAGATGCACCGGGTGCAGGCCAGCAGCGTTCACCGAAACTGCAACCGCCAGCACCGCCAACACAGGGACCGCGAGCGCAGCCAGCTTCACTGACGCACCCGCGCTGCGGTCACAATATCGGCAATAGAACACAATGGCGAGCACATGGGCCAAAACGAAAAAGGTGCCGCCTGACATCAGCCCCCTGGTCGCAAGCAGAAAATCAGCGAGGGCGATCAGCACCAGCGATCCGCCTAGCATCCAGCGAATATCTCCCGAAGTGCGCAGCAGAACAAGCAGCGCAAGGCCGAGGATACAGGCAGTTTTCCCACCAATGACGAGCATCGTCGGCAAGTCTGCCAGATGTTGAAATGCAACGCCGGATCTTGCCATGGCGGTCAGCCAATAGGCAGCGCCCATCACCAGGAGTGCCGCAAAGGCTGGTCCTGGCCGGCCTTCAATCCGGCTATCGATCACTGCCAAAGCCATTCTCCTGACTGTCCCGCCTTGTCCGGCGCGCCAACGCTGCTATCCGATCCTGCTATGACTGACCAGACACACAACCATGACGTGCACATTATTGGTGGCGGCCTCGCCGGAAGCGAAGCGGCATGGCAATTGGCGCAGCGTGGATTCCGCGTCCGCCTGTCCGAAATGCGCGGTAGCGGAGAGATGACACCGGCCCACCAGACCGATGGATTGGCAGAAATGGTCTGTTCCAATTCCTTCCGGTCTGACGATGACGAAAGAAATGCCGTCGGCCTGCTGCATCATGAAATGCGCCGGCTCGATTCCATCATCATGGCTGCTGGCGAAACAGCGCGCGTGCCTGCTGGCACGGCACTGGCGGTGGACCGCGATGTGTTCTCGGCCGCAGTCCAGCGGGCGCTGGAAGAACACCCTAATGTTACCATCATCCGCGAACGGATCGACGCACTGCCGAAAAGCGGGGCAACGATTGTGGCAACAGGTCCGCTTACCGCCGCTTCGCTGGCCCAGAATATCGGCAAGGCGACAGGGCAGGAAAGCCTCGCCTTTTTCGATGCAATCGCGCCCATCGTTCACCGCGAATCCATCGACATGGATATATGCTGGTTCGCATCGCGCTGGGACAAACCGAGCGCTGGCAGCACATCTGACGAAGCGGGCAAGGATTACATCAATTGCCCGATGGACAAGGACCAGTATCTCGCCTTCCATCAGGGGCTGATGGACGGCGAGAAAACGACCTTCAAGCAATGGGAAGAAAACACGCCCTATTTCGATGGCTGCATGCCGATCGAAGTGATGGCTGCACGCGGTGTCGATACGCTCCGCTATGGGCCGATGAAGCCTGTGGGGCTGGATAATCCGCGCACCGGGCGCTGGCCCTATGCCGTGGTGCAGCTGCGGCAGGACAACAAGCTTGGCACATTGTGGAACATGGTAGGGTTCCAGACCAAGTTGAAACACGGTGCGCAGGTTGAACTGTTCAGAACCATTCCCGGCCTTGAAAGCGCGGAATTTGCGCGGCTGGGCGGCCTGCACCGCAATACATTCATCAATTCGCCCATGGTGCTTGACCGCCAGTTGCGCCTGCAGAATGCATCGCACATTCGTTTTGCAGGTCAGATTACCGGCTGCGAAGGCTATGTCGAAAGCGCCGCGATTGGCCTGATGACAGGGCTGATGGTCGCCGCTGAAATATCGGGCAGGCAATGGGCGTCGCCGCCGCCGACCACGGCTATGGGCGCGCTGCTTTCGCACATCACCGGCGATGCGGAAGCGGAAACCTATCAGCCCATGAATGTGAATTTCGGCCTGTTTCCCCCACTTCACGACATCAAGAAGAAGCAGCGCAAGGAAGCCTATACCACCCGTGCCAAGGAAGAGTTCGGCGAGTGGATTGAAACTGGCGAACTATCACCGGCCTGACGGGCACGGTCAGCAACGGCAGACAGGCTTTGCCTTGGTCTTGGGCCGGGTCGTGGCGAATTCTTCCTGGGTGAGTTCGCGATTGCCGTTCTTGTCTGCCTTGTCGAACCGGCTGGCCGTGGCGACTGCCCATTCCTCGAACGACAGCAAGTTGTTGCCATCTTTGTCCAGCGCCCTGAATGCATCGGTGCGTGATGACAGCATTTCGTTGCGGGTTATCTTCAGATCGCGGTTTCTGTCATAGCGAAAGAAGCGGCGCTGTTCGCGCGTCAGTTCGGTTGCTTCGGGCGGAGCCGGACCTTCCAGATCGCCCAGATCGGCAACGGGGATTTCGTCCTGAGTGTCCTCTGGCTGCACAGGCATGGGCGGCGGTGCACCCTGTTCCACTTCCGCACGCCCCTGCCACCAGAAACCGCCGATGCCCACCAGCATGAGCGCGATTACCGCGCCAAGGAACAATCGGTTCATTCAGGCTATCCTTCTGGAATTTTTATCTTCCAATTGAATAACATAATCTAGTTTCCCAGCAAGCCAAGCCGCATCGCGCGGGCAATGCTTCTGCGGCCTTGCAGCAGTGGCCCGCCGCCCTGTTCCAGCGCGCTGCGGGCCAGACCGTCCAGCACCGCCAATGGCCGCATGCTGCGGGGCAAACGAGGTGCTGCCTTGCCCAGGCGCAAGGCTGTATCCACCACCACTGCCTTTTCATCCGGATCAGAAATTTTCGCCGCAAGATCTGCCATTGCCCAGCGTCTGCCAGCCAGCAACACGTCGTTTGCACTGTCACCATCACCCGCCATCCGCGCGATGGCGGCAAAGCACAGGGCGCGCCCGACTGCGAAGTTTTCTGGCGCGGTTTCGGGAAGCGGCGGCTCTGCCAGAAGTTCCTCCCATCCATCGACCAGGCTGGAAAGTGCCAGTTCATGGCCCTGCCACAATGCACCAATTGCGGTAAGCACAGAGTCGCCCTGCGCCCTTGCGTCAGGGTGCTTGGCCAGTTCATCACGCCACCATGCCAGCCGCATCTGTGCAAGAATGGGCTCCTTCGCTTGCGATACGAACTGGGCAAAGCGCTGGTCCAGCAACATCATTACCAATGTGGGCTGCCTGCTTCGTGCAGGCGCATAGCTGAGCGCCAGACGCATCACTAGGGGCAGCTCATCGGGGGTCAATTCAGCCATAAGCCGCTCTCGCCATTTCGCCGCTGACAAGTCAACCGGCATCAGCGCGGCCATGGCCAATCAGCGGTTTTGTGCGGCTGATGAACTCCGTAATCCCTGGTTAACCATGCAGTTTATGAAAGCGGTTACCACACATGAGATATGGGCAAGTCTAATCGAACGTAATCCTGACTGGGAAGGTACAAACGATGGGGGCTATCCGTCGCTTTTTCGAAAAACTCCGCTCCAACAAGAGCGGTAACGCCACACTGCTTGTCGCGCTGGGTATTCCGGCGCTGATCGGCGGTGCCGGATACGGCGTGGACATCACCCAGTGGTATATGTGGAAGCGCGAATTGCAGCATTCGGTCGACCAGGCTGCCTATGCAGGCGCATGGGCACTGGCGCGCGACGAGTCTGCGGATAATTATTCTGTCCGCGCCCTTCAGGAATTCAATGCCAACATCAATGTTGTTGCCGCATTTGCAACCGAACCCACAATCACGATTGCCGATTATGCCGGCGGTACGAAGAACAGTGTCGTCGTCACGGCGTCGGCATCGCGCGAGCTTCCCTTCAGCAGCTTCCTGACAGGCAAGGCTGCAACCATTGGCGCAATTGCCCAGGCCAGCTTTGCCGAAGGTTATGATTTCAACGCATGCCTCGTTTCGCTGACTGAAGAAGGCACCGGCACCACCATTGGCGGTAACGCCACGGTGAAGGCGCAGTGCGGCCTTGCTGCATTGTCCTGCGATGAAGACGCCATCACCATTGATGGTTCTGCCACGGTGGAAACAGACGTGATTGTCGCCTGCGGCGGCATCAGCGCGCCAACTGAAAACGATGATGACGTCGTCGAAAATGTCGGTGAAGGCGTGCTGAAAGATATTTACGCAGACCTGACCCCGCCAACCAACGACACGCCGCAAAAATATGCGTGCGAGGGCAAGGGTCAGAACAAGCAGGCTTCGCTCAAACCCGGCACCTACAACGGCCTGGTCGTAAGCTGCACCACCGTTCTCGCCAGCGGCATTTACGTGATCGATGGCGGCGTGCTGGACCTAACGGCCAATTATAACGTCACCGGCACCGGGGTCATGTTCGTCCTTCGAAACGGGGCGCGCATGAAGCTGGGCGGCAGTGGTAATGACAACAAGCTCACTCTCACCCCGCCATCAGCTGCCACTTTTGCAGGCGGGCCCTATGCCGACCAGGCAGACGAATTGTCCGATATTCTGGTGTTTGAAGAACGTGACAATAACGCCGGCGACCCTGGCCACATCTTCAACGGCAATTCGAAATCGCTGATCGAAGGTCTGATTTACCTGCCCGATGGCAACCTGCAGGTGAACGGCACTGCATCGGTGACGGCACAGTGCCTCCAGATCTCGGCCTATACGATCGACATTCGCGGTAACGCGACGCTCGAAACGCTTTGCCCGACGAACAAATCAACGAATGTCGGCACTTCGACACCCAAAGTGAAGATGGTGGCATGATCATGAAGAAACTGGCGACAAAGCTGCTCGGCAATGAACGCGGAACGATGGTGATTGAAACCGCCATCGTCACGCCAGTCTTGCTTATTCTGGCTCTGGGCACGTTCGAAGCAGGCACGATCATCTCGCGCCAGCACGAATTGCAGACCGCTGCTGCCGAAGGCGAGATCATCGCCCTTGCAGCCGCACAAGGTGCCGTCACCGAAACCACTACGGTTGAAAGTATCATCGAAAAATCGATGGACCTTAAGGACAGCCAGGTAACAGTGACGCGATTTTTTCGCTGCAACGCCAGCGAAACAACGGTTGCGACCCGCGATCAGTGCGCCACCGATGATATCGTGAGTTCCTATATCAAGCTGTCGCTACAGGACCGATATGTGCCTGTGTGGACTGATTTCGGCATTGGCGATGCGATCGATTTCGACGTTGAACGGACGGTGCAGCTGTCATGAACAAGCCAAAATTTCTAACGCGCCTCGCCCGCGACACCAAGGCTGCGATGATGGTCGAATTCGCCCTTCTCGCACCATTGCTCATCACCATGATGATCGGCGTTTTCCATGTCGGCCAGCGTATGCAAAACTTCAACGCAGTGCGTTCTGTGGCTTCTGACGCGGGCCGTTATGTGATGGTTGAATACCAGAAGGGCAACGAAGTCACCAATGCCGACATCCAGTCCGTGGTACGCGGCAGTGCAGTCGGCATGCCATATATGCTCGATACCGATCAGCTAACGGTCACGGCTAAAACTGAGACGGTTTCGCGCATCGTGGGCGCGAAGGAAATCAACCTGACAATCGAATATACGCTGGAAGATTGGCTGCCATTCGTCGACCTTCCCGGCTCCAAGCTGTATTATTCGCGTCCGATTTTCGTGGTCGAAACCGTAGTGCCTCCGGCGACCTGACCTTTCGGACTCAAAGCGGATAGCGCGGCTGGGAGCCGTGACGCCGGTGATCGCTCGAGACCGCGATCGCCGGCGTATTCGTTTCCGGCCTACTCCGCGTAGCAAACTTTCTTTGCTGCTGCGACGATGCGCGCTGTATCAAGCAATGCCAACTTTTCCAGATTGGCCGCATATGGCAGCGGCACATCTTCGTTGCACACCCGCAGCACCGGCGCATCGAGGTGGTCAAAACCTTCTTCCATGCACAGCGCGACGATTTCCGAAGCAATCGAACAGGTTGGCCAGCCTTCTTCAGCGACGATGACGCGATTGGTCTTTGCCAGGCTGTCGAGCACTGCCTGCTTATCGAGCGGGCGCAAGGTCCTGAGGTCGATCACTTCAGCCTCGATGCCCTGCTCCGCCAGTTCCTCGGCCGCTTCGAGCGACAGGCCGACACCGATGGAATAGGACACGATTGTCACGTCCGAACCTTCGCGCATGATGCGTGCCTTGCCAATTGGCAGGACATGGTCATCCAGTTCCGGAAGTTCGAAGCTGCGGCCATAGACCAGCTCGTTTTCGAGGAAAACGACCGGGTCATCGCAGCGGATGGCCGCTTTCATCAGGCCCTTCGCATCTGACGAATCGTAGGGCGCAATCACGATCAGGCCGGGCACGCTTGCATACCACGGGCCGTAATTCTGGCTGTGCTGCGCGCCTACGCGGCTGGCAGCACCATTGGGTCCGCGGAACACGATGGGGCAACGCATCTGGCCGCCGGACATATAATTGGTCTTGGCGGCAGAGTTGATGATGTGGTCAATTGCCTGCATGGCGAAATTGAAGGTCATGAATTCCACGATAGGCCGCAATCCGCCCATCGCAGCACCAGTCCCGATGCCGGCAAAACCATATTCGGTGATTGGCGTATCAATCACACGCTTCGGACCGAATTCATCGAGCAGGCCCTGCGTAACCTTATAGGCGCCTTGGTATTCGGCCACTTCCTCGCCCATCACGAACACGCGTTCGTCGCGGCGCATTTCCTCGGCCATGCCGTCCCGCAAGGCTTCGCGCACGGTGACCGTGGCCATGTTGGTGCCATGGGGAATTTCAGGATCGGCCCTGGGTTCAGCGCGAACGGGCTTTGTCACTTCAGCCTGCGAAGGTTCGCGGCCAACATCCTTGCCCTCGCCCGCAACATCCTCGACCGGCGGTGGTGCAGCGGCACTATCGTCATCGTCGCCCGAAAGCATCGCGATCACTGTGCCAACGGGGACGTTTTCAGTGCCCTCTGCCACCATGATCTTGCCCACGGTGCCTTCGTCGATGGCTTCGAATTCCATCGTTGCCTTGTCCGTTTCGATTTCGGCGAGAATATCGCCGGGCGCGACCGTATCGCCTTCCTTGACCAGCCATTTGGCCAGAGTGCCTTCTTCCATCGTAGGAGAAAGCGCGGGCATTTTCAGTTCGACCGCCATCAGTACGACCCCACCAGAACATCAGTATACAGTTCGGCCGGCTCCGGCTCGGGCGATGTTTCTGCAAAATCCGCAGACTGGGCCACGCGGGCGCGGATTGCCTTGTCGATCGCCTTGATGTCGTCCTCGCTCTTGCCGCGTTCAATCAGTTCCTTTTTCAGGCGCTCGATCGGGTCATTGTGATCGCGCTGTTCCTGCACTTCTTCGCGGCTGCGGTATTTGGCCGGGTCGGACATGGAATGGCCGCGATAGCGATAGGTGTTGAGTTCCATGAGGACCGGCCCGTTGCCTGCGCGGACATGGGCAAATGCCAATTCGGCAGCGGCGCGCACTTCCAGCACGTCCATGCCGTTTACGTCCATGCCGGGGATACGAAATGCAGTGCCGCGGCGATAAAATTCAGTTTCGGCGGAGCTGCGTTTTACTGCGGTGCCCATGGCATATCCGTTGTTTTCGATGACGAATACGATCGGCAAGTTCCACAGCGCAGCCATATTGAAGGTTTCATAAACCTGGCCCTGGTTGGCTGCGCCATCGCCGAAATAGGCGAGGCACAGGCCGCCATCTTCGTTATATTTATGGGCGAGAGCCAACCCGCCGCCCAGCGCCACCTGCGCGCCGACGATGCCATGTCCGCCGTAGAATTTATGCTCGGTCGAGAACATGTGCATCGACCCGCCCTTGCCCTTGGAAATACCGGCCTGGCGGCCAGTCAGTTCAGCCATGATGACATTGGGGTCGATACCATAGGCCAGCATATGGCCATGGTCGCGGTAACCTGTGATGACGCTGTCCTTGCCTTCTGCCAGCGCAGACTGAAGGCCGACTGCCACGGCTTCCTGTCCGATGTACAAGTGGCAGAAACCCCCGATGAGACCGAGACCATACAATTGGCCGGCCTTTTCCTCGAACCGGCGGATGAGCAGCATCTGCTCGTAAAAGCCCATCAATTCTTCATCGCTGGCATCATAACGCCGGGATTTTTCATGCGCGGCCTGAAGGCTGTGCAGCACAAAATCTGGATCTGCCTGCGCCGTATTCGGCTTGGCTGCGGCTTTGCGTGTCCGGGCGGGTTTGGCCAATGCTGGAATCCTCAAATTATCTGCATCCGGCGGGGCGCTTGGCAGCCCGCCACACGCCAAAGGCTATGGCGCAACCGCGCGGCCTGCGCAACGCCTGTGCATACGAAATCCGTAAGGGCAATGTCGCGCATGGCGCACACGAAAGACTATTCGTGATCGAGGATCAGAACGACTTCATCTTCGTGCACCACGTTAAGATCGCGGCGCAGCTGTTCGCCGACCATATCAGGGTCTGCATGGTCAGGGTTGAGCAATGCAACACGGTTTGCCAGCGCTTCATGTTCTTTCTCAAGCACAGCAATGCGTGCTTCGCGCTGGTCCAGAAGGCGCAGGTTTTCACCCCATGCGAGCAGCCCGCTTGGGCCGACAATGGCAAGCGCGCCGATGAGAAGCAGAACCGCAAGGGCTAGCCCCTGGGTCACCTTTTCCTTCGGCAGGCTGATCTTGTGTCCTTCGTGCGTCACATTGTTACCAGAATCATAGTTAACCGCCCGATTCAAGCTGTAATTTCAAACGGCCTAATAAGAACGCGGCAGGCCGAGCACATGTTCGGCCAGATAGCTCAGAATGAGATTGGTCGAAATCGGCGCCACCATGTACAATCGCGCCTCACGGAATTTGCGTTCGACATCGTATTCTTCTGCAAAACCAAAGCCGCCATGCGTCTGCACGCACATGTCTGCCGCAGCCCAGCTGGCTTCTGATGCGAGCATCTTGGCCATGTTCGCTTCTGCGCCCGGATTGCCGCCGCCGTCATAGGTGCGCGCTGCATGATGAACCATCAATTCCGCCGCACGCATTTGCGCGTAGCATCGGGCGATGGGAAACTGCACACCCTGGTTCGAACCGATTGGAGCGCCGAACACTTCGCGTGATTTCGCATATTCGGTGGCACGTTCGATGAACCACTTTGCATCACCGATACATTCCGCACCGATCAGGATGCGCTCTGCATTCATGCCGGAAAGGATGTAGCGAAAGCCTTTCCCTTCTTCGCCAACCAGCGCCGATGCGGGGATGCGCATATCGTCGAAGAAAATCTCGGTGGTCGAATGGTTCATCATGGTGCGGATCGGCTTGATGGTCATGCCGTTGCCGATCATTTCGCGCATGTCGACCAGGAACACCGAAAGCCCTTCGGTTCTGGTCTGCACTTCCTCGCGCGGGGTGGTGCGCGCCAGCAGCATCATGAGGTCGGAATGTTCAGCGCGGCTGGTCCATATCTTCTGGCCACTGATTACATATTCATCGCCGTCGCGCCGCGCGAAAGTGCGCAGGGATAAGGTATCTGTTCCGCTGGTCGGCTCTGAAACGCCGAATGCCTGCAAGCGCAGGTCACCAGCAGCGATCGCCGGTAAATAGGCTGATTTCTGCGCATCGCTGCCGTAACGTAGCAGCGTGTTCATGACATACATCTGGGCATGGGCGGCAGCCCCATTGCATCCTGATGCCTGGATTTCTTCCATGATGACGGCGGCTGAATCCAGCTTCAGCCCGCTTCCGCCATATTCTTCAGGGATGAGAGCAGCGAGGAAACCAGCCTTCGTCAAAGCATCGACGAACTCGCCGGGATAGGCCCTTTCGCGGTCCTTCTCGCGCCAATAGGCACCGGGGAATTCCTCGCACAAGGCGCGCACGGCCCGGCGAATCTCTTGCAGGTCTTCGTTCTCTTGCATGAGGCTACCTAACATCATGACCGGAAAATTTCGCGGTGGTTTTCTCATGCAGGTCGCCGCAGTCCGCCCCTTTGACAAAGGCCCGGTGATTGCTGTATATAGTTTCCATTGTAACCAGTTCAGGATGACAGACCATGGCCGACCTTTTCGAAAACCCGATTGGCCTCGACGGCTTCGAATTCGTCGAGTTCAGTGCCCCTGCAAAGGGCAAGCTGGAGCCTGTTTTTGAAGCCATGGGATTTACCATGGTTGCGCGCCACCGGTCGAAGGACGTCCAGCTGTGGCGCCAGGGCGGTATCAATCTCATCGCCAATTACGAACCGAAAAGCCCTGCTGCCTATTTTGCGGCAGAACACGGCCCGTCTGCCTGCGGTATGGGTTTCCGCGTCCGCGATGCGAAAAAGGCCTACGAAGAAGCGCTCGCCCGCGGTGCAGAGCCAGCCGAAACGCAAACCGGCCCGATGGAACTGCGCATCCCAGCAATCCGCGGAATCGGCCATTCGCTGATCTATCTGATCGACCGTTATGCCGATGAAAACGGCGATGGCCTGTCCATTTACGACATCGACTTCATTTACGAAGAAGGCGTGGACCGCCACCCGGTCGGCGCGGGAATGCAGGTTATCGACCACCTGACGCATAATGTTTATGGTGGCCGGATGGCCCATTGGGCTTCGTTCTACGAACGTATCTTCAACTTCCGCGAGATCCGCTATTTCGACATCAAGGGCGAATATACTGGCCTCACCTCTAAGGCGATGACTGCACCTGATGGCAAGATCCGCATCCCGCTGAATGAAGAAGGCGCAGGCGGCGGCGGCCAGATCGAGGAATATCTGCGCGAATATAATGGCGAAGGCATCCAGCACATCGCGCTTTCCAGCCAGAACCTGTATGAATCGTGGGACAAGTTGAAAGCAACCGGCACGCCATTCGCCAGCGCGCCGCCAGCGACTTACTACGAAATGCTGGAAGAACGTCTGCCCGGCCATGGCGAGCCGGTGGAAGAATTGCAAAAGCGCGGGATTCTGCTGGACGGTTCGACCGAGAATAACGACCCGCGTCTGCTGCTGCAGATTTTCGGACAGACCACAATCGGCCCCGTCTTTTTCGAATTCATCCAGCGCAAGAAGGATGAAGGCTTTGGCGAAGGCAACTTCACAGCCTTGTTCAAATCAATCGAAGCTGACCAATTAAAGCGCGGCGCAATCAACACCGGTGCTGGCCAGAAAAACGCGGAGATTGCCTGATGACCGCAGCTACCAAAACCCATCCGATCAAGCTGGGAGGCGTGCATCACGCGGCCTACCGGTGCAAGGATGCCAAGGAAACGGTCGAATGGTATGACCGCGTTCTGGGCATGGAATACACCTCGGCTTTTTCCGAAGACAAAGTGCCTTCGACCGGTGAATATGACCCGTATATGCACGTGTTTCTCGATGCAGGTAACGGCAATGTTCTCGCCTTTTTCGAGCTGCCCAACCAGAAGGAAATGGGCCGCGATGAAAACACCCCTGCATGGGTGCAACATCTGGCCTTCCGCGTGGGCTCGGAAGAAGAACTGCTCGCCGCCAAGGAGCATATCGTTAGCCAGGGCATCGACGTGCTCGGACCCACGCATCACGGCATTTTCAAGTCGATCTATTTCTTCGACCCCAACGGCCACCGGGTGGAGCTAGCAGCCGACATCGGCACTGACGAACAATATGCCGAATTGAAGCGGGTTGCGATGCCGATGCTCGAAGAATGGAGCCTGACCAAAAAGGCCCCGCGCCACGCAGACTGGCTGCATTCCGCGAACGAATAGGCCGGCCCGCTAGCTGACTATTTCGGAACAATAGCCCCTCACTCCCCGTTGCACGGCAAACGGGGAGTTCAAAACACGTGAATTATGTAGATACAATCGTCGGCCAGCTGCGCAGCATGGCTGAGGGTTTCGTTGCATCGCTGCCAAGCCTCGCCATTGCCTTCATCGTGCTGCTGATCACTGCGATCATCGCGCGGTTTGCGGTCAGGATTGCGGATGCGCTTACCGGCAAGAGCAGCATCAGGCCAAGCCTCAAGAACCTCATCGACACGATCGTTAAACTGGGTATCTGGCTGGTCGGCTTGATGATGGCGCTGGTCATCATGCTGCCCGGTTTCACACCAGCCAGCCTTATTGCCGGGCTTGGCATTGGTGCAGTGGCAATCGGCTTTGCGTTTCAGGATATATTCGAAAACTTTCTCGCCGGTGTGTTGATCATGCTGCGCGAAAAAATGCGTATCGGCGATGTGATCGAGTGCGAAGGTATTTCCGGCAAGGTGGAACATATCACCTTGCGCGAAACCTATATTCGCAAGCTGTCGGGCGAGGTGACGCTGGTCCCCAATTCCATGCTGTTCAAGAACCCCGTGCAGATACTGACTGATGAAACCCAGCGCCGTCATGACGTCATCGCCGGTGTTTCATACGACACCGACCTCGACCATGCAGCCAAGGTCATCCGCGATGCTGTGGCGAGTGTCGAAGGGATCGACAGTGCAAAGGGCATTGATGTCTTTGCCAGCGAGTTCAACTCAAGCTCTGTCGATTTCACTGTGCGCTGGTGGGCAGGTTCGAAACCGCGCGACATGTGGGTGACGCGGGATGCGGTCATCCGGGCAATCAAGCGCGCACTCGATGATGCCGCGATCGAGATTCCTTTCCCATATGTCACCCATACGTTTAAGGGACCTGTGCCGATTGGCAGAAGCGAACAGGGCTGACTTCACGATCATGATTATGGCGCGTCATCATGCGCACAGCTGAAAATGCTCCGAAATATCTGACGCCGGGGCAGGAAATCCTGCTCGCTGCGGCGGGCGGGCTGATGGTGGCCAACGCTTATTACATTCACCCGATTATCGGCGAAGTCGCAGCCCATTTCAAAGTGGATGCCGCGACAATCGGCCTTGTCCCTGCGCTCAACCAGATTGCACTTGCACTTGGCATCTTCATGATGCTGCCGCTGGGGGACAAGTTCAGTAATCGCACTTTGTCGATCTATTTTGCCGTCGGCCAGACGGCAGCGCTGCTGTTGATGGTGCTATCCCACAAATTCGGGACGTTCCTGTTCGGGTCGACCGTGCTCGGCTTCTTCACCATCACGCCATATCTGCTGACTGCCTATGCATCGAAACGCGTGCGGCCTGAACGGCTGGGTGCAGTGACCGCAAAGCTGACGGCAGGCACCATCCTTGGCATATTGATTGCGCGCACCGGCGCAGGGATGGTCGCTGAATTTCTCGACTGGCGGCTGGTTTATGTAATTGCCACCGGCCTGATGATCACTGCTACACTCGCCCTGCCCTTCATCATGGAAGGCAGACAGGCATCGGCCGCCAGCACCACCGCGTCGGCGGACAGGCAGGGCTATTTCGCGCTTGTCCTTTCCCTTTTCCCGCTGCTTCGCCAGCACCCGCAGGTCATTGTCTCGGGCGCGATACAGGCGTTGAACTTCGGCATTTTCCTGTCGGTCTGGCTTGGCCTCGCGCTGCATCTGACCAGCCCTGAAATGGGCTATGGCGTCCACATTGTCGGCTATCTTGCCGGTTTCGCCGCGATTGCCATCTATGTCACACCAAGGCTTGGCGCATGGGCTGACAAGGTCGGCGCGGAAACTGCCCGGCTTCGGCTGGGCATCGCGCAGTTTGCAGGTGTAATCCTGCTTTATCCGTTTGGTCAAAGCCTGTGGCTGCTGATAATTCCGTTGATCATCATGAACACCGTCGGCCCGGGTATCGATGTTTCAGGCCGGATGACCTTCCTGTCACTGGCCCCTGCAATACGCACTCGCCTAATGACCGGGTATATTGTGATCATGTTCATCGGTGCCGGTATTTTCAGCTGGGCCGGCACTGCCGCCTATGGCTGGGCCGGATGGACCGGCAATGCGATTATCGCGCTGGTATTGTCTGCGACACTAGTCGGGCTTTCGGCCCTTGCATTGCGCAAGAAGCGGGAAATAGCCGCCGACTGAATTTTTTTTACGCTCTAGCCGCGACGGCGGATGATTTCCTCTTCCACGTCGCGCAGGCGGTCTTTCCCGAAATAGAGGGCTTCGCCATCGACCAGGAATGACGGGCTGCCAAATACGCCCAGTTCCACAGCGCGCTGCGTATTTTCGGCCAGTCGGGCTTTTATCGCATCATCCTGCATCAACCCGCCCAGTTCGTGCGCGGGCAAACCGCCAGCTTCGAAGGCAGCAGCAATCACGCCTGGTTCGTCCATCTTCAGCCCGCGCTCCCACATATCTGCAAAGACGCTTTCGACATAGGCATCGAAAACGCCCAGTTCCTGCGCCGCGACTGCCCCGCGCATGATGTGCAGCGTGTTGACCGGAAAATGCGGATTCTGCCGATAATCGGTCAGGCCGTGTCTTTCGATAAAGCGCTGCATTTCCATTTGCTCGTAGGCAAGTTTGCTTGGCACACCGGCAAAGGCCATCATCGGCGACTGATTGCCGGTCGCCTTGAAAATACCGCCCAGCAGGATCGGCACATAAGTAAATTTCTCGCCGGTGCGCTGTTCGATAGCGGGAATGACCTTGTGCGACAGATAGGCATTGGGGCTGCCGAAATCGAAAAAGAATTCTACTGCCATTGCTGCCGGTCCTGATCGTGGTTCCACCATGGGCTTGGCGCAATACCTATCGGATCGGCCCAAATCGACAAGTCCTAAAGACCGTCACCGCACGGGTTTGAACAAGGCAAAGAATGCGCCTTGATTCCTCCTACGTTTACGTTAAGGTAAAGGCGTAAGAATGCGCGACCGAGGGTTCAAAGCTTCTGCGCCGACAGGGAGAAAACCGACATGCAGACCCGTATCACCGAACTTTTCGGGATCGAACATCCGATCATTCAGGGCGGTATGCATTGTGTCGGCCTGGCCGAATTGGCCGCTGCTGTTGCCAATGCAGGCGGCCTCGGCATCATCACCGCACTCACCCAGCCAACGCCTGAACATCTCGCGAAGGAAATCGCCAGGTGCCGGGAAATGACCGACAAGCCTTTCGGTGTTAACCTGACGTTCCTCCCGTCAGTGAACCAGCCTGATTATCCAGGCTATGTCCGCGTCATTCTGGAATCCGGGATCAAGGCCGTTGAAACAGCGGGCAACAACCCTGCACAAGTTCTGCCCGCATTGCATGAAGCAGGCGTCAAGGTGATCCACAAATGCACCTCTGTTCGCCACGCCCTTAAAGCGGAATCGATTGGCTGCGATGCTGTCAGCGTCGACGGGTTTGAATGTGGCGGCCACCCCGGTGAAGACGATGTGCCCAACATGATCCTGCTGCCGCGCGCAGCTGATGAACTGAAAATTCCATTCGTCGCATCGGGCGGCATGGCAGACGGGCGTTCGCTGGCTGCATCGCTGGCCCTTGGCGCTGATGGCATCAACATGGGCACCCGTTTCATCGCCACCAAGGAAGCGCCTGTTCACCAGAATGTGAAAGACGCCATCGTCAATGCGAGCGAGCTCGACACGCGGCTGGTAATGCGCCCGCTGCGCAATACAGAGCGGGTGATGAACAATGCCGGCGTCGAACGCCTGCTGGCCAAGGAAGCGGCACTGGGCGATGCAATTACCTTCCAGGACATCGTGCCCGAAGTGGCGGGTGTTTATCCCCGTATCATGTATGATGGCGACATGGATGCAGGCGCATGGTCATGCGGCATGGTCGCTGGCCTGATCGACGATATCCCAACAGTGCGCGAATTGATCGAGCGCACCGTTGCCGAAGCTGAAGAAATCATCCGTGGCCGACTTAGCGCCATCGTAGGAAACCAGGCCGGCACTTCCGGCGCCAATTGAACCAGACAAAGGCAAACAGATGGACCTTTCATTTTCCCCCGAAGAACAAGCCTTCCGCGAGGAAGTGCGCGATTTCCTGAAATCCGAATTGCCGGAACGGCTGTCGGAAAAGGTCCGCACCGGCAAACATCTGACCAAGGCCGAGATCGAGGAATGGCAAGCCATCCTTTCGCGCAAAGGCTGGCTCGCGGCCCATTGGCCCAAGGAATATGGCGGCCAGGGCTGGTCTGTCGTGCAGCGCTACCTCTACGATATCGAAACATCGCAGGCCCACGCGCCCCACGTGGTGCCATTCGGCCTGTCCATGCTGGCCCCTGTTCTTATTGCGTTCGGTAGCGAGGAACAGAAAGCCCATTGGCTGCCGCGAATGCTGAATGGTGATGACTGGTGGTGCCAGGGTTATTCAGAACCGGGCGCAGGTTCCGATCTTGCCAATGTCAGGACCGCAGCCATTCGCGATGGCGACGAATATGTCGTCAACGGGCAGAAAACCTGGACCACGCTGGGCCAGCACGCCAACATGATGTTCTGCCTCGTGCGGACAGATACTGACGGGCCGCGCCAGCATGGCATTTCCTTCCTGCTGGTCGACATGGAAGCCCCCGGGGTGGAAGTGCGCCCGATCATCACGCTGGATGGCGGCCACGAGGTGAACGAGGTGTTTTTCACCGATGTGCGTGTGCCTGCAGAAAACCTCGTCGGCGAAGAAGGCCGCGGGTGGACCTATGCGAAATATCTGCTGACCTACGAGCGCACTTCGATGGCAGCAATCGGGTCTTCAAAGGCAGGGCTTGCGTGGCTGAAGAGCATTGCGCGTGCCGAAATGGCCAATGGCAAGCCGCTGATCGAAGACGCGCTGTTCGCCGCGCGCCTTGCCCGGGTCGAAATCGAACTCGCCAACCTTGAAACCACGACACTGCGCGTGGTGGCAGCTGCGGCACAGGGCGGCGCACCGGGCGCTGAAAGCTCGATCCTGAAAATCAAGGGTTCGGAAATCAGGCAGGAAATCAGCTCGCTCGCAAGGCGTGCCATTGGGCCATATGCCCAGCCCTTCCCGCCCGAAGTCGACATGGAAGGCAGCAACGAACCTGCCATTGGCCCGGATTATGCCGGTGTCATCACGCCAAATTATCTCAACCTGCGCAAGCTGACGATCTTCGGTGGATCGAACGAGATCCAGAAAAACATCATCAGCAAAGCCGTTCTCGGGCTTTAAGCCTCAGACCGCGAAAGGCAGCACACATGGACTTTACACTTTCCGATGACCGGCAGGCGCTGGTCGACGTTCTCAGCCGTTTCATCCGCGAGCGGTATTCCCTCAGCTTGCGGCGCAACGCTTCGCAGGATGCCCCCGGGCATGACAGCGGCACATGGCAACAGCTGGCCGAAATCGGCGTGATCGGCGCGCTGTTTGACCCAGAAGTCGGCGGGTATGCCGGAACCCCCTATGATCTGATCGCCATTTTCGAAACGCTGGGCCACGGCCTCGTGGCAGAACCGGTCATGCCGGTGCTGATGGCAGGGACAATCCTTGCCGAAACACGGCCAGACCTGCTCGAAGACGTGATTTCTGGCGAAGCCATCGTGGTGCCCGCCCTGTTCGAAGCGGCTGGCCGGTACGATCATACCATCGTCCAGACGCGTGCTGCAAAAAGCGGAACCGCCTACACTATTGATGGTGCAAAGGCTGTCGTTCTTCACGCAGAAGCCGCCAATTTGCTGATCGTTTCAGCGGTCGAAGACAGCGGCGATGTCGGCCTGTTTCTCGTTCCAACCGATGCAGAAGGCGTGTTCCTGCGCGGCTATCCCGGCAATGACGGGACGCGCGCGGCAGAGGTATCGTTCACATCTGTCGCGGTGGGCGAAGATGCGCGGCTGGGTGATCTTTCGCTTGCAGATGCAGCCCTTGCGAAGGGCAGCCTTGCCCTGTGCGCCGAAGCGCTGGGTATTGCTGAATGGCTAAAAACTGCGACGCTGGAATATCTCAAGACCCGCGTCCAGTTCGGCAAGCCGATCGGTAGCAATCAGGCCCTGCAACACCGGATGGTGGAAATGGTCGTACGTATCGAACAGATGCGCTCGGCCGTTATCAATGCCGCAGCGGCTTTGGACGGTTCCGATGAACTTGCCCGGAGCAGGGCAACTTCCGCAGCCAAATATACCATTGGGACCAGCGGCATCGAAGTGGCAGAGGAAGCCATCCAGATGCATGGCGGCATCGGCATGACCATGGAACTGGACATGACCCATTATGCACGCCGCGCGGTTCTGATTGATCATCAACTGGGTGATGCCGACCATCATCTTTCAAAATATATTGCTTCGGCAGCGGCCTGACACAAACGAAGGGTCTCTCTATGGCTGATGGTATCCAGCGCAATGCCAGCGTCGCGATTGTCGGCGCTGGCGACTACATCGGCGCAGCGATTGCCCGTCGCTTTGCAGCCGAAGGCTATCTTCTCTTCATGGGCCGCCGGAATGGAGAAAAGCTTGGGCCGCTGAAGGCAGAGATCGAAGCTGCTGGCGGGCGGGCTGTCGCCTGCACGCTGGACGCCCGCGAGGAAGATCAGGTCACTGCCTTCATCAGCCAGGCAGAAGCGGCGGCTCCGCTGGAAGCGGTGATCTTCAACATTGGCGCCAACGTCAACTTTCCGCTGCTGGAAACCACCTCGCGCGTGTTCCGCAAGGTGTGGGAGCTGGCATGTTTCTCAGGCTTCCTGACTGCGAGAGAAGCCGCGCGGGCCATGCTGCCACGAGGCAAGGGTTCCATTTTCTTCACCGGCGCAACTGCATCCATGCGGGGTGGTTCGGGGTATGCGGCCTTTGCCAGCGCCAAATTCGGCAATCGCGCAGTGGCACAGGCTGCCGCCCGTGAATTGGGTCCCAAGGGCATCCATGTCGCCCATCTGGTGATAGATTCGGGCGTCGACACCGAGTGGGTGCGCCAACGCATGGCCGATGCAGGTATTCTGGAAGACCGGACGCTGATGAACCCTGCCTCTGTTGCAGAAACATATTGGCAATTGCATCAGCAACCAGCAGACGCATGGACGTTCGAAACCGAAATCCGCCCCTCAGCCGAACCCTGGTAACAGTTAGGGAAAAGTGGTGCGCCCGACAGGATTCGAACCTGTGGCCCCCAGATTAGGAATCTGATGCTCTATCCGACTGAGCTACGGGCGCATCGCGGACGTGGCCGCTGTTTGTCCGGCTGAATTGCCAGACAGGCACGTCGATTAGCAGGATTTCCTATCGTTACAATCATCTGTGAAAAATTGCCGGGCGGCGGTGCCTATAATGCTGGCTGGCCCATACAAAAAGGCGGCCCCCTCGGTGCAGGTGCCGCCAAAGTTGACCGATCCGGGAAGGTGGGTCGCAGGATCGGTTGAACACGGCCATTGCTGCGCCCTGCTCGTTACAGTTTGATGGCAAAGAGCGTTTGCGCCGCGAACGGACTAACACCTTATGCGTCAGTTCAGGTCTTCCGGCGGGGCGACGGGAAACGGTAGCGGTGCAATCGCTATGCCTTCGTCGGCCAATTCCTTCGCCTGGGCGGCAGTTGCCTGTCCGTGGATGCTTTTGCTGTCCGTTTCGCCATAATGCATGGCGCGCGACTTTTCAGCGAAGTTGTCACCTACCCATGTGCTGTCCTTGAGCGCGTCTGCCTGCACCTTTGCCAGCGTTTGCATCGCCTTTACGATTTCGGGCGGGAGCGGCCCGCTGGCCATGGGGCTGCTTTGCGCAACAGCTTCGCCGGTGGCGCCAGGACGCGCTGCGGTTTTGTTGCCCTTGGCAGAAACGGCAGGCGCCATGGGTGCCTTTTCAACACTGGCACTGCCGCATTCCGGGCAAGTGAGCAGGCCCCGCTCGCGCTGTTTGGCAAAATCGTCAGATGATCCAAACCAGCCTTCAAACCGGTGGCCATCGCTGCATAAAAGGTCGAATACGATCATTATGTGCCTGATCTAGGCAGATTGCGCTTGTTGGCAAGGCTAGGCAGTTGGCGGCGCACTTCTTCGATGCGGCCCATGTCTATATCGGCAAAACCAATGCCTGGTTCCTGCCCCATATCCAGCAAGACCTCCCCCCAGGGATCAATCACCAGACTATGGCCATAAGTCTGCCGGCCATCTTCATGGGTACCGGTCTGCGCGGCGGATATCACAAACGCGCTTGCTTCAATTGCGCGGGCGCGCTGCAAAATATGCCAATGGGCGGTGCCTGTGGGGACGGTAAATGCAGCCGGAATGGTGATGACATTGCAGAATTGGCGACCCAATTCCTCGTAAAGCGCAGGGAAGCGGATATCGTAGCAGATGGTCAGCCCCATCAGGCCGAGCGGGGTTTGCACAGTCACGACTTCTTCGCCCGGCGCATAGGCATTGGATTCGCGCCAGCTTTCACCGGTGGCCAGATCGACATCGAACATGTGAATCTTGTCATAGCGAGCAGCGATTTCGCCTGTGTCGCTTATCAGCACAGCCCTGTTGGCCAGGCGGCCATCCTCGCGCCTCACGGCGATTGAACCAAGCGCAATCCAAATAGCAGACGTCCTGGCAGCCTGCCTTGCTGCACGCAGCGTCGGGTCATTTTCTTCTGAGGTGATCTTGCTGGCAGACCTTGCGCGGTCCCGGTCGAGCAACCCGCTCATTTCCGGCGTAAAGAGCATCTTCGCCCCGGCAGCCGCAGCATCGCGCGCAGCATCCACAATCGTCTGCGCATTCACCACAGGGTCGATGCCTGTGGTCATCTGCAGAATGGCGATGCGGGGCATATTGCCTATCCGGCCAGCAACTGGTCGAGCTTGCCCGCGCTGTCGAGCGCCGAAAGCTCGTCAGAACCGCCTACATGCGTATCACCAATGAAGATTTGCGGGACAGTGCGCGCATTGGGGGCGCGGGACATCATTTCATCCCTTTTTGGGCCGCCCATCGTGATGTCGAATTCGTTATATTCGACATTCTTGCTGTCGAGCAGACGCTTGGCGCGGACGCAAAATCCGCAACCGAATTTCGTGTAGATATCGATAGTGGGCGTGGTCATCATAATTCCTTGGCTAGGCGCATTCATACCGTGATGCGGGAAAATCTTGAATGGCACCGGTCAATCCCTATCTGGCTGATAGCATCATGCGCCGCAACGGGTATGATGCATCGCAGGCAGGGCGCCGCAGGTTTGCGGGTCTTGCAGTGTTCAAATTGCTCAAGTGAGGATTTGTTTCGATGTCACGTCTTGATTTCACACCCTATCGCCGCTCCACCGTCGGTTTCGACCGGCTGTTCGATTTGCTCGAAAGCCAGGCCCGCACAAGTGGTGGCGACAATTATCCGCCTTTCAACATCCACAAGCAGGGTGAAGACAATTACCGGATCACGCTGGCCGTGGCTGGCTTCAAACCTGCCGATCTTGACCTGACTGCACAGCAAAACCTGCTGATCGTGCAAGGCAGGAAACGGGATGAAAGCGAAGCCGACGGCGAAATGCTGCATCTGGGCATCGCCAACCGCGGGTTTGAACGCCGCTTCGAACTGGCCGACTATGTGCGCGTGGAAAATGCGCGCCTGGAAGACGGGCTGCTGGCGATCGACCTGGTTCGCGAAGTGCCGGAAGCCATGAAGCCGAAGAAAATCGCGGTGAATGGCCAATCCACGCTGGAAATCGTCAAGAACGACAAGCCGGCGAACGAAGCTGACGCCGCCTGATGCGGTAAACAGAAATATCGCAAACCCTGAAAATGGCATCGGCCCGCTTCCTTGTGGAGGCGGGCCGATTTTTCATGGTGCTGAATTAATCAAGGGGCGAACCCGAAAGTCCGCCCCCACAGTGCCGAGGCACTGTCTTGTTCGGGATTTACCGTCCGGGTCGCAGAAGACGATGAATCCCGGGACAAGCCCAGAATCTGCAATTGCCATCCGTACCATGACGGATTCGGTGAAAGTACGGAACATCCACTCGCAGACCATGCGCCAAACTTATCAAAAGATAAAGTGCTCAGATTATTAGTGAACCAATTCTGGACACGTACGAATGTTACTCAGGCGCGTAAAAAATGATTCAATTCCAACAAATTTCTTTACGAGGCACATTCACCGGTCTGCCAGACGCAATCCAAGAGGCGATCTGCCCTCGCTCAGACCAGGCGCGACTGGCGCACGGCAGCCGCAATAAAACCGTCAAACAGTGGGTGCGGGTCAAACGGGCGTGATTTCAGCTCCGGGTGGAACTGAACCCCGACAAACCACGGGTGGTCCGGCCGTTCGACGATTTCGGGCAACAGGCCATCAGGCGACATGCCGGAAAACACCAGGCCACCCTTTTCCAGAGCTTCGCGGTAGGCCACGTTCACTTCGTAACGATGGCGGTGGCGTTCGGAAATCTCGGTCGCGCCATGATAGACGGCACTGACGTGGCTGTTGCCCGCCAGCTTTGCCGGATATGCACCGAGGCGCATGGTCCCGCCAAGATCGCCGCCAGCTTCGCGTTGCTGCAGGCCTTCCTTGCTCATCCATTCGGTAATGATGCCGACGACAGGTTCGTCCGTCGCGCCGAATTCAGTGGATGACGCACCTGCATGGCCAGCTTCGCGCGCTGCCTCGATACAGGCCATCTGCATGCCAAGACAAATGCCGAAGAAAGGCACGCCGCGTTCACGTGCAAAGCGCACGCTGGCAATCTTGCCTTCCGACCCGCGCTCGCCAAAGCCGCCCGGCACCAGGATGGCATGCAGCGGTTCGAGCTGGGAGGTGATGTCGCCATCGTCCTGTTCGAACACTTCGGCATCTATCCAGCGGATGTTTACTTTCACACGGTTTGCCATGCCGCCGTGGACCAGCGCTTCGTTCAGCGACTTATACGCATCCTGCAGGCCGACATATTTGCCCACCACACCGATGGTAACTTCGCCTTCCGGGTGGAAATAGCGGTCCGTCACATCTTCCCAGCGGGAAAGATCCGGCTCTGCTGCATCGGTGATGCCAAAACTGCGGAGGACCTGCGTATCCAGCCCTTCCTGGTGGTATTGCAGCGGCACCGAGTAGATCGATGGCGCGTCCAGTGCGGGAATCACGGCTTCTGCGCGGACGTTGCAGAACTGCGCGATCTTCTTGCGTTCGCCAGCAGGGATCGGGTGTTCGCTGCGGCACAGCAGGATATCGGGCTTGATGCCAAGGCCAGCCAATTCGCGAACGGAATGCTGGGTCGGCTTGGTCTTCAATTCACCTGCTGCTGCAATGTATGGAACCAGTGTTACATGGACACTGAGCGTCTGCAGCGGTTCCAGTTCATTCCGCAGCTGGCGAATGGCTTCCATGAATGGCAGCGATTCGATGTCGCCAACGGTGCCACCAATTTCGCACAGCACGAAATCGAGGTCATCCGTATCAGCGAGTGCGAATTCCTTGATGGCGTCGGTGACGTGCGGGATGACCTGCACAGTTGCCCCCAGATAGTCGCCGCGTCGTTCGCGGGCGATGATCTGCTGGTATATGCGGCCACTGGTCACATTGTCCGACTGCCGGGCCGAAACACCGGTAAAGCGTTCGTAATGGCCCAGATCGAGGTCGGTTTCTGCCCCGTCATCAGTCACATAGACTTCGCCATGCTGATACGGGCTCATCGTGCCCGGATCGACATTGAGATAGGGATCGAACTTGCGAATCCGGACTTTATAGCCCCTCGCCTGCAGCAATGCCGCGAGGCTTGCTGCCATGAGACCTTTGCCGAGCGAGGAGACCACGCCGCCGGTGATAAAAATAAACCGCGCCATGGGAGTCGGGCCTTAAGGTTCTAAATGGAGTCGGGGCAAGCGAATTGCGTCGGCGAAATGCCGCAATCCACAATTCTTCGAAAAATAACTTACTCGGTAGCGCCCGAAAGCGGATCATCCGCAGGTGCCGGAGCAGCCAGCGTTGCCGCGGCAGGAGCAGCAGGCGCAGCATCGTTACCAGCCTGGCCTGCCAGCGGATCGGGTTCTGCTGTAACGCTGCGATCTAGGGTCGAGGTAATCGCATCACCCGATGTTGTTTCCACCGCCACGGCTGCCATCGCAATCGACAACACCACGAAGGCGACTGCCAGCCACTTGGTTGCGCGGGTCAGAAAGTCCGCCGCGCCGCGTGCGCTCATCAAGCCGCTGGGGCTGCCGCCGATGCCAAGGCCGCCACCTTCAGAACGCTGCATCAGGATCACGCCGACCAGAGCTGCGGCAACGATTGCCTGAACAACGGTGAGGAAAAGGAAAAGTGACATGGGATCGATTTCTCTATTTGCTTAGGCGCGCATGTAAGGCCGCAAGGCTGCAAGAGCAAGCCGTGCGGGCAACTGCGTTTCGGTTACTCTGGCAAATCCACTGCTGCCATGACAATGCCGAGGAAATTTTCAGCCGACAGGCTGGCACCGCCCACCAGCGCGCCGCCGACTTCATCGGCGCTCAACAGTTCCGTCGCATTATCCGGTTTTACCGAACCACCGTAAAGGATGCGCACGGCAGAGCCATTATCTTCGCCATAAAGTTCAACCAGTGTGGCGCGAATTGCGCGGTGCATGGCGCTGATATCTGCAACAGTAGGCGTGCGGCCCGTCCCGATGGCCCAGATAGGTTCATAAGCCACTGTCAGCGTTTCCGGCCCGCTTTCCAGCATGGCCGCAACGCTGGCAGGCAGCGATGCGCGCAGCTGGCCAGTGACGAATTCTTCCGCCTTGCCTGCGTCGCGCGTTTCTTCCGATTCGCCGCAGCACAGAATGATGCGCAGTCCGGCTGCGAGCGCGGACTCGGTCTTGTCCCTCACGATTTCGTTGGTTTCGCCATGGTCCTGGCGCCGTTCGCTATGGCCGAGGATGACGAACTTTGCGCCCGCATCCAGCACCATTGCGGCAGAAATATCACCGGTATGCGCGCCTTCTTCGCCCGCGTGGCAGTCCTGCGCACCAACGCCGATCTGCTCCACTTCCTTGTGGGTGGCGTGAATCAGGGTGAATGGCGGCGCAAGGGCGACCTCCACCTTCATCAGACGCTGCGAAGCACGATCGATTGCCCGCGCTTCGGACAGCATCGAACGCGTGCCGTTCATTTTCCAATTTCCGACGATATAGGGCCGCTCGGCCATGATATTTTTCCTGAAGTCTGTTTGATGCCTGCCAAAAGACAGGGTGAATCCTGCTTTTGCCCATATGGGGTGCAAGGTGCGCTCGCCTAGAGGTAAGTTGGCTTCACGTCAAAACACTTGCCCACCTGTTGCGACAAGTCCGCAGGCCGGATAAGGCGAGGCGCACAAATCAATGCACTAACCAATGTCGGGACTCGCGCCCGCAGCAACATCCGGACTTGCCCCACACCATGCTCAGCGTTTTCCGCAATTTCTTCAAATCCAAGGTCGGCATCGTCGTTACCCTGGGTTTCCTCGGTATCATCGCATTCGCGTTTGCCAGTGCCGATGTCTCCAACACCGGCACTTTCGGCGGAATTGCTGGCGGTGACAGGGTTGCTGTTGTGGGCGATCAGAAGATCAGCAGTTCAGAACTGGCGCGTGCAACAAATGCTTCGCTCGACAATCTGCGGCAGGAAAATCCGACGATTTCAATGCCGGCCTTTCTTCAGCAGGGCGGCCTTGGCCAGGTGCTCGAGCAGATGATTGACCGGTCGGCCATCGGGGGATTCGCACAAAAATACGGCCTGCGAGCGGGCGCAAACCTGGTGAACAGCGAAATCATCGCAATTCCGGCATTCCGCGGTGCAGACGGCAACTTCAATGAAGAAGCCTACCGCCAGGCGATTGCTGCCCGTGGGCTGAGCGATTCGCTGGTGCGACAGGATCTGGGTGATGGCCTGCTGGCCAAGGAAGTTCTCGTGCCAGCGTCATTTGGCGCGGTCATTCCCGACAAATTTGTCAGCCGCTATGCTTCCTTGCTGAAAGAACAGCGCAAGGGTGCCATCGGCATCGTGCCAAGCGCAGCCTTTGCTCCATCTGCCCAGCCGACCGACAAGCAGGTGCAGGATTTCTACGCTTCCAGTCGCGGCGATTATATCAGGCCAGAACGCCGCGTTATCCGTTTTGCCAGTTTCGGCGCTGATGCCATCAAGACCTCGCTGGAACCCACCAAGCAGGAAATCGCCGCGCGGTACGAAGCGGAACGCGAAAAGTTCGCCGCCCGTGAAACTCGCGGCTTCAGCCAGTTGATCGTTCCGACCCAGCAGGCCGCAAATGCCATTCGCACCCGCGTACAGGGCGGCGGCTCGCTCGAAGCTGCGGCCCGCGAAGCAGGTCTTGCCGTTGCTGCAATCGGCCCGTTCGATCGTGAACAACTGGCAGGCCAGACATCCGCAGCGGTCGCGCAGGCAGCATTTGCTGCTGGCCGCAACACGATAGCCGCCCCTGCCCGCAGCGGCCTTGGCTGGCATGTGATCCGCGTCGATTCGATTGAAAAAACCGCCGGACGCAATCTTGACCAGGCAAGCGGTGAAATCACGGCTCAACTGCGCGAGGAAAAGCGACGCGCTGCTGTGGCAGATCTTTCGGCATCGGTTGAAGAACGGCTGGAAGATGGCGAAGCGCTGATCGATGTTGCCAAGGAACTGGGCATCGAACTGCAGACCACCCGGCCCATAACGGGCAACGGCTTTGTCTATGGCGCGCAGAATGAAACTGCGCCGCAAATCCTTGCCCCTGTGCTTCAGACAGCTTTCCAGATGGAAGAAGGCGAACCGCAGCTGGCAGAAGTTGCCCGCGGCGAGACCTTCGTCATTTTCGAAGCCAGTGACATCACGCCTTCTGCTGCGGCACCTCTCAAGGAAATCCGCGAGCAGGTCATTGCAGGCTGGCGCCTTTCGGAAGGTTCCAAGGCGGCGCGTGCTGCTGCGGACCGTATTCTGAAGCGGGTCAACGGCGGCTCGACCATCGCGCAGGCGATGGCAGCAGAAAAAGTGAAACTGCCGCCGGTCGACCCGATCAACCTCTCGCGCGAGCAGTTGGCTGCCAATGGCCAGGTGCCGCCGCCGCTGGCGCTGCTGTTTTCCATGGCAGAAGGCACGACCAAGAAGCTGGAAGCCCCGCGCAACGGCGGCTGGTTCATCGTGGACCTCAACGACATTATTGCTGGCACGATCAGCAAGGATGATCCCGTTTTCCGCCAGGCAAAGCGCGATCTGGGCATAACCACGGGCCGTGAATATGCCGAACAGCTTCGCGTAGCGATCCGCGAGGAAATGGGCGTTGAGCGCAACGACACGGCCATCGAAGCCGTGCGCAAGCAGCTTGCTGGCGAAAACTGAGGGCCACCAGCCGTGTTCTTCATGACTCCTGCAAGATGACTGCAACGACTGGCCATTTGCCCGATAATGCAGATGAAGCGATCGCCGCCCTCGGCGCTGGCAAACCGGCGCTCGTGTGGCGCAAAATCGTGTCAGATACCGAAACGCCCATTGGTGCCGCGCTCAAGCTGATCGAGCCGGGCCGGGGCGATTTTCTGCTGGAATCAGTGGAAGGCGGCGAAGTGCGAGGGCGCTACAGCCTGCTCGGCCTTGATCCAGATCTGGTGTTCCGCGCGTCGGGCGAAAAGGCTGCCATAAATTCTGAATGGCGCACGGATCGTACTGCATTTTCAGACTGCCCCGTCAATGCGCTGGATGCGCTGCGCAAGCTGGTCGCGGATTGCCGGATCGACGTGCCAGCCGCCCTACCCCCGGCGCTTGCCTGTCTTGTCGGCTATTTCGGCTATGAAACGATCGGCCTGGTTGAAAAGTTGCCCCGCGCGCCTGCCAATCCGCTCGACCTGCCTGATATGCTGTTTGTGCGGCCCACACTCATCCTTGTGTTTGACGGATTGAGCGAGGAATTGTTCGCCATTGCCCCGCTTTGGGCTGGCAATAGCAGCGATGATGTTTCGGCCCGCCATGCGGTGGAGCAGGCCGGAGAGCGGATTGACGATGCACTAAGGCGGCTTTCGCTGGCAACGCCCCGCCCTGATACCGCCACAGATATTCCCGACCTCTCGCTGACCCCGGTCATGAAAGACGGTGAATATCGAGACATGGTGCTGCGCGCCAAGGACTACATAGAAGCGGGCGATATTTTCCAGGTGGTGCTGGCGCAGAGGTTTACCTGCCCGTTCCCGCTGCCGCCCCTGTCGCTTTATCGCGCCTTGCGGCGGGTGAACCCGTCGCCTTTCCTGTATTTCCTCGACCTGCCGGGCTTTGCCGTGGTCGGGTCCAGCCCGGAAATCCTGGTCCGTGTGCGAGATGGCGAAGTTACCATCAGGCCGATTGCAGGCACTCGCCCGCGCGGCAAGAACGCGGCAGAGGACCAGGCTGCGGAAGACAGCCTGCTCGCAGATCCCAAGGAAAGGGCAGAACATCTGATGCTGCTCGACCTTGGCCGGAATGATGTGGGCCGGGTGGCATCACGCGGCAGTGTGGAAGTTACCGCCAGCTATACCGTCGAACGGTATAGCCACGTCATGCATATCGTCAGCAACGTGGTCGGCCAGCTTGATCCTGCGCATGACGCGCTGGATGCCATGTTTGCAGGTTTCCCCGCAGGCACGGTCAGTGGAGCACCCAAGATCAGGGCGTGCGAAATCATTGCCGAGCTCGAACACGAAACGCGGGGCGCCTATGCGGGCGGCGTAGGATATTTCGCGCCAGACGGCTCGGTAGATAGCTGCATCGTCCTGCGCACAGCTGTGGTGAAGGATGGTATAATGCATGTGCAGGCAGGTGCAGGCATCGTGGCGGACAGCGACCCTGCCTATGAACAGCGGGAATGCGAAGCCAAGGCAGGCGCGCTGATCGCAGCCGCCCGCGAAGCTGCGCGCATCGCCAGCGAGCCGGATTTCGGACAATGAAAGCCTATCTCCCACTCGCCTTTATCGCGCTTGCTGCATGCGGGCCGGAACCAGCTGGCCAGCCGGTCATGCGCACAGAAATCGGCAGCGGCAAGGCCGAGGTCATCGGCAAAGCCGAACCTGCGGCGGCTGAACCGAAGCAAGCTTCTGCCTGCACCACCGTTACATTTGAAGAAGCGGCGCTGACCCACTGCGTGGCTAATCCTGCGCAGCACACTATTTCTATGGTGCTGGGGCCCGAGGGCGGTGCGCCCTACCGCAGCATGTCAAAGCTTGCCGAAGCTATTGGCGATGACGCGGCTGCGGTCGCATTTGCCATGAATGGCGGGATGTTTGACGGTGAAGGCAAGCCGATCGGCTATTACGTCGAAAATGGCGAACGGCTGAAAGAGCTGAGCCTGACTGATGGCAGCGGCAATTTCCACATGAAGCCCAATGGCGTGTTTTATGGCTCTAACGGCAAATGGCATATCCGCACTTCGGATGATTTTTACCGGAATGTGGGTGATCGGCCGCAATTCGGCACCCAATCAGGCCCGATGCTGCTGATTGACGGCAAGCTGCATCCCGAAATCACCGAAGATGGCCCATCGCGCACCATCCGCAACGGCGTGGGCGTTGACCAGCAGGGACGCGCGCATTTCGTGATTTCGCAAGGCCCGGTTTCCTTCGGCAAGTTGGCCCGGTATTTTCGCGATGTGCTAAAAACATCCAATGCGCTCTATCTCGATGGCGCTGTTTCATCCCTGTGGGACCCTGCCAGCGGCCGCACGGACAGCCTTGCCCCCATCGGACCCTTGATACTGGTCACAAATCAGGGGAAGGCGGCGCAATGATCCTGGTTATCGATAATTACGACAGTTTCACCTTCAATCTGGTCCATTACCTGATGGAACTGGGCGCACCGGTGCAAGTGGAACGTAACGATGCACTGACTGCAGCAGAGGCGCTGGCCACTGGCGCAAAGGGCATCCTTATTTCCCCAGGCCCCTGCACCCCCAACGAAGCTGGCATTAGCCTTGATCTGGTAGGTGCCTGCGCGGATGCGCAAATTCCGCTTCTGGGCGTGTGCCTCGGGCACCAGGCAATCGGTCAGTATTTTGGCGGCAAGGTGGTGCGCGGCGGTTTGATGCACGGCAAGACATCACCTGTCACACATGATGGCAGCGGCGTTTTTGCCAGCCTGCCCTCGCCGTTTACTGCCACCCGTTATCATTCGCTGATCGTTGAAGACATTCCGGACGTGCTCGTGGTGAATGCAACCAGCGAAACACCCGGGCTCGACGGCAAGGCCGTGATGGGTTTTCGCCATAGGACGCTGCCAATCCACGGCGTCCAGTTTCACCCGGAAAGCATCGCCACCGAACACGGCCATGCACTGCTGGCCAACTTCCTTTCGATCTGCGGCATCAAGGCAGAGATTCCGGCATGAGAAACCTTCCACAGGCCGACCATCATCTGACTGAAATTGAAGCAGAAGATGTTTTCGGGGCGCTTCTGGATGGCGAAACCACCGACGAAGAAATCGTCCGCTTTCTGGTCGACCTGTCCGACCGAAGCGAGACAGCGGAAGAAATTGCCGGTGCTGCACGCGCATTACGCGCGCGGCTGATACCGATTGCTGCCCCTGAAAACGCCATCGACGTTTGCGGCACAGGCGGCGACGGACATCATACGCTGAACGTTTCCACCGCCGTCAGCCTGGTGGTTGCTGCCGCAGGTATTCCGGTCGCAAAACATGGCAACCGCGCTGCATCTTCCAAGGCCGGGGCTGCCGATACGCTGGAAGCGCTCGGCCTCGACATGGAAGCTGCGGGCAAGACCGCCGAAAAGACGCTGGCTGAACTTGGCATCTGCTTCCTGTTTGCCAAGAACCATCACCCCGCGATGGGCCGTATTCAGCCGATCCGCCAAAAACTGGGTCGCCGGACCATCTTCAACCTGATGGGCCCATTATCCAATCCGGCAGGCGTGAAAAGCCAGCTGATTGGCATCGCCCGCCCGGCCTATGTGCCGATCTATGCAGCCGCAAAGGCCAGGCTCGGCACAGATCGCACCATGATTGTATCAGGCGACGAAGGGTTGGATGAACTCAGTCTCGCTGGCGGAAATGAAGTGGCCGATGTGCGCGGCAATGACTTTGAAATGAAGCGGGTCGACGCCTCTGCTATTCGTGTTGCCCATGCCCCTGTAGAAGCCATTCGCGGCGGCGATGCGGCACATAATGCCAAGGCCTTGCTGGCCTTGCTGCAGGGTATGCCCGGCCCTTACCGTGATGCGGTCATCTTCAATGCCGCAGCATCGCTGCTGGTGGCAGGCGCTGCGAGTGGCTGGGAAGAAGGCGCGGCAATCGCCTCAGAAGCGCTCGATTCCGCCAAGGCACATGAACTGCTGGGCCGCTGGATCGAAATGGCGAAATGAACAAGTTGGATGAGATCTGCGCGACCAAGCGCGACGAAGTGGCTGATCGCAAAACGCATGCGACCATAGCTGATCTCGACGCCCTCGCCGCCAAGCAATCTGCGCCCCGCGGCTTTCGCGATGCACTTTACACACAATCGGCAGATGGATTTGCGTTGATTGCAGAAATCAAGAAAGCATCCCCTTCCAAAGGTCTTATACGGCCTGATTTCCGCCCAGCCGAACATGCCCGCGCCTATGAACGGGGCGGTGCTGCCTGCTTGTCCGTCCTGACCGACGCGCCCTATTTTCAGGGTCATGAGGATTTCCTGATCGAAGCCCGCGCAGCTTGCTCGCTGCCCGTTCTGCGCAAGGATTTCATGGTGGACGTTTGGCAGGTTGCCGAAGCACGGGCCATCGGTGCCGATGCAATCCTGATTATCGTTGCGGCTCTGGAAGATGCACAGATGGCTGACATTGAAGCGGCAGCAATCGAACGCGGCATGGATGTTCTGGTGGAAGTGCATGACGAAGCCGAGATGGAACGTGCGGCAAAGCTTCAGTCGAGGTTGATTGGCGTCAACAACCGCGACCTCAAACGGTTTGTCACTGATCTTGGAAACACCGAACGACTTGCGCCGCTTGCTCCTGAAGGCACTTTGCTGATTGGGGAAAGCGGCATTGCTGCCCATGCCGACTGTGTCCGGCTAGCCCGCGCCGGGGTGCGTACCTTCCTGGTCGGCGAAAGCCTCATGCGGCAGGATGACGTCGCGGCGGCGACACGCCTGCTGCTGAACGGCTGAACCAGATTTGCCCCACGCATTGGCTGGCAGTGGTGGCAGTTTGCCAGCGTGCCGTCATGCATTAGAGATGCAAATTGAAGCAGAGCCATTGGCAGCACGAAGCCAGATTGCGGGATGAGGGGGCATTATGTCTGCACGGTTGGTCGAGATATTCCTGCCCGAAACCCATGTCGCGCCGCTCGAAGCAATTCTGGGCCAGCATAGCCGCCGCTTCTGGCGCGAAGCCGTGCCGGGCGGCCAGGAAAAATATAGCTGTATCGTGCAGCAGCGCTACACCGAACGCCTGCTCAACAATCTTGACAGCGAGTTTGGGAGAATTCCGCAATTCACCGCATATGTGTCTGACCTTGAAGCCGTTTTACCACCAGTCGTGGAAAGCGTTGAAACGGAACTGCCGTCGTCCGACACCCGCCGCCCGCCAACAGCGATAGAACGATTTTTCAGCCGTGACCGGATCAGCACTGACGAGCTTTATGACGATATCGAGGAAAGCCTCGAAGTAACGCCGAACTATCTGCTTACGGTCATTCTTTCCTCGATCATCGCCGCGTTGGGAATGCGCAGCGGCCAGACTGCAGTAGTGATCGGCGCGATGATTATTGCCCCGCTGCTTGGCCCGACCATGGGCGTTGCGCTGGCCGCAACGGTTGGCAATGCACGCATGGCAGGTAAGGCTGCGCTTACGCTTCTGACCGGTTCCATCTTCGCCGTTCTTGCAGGAATGCTGGTCGGCTTTCTTGTCTCGATCGATCCGCTTGTCCCAGAACTCAAAAGCCGGACGATCATTCTGCCCGCCGATGTGGCATTGGCCCTTACTTGTGGCGCGGCGGGCGTTCTTGCCCTCAGCCGAGGGGCATCAATGTCGCTTGTCGGGGTGATGATAGCAGTCGCTCTCGTGCCGCCGTTGGCGGCAACCGGTATTTTCCTTGGCACGGGTGAGCCTGCAATAGCAGCCAATGCGTTTTTCCTGTTTGCAGTCAATCTGGTGTGCGTGAATGTGGCGGGCATCGTGATGTTCCTGGTTCAAGGCCTTCCTCCCAAGAGCTGGCGCATCACATTCGGTATATTGTTCCTGTGGGTCGCCCTGCTTGCTTTGCTGGCGTTCCTGATGACAGCGCGCCTCATCTTTGGCCTTGCCGCATGATGGCATTTGGCCAGAATTGCGCCTTCCTGTACTGACCAAGCGGCCCGTTCGGCCATTACCTGAAAGGCGATGCAGCTAATGACCAAATTGACCCATCTTGACGATCACGGGCACGCCCGAATGGTCAATATAGGCGACAAGCCTGAAACGGCCCGCACTGCGGTCGCCACAGGCCGCATCACCATGTCACCAGAAGCTCTTGTCGCCATTACTGACAATATCGCACCCAAAGGCGACGTGCTTCCAGCAGCGCGCATTGCAGGCATCATGGCGGCGAAGAAAACCGCAGACCTCATTCCGCTCTGCCACCCATTGACGCTTAACAGCGTGACAGTGGACTTTTCCATTGAAGACGACGCCGTCAGGGTCACGGCAACGGCCAGTCTGAATGGAAAAACTGGTGTGGAAATGGAAGCACTTACAGCCACTTCTGTGTCACTTCTTACAATCTATGACATGGTCAAGGCACTGGACAAGTCCATGACGATTGAAGGCATCAGCCTCCTTTCAAAGACCGGCGGCAAATCCGGCGACTGGCACGCCCACGCATGACGCCGCCTCTGCCGCTCGATGAAGCAAGGGAGAGGTTGCTTGCCCTTGCCAGGCCTATGCCCATCCAGAGCGTCCCTGTGGCACGTGCGGCAGGTTCGATCCTTGCAGCCCCACTGGTTGCAAATCGAACCCAGCCATCTGCCGATCTTTCCGCCATGGATGGTTACGCCCTTTCCGGCATCGGGCCATGGTCCGTCATCGGAGAGAGCAAATGCGGCGCAGCCTTTTCAGGCGTAGTGACGTCAGGCGAAGCGGTACGCATTTCTACCGGCGCGATCATGCCGCAAGGCACTGATCGGGTCTTGTTGCAGGAAGACGCCGAACGATCGGCAGACACCGTGACGTCAACCGTAATGCCGCCTTCCGGCAAGCATATAAGGCGCGCCGGGTTCGATTTTCGCAGCGGCGATACTTTGCTGCCAGCGGGCAGCTATATTGGACCAGCCCAAATCGCCCTAGCGCTCTCGGCAGGGCGCAATTCGCTCGAGACATTTCGTAGACCGGTCGTCACAATCATCGATAGCGGTGACGAGTTGGCGGCAGATGCCTATGCCTGCCTGGCGGGCCAGATCCCCGCCAGCAACGGCGCGATGCTGGCGGCCATGATCGCCGGCGTAACAGCCGAAACACACATTGTCGGCCCCGTGCCTGACCGCATGGAAGCCTTGATCGAAGCGTTCGATAGTTCAGCAGACTGCGATGTTGTGGTTACAAGTGGCGGTGCATCCGTTGGCGACCACGACCTTATTCGGCCAGCCTTGACCAAGTGGGGGGCAGAACTGGATTTCTGGCGGGTTGCCATCAAACCGGGCAAGCCTCTGATGGTGGCGCGGCGCGGCCAACAAATCATACTGGGCCTTCCGGGAAATCCGGTGTCGAGTTTTGTCACCGCTTTCTTGTTCCTGATGCCTCTTCTGCGCAAGATGGGCGGGGACACTTCGCCCGTACCGTTCAGCTTCAAAGCGCCTGCTTGTACCGACCTGGCCCCTGCTGGCCCGCGCGCGGAATTCATGAGGGCCGCATATGACGGGGCTTCTCTAGTCCCCTTGCAAGATCAGGACAGCAGCGCTTTGCGGTCGCTTGCCAGCGCCAATGCGCTGATCGAACGGCCTGCAAATTCAGCTGGGGTGAAAGCGGGAACATATGTTCCGTTCTATCTGGTGAAAAATGGCTGAATTGCTTGACTTGTCAAAATTGGTTGCCTAATTGTTCCTCATTCGTTCACCATGTTGGTGCGGCGGATCGTTATAGGCGACCAAGGAGTTTTCGCCATGCTGACTGCCAAGCAGCACGAACTTATCCGCTTCATTCAGGAGCGGCTTGAAGAAACCGGGATTTCACCTTCTTTTGAAGAAATGAAGGAGGCGCTCGACCTCAAGAGCAAATCGGGTGTGCACCGACTCATTTCCGCATTGGAAGAACGGGGCTTCATCCGCCGCCTGCCCAACCGTGCACGGGCGCTCGAAGTTTTGAAGCAGCCTGAAGACGCTGTGCCGGGCGCGGTGCGCACATCGGCAGAAAACAATGTCGTCTCCATGCCCAAGCCACCCTCTGCGCCCATCCGCGAACCTGCCAATGACGTGATCGAGATACCTCTTCACGGCCGGATCGCCGCAGGTGCGCCAATTGAAGCGCTGGAAGGGCATAACAGCCTGCCGGTTCCTGCAGCATTGCTTGGCCCGGGTGAACATTATGCGCTGGAAGTTTCTGGCGATTCTATGATCGAAGCCGGCATTTTCGATGGCGATTTCGCGCTGGTAAAACGCACTGATGTCGCCCGTGACGGGGAAATCGTGGTTGCCCTTGTCAATGACGAGGAAGCAACGCTGAAATACCTCCGGCGCGAGAATGGCAAGGTCCGGCTGGATCCTGCAAATTCAAGCCACGATCCGCAGATTTACCTGCCCGGCCAGGTCAAGGTCCAGGGCAAGCTTGCGGGCCTGCTGCGCCGCTATCACTGAAAACCAGCGGGGCAGGCCCAGGCCTGCCCCGACTGACTTGCGGTGAACGCGCGAACCTACTTACCGCGCCACCAGCCATGCTGGCCCTGGCCGTCAGCCACCGTATCGATTCTGCCATCTTCGAGATAAATCGTCAGGCCGCCTGACCTCTCCAGCATATTGCGGTCTGCCTTCAGCCATTTCGGCCGGCAACTGGCAGGCAGATATCTGTCCGCAATGACGATATCCGATTGCGTGCAAGCATCCAGCAAAGCATCGCGCTCGACGAAATTCCTGCTTTTCGCCATTAACACATACCAGATCCGGCCTGCGCGGTGGATGCGGAGCACGCAAAAATCCGGACTGCAACGCGCGCCAGGCCACTGCGAAAGGGGTATGGGGTCACCAGACATACCTGCCATTTCCATAAGATTATCCTGTGCATAGCTGCTCTTTCTGTCACGTAATGTCAGCATCGGGCCAACTTCACCGGCAATACCAACATGGCGGCCATCGCCTGAGACAAGAATATCCGGCACCGGCCGTCCCATCAGAAACAGGGCGGCCATGCCTGCCGGCAATAGGCCGAGCAAACGCACCCTTCCCTTCCACAGGACCAGCCACAGCCCGCCAGCGATAAACACCAGAAACAGTCCGCCGCCCATTTCCGGCATCAACCGCACCGCGCCCGGTTGCCCCGATGTCCAGTGGGCAATGAACAGCAACAGGTCGAGCGTCTTGCCTGCAAGCCACCAGACCGGTGCACCGATGCCGAACGCGTCAAGAAACAAGGCGACTGCAATGAGCGGCATGGACAGGAATGTTACCAGCGGGATCGCAATCACATTGGCAAAAGCGCCATAAATTCCGGCCCTGTGAAAATGGAACATCACAATAGGCATCAAAGCAAATTCAATCGCCAGACCGGTCACCAGCAGCATGATCATGCGCCGCCCCATTCGGGAAAGCCCGCTTTCCTCTCGCGGCGCCAGAAACGCCCTGACAGGGGCTGCATTATGCAGCGCGATAATCACCAGAACTGCTGCAAAGCTCATCTGGAAACTTGGCCCGACCAGTGATTCCGGCCAGAGCAGCAGGACAAACATCGCGGCTACGGCAACCATCCTCAATGATAATGGTTCGCGACCCAATGCCAAGGCGATCAGCACCAGTACTGCCCCTACGCAGCTGCGTACGGTCGGCACTTCAGCGCCGGTCAGCAGTGTATAACCAATTCCTGCTAGTGCAGCGATGGCGGCAGCCGCCACCGGCAAGCGCACGCGCAGTGCGAGCCATTGCCAGAGCGCCAGCAACCGTATGGCGAGCATATAGGCCGCGGCAATGACCGCGCTGACGTGCAATCCGCTGATCGACAGCAAATGCGTCAGCCCGGCATCGCGCATAGCCACTTCGTCATCTTCCGAGATTGCCCCGCGATCGCCGCTGGCAAATGCTGCAGCAATAGTGCCGGAAGACCCGCCAAGCTGGCTACGGACATGGCGTGAAAGCGCACGTTGGAGCTTCGCTAGCCCGCCCGAAGGCCCGGCAGGTTCGATAATCTCCACGTCACCAGAAGCAGAACCGGTGGCGGAAAGGCCCTGGAACCACGCGCTCCGGGCAAAGTCATATGCGCCAGGCACCATTGGCGGTGCAGGCGGCATCAGCCGCACGTTCAGGCGGATGATAGCCCCTTCGCGGATTTTGGCATTGTCTGCATCCAGCGGCACATTGACCCTGATCTTGAGAGCATCGCCGCTGTCCGCGTCCCGCATGGCAAGCACGAGGCGCACCCTTTGCTGTGCTGGCTGCTCTTCACGCGCCAGCACGCGCGCTTCAACCTGTGTGAATTGGGGCCTGCTGATCGCTGTTGCCCCGACCATTTCGGACCGCGCCCACACTGTTGCCAACCCCGCGACAAAAACAATGGCGATTGCGCCCAGTGCCAGGCTTGTCTCTGCACGATCTGCCCTGCCATGCCACAAGCCCCGGAGCCCTGTTGTCACCAGCAACACGGCAAAGACTGCGCCGATCCACTGGGACGGATTGGCAAGCGCAAACCACGCGGCAATGCCTGATGCGAAGAAAACGGTCAGCCATGGTCCGCGATCGAAGCCTGCCTGACCCAAAAATTTCTCTATTCCAGCGCCGATGCTGGACAATTTCACACGGCTACGCCAAGGACGCTGCACTGCAGCATCGCCATCGCCAGGCCGGTCCCCCACGGGGATATCTGTAACGGTGCGACCTGCCATTATCGTATTGAAAAGGAAGCACGTTCGTATGGCAAGCAATAGTGGCACGGTTGTTACCCGCTTTGCCCCTTCGCCTACGGGTTTCCTGCACATTGGCGGGGCACGCACTGCCCTGTTCAACTGGCTTTTTGCACGTCACCACGGCGGCAAGGCCCTTCTTCGCATCGAAGATACCGACCACAAACGCTCGACCCAGGAAGCAATCGACGCGATTCTGGACGGGCTGGACTGGCTCGGCCTCGACTATGACGACACGCCGGTTTTCCAGTCGAAGCAGGCAGATCGCCATGCACAGGTCGCCAATATCCTTCTGGAAAATGGCCATGCCTATCGCTGCTATGCCACGACGGAAGAACTTGAGGAAATGCGTGCAGCGCAGCGCGCTGCCAAGCAGCCACTGCGCTATGACGGCCGCTGGCGCGACCGCGCCCCTGAAGAAGCTCCTGAGGGCGCGCCGTTTACCGTCCGCCTGAAAACGCCGCAGGATGGTGAAACCACCATCGATGATCTGGTCCAGGGCAAGGTGACCGTGCGCGACCAGGAAATCGACGATTACATCCTGCTGCGCGCCGATGGCACCCCGACATATATGCTGGCCGTTGTGGTCGACGACCATGACATGGGTGTCACCCATATCATCCGCGGCGATGACCATCTCAATAACGCCTTCCGCCAGCTGCCGATCTACCGTGCGATGCAGGCCATCGAAGGTGGTTGGGCAGAGCCTGTCTACGCGCATATCCCGCTGATCCACGGTGCAGACGGTGCAAAGCTGTCGAAGCGGCACGGCGCGCTGGGTGTGGAAGCCTATCGCGACGAAATGGGCATTTTGCCCGAAGCGCTGTTCAATTACCTCCTCCGGCTCGGCTGGGGCCATGGTGACCGCGAAGAAATCTCGCGCGAGGAAGCAATCAAGCTGTTCGATCTTGACGGTGTTGGCAAAAGCCCGTCGCGTTTTGACCTGAAAAAGCTGCAGAACCTCAACGGCCATTATATTCGTGAAGCAGATGATGCGCGGCTGGCGAAACTGGTTGCAGAGACATTGTCGCAGCAAAACAGCATTGATCTGCTGACGCAGGCGATGCCGGTCCTGAAAACTCGCGCGAAATCCATGAACGAGCTGGCCGAAGGTGCCGCATTCCTGTTCAAAACCCGTCCGCTGGAAATGACGGAAAAAGCAGCCGGCCTGATCGACGATGATGCAAGGCAACTTCTGGCCCAGATTTCTGCGCGTTTGAAGCAGGAAAATGACTGGACAACAGAAGCCCTGGAGGCCAGTCTGAAGGAAATGGCTGAGGGTCTCGAACTGGGTCTTGGCAAGCTGGCGCAGCCCATGCGTGCAGCGTTGACCGGGACGACAACCTCACCCGGAATTTTCGATGTTCTGGTCCTGCTGGGACGGGAAGAGGCGATTGCGCGGATTGACGCGCAGGCCGCTCCCTCTGGTCAGGCCTAAACTCAATTAAGGAGAAATACTTTGGCGGATAAACAGGCAAAACTGGAACTTGGTGGGCAAGCACTGGATTTCCCTGTGCTGCAGGGAAGCTGCGGCCCCGATGTGGTGGATATCCGCAAGCTCTATGCACAAAGTGGCGCTTTCACCTTTGATCCGGGCTTCACCTCCACCGCATCGTGCGAAAGCGCGCTGACGTATATCGACGGTGAAGAAGGCGTATTGCTGCACCGCGGTTACCCCATTGGCCAGCTGGCCGAACATTCCAGCTTCATGGAAGTCAGCCACCTGCTGCTGAATGGCGAATTGCCAACCCAGGAAGAACTGGACGACTTCACCTGGACCATCACGCGCCACACCATGCTGCATGATCAGCTGCGCCAGTTCTATCAGGGCTTCCGCCGTGACGCGCACCCCATGGCCATCATGTGCGGCGTGGTTGGTGCCTTGTCGGCATTCTACCATGACAGCACCGATATTTCGGACCCTGACCACCGGAAGATTTCATCGCATCGCCTGATCGCCAAAATGCCCACCATTGCGGCCAATGCGTATAAATATTCCATCGGCCAGCCATTCATGCACCCGGACAATTCGCTGTCCTATACCGGTAATTTCCTGCGCATGACCTTCGGCGTACCGGCTGAAGAATACGAAGTGATCCCGGCTGTCGAGAAGGCAATGGACCGGATTTTCATCCTCCATGCCGACCATGAACAGAACGCTTCGACCTCGACTGTCCGCCTTGCCGGTTCTTCGGGCGCAAACCCGTTTGCCTGTATCGCAGCCGGCATTGCCTGCCTTTGGGGCCCTGCCCACGGCGGCGCAAACGAAGCAGCGCTCAACATGCTCCGCGAAATCGGCACGCCTGACCGTATTCCGCACTATATCGAGCGCGCCAAGGACAAGAATGATCCGTTCCGCCTGATGGGCTTCGGCCACCGCGTGTACAAGAACTACGATCCACGCGCGACCGTGATGCAGAAGACCGTGCGCGAAGTGTTCGACGCGCTGAAGGTTACCGATCCGGTTTTTGAAACCGCGCTGCGGCTTGAAGAAATGGCTCTGAACGATCCGTATTTCGTTGAAAAGAAGCTGTTCCCGAACGTCGATTTTTATTCGGGCGTTATTCTGTCGGCCATCGGTTTCCCGACCACCATGTTCACCGCATTGTTCGCGCTGGCACGTACGGTGGGTTGGGTTGCCCAGTGGAACGAAATGATTTCCGATCCCGGCCAGAAGATCGGCCGTCCCCGCCAGCTTTACACTGGCCCGACACAGCGCGATTACGTGCCTGTCGGCCAGCGGTAATATTGCCGCGAGGCAACAGGATTACGCCGGGCGCCGAATTATTCGGCGCCCGGAATTTCCAGCGTAAAGCGTGCGCCTGAACCAAGGCTGCTTTCAACTGTGAGATCGCCGCCCATCGCCCGCGCGATGCGGCGCGAGATATACAGGCCCAGACCTGACCCGCCATCGCCGCTGCGGCCAAGGCGTTCAAATTTCTCGAACACGGCAAGTTGTTGGTCCGGCGACAGTCCGGGGCCTTCATCGGCAACGGTGACCCGGACCATAGCCCCTGCCCGCGCGAGTTCGATCTTCACCCGCGATCCTTCTGGTGAATAGCGGATGGCATTGCCGACCAGATTCAGCAGAACCTGCAAAACACGGCGAAATTCCGCCGTCGCCGCAATTGGTGCTTCAGGCGCTGGCGGGACGAGTTCAATGCGGCGTTCCTGCGCACGCACACCAAGGATGCCTGCTGCGCGCTTTGCCACATCGGCAACGTCGATATGGTCTGGCGCAGTGGTGAAATTCTCCGCTTCTACCACCTCAAGGTCAGACAGATCATCAATCAGCGCCAGCAAATGCTGTCCGGCAGAGGCAATGTCGGCGGCGTAATCGCTATATTCCTGTGCCAAGGGGCCGGCCAGCTTGGTCCTGATCGTTTCGGCATTTGCAATAATGCGAGCGATCGGCTGGCGCAGCACGGGCGACAATTCGCTGCCCAGCGAATTGCCCAGCACCGGCTCGCCAGCAACAAGGCGCGGACCGATTGCCGCGATGAAGGGCGATTGTGCCACCAGATAAAGTTCGAACCCTGCACTACCTGCCTCTGGCTGTCCGAGAGGGACCAGAACGGCTTTCCATTTGCGGTCAGAACCTTCAACGATGCATTCTGCACCATCCAGCAAACGCCAGTGCATCGGCTGTTCATGACTGTTGCCGGGGAAGGAGACGAAATCAGTCCATGGCCGCCCCAGACCAGAGCGCATCTGGTGGGTCAATTCTGCCAGATCTGCTGCCGTGCTTTCAGCAGTCAATACCTGCTGGCGCGGGTCCAGACGCGCTGTCAATTCGGCCACGGCGCGGTCTATTTCCAGCTGGCGGGCAACGGCCAGTTCCTGATCGTCGCCCGGTAAAGGTGATGTTTGCCAATTGGCCAGCTGGATGCTGCATCCGCCTTGCCCGCCACCTTCTGGATCAGCATCGCCATTGTCAGGGCCAACGTCAGGCGCGATTTCCACCCACGCCTTGATCAGTTCATCACCGTCAACAGCATGGACCATGCGCGCAAGGCGCAGACCATATTGGCGGGTCTTACGCACCAGGGCGAGAAGTTCGGGAATAGCAATCTTGCCCGGTAATGTCCCGCCGCAGCGTTGCTGCAGGCCAGCCAGCGGTTCATCCGCCTCGATCAGGCAGTCATCCGCATCGGTGCGCGCCCGGGCGAGATAGGAAGGTGTGGCGGCGTTCATCGCTTAGCCTGCCGTATTCCGGCGGCTGGCAGCCAGAAGATTGGCCGCGCGCTCTGCGCTCAGGCCTTCCACACCGGATGGCAAGCATGCGTCCGGGTGGATGAACAGGAATTGTTCTTCCAGATCCTTCGCCTTCACGCCTGCCGCCCGCATGGAAAGCGCAAGGCGCGCCAACTGCCGTTCATTGGTCGAAATCGCAACGATGTCGCGGTCCTGGCTGGATGCGATGGCCAGAGCGGTGAGGAAAATTGCCAGACCGGCATGGTGGATGGACATGGCCGCCATTGCGCCCTTGCCCATTGCTGCAATCAACCGTGCAAGCAAACCCGAACGCGATGCGCTTTCATCAAATGACGCGCGGAGACCCGCCTGCGCCCTTTTCACCGTCGCAGCCGCATCTTCCTCGGCGCAATTTGCCCAGATCAGCAAGGCGTTGTGGAACAGGTCACCTGGAAGTTCATAAAGCGGCAATTCCATCCGGCGCTGCTGCTGGATGAAACGTGCCTGCGCTGTCAGCGCCGCCATTGCTGCACTGGCAGTTTCTGTTTCGTCCGATGCGATCAACGCCTGTAACAGCGGTGAAAGGACTGGGTCGATCGAATTGCGCGCTTCCAGGCGGATAGCAAGCTGCCATTCCAGCGCCAGCGCATGGCAATGGGTCAGCAGCGGCTGAAACACGGCCAATGCTGAGGCCAACGCGTCCCGCCGGCCTTCGGCAAAGGCATAAGGTTCAGCCTCGCCAGCAGCTTCGGCCTGCGCCACCAGCAATTGCATCGCGACATGGGAAACCATGCCGCGCACCCGTGCCACCACTTCATCGCTGAACAGCGACTGGTCCTGATTGGCCAGCAGATGGCCCATGACCGGCCCGATTGTTCCAAGCACGACATCACCATGCGCGAGGTCATCGCACAGGGCGCTTTCGGCAAGCGCTTGGGGTAGCAGGGATACACCGCTCTCGATCATGGCATATTCCCATACAGATGCATGGTTAAGCCCGCGTTAGCCCAGATCGCATTGTATCGAGCACTATGGCGGCGAGTGAAATCAGGCTAAGCACCTGTATTGTCATGACTAATTCGCCGTAAAATGTCCCCGAAGCCAGCAAAATCAACATTAACGGGCGGTCTGCCAGTAATATTTTCCAGCCCCGCAGCGGCAATTTTTCTGCCAACCTGCAAATCAGGATCAGACTGAGAATGGCCACCAACACAGAAATCCGCTCGAAACCGGGGCTTGCAAGCCAGCTTATCCCGACCAGAGCCAGATCCGAGATGAGGTCCAGCGCTCCTCCCCAATAAACTCGCTTCTTTGCCGCAGGAGCGTTGATGACGCTCCGCCCGATCGCTTCGACAGAGCAAAGCGTCTTGCCGATCCTTGCGGCAATTCCGGAGACGGAAAGAAGCGCAAAACCGGCTACGGGTCCAAGATACCATCCTGCCGCACCTGCGAGCATAGCGAGGCCCGCCGCGCCCACCATCATGCCCCTGCTGCCCACTGGCGCGCCTTCGGGGCGCGAGGCAAGCCTGACTGCAAGCCTGTCAGACAAGGTCAGAGCGGGCGCATAAACAGGTGCGACCTTGGTAAACCGGTCGAGCCAGGATGCTTCCATCGCCGCTGCGTCTTCCGGTGAATGAACGAGGCCCCATTCATGGCCCGCCAGCGTATTTTTCGGCATCATCTTGATGGTCGTTCCCGATTGCAGCGCAATTCGCAGCAGGCTCGGCACCGGGTCGGCATCAGCGGAAAGATCAGCCAGACGTTCGACTGCCGAACCGCGCACCAGGAAAAGGCCGGCCCAGGCATGGTCGCGGTCAATCCGCTCATATCCTGCGGCAACGCCTTCATCGGCAGGCAGCGCAAGAACACAAGGATGATCGCCAATCAACTTGGCTGCAAGTGATTGATCCGCCAGCAGACTATCTGCAAATACCAGAAGTTCGTCGGCTGCCCGCACCAGTCCTGACAGCGAACGGTTACCATTGATGACATGGAACTGCGCGCCTGCATCTTCCGCCACGTGCTGCAAGGCCACAAGTTCCTGTGGCAGACCGATTGCATGGCAGGCGATACGCTCGCACCCTAAAGCCAAGGCGCATTCCAGCTGGTGCTGGACAATCGTGCGCCCGGCAATTGGCAGGAATGCGGCGGGATCGCCGCCAGTGTCGGACAGGGATTCAATGGTCGATAATAGTGCGACCCTCACACGCAGGCTCCTTCAAGTGGAGTTGCGGCTGTAAGGCTTGGCTGGCCCGGTGCCAAGCGGTCAGCAGCGGGCGCTGCTCTGTCTAGCGGGTTTCGACGGTAAAATCGGTGAGAAATTTCTCGATCTTGCGAATGACCGTTGGCTCGCCCGGAGCTGATGCAATCGCGTCGTCGGCAAGCTCTATCAATCCGCTGGCATGGAAACTGGCTGCAAGGCCCTTCAGCCGCATGGCCGCAACGTTCCAGTTTCCATCGCATCTGGAACGTTTCAGCAAGTCGATCTGTCGTTCCAGGCTCTCGACAAAGGCCGAACGCAATTCTGCCAGCAAGGCGGTGTCATCGCCTGCCGCAGCTGCCAAAGTGGCATCAAGAGCGCCGTTTTCATACAACATCGGGAATAATTCTAGGGGCAGGAGGGTTAAGACAGGGTTTAACACTTTCACAAAAGTGATAGATTCCCCTCATGAGCAGTGGATCGAACATCCGGGTCGTCGGGCCCGATAGCGCGCCAGAGGCGCAGGTTGACCATCAGGACACAGCGGTTGAAGAACCGTTCGCGCTCGAAGATGAATGGATCGAAGGCTGGGAAGAAGACGCATCCGCCCCCGCTGATCGCGGCTGGATGATCCCTGCTGCTGCCCTTGCCCTCATCGCCGGATGGACCGGATTTTACGGATGGGCGAACCGGCTCGAAATATTGGGTGGCGGTACGCCCCAGCAATGGAGCGCGTGGATCGTGGCATGGGCTGTTCCTGTGCTGCTGGTCGTTTCGGTCTGGATACTCGCATCGCGCAACAGCCGGCGTGAAGCTGTGCGTTTTGGCGAAGTCGCCCGTATTCTTTCCGGCGAATCAGCAGCGCTGGAAATGCGCCTTTCGACCGTGAACCGCGAACTGAGCCTTGCGCGTGAATTCCTTGCTGCCCAGTCGCGTGAACTGGAATCGCTCGGACGCATCGCGACAGAGCGCCTGTCGCACAATGCTGACCATTTGCAGGAACTGATCCGGAATAATGGCGCGCAGGTTGACCGCATCGCCGATGTCAGCACCACTGCGCTGGAAAACATGGTCCGCCTGCGCGACGATTTGCCGGTTGTCGCCAATTCGGCGCGCGATGTGACCAACCAGATTGGCGGCGCAGGCCGCACAGCCCATGCCCAGATCGATGAACTGGTCACCGGCTTCCAGCGGCTGAACGAATTCGGGCAGGCGAGCGAACGCCAGGTCATCGCATTGCAGGCAAAGATTGATGCCGCATTGGCAGAATTCGAGGCCCAGTCCGGCCAGATGGGCGAAATTACCAACGCCCGTTTCGAAACCTTGCGAACAAGAAGCGAAGATTTCCGCGCTGACCTCGATGGGCGCGAAGTCGAAGCGCTCGCTGCCATGCGCAGACGTGCCGACACGCTTGCCGAAGAACTTGCCGCCTCGCGTAATGCACTTGAGGACCAGGAAGAAGAAGCCATCCTCTCGCTGCGCGCCCGGCTCAATGCGCTGAAGGAAGAATCGCGCGTGGTCAGCCGCTCCGTCCGTGACGGGGAACAAGGCGCACTTTCCGCATGGGGCGAACAGATCGAAGGCATGCAGGGCCGGCTTGAAGAAGCCCTCTCCCAGATTGCCAAGATCGACGAGGCCGCGCTTGATGCATCCAATCGCAAGCTGCATGACCTCAAGGAAGAGGCAGAGCGGGTCGATGCAGTCTTGGCAGAGCGTAGCAGCCTGCTCAGCGACCAGATCGAAGTCCGCCGGGGGCAGATGGCCCGTGACGAGCAGGAAGCCACCGAGGCACTGGCGTTGCGCCTTTCGGAACTGGACGAGGCAATTGCATCCCGCCGCGCCGAACAGATCGAACATACGACAAAGCTGGCCGAACATGGCGAAGCAATTGCACAGAGAATGTGGGACCTGCGTTCCGACCTCGAAGCGCTGGCAAAGCAGGGCAGCGATACGCAAAGCCTGCTTGGGCAAAACGCTGAAAATCTGGCCAACCAGCTGAAGCAGAGCCGCGAGAGTGTCGATGGCACTGCGCATGCCATCAGGATGCTGACCGAAGAGACCGTCCGCCTGCTGGAACTCATCCAGGCCAGCGCAGACCACAGCCGCAAGGACCTGCCTGCCGCCATTGGCGAGGCGACCGCACTTCTTTCGAGCACGGAAGACCGGGTCAACGGCCTGCATCTCCTGCTTTCAGAGGCAAGCCGCAAGGGCGAGGAACTGTCGGAATATGTCCTTGGCGCACGTGATACAGGCAACGAGGCGATCCAGCAGGCAGACGCATTCCACACGCGCCTGTCCCAAGCCAACGCCAGCCACGTAGAAGAAATCGAACGCCTGCAGGCATCCCTCGCCAGCCTTGGCGAAAACAGCGAAGCACTGTCTGAAAAGGCGCAGGCAGAATTGAGTGACGCAATTGCCAAGCTGGAAGGTGCCGCCCGCGACGCGGTTGCTGCTATTGAAAGCGGGTCGGCAGATAAGATATCCGCACTTGCCGAAAGCATCGGCAGTCAGACTTCGGATGCGATTGACCGCGCTGTGAAGGCACGAACCGTTGAAGCAGTGGCAGAACTGGAAGCTGCCGCCGCCAGTGCCTCGGGCGCAAGCCGGGAAGCGACCATCCAGCTGCGCGACCAGTTGGGCAAGGTCAACGAATTGGCAAGCAACCTCGAAGCGCGTGTGGCCCGCGCGCGCGAACGTGCAGAAGAACAGGTCGACAATGATTTCTCGCGCCGGGTTGCCCTGATTACCGAGAGCCTGAATTCCAACGCCATCGACATTTCGAAAGCCCTGTCAAACGATGTCACCGACACGGCGTGGGCATCTTATCTGCGCGGCGACCGGGGCATTTTCACAAGGCGCGCAGTGCGCCTTCTGGACAACACCGAGGCGCGCGAGATTGCGGAAGTCTATGCATCTGACAGCGAATTTTCAGCCAATGTCAGCCGCTACATCCACGATTTCGAGGCAATGCTGCGCACCATGCTTTCCACCAGGGATGGCAATGCGCTGGGCGTTACCTTGCTGAGTTCGGACATGGGCAAGCTGTATGTCGCGCTGGCGCAGGCGATCGAGCGGCTGCGCAGCTGATCGCCAAACCGATTGCTAATCAGGAAAGATCGGGCGGCGTGAAGAAATTGATGTCATCCACTGTCACCCAACCGTTTTCATAATTGAGAACGTAAATCGTGGTGACGACAGCCGCGACCAAGGACGCGATCAGCACCACGCGCCGGGGCCGAAAATTCGCAGGCGCGCTATCGGCCTGACCGGGAATTTTCTCGATGCCCATTTCATCATGCGTCCTGACACCAAAGGGCAGCAGCACGAAAGCGCACATCACCCAGAACAGCACGTAGATTGCGATAATGGACGTCCACTGCATCTGCGTCAGCTCCCGATCAGAATGACTTTAACCTGCGGGCGCTTCCCGCTCCATCGGGTCGCAGCGCGGCGCGTGGCGAGGCGCACAGCCTCGCTCAGTTCCTTGCGTTCCTTGCGCGCTGCACCTTTGAGCTTGCCCAGAGCTTCAACAATGTCAGCCGATGCCTCAGCCTCGAATGCCTCCAGATCGTCATCAAGCGGCATGCCCAGCACCTCGAAGCTCGGCTTCAGGCCTGAATCCAGAGCAACCACGATCACGCCTTCACGCGCCATGCGCCGGCGCATGGAGATCGCCTCGCCATCTGCGGGCACGATCATGTCGCCATCCAGCACCAGGCGACCAGTGCGCACTTCTGCCAGCTTGCCCGGACGACCGGGAGCGAGACGGATGATGTCGCCATTTTTCTGGAACACATTATGCGGAATGCCCGCTGCCTGCCCGACGCGGACCTGTTCCTGCATATGGCGTATTTCGCCGTGCACAGGCACGAGGATTTCAGGGCGGAGCCACGAATACAGAGCTTCCAGTTCAGGCCGCCCGGGGTGGCCGGAAACGTGGATATCGCTCTGGCGATCAGTCACCATCACGATACCGCGTTCGGCCAGCTTGTTCTGCACGCGGCCAATGGCAATTTCGTTGCCGGGGATCTGACGGCTGGAAAACAGCACCACATCGCCTTTTTGCAGGCTGATCGGGTGATTGTCCTCTGCCACACGCGCCAGTGCAGCGCGCGGTTCGCCCTGCCCGCCTGTGGCGATGATCAACACATCGCCGCGCGGCAACTGCATGGCCGTCTGGAAATCCACCGTCTTGGGGAAATCATGGAGATAGCCGCTATCCTGTGCCACCTCGATAATGCGATCGAGCGAACGCCCGGCCACGCACAGTTTGCGCCCTGTCGCCTTGGCGACTTCGCCCAGCGTTTGCAGGCGCGCGACATTCGAGGCGAATGTGGTGACCATGACCCTGCGCCCCTCGTGGCGCTTCACTTCTTCCATCAGACCGCGATACACGCCGCCTTCGGAACCGCTGGGGTTGGGATTGAAGACATTGGTGGAATCGCAGACCATTGCCAGAATGCCGTCATCGCCCAGCTCTGTCAGTTCTTCCTCTGTCGTGGGCTCGCCAATGATTGGCTCTTCATCCAGCTTCCAGTCGCCGGTGTGGAATATACGGCCATAGGGCGTGTCGATGACCAGCCCGTTGCCTTCAGCGATGGAATGGGCCAGCGGCACATATCCTACGTCGAACGGACCAACGGCGAAGCTGTCTGTACCTTCGATGATATTAAGTTCGACCTGGCCCAGAAGACCTGCTTCTTCCAGCTTGCGCGCAATTAGGTCAGCGGTGAACGGCGTTGCATAAAGCGGAACGCCCAGTTCTTCTGCAAAATAGGGGATGGCACCAATGTGGTCTTCATGGCCATGGGTCAGGACAATGCCGACCAGGTCATCGAGGCGTTCCTCGATGAATTCCAGATCGGCAAATACCAGGTCCACACCGGGATATTGATCGCCCGAAAATGTCATCCCGAGATCGACCATCAGCCATTTGCCGTCACACCCGTAAAGGTTGACGTTCATCCCGATTTCGGCCGAACCACCCAATGCGAGGAAGAGGAGTTCTTTTTCCGGTGTAAAATCCTTCTTCACGCCGAGACACGCCCCGCCAGAATGGAGAGCCCTTCCAGGGTGAGATCGGAATCGACCGCGTCAAACATCTGCGTGTGCTTGTCGAACAATATGGCGAGGCCGCCAGTGGCCACCACCTTGGCAGGCCGGCCGATTTCTTCACGCATTTTGGCAATCAATCCTTCCATCATCGCGACATAGCCCCAGAAGACGCCGATCAGCATCTGGTCTTCGGTGTTACGTCCGATAACGCTGGTAGTGCGCGGCGCTTCGATGGCGATACGCGGTAATTTGGCAGTATTGCCAACCAATGCGTCGAGCGAGAGGTTGATTCCCGGCGCAATGATGCCCCCTTTATACGCTCCGGTGAAATCCACCGCATCGAAAGTGGTCGCCGTGCCGAAATCGATGAGGATGAGGTCGCCCTCATATTTGGCATGGGCAGCAATTGCGTTCAGGACACGGTCCGCCCCCACTGTGCGCGGTTCATCCACATCCAGCGTGACGCCCCATTCTGCGGCACCTTCACCGGCGACCATGGGTGTGACCCCGAAATATTTCTCGCTCAACACCGTCAGATTATGAATAGCCCGCGGGACGACAGAACCGATGATGAACTGCTTGATTTCGTCCCGGCCAATTCCTTCGAGCGTCAGCAACTGGGTCAGCCAGACAGCATATTGATCGCCGGTCCGGCGCGGGTCGGTCGCAATGCGCCAGCGCGAACGGATTTCCTTCCCGTCGAACAGGGCGAACACAACGTTGGTATTACCGACATCGGCGACGAGCAGCATTTTCGTTTCCTTCAAGCGAGCGTCACATCACCTGCGTGGATGGCACGGGTGGAGCCATCAGCCAAGCGCAGGCGGAGGGAGCCATCAGCCACAAGACCATCAAACTGGCCATGAATGATGCCTTCGGATTGTTCATGCACGGACAGAGCCGTGCCTTTTGGATGTGCCGCGCTTTCCCAGCGGCGCAGCAGCGGATCGAGGCCATAAATGCGCCAACGCTCCAGTTCCGTTGCGAAACTGGTGGCAAGCAGGGATGCGAAATGGTCACGATCGGGCGATGGCCCGAAATGGCTGAGTGCCGCTGTCGGCCTGTCAGGCAAATCGGGTGCAACGGCAAGATTGACGCCGATGCCGACAATCACCGCACCCATCTGGCGTTCCAGCAAGATGCCAGCCAGTTTGGCGCCCGACAGCATCAGGTCGTTGGGCCATTTAAGTTTCAACTCTGCCGGATCAGGACAGAAACCCAGTGCCGCTTCATATGCAGCGAGCCCGGCAACCAGCGCCAGCGTTGGCGCCGGAGGATCACGATCAGCGGGATATACAACAGTCGAACCCATGAAATTACCATGGCCGTCGAACCATTCGCGCCCTTGCCGCCCGCGGCCGGCGGTTTGCCTGTCTGCAACAAGCCAGAAACCTTCGGCAATCCGCTCGCCGGATTTCAGGCGCGATGCGATGTCGGCGTTGGTCGATCCGGTGTGTTCGAGAGTTTCAATCAAGCGCCGGGTTCAGACCATGAAGAACAAGGCTTGCGCAGCGCGGTCGGCCACCATGCCCAGCGGTTTTGTCAGCAAGTAGCCAAGCGGGGATACTACCAGCGTCGAGCCGACCAGCACCGCCCAGTGGGCAGCATCGCTCTTCCCCGTCACCACGTTGGCAGGTTCATCAAAATACATGATCTTGACGATTTTGAGGTAGTAGAACGCACCGATGACACTGGCAGCAATGCCGATTGCGGCAAGGATCACCAGATCAGCCTGGACCGCTGCCTGGAACACCACGAACTTGCCCCAGAACCCGAACAAGGGCGGGATGCCGGCAAGGCTGAGCATCATGGCCGCAAGACACAAGGCGAGCATGGGATTGGTGCGCGACAGACCGGCCATATCGGCAATTGCTTCGACCTGGTTACCGTCTGCATCGCGCATCATCAGCACAGCGACAAAGCTGCCGAGCGACATGGCGACATAGATGGCGAGGTAGACCAGCATAGCGCTGGCCCCCGCTTCGGTCGCCGCAGCAAGGCCGATCAGGATGAAGCCGACATTGTTGATCGAGGAATAGGCCAGAAGGCGTTTGACGTTGGACTGACCGATGGCGCCCAATGCGCCGACAACAATCGATGCAAGTGCAGCAAAAATGACGATCTGTTGCCATGCTGACGCCTGGTTGCCGAATGCTTCGAGGGCGATGCGCGCGGTCATGGCAATGGCGGCAACCTTGGGCGCGGTGGCAAAGAAGGTGGTCACCGGTGTCGGCGCACCTTCGTAAACGTCAGGCGTCCACATGTGGAACGGCACAGCGGAAATCTTGAAGGCAAGACCGGCCAGAACGAAGATCACGCCAAACAATGCGCCAGTGCCGAGCGTGCCATCGAATGCGGCGCGGATCGCGCCATAGCCCGTGCTGCCAGAGAAACCGTAGACCAGGCTCATTCCGTAGAGCAGGATGCCACTGGCGAGCGCGCCAAGGACGAAATACTTGAGGCCAGCTTCTGCCGAGCGGTCATCGCTGCGGGTGAAGGATGCCAGTACATAAGACGACAGGCTGCTCAATTCGAGGCCAATATAAAGCGTCATCAGGTCGACAGCGGAAACCATCATGCCCATGCCAACGGCTCCAAACACCATCAGCAGCGGATATTCAGGCCGGTATTCATCGCCGCTGGCAAAAAAGCGCGGCGTAATCATCAGGCAGCCAATGCTGGCGAGATAAATGAGCAATTTGGCAAAGCTGCCAAATGTATCCATCCGGTAGAGGCCGCCAAAGGCTTCCGCACCCTGCACGGAGGCATCGCTGAGCATGAGCGAACCGGTGATGACACTGGCACCAACCAGCGCAACAACAGCAAGAATGGTGCAAAGACGGCCGGAATTACGGCCGCCCCAGGCTGCAACCAGCGTAAGCACAAGGCCGCTGACCGAAAGGAAGACTTCCGGGCCAGTGAGGTAGAGGGAGTAACCGTAGTCCATCAATGCGCTCCCTCAGCGGCTTCGCCGTGTTCGGCACCTGCGCCGCTATGTTCGCCAGCCACATGGGGCATTTCGTTTGCAATCGTCTCGCGCGGCTTGCCAGCCACCAGTTTCGCATCGCCTTCAGGCGCGGCGCGGGCAAGACGGGCATCGAGCGCCGCAATGTCCTTGCGCATCGGGGCAAGGAAGCTTTCAGGATAAACACCCATCCACAGCACGGCGGCCGCAATTGGCCCCAGCATCAGCCATTCGCGGATGCCAATGTCCTGCATGGCAGCAGCGTCGGCATTTTTCTGCGGGCCAAAGGCCACGCGGCGATAGAGATAGAGCATATATGCTGCGCCAAGGATGATACTGGTGGTGCAGACCAGCGTGACCAGGCTCGACACTTCGTAAATGCCGGCCAGCGACAGGAATTCGCCAACAAAACCACTGGTTCCGGGCAGGCCAATGCTAGCCATGGTAAACAGCAGGAACAGCATGGCGTATTTCGGCATGTTAATCGAAAGGCCGCCGTAACGGTCAATTTCGCGGGTATGCAGCCGGTCGTAAATAACGCCGACGCAAAGGAACAACGCGCCCGATACAAGCCCGTGGCTGAGCATCACGATCATCGAGCCTTCAAGGCCTTGAACGTTGAAAGAAAACAAGCCCACCGTCACGATCGCCATATGGGCGACGGAGGAATAGGCGATCAGCTTCTTCATGTCGTTCTGCACCAGTGCGATAAGGCTGGTAATGACCACTGCCAGCATCGAGAGGATGAAGATCAGCCAGGCAAACTGTGCGGATGCTTCGGGGAACATCGGCAACGAGAAGCGGATGAAGCCGTAACCGCCCATCTTCAGCAGCACGCCTGCCAGGATGACGGAACCTGCCGTCGGTGCCTGAACGTGGGCATCGGGAAGCCATGTATGCACCGGCCACATCGGCATTTTCACCGCAAAGCTGGCGAAGAAGGCGAGCCATAGCCACGTCTGGGCCTTCGGATCGAAATCGTAATTCATCAGCGTAGGGATGTCAGTGGTGCCTGCTTCATTCACCATCCACATCATCGCGATCAGCATCAGGACCGAGCCGAGCAGCGTGTAGAGGAAGAATTTGTAGCTGGCGTAGATGCGGTTATCGCCGCCCCAGATGCCGATGATAAGATACATCGGGATCAGGCCTGCTTCGAAGAAAATGTAGAACAGGAACATATCCTGCGCCGCGAAGACCCCGATCATCAGCAGTTCCATAAACAGGAACGCAGCCATATATTCACCGACACGCTTGGTAATCGAAGTCCAGCTGGCAAGGATACAGATCGGCATCAGGAATACCGACAGCACGATTAGCAACAGGGCGATACCATCAATGCCCAGCGCATAGCTGAAGCCGGCGAACAGTTCGGCCCGTTCGGTAAACTGCCACTGCGCGCCGCCAATGTCGTAATTGAGCCAGAGTAGGATGCCGAGCGCCAGATTGACCAGCGTCGCACCCAGCGCAACGCTGCGGGCCAGACTGGCTTCCACCATCAGACAGATGATTGCGGCTGCCAGCGGAACCAGCAGCATTATCGAGAGGATCGGGAAACCGCCCATCACATCAGAACCCAAGTAACGGCGGCGACCAGCCCGAGCAGCATGACCAACGCATAGGAATAGAGATAACCGGACTGGACTTTCCGGGCGGCAACGGTGCCCTTGGACACCAGCCATGCCGCACCATTGGGCCCGAAGCGATCGATGATGCCTTCATCGCCGATCTTCCAGAACTTGCGGCCGAGCCAGAAGGCAGGCCGGACGAAAATGAGGTTATACAGCTCGTCGAAGTACCATTTGTTGTACACGAAATTGTGCAGGTTGCGGAACTGCTCGACAAACTTGCCGGGGATGGACGTATCGCGGATGTAAGCCATCCATGCGATGAGCACGCCCAGCAGCATGACAATCGTTGCGCTCAGTTTAACCCACAGCGGTACGGCGTGCATCGCATGGATGAGGTTTTCGTTATAATAGATGCTGCCCGCCCAAAATTCCGCGCTGTCGAGGAATTGCGGGTTGAACACGAAGCCTGCGAAGATCGCGCCGAGTGACAAGACACCCAGCGGAACGAGCATGCTGACCGGGCTTTCATGCGGGTGATAGCCGCCGGTTGTGTCTTCGCCAGCTTGTTCGGGCGTCTTGTGAACGCTGTGCTGGATATGCTCGCTCTCGATCCAGCGCGGCTTGCCCCAGAAGGTAAGGAACATGAGGCGCCAGCTGTAAAAACTGGTGAGAAGCGCAGCAAAGCAGCCAACCCAGAAAGCAAACTGGCTGAGCTCGGTCCCACGGGCAAAGGCCACTTCCAGAATGGCGTCCTTGGAATGGAAGCCTGCAAAACCTGCATGCAGCCAGTAAACGCCAACACCGGTGATGGCGAGCGTGCCTGCCAGCATGGCAAAGAAGGTCAGCGGGATTTTCTTACGCAGGCCGCCATAATAGCGCATATCCTGTTCATGGTGCATCGAGTGGATGACCGAGCCTGCACCGAGGAACAGCAGCGCCTTGAAGAAGGCATGGGTAAACAGGTGGAACATGGCCGCGCCATAGGCACCAACGCCTGCTGCGAAGAACATATAGCCCAGCTGCGAACAGGTGGAATAAGCAATGACTCGCTTGATATCCCACTGCGTGGTGCCGACCGTTGCGGCAAACAGGCAGGTCGCAGCGCCAATGAATGTGACGAAACCAAGCGCAACAGGCGCGGTTTCAAACATGGGTGACAGGCGGCAAACCATGAACACGCCTGCGGTAACCATGGTTGCTGCGTGGATCAGCGCCGAAACAGGTGTCGGGCCTTCCATGGCATCAGGCAACCAGGTGTGAAGCCCAAGCTGCGCGGATTTGCCCATCGCGCCGATGAACAACAGGATGCACAGAATATCCATCGTGTGCATACGGTAGCCGAGGAAGCCGATGGTCGACCCGCTCATCGAGGGGGAGGCAGCCAGGATTTCGGGAATGGATACGGTGCCGAACACGAGGAACGTGCCGAAAATGCCGAGCATGAAGCCAAGATCGCCTACGCGGTTGACCACGAACGCCTTGATCGCGGCGGCATTGGCGCTGGGTTTGCGGAACCAGAAACCGATGAGCAGATAGGACGCCAGACCAACCCCTTCCCACCCGAAGAACATCTGAACGAGGTTATCGGCAGTGACCAGCATCAGCATGGCGAAGGTGAACAGGCTGAGATAGGCGAAGAAGCGCGGCTGGTCGGGGTCTTCCTCCATATAGCCCCAGCTATACAGGTGGACCAATGCCGATACGGTGGTGATGACCACCAGCATGACGGCCGTCAGCGTATCAACGCGCAGCGCCCAGTCGAAGCTGAGATTGCCCGACTGCACCCATTGCAGGACCGGAACCACCGTAGCTTCGGCACTGCCGCCGACAAAGCCGAGGAAAATGTGCCAGCTCAGCCCGCAGGATACAAACAAGGCGCCAGTCGTGATCGACTTGGTAACGGTGTTGCCGAGCGCGCGATTGCAAAGCCCTGCGACGATTGCCGCAAGCAATGGCAGGAAGACGATGATGAGGATGGAGGACACTGTGATTTAACCCTTCATCCGGTTGACGTCATCGACCGCAATCGTGCCGCGGCCGCGGAAATAGATCACCAGGATGGCCAGGCCGATGGCGGCTTCGCCTGCTGCAACGGTGAGAACGAACATGGCAAAAATCTGGCCGGTCAGATCGCCGAGGAAGGCGCTGAACGCCACGAGATTGATGTTTACCGACAGCAGGATCAGCTCGATCGCCATCAGGATGACAATGATATTTTTCCGGTTGAGGAAAATACCGAGCACGCCGAGCACGAACAGGATCGCGCTGACGACTACGTAATGTTCAATGCCGATCACAGCGATACCCCCTTCCCGACTTCGGGGCTGGCGTTGATGGTCGCATCCTCCGGACGGCGGCGGACCTGCTTCGATATGTTCTGGTGACCGCGGTGCGCGGTTGCACGTTCGCGGTGGGTCAGGACGATTGCCCCGATCATGGCTACCAGCAGGATAAGGCCGGCCGTTTCGAACAGGAACAGATATTCGCTGTAAAGAAGCGCGCCGATATTCTCGATATTGCTCTGGCCTGCCATTGGCGCAGCAGTGCCATCAGGCACGCCCAGCTTCAGTGCGCCTGCGCGGTAGGCACCAATTCCGAGGATGAGTTCTGCCAGCAGCACCAGCGCAATCGCGATGCCGAACGGAAAATTTTTCATGAAACCTGCCCGAAGCTCGGCAAAATCGATGTTCAGCATCATCACCACGAACAAGAACAGCACCGCGACCGCGCCGACATAGACAATGACCAGCAGCATGGCGATGAATTCAGCGCCGACCAGCACCATCAGGCCCGCCGCGTTGAAGAACGACACGATGAGCCACAACACGGAATGCACCGGATTACGCGCCAAGATGGTCAGCGAGCCGCTGGCAATCACCAGGATTGCGAAGAGATAAAAGGCGAAGGTCTGGATCATGGGTCCTGTCAGTCCTGAGCGCGCGGGTTAGCGATAGGGTGCATCGGCTTCAAGGTTCGCGGCGATCGCCCGCTCCCACTTGTCCCCGTTCGCCAGCAATTTGGCTTTGTCATAGAGAAGTTCTTCGCGCGTTTCCGTCGCATATTCGAAGTTCGGCCCTTCAACCACGGCATCCACCGGGCAGGCTTCCTGACAGAAACCGCAATAGATGCACTTGGTCATGTCGATATCGTAGCGCGTGGTCCGGCGGCTGCCGTCCTCACGCGGTTCGCTTTCGATGGTGATGGCCTGCGCCGGGCAGACAGCTTCACACAATTTGCAGGCGATGCAGCGTTCTTCCCCGTTGGGATAACGGCGCAAGGCGTGTTCGCCGCGGAAACGAGGAGACAGCGGGTTCTTTTCGAACGGATAGTTGATTGTCGCCTTGGGCTTGAAAAAATATTTCAGCGTCAGGGCGTGCGCTTTCACAAACTCCCACAAGGTGAACGATTTGATCAGATGCGTGATCGTGCTCATGCCGCATACCTCGTAAGCATCAGATAGCCGGAAACCAGCACCACGAAAAACAGGCTGAGTGGCAGGAATATCTTCCAACCAAGCCGCATCAGCTGGTCATAGCGATAACGCGGCACGGTGGCCTTCACCCAGCTGAAAATGAAGAAGAAGAAGAAGATCTTGCCGAACAGCCAGATCCAGCCCGGCACGTAATAACCCGGAAGCCAGTCGACATTGAGCGGCGGCAGCCACCCGCCGAAGAACAGGATGGCATTGAGCGCACACATCAGCAGCACGTTGGCATATTCGCCCAGCCAGAACAGGGCGAAACTCATGGAGCTGTATTCGGTCTGGTACCCAGCGACGAGTTCGGATTCCGCTTCGGTCAGATCGAACGGCGCGCGCGCCGTTTCCGCGAGGCTGGAAATGAGGAACATGACCCACATCGGGAACAGCAGAATGTTGAAAACAAAGCCGTTGACGATGCCAAGCCCATGGCCGCGCTGCGCCTCGATAATGCCGTTCATGTTGAACGTGCCGGCCCACAGCACCACGCAGATCAGGATAAACCCGATGGAGACTTCATAGGAAATCATCTGTGCGGCGGCGCGCATGGCGGAGAAAAACGGATATTTGGAATTCGACGCCCAGCCAGCGACAACCACGCCATATACACCGAGCGACGAAATCGCGAGGACATACAACAGACCGACATTGATGTTGGCCAGCACTGCTTCAGGGCCGAAGGGAATGACCGCCCACGCCAGCAGCGCCACGGTGAAAGTGACAATCGGCGCGATCAGGAACAGGCCCTTGTTCGCCGCGCTGGGAATGATGGTTTCCTGAAGGAATACCTTCAAGCCATCGGCAAAAGACTGGAGCAGGCCGAACGGGCCGACCACATTGGGGCCGCGCCGCAGGGCCATCGAAGCCCAGATCTTGCGGTCGACATAAATGATCATGGCGACTGCCAGCATCAACGGCAGTGCAATCAGCAGAATACCGGAAATAGTCGCAAACGCCCATGCAGCTTCATAGGTCAGGCCCAGAGATTGGAAGAATTCGGTCACTCTGCCGCCTCCGCCAGTTCATCGCCGTGCAGCAGTTCTGCCGAACATTGCTGCATCACCGCACTGGCGCGTGCGATCGGATTGGTAAGATAGAAGTCCTTGATCGGATAGGCCGGGATCACGCCTTCGGCCTTGGCCTTCGCATCGGCTTTGGGCAGCGCGCCATAATCGGCAAGACCTTCCACGCCAAGTGCAGGAACAGCGGCAATCATTGCGTTCTGCAATTCGGCAAAGCTGTCAAACCCGACACTGACGCCAAGGGCATCAGCCAAAGCGCGCAATATGGTCCAGTCTTCACGGGCATCGCCCGGCGCAAACACGGCCTTTTCGGCAAATTGCACGCGGCCTTCGGTGTTGACGTAAGTGCCATCCTTTTCGGCGTAGGATGCTGCAGGCAGGATGATATCCGCTGCATGGGCACCCTTGTCACCGTGATGGCCGATATAGACCTTCAGCGCATCGGCGAAGGGTTCGAAATTCATTTCATCCGCGCCCAGTGACAGGATAACTTTGGGCTTTGCCTTGGCAATATCTGCCATGCCGCCTGCCTGCGCAAAGCCAAGCATCAGGCCGCCCATCCGTGCCGCGGAGAAATGCAGCACGTTGAAACCGTTCCAGCCATCACGCTCAAGCTTGAACTGCGCTGCAAAGGCGAGGCCGGCGGCCAAAGCACCTTTGGCCAATGCCGCGCCGCCCATGATGATGGCGGGACGTTCAGCGCCCTTGAAGGCATCGGCAACGTCCTTGGGCAGTTTGGACAGCACGCCAAGATCTTCACCAAGGAAGGTCGCAGGATATGTCGTTTCCCATTCGGGCCCAACGATGAACACCTTTGCGCCGCGCTTTGCAGCCTTGCGCAGGCGCACATTCACGAGCGGCGCTTCCCAGCGGACATGGCTGCCAACAATCAGGATCGCATCAGCCGTTTCGATACCGGCCAGCGTGGAATTGAAGTTCACGGCTGAAAGGCTGGATACATCGTAATCCATGCCCGTCTGACGGCCTTCGAGCAATTTCGAGCCCATCGCGCCGAGCAGCGCCTTGGCAGCAAACATGGTTTCGCAATCGACCATATCGCCCGCAACCGCAGCCATACTCTTGCCTGGCTTGGCCGCCGCAATTGCCTTGAATGCTTCGTCCCAGCTTGCTTCGACCAGCTTGCCGCGCTTGCGCATGAATACCTTGTCGAGGCGGCGCCTGGTCAGGCCATCGACCATGTAACGGCCTTTATCGGACAGCCATTCCTCGTTCACGTCATCATTGATGCGCGGCAATGCACGCATCACTTCGCGGCCGCGGCTGTCGAGACGGATATTCGCGCCCACCGCATCGGACACGTCGATGCTGAGTGTTTTCTTCAATTCCCATGGGCGGGCCTCGAAGGCGTAAGGCCGCGATGTCAGCGCGCCAACCGGGCACAGATCAATCACATTGGCAGAAAGCTCGTGACTGGCCGCCTGTTCGAGATAGGTCGTGATCTGCATGTCTTCGCCGCGATACAGCGCGCCGATTTCATCCACACCGGCGATTTCTTCCGAAAAACGCACGCAGCGGGTGCAATGGATGCAGCGGGTCATGATCGTCTTGATCAGCGGGCCCATGTTCTTTTCGGTCACTGCACGCTTGGGCTCACGATCATAGCGCGAACCGCCGCGGCCATAGGCAACCGACTGGTCCTGCAGGTCACATTCGCCGCCCTGGTCGCAGATCGGGCAATCAAGCGGGTGGTTGATCAGCAGAAATTCCATCACGCCTTCGCGCGCGGTTTTCACCATTTCGCTGTCCGTGCGGATTTCCTGGCCTTCAGTGGCCGGCAGCGCGCAGGATGCCTGTGGCTTTGGTGGACCCGGCTTCACTTCGACCAGACACATGCGGCAATTGCCCGCGATGGTCAGGCGTTCATGATAGCAGAAACGGGGAATTTCCTTGCCCGCAAGCTCGCAAGCCTGCAGCACGGTGGCGCCGTTAGGGACCTCGATTTCCTGTCCATCTACGGTGACTTTAGGCATCTTTTGATCCCATGATCGAATAATACACTGTTTCAGCCAACTGGTTGCGCAGGGTTGGCGCGTCCAGTTTCAACTGTTGTCCTTCAAGCACGCATTGGCCGAAACTCGGTGCCATTGCGACGATGGCGGACTTTTCGTCTTCACTGCCCGGTTCAGTCGCGAACAGACCTGCCATGGCAGACGAATTGTTACCCATGACGCAGCCTGCAAAACCCAGCGCGAATGACCGCGCAACATCCGCGGAACGTTGGCCATGAAAACGCTCGGCAGCGAACATGCCATCATCGCCAATTGCCAAGGCGGCAGGCTGGATGAGGGTCTTGTCACGGCGCAACTTGGCTTCCGCCAGCGCCCCGCGCAAGGCTGAATTTTCAAAGCGCATGGTCAGTGTGCCATGAGCGCGGCGCGCATTTCCGATCGCGGAAAAGTCGATCTGCGGCATGCAATCATTAATCTGGCCGGAAAAACCGGCGTAGGCCACTTGCTCCGCGTCTGAACCGGGTGCTGCTGCCAGATAGGCTGTTGTTTCGCCGTCGCGCTTGCGCACCAGGCATTCTGCAGTCCGCATCAGGGTCAGCTGCGCAGGCGTGTCGGGGCCGACTGTGCGCCAGTCACGCTGTTCCTGCCCGATAGTGAAACCCATCGGATTGGGCAGCATCTGCGCATGGGCGGCCACGCCGCCCAATGCGGACAAGGCACCAATGCAGAAGGACAGGCGCGACATCACTCGGCAGCCTCCGCAAAGGCTGCATTATGTTCGTGAATGCGCCGTTCCAGTTCTGGCCGGAAATGCTTGATCAGGCCCTGGATCGGCCATGCCGCTGCATCGCCCAAGGCGCAGATGGTGTGGCCTTCGACCTGCTTGGTAACCTGCTGCAGCATATCGATTTCTTCGATTTCGGCATCGCCGGTGCGCAGACGTTCCATCATGCGCCACATCCAGCCAGTGCCTTCGCGGCAAGGCGTGCACTGACCGCAGCTTTCATGCTTGTAGAAATAGCTCAAACGGCTGATCGCGCGGACGATATCGGTGGACTTGTCCATTACGATAACTGCCGCTGTGCCAAGGCCCGACCCGACTGCCTTGAGGCCGTCGAAATCCATCGGCGCATCCATGATTTCAGCTGCGGGAACCAGTGGAACAGAAGAACCTCCGGGAATGACCGCAAGCAGATTGTCCCACCCGCCGCGAATTCCGCCGCAGTGGCGTTCGATGAGTTCCTTGAACGGAATGCTCATTTCTTCTTCGACGACGCATGGCTTGTCGACATGGCCGCTGATCTGGAACAGCTTGGTGCCTGCATTGCCTTCGCGTCCGAAGCCGGCAAACCAACTCGCGCCGCGCCGCAAAATGGTTGGCACAACCGCGATGCTTTCGACGTTGTTGACCGTGGTCGGGCAGCCATAAAGACCCGCGCCCGCCGGAAATGGCGGCTTCAGGCGCGGCTGGCCCTTCTTGCCTTCGAGGCTTTCGATCATCGCGGTTTCTTCACCGCAAATATACGCGCCCGCACCGCGGTGCATGAACACGTCGAAATCATAACCCGATCCACTGGCATTCTTGCCAATCAGACCGGCAGCATAGGCTTCGTCGATGGCTGCCTGCAGTGTCTGGGCTTCGCGGATATATTCGCCGCGAATATAGATATAGGCGGCACGCGCACGCATGGCGAAGCCGGCAATCAGCGCGCCTTCGATCAGCTTGTGCGGATCGTGGCGGATAATCTCGCGGTCCTTGCAAGAACCAGGCTCGGATTCGTCGGCATTGATAACAAGGAAGGATGGACGGCCATCCTTGCTTTCCTTGGGCATGAAGGACCATTTCAGGCCGGTGGGGAAGCCTGCCCCGCCCCGCCCGCGCAGGCCCGATGCCTTCATCTCGTCGATGATGGCATCATTGCCGCGTGCGATGATATCCTTGGTATTGTCCCAGTCACCGCGCATCTGCGCCGCCTTGAGACCCCAGTCCTGGAAGCCATAGACGTTGGTGAAGATACGATCCTTGTCAGCGAGCGCCATCAGACAATTCCCTGCGAAACAAGATAGGCGGCGATCAGCAGCACGGCGATAATCGCACCAAATTTAAGCAATCCGGTCAGCACCTTGAACGCGACGAACACGAGGATCAGCGCGACGATAATGGTCACAATGCTCATGCCCATTCGTCCCGATAATCGTGGTTTTCCTTGACCATGTCGGTCAGCGTGGTCGGGCCGCCGGATGGTTCGGACGTGTGCCGCCCAGGCTCTTGCGTACCTTCCTTGGGCTGGCCGCCTGCCGCCAGTGCATCAAGCACAGCGTCGAGACGTTCCACCGTCAGGTCTTCGTAATTGCCATCGTTGATCTGGACCATGGGCGCTGTTGCGCAATTGCCCATGCATTCCACTTCGGAGAGGGTCCACAGGCCGTCTGCCGAAACCTTGCCCTTTTCCATCCCGCGCTTCTTGCAGGCCGAAATGATGTCGTCGCTGCCACGCAGCATGCAGGGCGTCGTGCCGCACACCTGCACATGGAATTTACCGACGGGAACGAGGTTATACATAAAATAAAATGTCGCGACTTCGACCACGCGGATGATCGGCATGTCGAGATATTGCGCGACATATTCCATGACCGGCAATGGCAACCAGCCTTGCGTATCAGTTTCCGCGCCAACCTGACGCTGAGCCAGATCGAGCAGCGGCATCACCGCAGATTTCTGACGGCCTTCGGGATAGGACGCGATGAACTTGTCCGCTTTCGCCTTGTTCTCTTTCGTCCATTCGAAAGAGCCCCAGCGGGCGCGCAGTTCCGGCGTATCCGGTTCGAGGTGACGATTGGCCATTAGCGGTCACACTCCCCGAACACGACATCAATTGCGCCCAAAATGGCGGTTGCGTCTGGCAGCATATGGCCCTTGCTCATGAAATCCATTGCCTGAAGGTGACTGAAGGCGGTGGGGCGGATCTTGCAGCGATAGGGCTTGTTGCTGCCATCGCTGACCAGATAGACGCCGAATTCGCCTTTGGGGCTTTCAGTTGCGACGTAAACTTCGCCCGCAGGGACGTGGAAACCCTCGGTGTAAAGCTTGAAGTGATGAATCAGCGCTTCCATCGACTGCTTCATTTCGCCGCGTTTGGGCGGAGAAACCTTGCGGTCTTCGCTGGCAATCGGGCCTTCCGGCATTTCGGCAAGGCACTGCTTGATGATGCGAGCAGACTGTTTCACCTCTTCCACCCGGACCATGAACCGGTCGTAGCAGTCGGAATTGGTGCCGACAGGAATTTCAAAATCCATCCGGTCATAGACATCATATGGCTGCGATTTGCGCAGGTCCCACGGTATACCTGCGGCGCGGATCATCGGGCCGGAGAAGCCCCAGCGGATCGCGTCTTCCTTGCTCACAATCGCAATATCGACGTTGCGCTGCTTGAAGATGCGGTTGTCGACCACGAGGCTCATCGCATCGCCGAACAGTTCAGGCAGACGCTTGTCGACCCAGTCGCCAATGTCGGTCAGCAACTTCAGCGGCACGTCCTGGTGGACACCGCCCGGACGGAACCATGCCGAATGCATCCGCGCACCTGAAGCACGCTCGAAGAAGTTCATGCAGTCTTCGCGCAGTTCGAAAACCCAAAGGTTGGGCGTCATCGCGCCCACATCCATCACATGCGCACCGATGTTGAGCATATGGTTGGAAATACGCGTCAATTCGGCGAACAATACCCGAAGATATTGGGCGCGGATCGGAACTTCGACGTTCAGCAGCTTCTCGATTGCCAGCACATAGCTATGTTCCTGACATAGCGGCGAACAGTAATCGAGCCTGTCGAAATAGGGCAGCGCCTGCAGATATGTCTTGTGTTCGATCAGCTTTTCCGTGCCGCGATGAAGCAGGCCGATATGCGGATCAATCCGTTCGATAATTTCGCCATCCAGTTCCATCACCATGCGCAGCACACCGTGCGCAGCAGGATGTTGGGGACCGAAATTAATCGTGTAGTTCGAGATCACCTCGTCGCCGGTCGTGGGCGACTGTTCGAGCTGCATGCTCATGCTTCGTCACCTTTGGCAGGTTTGGGCTTGGTTGCCTTGGGTTTGGCCGCTTTGGCTTTGGCAGCCTTTGGCTTCACTGTCTTTGTGGAAGCCGCTTTCTGCTTTGCAGCCTTGGGCTTTGCGGCTTTCGCCTTGGCTGGCTCTGTCGCCGCCTTGGTATCTGCGGTCTTGCCCTTGCGCGCCGCGCGGGATTTGCGTGTCTCGGTCGGTTCAGGTGCGCCAGCACCCTTTACCGCGCTGCCTTTTTCGGCAGGCGCATCGGCGCTTACCTTTTCTGCGGCCTTGGCATCAGTTTTTGCGCCTGCGCCGGTCTGCTTGGGCGATTCTGTAGTCTTGGGTTCATCGACCGGCGGCGTATCTGCCTTTTCATCGCCCGGAAGCACGTAATCAGCGCCTTCCCACGGGCTCATGAAATCGAACTGGCGCAGGTCCTGCGCGAGTTCCACAGGCTCGTACACAACCCGCTTTTCCTCTTCCGAATAGCGCAATTCGCTATAGCCGGTGAGCGGAAAGTCCTTGCGGAAGGGATGCCCTTCAAAACCGTAATCGGTCAGAATGCGGCGCAGGTCGGTATTACCCGAAAACAGCACCCCATACATATCGAACACTTCGCGCTCGAGCCAGCCGGCATTGGGCCACAATGTGGTGACGGTGGGGACAGGCGTTGCCTCGTTGGTCGACACCTTGACCATAACGCGATGGTTTTTGGTCAGTGACAGCAGCATGTAGACCACTTCGAACCGGTCATTACGGCCCGGGTAATCGACACCGGCAATTTCCATCAGCTGCTGATAGTCGTAGCTATCGCGCAGCAGGCGCAACGCGTCCTCGATGCTTTCCCGCTTCACGGTGAAAAGGATTTCGCCATGCTCCTCGTGCGCGGATACCAGCATGGTGCCCATCGCTGCGGAAAGCGCGTCCTTCACACCAGCATTGGACGTGATCTTCGGTGCGGAATGGAGAACAGCCATCTTAACGCTCTATCGTGCCTGAACGGCGGATCTTGCGCTGCAATTGCATCACGCCATACAGCAGCGCCTCGGCAGTAGGCGGGCAGCCAGGGATATAGATATCAACCGGCACAATGCGATCACAGCCGCGCACAACCGAATAGCTGTAATGGTAATAGCCGCCGCCATTGGCGCAGCTGCCCATCGAAATGACATATTTCGGATCGGACATCTGGTCATAGACCTTGCGCAGGGCCGGAGCCATCTTGTTGCACAGTGTGCCCGCCACGATCATCACGTCAGACTGGCGCGGTGACGCGCGCGGGGCAGCGCCGAAGCGTTCCATGTCATAACGCGGCATGTTCACGTGGATCATTTCCACAGCGCAGCACGCCAGACCAAAGGTCATCCACCACAGCGAACCGGTGCGCGCCCACTGGAACAGGTCTTCGGTGCTGGTGACCAGGAAACCCTTGTCATTCACCTCGGCCTGCATGGCCCTGAAATAGTCTTCATCCGGCTGACGGATTTCGCCGGGCTGCGCCGCAGCTGGAAGGCCTGCTACTACTCCCATTCCAGCGCTCCTACTTTCCATGCATATGCAAAACCGATGATCAGTTCGAACAGGAAGATCATCATGGTGATCCACCCTGCCCAGCCGGTAAATTCAAGGCTGACCGCCCATGGGAACAGGAACGCAGCTTCGAGGTCGAAAATGATGAACAGGATCGCCACCAGGTAAAAGCGCACATCGAACTGGCTGCGCGAATCCTCGAATGCGGGAAAGCCGCATTCATATTCGCTCAGCTTGCTCGCATCCGGATTGTTCGTACCGGTGAGGCGTGAAACGCCCATGGGCAGAAATACGAATGCCGCTGACAATCCCAGCGCAATGGCCAGAAAAATCAGGATCGGAAGATATTGGCTTAAATCGACCACAAATGATTCCCGTTTGGGCGTAAGTTGGGCCAGCCTCTAAGCCTCTGACCCGCATGGTGCAAGGGCCGGTTCGGGCTAATTCCACCCTTTAAGGCCAGTTATTGCGGCAGTTGCAGCTTGCGGACTTGTGTTGGAAGCGGCGGTTTTGTGTCAACCGGCACCCCTCCATCGCCAAAGCGGTCCCATTGTCCGGTCGCAATATAGACCAGCTGCCCGCCCGAAATGCTGCCGCCGACAGGCTCTGTCCAGGCGCTATGTGCACTTTCCAGTACCTGCATCGCGGCCGCCGAACGGCCACTTTCGGCAAGGTCGATCTTCACGATCCGCATCGGGCGCATCCCGTTCTGGATGGCGATCAGGCTGTCCCCGTGCCGGAACAGCCCGTCAATTCCGTCAAGAACCATTGGACTGTCCGCAACTGGACTGTCCGCAACCAGCCTGCCTACTTTGCCGCTCATCAGATCAATAATCGCGATCCCATAGCGATAATCTGACACATATAGCAGCTGCCCGTCTGCCGATGTTGTCAACCCCTGCGGTGATCGCAGCACACCGCGCGCGACCACAGTCTCCAGCCCCATTACCCCCGGCTTCGCCCTATAGACACCGCCGGTCAGCGGATCGCTGGCATAGACAGTGCCATCGCCTGCCACGTGGATGTCAGACAGGGTAATGCCATCGCCTGAAGGAATTTTTCTGACGATGGACGCAGATCGCGGGTCGATTGCCAGCAAGCCTGTAAAGCTTTCGCTGCCAGATACAGGCGTCACGTCCAGCCTGCCCGCTGAAAGCCAAACCAGCGCCGCGTCCGGCTGCGCAGCCATTCCGGTAAGGCTCGAAACACCTTTCAGCCCCGCAGCCCGCCAAGCGCGTTGCGTCTCTCGGATGAAAACGTCTCTTGATACGATGGAATTGGCCAACAGGGTTTGGCCACCTTCCAGCGCGGCCACGCCTTCAACCAGCAACGCATTGGCCGGAATTATGTCGAGCAGAGTGCTGTTCTCGGACGGCACCGCATTTGCCTTGAACCGGGCGAACAGAGCTTGCGCTGTTTCGGTGTCACCCGTGCCAAGCAATTGCTGCAAGGCGTCATCGCTCAAAACATATCCACGCGCGGCGAGCCATTCCACCTGCCGCAGTGTTGCATCTGTTTCACCAGCTTCGAAATATGCATTGAGCAGACGCAGGCGCACAGAGCTGCTGTCAGGAAAGTCCTTCGCCAATTGTTCCAGCGCCGGGGCATCGGAAATCTTGCCGGTTTGCGCATCGACCGCGCGCCACGGCTGCGCTGCGCTTTTTTCCGGCGGGGCAGAGACAACCTCGCCTGCGGTGCACGCCGCGAGGGCAAGCACCGCAGACAATATCGCTGCCTTCATCTCAGGCTTTCTTGAGCTGGGATGCCAAAGCTTTTTCCGTTTTCTTGCCATAAGGTGGCTTGAAACCGGCAAGTCCCGCAACATCGATCTTGGGCTGGGAATAGACTGACCGTGCATGGCTGAATTCCCTGAAGCCTTCAGGCCCGTGATAGGAACCGATGCCGGACGGGCCGACCCCGCCAAATGGCAAGTCTTCCATTGAGACGTGGAAAATCACGTCATTCACCGTGACACCGCCCGAAATGGTCCGCTGCAACACCTGCTCCCGCTCGCCGCTGTCGCCGCCAAAATAATAAAGGCCCAGCGGCCGGTCGCGCTTGTTGATATAGTCGATTGCTTCATCCACCGCCTTGTATGTCTTAACCGGAAGAACGGGGCCGAAGATTTCTTCCTGCATCGCCTTCATGTCATCGGTGACATTGCGCAGAATGGTCAGCGGCATCTTGCGCGAGTTGGTGTTGGAAAAATCCTCGTCCGCCGGATTCACTTCGATCACTTCAGCGCCCTTGCTGCGGGCATCTTCTACCAGGCCCTGAAGCCGGTCAAAATGGCGGTCTGTCACGACCGACGTGTAATCGTCATTTTCCAGCAGAGTGGGATACATATTGAGCACGCCCAGCTGGACAGCGGCAATTGCCCCTTCCTCGCGTTCTTCCGGCACATACATGTAATCCGGCGCAAGGCAGATCTGGCCGGCATTCATCATCTTGCCCATGGCAATGCGTTCGCCAGCCTTTTCGAAATCTGCGCTGCGGCCCAGCACGACGGGCGATTTTCCACCAAGTTCCAGCGTGACCGGGACCAGATTGCGCGCTGCCGCTTCCATCACCTTGCGCCCGGTTTCCGTTGAACCGGTGAACACCAGGTGGTCAAATTGCAGAGACGAGAATGCCTGCGCGACTTCGGGGCTGCCGGTGATGACCGCCACTTCCTCGACCGAGAAATATTTCTCGACCAGTTCGCGCGTCAATTCCGATGTGGCTTCGGTGAACTCGCTGGGTTTGATCATGGCGCGGTTGCCCGCGATGAGCACCTGCATCAACGGCCCAAGCGACAGGTTGATGGGGAAGTTCCACGGCGACAGGATACCAATCACGCCCTTGGGTTCAAAACGCAGCTCCGCCTTGGCGCCCAGCAGGCCAAGCGGGAATTGCACCTTGCGCTTTTCCGGCTTCGCCCACTTGTCGAGGTGCTTGAGGCAATATTTCCCGAAATTCACGGTCGAAACGATGTCAGTCATCATGCTGAGATCGCTGCTGCGATTACCAAAATCGGAACTCATCGCCTTCGCCAGATCTTCCCCGTGATCGACCAGCAGCGAAATCACCCGCTTCACACGGTCACGCCGGATATCGAGCCCTTCGGGACGTGCGGCCGTGAACGCTTCGCGCTGTGTGCGCAGGATTTCGTCCAATTGCTCTTTCTTGTTGTCAGCCATCACTCTCTCCGTTTGATTTTGTTGCGCTGCAGCACTACAGTTTGAAACAAATAGCAACACGCTTCGCACAGAAAGGCAAGTGCCCCCATGTCCCAGTTTTCCGCCAATGACCCGATCGTGATCCTTTCCTATGCCCGCACGCCGATGGGCAGCATGCAAGGTGCCCTGTCTGACGCGACCGCGACCGAACTGGGCGCAACAGCAGTCAAGGCTGCGGTGGAACGGGCCGGGGTTGCAGGCGCGGATGTGGACCGCCTCTACATGGGCTGCGTGTTGCCGGCCGGGCTTGGTCAGGCCCCTGCCCGTCAGGCGGCGATCAAGGCTGGCCTGCCCAAGTCAGTGCAGGCAACTACCGTCAACAAAGTTTGCGGTTCCGGCATGCAGACGGTCATCATGGGTGCAGAAGCCCTTGCTTCCGGCACTGCCGATACAGTGGTCGCAGGCGGCATGGAAAGCATGACCAACGCGCCATATCTGCTGAAGAAGCACCGCTCGGGCGCGCGGCTTGGCCATGATACGGCCTATGACCACATGTTCCTTGACGGGCTGGAAGATGCCTATGAAGAAGGCCGCGCCATGGGCACCTTCGCGCAGGACACCGCCAACGAATACCAGCTGACCCGCGAAGCGATGGACGATTATTCGATTGAATCGCTGCGCCGCGCCAACGCCGCAATCGCCAGCGGTGCCTTTGCCGATGAAGTCGTGCCGGTGACCATTTCAACACGCCGCGGCGATACCGTCGTCGACACCGACGAAGCGCCTGGCCGCGGCAATCCGGACAAGATCCCCACACTGCGCCCGGCCTTCGCGAAGGACGGGACCATCACGGCGGCCACTTCCAGTTCCATCTCTGACGGTGCAGCAGCAGTTGTGCTGACCCGCGAAAGTGTGGCCGCGGCCAAAGGTTACAGCCCCGTTGCGAAAATTATCGCCAGCGCAGCCCATGCGCAGGAACCGTCCGAATTTACCGTCGCCCCCATCGGCGCGATCAACAAGGTTCTGGAAAAGGCTGGCTGGTCAGTCGACGATGTCGATCTGTGGGAAGTGAACGAAGCCTTTGCCTGTGTGGCCATGTTCGCCATGCGCGACATCGGCATTGCCCACGAAAAGATCAACGTAAACGGTGGCGGCACTGCATTGGGCCATCCCATTGGCGCCAGCGGCACGCGGATCATAGTAACGCTGCTGAATGCGCTGAAGCAGCAAGGCAAGAAACGCGGTATTGCGAGTCTCTGCATCGGCGGCGGAGAAGCGACCGCAATTGCCGTCGAACTCCCATAGAATCGTGCCCTAAGTGTCGGTAATATCGGTCATTAGGTTGCATGGTTAATTCATGATAACTTGCTCCCTTCACTTGGGGAGGGAAAGACCATGAAGAAACTTGCTCTATTGGCCGGTGTTGCTGCTCTTGCTGCATGCTCGGAAGCTGCGCCGGAAGCCGAAGCTGCGCCTGAAACAGTCGAAGTGGCTGAAACGGCTGTGGGCGGCCCGGGCACCTATGAAGTCACTTATGGCGATGGCACCGTGGTCACGATGACATCAACCGAAGACGGCAAATTCAGCAGCGTCAACGGCGACCAGACCGCCACCGGCACCGTTGCCCAGGTGGATGGCAAGGCCTGCTTTGACGCCGATGGCGACGAAGAAGGCGCCATGTGCTGGACTGCCGGTGAAACCGCTCCTGATGGTAGCTGGGTGGCAACCAGTGACGCCGGAGAAACCGTGACGGTGAAACCCGTCGCCTGATCGTTCGATTATCGCGCTTCAAACACCGTCCTGCCGGGTGGCAGGGCGGTGAATTTCAAGGAGGGGAATGATATGAAGAAAATGATTTTACTTGCCGGGGTCGCCGCATTGGCTGCGTGCACGCCATCCGAACCAGAAGCACCTGTTGCTGAAGAAACCGTCGCCGCCGCGCCTGCAGGCAGCGTTGCTGCAGGCACCTATGATGTTGCCTGGTCTGATGGCAGCGTATCGAGCTTCACCATCAATGACGATGGCACATATTCCGGCACACGTGACGATGTGACAGACACCGGCACCTATGAAGTGAAGGACGGCAAAATCTGCTTCACATCATCTGCCGAAGGGTCCGAAGCTGAATGCTGGACCAACAGCGAAGCGGCTGCTGATGGCAGCTTTACTTCCGTCAGCGATGCCGGCGAAACGGTGAGCCTGACTGTTGCAGCAGCTGAACCTGCTGCAGAAGCACCCGCCGAAGCTGCACCAGCAGCCGAATAGGCAGAGTGCTTCAAGCACGAAGGGCGGCCCATCGGCCGCCCTTTTTGTTTGTGCGATCTGGTTTCGCCGGAAATAAACTTACGGCTCGCCAGAACCCCATACCCGTGATGCCTTGATCCAGCCTGCGCGGCCTGCCACGTCGAATTCACACCAGCCCGCTTCGCAGTCTCCGATCTTGCCGACCACACCGGGTTCGGCCTTCCATTTCAGTTTGCCGCTGCTGCTTGGCGCATCGCGCATGGGCGCAAGATCACCCCCTATCACAACTGCGCCACGATCGGGGCTGAGAAGGCGTGCGACCACCCAGCCCTGCGTCCCTTCAGAATCCTGGATCAGCCGCCAGCCTTCCACCACGCGAATGACTTTCACCGGCAAGCCTTGGCGGCGATAGACCCAGTCAATCTTGAACTCGGCGCTGGGGCCGACGCGCATGTTGATTTCGCTCGCCCTGATGGTTGCCCAATAGGGCACTTCGCGCTGCTGGGCCGAAGCAGGCGTGGCAAAGGCCAGAATCAAGAGAGAAAAAAGCGGCAAGAGTCTGTTGATCATCGCTATTCCATACATCGCAGCCTGCCGCGCAGACAAGCGCCAAGCACCCGGTTGCGCCCACATTGCTTGACCGTGCGGGGCAAGCCGTCCTAGCGCATTCCAATGCCCCATTATTCCTCAAATTCCGCTTCGCAGACCGCAGACAACGGCAATCGCCGGTTCTCTGGCACGCCGCGCATCATCGTCACCCGCCACCTGATGCCTTCGGTAGAAGCGCGAATGGCAGAACTGTTTGATACAAAACTCAATTCGCAGGACATTCCCCTGTCGCGGGCGGAATTGATGGATGCGGTGCAGGATTGCGATGTTCTGGTGCCGACGGTGACAGACCGGATTGACGCAGAACTGATCGATTCGGCCAGCGACCGGCTGGGCCTTATTGCCAGTTTCGGCGCGGGAACGGATCATATCGACCTTGCTGCCGCCAGACGCCGCGGGATTATCGTTACCAATACGCCCGGCGTATTCACCGATGATACCGCTGACCTTGCCATGTCGATGATCATCGGCGTCCCGCGCCGTGTGCGCGAAGGTGTTTCGCTGGTGCGCCGGGGGCAGTGGACAGGCTGGACGCCTTCCGGAATGCTGGGTCGCCAGATTGGCGGCAAAGTGCTCGGCATTGTCGGGATGGGCCGCATTGGGCAGGCTGTGGCATATCGCGCCCGGTCTTTTGGCCTGTCGATTGCCTACCACAACCGGCACCGCCTGCCGCAATCGGTCGAAGCCATGTTCGGCGCGCAATTTGTTGAACAGTTGGACGATCTGGTGGCCATGTCAGACATTCTGACGCTGCATTGCCCCGCCAGCGACAAAACCGTGGGCATGATGGATGAACGCAGGATCGGTCTGATGAAACAGGGTTCCTCCCTCATCAACACCGCCCGCGGCGACCTGGTGGACCAGGATGCGCTGGTGGCAGCTCTGCAATCGGGTCATCTCGCCGGAGCGGGTCTGGATGTTTACCCCAACGAACCTGCAGTGGACGAACGGCTGTTTGACCACCCCAATGTAATGACCCTGCCGCACATCGGCAGCGCAACGGTTGAAGGGCGGGAGGCTTCGGGAGAGAAAGTCATCGCCAATATTCGTTTCTGGATGGATGGGCACCGCCCGCCAGACCAGGTTCTTGAAGGGCTGGTTTAGGGGAGAGCCCAATAGATGCTTGAATTACTGGCGACTGCGGCGATGCCCGAAGCGATGGGTGCTGCCAGCGACACAGGCGATACTGCGTGGATATTGACTGCTTCGGCGCTTGTCCTGTTCATGACCCTGCCCGGTCTCGGCCTGTTTTACGGCGGGCTTGTTCGAGGCAAGAATTTCCTGTCAGTCCTGCTTCAGATCGGCGCAATTGCCGCGGTCGCATCGATACTGTGGGTCGTGGCGGGCTATACCATCGCATTCGGCACCGTCGGCGGCCACGGCCTGTTTGGCGGCGGCAATGCATGGATGCTGCGCAATCTAGCAGCCGTACGTGACGGACTGGCCGTTCCTGAAAGCACCTTTGCCCTGTTCCAGATGACTTTTGCCGTCATCACGCCTGCCTTGATGGTGGGCGCATGGGTCGATCGTGCGCGGTTTGGCTGGGTCGTTGCCTTTTGTGCCCTGTGGGGCCTTGCGGTTTATGCACCTGTCACACACTGGATCTGGGGCGGCGGTTGGATGGCCAGCAAACTTGGCGTGCTTGATTTTGCAGGCGGCATCGTGGTCCACACCACCGCAGGCGTTTCGGCACTGGTCATCGCGCTGATGCTGGGCAAACGCACCGGCTTCCCGCAAAAACTGATGCTGCCGCACGCCCCTGCCCTGACCATGGCTGGCGCAGGCATGCTGTGGGTTGGCTGGTTCGGGTTCAACGGCGGCAGCGCCCTGTCGGCATCCGCCGATGCTTCTGCTGCCATCATCAACACCCATGTCGCTGCCAGCGTTGCGGCCTTGGTGTGGTTGCTGGTTGAAAAATTCACCGTCGGCAAAGCCACCAGTGTTGGCTGGGCAACGGGCGCGATTGCGGGTCTTGCCACTGTAACACCGGCGGCTGGCTTCATCGCCCCTGCCGCCGCCATCTTCCTTGGCGCTGCAGGTTCCGTGGTTTGTTACGGGGCTATCCAGCTGGTGAAGGGCAAGCTTCATGTCGACGATTCGCTTGATGTCTTTGCTGTCCACGGGGTTGGCGGCATCATCGGATCAATCATGCTCGCAATTTTCGTATCGGAAGGCATGGGCGGCACAGGCTATGCCGAAGGTATGTCCATGGGTAGCCAGTTGGGCGCGCAATTGGCCGGAGTAGGCATCGTTGCAGCCTACAGCATCATCGTGAGCGCCGCCCTGGCGTGGGCAATCTCGTTGCTTTTCCCGATGCGGGTTTCCGAGGATGAAGAACGCGAAGGCCTGGACATCACCAGCCATGGTGAACGCGCTTGGGAAATGGACTGAACCACCACGGCTGACATGAAAAGGCCCCTTGCGCCCGGAATGATCGCAAGGGGCCTTTTCAGTGTTTCAATCCGCGCCAGTCGGCGCTGATAAGCTCAGTCGCCAGTCAGAATCCGGTCGACCAGTTCCTTCACCGTTGGGGTGAAATTGTTCGAATAGAACGGGTCCTGCTTGAACTTGTATGCCGTGTGTCCAGCGAAGGCGAGATTTTCATCCGTGTCGCCGCCATGGGCGATATCCTGCAGTGTTTTCTGGATGCAGAAACTACGCGGATCGGCCAGCCTGCCGGTGGTGTAATCATCATGGTCCTTCCACGATGAAAACGCGCAGTGCGACAGGCAGCCCATGCAATCCTTCTGGTCCTTGCGGATGATGTCCCGGCTCTCAGGCGTGACATAGACGATGGTATCGTCAGGCGTCTTGAGCGCTTCTGTAAAGCCTTCGCCGAACCACACCTTGGCCCGTTCCAGATCTTTGGGTGCAACCCAGAAATTCTTGCCGCGCACACCGACATTAAGTTGTTCAGTGTGTTCGCCAGCGGCAACCTTGGAATAAGGAATCTGGCGTTCGCTGCGGTGGATAAGGTCCCACAGGAACGGGTTCTTGACCGCCGAAGAATAGAAACCGGTGGGAGAGAACTTGTGCAGCAGCACATCGCCCGGCTCGACCGTGCGGAGCATGTCCTTCCAACCCTGTGGAATAGGGCTTTCCACCGTCAGGAGCGGACGCGTGCCGAACTGGAATGCAATCTTGCCCAGTTCAGGGTTGTCGATCCAGTTTTCCCAATCGCGCAGGAACCAGACGCCGCCAGCCATCACGATGGCGCAATCTTCCGACACGCCTTCTGCGCGCATGGTTTCACGCAGCGCTTTCACGCGCGGATAGGGGTCTTGCGGCACCTTGGGGTCTTCCGCGTTGGAAAGACCATTGTGCCCGCCGGCCAGCCACGGGTCTTCATAAACCACGGCCGCCATCAGATGCGGGACCTTGTTATAGGACCGTTTCCACAAAGCGCGGAACGCGCGGGCAGAACTGATGATCGGCAGGTAATGGACGTTGTAATGCTCGGCAATTTCAGCGAGCTTGTAAGGCATGCCCGCGCCGCAGGTTACGCCAGTGACAAGGCCCCTGGTCTGTTCCAGCACACCTTCGAGAACCTGCTGCGCGCCGCCCATTTCCCACAGCACGTTGATGTTGATTGCGCCATTTCCGCTTGCGATTTCATGTGCGCGGCGCACCTGTTCGGTAGCGCCATCGATGGCATAGCGGATAAGCTGTTCGTGGCGTTCCTTGCGGGTCAGCGCGTCATAGACCTGCGGAACGATCTTGCCTTCGGCATCATAGCTATCAGCGTTGACCGCGCTGACCGTGCCGATGCCGCCCGCAGCAGCCCACGCGCCCGAACTGGCACCATTGGTTGCAGACACACCCTTGCCGCCTTCGATCAGCGGCCAAACTTCGCGTCCGCCGTAATTGATCGGCGTCAGACCCTTGAAAGCCATTTTATCTTACGTCCCATTAGGGCGGCCTATTTGGCCGCGTTCCCCGCCCCGCCCGGCGAACCGCGGCATGGCTTTATCTTATTCGGTTCTGGCCTCGTAGCCGCTGCCTTGAACTGTGCATAGTACCCTGCAAGTTCCGGCGCGTCCTTAAAGGCCACCAGTTCAAAACCGACCCGTTCCATTTCGCAGGAAAGCAGCAGCGGGTCGATTCCGTGGCGGTCGGTCGGACGGTCTACATCTACCACGACCACTTGCCCGCCTTCACGCAGCGCTGGCCACAGATGCCACAGGAAGGCATAGGGTTCGCGCACTTCGTGGTACATATGAACCAGGAAAATGCGGTCAAAACTGTTTTCGGGCAGGCCCGGATCATCCGGCGCGCCCAGTTTTATGGAAACATTGTCCAACCGTTCACGCTCGACCCGTTGGCCCAACCGCTGAAGTGCATCACGGTCAATGTCCTGCGCCAGCACCCGGCCCTTGGCGCCCACGCGTTCTGCGAGGCGGACGGTGTAATAGCCCTCGCCCGCGCCGATATCTGCCACCGTCATGCCGGGCTTCAATTCGGCAAGGTCCATCACCTTTTGCGCCTCGCCGACACTGTCGCGCTGCGTTTCAGTGGAGAACTGGTTGCTTTGCGTCGAGGATACAGCCCTGTCTGCCCGCGGGAAGCTGGTGGAAGTTGCCGTCCGGTCATCGTCGCCGGGAATACGCTCGCACGCACTGGTCGCCGCCAGCGCCAAGGCGCATATGGCAACCCGCCAGATCACTCCACGTCCTCCACCTCGACCGTTTCACCGGTGACGCGCTGTGCCAGCGCAGCGGAGATGAATTCATCCAACCCGCCATCCAGCACCACGTCAGGCGCAGGCGATGTTACGCCAGTGCGCAGGTCTTTCACCATCTGGTAGGGCTGCAGCACATAGCTGCGGATTTGGTGGCCCCAGCCGATTTCGGTCTTTTCCTGATATTCGCCCGATGCCGCCGCTTCGCGTTCAGCCATTTCCTTTTCGAACAGGCGCGCCTTCAGCATGTTCATCGCGGTTGCGCGGTTCTTGTGCTGAGAACGGTCGTTCTGGCTGGCCACCACGATGCCGGTTGGCTGGTGGGTGATACGCACCGCTGAATCGGTCGTGTTGACGTGCTGGCCGCCCGCGCCGCTCGCACGGTAGGTGTCGATCTTCAGATCACTTTCGTTGATCTCGATATCGATATCGTCATCGATAACCGGATAAACCCAGACCGAGCTGAAGCTGGTGTGGCGGCGCGCGGAACTGTCGTAAGGGCTGATGCGGACCAGCCGGTGAACACCGCTTTCCGTCTTTGCATAGCCATAGGCGTTTTCGCCTTTGACCAGCAGAGTGGCCGATTTGATACCGGCCTGTTCGCCGCCGTGGTAATCGACGACTTCGACTTTGTAGCCGCGCTTTTCGGCCCAGCGCGAATACATCCGCTGGAGCATTTCTGCCCAGTCCTGGCTTTCCGTTCCGCCTGCGCCTGCATGGATTTCGATATAGGCATCGTTTGCATCAGCTTCGCCCGCCAGCAGGGCCTGCACCTTGTCGGCATCGGCGCGTTCTGCCAGCTTTTCAAGGCTAGTCAGCCCTTCTGCCACGATGTCGTCATCGCCTTCCGCTTCGCCCATTTCGACGAATTCGATGGCATCCGACATTTCGGTCGAAATCTCGCGCACAGTGCCAATCGCGCCTTCAAGGCGGCGGCGTTCGCGCATGACGGCTTCTGCTTCCTTCGGAGAATCCCAAAGAGTCGGGTCTTCCACCCGCGCGTTCAGCTCGTCCAGCCGACGCAGCGCACGATCCCAGTCCAGCGACAGGCGCACCAGCGCCAGCGCAGCTTCGATCCGGTCAATATTGGCCTGCCCCTCGGCACGCATGGTCATCTTCTCCGCGAATTTGCGGCCCGCTTAGCGGACGTGTTTCGAATGTAAAGGATAGCAGACGGGGTGAACAGGACGGATCACGGCGCAAATGCCCGCAATCAGTAGAGCCCGCCCTGTTCCTCCACGAAGTCAGCCTGGTTGTCAGAACCCTGCGCTGCGCGCGATGCATCGCTTTCAGCACTGGTGCCGCGCCTGATCAGGTCGAGTATCTGCTTGCGCCTTGTTTCGATTTCATCCTGACGCGTTGCCCGCGGGGGCTCTGTATCAGGCTTAAAGGCTTCCCAGATGACCGCTGCCTTGGGATCATCGCTGGGCACACCGGCAAAGACGCGCTTGCCCGATACACGGTCAATGCGCACCATCCGCACACCTGCGGGGGCTGCAAATGGCTCGTCGCTCCAGCGCTTCCTGGTGTCGGTGACGAAGCGTTTGAAAATGGGGGCCGCCGTGTTCCCGCCCTGCACATAACCGCCCATATTGCGAGGCTGGTCAAAGCCAAGATAGGTGCCGGCGACGATTTCAGGAGTGCCGCCGACAAACCACGCATTGGTCGGGCCGCTTGTTGTACCGGTCTTGCCGAACAATGGCAGGTTCAGATCGCGCAGCCTGACAGCCGTGCCGCGAATGACAACGCCTTGCAGCATATGTACCGTCTGGAACGCTGTGCGCGGATCGAGCACCTGCTTGCCGCCAGGGTTGAGGCGCGGCATCGCCTTGCCGTCCCATTCAGCCATGTTGCAATTGCCGCACTTGCGCTTGTCCGCGCGCCAGATAACCTTGCCGCGGCGGTCCTGCACATAATCAATGAGGGTCGGCGCGAACTGCCTGCCCTGGTTGGCCAGCGCGGAATAAGCGTTGACCATCTTCATCACCGTGGTGTCACCAGCACCCAGGGCGAAGGCGGGATATGCCTCGTATTTGCCGATGCCGACCCGGTCGATGGTCTTCACCACATTGGGCATGCCTGCTTCCATCGCGATGTGTATAGTCATGAGATTGCGCGACTGTTCCAGGCCCCAGCGCATGGTGTGGACACCGCCGCCTCCGCCGCCAAAGTTACGGAAGCATTTTTCGCCAAGGGCAGCGCCCTGATAGAAGCAATATGTCTGGTCAGGCACTTCAGTGGCCGGGGTCATGCCATTGTCGAGACCCGTCGCATAAACGAACGGCTTGATGGTGGAACCCGGCTGGCGTTCTGCCTGCGTTGCGCGGTTGAACGAACCCAGCCTGCTGTCAAAGCCGCCCTGCATCGCCAGAACGCGCCCGGTCTGCGGGTCTTCGGCGACAAAGCCGCCTGATACTTCGGGAATAGTGCGCACATTATAGGAATTGCCACTGGGCGACACGGCCACAACATCGCCGACCTTCAGCGCATTGGGCAAGCCGCCAAGCGGCGCATCCGTGCCATCACCAAAGCCAATCCTTGCGCTGGAACCGCTGCGCGATGTAACCACGCCTACGCGCCAATCCTTGTAATTGATGTCGAGATAGGAACTCGCCAACTGGCTGGTCAGGCTGCCATCGGATTCCTTCAGCGTGGCAATCGGCCCGGTCCAGCCGCGATTGCCGTGATAGGCAAGCATCCCTGCCCGCAGCGCATCGCGTGCGGCGACCTGCAATTCCGGGTCAAGCGAAGTGCGCACCCACAATCCGCCAGCATATACGCTGTTCTTCGACGTTTCAGCGGTTTCGCCAAATTCGTCGATCAGCTGGCGGCGGACTTCCTCGAGGAAATATCCCGCATCGACCGTGCGCGTGTCGGAACGCTGCTTGACGATGCCAAGCGGCTTTGCCCGCGCGGCGGCTGCTTCTGCTTCGGTAATGAAGCCGTTGGCTGCCATCTGGCCCAGCACGAAATTGCGCCGTTCAAGTGCAAGTCCGTAATTCTTCTCGCGGCTGTAGGTTTCAGGCGCCTTTGGCAGGATGGCCAGATAGGCAGCCTGATGCAGTTCAAGATCGCCCACGTCCCTGTCAAAATAGGCACGCGAGGCTGCCTGCACACCAAAGCTGCGGCGGCCGAGCGGAATTTCATTGAGATAGAGTTCGAGAATCTGCTGCTTCGTCAGAACACCTTCGATGCGGCTGGCGAGGATCATTTCCTTCAGCTTGCGGGTGACCGAATATTCGTCCCCCACGAGGATGTTCTTGGCAACCTGCTGGGTAATGGTGGAGCCGCCCTTTGCACGCTCTCCGCTGCCCAGCTTCGACACATAGTCAATCACTGCGCCCGCAAGCCCGGTGAAGTCGACCCCGCCATGGGTAAAGAAGGTCTTATCTTCTGCGGCCAGATAGGCTTCGATCAGCGTCTGCGGAAAATCGGAATATTGCAGCTGGACCCGGCGTTCACGCGCATAGGAATGGACAATCTCGCCATCAATCCCGCGCACTACCGTCGGCAAAGGCGGTTCGTAATCGAGCAACGATTCGGCATCGGGCAGATCGCGTGCCAGCATGACCCAGGCGAGAAGAAACAGCACCAGCGCCGAGCCAAGGCCGATGGCGGCATAGCGAAAACGCCTGCTCTCGCCCCAGCCATGCCTGAACCAGGCGATCACGCCCTGCGTATCGCGGCGAATCCGGTAACGGAAATATTCGGAAGTGGATTGTTCGGCCATAATCGGTCGAAGCCTCTAGCACGGGGATTCTGTCAGATACCAGAACCATTGCATGGTTGCGCAGCCGATGCACATCAACGGCTGCAATAATCGGGGCTAATTTCCCGTCTGGCGGGCGAAGTAAATGCGCACAGCGCGGGCCATGACATCGGCAAATTCCTGTTGGCCCGCAGGCGATGCAAGGCGGGCGGCATCGTCAGGATTGGTGATATAACCCGATTCAAACAGGATGGAGGGCACATCGGGCGCTTTCAGCACCGCCAGCGATGCCGACCGGCGGGGCTGCGGATGGAAAACCAGCTTGCCATTACCTTCGCGCACAATCAGCCGCGCAAATTCAGCCGAATCCTCAAGCACCCTGCGCTGCGAAAGTTCGACCAGAATGGCGTTCACATCCGCGTTTTTCGTATCCAGCACCACGCCATTGATGGCATCCGCGCTGTTTTCGCGCGCGGCGAAGCGTGCCGCAGCATTACTCGACGCTTTTTCCGACAGCGTATAGATGCTGGCCCCGCTCGCTTCGTTGCCATCCCCTGCAGAATCGCCGTGGATGGACAGGAACAGGTCCGCATCCAGCCGCCGCGCAATTTCAAATCTTTCGCCCAGGACAAGAAAACGGTCATCATCGCGGGTCAGTGCCACACGGATGCCGCCATCTGCGACAAGCTTGTCGCGCAGGGCCTTGGCAAGATCCAGCACCAGCCCCTTTTCCTTGAAGCCCACCCCGCTTGCGCCAGGGTCCCTTCCCCCGTGACCGGGATCAATCACCAGCAGCGGCCGGCTTTTGTCCTGCGGCCCATACACTCTGGGCAGGTCAACCGGCTCGCCCCCATCCGGCAGCAGCAGGCGCAATACATAGTCCCGGCCCAGGTAAGGCACAGGCACCGTCAGCCCGAAGGCCACCACCCCTGCGACAATCGCCAGAGGGACAAGGAATATCAGCCAGAGTTGCGTGCGCAGTGACATTGCGCGCTATCGTTACGATGTTGCGGGGGTGATGCGCAATATGGTTGCTCAACGAAACGCACAGTGCTAGCTGACGGGCACCGGTAAACCGTTCTTTCAAACCGGGGTTACGCAATTGGCGTAATGACTGGTGAAAGGACAACCGGAACCGGCTTCGGGCCTTATGCCCGTCGCTCCTACAGGTTGATGCATAGATGAGAAGCCTCCCCGCCACCCTTACGATTCAGCCGCAGCGCTGCGTCGGGGTATGGGCCGGTCAGGCAGCGCTAACAAAGCGCATTCCCAAAATTGCAGACACATCACCCCGGTCCGCCGCGCCAACGCGCACGGGCCGGTTTCATATTGCCGCACGTCCCCACGGGGCGCGCGGTTTCCACATAATGGCGCGCAACACTCTGGCTGGCGTGGTTTCAGACCATGGTCCGCCCGGTTGCGCCTGGAGACACTATAATGGCAACGCGCATGCTAATCGATGCGCGCCACTCGGAAGAGACCCGGGTGGCGGTGCTCAAAGGAAACCGGATTGAAGAATTCGATTTCGAATCTGCCGAACACAAGCAGATCAAGGGCAATATCTATCTCGCAAAGGTAACCCGTGTAGAACCTTCGCTGCAGGCGGCATTTGTCGACTTCGGCGGAAACCGGCACGGCTTCCTCGCCTTTAGCGAAATTCATCCCGACTATTACCAGATCCCGAAAGAGGATCGCGAAGCACTTCTGGCTGAAGAAGCCGAAGCCGCCGAAGAAGAAGCCGCCCTGCGCGCTGCAGAGGAAGACGAAGGCAATCTTCCCGGCGACGAATATGATGCGGAAGATGAATCGTCCGAAGCACTGGTCGAAGACCTTGCTGAAGACGGCCTTGAAGAAATCGACACGTCCGAAAAAGACAAGGTCGCCACCATCGAGGAAGGCCATCTCGATGGCGACGATGATGATGACGATGACGACAGTGACGATGAAAACGGCGCTGACGGCGAAGACAGTGACAATTCGCGCGGTGGTCGTGGCCGTGCACGCCGTGCAAAGGGCCGTGGCCGCGGCGGCAACAAGAGCCGTGCCAAGGCCGTGGACGAAGCCCGTGCAAAGCGCATGGCGCTGCGTCGCCGCTACAAGATCCAGGATGTGATCCAGCGCCGCCAGGTTCTGCTTGTCCAGGTGGTCAAGGAAGAACGCGGCAACAAGGGCGCTGCCCTGACGACTTATCTCAGCCTGGCGGGCCGCTACACCGTGTTGATGCCGAACAGCAGCCACGGCGGCGGGATCTCGCGCAAGATTTCCAGCGCGCAGGATCGCAAGCGTTTGAAGCAGGTCGTTTCTGACCTCAGCCTGCCGCGCAACATGGGCCTTATCGTCCGCACGGCAGGCCTTTCGCGCACCAAGACCGAAATCAAGCGTGACTTCGATTATCTTGCTCGTCTGTGGGACGAAATCCGTGATCGCACATTGGGGTCAAGCGCACCGGCGCTGATCCATTCGGACAGCGACCTGATCAAGCGCGCCATTCGCGATATCTACAACCGCGAAATCGAAGAAGTCGTGGTTGAAGGCGAAGCGGGTTACAAGGCCGCCAAGGAATTCATGAAACTGCTGATGCCCAGCCATGCGCGCCGGGTAAAAGCCTATTCGGACCCTGTGCCGCTGTTCCAGCGTTTTGGCGCGGAAGACCAGCTGCGGGCCATGTATGATCCGGTAGTCCAGCTGAAATCCGGCGGCTATCTCGTCATCAACCCGACAGAAGCGCTGGTCTCCATCGACATCAACTCCGGCCGTTCCACCAAGGAACACGGGATTGAAGCGACCGCCACTGCAACCAACCTTGAAGCCGCCCGCGAAATTGCCCGCCAGTTGCGCCTGCGCGATATGGCCGGCCTCGTGGTGATCGACTTTATCGACATGGAGTATAACTCCAACGTCCGTAAGGTTGAAAAGGCGATGAAGGACGCGCTGAAGAATGACCGCGCCCGCATTCAGGTTGGCCGCATTTCCGGCTTCGGCCTGATGGAAATGAGCCGTCAGCGCCTGCGCACAGGCGTGCTTGAAGCCACCACACGCGATTGCCCGCATTGCGATGGCACAGGCCTGGTCCGCACTGCATCCAGCGCCGGCCTTTCCGCCCTGCGCCTGATCGAGGATGAAGCAGCCAAGGGCCGCGGCACCATCATCACGCTGGCAGCCAGCACCGAAGCAGCGGTATATATGCTCAACACCAAGCGTGCTGACCTGACCGAGATCGAAGATCGCTACGGCGTGACAGTGCAGGTCGTGCCGGAAGGTGAAGACGAAGGCGCCAAGATGGCTGTCAGCAGTTCGGGCCCACGCCCGACCGAAGCGCCGAAATTCGCGCCAATCATGATCGAGGAAGACGATGACAGTGATATCGTCGAAGATGATTATGATGATGATGAGGAAGAAACCAGCGACCGCAATCAGGGCCGCAGCAACGCGCGCAATGATGCCGACGATGGCGACGGTGATAACAAGCGCCGCCGCCGCCGCCGTGGCGGCCGTGGCCGCAAGAAGCCAAACGGCGAAAACGGTGGTGATCAAGCCGGAGAACAGAGCGGCGCGAACGGCGATGAAGCCCAAGCCGAATCTGCATCACCAGCAACCGATCATGACGATGATGGCGAAGAACGGCCAAAGAAGCGTCGTCGCCGTGGTGGCCGTCGCCGCCGTGGACGTGGCCGCGGTGATGGTGAGAACGCCGGTGAAAATGCCGGTGAGAACACCAACGAAGATGGCCCTGAAAATGGCAACGCGAATGGCGAAGTAACCGAGCAGGATGCTGCAAACCTCGACGCCATTGCCGAGCAGGTGAAGGACGACATGGCTGTCGTATCCGGCCCTGATGGAGCAGCTGAAACCGCCGAAGAAGCACCGAAGCCGAAACGTCGCTCACGCGCAAAGAAGGTTGTCGATGCAGAAGCAGCACCTGCAGGTGAAGCCGAAGCACCGGCGGATGAAAAGCCCAAGCGCGCTAGCCGCAGCCGCAAGAAGGTTGCCGAACCTGCAGCAGACGTGGCAGATGTCCCTTCGGATGAAGCGCCAGCCGCTGAAAAGCCGAAGCGCGCCAGCCGCAAGAAAGCCGCACCTGCAGCTGCTGAAGAAGCGGCAGAAGGCGAAGCTGCACCAGCAGCCAAACCCGCCCGCAAACGCGCCGCACCCAAGACCGCTGCCAAATCCGCTGAAAAGGCAGATACTGCGCAGCAGACGGCTGAAGAGAGCGGCACTGGCGAACAATCCGACGCCCCGCGCCGCGGTGGCTGGTGGCAGCGCACCTTCGGGTAAGCGCTACCGATAAGACAAAAGGCCCCCTTTCCTGCCGGATCGGGGGCCTTTTTTATCTTCGCGCCTATAGTTCCGCCCGCTTCAGAGTGGAATAATGTGATTGTCCGTCGAGAATATGGTGCGCCGCAACGCATTGCAACTTCGATGCCAGCCAATCGGACATCTGGGGCGGAGACCAATTGTCATCACTTCCATGCCACAACGTGACCGGAGCCTTCACGCGTGCGAGGATCTCGGTCCACGGGGCGACATAGGCAATCATCTCGCGCAGATATCCGTTTCGCGAGGAAGAAAAACTGGTCCGTAATGCCCGTTCCAGAATCTGCCGGAAGTCCGGATCCTTTGCCAAGGCGATATCGCCGCCTTTGACGCTGCTGAAGATCAGCCGAAATGTCAGGGCCGAACTTAAAGAAGACAGAAAATGCTGGGCCGTGGTCAGCAGCGCAAATCGGCGCGGTGCATCACGGGCCAGACGAAACACACGCCCACCGGCCATGGCATTGAGATCGACACCACATTCAAGGGGCGCAGCAGCAGATACGAGGTCGATTTTCTCGACCCGTTCACCCAACCGCGCCGCCATTTCGAGCGCCATTCGAGCGCCGAGCGAAAAGCCGATCAGATGGAGCGGGCCCGCCGGAAACCGGTGCCGAATGCCAAGTTCCAGATGGGTCAGATATTCCTGAAACTGCAGTTGGGGTGCATCGCGGACTCGATCCGGTGCCCAGATGTCTGCGCAAGCCCCGGCGTCCAAAAAAGCCAGTTCATCTGCCGAACCGGGCATCCCGTGGAAATAGATTTTCGCGGCCACAGCCATAGCCAAGCCCCTGTCAGGTATCGCTTTTTACTGCCGAACCCCATTCCATCCAGCCAGCCCAGCGCGGCGTCTTGGGCGTATATTGCGCGCCCATTGGCTGCACTTCGAAACCCCCTTGCCTGACGGCACTGGTGATCGGGCGGGTCAGATGGCAACCGCCTGCAATGGGTTTCCAGACAGGTTCGATGCGATCCTGCCATTTGGCGACATCGGCATCGGGCGCACGACCATGTTCGAGGAACAGCAATGTGCCGCCGGGCCGCAATATACGGCGCATTTCCTTCAGAACCTGCGCTGAATCCTGCACCGAACATAGCGTGTAGGTGCAGACAACCGTGTCGAAGCTTTCGCTCTCGAAGGGGATATCTTCGCCAATTCCATCGCGGATATCGGCTTTCCATCCCTTCTTTTCAGCCTCGCCGCGCGCATATTCCAGCAGCTTGGCACCCGGGTCGATACCGGCATAGCTGGTGATGGCATCGGCGCGGTAGAACTGCTGGTTTATCCCGCCGCCGCAGCCCAGTTCAAACACATCGCCCTTGGCCAGGGGAATAAGCTGCGAACGCAGTTTCAATATTTGCGGCGCACCGCACGCCACCTTGATTATTCGCGGAACGCCATGCCTATCCCACCAACTTGCCAGCCCCATCGTCATCCCTTCCCAATCGCGCCCTCGACAGGCATCATGCGCCGGACTGAAAGGAATTTCCATGGCCGAAATCTATCGCACACCTGATGACAGGTTCTCCAATGTGCCTGACTTTCCCTTCCCCCCGCATTATCACACGCTGGGCGACGGTTTGCGTATGCATTATGTCGACGAAGGTCCGCGCGATGCGCCCATTGTTCTGATGATCCATGGCGAACCGAGCTGGAGCTTCCTTTACCGCAAGATGATTCCGCCTGTGGTGCAAGCAGGCTACCGGGTGGTTGCGCCAGATCTGGTGGGCTTTGGCAAATCGGACAAGCTGACATCCAAGGGCGCATATTCCTATGCGGGCCATGTTGCATGGATGCAGGAATGGTTCACCGCGCTCGGGCTGGAACGCGTGATCCTGGCCTGCCAGGACTGGGGCTCACTGATCGGCCTGCGGCTGGTTGCAGCGATGCCTGACAAATTTGCAGGGGTTGTACTCGCCAATGGCGGGCTTCCGGCCGGTCAGGACCCGCCGCCGGCCTTTGCCGCGTGGCGCGCCTTTTCAAAGATGAGCCCCGTGTTCCCGATTGGTGGCATCATCCAGCGGGCCACCACAACTGAACTCGGTGACGATGTCGTGTGCGCCTATGATGCGCCCTTTGCCACCCGTGCCAGCAAGGCCGGTGCGCGGATATTCCCGTCACTGGTGCCATTGGGCGAAAATGTTGCCGTGCCGGATCAGTTGGCAGCGTGGAAAGTCCTCGAAACTTTCGACAAACCCTTCACCTGCTGTTTCAGCGATGGCGATCCGATAACGCGGGGCGGCGATGCTCCGTTCAGGGAACGGATTCCGGGTGCGAAACACGATCTGCATCGCACCTTGAAGGGCGGGCATTTCATTCAGGAAGACGATCCTGACGGGTTTGCGGCCGCGATTCTCGATACAGCGAAACTGGCAGGCATTTGACCTGAGCCAGTGCGGGCTGTCAGGCCAGCGCGGCTGCTTCGCGCATCGCTTGCGCGACTTGCTGCAATTCGGCTGAAATGGTGGCAAGCTGTTCGTCCGGGGTGAGCGAAGCCCAGCGGCTGATTTGCCCCATCGACAGGCCAACACGGAGCGTCCCCGCCCATTCGCCTTCAATCGTCCGCACGCTTTTAACCGGCTGCCCCAGCCGCACGCCTGACAGCGCCAGCGCCTTGTGCAGCGCTTCTGCCTGCTCGAAACTGCGCGCACATGGCAAGGAGCTTACATCCAGTGTCGCCAGCGTCTGCATTTCAATCGGATGCTCGCGCGCTTCGGATTCCTCACCATCAGGATAAGGTTTGACCAGATTAAAGCCGAAGGGTGCCAGCAGCGTATCAGCCAGCGCCCGCTGGAAGCTGGCGATAACCGCATAAACTTGCGGCACGGGCAGCAACTGGAACCGCTCAAGCTCGAACACCGAAGCTTCCAGACGCAGGGCAAGACCCTGATTTTCATCATCGCTCAAGATTTCGGTGCCGGCCCAGTCGGCAGGCCATTCCGCGCGCCGGAAAATGGTCGCAAAACCGGCGGGCATTGCCGCAGCGTCGCGCACCATTGCCTTGGGCAAAACTGCAAAGCCGCTGAATGGCGGACCACCCATGAATTTCGACCCTGTCAGGAACACAATCGCCCCGCGGTCCAGATATTCATGCACGGCAGGGCTGGCGATGCGAGCCTGGCAGGCATCCACGACCAGAGTAAACTGGCCAGGAAATTCCGCTTCCAGCCGATCAAGCTCTGCCCCCTGCGGCAAAATCAGGCCGGTCTTTGACCCGTGGACCACGTGGACCAGCGCATGTTTGCCCATCGAACGCGCACGTTCCAACTCGATGATTATGGCATCGAGTATTTCACTACTTTCGAGTGCAATCCCTTCTTCGCAGCGCACGGCAATATCGGTCAGGCTGACATTTTCGAGCCCCTCGACCGATCGCTTCGGCTCTGTTGCGACACCAAGCGCGGTTTCGCCCGCGAAATAATCGCCATTGGCGGAATGGACGCAGCCCCTGCCGACTTCGTCCGCGCCCAGCAGGATATTGTGGATGCCGCCTTCGCTGCGGCCAAGCACCGCCGCCAGCGCGACATATTCGAGATCGGTACCAGATGGCGCGAAGACCACATCCGCGGCATCGCCGATGGTATAGGCGGCGCGAATCCGGTCGCGCAATGCGGCGAGGCGCGGCGCATAGGCGCCCAGCCCGTTTTCCACGATGCCAACCACATGGCTGAATGCAGCTTTTGAGAGGTCATTTGCGGTGGACGAAGCAAAGGCCAATGCCTTGCGCGGATAGGGCGCAGACATATACCGGTTAAGGCCGGTCTGCGGGTCAAGAGTGATCCGCGCATCGCCCCCGCTGGACAAAAGTGCGATTGCCTGCCGTGCTGTATCGGACAATAATGAATCCGGAGCGAAGTCCGGAAAATCGGGTGCCATGTGGGCTTCTTCCCAGAATTCTGCTTGGAACCGCCCGTTAGCAGACCTAAAGGGCGGTTTAAAGCAATTGAAGGGCCCTATTTTGGCTTTAGAAATTACCCCACTGACGATTGACCAGGCAACCAAGGATCGCCTGCGGATCATGTTCATTGCCAAGCACGCGATGGGCGACGGAACCCTGCACCCTGAAGATGGCAACCATGCGGTTTACCATCACGAAGTGCGTGGCATTCTCGAAGACCTTGGCCTGAACCTGACGCTGGCCAACAGCTTCGAAGTGCTGTTCGAAAATCCGGATGTTGATTTCGTCTTCCCGCTTCTCAACCGTGCCGGTTTCTTCAATTCCGAGATGCTCGGCCCGCTTTTGTGCACTCGGCTGGGCATCCCTTTCCTTGGTGCCAGCCCGATCTTGCGTGGATTGTCGGATGACAAACACCTGGCAAAGCGCGCCGCAGTGGCTGCTGGCGTACCAACCGCGCCATGGGCAATCTATCGCCGCGGCGCGCCGGTGGACGAAGCGAATTGCCCCAAGGCTGAACGCTATGTCATCAAGCCAAACGCATCTTCGGCCAGCTGGGGCGTGCATGACGCCACCGACTGGGCAGGCGTGCGCGCTGCAATCCAGGAAATTCACGACGACAAGCATGATGCCATCGTCGAACCTTTCCTTGAAGGCAGCGATGTCGAAGTACCGGTTATCACCATTGGCGAACCTGTCATCCTGCCGATGCTGATTTTCCGCCAGGCAGACCCGGCACATCTGCGCACTTATTACGAAAAGCGCGATCTGGTGGACCGAAGCCAGAAATATTCGCTGGATGCCTTTGAAAACCCTGAAATGGCTGCGAAAATAACGGAATACACCCAGAAATTATGGGGTGAATACCGTCCGTTTGACTACGGCCGTTTCGAATTCAGGGTGAACGAGGAAACAGGCGACGTAACGTTCCTGGAATTGAACCTCAACTGCAACCTCTGGTCTGAAAAAGTCTATGGCCGCGCTGCCAAACTGGCCGGGCTGTCGCAGTCCCAGCTGATCGAAACTATCCTTGCAGAAAGCCTGCGCCGCAACGGTCTGATGGACTGATCCATTCGGCAAGTAGCTGATCAGTCAGCGATTCGCTTGCCAGCCCAGTCGTAGATACCCCCGCTATCCTGTGGGCCAAGCTTGCCGAGCACGTCCAGCAAATACGCGGCTGATTGGGCGGGCGTGGTCAATTGCCCTTGAGGCAGCCCGTTCTGAAACGGCTCTGACAGCTGCGTGTCGACAGTGCCGGGATGAAGCCCGACAATCACGGACTGCTTGTGGGTGCGAGCCATTTCAATGGCGAAATTGCGGATGAGCATATTCAGCGCGGCTTTCGACGCGCGGTAGGAATGCCATCCGCCCATGCGGTTGTCCCCGATCGAGCCGACACGTGCCGACAGGGCAGCAAAGACGGAGCGCCCGTCACGCGCCAACAACGGCAGCACATGCTTCGCAATCAGTGCCGGTCCAATGGTATTCAGAAGGAAAACCTGCTGCATCACTTCGGCATCCAGTTTGCGCAATGACCGTTCCGGCCCGTCACCACTTTCAAGCGTAAGCACGCCGGTGGCTACCATGACCAGATCAGGCGGGTGGTCCGCCATTTGGCCTGCGGCCGCTACAATGCTGGCTTCATCGGCAAGATCAAACGTGAAAGGGCGAATTGCGCTGCTTGACGGCACCTTGCCAGACCGGGATCCGGCATAAATGCGCGCATAGCCTTGATGGTGCAGCAATTCGCACAAGGCCGAGCCGATTCCACCCGATGCACCGAAAATGGCGGCAGTCCTCTGGTCTGGCGATGTATCCTTCAATTGTGACTGCCTTCTTTTGCGCCCTTGTCCAAATAGGTCATTCCGAGACGGTAAGCTCATGATTTATTGCCAGTTACCCAGAATACGCGACGCGGTTTCGGCCCGTGAGAGCCATGTTGCCCGCCCTGCCCCTGTTGCGCCAGCCCCTCTTTCACCTGCGATCATTGCAGAACCAGCGCACCCCCGTCTTGCCCTTGCCGAGAATGACGCTAGATAGAACCCGCACGCAGTACAGAAAGCATTCCAAATGGCCACTTTCACCCTCCCGAAGAACTCCAAGATCAACGGCAAGGGCCGTACTTACGGCGCGCAAGGCGCTGCTCGCGTGCAAAAATTCAAGATCTATCGCTACGATCCTGATAGCGGCGAAAACCCGCGTTATGATACGTTCGAAATCGACCTCGACGATTGCGGGCCCATGGTTCTCGACGCGCTGATCAAGATCAAGAACGAGATTGACCCGTCACTGACGTTCCGCCGTTCGTGCCGGGAAGGCATCTGCGGTTCGTGCTCGATGAACCTGAATGGCAAGAACGGCCTTGCCTGCACCACTGCCATGGAAGACCTGACGGGTGAAATCCGCATCACCCCGCTGCCGCACATGGAAGTGATCAAGGACCTCGTCCCTGACTTCACCCATTTCTATGCGCAATACGCCTCGATCCGCCCTTGGTTGCAGACTGTCAGCACCACGCCTTCGGGCAAGGAGCGCCTGCAAAGCCCTGAACAGCGTGAAAAGCTGGATGGCCTGTACGAATGCATCCTGTGCGCGTGCTGTTCCACCGCATGCCCCAGCTACTGGTGGAATTCCGACAAGTTCCTTGGCCCCGCCATCCTGCTTCAGGCATATCGCTGGCTGGCGGACAGCCGCGATGAAATGACGGGCGAGCGGCTGGACGATCTGGAAGATCCGTTCAAACTCTATCGCTGTCACACCATCATGAACTGCGCGAATGTCTGCCCCAAGGGCCTTTCGCCAGCCAAGGCGATTGCCGAAACCAAGAAGATGATGGCCGAACGGCAAATCTGATCGGTGCTGCAGGCTGACGGAGATTCGGGCTTCTTCGATTACCGCGAAGACCCTGCCAACCCGGGCTGGTATACCTGGGACCTGGTTGACGACACGCGTTTCAACGGCGCTGTCATGGGCCGCTTGCTGACCCGCAAGGAAGGCGACAAATGCCGTCTGCGGATGATGCCGGAACGGCGTCACACCAATTTGCAGGAAATGATCCACGGCGCAGTGACATTATCACTGATCGACATTTCGCTATTTGCCGCCATGCGCACACTTGGCAGCGGCGATGCCGGCATGGCGGTTACGCTGGAACTTTCCACCCAGTTCATCGGCGCAGGCAAGCCCGGAATGCCGCTCGATTCGGTGGTGGAACTTGTCCGCGAAACAGGCCGCATGATGTTCCTGCGCGGGATGGTGGAACAGGAAGACCACCGCGTCGCTTCCTTCTCGGGCATCGTCCGCAAGTCGCCGAGAAAGTGACCTTTCCAGCATGAGCGGGCTTCTCGCGCGGTATAATCAGCTGGTCGCGGCAGGTGAATTGCGTGCCGATGCGGAACAGGCCGCCGCAGCAGCTCGTCTCGACCAGTTGCAGACCCAGCTGGAACATCAGCCGAGCAATGGTTTTCTCGGTAAGCTGATGGGCCGCAAGCCAGCAACGCCGCACGGCATTTACATGTGGGGCGGCGTCGGGCGCGGCAAGTCGATGCTGATGGACCTGTTCCACGAAACGCTGGCCATACCGGAAAAGCGCCGCGTGCATTTCCATGCATTCATGCTGGAAGTTCACCGCCACTTGCGGGAAGAACGCAAGAAGGAAAGCGGCGACCCTATACCGCCTGTCGCAGCCAAACTGGCGGAGGGCCTACGCTGCCTCGCTTTCGATGAAATGGTGGTAAACAACAGCGCTGATGCCATGATCATGAGCCGCCTGTTTCGCGCCCTGATCGTGGATGAAGGCGTGACCGTCGTCACCACTTCCAATCGGCCGCCATCCGGTCTTTACAAGGATGGTCTGAACCGGGAACATTTCCTGCCGTTCATCGAGCTCATTGAAACCAAGCTGGATGTGTTGCCGTTGAACGGTCCGGTGGATTACCGGCTTGAACGGCTGGCCGGGATTGCAAGCTGGCATTCCCCATTGGGCGATGCCGCAACTGCGCAAGTGACAGAGGCGTTCTTTCGCCTCACCGACTATCCGCCCGAAGACAAGGCGCATGTCCCGTCGGGCGAACTTGACCTTGGCGGCGGGCGAACGCTGATGGTCCCGAAAAGCCTGAAGGGCGTGGCGGTTTTCAGCTTCAAACGGCTTTGCGGGGAAGCCCGCGGTGCGCCTGATTACCTCGCGATTGCACAGACATATCATACTGTTATCATTGTCGGCATTCCGGTGATGGGGGCAGAAGACCGCAACGAAGCCGCGCGTTTCGTAACGCTGATCGATGCGTTGTATGAACACCGCGTCAAGCTGTTCGCCACTGCCGATGCTGAACCGGAAAACCTTTATCGTGCAGGCGATGGCAGTTTCGAATTCGAACGCACAGTCAGCCGCCTTATGGAAATGCAGAGCGCGGAATATATGGCTACCGGCCATGGGACCGAGGGTTGAAATCAACAGGCAGGCTTCCGAGATAGCAGGTCTTCCGGCGCAAACACCCCGCCGATGTGGAACTTCACATGATTGATATCAGGCCATTTGCCTCACTTGGTGCAGCCGATCACGGCTGGCTCGACGCGCGTCATCACTTCAGTTTCGCCCAATATCACGATCCCCAGCGGATCAACTGGGGTCAGATCCGTGTCTGGAATGATGATACGATTGCAGCGAAAAGCGGATTTCCGCCCCACCCCCATTCCGACATGGAAATTGTCACCTTTGTTCGCACTGGTGCGATTACACACAAGGATTCGCTCGGCAATATGGGCCGCACCGGTGCAGGCGATGTGCAGGTGATGAGCGCGGGCAGCGGCATAACCCATGCCGAATTCAATCTGGAAGACGAAGCGACCACCTTGTTCCAGATCTGGATCATTCCTGATCAGCGCGGCGGCCAGCCGGCATGGGGACAGCGCGAATTTCCGCGCGGCGAACGTGCCGGAAGATGGGAAATCGTCGCCAGCGGCAACGCAGATGCAGACAATGCGCTGGCGATCCGCGCCGATGCCCGCGTGCTGGCGGCCACACTTGGTGCTGGCGAAACCGCGACCTACATCGCCGATCCGGTGCGGCACCAATATCTGGTCGCACCAACGGGCCGCATCCGCGTGAACGGCAAGGAAGCACAGGCGCGTGACGGTGTTGCCATCACGGGCGAGGCGGAAATACTGGTCGAGGCGTTGGACGATGCCGAACTGGTAATGGTTGACGCCCGCTAGACATCATTGCGCAAAACCTGCCTGCGCTCAGCTTGAAAGTCCAAGCTTTTCAATGGCGCGGTCGAGCATCAACAATTGCCACAGCAGCCTGGCATGGTCGCTGCGGCCCGAAATATGTTCGTCCGCAAGGCTGGAAAGTCGCTTTGAATTGAACCAACCGGTCCGCGCCAATGCTGCACTGTGGCCAATGGCGCGGGCCTGGCCCGCCAATGGACCGCGCAGCCATTGCGCCAGCGGTGTGACGAAACCCTGTTTCTGGCGATACAGGATATTGTCAGGCAGATAACGTTCCATCGTGTGCTTCATCAGCCATTTGCCCTGCCGCCCGCGAATGCGCTGGCGGTGGGGCAATTGGGCAGCAAATTCGATCAATCTGTGGTCCAGCAGCGGTTCACGTGCTTCAAGGCTCACGGCCATGCTGGTGCGATCGACCTTGGTCAGAATATCACCCGGCAACCAGAATTTGAGATCGGCATATTGCGCCCGGTCGAGGCCCGACCTGGCCGGCGCATTGCGCATCAGTTTTACCAGCGGGTCTTCCGCCCGATAATCACCGCGTGTTTTCAAGAATGCGTCGGAATAAAGCGCCTGTCGCAATTCCGGCGGGATAACAGACAGTCCGCGGGCATAGCCTTCTTCGCCGCTGCCAGCCATCGCCAGCAGCGTGCTTTTGGCGCGCAGTGGACGTGGTGCCCAGTCAGCCTTGGGCCATGCCCTGCCCAACGCACCGAAAACAGGCTGGCGCAGGGCTTCGGGCAAAACCGACCGAGCCTGTTCTTCACGCGCATGAAAAATCTGCCGGCGATATCCCGCAAATGCCTCGTCCGCCCCGTCGCCGGACAGGGCAACGGTGACATTTTCACGCGCCAGTTCGCATACCCGCAGCATCGGCAATGCCGAAGCATCGGCAAAGGGTTCATCGAAAATACCGGCGATCCGGTCAATCGCTTCAAAATCGTCGGGGTCGACGACCTTGCTATGGTGCTGCGTGCCAAACAGTTTCGAGACCTGCCGCGCATATTCAGTTTCATCGAGCGCCTGGACATCGAAGCCGATGGAACAGGTCTGCACCGGTTCACGGCTGGCTTCTGCCATCAGCGCAACAACGCTGGATGAATCGACACCACCCGACAGGAAGGCGCCCAGCGGCACGTCCGCAACCATCCGCGAAGTGACGCCGCTGCGCATGTGATGCAGCAATTCTGCAGACAGATCGGCGGTTGAACCCTTGCGCCGTTCGGCAAAGCTCACATCCCACCATTCGACACTTCGCGGCGCTGGAGCGCCATGTTTCATCAGGCGGAAATGGCCTGCGGGCAATTTTTCCACGCCCTTTAGAAAACTGCGATGATCGGGCACGTAGCCCCAGGCAAGGTAATCCTCCACTGCCAGCGGGTCAGCCTCGCGCCGCAGCAGCGGGTGACCTAGCAGTCCCTTCAATTCAGACGCAAAGGCAATGCTGCCATCGCTAAGCGGTGCCATGAACAATGGCTTCACGCCGAGCCTATCCCTCGCAAGAAACAGTTCGCGCCGCGACAGGTCATAAATGGCGAAGGCGAACATGCCCTGCAAACGGGTCAGGCACGCAGTTCCCCATTGCTGGTAGGCAGCCAGAATGACTTCGGTATCGCCATCAGTCTGGAACTGTGCGCCCAGGCTTTTCAATTCGGCCCGCAATTCACGGAAATTGTAGATTTCGCCATTAAAGACGATGACCGCGCGCCCGTCTGCCGAATGCATCGGCTGCGGCGAACCATGAAGATCGATGATCGAAAGGCGGCGATGGCCCAGGCCGATACCCGGCGCGGTCCATACGGCAGCGCCATCCGGCCCACGGTGCGCCAGCGCATCGCACATCCGTTCTACCCTGCGCGGATCAACCGGCTTGGGTGTTTCGCAATGGAATATTCCGGCAATTCCGCACATGGCGCGGCCCTATCGAAGACTGGCGATGCGGTCCATCCATTCGCCCTGGTCACCGACGGCACGGCGAAATTTTGCGATGGATTGCGCGGCATCGGCACCTTCGCGCTCTTCTGCTGACAGGATGAGCAACATAGCCGGCCGTTCGCGCAGCAACAGCCGATCAACCATCACCGCCATTTTCAGTCGCGCGGCACTGCCTGTCAGCAATTCGCCGCTGCGATAGGAAGTCTGGGCAAGCCTTTTCGTATGGCCATTGGCGAGAAGGTATTCGCTGGCTGCATCTGGAACATTCGGCCCGCTTGCCAACCATCGCCATGCGGTATCGGGCACCAGAGCGCCTTCGCCCGCCGCGCTTGCTTCGCGCCCATCTTCCTGCGCTGCATATAGCGCGAGAAACACATCGACCTGGCTGCCGTCAGCAGCTTCATAACTGCCAAGCAAACGATGGGCCGCACCTGTTGCCCGCGGCGACCATGGAACAGCGGGTGCATAATCCGTCCGCTGCCACCCGCTGACCGCTGGCAAGTCGATGGATTGCGGCAATTTCGCCTCTACCTGCGATGCAAGGACTGACCAACCGGCGAAGGCACCTATCATAAGGGCCATTATAAGGGTCGCGCGTTTGCTGTTCATGCCCATCCGCGCCAACGCGCCGAGGCGGGGCGATGACATGATGGGCAAAATGTCTGGCACCGTGTCATCAGGCACGCGGTCGAACCAGCGCCAGGCACCGGCCAGCAGGGCAAACACCACCAGCGCGAAAAAGACCCAGCCGTAGAAAATATGATCGAAACCTGCGGCAAATTCGATGCCCTGCGACTGGGCAATATAGATCGTCGCCCACGCCCTGATGCCGTTGGCCAAGATCGGCAGGAGGATGGCCGCGCCCATGAACAGCGCCCGGCGCAGCGGGCTTTTGAAGCAGACATTGGCCACCAGCACGCCCAACGCCGCCATTGCGATAAGGAATTTCACGCCCGAGCAGGCTTCTGCCACTTCGAAGAGCCCGCCCGGGGTTTCGATGAATACCCCATCGATTACCGCAGGAATGCCGCTCCAATGGGTCAACATGATGACCAGTTTGGCCGTGATAGTCTGCAGCGCCGGCACAAGTTCGTCGCCAAAAGGCACGAGGAAAAGCAGAAAGGCGAGCGGGAACAGCAAGGCTGCGCCAACCCGCGGCCCAAGCAAGGCTAGCAGTGCCGCTTGCAAAGACAGCACCGCGCCAAGCTGGCTGGCGGTATTCACCCCGGAAATGGTGCCCAGCAGCCACAGGAACAGCGCGCCGCCCAAAGCGACGAGGCCGGGCCACCATGCAGCAGGCACCAGCCGGGCCAGCAGGCCCCTGCGGTTCCACACCAGCCAGCCGGTGATGAAAGGGATGAAGATGACATGGTTGTAGGTGGACACATTCCACCACTTGTCGATCATCACGGCCCAGTCATGGCTTGCCAGCAAAACCAGCAACGCCCAACCCAGACAGAGGTGCAGCAACGGGCTGCGCCATGCAGGCGCTATTCTACTGGCCAAGATTGCTGCGGGCAAAAAGGGAAGGCGCGCTTCAAGCGACATCACGGTGCGCTTCTGCCGCAGGCTTGCCGACAAACCCTGCAAGGGGCGCAAGCATGGCTGGCCAGCTTTGATGCTCGACCACATAGCGCCGCGCTGCTGCGGCCATGCGGAGCGAGGTGAGCCCGTCGCCGAGTAGCGCCAATGCCCGATCTGCCAATGCCTGGTTGCTAGCTTCGACAGCGAAATGCGTGCCGCTTGCCGCATCTATTCCGGTTGCTGCTTCAGGTGTAAGCAGCACTGGGCGGGCCATGGCCATCGCTTCCAGCACCTTGTTCTGGATGCCGCGTGCGATTTCGAGAGGTGCCACCACCAGATCCGCAGCCGCGATAAAGGGCCTTACATCGGCCACTTCGCCCCACACCCTGACACCACCTATGCCGTCGCAGGCTGTCAGCCGTTCAACCGGCGCGCGGCCCACCACGTGGAACTGTGCATCGGGATGAATTTCGCGGATTTGCGGCAGGACATGGTCAATAAATCGCATGGTGGCGGCGATGTTGGGCGCATAATCCATCTGTCCGGTAAAGACGATATGCGGTCCTGCCTCGCTGATAATGTCGGGATGCGGGCCAACGGCTTGCGGGTCAAAAAATTGCGCGTCGATGCCGTTGCGCAAGGCGAAAACAGAGCCTGCCAATTGCGGGCTTATCCTTGACCGGAACAGTGCCGCTTCGGCCTCGCTGACCAGCAAGGTGAAGTCGGCACGCTGTGCAAGGCGGTGTTCCTCAGCCGCCAGCACCCGGCCTTCGCGCGCGTCCACCCTGCTGCGCAGCGAACTGCCTGATTTTGCGTAGGCTTCAAATTTGGCGGAATCGACATCGCAAAGGTCGATCACCACGCGCCCGTCGAAACTGTCCGGCACATATTGGCCCATCTGCCCGGAAAACACGAAGATCGTATCAATCTGATGGTCGGCCAGCGTATGGCGCACCCATTCGCGCATGGCGCAATGGGCAAACGCCGTCACGCTCACCGGTTTGCCGCTCGCCACTGCTTCCACCCCTGCCCGCACCATGCTTTTCGTGCGGCGAATCAATATGTGGCTGGCGGCATGTTCGTGCAGCTTGTCTTCATGCTGCAGATCACTGTCGGTGTCGGCAAAACAGCCGATGTGAACAGGGGCAAGCTGTTGCAGCGCTTTCAGCAAGTGATGCGACCGGATCTTGTCCCCACGATCGGGCGGGAACGGGATGCGATGCGCGAGGAAGAGTATATCGCCCATTATGCCAGCCCTCTGGCGATGAATGGTCCTATGGTGCTGGCGACTTTGAGTGGCAGGCGTTTCCACAAGGCAATCTTCGCCGAATAGGCATCATTGGCAGGGCTTATATCCCGACGTTTTGCACCCGGTGCAGTCCAGCTGGCATATTGCAGCGACTGCGGCACAAAGCCCCAGTTCTTCTTGTAATGATATGCCCCGCTACCGGTTTTGGACCTGCCGAAATCGAATGTGTCACAGCCGCGTAGTGCGGCATGCGCCATCAGTTCGAAATACATCACTTCGTTGGCGCGTAAATGCCGCGCTGCAACTGTGCCGCCGCCCCAATAGGGCATGACTGCGCCGCGGTGATAAAGTGACAGCACACTGGCCACCGGCGCTCCCTCGTGCCGAACGGTAAGGATATTTGCATCCGCCCCGAACGCATCCAGCACTGCATCGAACAGGGATCGCGGAAAAACCGGCGTGCCCAGATTATGCACCGATTGGGCATAGACCGAATAATGCGCTGCACGGCCGGCTTCGCTGCTGCCTGTTTCGATGCTGAGGCCCATGTTCAGGCCCTTTCGAATTTCCGCGCGCTGTTTGCGCGGGATGGCCAGCAATTGGGCGTCTCGGTCAGCAACAATTTCTGCAACGAAGCCGCAGTGGCTATCTGTCTGCCAGTCCCAGTCACCCGGGGCATTTCCGCCGCGTAATTCAACAGTCGGGCAGGACCTGCGCTGGGCCAGTTCTTCTGCCTTGCGGCAAAGCGCAATGGCGGTTCGGTCATCCCTGGCCAGCACGCCGCCACCCACGGCAAAGCCGCTCGATACCAGCGCCCGACCGAAAATAGGTGAATGGACCTGTGTCAAAGGCAGCCAGCCGATAATCCCGCTTTCGTCTTCGGCGACCAGGCCCGTGGCGATCTGTCCGGTGCCGCGTTCGACTGCGTTCAGCCAAAGTGGCCGATGAAACGGCGTCCCTGCCATGCGCGCCACAAATTCCTCAATCCGCTGGGCCTCGTTCGGGTCACGCAGATCGGCCGTGCTTATGCGGCTGGCGGAAAGGGAAAACGGCGCGTTCATGCAGCCAGCCCCGTGGCCGTCTCAGCCTCGCGGTGGGCGAGCAAATCCATCCGGCCCCAGTCGAATTCCTGGACCAGTTCGCGCAGCTTTGGCGCCATCTTCGAAAGGTTGGTATAATGGCGCAGCTTCGACCGGATCGGCGCATCAGGAACACGCGGCTGGGCCGGGTCGATTTCCCATGGATGGAAATAGAACACCGCCGGGCGCTGTTCTGTCCGGTTTACCTGCCGAATGGCCCAGCGCGAAAACCCGTAAGGCAGCACGCGGAAAAACCCGCCCCCGCCTGCGGCAACGCGCCTGCCGCCTAGAATTGCCGTAGTGACAGGAATTTCAACCAGATCGGACCATGGCAGGGGCTTGAAGGCAAACCGGGGTGCCGCGCTCCACCCGTAATGATCATGCGCGACAGGCGCGACGCTGGAAGAATAGGCGTATCCCTGTTCGGCGAGTTCCATATACGCCCAGGGCGTGCGCTGATCGATCGAGAAACTGGGTGCACGATATCCGGAAATCGCAACTCCGGAAGCATCTTCGAGGATTTCCCTCGCCAGCTTTATATCTGCCGCAAAATCCTTACGCCCGAGGTTGAATACCCGGGCATGATCATATCCGTGGCTGGCGAGTTCATGCCCTGCATCCACAATTTTGCGGATAAGCGCAGGATTACGCCGCGCCACCCAGCCAAGTGTGAAGAATGTCGCCTTCACATCTGCTTCGGCGAACATGTCGAGAATGCGCAGGACATTGTCCTCCACCCGAAGGGAAAGGTCGTCCCAGTCCCGCCGGTCGATGACTTTTTCAAACGCACCGACCTGGAACCAGTCTTCCACGTCAACAGACAGGCCGTTGATGATTTTCGGATGCGTCCCGGTCATGGCTCGATCAGGCTGCCGCGCGCGGCTTTTCACCGCTTTCGATCCATTCGATGAGCATGGTCAGCACATGGCGAACGGTGCGTTCCTGTTCATCCAGACGGGCCTGCATCGCTTCCAACTGTTCGGTCATGTCGGAAGTCTCAGGCGCACGGCGGCGCTTGCGTTCAATCTGTGCCAGTTCGACGACTGCCTGCTGCAATTCCTCGATCTGTGCATCGCGGTATGCCAGCATCGCTTCCAGCGCTTCGCTGTCAGAAGGCGCATCATGCAAAGGTGCGGCAGCAGCTTCCACGTGCTTCACAGGGCCGGGCGCGGAATGCGCGGCGAAGCCTTGCCGGACGGTGCTTGCAGGGGCGGCATTGTCGCTGTCCATTTCGTTCAGCACCGATGCCAGCATCGCCTCGTCGATGAGGTCGCGCTGTTCGACTGCGCCAAGCAGCAGCAGCCGTGTCACCACCTGGTTTACGCGGCGCGGAATGCCGCCTGTCGCATCGTAAAGATCGCCAAAGACACCCTCTGCAAAACGCGGGCTGCCCTTCCAGCCAACACAGCCGAGGCGGTGTTCGATATAGGGTTCAAGCTCTGCCTGCTCCATCGCTTCGAGATGGTGGGTTGCAATTACCCGCTGGCGCAGCTGTTCCAGCGCCTGGTGATTGGCCAGGACCGCCTTGAATTCCGGCTGGCCAAGCAGCAGCACCTGCAACAACGGATGCGCGCCCAGCTGGAAATTCGACAGCATCCGCAATTCTTCCAGCGCTTCGACCGAAAGGTTCTGGGATTCGTCCACCACCAGCAGGCAGCGGCGGCCCTCGCGCGCTTCTGCGTGAAGAAATGCCTCGATCGCGCCCAGTGCGGCGGCCTTGTCATGCCCGTCGATATCGAGGCCGAAACTGTTCGCAACCACATGGACCAGTTCCTCGCCATCGAGATTGCTGGTGACGACTTGCCCCACGGTCAGGCGTGCAGGATCAATCTTCTTCATCAGATGGGCCACCAGCGTGGACTTGCCTGCCCCCACTTCGCCAGTGATGACGATGAAGCCTTCTGCCTGCGCCATGCCATAGCCGAGGTAGGACAGCGCCTTTCTGTGTGTGGCGCTTTCGAAATAGAAATCCGGGTCTGGCGTCAGCTGGAAAGGCCGCCCTGTTAACCCGTAATATTCGTCGAACATACTCTGTGCTCCCAGCGTCAGAAATCGTATCGCAGGCCCAGCAGGGCCGATGCGGCAGTCACGTCATCAACCGACAGGGTGCTGTCGATATGATCGATGGCGAGCGCTGCTCTTGCGGAAAGGTTGCCGGTCAGGCGCCGGCGGTAGGCGGCAGATGCGCCGATGGCGAGGACGTCACCAGTGTTATTGAAACCACTTTTGAGCCAATTGGCATACGTGTTGGCAGAAAAGCCTGCACCCGGCCCCAACTCGCCGTCGAGATAGAAGGCGACCCAGTAATTCTCGTCAACCACACCATTGGCTGCGGCCAGCACGGTGCCCGGCGCGGCGATGAAGCGGCGGCGGTCATATCCGGCACCAACGCCTGCGTTCATGCGGCCAAGGCTGGCGGAATAACTCGCAGCGATGCCGCGCGAACGAAATGTGGCGGAACGGATCGAACCGAATGCACCTGCAAGGCAACTGTTGCCTTCACTGCTGGCAACGCATCCGCCCAGATCGCCTGTCAGCGAATTGCGCGTGGCGGAAAACTGGGTGGGCAAATTTGCCAGCGTATTGTTCAACTGCCCGCCAAAGCCTGCAATCGCGTCGTAAACGGAAATGCCCAGCCTACTGCGGCTGGTCGGTGCCCAGTCGAAACTGCCGTAATAGGTCGCAGAATCGTATCGGCGGCCAACGCTTGCTTCCAGCGTTGTCCTGCGGCTGGGCCGCCAGACCACGCCCACATCCCAGATCAGCCCGGAAACATCATAGGCAATCCGGCGCGCAGAGGCTTTATCGGTAACGATGCGGCCATCTGGGCCTGCAACCGGAAACCCGCTGGAATCGAGCAATGCATCGCGGCTCGAAACCTCGACATCTTCATACCCAATGCCGCCCACCACGGCAAGGCTGTGGCTGACCGGCACGGTGACATCGGCGCGCACATGGGCATCATGCACACGTTGATCGAAATTGGAGATATCTTCTCGCATCCAGCCGCCGCCGATGCCGAGGCCGACTGGCAAAGGTTCACCCGGACGGGTGGCAATGTGGAAATTGGCCGCCTGAACCACGCTGTCGTCAAAAATATCAAGCGGAGCGGAACCGGACGTCGCAAACGATGCCCCCGGCGTTTCGACCCTTGTATAACCGATGCGGTAATTTGCATTTATCTCGGCCTCGCCTGCGCTCGTATGCAGGTTCGGACCGGCATAGGCGGAATAGATGCGGCTGGTGGCATCGCTGCCGCCAATCGGATTGAGCGAAGCAGAACCATTGCCGTCCACCCGCGTGCGGGCAGCCAGCGCGCCAGCTTCCACGGTCAGCACGCGCGGCACAATCGTCGCATAGCCGCGGGCAATGCCGCTCAGCGTATCGGAACTTCGGATATTGTCGCCGTAGCCGATATTGCGTTCATACCTCAGCGATATTGAACCGCCGTTATTCCGGCCGCTGATCGACGCATCCACACCTGCTGCAAGCTGGGTATAGGTCACGACATCATCTTCTGGCGAAAATTGGGCGACCAAAATCTGCGATGCTTCGATGTACGGATTGACTGCAACGCCGGACCGCGATTCCTCGCCCCCACGCGATGACCGGTCACCCGCATCCGCATTGCCCGCCAGCGCCGTGCCGGAAAGGCAGAGCGCTGCAAGGGCAGCAAAGCCGGAAGAAGCACGCAAGATCATGAGCTTCAGCCACCATACCCGTAATAGGAGCCGAAATTCCGGCCACTAGGGCTGTAATCTGTCGCATTGAGCAGCAGCTTGATATCAGGGCAGGCAGACAGCAGATGCACGGCATCTTCCAACGCATTCTGCCCCGAACGGTCTGCGCGAGCGACCAGCACGGCCTGGCCCACGTGTTTTGCCAGTTCTGCCGCAGGTGATGCGGAAAGCGCAGGCGGACTGTCGAATATGACCATGCGATTGGGCGCGCCAACCGTCAGCCGGTCAACCACTTCGGCGGTGCGGCTGCTGCTGAGATATTCGCTGTCAAAGGCGGTCTGGTTGCCTGCCGGCAAGACCCACAGGCCCGGAATATCAGTGCCGATTACCAGGTCTTCAGGCATGATCGTGTGATCTGCCAGACAATCCATGAAGCCCGGCCCCTTGGGCAATCCCAAGGTCGAGAGGATGGACGGCTTGGCAAAGTCTGCATCCACCAGCAGCACTTCGCTATCGCGTTCAGCCGCCATGGCAATGGCCAGATTGGTGGCACAGAACGTCTTGCCCTCGCCCGGATGAGGCGAACAGACAAGCACGCGGCGCGATCGCGCCGTGCCGCGTTCATGCGCCGATGACAGTATCTGGCGCTTCACGATGCGGAATTCCTCGATCAACGCAGTGACTGACCCTTCGGGCACAATCATGCCCTGATCGCGCAAATGCTCACGGTCCACACAGTGGTGCACACCTGTGAACACGACTTGCGGCAATTCTTCTTCCGCAGGCGTTGCCACTGGCGCTGCCTGCACAGGCGCAACGAATGTCTGCTGCACTGGCTGCGGCGCTGGCTGTTTCACTGGCTGCGGTGCTGCTTGTGCGGCCTTCACCTCGGCACGACGCGCCAGCCGTGCCTGTTTCATTGGCGGTTCCGCCAAAGAAGGAGGAACAGGGGGCGCTCTGAACTGGTCAAGCCCGAAGGAGCCGCCAGCCCTTTCGAACAGCGAACCGTCTCGCTTGTCTTTGCCTTCGCCGGGCACGGGGATTTTGCGATGTTCGGTCATGTCCGTTTCCTCACGCCACCATTCCACGCTGAAGGAATTCCACCGCCAGAAGCACGACCAGCAGCCCGCCAAGAGCGCCAAGTCCGGCAGAGAACATCCGCAGGCGCTTGCGCCGTATTTCGCGCGCGGCATCGGTCAGTGATGTGGAGATCGAGCCAAGCACGGGCAGGCCCATTGCCCGCTCCAGCTTGCCGGTCGTGGCAAAGGTGCTGCGTAGCTGGGACAAGGCAAACGCCCCGCCAACACCTGCACCAAGACCAGCCAGCAGCACGCCGATCAGCAACAATGGCCGGTTGGGGGCTGCAGGCAGGCGCGGCGTTGTTGGCGGGTCGATCACTTCGAATTTGAAGCTGCTTCGCTCGTTTTCGACCTGGCCGCGCAGGCGCATTTCCTCACGGTCCTGCAACAATTCGTCATAATTCTTGCGCAGCACGTCATAGTCGCGGCTGATGCGGTTGGCTTCTGCGGCAGCGGCGGGTTCGCTGGCCTGGTTGGCCATCATCGATGCCACATCCGACTGCAATGCAGCCTTGCGCGCCACCATCGCCTGAACATTGGCTTCGCGTTCAGCGCGGATGGATACCATGGAGCTGTAGGCCGGGTTGGGCGTGCCGCCCACATCGGGGTTTTCCCTGGCTGCCTGCCGTTTCAGCAGCTGTATCTGCCGCTTCAATGCAATCACATCGGGATGGCTATCGGTAAGGCCCCGTGCCTGTGCCGTGGCCAGCTGCGATTCGGACTGGGCCAATGCATTACGCGCGCCCCCACCTTCACCCGGCGTCGACAGAGTTCGCGGTGTGCCGGCCAATTGGCCGTTAATGGCCGCCAGCGCGCTTTGCGCGGCGGCAAGGTCGGCTTCCACGCCGCGCAGTTCACTGCGCAGGCCCTGAACCTTGGTCGCCAGGGCCAGACTACCGCCGACCATTTCCGGGTTCTGCGCCTCAAACGCCAGTCGGCGCTGTTCGGCAACTTCCAGTTCGCGTTTGCGGTCATTCAACTGCTGGTCGAGAAACACGAGCGTTTCCGCCACTTCACCGCGATTGCCGGCAATGTTTTCCTCGCGGAAAATGTCGATCAGTTTCTGCACTACATCGCGCGCCAGTTCCGCATTCTGGCTATCCGACAGATCGCCATGACCGATGGTCGCGCTCAGTTCGAAGAGATTGTCTTCTTGGCTCTTGACGCTGACATTCTTGGTCAGCTCTGCAATCGCAGCTTCCATTTCGCGCTGGTTGGTCACGCCATTGCCCAAACGGGTGGAACGGATCACCTTTTCGAGGTTCACAGAGCTGGTCAGTGTCTGGCGCACGCGGGTGATATCGCGTTCACCGCCACCAGCGATCCCGATTTGCTGCGACAGCACATCTTCAAGCTGCACGTAAATACGCGCATCCGACTGATAGGAATTGGGGATCAGCGCGACCACCAGCCAGCCGAGGATGCAGACACCCCAGGCAATGGCAAGCGCCAGCCATCGGCGATGCCACACCGAATAGGCTGCTGCCCTCAATTCGTCGAAAACCTCGTTCATGGCGCGCGCATATCCCTCAGAACATGCTTTCCGGGATGATGATGACATCACCCGGCATCAGCGTGACATTGGCCTTGCTCTCGCCCTTCTTCAGCAGATCGCCCAGGCGCAGCGCATATTCTTCCTGCCCGCCGGTATTCCTGTCGAAACGGATCAGCTTGGCCCGGTTGCCGGCGGCATATTCGGAAAGACCGCCCACTGCGATCATTGCATCGAGCACGGTCATGTTCGCACGATAGGGTATGGAGGCAGGTTGTTCAGTCGCGCCCACCACCCTGATCTGCTGGCTGAAAGTGCCCGCAAACTTGTTCACAATGACCGAAACCAGCGGTTCCTCGATATATTGCGACAATTTCTCGCGAATATCCTGTGCCAGCGCCGTGGGGGTCTTGCCCACAGCTGCCATGTCAGTGACCAGCGGAGTGGTGATCCGGCCATCAGGGCGGACCTGGATTTTTTCAGCGCCCAATTCCGGATTACGCCATACGTGGATGGTCAATTCGTCAAGCGGACCAATGATGTATTCCTCGCCCGGCCCCTGCTCCATCGCCACAAAGGACGCAGGCGGCAGTTCATTGCCGCTGCTGGCGGCGCAGCCGGTAAGGGTCAGTGAAAGCACGGCACAGCTGGCCAGCAGGCGGGTGAAATTGGTACTCGGCATCGATGCGCATCCTTGCCCTGGTGCAGGTTATCAAGCGGAGAACAGGAGCGACCTGCCCTTCGAACCTGTGGTTCAAGAATGCTTCCTCGCTGATAAGGGTGAATATACCGTTAGCCTTATCGCCCGGACGATGCCGTTAATCACCCAAGTCCCGAAACAGGACAGTGAAAGGGCTAGATCATAACAATATTTCGCGCGCCGGGCCCTGACCAAGAAATGCCGAGGGGGACGCCGTGGCACCATAGGCACCGGCGCAGAAAACAGCGACGATGTCGCCTACATCTGCACGCGGCAAATGCGCCTTGTCCGCCAACCGGTCGAGCGGGGTACACAGGCAGCCAACCACATTGGCAACTTCTTCCGCCTCCGCAGTGAACCTGTTGGCGATGGCAACGGGGTAATTGCGCCTTACCACGGTGCCGAAATTGCCCGATGCAGCCAATTGATGGTGCAAGCCGCCATCTGTGACGAGATAGGTTTCGCCGTGGCTTTCCTTGCGATCGAGAATTGTTGTCAGATAGACGCCGGCCTCACCCACGAGATAGCGCCCGAGTTCGATACAAAATTCTGTATTTTCAAGATTTTCGGGAAGGTTCCCGAACCTATCTGACAAGGCCGCACCGATGGCAGCAAGGTCAATAGGCGTATCGCCGTGAAAATAAGGAATGCCGAAACCGCCACCCATGTTGAGCTTGGGCAATGCCGCGCCGATTTCATCCGCAAGCGTCCCAGCCAGTGCCAGAACATTGCCCTGCGCTTCAATGATCGCCCCGGTGTCGAGCGACTGGCTTCCGGTGAAAATATGCAACCCGCGAAACTGCGCGCCAGCGGCGATCAATTCGCGGGCAAGCGCGGGTATTTCAGACTGGTCGATGCCAAATGGCTTGGCACCTCCGCCCATTTTCATGCCCGAACCACGCAGTTCGAAATCGGGGTTCACCCGCAGGGCTAGCTTGGGAGTTGCACTTAAGGCATCACCAATCCTTAGCGCGCGGCGCAATTCACCAGCAGATTCGATATTCAGCGTGACACCGGCTTCGACCGCGGCCTTAAGTTCTGCATCACGCTTTCCCGGCCCTGCGAAACTGATCCGCGAAGGATCTATTCCGGCACCGATGGCCAGGCGAAGTTCACCGCCAGAGGCAATGTCGAAGCCGTCCACCATTGCCGACATACTCTCAAGTATCGGGGCGAAAGGATTGGCTTTTATGGCATAATTTATTCCGAGGCGATGCGGCAGCGCCGCACGTAACCGTGCCACACGGTTTTCCAGCATGACGCGCGAATAGACAAAGATTGGACCTTCGCCTGCCTGCCCCATCAGTTGCGTGGTCGTCTGACCGCCAATCGCAAGTTCACCGTCAATCGCGGCAAATCCCGGCGGAATGGGACCGACTGGCTTCATGCGCCGATCTCCTGCGCAAGCGCGACCCGGTCGATCTTGCCGTTGGGGTTGAGCGGCATTGCATCGCGCCAGTGTATTACCTTGGGTTGCATGAAATTCGGCAGCTCCTTTGCAAGCATCTTTGACAGTTGATCTGCTGCGCTGCCAGCTTCGCCTGCGTTCACATCCGGTGCGGCGCGCACGACCAGATGGACAGTCTGCCCCAGCCGGTCATCCTTCACCCCCAGCGCAACGGCTTCTGAAACAAGGCCGGTTGCCCGTGCAGCGTCTTCCACTTCCTGCGGGCTTATCCGGTTGCCTGCGCTTTTGATCATGGCATCGCGCCGCCCTACAAAATGGAGCAAACCATCGCCATCGCGCAAGACCCGGTCCCCTGACCATACGGCGGTGCCGCCATATTCCGACCCTGAAGGCGCGGGCCTGAAGCGTTCTGCCGTCCGTTTCGGGTCCTGCCAATATCCCTGCGCCACCAGCGGCCCGCAATGAACCAGTTCGCCTTCCTCGCCTTCGGCAGCAATGTTTCCCTTATCATCAATGACGAGGATTTCGGCGAAGGGGATCGCCTTGCCCATAGAAGTGGGGTGAGCATCGACCAGCGACGGGTCGAGATAGGTCGATCTGAAGGCTTCCGTCAGCCCGTACATGGGAAACAGCCGTGCATGCGGGAAAATGTCCCGCAAATCGCGAACCAGCCCTTCTGTCAGCGCCCCACCGCTGTTTGTCAGCCGGCAGAGCGGTGCGCTTGCTTCTGTAGGCCAGTCGAGTTCCGCCAGTTGCACCCATAATGGCGGGACCGCAGCCAGCGTGGTTATTCCGTGTTTCGCACAGGCCTTCGCCACATCGCGCGGGAACAGATAGTCGAGCGGCACCACTGCACCGCCCGATATCCAGGTGGAAAAAAGCTGGTTCTGACCATAATCGAATGAAAGCGGGAGCACAGCAAGAGTGACATCATCTGCCGCCATGCCAAGGTAATCCGCCACGCTGACAGCACCCAGCCACATATTCGCATGGCTTAGCATCACTCCCTTGGGCCGCCCGGTCGAACCGCTAGTGTAAAGAATGGCGCTCAATTCGGCGGGGTCAGCGTCCGACGGGCCAAGTGCGCCGTCAAACCCGTCAACCTCATCCCACAGGCAGGCTTCATCCATCACCGCGCATCCTGCCGGAATATCGCCAGCTTCCAGCGTTTCCAGACGTGCCTTCGTCCCCAGCAACATGCTCGCGCCGCTATCGTGCAAAATATGCGAAACCTGCGCACGTTTGAGCAGCGGATTGACCGGAACATGGACAAACCCGGCACGTGCTGCCGCAAGCGGCAGAAGACAGGTCAATTCACCCTTTGCTGCCCAGCTGGCAACACGGGCGCCTCTTTCGCCAATGTGCGCGGATAGCCAGGCAGCAAGGCTGCCGACACGCATCCTTAACTCGCTGTAGCTAAGGGTCCGGTCACGAAGCACCAAGGCAGGGTCGCTCCCCTCGCCGCAATCGGCTAGGTGGTCTATCGGCCTGACCTCGGGGTTGGACTGAATTGGCATCGGGGCTCCAGAAAGGGACCAGAACGGGTGGTTGCGGTCAGCTATCACGGCACGGTTAACGTTCTGCAAGGGACGATTGCACAAGCTGCCGGGCCTTTTGGCCGCGCGGAATGGTTCGCCCTGTTGCAAGATGAGGGCACCAGGCTCTTTGTGGCGCTGGCGCGCGATGGCGATGATGCAATCGCACTTCCCCTTACCCCATCCGCAAAGTCGCTCGATGCCATGCGCAACTGGTACAGCTTCACCTGGCAGCCCATGTTGAGCGGTGACACGCCAGACAAACGGCTGCTGGATGCCTTGGCGACTGATCTCAAATCCCAAACCCACCACATCACTTTTGCCCCTCTGCCTGATGAAGATGGGTCAACCGCCATGCTGGAGCATGCATTTCGCAAAGCTGGCTGGCATGTGCAGCGCACCCAATGCGATCTCAATCATGTCCTGCCCGTAAATGGCCGCTCGTTCGAAGTATATCGTGCAGGTCTTCCCGGCCCGCTCCGTACGACGTTAAAACGCAAAGCCAGCAAAGTTGATATCAATATTATTACTGTATTTTATGATGATAATTGGAGTATCTACGAAGCAATCTATGCCGCCAGCTGGAAGCCTGAAGAAGGCGCGCCAAACCTGCTGCGAAACTTTGCCAATGCGGAAGGCGAAGCGGGCAGATTGCGGCTGGGTCTGGCCTTGCATGATGGTAAGCCGATTGCCGCACAATTCTGGACTGTCGAAGGCGGAATTGCCTACATCCATAAGCTTGCCCATCTGGAAGCACACAAATCGCTTTCTGCCGGGACGATACTGACGGCGGCATTGCTCGAACATGTAATCGACAAGGACAAGGTGGATCTCGTTGATTTCGGTACGGGCAATGATCCCTACAAGGCACACTGGATGGAATTGGCCCGACCGCGATACCGGCTGGATTGCCTCGACCCCGCCCAGCTGGCGGCCTGGCCGCTTCTGGCCCGCCAGTTCGCGGCACGGGTTGCACGCGCTTTGCGGCGAAGCTAAGGGCCAACAGCCTTTTAGCGAAGGCGATAATTGCAGGGGAAATACCAGCAAATGATTATCGAGCCCGAACAGGACCCGATCGTTGGTAATGACGAAACGGGCGGCAACCATTCCGCTTCGGATAAGGCAGGCCGAGTGCCAGCCTGCACCAATGTGGACACACTGCTGCGCGCCATCCTGCGCGATGTCCTTGCGCTCGATCAGGCGCAGGTCGATGGTTTCGACCATGAGACCGGCCTTTTCGGTCATCTTCCGGAACTGGATTCCATGGCTGTCGCCACCCTGTTTACCGAAATGGAAGACCGGCTGGACATCATCATCGAGGATGAGGATGTCGATGGCGAAATGCTGGAAACATACGGCGGCCTGCTGACATTTGCCGAAACCAGGGCGCTGGAAAGCTGACCAACAGAAAATTCACGTCCTGGCCTTGCTCGTTGGAAAGCGGCGCAACAGCTGAAGAAATGGTCCTGACATTCGACGGTGGCCGCACCCATCGGCTCATCATTTTCCCCGCTATGTTCGACGAAGCCAACAAGATGCGCCGCCAGACGGTGGAAGTGATGCATCGGCTGGATATGTCGGGCATCGACAGTTTCCTGCCAGATTTGCCCGGTTGTAACGAAAGCCGCCAGCCTCTGGAAAAGCAATCGCTGGCCTGCTGGCGGCAGGCTGCACGTGCTGCGGCAGACCATTTCGGTGCGACCCATGTCCTGTCCTTGCGCGCTGGAGCTGTAGTAGCCCCTGCGAACCTGCCCGGATGGCGGTTTGCACCGCTGACAGGGGCCAAGGCCCTTCGATCGCTGGTGATGGCCCAGAGCGTATCTGCAAGGGAAGCTGGCGGCGAAGACGGCCTTGAAAGCCTTTCTACCATCGGGCGCAAGTGCGGCGTTCAACTGGCAGGCTGGCAATTCGGTCCGCAGCTTTTCAACGATCTCCAACAGGCAGTCGCCATCCCCGACAGCCAGCAAGCGCTTGTCGAGCAGGAACAGCTTGGCGGCTCCGGCCTTTGGCTGCGCGCCGAACCGGGTGAAAGCCCGCCGCAGGCAGATGCACTGGCTGCGATCATCGCCATGAGCATGATCAGCTTATGAAACGTCTTCATCTGACTTTTTCCTGCTCAAACAGCAGTTTGGCAGGCACATTGGACACTGCGCCTTCAAGCACCGGCTTGCTGGTGGTCAGCGGAGGAAATGAAATCCGTTCCGGTGCATTTTCCGGCCAGGCTTTGCTTGCAGCAAGAATTGCCAAGGCAGGATTTCCGGTTTTCCGTTTTGACCGCCGCGGCATTGGCGATAGTGGCGGGGAAAATCGCGGTTTTCGCAAAAGCCGGAATGATATTGCAGCCGCGCTGGCGGCATTCAGCGCAATGGCGCCGCAAGTGACCCGCGTTATCGGGTTCGGCAATTGCGACGCCGCAAGCGCGCTGATGCTGGCAGGCGGCGTAGGCTGTGATGGGCTGGTTCTGTCCAATCCATGGGTCGAAGATGAAAATTCAGCCAGCAACCAGAGGCCTATGCCCCCCAAGGCCATCCGCAGCCGCTATTTGGAAAAAATACAAAATCCTAAAGAGATAAAGCGACTTCTTACAGGCGATGTAAACTTTGGGAAGCTTTTCAAGGGGCTTGGCGCAGCAGCAAGACCTGCGGCTGCCGGGTCTTCCCTTGCCGCAGAAATGGCAGACGGGCTGCAAGCCTTCGACGGTCCTTCACGCATACTTTTGGCAATGAAGGACCGAACGGCGCAAAACTTCGAAAACGCTTGGGATGCAAGTGATGCACGCATTGCCCGATGCGAGGGCGCCGGCCATTCCTACAGCGAAGCCGATGCCCGCGAATGGCTATACCAGCAGCTGCTCATCGCCCTCAGGACCTGAACAGCGCTCAGCCCGCTTTTACGAAAAGGCTCGCCAGTTCGACATGGGTCGACCAGCGGAACTGCCCCACCGGATGCAGTTTTTCCAACCGATAACCCGATGCCGCCAGCCGCGCAGCGTCACGCGCCCAGCTTGATGGATTGCAGCTGACATAGACAATGCGCGGCACATCGCTTTGCGCCAGCAAAGCGGCCTGGTCCTTCGCCCCGGCGCGCGGCGGATCGAGCACGACTGCATCAAAGCGATTTAATTCATCGAGTTGCAGCGGGTTACGAAACAGGTCACGGTGCATGGCGTGCACTGGCCGGTTGGCAAATCCGGCTGCAGCCTTGCAGGAAAAATGTGCATCGCGGGCGGCTTCTGCGGCAAGAACCTTTGCAGGCCCAGCCAAGGCAAAGGCAAAAGTGCCAAGGCCTGAAAACAGGTCTGCAATGAGCTTGCTGCCATCCAGCCAGCTGCGGGCATCGGCGACGAGAGCGCTTTCTCCGTCAGCGGTGGCCTGCAGAAAGCTGCCGCTGGGGAAGCCGACCGGCACGCCTGCAAAGCTGACGGTTACAGGTTCCGGCTCCCAGACCGCTTCAGGGCCATAACCCTGATCCAGCGTCAGCCGCGCCAGCGCATTGTCCCGCGCAAAATCCAGCATGGCTTCAGTTTGCTCCAACCCTTCGACGGGAAGGTTTTTCAAGGAACAGTCAACGCCCTGATCTGTAAGCGAAAGTTCGACATCGACAGCATAGCGGCCCGACCGGCGCGCCATCATCTTGCGCAGCGGGCTGACCAACGCAAAAAGTTCAGGCCGCAGGATTTCACATTCCTGCATATCCACGATCTTGTGGGAGCCAGCCTCGCGAAAGCCGATTTGCGGTTTACCGCCAGTGTTGGCGATATGCAGCGTGGCGCGACGGCGGCTGCGTGGGGGCGAAAGATGCGCAGGCAACAATTCGCCCACTTCCAGCCCTTCCTTGAGGGCCGCATTGGTCACGCGAGAGGTGACGAATTCGCGCAGGGTCTCCTCGTCGCAATGCTGCAACTGGCACCCGCCGCACACTCCGAAATGCCGACACGGCGGCGTGACATGGTGCGGGCCGCGCTCGATATTGCCATCAGGCGCAACGATGTCGCCGGGGGCAGTACCCTTGAAATGGGCACCGTCGGCGGCAACGCCGTCACCTTTGGCGGCAACGCGGATAATTGTTTTTGATTCGCTCACAGGCAGGCTGAGTAAGCGTGTGCGACCTCTTGCGCCAGTTCTGCTGCAGTAAAAGCGACACCGGCGATATGTGCAGCCTCTGCGTGGAGCCACACACCCTGGCACGCAGCATCAAAAGGGTCTGCGCCGGTTGCCAGCCTGCTAGCTACGATGCCCGCGAGTACATCGCCTGTTCCAGCGGTGGAAAGCCATGATGACGCGCGATTTGCCATGGCAAGCCGGCCATCGGGCGCAGCCACCACTGTGTCGGGCCCCTTGGCGATGACAATGGCGCCCAGCCTCCGCGCCAATTCCTGCGCCCGGGCTACCTTCCCTTCCGCGCCAACAATCCCGAAACTTGCCTCCAATCGGGCCAATTCGCCTTCATGCGGAGTTACGATGAATGCAGCACACCTATTGGCGAGCATTCCCGGCTTCAGCAGCACAAGGGCATCAGCATCAAGCACGGTTGGTGCATCGCGGCGCATCACCTCCGCCAAGCGGTGCTGCGCTGCCTGCTCACGCCCGAGACCCGGCCCTGCCAAAATCGCATTCAGCCTGCCATCCGCCAATGCAATTGCGAGTTCGCCGCCTTCCAGCACCAATTCATCAGGTGCGCTGGCCAATGGATGGTCCGAGAACAGTTTTACATAGCCTGCGCCGCCATACATTGCCGCACGGGCGGCAAGCATCCCAGCACCGGGCATTTGACCGCCAACCACAGCCAGCAGGCCGCGGCGGTATTTGTGGGAGTCGACAGCCGGCGCGGCAAGGGAAGGTCGTTCGATTAACTGGGCAGACGCATCTGACTTGGCCACACCGATATCCACCAGCCGCAATATGCCCATAAGGCCCATCGCCGGCATCAGGAAATGTGCCCGCTTCCATGCACCAAGCGATATGGTGAGATCATATTCGAGCTGCGGCCCCAGGATCTTGCCCTGGTCGCTTTCAACCCCGCTCGGCACGTCGATGGCGATGCTGTAAGCATGGCTACTCGCCAGACGAACGAGCAATTGAGCCAGTTCGTCAGACAATTCGCGGGTGAGACCTGAACCGAACAGGCAATCGACGAATATTGCGCCCGAAGCCTTGCTGTCGGTCGACATCACATCGCCGCCAAAGCCCTTCCGCGCCCGGACCGCCGCATCTGTCGCAGGCGGCATTGCAGCAATGACCTGCACTGGCAGGCCGCGTTGTCGCAGCCTTTCCGCAATCACATAGCCATCGCCGCCATTATTGCCCGGGCCGCAAAGGACCGTCACGCCCCGCCCTGCGGCAATGCGCCAGACCCATTCCGCTGCGCCGCACCCTGCCCGCTGCATCAATTGATGAACATCGGTGCCGCCGTCCATCAGTGCCTGTTCTGCAGAGCGCATCTCGGCGACTGTCAGGATCTGACTATTCGCCATAGCCACCGGCAGTTGTTCTTGCAGGGAAGCGATACCGGTCATTTCCAACAGTAATGTCGAGCATTTCCCCGTCGAGACTGCGTTGTGCATCATCCGATCCATCAGCAACGATCAGCCCGCGCCCGCCATCCACCTGCTGGAATCGCCGGAACCCGCCATCCGGGTGACGCACCACCAAAATCCGCTCGCCACCCTTGGCACGGCGTTCCACGAGGCAGTCCGGTGCCAAATCGCTCCCTTCACCCAGCGCGCATTCTATCCGTTCTGCGCCTTCCTGTGCCTGGCGCTGACCTGCGTCTGCCGAACAGCCACCCAGCATCGCAGCCATAGCCATAATGGGCAGGTAGCTGCATCGCATTCCGGTCATCTACCTATCGGCGTTTCAGCTGCGTCACATCGCGCACTGCACCGCGCGCAGCGCTGGTGGTCATTGCGGCATAGGCTTGCAATGCGGCCGACACGGCCCGTTCGCGCGGCTTTGCAGGCTGCCATGCGGCATCGCCCTTCGCATCCATGGCAGCGCGCCTTGCGGCCAGTTCTTGGTCACTAACGGCAAGAGAGATTGTCCGGTTGGGAATGTCGATATCGATCCGGTCGCCATTTTCCACCAACCCGATTGCGCCGCCTTCGGCGGCTTCTGGCGAAGCATGGCCGATCGACAAACCAGAAGTGCCGCCCGAAAACCGCCCGTCGGTGACCAGCGCGCAGGCCGCGCCCAACCCCTTCGATTTGAGATAGCTGGTCGGGTAGAGCATTTCCTGCATACCCGGCCCGCCGCGCGGCCCTTCGTAGCGGATAACCACGACATCGCCTGCCACCACCTGCCCCGTCAGGATTGCAGTCACCGCGTCATCCTGGCTCTCGTAAACCTTGGCAGGCCCTGAAAATTTGAGAATACTTTCGTCCACCCCAGCGGTTTTGACGATGCAGCCTTCAAGTGCGATGTTGCCCGACAGCACGGCGAGCCCGCCATCCTGGCTGAAGGCATTTTCCGCATTGCGGATGACACCGCCAACGCGGTCTGCATCCACTTCATCCCACCGGCGATCCTGGCTGAACGCGGTTTGAGTTGGCACGCCGCCGGGCGCTGCCTTGAAGAATTCATGCACCCTGGGGTTGCCTGTCCGCACAATGTCCCAATCATCCAGCGCATCGGCCATTGTCGGGCTGTGAACAGTGGGTAGCGCAGTATTGAGCAGGCCCGCACGGTCCAGCTCGCCCAGAATGGCCATGATGCCGCCTGCGCGGTGGACATCTTCCATGTGAACATCCGACTTTGCAGGCGCGACCTTGCTCAGGCACGGCACGTGGCGCGAGAGGCGGTCGATATCTTCCATGGTGAAATCGACACCCGCTTCATGCGCCGCAGCCAGCAGATGCAGCACGGTGTTGGTGCTGCCGCCCATGGCAATATCCAGCGACATGGCATTTTCAAAGGCGGAGAAACTGGCGATGGCGCGCGGAAGCACGCTTTCATCATCTTCTTCGTAATAACGCTTTGCCAGCGTCACGATCAGCCGCCCTGCACGCAGAAACAATTGCTGGCGGTCCGCATGGGTTGCCAGCGTCGATCCATTACCGGGCAGCGAAAGGCCGAGCGCCTCTGTCAGGCAATTCATCGAATTGGCAGTGAACATGCCGGAGCAGCTGCCACAAGTCGGGCAAGCCGAGCGTTCAATCGCGGTAACTTCCTCGTCGGTGTAGCTTTCATCGGCGGCGGCCACCATTGCATCCACCAGGTCGAGGGCCTTTTCCTTGCCTTTCAGCACGACCTTGCCTGCTTCCATCGGTCCGCCCGATACAAAGACAACCGGGATATTGATCCGCATTGCGGCCATCAGCATACCCGGCGTAATCTTGTCGCAATTGGAAATGCACACCATGGCATCCGCGCAATGCGCGTTGACCATATATTCCACACTGTCAGCGATAAGGTCGCGGCTGGGGAGTGAATAGAGCATTCCGTCATGCCCCATCGCAATTCCGTCATCGACTGCGATGGTGTTGAATTCCTTGGCGACGCCGCCTGCAGCCTCGATCTCGCGGGCCACCATCTGGCCGAGGTCTTTCAGATGCACATGCCCCGGCACAAACTGGGTAAAGCTGTTGACCACAGCGATAATCGGTTTGCCGAAATCTCCATCTTTCATGCCTGTTGCGCGCCACAAACCGCGGGCGCCGGCCATGTTGCGACCATGAGTAGTAGTGCGGGAACGATAGGCAGGCATGATCAGGCTCCGGTTTCGCGGGCTTCTGGTAGAAAGTGGCCCTGACGGGTTACTACCTTAGCAGAAGCTGCCTACCGAAACAGAATTTCTACGATGCGGTCCAAGGGGGCTTCCCGCCCTGCGATCAGCGTTCGCTTTCCAGCGCCAGTGCCGTGCGGTTGGCAATGTCGGTGACCAGCGCTGCCCAGCGGGCCTGCTGCGCCCTTGTTGCGATCTGGTCCTGGCGTATTTCGATGGTCAGATAGGGGCGTCCATGCGCTTCGGCGTGGCGGTCCATGGTCGCATTCAGCAGCTTGCCCGAATAAGGCTCGTTGTCGCCGACGGTCAGCCCTTCCTGCGAAAACAGTCGGATGGCATGGCGCGCTGCCCGGTCATCCTGATTATACAGCAGCGCCACTTCCCAGGGCCTTTCCTCGTCACTGGTTTCCAGCATAGGGGTAAAACTGTGCAGGGAAACGATAAGTTCTGGCCTTGCTGCATCCAGCCATGCACCCAATGCGCCGTGATAGGGCCGGTGAAACCTGTTCAGCCGTCCTTCGATATCGGCACCGATATTGCCCGGAATGGTATGCCCATCAGAGGTGGTCGGCACGACTGACGGCGAATCCTCTTCACGATGCAGGTCGCATACCAGCCTGCTGATTGCGGCAATATGTGCAGGGATGGCGTGCCTGCGGGCAAGGATGTCGGCAATGGCCTGCGTACCCAGATCAACCGCGATGTGGGTTTCCAGCAATTGTGCAGGAATGCCCAGCGGCACATCATCCGGCACGAAGTTGGATGCATGGTCGGCAACGCAAACTATCCGGCCGGGGACCGGCTCGCCAACCTGGCGATAGGGCAGTCCGTCGATCATCGTAGCGCTCCTTGCATCTGCCACCAGCCGGGATGGCTCGAAGCAAGTCTTTCTGCGGCATCACGCATGACGTCATGACTGCGATAAAGGGCAAAACACGTTGCCCCGGAACCAGACATACGCGCCAGAATGCTCTCTGTTTCAGAAAGTGCGGCGAGCACGTCTGCAATCTGCGGGCAGAGCGATATGGCGGGCCATTCCAGATCGTTTCGGCCTGCCAACGCAACTTCGCTGGCTGTTCCTTCAGGCAGGCTGCCACGGTCCTGGCCGTCCCATGCCTTGAACACGGGGCCTGTGGAAAGCGGCACACGCGGGTTGACCAGCAAAACGGCAGTGCCTGCCAGATCATTGGCGACCGGCTCAAGATCGGTGCCCGTCCCCCGTCCGACGCAAGCGCGGCTTTCCACGCAGGCTGGCACATCTGCGCCTAATGTTGCCGAACGCTCGTGCCAGTCATCGGGCAAGCCATGCATTTCGCGCACCAGCCGGAATACCGCGCCCGCATCGGCCGAACCACCGCCAAGCCCTGCGGCAACTGGCAGACGCTTTTCCAAATTTATACTGATACCGCCAGCATGGGGTAGCTTGCCCAACGCCTTCGAAACAATATTATCAAAGGAACCAGTAAGTTGCGGCGCAAACTCGCCAAAAATTCTTAACTCGTCCTGCGCGGCAGATGCCGCCGTCAACAGGTCGCCCTGGTCGACGAAGGCGAACAGCGTCTCCAACTCGTGATAGCCATCCTCGCGCCGCTTGCGGACATGCAGCGCGAGGTTGATCTTGGCATAGGCAATTTCGGTCAATGGCAAGCGGCGCGGCTCACATGTTCGGGTAGTTTGGCCCGCCGCCGCCTTCCGGCGTCGTCCAGTTTATGTTCTGGTTCGGGTCCTTGATATCGCAGGTCTTGCAATGAACGCAGTTCTGCGAATTTATCACGAACTTCGGATCGCTGCCGTCTTCGATCACCCATTCGTAAACCCCTGCCGGGCAATACCGGGTGGACGGGCCGGCATAGACTTCCAGCTCGCTGCTTTCCTGCAGCGCCATATCCTTCACTTTCAAGTGGTTGGGCTGGTCTTCTGCGTGATTGGTATAGGAATATGCAACCGAGGTCAGGCGGTCGAAACTGATGACACCATCAGGCTTGGGATAATCGATCGGCTTGAACAGGTCGGCGCGCTGAGTTTCTTCATAGTCCGGTTCGTGCTTCATCGAAATCGGCAGGCCGATTTTCAGCTGGCGCATCCACATGTCGATACCAGCCAGAACCGTGCCGACATCCCCGCCGAACTTGGCGATGACAGGCTGTGCATTCTGCACCAGCTTCAATTCCCTGGCGATCCAGCTCTCACGCAGGTTCGCTTCGTAATCAGCCAATTCGGTCTTTTCAGCGCCCGATGCGATTGCCGCCGCAATGCTTTCAGCTGCCAGCATCCCGCTCTTCATCGCGGTGTGGCTGCCTTTGATGCGCGGCACATTGACGAAACCGGCCGCACAGCCAATCAACGCGCCGCCCGGGAAAGCCAGCTTGGGCACGGATTGCCAGCCGCCTTCGTTAATCGCCCGCGCGCCGTAGGAAACGCGTTTGCCGCCTTCGAGATATTCACGGATGGCAGGATGCGTCTTCCAGCGCTGGAATTCCTGGAATGGCGAAACATAGGGGTTCTTGTAATCAAGCGCAGTGACAAAGCCGAGTGCGACCTGGCCATTGGCCTGATGATAAAGAAAACCGCCGCCCCAGGTGTCCGTTTCGGACAGGGGCCAGCCCTGTGTGTGAATGACGCGGCCCGGAACGTGCTTTTCAGGATCGATATCCCACAACTCCTTGATGCCGAGGCCATAGACTTGCGGCTGGCAATCTGCCTCAAGGCTGAAACGGGCCTTCATCTGCTTGGTAAGATTGCCCCGCGCGCCTTCGGCGAACAGTGTATATTTCGCATGGATTTCCATGCCCGGCTGGTAATCGGGCTTGTGGCTGCCATCTGCCGCCACGCCCATGTCCTGCGTCACCACGCCCGAAACCGCGCCTGCTTCGTCAAACATCACTTCCGATGCCGGAAAACCGGGGAATACCATCACGCCCAGACCTTCGGCCTGTTCGCCCAGCCAGCGGGTCAGATTGCCCAGCGAACCGGTGTAACATCCCTTGTTTGACATGAAGGGGGGCATCGCGAGATGCGGCATTGCATAATGCTTGCCCTTCGAAAGAACCCAGTGCCAATTGTCCGTGACCGGGGTCTGCGACATGGGGCAATTCATATCGCGCCATTCGGGGAACAATTCGTCCAACGCCTTGGGGTCAACCACTGCGCCTGACAGGATATGCGCGCCGATTTCCGAGCCCTTTTCGAGAACCACGACTTCCAGTTCGTCATTGATCTGCTTGAGACGGATCGCAGCGGCAAGGCCTGCTACGCCTCCGCCGACGATTACTACGTCGCAAGGCATCGATTCGCGTTCGCTCATCCCGGAAATTCCTTCGAACAATTGTAATTCAAAACTGGCGGCCAAAACTCTTGGCCAGATGTGCCATAAAGCCTTGATTGCTGCGGCGCGGCAGGTCAAGACCTGCCCCACACCATGAATGACCCAAAAACGCCCGTTCCGCCGCTCACGCTGGCCGAAGAATTCGCCGCCGCACAGGCGTGGTGGCAGGATGCAGGCGTCGATCAGGACTACAATGACGTAGCGAAAAACTGGCTCGAGCATGAACCGGCAGAGGCGATGCCGGAAAGCCTTCAGCCAACATTCGTGGAAGGCACGGCCCCTCAAAAGAAAATCGCCGCCGTGCAGGAAAAGCCGCCTCTTGGCGGACCGAAAGACAGCTGGCCCACCGATCTCGCATCCTTTCAAAGCTGGTGGCTGGCAGAGCCCAGCCTCGATGAAGGGGGCAGTTTCCCGCGCATTGCGCCGCGCGGCAGGCACAAGCCTTCGCTGATGGTGATCGTGGCAGAACCCGAAGCGCAGGATAGCCAAAGCCTCCTGTCGGGCCCGCTGGGCAAATTCCTGTCCAATATCATTGCTGCCACCGGCACCGCCGCGGAAAACCTTTACCTCGCGTCCGCATTGCCGCGCCATACGCCGATGGCAGATTTTCCTGGCCTGCACGAAGCCGGGCTGGCTGATTTGCTGCATCATCACATCAAACTTGCCGAGCCGGACAGGATTTGCGTCCTTGGGCGCAACATCTGGGCGCTTCTTGGACACGACATGGCGCAAGGCGCTGCCTTTTTACCGGATTTCAACCATGAAGGTCGCAGCGTGCCTGTATTGGGCGCAGAAGGGCTGGCGGAACTGTTACGTTCACCGGCCCGCCGCGAACGGTTCTGGCGCCGCTGGCTCCAATGGACGGATGGCTGACGTGAAATATACAATCGGCATGAAGACAGGCGCGGGGCTTATCTGCGCAATTGGCGCGCTTGCTGCCGCGACCCCTGTTCTGGCCAACAGCAGTTCGGCGGAATATTTCAGCGCCCGTGCGCATAACAGTTCCGTGCCGGAATTGCTGAGCCGCGCTGACCGCGATTATTATGCATCGTTATTCAGCGCAATCGACAAGGAAGACTGGTCGCGCGTGGACCTGATGCTGGCAGAGCGCGCCGAGGGGCCGCTGCACCAGATGGCGAAGGCGGAATATTACCTCCACGCCAACAGCCCACGGGTAGAATTGCCCGCCATCAACGCATGGCTGGCACAAGGCCGCGAATTGCCGCAGGCGTCGCAGCTTATCAACCTCGGCCTCAAGCGAGGGCTGGAATATGCGCCGCCACTGCCACGTGAACAGAGCTTCATCCCGCAGCCCTATGCATCCAAGCGGATCAGGCCGCGCGAAACATCTGATGGCACGATGCCCGAACAGGTCAAATCCGCCATTCTCGAACATATCAAGAATGACGATCCCGATGGTGCACGCCTGCTGCTAGACGGGATCGATGCGGGCCTTTCTTCCGCCGCGCGGGCCGAATGGCGCCAGCGCGTTGCCTTCAGCTATTACATTGAAAACAACGACCCTGCCGCACTGGCCGTTGCCCAAACGGTCAAGCAAGGGTCCGGCCCGTGGGTTGCCGAAGGCGACTGGGTGGCCGGGCTTGCCGCATGGCGCATGGGTGATTGTGAAACAGCAGCGGATGCGTTTGGACGTACTGCCCGCGGTTCCACCAATGTGGAACTGACCGCTGCAGGCTATTACTGGGCATCGCGCGCCCATGTGCGCTGCCGCCAGCCGGAAAGGGCATCGGAGTTGCTGCGCGGCGCAGCGCGGCTTGATGAAACCTTATACGGAATGCTGGCCGCAGAGCAGCTGAACAAGGACCTGCCACGCGCATACGAAACGCCTGACTTCACCATGACAGACTGGCAGCGCGTTCGCGGTGTGGAAAATGTCCGCACAGCCGTGGCGCTGGCAGAAATCGGTCAGGACAGTCTTGCTGACGAAGTTCTGCGCCACCAGGCGTCCATCGGCGATCCTGACCAGTATGACGAATTGTCACGGCTGGCGCGTGAACTGGGCCTGCCATCCACCCAATTGTGGATGGCGCATAATGCGCCGCGCGGTGCCCGTGCTGAACCTGCCCTGCGTTATCCAGCGCCAAAATGGCAGCCAACCACCGGCTGGAAAGTCGATCCGGCGCTGGCCTATGCTCATGCTTTGCAGGAATCCAATTTCCGCACAGCCGTGGTCAGCCCCGCAGGTGCCAAAGGCCTGATGCAGATCATGCCGATTGCCGCGCGCGAACATGCACCGTCGCTCAACATGAATGCGAGCTATGCCAATCTGGCAGATCCGTCGGTCAATCTCGCCTTCGGTCAGCGCAATCTTGAATCGCTGCGTGACAGCCGCGCAACCGGCGGGCTGCTGCCCAAGATCATGGCCGCCTATAACGCCGGCCTTACCCCCGTGACGCGCTGGAACAGCGAAATTCGCGATCAGGGCGACCCCCTGCTCTACATGGAATCCATCCCCTACTGGGAAACGCGCGGTTATGTGTCCATCGTGATGCGCAATTACTGGATGTATGAACGCCAGGCTGGCGGCGCATCGGAAAGCCGCGTTGCACTCGCACAGGGCCTCTGGCCGACCTTCCCCGGCCTTTCGGGCAGCGCCGGTGTCCGCCTGGGTTCGCGCAACTGATGGCGGTGGACCAGTCCCGCAGTTTCAAGCCGATCAACATTGCCGTGCTGACCGTGTCGGATACGCGCACGGCGGCAGATGATACATCGGGCGATATTCTCGCAGACCGGATTGCCAGGGCAGGCCATAATCTGGCCGCCCGCACTATCTTGCAGGATGATGCAGCGATTATTGCAAGCCAGCTGGATGCCTGGATCAACGACGCGTCCATCGATGCCATTGTTTCCACCGGCGGCACCGGGCTGACCGGGCGCGATGTGACGCCGGAAGCGCTGGACCGGGTGAAGGACAAGGATATACCCGGCTTTGGCGAATTGTTCCGCTGGCTCAGCTTCAACACCATTGGCACCAGCACTGTCCAGTCACGCGCCTGCGCCGTGGTTGCGCGCGGGACCTATATCTTCGCCCTTCCCGGTTCGAACGGCGCAGTGAAGGATGGCTGGGACGGTATCCTTGCGGAACAGCTGGATAGCCGCAACCGCCCCTGCAATTTTGTCGAACTGATGCCACGCTTGCGCGAAGCCTGACGTGTACTCCTGTCACCGTAGCTGTGTGAAGCACCCTCCGCCCTAAGATAGCAGCCGAGGAGCTTAACGGGAAAGGATGCGCCCCCTCAGACCTCTTGACCACGTACTTCACCGGAAGCAAGTTGGCGAAAGAATTTCGGGCAGTACTCACCAAAGGAGAACTGTACGGCTTTCTGGATAGGATGATTGTCCCTATACGAGGGGCAGAAGCTGAAATAACCTGTCGACAGCGACCTTGAACGCCAAATTCAAACAGGTATATTGGCTGAGGAATGGAAAGCCGTGGACGGCGTCGAAGCCGCGCTACAGCCCTTATGGAAGGGGCCGTAGGTTTCTTAGGACAGCGGGCTTTCCATTCCCCCGCAACTGGATTTGGTGTCCAATCGCGTTGCCTGTATCTCTTATATCTGTGGGAGGCCTGAAAGCGAAGGCAAGAGTTTATGATTCGGCGTGGATAAAGAGGGTAAATGTTTTTGATTTTGCACCTTGCTTGGGACCAAGTGCCCCATAGGTACGACAATCCGATAACTGCTTAATTATTCATGCTTTCGAAAATAGTTTTGTACTCATCACAGTAACCTATGTTCCAGTTTTGTTTCAATGACGCTGCATGGTGAGCCACAAACCCAACACGCTATCTCATTTGATTCGGCAGGGGTAATGACTGCGCCTGCCGCATGAAGTCGCCCCGGTGTTTCGCGAGTGGCTGTCTGTTCATTACCCTGAACGCGGCGACAAGGTGATGAGCATCGTCCGGCAAATCCGCAACGGCCGCGACAATGATCCCGATTTCTTCACCCGCATGAAGCCGGGCGGTGTCTGGGCGGATCTATTCCGGGCGCGGTTCAGGCTTGCATGTAAACGGGCCGGCATTGGCAAGGCCGGGTTCGAACTTGATTGTTCGCAATTCCAAAGGCCGGACCTTAGCGGCCAGATGCAACTGATCTAACCTGCCAGTAAATCGTGCTGCATATAGACAGTGTCGAGTTTCCTGCCGAATTTTCGCCCGACATTCCGCATCCGCCCCGCACGGGCAAAACCGCATTTCTGGTGCAGCGCCACTGATGAAGGTTCGCCCCCGCCAATCACCGCGATGACCTGTTCAAAACCGGCATCGCGGGCAGCGGCCAGCAGGGCTGTCAACAAGGTGGTGCCAACACCCTGCCCCACATCGGATGCAGCGACATAGATACTGTTCTCGCAGGTGATGGAATAGGCCGCCCGGTCGCGAAACTGCGTGACATAAGCATAGCCAACCGTTTCACCGTCTCTTTCGCAAACAAGAAAAGGCCAGCCCCGCGCGGTGATGGATCGGTGCTTGTCCTGCCAGACTGCCTCATCCGGGGCTTCTGTATCGAATGTCGCCGTGCCATGTTCAACATGATGGGCGTAAATTGCCGCAATGGCAGGGATATCTGCACTGGAAGCAGGCCTGATAGTCTGCCCGCCTGTCACCCAAACCCGTCCCCGGCAACGCCCGGTGCAAAGCGGATCAACCTGCTGTCGAGCACGGCCGCGCCGCGGTTGACCACGGCTTTCTGATACTCCGGATCGGTAATCATTTCCAGAAAGGCGCCTGCATTGGGGTATTGGGCAACAAAGGCATCTTCCCAATGCTTGTCATCCGGCCCTGTCACCATCGCTTCCCACTTGCCGCGCCAGATGATGCTGCCGCCAACCCGCTGGAAAATGGGACCGGACGTCTTGCCATATTCTTCATAGGCACGCTGCCCGGTCCAGCCCTTTTCTGCATTGGGATGGCCATCGGGATATTCTGCCACATCGCGATAACGCAGCAGGTTGAGCATGTGGATCGGCCTGTCTCGCGGCAGGGATTTGAAAAAATCAAAAGCCTCGCGCGTGGGGTTGATGTAATTCACCGGTCAGGCCTCCAGCGTATAATCGGCAAAGCGGGCGCGCAGGTCCTTCTTGCTGATTTTGCCTGTTGCGGTGTGTGGAATATCATCCACGAACTCCACCGCATCAGGCAGCCACCATTTGGCAACGTGATCGCTGAGATAATCCTTCACCTCGCTGGCAGAAACGTCCTGCCCTTCCTTTTTCACCACGAACAAAACCGGCCGTTCGTCCCATTTGGGGTGCGGCATACCAATTGCCGCAGCTTCGGCGATTGCCGGATGGCCCACTGCGGCATTTTCCAACTCGACCGAGCTGATCCATTCGCCGCCAGACTTTATGACATCCTTGGTCCGGTCGGTCAGCTGCAAGGTGCCATTGGGCCAGATCACGCCGACATCGCCAGTATCGAACCAGCCGTCCGGCGTGGTCGCGTCTTCTTCGGCCTTGAAATAGCGTTTGATGACCCATGGCCCGCGGATTTGCAGCGCACCCGATGTCTTGCCATCACGCGGCAATTCCCTGGTGAAATCATCAAGGTCCACAGTGCGCAATTCAACGCCGAAAATCGGCTGGCCCTGGCGGGTTACGATATCGACCTGTTCGTCGAAGCTCAGCTCGTCCCAATTATGCGTTGGCGCGCCCACGGTGCCGATCGGGCTGGTTTCCGTCATGCCCCAGGCATGGGCCACGCGCGCACCGTTCTTCATCAGCCGTTCGATCATGAAACGCGGTGCGGCAGAACCGCCGATTATGGCCTGCTGCAGCTTTGGCAGCGGCTCACCCGTGGCATCGCAATGCTGGAAAATGCTGAGCCATACGGTCGGCACGCCAGCAGAATGGGTAACACCTTCGCGCTTCATCAATTCACACAGAACGGTTGGCTCGTTTACGGCAGAATAGACGAATTTCACCCCGGTTGCAGCGCCGGCCCATGGCAGGCCCCAGCTTGCCGCATGGAACATGGGCACAACCGGCAGCATGACACTGCGCGCGTCAAAATCGAAACTGGCTGGCTGGATGCCGAGCACGGCATGGAGCATGGTTGAACGGTGTTCATACAGCACGCCCTTGGGATTGCCGGTGGTGCCGCTGGTGTAACAAAGCATGCACGGATCGCGCTCGTCCACTTCGGCCCATTCGGTATCGTCGTCATAGGCAGCAATCCAGTCTTCGAAACTGGGCGAATGGTCGCCGCTGTCGAAGCAGATGTAATGCTCTATCGTGTTCCAGTGCGGCTTCATCTTGTCGATGATCGGCTGGAATGCGGCATCATACAACAGGACGCGGTCTTCTGCGTGGTTGGCAATATATTCCAGCTGGTCTTCAAACAGGCGGGGGTTGATGGTGTGCAGAATGCCGCCAACGCCGACTGCGCCATACCAGGTAACAAGGTGGCGCGAATGGTTCATTGCCAAGGTTGCAATGCGGTCGCCCTTCCCGATGCCAGCCGCACGCAGCGCCTGCGTCATCTTCAGCGCATCGCGGCGGATACCGGCCCAGTTTGTGCGGGTTTCACTGCCGTCCGCCCAATATGTAACGATTTCGCGTGTGCCATGTTCGCGCGCGGCATGGTCGATCAAATGGGTAACCTTGAGGTCCCAGTCCTGCATCGCACCCAACATTTCATTCTCCCAGATTTTCTTTGTCACATCATTCGCGATTGGGCGCCTGCGCGCAAGTATGTTTGCGCGAACACCAATGCGAAAACGTCAGGAAATCTCAGGCAACAAGACGCAGATGGGTGGCACCGCGGCGGGTGGAAAGCGATACGTTGGACAAGCCTTCCATCTGTTCCAGCCTTTCCGCCAGCTCGCCATCCAGCTGGAAATCACGGCCAAGGCGCACCAGCGGTTCTGCCCCGTTTCCGGTGTGCAGGCGCGCCAACACTTCGCCGCGACCATCCGCGCCGGGGATCAGTTCCATCTTGAGATCATGCAGCGCATCCACGCTGTGAATGTCGAGGGTCAAGAGCATCCGCGAACCGCCCTTCACTTCATCCAGCGGCCGGCCGCCGCGCACGGTGATCCGCGGCGGTTCATCAGGGCTGGGCGAATCGAGTTCGACATTCAGCAGGATGCAGGTGCCGTCTGCCGCCCATCTGGTGAAGCTTTCCACCAGTGATTCTTCAAAGCAGGCCGCGTCAAACTGGCCAGACGAATCCGAAAAACTTGCCCTGACGAAGTCCTTGCCGCGGCGCGTCTTGCCGCGCTTAACCCCTTCCACCATGGCCGCCATCACGGCAGGCGCACGGCCGCCGGCAGGTGCGCCGCCGCCCATCAGGCTGGCATAGCTGCGCGCACCATTGGCCGAGGCAACAGCGCGATATTGTTCCACCGGATGGGCGGAGAAATAGAAACCGAAATTCTCGCGTTCTTTCGCCATGCGGTCAGCGCGCGACCATTCGGGCGTATCGGCCAGATGCACCGCGGATGCGCCTTCGTGCTCGTCCCCGCCGAACAAGCCGCCCTGCCCGCTGCTGCGTTCGCGCTCTGCCGCATCGGCCACCGCCAGCAGCATTTCGGCGTTCTCGAAAATTCTGGCGCGGTTGGGCTCCAACTTGTCCAGCGCACCTGCGCAAGCAAGGCCTTCAAGCTGGCGGCGGTTCATGGAGCCTTGCGGAATACGCTCGAACAATTGTTGCAGGTTTTCAAACCAGCCATGCGCTTCGCGTTCGGCAACAATGGCGGCCATGGCCTTTTCGCCCACGTTGCGAATTCCGGCGAGTGCATAGCGCACTGCATATCCATCATCGGTGCGTTCGACGCTGAATTCAGGCTCTGACCGGTTGATGCACGGGCCTTCCAGCGCGTGGCCGGAACGGCGCATATCATCCACGAAAATAGCCAGCTTTTCAGACTGGTGCATGTCGAAACACATCGACGCTGCGTAAAATTCATGCGGGTAATGTGTTTTCAGCCATGCTGTCTGATAGGCAAGCAAGGCATAGGCAGCAGCGTGGGATTTATTGAAGCCGTAACCTGCAAACTTGTCGATCAAATCGAACAGTTCGTTGGCCTGCTTCGCGTCAATTCCCGAAACTGTCTTGCACCCGTCGACAAACCGCTGGCGCTGCGCATCCATTTCTGCCTGGACTTTCTTGCCCATCGCGCGGCGCAGCAAATCTGCATCGCCCAGCGAATATCCGGCCAGGATCTGCGCGGCCTGCATCACCTGTTCCTGATAGACGAAAATGCCGTAAGTTTCTGACAGGATGCCTTCCAGCTTTTCGTGCGGATAGGCGATTTCGGCTTCGCCGTTCTTACGTTTGCCGAACAGCGGAATATTATCCATCGGGCCAGGTCGATACAGCGACACGAGAGCGATAATGTCACCGAAATTGGTCGGCTTCACCGCAGCAAGCGTGCGCCGCATACCTTCCGATTCCAGCTGGAAAACACCCACGGTGTTGCCGGACTGGAGCAGCTTGTAAACCGACGGATCATCCCAGGCGAGCGTCGAGAGATCGAGAGTAATCCCGCGCTTTTCCAGCAACTTGACGGCTTTCTGCAGCACCGAAAGCGTCTTGAGGCCGAGAAAGTCAAATTTGACCAGTCCCGAACTTTCGACATGCTTCATGTCAAACTGGGTCACCGGCATATCCGAGCGTGGATCGCGGTAGAGTGGAACCAGTTGCGCCAGTGGGCGGTCGCCGATCACCACACCGGCGGCGTGGGTGGATGAATTGCGCGGGAACCCTTCAAGGTCCATCGCAAGATCAACCAGCCGCTTTACTTCGGGCTCATTGTCATACTCACGCTTGAATTCGGCCGAACCGTTGAGCGTGCGCGGCAATGTCCAGGCATCGGTGGGATGGTTGGGCACCATCTTGCACAGCCGGTCCACCTGCCCGTAGCTCATCTGCAGGATGCGGCCGCAATCGCGCAGCACGGCGCGGGCTTTCAACTTACCGAAAGTGATGATCTGCGCCACGTGATCGGCGCCATATTTCGCCTGCACGTATCGGATGACTTCGCCGCGCCGTGTTTCGCAGAAATCGATGTCGAAGTCGGGCATGGAAACACGTTCAGGGTTGAGGAAGCGTTCGAACAGCAGCCCCAGCCTGATCGGATCAAGATCGGTGATCGTCAGCGCCCATGCGACCAGCGAACCAGCGCCGGAACCACGGCCCGGCCCCACCGGAATGTCGTTATCCTTGGCCCATTTGATGAAATCGGCAACGATCAGGAAATAGCCCGGAAAACCCATTCCGGTGATTACGTCGATTTCGAAGGCAAGGCGGTCATCATAGACCTTGCGCTCTTCCGCGCTCATCTCGCCATAGGGCGCAAGCCGCGCATCGAGACCGGCACGCGCATCAGCCGCCAGCAATCTGACTTCGCCTTCCAGATCACCTGCAAGGCTGGGCAGGATCGGCTTGCGGTCAGGCGGCGCAAAGGCGCAGCGCTGCGCCACCGTGAGTGTATTCTGGATCGCTTCGGGCAAGTCGGCGAACAGCTCTTCCATCATCGGGGCGGATTTTACGAAGGCTTCCGGATTGGACCGGACCCTGTCTTCCGCCTCGATATGGGTGGACCCTGCAATGCACAGCATCGCATCATGCGCCTTGTGGATATGCGGTTCGGCAAAATTGGCCGGATTGGTCGCAACCAGCGGAAGATCGCGCGCATAGGCAAGTTCGATCAACGCCTTTTCGGCGTTGTCCTGCACCGCGCTGCTGCGGCGGGCGAGTTCGACATAAAGGCGTCCCGGGAAAAGTGCCTGCAGCCGGTCGCACATTGCATCCGCATGGGTCTGCTGCCCTTCGGCGAGCAAGCGCGACAACGCGCCTTCGCCAGCGCCGGTCAGCGCGATAAGACCATCGGTGTGACCTTCCAGATCACTCAGCTGGACATGGGGTTCAAATTCCAGCGGCCGGTCAAGATGCGCCCTGCTGACGAGGTGGCACAGATTGTCATACCCCGCCTCGTCCTGCGCGAGCAGCGGCAGATAATCGACCTGACGCCCTTCTGCATCGCGGGCAATGCCAAGAAGGGTGCCGATGATCGGCTGGACGCCTTCACCAAAACACGCAGACGCAAAGGCAACGACCCCATAAAGGCCATTACGGTCGCAAATCGAAATGGCAGGAAAGCCGCGTTCTTTCGCCAGTTTGGCAATCGCCTTGGGGTCTATCGCGCCTTCAAGCAGCGAATAGGAGGACATGACGCGCAAGGGGACGAAAGGAGCAAAAGCCATGGTCTGATAATGGCGCGCTCTTGGCTGTCTTCCAAGGCCGCAATTGCATTACTTATGGAAAACCCGATCAGATCAGCCAGCCGCAAGTTCGCGGCGCATAACAGGGGCGCTTCCGCCATAGGTAAGCCAGCGCCATAACCATTCCATCGGACCGAAGCGATAACGCGCCAGCCACAATTGGCTGAACACAATTTGCAACGCGAAAAACACGATGCAGATCACCACCACCAGTGCCGTGCCAATCTTGCCGCCAAGCGCGAGGCCGGGGCCAATTCCGAACAAGACAAAGGCGTAGGCAAAGCCCTGCATCAGATAATTGGTCAGCGCCATCTGTCCGACCGGCCGCAGGGGCGCGAGCACCGCCTTGCCGAGGGCTGACTGCCAGCCGGCGGCGATCATCGCCGCATAGCCTGCAGCCAGAAGCAAGGCGCTTGGCGAAGTAAGGAAGGCAATCAGCACTTGGGCAGTTTCCTTCCCGACTGGAAAGAAACCTGCATCCATGGACACAAGCGCCAGCGCGAACAACAGACCGGCAGGCAGGACAATATTGCGGAAACGCCGCAAGAAGGGGGCGACACCGGGCAGATTGTCAACGATTCCGCTGCGCCCGATGGCGGCACCCAGCAGGAACCGTCCCCCTGCATAGGCAATCCAGGCAAAGAAAAATCCGCCAGCGAACCATTCGCCCCACGTATATCGCCAGAACAGGGCGACAAGTGCGGGGTAATCGCCCGCGCCGCTGGCAGCCTGCCGCGCCAGCACCGCCGCATCGCCATACGGGTCCCAGTCCATCAGTTGATATCCTGCCATGTCAGCAACGGCTTCCAGAACCTGGCTCGACATCAAGGCCAGGACGAAGCCTGCAATCACCATCGTCCGCGTCCTCCACCCGCGCGCGGCCAGGAGCAGAAACCCACTCACGGCATAGAGATTGAGAATGTCCCACACCCACAGGAGGGTAAAGTTAAGGACGCCAAAAACGAGCAGCCAGAACAGCCGCCGGGAATAGCGGCGCGTAAAACCGGGCCGGTCACCATTGCGCGAAATCTGGATGTAAAAACCAAGCCCGAACAGCGTTGCGAACAGGGTGTTGGCCTTGTTCACCACCAGCCATTGGACGATGAAGTCCACCACGTGGTCAATCTGGGACGTAGGAAGAGCGTGAAGCTGGTTGTCGGTGGCCATCAAGCCTCCGCCAGCAAAGCCGACAAAATTGGAAACGAGCACGCCGAACAGGGCAAATCCGCGCAGGACATCAAGTTCTGCTACCCGTTCGGACTGCAGCACCGGGGTTGCCTTGGAAACCTCAAGTCCGTCCATACCGCACCTCGCTGAAACCTGATTGATTTCTCGGTGCGACCCGGAATTTTGCCTGTCTTGCACTTCTGCAATCAAGCGTCACGTGGTTTTGGCGGCTATTAGCCTTCGCGAATTTTACGCCGCGTGTCCCTGATGGTCGACCACGCGCCATAGATCACCAGCACGGCGAGAAATATCCAGACCCACAGCGGAATGTTACGGCCAGCAATGGCAAGATAGAGATAGGCCGACACGAAGAAAAATCCGGCCAGCATTGTCGGCAGAACGGTGGATTGCCCTGCCCGCGCGCGGCGTACCAGCCAGCCTATCGACAGAAAGAAAAAAGGAATTGCGCCAACATAGATGCCACCGAAAATCCACGGGTTCACGCCATAATCCGCCCCGAGGGACAGGAACCACACCTGCAATGCATCAATCATGGAAATCCAGTCCGCCAGTCGCAGCAAAATTACAGGAGCTTTTCAATGTCCTTGGCAATCGTCTCAGGCCTGTCCGTCGGCGCGTAGCGGCGCACGACATTGCCTTCGCGGTCAATCAGGAACTTGGTAAAATTCCACTTGATCGCTTTTGATCCCATCAGGCCCGGCGCTTCCTTCTTCATCCAGTCAAACAGGGGGCTGGCATTGTCGCCATTTACATCCACCTTTTTCATGACCGGAAAAGTCACGTCATAAGTCAGCTTGCAGAATGTCGCGATTTCTTCCGCATTGCCCGGTTCCTGGTTGCCGAACTGGTTGCAGGGGAAGCCGAGCACTTCAAAGCCCTTGTCGGCATAGTTGCGGTGCAGTTCTTCAAGCCCCTCGTATTGAGGCGTAAATCCGCATTTGCTCGCGGTGTTGACCACCAACAGCACCTTGCCCTGCTTTTCAGCCAAGTCGATCTCGCTGCCATCGGGCAACTGCGCGGTGAAGTCTGCTATCGTGCTCATTGCGAATTCTCCTCGCGGCGTCGGTAGATCAGATCGAAGCTGGTCGTCCAGCTTAACCCGTAATCGTAGGATACTTCGCCATGCTGTCGCACAGTGTCAGGATCTTGCGCGGTATAGGTCATGCGGACCAGCCCGTCCTTGCCGGGGCCGCCAATTGCCGCCCAATATCCATTGAGCACCATCTTGCCGTCAGCCATCCCACCTTCAAATTCAACCCGGCCTGGTGAAGAACCGACCCATGTCTGGTGCCATCGGCCCGTTACAGGATCGAGCGAATTGAAGCTTCCGCCGCCTGCGCCCTGAAGCGGCATCCAGTTTTCGCGAATGGCGCAGCCTGCATAGAGCTTTTCGATTTTGCTGCGTGCGACCTGTTTCTGCCCGCCATTGGGAAAGACATCCCATTCGCCAATCCAGAAATCGAAGCCGGAATGTGCCGGAGTATCACACGCGGGTGGAGGTGTTGGCGGAGAGGATGGCTTGGCTGCAGCCACAGATTGCAGCATCGCGAGTGAGGCCAGCATCGTAATCATTATCAATCCCCCGTTTATGCGGAAGGGTTGGCCACAGGTCGCCTGCACCATGCAATTCTAATGCGGCGACGGGCTGATCTACCTCGACCAGAAACTTTGCCGTCAGCCAGCGGGAAAGTCATCGCGCCGTGAGAGTGCGGCAATCTCGGCTGTATCCAGCAGGTGGTCGCCCGCTTTCTGGATGACGTAATGCGCACGGTCCGATTCGGGCAGCGCCATCACATGCCTGACAAGCTCTGCCAATGTGCCGCGGCGCAAACCCTTTGCTCCGTCCAGTACGCCATGTCCATCATCCTTGCGGTGCAGCGAGGCGCGATCATCCCAGTCGATGTTACCCGAATTTTCGACGTGGGCATGAAAGGTTGATGGACGGTCGGTCATGGTAAATCTCCTTCAATTTACCAACGCATTATAGCGCCCTTGGGTCCGATTATTCCAATTTGCCTTCATGCAGGCGAAACACACGGTCCATCCGTGCTGCCAGACGTTCATTATGGGTGGCAACGATGGCCGCACTGCCTTCTTCGCGGACAAGCTGTAGGAATTGTTCCAGCACCTTGTCCGAAGTTGCCTCATCCAGGTTGCCCGTTGGCTCGTCCGCCAGCACCAGCTGGGGGCGATTGGCCAATGCGCGCGCCACGGCAACGCGCTGTTGTTCGCCGCCGGAAAGCTGGCTGGGGCGGTGTTCCTTGCGGGCGCCGAGGCCGAGCACATCGAGCAGTTCGCCTGCGCGTGCATCTGCCTCTTCTCGGGTTTTGCCCGCTACCAATTGCGGAAGGACGACGTTTTCCCGCGCGTTGAAATCGGGCAGCAAGTGGTGGAACTGATAGACAAAGCCGAGATGATCGCGGCGAAGGCCAGTACGGCCATCTGAACCCAGACGAGTGGCGTCAACGCCTGCAATCTCGATCGAGCCGCCAAAGCCGCCTTCCAGCAGCCCAACCGCCTGAAGCAGGGTCGATTTGCCGGACCCCGAAGGGCCGACCAGCGCCACGATTTCGCCCGGCCTGATCGCCAGATCTATGCCGCGCAGCACGTCGATCCGCACGCCGCCCTGTTCGAACGAACGCGTGAGACCTGTGAGTTTTACGATTGGCGAAGTCATCGATACATCATTCATAACGCAACACCTGCACCGGATCGGTGCTCGCCGCCTTCAGTGCGGGGTACAAGGTGGCAAGGAAGCTCAGCACCAGTGCCATGATGCTGATCGTCACGACTTCTGCCGGGTCGGTGCGCGAAGGCAGTTCAGACAGGAACCGGATGGACGGGTCCCACAATTCGATGCCGGTCACAAACTGGATGGCATGGACGATGGATTGCCGGAAAAACAGGAAGGTGAAGCCCAGCGCCAGACCGGCAATCGTACCCAGCGCGCCAACCACGAAACCAGTGGTAACGAAAATCTTGAGCAGGCTGCGCCGTGTTGCGCCCATGGTCCGCATGATGGCGATGTCACGCGTCTTGGCGCGCACCAGCATGATAAGCGAACTCAGGATATTGAATACTGCCACCAGCACGATGATGGACAGCACGACGAACATGGCGACACGTTCTACTGCCAGCGCTTCGAACAGGGACGCGTTGATGGTCTTCCAGTCAGAAACGACAGCCCTTCCCGCCAGCTTCTGCTTCACCGGTTCGAGAATTTCTCCGACCTGATCGGCATCCACCGTTTTCACTTCGATCATGCCGATACTGTCGCCAGTCAGCAGCAATGTCTGCGCATCGGCAATGGGCATGACGACAAAAGCCTGATCGTAATCGAACACGCCAATTTCAAACAGCGCGGCCACTTCATAGCCCACCTGCCGCGGCACTGTGCCGAAGGGGGTCGACCTGCCTGCAGGATTGATAACGGTGATGGTATCACCTACCCGCGCGCCGATATTTTCCGCCAGCCTTGCACCAATGGCAACCTTGCCCGCGCCAGGTGTCAGTTCCGACATATTGCCGGCAACCAGTTTCTTGCCCAGCTGCGCAATATCCGCCTGCGTATTGCCGCGCACCAGAATGGCCTCGACCCGGCCATTGAAACTGGCCAGCAGCGGCTGCTCAATCAGCGGGGAAGCACTGACCACGCCCGGTGTTTCACGGACGTCCTGCAGCACTTCTTCCCAATTATCCAGCCTGCCGCCATAGGCCTGCACGATGGCATGGCCGTTCAGCCCGACAATCTTGTCGAGCAGTTCCGCGCGAAAACCGTTCATCACGCTCATCACGATGATTAGGGCAGCAACGCCGAGCATGACAGCCACGAGGCTGATTCCGGCGACCAGAGCGATAAAGGCTTCGCCGCGGCCGGGCATCATATACCGCTTGGCGATGGTCCATTCGAAAGGGGTCAGGATCAAGAGTGTTCGCTCTGCTTTAATTGGGAACATGCGCGGTATGCTGAACGCCGTTTAGGCAGGCTTTCCTGTCGCTGCAATGAAATCTGCCGCACAATTATCTGCATTCGCCTGACTTAAGCCCCACATTCGCCCGCCTTTGACCAGTCTTTGGGTTGTAATATGCCCGCAACATCGCCATTGAACGCGCCATATCCCGACAGCAGCGGGCGACCAGAGAAAATGAACTTTACCGACCCGTTTCATGACGAGCATGGCGACAAGCTGCGCGAAGAGTGCGGTGTGTTCGGCGCGATCAACGCAGCCGATGCCACCGCGATCACCGCGCTGGGTCTCCATGCCTTGCAGCATCGTGGGCAGGAAGCTGCCGGGATAACCAGTTTCGACGGCACGGAATTCTATTCCCGCCGCGGCACTGGCCATGTGGCTGAAAACTTCTCGTCCAGCGATGCCATCGCCGAATTGCCCGGCTTCATGGCAGCAGGCCATGTCCGCTATTCCACCACCGGGGGTTCGGGCCTGCGCAATGTGCAGCCGCTTTATGCCGATCTTGCCTCGGGCGGGTTCGCCGTCGCGCATAATGGCAATATCTCCAATGCCGGCACGCTGCGGCATGAACTGGTTGGCCGCGGCGCGATTTTCCAGTCCACGTCCGACACAGAAGTCATCATCCATCTGGTCGCCACCAGCCGGTATCCGACCATGATCGACCGGCTGGTAGATGCCCTGCGCATGGTCGAAGGCGCCTATTCGCTCATCGTCATGACGCCGGAAGGCATGATTGCCTGCCGCGACCCGCTGGGCATTCGCCCGCTGGTGATGGGCAAGCTGGGCGAATCCGTCATTTTTGCCAGCGAAAGCGTGGCATTCGATGTCATCGGCGCAGAACTGGTGCGCGAAGTGGAACCGGGCGAGCTCATCAAGGTCGATTTTGATGGCAGCATCCAGTCGCTGCACCCCTTCGGCAAGCATTCGCCCCGCCCCTGCATTTTCGAACATGTCTATTTCAGCCGGCCAGATTCCATCTTCGGCGGCAGTTCGGTCTATTCCGTGCGCAAGGCCATCGGTGCACAGCTCGCGCTGGAAAGCCCGGCTGATGTCGATCTGGTCATCCCCGTGCCGGACAGCGGCGTGCCGGCAGCAATTGGCTATTCGCAGCAATCCGGTGTGCCATTCGAACTCGGCATCATCCGTTCGCACTATGTCGGCCGGACCTTCATCCAGCCATCCGACGGCGCTCGTAATTCCAGCGTGAAACGCAAGCACAATGCCAACCGCGCCCTGGTGGAAGGCAAGCGCATTGTCCTGATCGACGATTCCATTGTGCGCGGCACCACCAGCCTCAAGATTGTCGAGATGATGCGCGAGGCCGGGGCTGCAGAAGTCCACTTCAGGGTTGCCAGCCCGCCAACCGCGCACAGCTGCTTCTACGGCGTGGATACGCCGGAACGGTCCAAGCTGCTGGCCGCGCGGATGGAACTGGAACCGATGCGCGAATTCATCAGGGCCGACAGCCTTGCCTTCGTTTCGCTCGACGGCCTCTACCGGGCAGTCGGCGTGGAACAGCGCAAGAAAAGCTGCCCGCAATTCTGCGATGCCTGCTTCTCGGGTGATTACCCCACTTCACTGACCGACCTTGCGCGGCGTGAAGGCAAGAACGCCCAACTTTCCTTCGACAAGGTCGCTTGATGACTTCTTCCGATTTGACGACCAGGCCCCTCGACGGGCGCGTTGCGCTTGTGACCGGTTCAAGCCGCGGCATTGGCGCTGCCACCGCCATCCAGCTGGCCAGGGATGGCGCGCATGTCATCCTGACTGGCCGCGATGTGAAGGCGCTGGAAAGCATCGAGGATGCCATTCACGATGCAGGCGGCCAGTCCACAATCGCGCCGATGGATCTGACGGAAAGCGATTCCATTGCGCGTCTGGCAGCAGCCATCGCGGGCCGGTGGGACAAGCTCGATATCCTCGTGATTTCAGCTGCCTATTTGCCGACCCTCACACCAGTTACCCAGATTGAGCCCAAGCAGTTCAACCAGGCAATTACCACCAACATTCTGGCAACGCAGGTATTACTGACGGCGTTTGACCCGTTGCTGAAGCGCAGCGGCCACGGCCGGGTCATTGGCCTCACCAGCAGTGTCGGTTCCAAGCCGCGCCCGTTCTGGTCAGCCTATGGTGCAACCAAGGCAGCGTTTGAGTCGCTTCTCGACAGTTATGCGCAGGAAGTCGAAAAGATCGGCGGCGTGCGTGTCGCCATCGTCGACCCCGGTGCGACCCGCACCACTATGCGTGCCAAGGCCTATCCCGGCGAAGACCCGAAAACCGTCAAGGAAGCCCATGTAGTTGCCGAGAAAATTTCCGCTTTGCTGTTGGAAGATTTCCCCACCAGCCACCGTCTTCGCGTCGACTGACCAAGCTTGGTAAAAATTCCTTAAGCATGACGCGCAACGATCCGTAAAGCAGGACCGGTCAGGGTGTAAAAAGCCTGACGGGAAATATTCCGGAAAGGCCTTGATTCAAGCAAGGGGCCTGCTTCGATGGTAATCGATACGCAAGAACGATACGAAATCGCCGCGCAGGAAGACCGCTGTGGTGTGCGGACCAAGCTGACCATTCCAGGCCAATTGCGCGCCTCTGGTGGTCGTTCATTCCAGACCGTGGTGCATGATCTTTCGATTTCCGGCTTTTCGGCTGCTGCCATAAACCGGATGCATGAAGGCCAGCTGTGCTGGGTCACGCTGCCGGGGCTCGAATCACTCCAGGCAGAAGTGATCTGGTGGGACAACAGCATCGTCGGCTGCGCTTTTGCCGAATTGCTCAGCCCGATCGTCCACGACAACATCGTGTCGCGCTACCTCGGCAACGGGGTTTATCGCAGCGTCAGCTGACCTGCCGATGTGCAGCGGCTGACTGGCAGCGTCTCAGTCAGCCGCTGCAATCGACTGGATGAGTTTCTGCCACTTTGCGCGCTTTTCATTGCTCGACGCAGTGGACCAATTGCCGACTGCTACAGCCACCAGCCTGTGTTCAGGAACGATGGTGATGGCCTGCCCGAAAATGCCCTGCGCGCCAAAATTGCTGCCGGGATAGGTCCACCACTGGTAGCCATAGCCATAGCCGGTATCCCCGAATTTGACCTGCGGCGCGCCCGCAGCCGCAAACCAGCCTGCAGGCACCACGCCGTCTCCGCCTTCAAGCACGAACTGGCCCATCCGGGCATAATCTGCCAGCCGAAGTGACAGGCAGCAGCCGCCAATATTGCGGCCCGATGGTTCGACCATCCAGAACATGGGCGCTTCAAATCCTGCCGGATCGACAATCTTGGTCTTCGAATATTCAGCCAGGCTTTTGCCTGTGGCGCGTTCGACCAGAACGCCCAGCAGATTGGTTTCGCCTGTCTTGTAGACGAATTTCTCGCCTGCCGGTGCTTCACGCGGCAGAGCTTTCAGTTGGTTAACAATGGCATCTTCACCTGGCGCGGCAATAATTGCGCCCATTTGCCCCACGTCGCTGTTGGGATCAGTATAATCCTCGTTCCAGCGGATGCCCGATGTCATCGTGGCGAGCTGCTCAACTGTCACATTCTCGTAAGCAGTGCCTTTCATTTCGGGAATATAACGCGCCACAGAATCCTTGAGGCTCGCGATATATCCATCCTTGATTGCGGCGCCGAGCAGAGTGGATGTGAAAGATTTTGCAACCGAGAAACTGGTCCAGCGCTGCTTGGCATCAAAGCCGAGGCCATAAGTCTGGTTCCGGATCTTGCCGTCCTGAATTACAATAACACCGGCAGAATTGGTGCTTGAAACGAACTCGGCAATGCTGGCACGCAGCTCGCGATCATAGGCCGGACCCTGGGCAAAACTGCGGACCTTGGCTGCGGCAGGCACTTCATAACCTGCAAACCAGTCTTCCATGGCGCGAAACCGGTCGCTGCGCTGTGCATCATTCCAGAACAAGACGTTGAGATCTTCAGGCGCCCGCTCAACCGATGGTGTCCGCAGCGGAGCAACAGGTGCAGCGGTGAGAACAGGCGTATTTGCCGCTGCGCACCCTGCAAGAAGGGCGCAGGCAAACGCCGCCGAAAATTTCCTCATCATTGTGTTCCTCTCCCAAGGGCCGTTTTGGTCCCGATTATGTTTTTATCAGGGTGACCTGATGCACATCGATGCTGCCACCCCGGAACCCGCCTTCGCAATACATCAGATAAAACCGCCAAAGTCGTGCGAATTTCTCGTCAAAACCTGCTGGCAGCCGCCCCTCGGCCAATGCCGCATCGAAGTTTTCGCGCCAGATTTTCAGCGTGCGGGCATAGTGACTGCCGAAGTCCTGCTGGTCTTCCCATGCAAGCCCGCGCTCTGCTGCAAGCTCTTTGAATTCGCTCGTCTTGATCAGCAGGCCGCCGGGAAAAATATAAGCCTGGATGAAATCGGCGCTGGTCGCATAGGCATCGAATAGCGAATCTTCCATGGAGATATACTGGATGGCCGCACGCCCGCCGGATTTCAGATTATTTGCGATACAGTCAAAATAGGACGGCCAATATTCGCGGCCAACCGCTTCCACCATTTCGACACTGACGATGGCGTCAAACTGTTCATCGACATCGCGGTAATCCTGCTTGCGAAAATCAATCGACTTGTCATGTCGCGCCCGCGCCCATGCCAGCTGTTCGTCCGACAGGCTGATGCCGGTAACTCTGGCGCCCCTGCCCGCTAGGTAATCTGCAAGCGAACCCCAGCCGCAGCCGATTTCAAGGACAGTTTCGGGTTTGCCCAGCCGTTCTGCCAGCCGTTCCCATTTGCGGCGCTGCGCACGTTCCAGATCATCTTCATCGGCAAATAGTGCCGAGGAGTAGCTCATCGTCGGGTCCAGCCACTGGGCGTAGAAATCATTGCCCAGGTCATAATGGGCGTGAATATTGCGCTGCGAACCGGAATGGGTGTTGCGGTTGGACCAATGGGCCAGCCGTGCAATCCAGCGGAACGGCCCCTTGGCTCGTCCGGTGTCGCCCAGGGCTTCTCCGTTTACGCTGAACAGGGCGAACACTGATACCGGATCGGGGCTTTCCCATTCGCCTGCTTCCCACGCCTGGTACCAGCCGATGGAACCATTGGTGGCAAGCCGCATCAGTCCGCGCCAGTCGTGCAGAATAACTTCGGCATCAAAGCCGGGTTTTCGGCCGCCAAGGATACGTGTCGTGCCATCGGGAAGCCTGCCGGTGATGGAGCCGAATTCCATTCCCTGGTCGACCTTGTCCAGAACCTTGTGAAAACCGGGCGCAATCAACCGTGCAAGAACACCCGGTTCGCGTTCGAACCGTGCAGCGCCTGCCAGGAGTTCCCCGCCTCTGCCATAACCCGCTGTCGTCATGAAATCCCTATGCCGCCCCAAGCCATCAGGGGCAAGATCAGCCGCCCTTCATTTCGCGATACGCAGCCAGCGCGCGTTCACGCGCTTCCTTGTGGCCGATGATCTTTTCAGGGTAGGAATCCGGCCTTAGCAAGGGCGGCGGATCATGGATATCGGCATCGGATAATTCTGCAAGTTCAGGAACATATTCCCTGATATATCTGGCCGCATCGAATTTTTCCGACTGCGTCAGCGGCGCCATGATACGCACGAACATATTTGAATCGACACCCGTGCCGGCAGTCCACTGCCAGTTTACGCCATTGCTGCCATAATCGGCATCGACCAGCGTATCCCAGAACCATTGTTCGCCATGAGTCCAGTCGATCAGCAGGTGTTTGACGAGGAAACTGGCGGTGATCATCCGCACCCTGTTATGCATCCAGCCGGTCTGCCAAAGCTGGCGCATACCTGCATCCACGATGGGGTATCCTGTGCGCCCCTGCTGCCATGCCTGCAGGTCTTGTGCGATAAGATGCCCGCGGTTGGGGTTACGCCACAGTCCTTCGCCATAGCCATCACGGTATGATTGAGTGGGATAGGCAGGAAACTGGCAGATGACATTCTGCGCGTAATCGCGCCAGATAAGCTCCTTCGCGAAGGTCTGCCACCCATCACCCCTGCGGCCTTGCAGTCTATGCCAGATCTGCGCGGGCGAAATTTCACCGAAATGAAGATGCGGGGAGAGGCGCGATGACCCATCCCTTGAAGGCAGATTGCGTCCTTGGTCATAGTCCGAGACGATATCTTCGAATTCTTCGAGCCGTTCATGGGCGGCAGCTTCGCCAACTTCCCAGAAATCCCGCAATCCATCGGCCCAGTCAGGCCGATCAGGCAACAGGCCCCAATCTGCCAGATCGTCACTATCGGGCCAGCTGTCCGGGTGGCTGATCGTTCCGGCCTCCGGCAACACATCGCGCGGCGGCATATGTTCCATCACCGCTTTCGAAAAGGGGGTGTAGATCTTGTAGGGTGAACCGGAACCAGTGGTGACTGCGCCTGCGGGCAGCAGGTAATTGCCATCGTAAAGATGCAGATCGACCTTTTCGGCCAGCAATCCCTGCGCCTTGCGCCACCACGGTTCATAATGGCGCAGCGCATGGACAGGCGCGGCGCCCATTTGCCGGGAGATGGCGGCCAATTCCTCCACCGCATTGCCTTTGCGCAGAACTATGCGCGAATGGTGGCTGGCAAGCTGTGCATCCAGCGATTTCAGGCTGTTATGCAACCACCAGCGCGATGCGCCGCCATATGCGTGGTGGCCTGCAATTTCGTCGTCCAGCACATAGACAGGCACCACCGGCCCTGCCTGCGCCGCGGCGTGAAATGCTGGCTGGTCAGCCAGCCGCAAATCCCTGCGGAGCCATACTATCTGCGGTGTTGCCATGATTTCCCTTCTTGCAGGGAACGCCTTGTCCCCAAGGCTGTTCCACCAACATGGATCATCTCGACGACAAGAATGAGCATCTTCCCGCAGAAACCCTGACCCTGCCAGAACGCGGTTGGCGGATCGATCCTGTTAAAGCGGTTATCGTCACCGTATTTTGCTGGTCGGGCTTTGCCGTCATGGCCTGGCTGGTCCACCATGACCGCACATCGGCGTTCGACAGGACCGGTCTGCTTTTCTGGCGCAATGGCGGTGATCTAACTCCCATCGGTTCGCCTGCAGTCCTCGAAGCCCTGCGCGACATGACGGCTTTGGGCGGAACATTGATCATGACCATGATGGTCATAGGCGCGGTTATCGCCCTGCTCTTCCTGAGATTGAGGCGCGAGGCATTTCTGCTCGCGCTGACTGCCATGACCGGCACATTGGTCGAAGTGCAGATGAAACTGTGGTTCGGCCGCGCCCGGCCCGAAATTGTGCCGCACCTCACCGAAGCAGGCGGCAACAGTTTCCCGAGCGGACACAGCTTCAATTCGGCCATGATCTACATCGCTATCGCGCTTGCCTTTGCGACGATGAGCGCACGGCATTCCGTGCGTTACACCATCGTCGGCGTGGCAATTGTGCTGTCGCTGCTGATTGCGACCAGCCGCGTTTGGCTTGGTGTGCATTTCCCCAGTGACGTTACTGCTGGTTGGCTGGGCGGTGCGGGCTGGGCATTTCTCGCCTCAGCCATGTTCTTCCGTCCCGCAAAAGCCGCAGCCGAAAGCGAGACCGCGCAAAAACTGGACAAAATTACCGAAAAGGCACGCACGCCTGGGCCGGCAGCGTAACTGCAAACCGGTCACGGGCCAGCGGGTCGTAAAAACGTGCATCGCGCAGCCGGATAGTCCCGTCTTCCATCACTTCGGCAAATGGCGCGCGCGACCAGAAGAGAAACGCATCCCGTTCTGCGTGGTCGCCGGCAAGTTCCAGCGCATTGGCACACTGGCCAACTGCAAGGCGGGCAACGGGTAATCGGCCGCTGAAAGGCACATAGGCAGATTGCAGCCACTGCCCCGATCTGCCGCTGTATACCAGTTCGCGCTTCCAGAATGCCAATGGCGGCGGATTGGCGATGACATCGGCCCCGGCAGGCACATCGGCGCGCATCGACGCCTTGGCTGTCTGGCTGATGCCGTAATTGACACCCACATAAACAAGCACGCCCATCAATGCGGTGCGGGCAGGCGCGCGCCAGTTCAGCCCGCGCCTTTCCTTTCGCATGGACAGCCACAAGGCGAAGCCCATGCCCAGCCACAGCCACACATCGATGATGAACAGCGTATCGCCGTAGAACCACTGGCTGGAAAATGGTTCAAGCAAACGGATGCCATAGACGTTGAGCCAGTCCAGCGCCGGATGCGACAGGCAGGCAATGAATGACAATGCGTAGAGCCAACCAAAATGCACAGGCAATCGCCCCTGAGGCCGCTTGCCCCGTTTTACTTGCCACTTGTCAAACCCGTAGAGCAGCCACGCCAGCAGCAGGGGAAGCAGCACCCATGCAATCGGGCCGTGGGTTATGCCCCTGCGCATGGCCAGGCTTTCCACCCCGTAGACGATGCAGGCGGCATCAATATCAGGGATATTGGCCCCGATGATAAGGGCCGGCATGGCAAGGCCGGTTTTGCGTTTGAGCCCTGTCTGCCCGATGAGCGCCCCCACCAGGCTGTGCGTCAGATTGTCCATGCCCTTGGCGTAACGCCATGCCGCCAAAAGAAAAGGCGGCAGGTTACCCCGCCGCCTTTATCATGTGCACGGTCTGAAGATTTAGCCGAAATCTTCGCCTCGACGAGCCGAAGTGAATTCGCGCTGCGACAGGAAGCCATCACCGTCGAGGTCGTAATAGAAGAAGGAATCAGCGGCCTTAGCAGCCTGTTCTGCCGTAACCTTTGCGTCGGCCGCTGCAGGGTCGAGCGCAATTGCCCAGATGGCATATTCTGCCACTGTAAGATTGGCATCTGCATCACGGTCGAGTGATGACCAGTTCATTGCGCCTCGGTCCGCTGCGGTTGCAGCGCCGTCTGCACCTGCGGCATCAGCCTTGGGCGCAGCATCTGCGCGATAGCCGTCAAATTCACTCATGAAAGCGGCCTGGTCGAAGCCGTCGCGGCGCTCTTGCGCAGCAGCAGAGAGCGTATAGTCGCGGCTTGCAGGATCAAATTCCTGCGGCGCAACGGCTACTTCTTCGGTTTGCTCAGTTGCTGGTTCGGCGGCTTCCTTTTCGCCGCAAGCCGCCAGTGCGAGCGCCATGCCGGTTGCCAGGATTACATTCGCCTTGATCGTCTTCATGAAACTACATTCTCCAAAAATGCTGCATCTGGGGGGCGCAGCGGTTTTCACCCCCAACGTCTGACGAAGTGGGTGGTTCAAAAAAACCGGAAATTAATTATGCGTCAGGCGGGATGGCCAGCCTTGTCGTCCACCGTCCAGGTCTGGCCCTTGGCCAGCAGCTTGGCGAGATTGGGTTCCTTGCCCGCGCTCGATTTGGCGCGTTCCTCGATCACCGCAGCTTCGAATGTCGGGCGCGGATCATCATAGAGAACGCCCAGCGCCATCGGAAACGGACCAAATGGCATTTCGACCAGCAAATGTGCCAGGCTGCGGTTGGTTGCATCATGCACCAGCACGCCTGCGCTGGCCCAGTTTTCATCCGCCACATCCACCACAGTGAGCGCAAGCTTGTCACGGTCAAGCGCGATGCCCTTGGTGCCCTTGGCGAACAGCATCGGTTCGCCCGGAACCAGCCACAGCTGACGGTCTTCGGCACCCTTGGGCGCGGCAAAATCTTCGAACACGTCCTTGTTGTAGACGATGCAGTTCTGGAAAATTTCGATAAACGCTGCGCCCTGATGGGCATGGGCTGCCTTCAGCACTTCGGGCAGGTTCTTTGATACGTCAAACCCTCGGCCGACAAAACGCGCGCCTGAACCCAGCGCGAAAGCGCATGGGTTCGCAGGCCGGTCATACGAACCGAGCGGCGTCGACGGGCTCTTGGTGCCTTCACGGCTGGTGGGCGATGCCTGCCCTTTGGTCAGACCGTAAATCTCGTTGTTAAACAGCATGATCTGCATGTTCACATTGCGCCGCAGCACATGCATCATGTGGTTGCCGCCAATGGAAAGACCGTCACCATCACCGGTTACAAGCCAGATATCGAGTTCCGGATTGGCCAGCTTCACCCCGGTTGCCAGCGCAGGTGCGCGGCCATGGATGGTGTGGAAGCCATAGGTTTCCATGTAATAAGGGAAACGGCTGGAACAGCCGATGCCGGAAATGAAGACCGTGTTGGCAGGATTGGCGCCAAGCTGGGGCAATGTGCGCTGCACTGCCTTCAGAATGGCGTAATCGCCGCAGCCAGGGCACCAGCGGACTTCCTGATCGGTTTCCCAATCCTTCAAAGTCGTTTCGATCTTGGTCATCTGGTTCATGGGTTTTCCGCCTTGGGGCTAGGAAGCTGGGTTTCGTTGACGCTGACTTCGCCGCCTTCATTGTCGGGAACGCCGTCGAAGAACTTGGCAATGGCAGTTTCCAGTTCGGAAATCGCGAATGGCTGGCCGCTGGTCTTGGTCAAAGGCTGTGCATCGACCAGATACTGGTCGCGCAGCACGGTCTTGAACTGACCGGTGTTCATTTCGGGCACCAGCACATTGTCATAACTGTGCAGCAACGTGCCGAGGTTTTTCGGCAGCGGCCAGATGTGGCGCACATGCACATGGCTGACATCCAGACCCTTTGCCCGCGCGCGGCGGACGGCCTGGTGAATGGGGCCAAAGGTAGACCCCCAGCCAACCACGACCAGCTTGCCCGACGCTTCGCCCAGCGCCACTTCCTGATCTGGCACAGTCACGCCCAGCACCTTGCCGATGCGGGCATCCGTCATGGTCTGGTGGTTCTGCGGCGAATAATCGATGTGGCCGGTGTCCACCGCCTTCTCGATACCGCCGATCCGGTGCATCAGGTCCGGAGTGCCGGGCTTGATCCACGGGCGTGCGCCCTTGGCATCGCGCTTGTAGGGAAGAAGCGTGTCGCCGCCGTTCTTTTCCTGCAGGAATTTCGCTGGGAAAGGCGCGTAACTGGCAGGATCAGGCACTGCCCATGGTTCTGCGGCATTGGCGATATAGCCATCTGTCAGAAGCATTACGGGGGTCATGTATTCCACCGCGATCCGGCATGCTTCGATGGCGCATTCAAACGCGTCGCTCGGGCTGGAACAGGACACCACCGGCATCGGCGCGTCACCATTGCGGCCATAGACTGCCTGATAAAGATCGCTCTGCTCGGTTTTGGTGGGAAGGCCGGTCGACGGCCCGCCGCGCTGGCTGTTGACGATGACCAGCGGCAGTTCGGTCATGATCGCAAGGCCCATGGCCTCTGTCTTCAGTGCAATGCCCGGGCCGGAGGAACTGGTGACACCCAGCTGCCCTGCATAGGATGCACCGATTGCAGAACAGATCGCCGCGATTTCATCTTCCGCCTGGAATGTCGTGACGCCGAATTCCTTCAGCCGCGCCAGATGGTGCAAAATGGCCGATGCAGGGGTGATCGGATAGCCGCCAAAAAACATCGGCAGTTCCGCCAGTTGCGCGCCAGCCACGAGGCCAAGCGAAATCGCTTCTGCGCCAGTAATCGTGCGATACAGGCCCGGCGCGCTTTCAACCGGCGGCATGTGCATCTGCTTGATCGGCCCCGACAGTTCTGCCGTTTCGCCATAGGCATGGCCGGCATCGAGCGCCGCGATATTGGCATCGGCGATATCGGGCTTGGATTTGAACTTGGCCTTCAGCCACGCATGGATGGGGTCCCGCGGGCGATCAAACATCCACAGCGCCAGCCCCAGCGTCCACATGTTCTTGGAGCGAAGCGCATCCTTGTTACCAAGGCCGAAAGGCTTGACGGCTTCGATCGTCAGTGCGGAAATATCGAAAGCCAGCACATCCCACTTGGCCAGGCTGCCATCGTCAAGCGGGCTGACATCATATTTCGCCTTGTCGAGGTTGCGCTTGGTGAATTCGCCCGTGTCGATGATGACAAGGCCGCCCGGCTTCAGCGCAGCAAGGTTTACCTTCAGTGCAGCGGGGTTCATCGCCACCAGCACATCGGGCGCGTCACCTGCCGTGTTGATTTCGCGACTGCCGAAATTGATCTGGAATGCAGAAACGCCAAACAGCGTGCCTTGCGGCGCGCGGATTTCAGCCGGAAAATCCGGGAAAGTGGCGAGGTCATTGCCCGCAAGGGCGGTGGACAGGGTAAATTGTCCGCCGGTCAGCTGCATCCCGTCACCGCTATCGCCGGCGAACCGGACGACCACTGCTTCTGGGGCTGGTGTTTCCTGGGGCTTGATAACGGCTGAAGTAGCCATGAAAATTCCTTATCGCGCGCCAGTTCTTCGGCGCTTTATGTCTCAGGCCGGCACCTATGCACCCTGCCTGTCTCCCGCAATGAAGTTTTTCTCCGTCATGGACAAAAAGTCGAGTGAAAAAGCGTGCGATCGTGTTTAGGCTGGCGACAAACAGATATTGGGAGAGAGACGATATGGCCGATACAGAGCATTATGTGCGCGATGATGTCCGTGGTTTTCTGGCCATGCTGGAACAGATGGGCGGAATGGCGCTCGAGGATTCGCCGCTGGAAGAAGGCCGCCAGAGCTATGTGGCCATGGGGCCAATGGTAGAAAAGGATGCCTGCGAACTTGCCGTCATCAAGGACCTGACCTGTCCCGGCCCCGGCGGCGACATACCGCTGCGCCTTTATGACCCGCGCGATACGCGCGAGCCAGGCCCCGTCATCATGTTTTTCCATGGCGGCGGTTTCGTGATCGGCGATCTGGAATCGCACCACAATCTGTGCACCGAAATTGCTGCATCCATGGATATGCCCGTGGTGGCAGTCGACTACCGCCTTGCGCCAGAAGCGCCCTTTCCCGCAGCTCCTGATGATTGCGAAGCGGCAGCGCGCTGGGTTGCGTCTTCTCCTGCGGAACTTGGCCGCAAGGCAACCGGTCTCATTACCATTGGTGACAGTGCCGGTGGCAATCTGACAATCGTCACCACCAACCAGCTGACCGCAAATCCCGCTGAAGTGCCGGTTATCATGCAAGTGCCCATCTATCCGGTTGCCGACGATGTTTCGGAGCACAAGAGCTTCCTCGATTTTGCCAAGGGCTTCCTGCTGACCGGCGCGACGATGGAATGGTTTTCCGAACAATATGCGGCTGACCCTACCGATGCCCGCAATTACCCGATGCTGGGCGACTGCTCCGACACGCCGCCCACTGTGCTGTGCACTGCAGGGCTTGATCCCTTGCGCGATTCAGGCAGGCGCTATGCCGCCCATCTTATCCAGATGGGAACCGATGTGACCTATCTTGAATTCAAGGGAAGCATTCACGGGTTTACCAATTTGCGCAAAGCGATTCCAAGCGCGCAAAAAGATCTCGAGACACTGCTGCAAGCCATGAAAATGATGCTGGGACGAATTGAATGAACGAAACTGAAGTGCTGCGACCGGATGCCTATCGCCCGTGTGTGGGCGTCATGCTGGTCAACGCGGATGGCAAGGTCTTTGTCGGCAAGCGGATCGATGCCCGCGAAACGATGGGCACTGACGAAGTATGGTGGCAAATGCCGCAAGGCGGCGTGGACGATGGTGAAGACCTCGAAGCCGCCGCACTGCGCGAGCTGCATGAAGAAACCGGCGTTACCTCTGCCCATGCCACCATCCTTCGCCGGATGGATGATGACATCGCCTATGACCTGCCGGATGAACTGATCGGCAAATTATGGGGCGGAAAATTTCGCGGCCAGCGCCAGACATGGTTCCTGCTGCGCTTCACCGGCTCTGACGCTGACATCAATCTGGAAGCGCATAATCCGCCGGAATTCAGCGAATGGCAATGGGTCGATCCGCACACACTTCCTGAACGGATCGTGCCGTTCAAGCGGCGCGTCTATCGCACCGTGCTCGATGCATTCCGCGAACTGGTCTGAACCAGCCCGCCGGAAATTCAGTTCTTGGTGACAACCGCGTTGGGCATGACTGCTTCTGCCGTCAGCACACGCGGCTGAGGGCCTTGTGCGATTGCAGCAGCCAGCGCCCTGGTTTCTACGCAGCCGCTGCCACACATTGATTCCAGCTTGTTCAGGCTGAGGCGGGCCTTTTCAACCGCGCCCTTTTCAACCAGCGCTTCGCCTTCACCGGCAATGGCGGCCAGATTGCCAGGGTCACGAGCAAGCGCTTCACGGTAATAGGTGATGGCCTTGCCCTGCAAGCCTTCACGGCGAGCCGCTTCTGCCAAAGCCACAAAAACGCCGGTATATGCCGGGTCAACCGCCAGCGCAGCCTCGTAAGCGTCGATTGCCTTCTGCGCATCGCCTGCATTGAGTGCGGCGCGGCCTTCGGCGATGAGCATCAAAGCGCGCGGATCACCTTTTTCAGGCGCGCTGTTGCCCACGCTCGCGCTCACTGCGAACAGAACTGAAAGGGCAGCGGCGGCAGGTGCAAAGCGCATGAAAAACTCCATCAGATCAATCCGCGGACCAGATCGGTAAAGGCGAGAGGAACTTGCCATAGTCTCACTGGCTAGCACGGAGAACATAGACTCGCGACGAAAAATCCATCCGTGCCATCATGAAACGGGGTGAGCCGCGTGCCGCTGCCTCGTGGCCGCCCGATGGTCACGCCATTCTCGATTGCAGTCCAGCCGGGATGTTCGGCAAGAAAGGACTGGACACGGTCCCGCCCTTCTTCATCCAGCAGCGAACAGGTGATGTAGCTTATCCGGCCACCCGGTTTCACCAGCGTGGCAGCAATGTCGAGCAGGCGTGACTGCGTTTCGGCATAGCGTTCAAGCTGGCGTTCATCGAGCCGCCAGCGCGCTTCGGGGTTGCGCCGCCATGTGCCGGTGCCCGAACATGGCGCATCCACCAGCACGCCATCGGCCTTGCCCTGCCAGTCGGCCAGCATCTCCAGCTCCCTGCCCGGATTGAGCAGCACGGTTTCGATCATGCCTGCCCCTGCCCGCTCTGCACGCGCCGGCAGGCGGGACAGGCGGCCACGATCTGTATCGCTGGCAATCAGCGTGCCGTTATTTTGCATCATGGCAGCCAGCGCGAGGGTTTTACCCCCGGCCCCTGCGCACAGATCGATTATGGTTTCGCCCGGTTTTGCAGCCATGGCGCGGCAGGCCCATTGGCTGCCGTGGTCCTGCACTTCGACCATGCCGGCCTTGAAGGCATCCCACTGTTCGACCTGCGTGCCTGCTTCGAACCGCAGGCCCTGTTCTGCCGCCAGCTTGCCGCCTTCTTCAGGCAATACCACCGTGGCGCGGTCTGTTTTCAAAGTGTTGACGCGCAGATCCAATGGCGCACGGCCCAGCAGCGCCTCTGCTTCATCACCATGGATATCCGAAGCGGCAAGCTGTTGGGCCAGCCATTGCGGCGCAATCCCGCCTTGTGCCGGGGTTTCGGATGGATCGACCGGTGCAGGCCCGTGCCCGACACCGTCGAACAGGTGCAGTATTTCAGAGTCTGTCTGGGCAAGGCGCAACATTGCTGCCCTGCCATCGGCTGGAACAGGGCCGCAGGCGCGTATCGCGGCGTAGACCAGTTCGCGCACAGCGCGACGGTCCTTGCTTCCGGCATAGCGGCGTGCGCGGAAATATTCAGCAATCAACCGGTCGGCAGGCGCGCCATTATTGCAGGCGGCTTCGATGATGGAATCGAGAAGTTCGATTGCTGCCTGAACGCGTGCGCCCGGTATCATGTGCGCGGTATCGCAGCGTCATCCGCCACGAGGCTGCTGCCATGTGGCATCCGGCGAACGATCGGTTTCATGTAATGTCCTCAGCGTGTCGGATAATTGGGCGCTTCGCGGGTGATCGACACGTCATGAACGTGGCTTTCCTGCAAACCGGCATTGGTGATGCGAACGAATTTCGCATTCGTGCGAAGGTCATCGATGGTGGCTGAACCTGTATAGCCCATGGCCGCCTTTACCCCGCCGACCAGCTGGTGAACCACATCACGCGCTGGCCCCTTGTAGGGGACCTGGCCTTCGATGCCTTCGGGCACCAGCTTCATCGAATCCTTGATATCCTGCTGGAAATAGCGGTCAGCCGACCCCCGCGCCATCGCCCCGACCGAACCCATGCCGCGATAGCTCTTGTAGCTGCGGCCCTGGTAAAGGAAGGTTTCGCCCGGCGCTTCTTCTGTGCCAGCCAGCAGCGAACCGACCATGACCGTAGAAGCGCCTGCGGCAAGCGCCTTCGCCGCATCGCCGGATGTACGCAGGCCGCCATCGGCAATAACCGGAACGCCGGATTTCGAAGCTTCCTCGGCGCTTTCCATCACTGCGGTCAATTGCGGGACGCCGACACCGGCCACAATCCGGGTGGTGCAAATGGAACCGGGGCCAATGCCCACCTTCACAGCATCGGCCCCAGCGCCAATAAGGGCGCGGGTTGCCTCTGCAGTCGCGACATTGCCGGCCACGACCTGAACGGAATTCGACAATTTCTTGGCCCGTTCAACCGCGCGGGCGACGTCCTTGTTATGGCCGTGCGCCGTATCGATGATGACTACGTCGACTTCTGCATCGATCAGGGCTTCGGTCCGCTCAAACCCCTTGTCGCCAACGGTGGTGGCAGCTGCAACGCGCAGGCGCCCGCCTTCATCCTTGGTGGCGTTTGGATAATTCACGGCCTTTTCGATGTCCTTCACCGTAATCAGCCCGATGCAGTGATAATTTTCATCCACCACGATCAGCTTTTCGATGCGGCGCTGGTGCAGCAGGCGGCGGGCTTCTTCCTGGCCCACACCAAGTCCGACAGTCGCCAGATTATCGACCGTCATCAACTCGCGCACAGGCTGCAGCGGATTTTCCGCAAAGCGCACATCGCGATTGGTCAGAATACCGCATAATTTGCCATTCCGGTCTGCCACGGGAATGCCGCTGATGCGATTTTGCGTCATCAATGCCTGTGCATCGCCCAGCGTTGCGTCAGGCGAAATCGTAATCGGGTTGACCACCATGCCGCTTTCGAACCGTTTTACCGCCCTTACAGCAGCACATTGTTCGGCAATCTCGAGGTTGCGGTGCAATACGCCAATGCCGCCCAGCTGCGCCATGACAATGGCCATGTCGGCTTCTGTAACAGTGTCCATCGCGGCGGAAATGACGGGGATATTCAGACGGATGCTGCGCGTCAGGAAAGTGCTGGTATCAGCCATGCTTGGCACGATGTCGCTTTCGGCCGGACGCAGCAAAACGTCATCGTAGGTAAGGCCGAGAGGGATATCCATGAGTGCCACTTTCATTTCTGTCTGGTTGGCGCGTCAAAAATGCCGCGCGCGGGGGATTCGTGGCGGCCCATGTAACCGCAGTTTGTGACACTCGCTAGGGGGCGCGCACGAATTATCCGCCAGTGGAGGTGCCTGCCGGACTATATGTAGCGGTATTTGCGAAATATCGGACCAGCGCGAGGTGCAGCAGCAGGTCTTGCGCGGCACCCCCGAGCTCCACCTTGTCAGCCTGGTCGGTGGGCTGGTGGTACCGCTCCTTCGTATAGCGATCGAGCAAGGCCCGATCGGCAAATGCGCTTGATACCATGAGCATCGGCACGTCATGCTGCAGCAGCACCCAGCCATCCTGCCTGCGCACGAAACCGGCGGCAAATTCCTCGTCGCCCAGCGTGCGCCCTTCTGATTGGATTATCGCCTTTATTGCATCATCGAGCGGGGTCAGCCCTTCCCCTACAATGGCCACCGGCGCACCGCGCGGCGCAATTGCGATGGAATCGATGTTGAAACCGGCCACGATGGTGTCAAGTGGTATCGGCGGGTCCTGCACAAAGGCCCGTGCACCCAGAAGGCCCCATTCCTCAGCCGATGTGGCCACGAAATAGACGTCGCGGTCCATTTTCGGCCCCGCTGCCAACCTGCGGGCAAGTTCTGTCAGCATGGCCAGACCGCTGGCATTATCGACCGCGCCATTGCAAAGAGTGTCGGCCTGGGGCGCATTATCGCCTTGCGTGCCGCAAGTGCCGAAATGGTCCCAATGCGCCATCAGCAACACTGCGCCAGCTTCGGGACGCTGCCCTGCTATGCGCGCGATGAGATTGTGCGTCTGCACAGGCGCTGTCGTCGAAGTTGCTTCCATAGAGACGGCCATGCGAAGCGGCACCGGCCTGAAACCTGCCGTGCCGGCTGCATCGCGCCAACGCACAAAATTTGCCTGACCGAACAGGGTTTCGGCAGCGTCGGGTGCCAGATATCCATCCAGAACCGCGCCGGCGCTATCATCCGCAAGGCGGTAAGTCCCCGCATTGCGCCGCTCGGTCAGTTGCGCCAGCTCCGTGCGTGACTGGACAATGGCAAGGACGCCGCTTGCCCCTTTTTCCAACAGCGCGTCGCGCTGTTCGGACTGTTCGGGATGGCCCCACAGCATCACCGCAACGCGACCTGTCAGCTCCGCCCGGTTAAGTTCGCGCCATTGCCTGCCGACAAACACCATCGGGGCCAGTTCAAGCAATGCGCGCTGACCTGATGCAAAGGCGATGACCGACCCTTCAGGCAGCGCGATTTGCCGCCCGCCGCGGACAAATCCGACCTTGCTTTGTGAAGGCGTACTGCGAACCAGATCAATCGGGGCGAGCCATGGGCTGGCAGGCTTGTTCGTGCCCTGCTCCAGCTTGGCCGATTGCCACGCGATGGTGAGATATTCGAGGGTCTTTTCCTCCCCCGCCGTTGCGGGCCTTCGCCCGCCGAAATCATCACTGGCAAGGATGGCGATATGTTCTGCCATTGCCTTTTCGAGCACCGGCAGGCTGTTGGACGGCGCATCAGGCGCAGATGGCACAGTGGCGCAAGCCGCCACCAGGCTGGCAGCAACGAGCGCAGCCAGACGGCGCATCCGATATCCACAACGCCCCAAAGTCACTTCATTCAGCCCCCGAAAAAGACGTGACCGGCGAATCACGCCCCCTTGCTTCCGATGATTTATTCGGCGGTCCACCCGCCGTCGATGCTCCAGTTCGCACCGGTCACATTGCCTGCTTCCGGACGGCACAGGAATGCCGCAAGCGCGCCCACTTCGTCAGGCTGGACAAATTTCTTCGTCGGCTGTTTCGCCAGCAGCACATCATTGATCACCTGTTCCCGCGTCAGGCCGCGTGCCTTCATCGTATCGGGGATCTGGCTTTCGATCAGCGACGTCCAGACATAGCCCGGGCTGATGCAATTGGCGGTGACACCTGTTTGCGCAAGTTCCAGCGCGATGGTCTTGGTAAACCCGTCAAGCCCGTGCTTGGCCGCATTATACGCGCTCTTGAAAGGCGATGCGGTCTTGGAATGGGCGCTGGCGGTGTTAATGATGCGGCCCCATCCCTGCTCGCGCATATAGGGTACGGCCAGCCGCACGGTATGAAATGCGGCAGTCAGGTTGAGCGCGATGATGGCATCCCATTTTTCGACCGGAAAATCATCCACCGGGGCCACGTGCTGCATCCCGGCATTATTGACCAGCACATCGACCGGCCCTGCATTGGCCATCAGTTCCTCACAGCCTTCCTTCGTCAGCAGGTCGGCGTTGACGTGGGATGCGCCCAACTCTTCTCGCAAACCGGCAATCAACTCCTCGTCGCCAAAGCCGTTGAGAATTACTTCGGCACCTTCTGCAGAAAAGGCGCGCGCAATTGCGAGCCCGATGCCGGAAGTGGAGCCAGTGACGAGTGCGCGTTTGCCGGACAGGAACATTTGGACCTCGAACAGGTTGGAAGGAAACAGATTACTGAATTCCATTTTCGCTGGCCTGCACTCGCCTGTCCAGCAATAACGGCAGGGCCGAAAGGCTCGCGAAGGGGAGGCGCATGAAACTCAACAGATTCGATCCAAACAGCATCCAGGTCCGCCGTGGCGGCGGTGGCGGCGGTTTCCCCGGCGGCGGTGGCGGAAAAATCGGTTGCGGAACCATTGTGCTGGCTGCGATAGCCTATTTCGTCTTCGGCGCAGACCCGTTGCAGACCATTGGCGCGATCGACGGAATGCAGCAGTCAAGCCAGACGCAGCAGACCACCACCGCAGGCGCGCAAGGGTCGGAAGCCTGCAACGACGGGCGGTATGCACTGGAAGCGTGCAACGCGCTGAGTTCCTTGAACCAGACGTGGCAACCGCTGTTCCAGCAGGCCAATATCACATTCTCCCAGCCAACGCTGACCCTGTTCAGCGGCCGGACCAACTCCGGCTGCGGCGGTGCGTCCAGCGAGATGGGGCCATTTTACTGCCCCACCGACCAGGGCATCTATATCGACACCGCATTTTACGATACAATGCAGCGTCAATTGGGTGCAGGCGGCGACTTTGCCCGCTATTACGTGATGGCGCATGAATATGGCCACCACGTCCAGAAACTGACCGGCATGGCCGACCAGATCAGGAGCGCGCAGCAACAAAATCCGCGCTCTGCGAATGATCTTCAGGTCAGGATCGAATTGCAGGCAGATTGCTATGCCGGCGTTTGGGCGGGGAAGAACCGCAACCTGATCGAGCCGGGCGACATGGAAGAAGGCATGACGGCCGCAGCAGCCATTGGCGATGATACCTTGCAGCGCAATGCTGGCAGGCGCGTCAGCCCAGAAAGCTTTACCCACGGATCCAGCGCACAGCGGATGCAGTGGCTCAAACGTGGTTTGGAAACCGGTGATGAAGATCAATGCGATACGTTTGCGGACTTGCGCCGCTAGTCTGAAAATAGGCGTTGCCGGCGGGCTGGTCATTCTGGCCACCCCGCTTGCAGCCCAGGATGATGACGAGGTTGTCCGTGGCCGCGGCCCGGATGCGATTGATGTTGCCTCAACACCCATCACCGACCTCAACCTGACCCGCGATGAAATACCCGATGTTCTCAAACTCGCTGCCGTGTCGCCTTATGACAATGCGGGCCTGTCAGGTTGCAAGGAAATCGGCGCGGAGATCGCGGGGCTCGACCGTGTGCTGGGTGACGATCTCGACATCGACACCGGGCAGCGGCGCGACATAACCATCGGCAAGATTGCCAAGAGCGCGGTGAGTTCGTTCATCCCGTTTCGGGGGATCATTCGCGAACTGTCAGGCGCGGCGGACCATCAGCGCGATTTTCAGGAAGCCATTTTTGCAGGCGCCGTGCGACGCGGCTATCTGAAGGGCCTTGGCGAACAGAAGGGCTGTCCCTATCCGGCCCGCCCCGCTTTCATTAAGGTCGAAGTCGCAAAGAGCCCGCCAGCTGAAACGACCAGGGACGGCGAAGTCATCGTGGAAGAAGGAACGGGCTCAGCCGGGGTCACTTTCGTTTCCGATCCGGTGGTGCAAAAAGCCCCGGACTAACGCGGCAGGGAGTATCAACCCTGCACATGGATAAACGGGGGCAGCCGATGGCCGCCCCCGCTGGCTGAAAACCCGACATGATTGACCGCGACTGGATTGCGGTAAACAAGGGTCTTCAGTTTTTCTTGCCCATCGTTGCAATCTGCTCGTCGAGCGATTTGAGGATTTCGGCGCGGGTTTCGCTATCGAGTTCCTTTTCTCTTGCGATTTCTGCTCGCGCTTCCTTCATGCCCTTGATCGCCTCTGCCCCCACCTTGTCGGTGCAGATCTTGATCATCTGACGGCCATTTTTGCTTTTCGTTTCACTGACGAAGCTTTCGCCTTCGCAAGATATGACGACATTGGGCACATCTTCCATCGACTTGCGGACGATCATGGCGATGTGCTTGCCATCAAGTTCCTTGATACTCTTCAGCTCCTCCAGATGACGGAGGGATTCCATGGCTTCGATACTCTTCAACTGCTTGAGTTCTGCAAGATTTTCAAGCTTTCGGATCTTGATTTCCATTTCCTTTGCCATCTTCTCCTGGCCTTCGGCATCAGCAGCTTGCCTCATGCGGATGACCCGGCGGACCTTCTTCTGGCCTGCTTCTGCGCCATCTTCACCATCACTTTCCACTTCGAAAACCTGCTCGAATTCCGTGCCGTCGCTTGATTGCCACATCAGCGGCGCATCAGGTGCCTGCGGTGCCGATGGCGGCGCAGGCGGCGCAAAAGGTGCTGGCGGCGCATTCGGCTCGGTCAGACCTTCGGCGTAGGAAATGGTCGCGGTCATCGGCAACGCCAGTACGGCGGCGCCGATCAGTATGCGGCCAGCCAGGCGGCGACGGGGTGAAATATCGGACATTGTCAGGCTCCTCAAACGATGGATTATGCTTTTTTCGCCCAAAATCGGGCATGCCATCGGCGCAGCTAGGGCGACATTCGGCCCCGCGGCAAAACCGGCGATTATCGCGGCGTAAGTGGCTTTTTCGGACGATCCGCACTGCGCAATGACGCGGGCATCACAGGCCGCTTCCTGGTCACGGCGCATGGCACGCCATCCCAGCCAAGCCAGCGGATTGAACCAGTGAAGCGCAAACAAAGGCTGCGCTGCCATATTGGCGAGCAGGTCATTTGCGCCGTGGTGGGCCAGTTCGTGAGCCAGCGCCAGATCGCGCCGCTGCCTGTCCTGCATGGCCATGAAGCCGGTAGGCAGCGCAACCACCTTGTCCAGCACGCCAAAGGCAATCGGGGCAGTGGCTGCAGGTGTTTCAACCAACCTCACCGCCCCGACCTCGCCCACCGGGCGACCCTCCATCAGCATGGCGGCGCGCATCCGGAAATAACCGGTAAAGCGAACCGCAAGGAACACGGCTGCGCCAGCAAGCCAGACAGCCAGAATTATCGAGGCCCATGCCGCAGGTTCGGCGGCAACAGCCGTAGCCTGGTCCAGCGGCGCGGCAGAAGCATCGACGACATAGAGAGCGTATTCGGGCGCGGCTTCCGGTGCAGGTGCAAGCCATGCCGGCAGCACCAGCGGCGGCAGAACCAGGCGCAGAAACGGCAGCAGCCACAGTGCATAAGCAGCCTGCGGCCCCATATGCCGCGAAACCGTGCCACGCAGCAGCAGAACCAGCCCGATCAGCAGACCAGTCCAGACGAGCGTTTCAATCCACCAGCCGGTCATTTCCTCAGCTCCCGCAGCAGAGCTTCCATTTCTGAAAGATCATCCTCTGTCAGAGCCTCTGCTTCCGCCAATTGGGCAAACAAAGGCGCGGCACGGCCACCAAACAACCGGTCAACCAGCCGCCGCGATTCCGAACCTGTATATTCGGTCCGTTCCAGCAGCGGGCTGTAAAGAAAGCGCCGGCCATCGGGTTTGGTCGATACGGCCTGTTTCGAAACCAGGCGGGACAGCAATGTCTTGACCGTTGCCAGGCTCCATTCGCGTGTGTCGCAAACTTCGTCGCACACCTCCGAAGCTGTCAGCGGGCTACGCTGCCACAGGGCTTCCATGACTGCGTGTTCAGCTTCGCTAATGCGTTCTGGCTTATCGTTATTCGCAGGCATTCATGCCCTCCCCGGCATTGAGATTACATCTGTAGGCGTAATGACTACACTTGTAAACTGAATGCCTGATGAATGGCTTTAAGATCCTCTTTTCGTATGCAAATTATCAGGTTTGCGGGGCTGAAATCAGCACTTTTTCATTGGCAAGGCGCGCAGTCACAGAGTCGGCAGCGCGCTACCGGCCCGATGTTACCGCTCATGACAAAGCTACGAAGAAAAGGGCCGGATGGAACACCTTGGTTCCATCCGGCCAGATTTCGGTGGTCAGTAAACCCGCTTCTTGGGTTCGATATATTTGATATCGTCCGTCAGCGTATATTCGTGGACCGGGCGATAATCGATCTTCACATCGCCGCCCTTGCCGCCCCAGCCTTCGAACCAGACGGCAGTATGCTTCATCCAGTTCTTGTCGTCACGCTCGGGGAAATCTTCATGCGCGTGGGCGCCGCGGCTTTCCTTGCGGTTTTCCGCAGAATTGATGGTGACAGAAGCCTGCGCCATCAGATTGTCGAGCTCCAGCGTCTCGATCAGGTCCGAATTCCAGATCAGCGAGCGGTCGGAGACGTGGACATCTTCCATCCGCTTGTTGGTTTTCTTCATCATCTCAACGCCTTCAGCAAGAAGAGCGCTGTCACGGAACACGGCGCAATGTTTCTGCATCGTCTTCTGCATTTCCGAACGGATTTCCGCCGTTGGCGAACCGCCATTGGCGTGGCGGAAATGGTCAAGACGGCCCAGCGCCATATCGGCACTGTCAGCAGGCAGTTCGTCATGCGATGTGCCGGGCTTGATGATTTCCTTGAGACGGTGGCCGGTCGCACGGCCAAACACCACCAGATCGATCAGTGAATTGGAACCGAGGCGGTTTGCACCGTGCACGGAAACACAGGCTGCTTCGCCAACGGCGAACAGGCCTGGAATGACCGTTTCAGGATTGCCATCCGCGCCGATGGTTACGACTTCACCGTGGTAGTTACAGGGTATGCCGCCCATGTTGTAATGGACCGTTGGCGTTACCGGCAGTGGCTGGCGCGTCAGGTCGACACCGGCAAAAATCTTGCCGCTTTCGGTAATGCCGGGCAGCCTTTCTGCCAGCACCTTCGGATCAATATGATCAAGATGCAGGTAGATATGATCCTTTTCAGGACCAACGCCGCGCCCTTCGCGCATTTCCAGCGCCATGGAGCGTGATACAACGTCGCGGCTGGCGAGATCCTTGGCGGACGGGGCGTACCGTTCCATGAACCGTTCGCCTTCTGAGTTGGTCAGATAGCCACCTTCACCGCGTGCGCCCTCGGTAATGAGCACGCCCGCGCCGTAAATGCCGGTCGGGTGGAACTGCACGAATTCCATGTCTTGCAACGGCAGGCCAGCGCGCAGCACCATGCCGCCGCCATCGCCGGTGCAGGTGTGGGCTGAAGTCGCGGTATAATAGCAGCGGCCATAGCCGCCTGTGGCCAGAACGACCGAGTGGCTGCGGAAACGGTGAATGGTGCCATCATCCATGCACATGGCGATCACGCCAACGCATTTGCCGTCCTTCATGATCAGGTCGATGGCGAAATATTCGATGAAGAAGTCCGCATCATACTTCAGGCTCTGCTGATAGAGCGCGTGAAGCATGGCATGGCCGGTGCGGTCAGCCGCGGCGCAGGTGCGCTGCACTGGCGGGCCTGCGCCCATATTCTGCATATGGCCGCCGAACGGGCGCTGGTAGATGGTGCCGTCTTCGTTACGGGAAAACGGAACGCCTGCATGTTCCAGCTCGTAAACCGCCTGCGGCGCTTCGCGAACCAGATATTCGATCGCGTCCTGATCGCCCAGCCAGTCAGACCCCTTTACCGTGTCATACATATGCCACGACCAATGGTCGGGGGTATTGTTGCCCAGGCTGGCGGCAATGCCGCCCTGCGCTGCAACAGTATGGCTGCGGGTCGGGAAAACCTTGGAGATATTGGCAGTGCGAAGGCCAGCTTCGGCAGCGCCCATGGTGGCGCGCAGGCCCGAACCGCCCGCACCCACGACGACTACGTCATAAGTGTGGTCGATAATCTTGTAGGCGGAAGTATCAGCGGCCATCAGGCAGCTCCCAATGCAATGCGGACAACACAGAAAATGCTGAATGCAGCGCCGCCCAATGCGGCAAAGTTCAGCAGCAGCAGGGCAGCAAACTTGTTGCCCGGCGTGTGGACGTAATCTTCAACCAGCACCTGCAGGCCAAGGCGTGCGTGCCAGAACGTGCTGACCAGCAGCAGCGCCATGGCGGTGGCGGAAAGCGGCTTGGAAAGCCATTCGCGCACGGCGGAATAACCAAGGTCCTGCATCATCACCAGCGATGCGACAAACCAAAGCACCAGCAGCAGATTGCCGACTGCGGTGAAGCGCTGAAGGAGCCAGTGATGCGCGCCGTGGTGCGCCGGGCCGAGGCCGCGCACGCGGCCGATGGAGGTTCCGTTACCCATTATCCAATATCCTCAAGCGTACAGCACTAGCGCCCAGAACCCAGCCGTCAGCAGAATGCCGAGGATCGGGCTGGCGATGGACCAGATGCGGTTTGTATCGAGTTCGTATCCAGCACCCAGGTCCATCACAAAATGGCGCAGGCCCGAACACATATGGCTGAAGAACGACCAGCTGAGGCCAACCAGCACGATATAGCCCAGCGGCGAAGTCATGACATCGCTGAAAGTCGTATAGGCGTCCGGTCCGCTGGCAATTGCGCCCAGCCACCAGACCAGCACCCCCAGCCCGACCAGCGCCAACCCGTCGCCGGTAATCCGGTGCAGGATGGAAACCAGCATATGCGGCCCCCATTTCCAGATGCTCAGATGCGGTGATAGTGGACGTTCGGCCATATGGGTTTTCCGGTTGTGCAATTTCTAGGCGCTTCCTTAGCGAAACAGGCGGCTTAGGCAAGGCGCGGGACAAAGGATAAGGCGTCTATCTTTACAGCCATCCCGCGATTATCGGTGTTCTTCCATGACAAACATACTTCTTACAGGTTCCAGCCGCGGCATTGGTGCCGCCATCCGCAAGCAGCTGCAGGCCCGCGGCGCGACCGTTATCGGCCATGCTTCACGCGCCCATGATGCAGATACGATAGGTGCCGACCTTGCGGATGCAAGCGCACCCGAAGAATTGTGGCAGGCAGCGCTGGAACGCAGCGGCGGCACGCTGGATGTGCTGATCAACAATGCCGGGCTGTTTTCCGCGACTCCGCTCGATTCCACCGATGATGACTGGCTGGCGGGTTGGGAAGACACGGTGCGGGTCAACCTCACTTCTGCAGCACAGCTTTCCCGTTTCGCCGTTCGTCACTGGCAGGAGCGCGGCGTTCCGGGCCGGATTGTCCACATCGCCAGCCGCGCCGGCCATCGCGGCGATTCGCCAGCACACTGGCACTATGCCGCCGCCAAGGGCGGTATGCTTGCCATGCACAAGACCATTGCCCGTGCCTATGCGAAGGAATCGATCCTGAGCTTCGCAATTACCCCCGGTTTTACCGACACCGCGATGGCAGGCGATTATCTATCCAGTCGCGGCGGACCCGGGCTGTTGGCAGACATCCCGCTCGGCCGTGTGGCAGAGCCTGAAGAAATTGCGACCATTGCAACATTTTGCGCGCTGGATGCCCCGCCCAGCATGACCGGCGCAACGCTGGACGCAAACGGTGCCAGCTATGTCCGCTGAAAGCTGGAAGCTATCGGGATTTGCGCCGAAGCCTGTGGTGCAGGCCGCCTTGCTAGCCCATGACGAGATTGAGGACTGGGACCCCGAACTGGTTATTTCGGGCAGCGAAATTGCCGAAGACAAGCCCGACGAATGGGTTCTGGAAGCATGGTGCCCGCGCAAACCAGGCGCGGTTGAAAAGAAAGCACTGACAAAGTTGTTCCAAGGTAAGGCACCCGCCTTTTCGGTCGAGAAAATACCCGTCACTGACTGGCTGACATTGAGCCAGCGCGGAATGGAGCCGATCCGCGCAGGGCGTTTCCATGTCCGTTCGCCGGACCATCCGCCATGCACCCAAAAAGGCATTACAGACCTGGTCATTCCGGCGAGCCAGGCATTCGGCACCGGCCAGCATGAAACGACTGCGGGTTGCCTTGCGATGCTGACCACCATGAAACGCCGCGGCGTGCAGGCGCGGAATATTGCCGATATTGGCAGCGGCACCGGTTTATTGGCGTTTGGTGCGCTGGCGCTGTGGCCCCGTGCATTGGCGCTGGCGACCGATATCGACGCCGTTTGCGTACCTGTTGTCGAGGAAAACTGCGCAACCAACCATGTTCCGATGGGCGCAGGCCCCGGCCAACTGACCATGGTGGTCGCAGATGGAATGGACCATCCGCTGATCGAAGCGCGCGGACCGTATGATTTGCTGCTCGCCAATATTCTCGCAGGGCCGCTGGTGGAACTGGTGCCCGATTTCGCCGCTGCGGTGCCTGCAGGCGGCAGTCTGGTTCTGGCCGGGTTGCTGACCACGCAGGAAGCGCAGGTTCGCAGCGCATATCGCAGGGCAGGCTTCCGTCTTGCCGCGCGGCTGGTGAATGGCGACTGGTCAATCCTGTGGCTGCGCAAACGCCGCGAAGCATGACTGCAAAGCCGTCGGCGAGACCTGTCAAAAGCATCCTGAAATGGCTGGTGCGCGCCAGTTGCGCGGCGGCTGTCCTTCTGGCGCTATTCCTGATCAGCGCTTGGGTGGGCGCAGCCATCCCGCGAAATTCCGGCTGGCAGGAACCGGAACATGGGATCACCATCATGGTCGAAACCAACGGCATCCACACCGCACTGGTCCTGCCACTGGTAACCCCTCAGAAAGACTGGCGGACCAATTTTCCGGCAAGCGACCTACCCGGACCGCACCGTGATTATACCCATGTGTCGATCAGCTGGGGCGAACGCGAGGTTTTCCTGAATACGCCTGAATGGACCGACCTTTCTCCGGCAACCGCGCTGCGGGTGGTGACGGTGGGCGGCGATGGACTGCTCCATGTTGCGCATTATGTCCGGCCTGCGCCGGGGCCAGACCACAGGAATCTGCGGATCAGCACCCGGCAATACGCAAGGCTCGTCCGCAATATCGAGGCCGATTTGCCGCCAGCAGGGCCGCGCAAGGTCTATCGCGGCTATACTGATTATGACGTGTTCTACGATGCGCCCGGCCGATATACGCTTGGCAACACCTGCAACCAGTGGACCAGCGACACCCTTGCCGATGCCGGGATCAAGACCGGTTGGTGGACGCCTTTTGCAGGCGGAGTGATGCAGTGGGTAGAACCTACCCAGCAATAACGCACGTCAGCCTGCGGCCGCCACGATCTGCGCCCAGGCTGCTTCGTCGATCACTTCAATGCCAAGCTCTGCCGCCTTCTTCAGCTTGCTGCCCGCGCCCGGCCCCGCCACCACCAGATCGGTTTTGGCGCTGACGGTGCCTGCTGCCTTTGCGCCCAGCCTTTCAGCCTGCGCCTTGGCTTCGTCGCGGCTCATGGTTTCAAGCTTGCCGGTGAAGACCACCGTCTTGCCAGTCACCGGGCTGTCGGATGTTTCGACCACATAGCGGGGCGGGCTGACTTCACCCAGCAGATCGTCCCACACTTCTATATTGTGTTCTTCGTGGAAGAAGTCGCCAAGCGCTTCGACAACGACAGGCCCGACACCATCAATATCGGTCAGCTCGCGCGCCGCATCGGCATCACCTTCACGCGCTTTCAACGACAGTTCGCGCAGCACTGGCAGTTCGTGCAGATGGCGCAGCAAATCACGCGCGGTAACCGCGCCCACATGCCGGATGCCCAGCCCGAACAGCAGGCGCGCTGCATCGGGGTGGCGACGGTTTTCCACAGAAGCCAACAGCTTCTCCACAGACTTGTCCTGCCACCCTTCCAGCTTAAGTATTTCTTCTTTCCGGTCTTTCAGGCGGAAAATATCTGCCGGGCTTTCCAGCCAGCCAAGCGCGAAGAACTGGTCGATTGTCTTTTCGCCCAACCCGTCGATATCGAGCGCTCCGCGGCTGACAAAATGCTTAAGTCGTTCCGTCCGCTGCGCCGGACAGATAAGCCCGGCAGTGCAGCGCACATCGACCTCGCCTTCCTCGGCCACGGCTTCACTGCCGCATTCCGGGCAATGGCCGGGAAATTCGAACGCAGGCCGCCCAGCTTCCGGCGTCAGGTTCTTGACCACTTGCGGGATTACGTCACCGGCCCGCTGGATCAGCACCCTGTCGCCCGGCCGCACGCCCAGCCGCGCGATTTCGTCACGGTTGTGCAAGGTGACGTTTGTGACCGTGACACCGCCCACCAGCACCGGCGCAAGCCGCCCCACCGGCGTCAGCTTGCCAGTCCTGCCCACCTGTATGTCGATGCTTTCCAGCGTGGTTTCCGCCTGTTCGGCAGGAAATTTACGGGCAATTGCCCACCGCGGAGATTTGGCGACAAAGCCGAGCCGCTGCTGATAATCGATGCGGTCAACCTTATAGACCACGCCATCAATCTCGTAAGGCAGCCCTGTCCTGGCCTCGCCGATCTCTTCATATTTGGCTATCATTCCGCCCAGTGAGGAAACGCAGGAGAAAAACGGCGACACCGGCAAGCCCCAAGTAGCCATCTGTTCCATCACCTCGACCTGGGTGTTGCCCGGAACACGGCTTGCCGCGCCCCAGCCATGTGCCCAGAATTTGAGGTGCCGCTTTGCCGTTACTTCGGCATCTTTTTGCCGCAAGGAACCTGCAGCCGCATTGCGCGGATTGGCGAACAACTTGCCGCCTGCAGCTTCCTGCGCGGTATTCAGCGCGGTAAAATCGGCGCGCGACATGTAAACTTCGCCCCGCACTTCAAAAACATCAGGCGCATTGCCGTTCAGCTTTTGCGGAATGTCGGGAATGTGGGCGACATTGGGGGTCACATCTTCGCCTACCTGCCCATCACCGCGGGTGGCGGCCCGCACCAATATGCCGCTTTCATAACGCAGCGAGCAGGACAGGCCGTCAATCTTGTCCTCTGCCGTGAAATCAAGCGTTTCATCTTCTGAAAGTGAAAGAAAACGGCGGACCCGCGCGACAAATTCCGCCACCTCATCATCGGAAAACGCATTGTCGAGGCTCATCATGCGCACTTCGTGGCGCACTTTGGAAAGCGGCGAGGCAGCAACTTCAAAGCCCACGCCCTTTGACGGGCTGTCGGCGCGCATCAAATGCGGGAAGGCTTCTTCCAGTTCGGTGTTGCGGCGGACCAGCGCGTCAAATTCCGGATCGCTGATCTCCGGATCGTCGTCTGCGTGATAGAGGCGATTGTGATGCGCAATCTGGCGCGCAAGGCGCATTAATTCATTGGCGGCATCGGCTTCTGTCATCGTGCCGGTTGCATCCTTGTCCGCCATTTTGCCAAATCCTGCCTGTGTGTCTATCCTGCGGGTGAGGTCGCAGTCCTATTGGGGGGATACCGATGCTCGACCGAAATCTGAAGGCGCTATTCACAGCTTTATTGGGATTGATGGCGTTGTTTTTCGTCATCAACAACTTCGTCAATCTTGATCGGGCGCATGGCAGCCTTGCCTATGTGCTGAGCCATGCCGATCATGTTGCTTATCCCAAAACCTTCCTGCCTTCGCTGTCACCTGCCATGGCCTGGATACCGACGATTGCCGTGCTTATCGCGGAATCAGCAACTGCTGTCATCTGCCTGCTTGGCGCAATGCGGCTGTGGAATGCGCGCAAGGACGCAGCAGCATTCGCGGCGGCCAAGAATATGGCAAAACTGGGTGCAGGTCTGGCCATTTTCACATGGTTTGGCCTGTTCACCGTTTTGGGTTCAGCAGCGCATCAGATGTGGCAGACCGAAATTGGAGAAGGGTCGGCAAGCAGCGCGTTCACCTTTGCCGCGCTTGGCTTCTTTACCTTGCTCCACCTTGGTCAGCCCGAGGCGGAATAAGGGCTTCAGACACCTGCCAGAAGGCGGTCAGCCTGTGCGCGGGCCTCTGCAGTGATTTCAGCGCCCGACAACATCCGGGCGATTTCTTCCTTGCGGCCTGCAGAATCGAGCAGAGCGACCGAGGTTCTGGTCACCGTCCCGTGGGATGATTTGGCGATCATGTAGTGCTGACCGCCGCGCGCGGCGACTTGCGGGCTGTGCGTGACGGCGAGCAGCTGCCCGCCATCTGCAAGGCGTGCCAGCCGTTCACCAATGGCGCTGGCAACCGCGCCGCCCACACCGCGGTCGATTTCGTCGAAAATAATGGTGGCAGCCCCGCCCTTTTCCGCCAGCGCCACCTTCAGCGCCAGGATAAAGCGCGATAGTTCGCCCCCCGAGGCAATCTTGCCCAGCGGCGCAAAATCCGCGCCTGGATTGGTAGCGATGAGGAATTCGACCGCATCCATCCCGCTCGGGCCCCAGCGGTCTTCCGGCAGGTCCGAGACAGCCGTTTTGAAACGTGCCGCATCTAGCTTGAGCGGGGCAAGTTCGCTTGCCACCGCATCATCAAGCCGCATGGCGGCAGTCACGCGGTTGGCATGCATCGCTTCGGCCCGCGCTCGGTAAATCTGGTGCGTGTCGCGCTCTGCCGCTTCGAGGGAATCAAGCTCTGCCTCGCCCCCTTCGATCGCATCCAGCTGTTCGCGCATGGACCGCATCAATTCGGGCAATGCATCCACTTCGCAGCGGTGCTTGCGCGCCAGCGCGCGCAGTTCAAACAGCCGCGTTTCGGCAATGTCGAGCGCTTCGGCATCGTGATATAGCGCGCCGGCTGCTTCGTTGAGCTTGTCCTCTGCCTCACCTGCTTCGATCACGGCGCGGTCAAGCGCGGCCAGCGCTTCTGCAAGCAGCGGATGTTCCGGCGCGATGCGGTCCAGCTTTCGCGCAGCTGTCCTGAGCGAGGCAAGCGGCGAATTCGACCCTTCCCAGATATGGCGGAGTTCTTCCAGATCGCCCGAAAGCTTCTCGCCTTTCTGCATATCCGATCGCGCGCCTGCCAGCCGCGCTTCTTCGCCTGCCTGGGGTTCCAGTTCCGTCAATTCGGCCAGATATGCCAACAGCAGGTCCTGGTCTTCCTTGGCCTGATCCACGGCATTGCGCGCTTCGGCCAGCCGATCGGCCGACTTGCGCCATGCCTGCCATGCCGATGCCACGCCCGACACATCGGAATCGGCGAACTGGTCCAGCAGGGCGCGGTGTCCGCGCGGGTTCACCAAGCCGCGATCATCATGCTGACCGTGCAATTCGACCAGTGACGGCGCAAGTTCGCGCAACAGCGCAACCCCGACAGGCTGATCGTTGACGAAAGCCTTGGACCCGCCATCTGCCTTGATACGTCGGCGCAGGATCAGCGGTTCGCCCTGTTCTGTTTCTATCTCGGCATCGGCCAGCACTTGCTTTATCTGGTCAGGCATACGCGAAAATTCGAAGCTGGCAGTGACACTTGCCTGTTCCGCACCGGCGCGCACCAGCGATGTTTCCGCACGGTTGCCCAGCACCAGCCCAAGCGCGTCGAGCAGGATGGACTTGCCCGCGCCCGTTTCCCCCGTCAGCACGCCAAGCCCGCCGGAAAAGGACAGGTCCAGCGCCTCGATCAGGACGATGTTGCGGATGGATAGCTGAGTCAGCATTTGGCGCGAATCTCTAGCCCAACGGGCCGCTCACGTCACCTTGTCTCGGAAATTTGCAAACAGTCCTGTGACACAGGCTGCCGTGGTGCGCGTTCTTAGCTGGCGGTAACGCCCGGCGCGTTTTTCTGCACCAGGCCATATGCCTTGTCATACCATTCGCTGCCCGGATAGTTTGCACCCAGAACAGCGGCATATTTTACCGCTTCTTCAGGTATGCCCAGCGCAAGACTGGTTTCCGTCAGACGGAAAAGCGCTTCGGGTGTGTGGCTGGTGGTCTGGAAATTTTCGACCACGTTCTGGAACCGGACCTGCGCCGAAAGCCAGCGGCCCGAACGTTCGTAGAAACGGCCGATTTCCATTTCCTTGCCGGCAAGGTGATCATTCACCAGGTCGAGCTTGAGGCGGGCGTCCGACGCATATTCTGTGTTAGGGAAGCGGCGGTTGACTTCGGTCAGCGCGGCCATTGCCTGTTCGGTAATCTTCTGGTCGCGCGTAACGTCGCTGATCTGCTCGTAATAGCTGAGCGAGATGAGGTAATAGGCATAAGGCGCATCGCGGTTACCGGGGTGGATCGACAGGAAACGCTGTGCGCTCTGGATCGACTTGTTGTAATCGCGGGCAACATAATAGCTGAATGCGCTCATCAGCTGTGCGCGGCGCGCCCATGGCGAATATGGGTGCTGACGTTCAACTTCATCAAACAGGGCCGCGGCAAGCGGGGCATTGCCCGTATCCAGCCGCCGTTTCGCTTCGAGATAAAGCGATTCAACATCACGCGCCACATAGGCTGTGTCTTTCGGCCCGGAACTGCGGCCTGCGCAACCAGCAGTCAACACCGTGCTTGCGGCAACAGTTGCAATAAGGGCGAGCTTGAGCGGTGAGCGCGTTTTCGTCGTCATGTCGCGCCTATAACCAGCGCTTCGCTGAACGCCAAGTGAAGTTGATGCAGTTGGCGATGAGGAATGTGGACAGGATTGCGCCGCCATGCGTGCCGAATGGAGGCAATCGCCTCCGATGATGCACCGTGCAGAGTGGTAAGCCGGTGTTATCGCCCCGTTTTCCTGCACGAGTCGCTCTGATTTTCGGCTTTCCCGTAGTGTGCTGCCCTATTTTCAAAATTGTGGGCCAGAGGGCCGTTCCCGATTATTCCATTTGCAATTCAGATATATATTCGCTCCGCGCGTCTGGGACAGTCTGTGGTCTCCAGCTGATTTGGCGCTCTTGCTATTCCTGTGTAGGTTTGACGATGAAGCAGCCCGGTCGGGCAGCGTGCAACCTCGGGTCGCTTCGGAGGTTTCATTGGAAAGGGTAATTGCGGAAATCAGCGCGATCCAGGAAATCGGAGAAATATTCCGATTGGTTCGGTCTGCTGCGCGCGATTATGGCGCTGTTCGTCACAGCTACCACTTCACACCCATTTTCAACAGCCAGACTTCAGCGGAAACGGTCGTGGATTCGTCCGGCTATCCGCCGCAATGGATATCGCTCTATCAGGACCAATCCTTCCGCGCGCACGACCCGATACCCGATCACGTCATGCGCAAGGGCGAATTGCTGCACTGGTCGACCGCCATTGCGGAAACGATGGCTGAAGGCGCGAACGAGAATGTAGAGCGGTATTTTCAGGCCATGAAGGATAGCGGGCTAGTCCATGGGGTCGGGATACCCGTGTTCGGGCCGCGCAACCGCAATGCCTATATGTCCTTCGGGTTTGACGAACCTCTGACAGAGAATGACGATGACCGTTGTTCCGCCTTGCGCGCTATTGCCCAGGCTGCCCATACCCGCATTTGCCTATTGCTCGACAGGCGCAGCGGCACAATCATCCTGTCAACCCGCGAACGCGAGGTTCTGGAATGGATTGCGCGCGGCAAGTCCAACACCGACATTGCCGAAATCCTGCAAATCTCGCCCGATACAATCGCGACCTATGTGAAGCGCCTGTTCCTGAAACTGGATGCGCGGGACCGTGTGGGCGCGACCATCAAGGCGTTGAGGCTTGGCCTGATCAGGCTCTGAAGCCGGGCTTCTTTCACAAAAAAGGGGCGGCCTGCCAGTGCAAGCCGCCCCGATTTTCAAACCAGAAGTAATCGATCAATGAACGCCGATTGTGTCTGCGTTGCCGTCTGGATCGCCATTCACGCGGCCACCGTTGCCGATGTTACCGGCAAGCAGCAGACCGGCAAAATGCGGGGTCGCCATCGAAGTGCCGCTGATGGTGTTGTAGCCACCGCTCAGCCACGTTGATTTAATGGCAACGCCCGGCTCTGCATAATCCACTGGCGGATTGCCGTAGTTGGAGAAGCTGGCGAAATTGTCACCAATCGAGAATGCCGAGATGGTGAAGACATTCGGGCCGTTTGCACGTGCGGGCGAATGGTTGTTGGCATTGTCGCTTTCATTACCGGCAGCAAGCGCGAAGCGCACGCCGCCAGAAGCCGCAGCCACAACCGCATCATCAAGCGCCTGACTGACACCGCCGCCAAGGCTCATGTTGGCAACATCGCCGGGCTTGCCATATTGTGCGACGTAATCGACCCCGGCAATCACGCCGGAGTTCGACCCGCTGCCGCGACGGTCGAGAACCCGCACTGCAACAACCGGTGCGCCAGCTGCAACGCCGACTACGCCGATATTGTTGTCAATCGCGGCGATCGTGCCTGCAACATGGGTGCCGTGGCCGTTACCATCGGCAGGCGAGCTGTCACGGATGAAGCTTTTGCTCCGCGCCAGATCCGAGTTGAGATCGGGGTGGTTGAAGTCGATGCCGGTGTCGATAATCCATGCCGTTGCATAATTACCCGAAGCGCCGCCATTGACGCGTGCGATACCCCAAGGCGTTTCCTGCGGAGGCTGCGACGAACCACCACCACCGGATGGCTTGCCCTTGGAGCCGGGGCCATTGCCATAGGTCTGGATAGCGGCGACTTCCTGGTCCTGTTCGCAATAAGCGATGTTGGGGTTGTTGCGCTGCATGGCGGCAACAGCCTGCGGTGCTGCAGTGACGGCGAAGCCTTTCAGCGCAACGCTATACACATGCTTCACCTGGGCTTCAGCGCCCTGAGTGGAGCGGTTCGCTTCGGCATGGGCATTGCCACGCGAAACGGATTTATTGAAAACACAGATGTAACTGTTGGCGATCTTGTCGCCCGGCTTTGCATGGGCGGGCGCTGCCAGCGCGATCATTGGCAGTGCAGCAAGAATTGCGAGTGACTTCAATTTCATCGGAAACCCTCCAAGGTTTTTTGGCTGCCGTGCGACCCTTCGACAGCAGCAGGAGGATTTGTAACGAGGTTGCGACGTCTGTCTATTGCCGCGCCTGTTGATCAGAGTTCATAAACAACGAAAATCTAATGTTTTTTGCAACATTTCGCGTCAAACCGTGCAAATCATGCGATGAATTGAAGTGCAATTCTTACGTGAACTTGGGTGAACACAACATTAGGCAATAATAAAAGCACTATCCGATATAATATTCTTACGCGTTGATTTAGGAATAAATGCAATACGTTGGGGCAAGCGCATCACTGACCCGCAGGTGCAAACTGTGCTCCAGCCGCGTCCACATCGGCCTGCAATTCACGTTCGTTATCGAACCTGCGATGGCGGACAATATGCGGGGTGATGACAATGTAAAGCTCGGTCTTGCTGCGGGTTGACCGTTCCACCGTGAACAAGGTTCCGAGTAGCGGGATATCGCCAAGCAGCGGAATTTTGGATTTGTTGGTGAGGTTGTTTTCCTGCGTAAGTCCGCCAATCACGAAAGTCTCGCCATCCCTGACCGACGCAGAGGTTTCCGCCTCGCGTTGGCTGATGGTCGGGTATCCTTGCGAAAAGCCGGTGACGGACGATACCACGCCGTAGATCTGCGATGTTACAAAGCCATCTTCGCTGACGCGCGGCGCGATCTGCAAGGTCACGCCGACATTCACATATTGCACCTGCTGTGAAACGCCGTTCACGCCGGACAGCGTTATCGCGGTCAGGATCGGCAACGCATCGCCGGTGATGATCTTGGCTGTCGATCCGCTTTGGGCGGCGATGCGCGGGCGTGATACGATGCGCCCTTCACCCTTCTGGATCTGCGCGTAAATGGCCGCCTGCAATGTGCCTGATGGCAGCACGTCATTGGGGTCAACACCGAAAGGCAGGAACGAGCCTGTATCGAGCGAACCTACCGCGATCTGGCCCGCTGTGTTGTTCAGATCGATACCGAGGTTGCGCGCGCCACTTTCGGTAAGTTCGACGAATTGCGTTTCCAGGATAACGCTGTCGACCGGAACATCGATCAGCGCAATCTGCTGCTTCACCCGTTCAATGCGGTCGGGGGTGCCGGTAATCCAGATGGCGTTGAGACGGCGGTCGACAGCCAGACCGTTGCCGAATGATTGCCCCAGCGCAACTTCATCACGCTGGGATTGCTGCTGGCCGCCGATATAGCTCGGCTGCTGGTTTGACGCGGGCGAACCGAAGCCCGGTTCGCGCCGGATGAAGACATTGTTCGGCTTGATTTCCGCACCATCCACCAGAAGCCCGATAACTTCGCTGACATCGGCATATTTGAGGAAAACTAGCTCGTAGGAATCGCCCGGATTGTAAGCGTCTGCTGGCGCCCGATCAGCCGCACGGAAGACGTCTTCTCCTTCCGAACCGATGGCGCGTATGCCGATTTCCTCTTCTGCGCTCACACGTTCGATTTTAACCTGCACCGAGTTGGCGCCGATATTCTCTGCCGAAACGCGCGCCGGCACAGCCGTGTCGAACCGCATCAGCAGGCTACCTTCAGAGGTGATGAGCTGGGTTTCGCGTACCAGCCCGCGTGCGCGCATACGCTGGCGCTGCGGAACGCGGCCCGCCCGCACTGTGGTCCGCATCAGCAGTTCAGGCTGGCTGGGGTTGTTATTATTGGCTGCATAGCGCGGTTCGGCAGGTGAAAAACGCAGGATGAAGGCTGCGCTGTTATCGTCCTGTGTAACCAGCCGCACTTCTTCCAGCACGGATGGCACAACCTGCGCCGATGCCGAAGAAGCACACGTCAAAACGCCAAAAAACACCATGGCGCACAGCGCCACTAACCACTTGGAATGTAATCTCAAGAATCCGACCCTCACCCTGCCCGACCGGCAGCGTTTTCTGCATACCCATCTGTAGCCACGCCGTTTACGAATGCAAGCTGACCAGAATATGAAGCAGACCGCTCAGGCGATGCCGGGATGGATTCCGCGCGTCAGGCCACCCGCAACAAAGCATCCCCTTTATCGACCTGACCAAACCGCGGCATGCTCTTGGGCTTGCCATCGTGCTTGCCCGCAAATTCATTGCCGACCAGCGGATAATGGCCCGATGGCAGCGCCGCCAGTGGCATTCCGGCAGCAGCCAGGACATAGGGAGAGACACGGTGACGCGTGCAAAGCCCGTCCGACCCGTCACTGATCAGCGGAATTTCGAATTGCAGGCCCTGCGACGTGTCGTTCGACCGCCTGACCGTTGCAACGGCAAGCTGACCTTCGCCGAAATCGACCACGAATTCGGTGCCAATAGGCACATCGATCAGACCTTCTATACGAACGCCGCTTTTCGACAGGTTGCGCATCATCACATCATAGCGATGGTCTTCGTGGATCACGCCGATCTTGCGGAACAAGGTCTTGCGGTCATTGCGGTGGACTTCGTGTCCCGTCGGCATGATTTCCAGATCACCGCGTTCCAGCCGCTCGGCAATTTCGGCATTGAACAGCGGCCTGCTGTAAACATAACCCTGCACATGGCTGACTTCCAGCTTGCGGATCAGGTCAAGTGTATCGAGCGTTTCAATACCTTCTGCCGTGGTTTCCATATCCAGTGCCTTGGCAAGGCTGACGATTGCGGTGATGATGGCCGCATTGCGGTTACCGCTTTCTGTCGCCCCACGCACGAAGCTCTGGTCGATCTTGATCTTGTCGAACGGCGCGGTTTTCAGATAGCCGAGCGACGAATAGCCAGTCCCGAAATCATCCAGCGCCAGCCGCACGCCCAGCTTCTTGAGCGTGGCGAATACGTTATCCGTATCGGCGTTTTCGCCAAGAAACACGCTTTCGGTTATTTCCAGTTCCAGCCGATCAGGGGTCAGACCGGAATTGGACAGAGCCGAAGCAACAAGCGTCGATAATTCAGTGTTGGCAAACTGGATGGGCGAGACGTTTACGGCGACGCGCGCGTTGCCTTTCCACTTCGAAGCATCCTCACATGCCTGGCGCAACGCCCATTCGCCCAAGCCCGCGATGATATTGGCATCTTCAGCAATAGGGATGAAGACATTGGGAGAGATCGGGCCCTTTTCCGGATGGTCCCAGCGCATCAAGGCTTCAAAGCCTGAAATCATATTGGTGCCCGCCTTCACAACAGGCTGATAAACCAGTGAAATCTCCCCGCGGTCCAGCGCATCGCGCAGATCGTCTTCCAATTGGCGGCGGTCTTCTGCCTTGTCGTGCAAATCGCTTGAATAGAAGCGGTAACGCCCGCGCCCGTCATTCTTGGCAGCATATAGCGCAAGGTCAGCACTGCGGGTCAGTTCTTCGCTGGTGATACCGTCGAACGGGGCCACGGCCATGCCGATCGACGCGCCGATCACGCAGCGGACACCATCGACGGTGTAAGGCTGCGAAATCATCGAGATGATCTTGCGGGCTGCATCACCCAATTCGCCGCGGTCATCTATATCCGGCATGATGACCTGGAATTCGTCACCACCGAGGCGCCCTACTTCCCAGTCCTTCGAAACGACGCGCATCAGCCTTTGCGATGCCTGCTTCAACACTTCGTCACCTGCCTGGTGCCCCAACGTATCGTTGATCTGCTTGAAGCGATCGAGATCGATGATCATCAGCGCGCAGCTGCGCTTGGCAACCTTGTAAGCGGTGAGCGCGGCTTCCAGCCTGCGTGTAATCCTGTAGCGACTGGCAAGCCCTGTCAGCGTGTCGGATTCGCTCAACCGCGAAGCTTCGTCATGGCTTTGGCGGTTATAGGTCACATCAAGGCCGCTGCCCTTGTAACCCAGAAGATTGCCGGCCTTGTCGAATTCGGGCCTGCCGCTGATCGACCACCAGCATTCCACATCATCTGTTGCCGCCAGCAATTCCAGATTGCTGAACTTGCTCTTGGTTCTCAGCTGAAACGGAAGGGTGCGTTTGCTCGATGTATCGGCGCGCCGTTCTGCCCTGAAGAGGGATTCGAACGGCTGCCCTATGACTTCATGCCTTTCACGACCAAGCGTTCCGCAAACCGAATCGGAAACGTAAGTCAGCGACAAGTTGCCATCGGTTGACCAGAACCAGCCGCGACCTGAATCTTCGAATGCCCGCGCCATCTGCGCAAGATGCGAATTATCGATGGGCGTTGTTGACGGTTTTTCGACAGGGCCGAAAAACCTGCTCCACCCGCCAGACTTCTTTGCCGCATCACGGTCTTTGTGCAGAAGGTCTGTTTTGTTGCTCATTTACTGGCTCTGTTGTGTGCGATTTTCCCACATCACAAATAGGCCAGAAAAGTTAAATTATTGCTCGACCCGCAGCGTGGCCGGAAAGGCTTTCTGGAACAAGAAGATCGTTCACTCTTCGCCCATCCGCAGCGCGGCAATGAAGGCTTCCTGCGGAATGCTGACGTTGCCATATTCGCGCATCTTGGCCTTGCCCTTCTTCTGTTTGTCGAGGAGCTTCTTCTTGCGGCTGATGTCACCGCCATAACATTTGGCGGTCACGTCCTTGCGCATTGCAGCAATCGTTTCGCGGGCAATAACCTTGCCGCCAATTGCTGCCTGCACCGGAATCTTGAACAGATGGCGCGGGATGAGATCCTTGAGGCGTTCGCACATATGGCGGCCGCGCGCTTCTGCCACGCCGCGATGGACAATCATGCTGAGCGCATCGACCGGTTCGTTATTCACCAGGATGCTCATTTTCACCAGATCGCCTTCACGCAGGCCGATCTGTTCATAATCGAAGCTGGCATAACCGCGCGAAATGCTTTTCAAACGGTCGTAGAAATCGAACACGACTTCGTTGAGCGGCAGTTCATAAGTGATCTGCGCACGCCCACCGACATAGGTGAGATCCTTCTGGATGCCGCGCCGGTCCTGGCACAATTTCAGGATCGAACCGAGATATTCGTCCGGCGTGTAGATGACGGCTTTGATCCAGGGTTCGTCAATCTGCTCGATCCGGCTCGGATCAGGATAATCCGCCGGATTGTGCAGCATGATCTCACGCGCATCGTCGGTGCGCGATTTGCTGAGCTGGATACGATAGACCACGCTTGGCGCAGTGGTAATCAGATCCAGGTCATATTCGCGCGTCAGGCGTTCCTGAATGATCTCGAGGTGCAGAAGCCCGAGGAAACCACAGCGGAAACCGAAGCCGAGAGCCGCGCTGCTTTCCGTTTCGAAACTGAAGCTGGCATCGTTGAGGCGCAATTTACCGATGCTTTCACGTAACTTTTCAAAATCTGCCGCATCCACCGGGAAAATGCCGCAGAACACGACCGGCTGCACTTCCTTGAAGCCCGGCAGGGCTTCGGTGGAACCGTTCTTTACCGTGGTGATGGTGTCACCCACCTTGGCTTGCGCCACTTCCTTGATCTGGGCTGTAATGAAGCCGATCTCGCCTGCTGCCAGTTCGGATACCTGCTCGATTTTCGGGCTCATGAAGCCGACACGGTCAATAAGATGTTCCGTGCCGCCCTGCATGAATTTCACCTGCAGGCCCTTTTTGATGACACCGGAAATCACTCGCACCAGAATGACCACGCCCAGATAAGGGTCATACCAGCTATCGACCAGCATCGCCTTCAGTGGCGCATCGCGGTCGCCCTTGGGCGGCGGAATGCGGGTGACGACAGCTTCCAGCACTTCCTCGATCCCGATGCCGGATTTGGCGCTGGTCAGAACTGCATCGGATGCGTCGATGCCGATAATGTCTTCAATCTCGCGGCGAACCATTTCAGGCTCTGCGGCAGGCAAGTCGATCTTGTTGATGACTGGCACGATTTCATGGTCATGCTCGATCGACTGATACACATTGGCCAGCGTCTGCGCTTCCACGCCCTGCGCTGCGTCCACCACCAGCAATGCGCCTTCGCAGGCCGCAAGGCTGCGCGATACTTCATAGGCAAAGTCGACATGGCCCGGCGTGTCCATCAGGTTCAGCTGATAGGTCACGCCATCCTTGGCCGTGTAGTTCAGGCGCACGGTCTGCGCCTTGATCGTGATGCCGCGTTCCCGCTCGATATCCATGTTGTCGAGCACCTGCTCCGACATTTCACGATCGGTCAGGCCGCCCGTGAACTGGATGAGCCGATCGGCAAGGGTCGACTTGCCGTGGTCAATATGAGCAATAATGCTGAAATTTCTGATGTTTGCTAGTTCGGTCATGGATCGCCGGTAAGTTTATGAACGATATCGCCTGATACCTTTTGCACGCCCTTAGCCGCGCTTGGCGATGCTGTCAGCAGATAGGTTGAACTATCGCGTCACATTCAGCCGAGTTTTTACAGGCCGTGCCTATGCCAGTTTGCGCAGCGAAAGCTTCACCGGATCGACCGTAGCGCCCTTCAGCGCCGTGAAATTGCCATCGTCGCCGCGCGCAAGCGCTTGTGAAAATTCGACGCCCATGCGGTCTTCGTGGCACCATTTGCTGATCGCGGTAACCGTGCAATTTTCCGACAGCATGATCTGGAACACCGTGCCATCAGGCACATTCCACAGGCCTTCGATCATGACCCCGCGTTCTGCGATATTACGCATGCTGCCATTGTAGAACTGGCCGTCATGTTCGAGCACCACCTTGCGCAGCAATGTCTGGCGCGGAGTTCGGGCAGATCTTGGTCCGCTGGCAACTGCCGCAAGGCCCGTTTCCAGCCGCCGGGTGGCATCCGCGCTGCTGAGCGGGCGTTCATAAATGAAGCCCTGCACGTGGCTGCAGCCGTGCATCCTCACAAGGTCCAGTTCGTCCATCGTCTCCACGCCTTCTGCGGTCGTGTCCATGCCCAATGCCTGTGCAAGGCTGGTGATGGATGCGATGATGGCGCCGTTGCGGCTGCCCGGCTGGGTCGCCCCGCGTACGAAGCTCTGGTCGATCTTGATCTTGTCGAACGGCGCTTTCTTCAGATAGCCGAGCGAGGAATAGCCGGTGCCAAAATCATCCAGTGCCAGCCGCACGCCCACGCGCTTGAGCGCGGCAAACATCGCATCGGTGCCCTGGTCATCGTTGAGGAAGACGCTTTCGGTAATTTCCAGTTCAAGCCGGCGCGGCTCAATGCCTGCCTGCGCAATTGCATTGGTGACAATTGCTGGCAGCTGCGGATTGGAAAACTGCAACGGCGATACATTTACCGCGCAACGCACATCATCGGGCCAGCGCGCCAGATCGTGGCAGGCAGTGCGGATGGCCCATTCGCCAATCGCGTTAATAAGACCGGTATCTTCGGCAATCGGGACGAATTTGGCAGGCGAGAGCCAGCCCTTTGTGGGGTGCTTCCAGCGCAGCAAGGCCTCGAAACCGGTAATCCGTTCAGTCGATGTCTGGACGACGGGCTGGTAATAAAGGTCCAGCTTGCCCTGGGCGATCGCATCCCGCAGGTCACGTTCCAGTTCGCTGCGTTCTTCGGCCGCAGAATGCAGGTCGTCCGAGAAGAAGTGATAGCGACCCCGCCCGTTGTCCTTGGCGGCATAGAGCGCAAGGTCGGCATTGCGCACCAGGGATTCGCTGGTCACGCCATCTTCAGGTGAAACAGCGATGCCGATTGATGCGCCAATCACCACGCGGTGCCCGTCAATCGAATAGGGCTGCGATACAGAGCGGATGATTTCGCGTGCCATGGCCGCCAGCGTATCGCGGTCTATCCGGCCCGGGATGATGACCTCGAACTCGTCCCCGCCCAGACGGCCAACCCGCCCGATTTCACCAACGGACAATTCCACCCTGTCTGCAACCTGCCGGAGCAAGGCATCGCCTGCCGGATGGCCGAGGGTGTCGTTCACATGTTTGAAGCGGTCCAGATCGATCAGGAAAATGCTGCATTCCCGCTGGATTTCCTGCGGAGCATCCAGCACCTTTTCGAGGGTCTGCGCCATCTGGAAACGGTTGGCGAGGCCAGTCAGCGAATCGTAATGAGCCAGCCGCGAGGCGCTTTCCTCGCTCCGGCGTTTTGCTGTCAGATCAGTGCCGGACCCTCTGAAACCCACGTAATTGTGAAATTCATCATAGACCGGACGGCCGCTGACCGACCACCAGCATTCATCACCTGATGCTGCCGCCCGAACGGCCAGTTCCTGAAAGGACGACCGCGCAGAAACGTGAAAAGTGAGCGTGCGCTCACCTTCTTCGCCGCTTTGCGAAAGAGCGAAAAGTTCAAGGAACGGCCTGCCGACAAGTTCTTCCATCGGCACGCCCAGAACATCTGCCACATGGGGCGAGACATAGCTTATCTGGCCCCTGCGGTCTGTTTCCCAGAACCAGCCTTGGCCGGTGTCTTCATAGTCCCGGAGAATGTCTTCGTAGCGGTTTCTCGCCCGCTCGCGCAGCTGCATCTTGCCGCGCCGCTCGCTTTCCAGCCGCGACTGGATGCGTGCAACCACGCCCATCGCAACGCCAATCGCCACCATCGCACCCAAGGCATAGGCACTGCCATCCACCAGCGCCACCGGCGCCCATGTGGCAGTAATGCCGGAGAAAAGCTGGACAGTGCGCCCGTTCAGCAAGGTTACCGACAGGGCATTGAGACAGATGAGCGCTGCAACCCCCAACCGCGGGTCAAGCAGGCCCTGATAGGTCCAGATGCCATAGGCAAAGCCGGTCAGCGCCAGTGGGCAGATAACGCACAGCGCCATGATTGCCTGCACCAGAAGGGGCTGGCGTTCCCTGGCGCGTTCCCAACGTGCAAAATGCAGACTGGCGAGCGCCAATGCGATGGCCAGCGTTCCTGCTGCCAGCACCGCTTTTGGCGGGATGCTGCCCATCATCAGCATGGTGATGGCGAATGTGACCGAAATTATTAACACCATCCGGTACCAATTGGCCGGAATATAGCAGTGCTTGCGGTCGCGGTTGCTGACGGTTGTGTGGTGTCTTCGCCGGTCCGGCTGGCCTTGCCGGAACTGGTTTTCCGCGGCTGTTGAAGATGCGCTGGTCAGTGGGAATTCGGCCTTTGCGCCCTCGTCAGTGGCAGGCTTTGTCACCGAGCGAAGTGCAGCCTCGCGGCGCATCCGCATCACATCATCTGATGGCAGTTTTTCCGGCTTGGCCCCACTCATGGGCCAGTTGTGCATTTGATCCTTTTTAAAATGAGTTAACAGGCCCGTCATAAATTGCGGTTTCGCCACTGCCTGTTGCTTCGCCTGCGGCCCGTCTTGCCAATCGGAAAGCTGGAGTGCATGGTCTGCAAATAAGGGCGAATAATCAGCCCGGTGGGGAACAGGATGGCTAATCGCAAGACGCTCGAAAACGAAGCGGCGCAATCAACGACAGCACTGGGGCCGATGATTGGCCTTGCGCGAGAGGATTTCATGGGCGCAATCGCCTTGCTTCTCAGGGAAACTGCATCAGACCCGGCGCGCAGCATGAAACACGCCCGTTCGATGGGCGAAGACATGATCAAGATCATGACTGGCAAATCGGACCTTGCGCCAGATCCCAAGGACAAGCGGTTCAAGGACCCGGCCTGGCAATATAACCCCTTCTTCCGTGCAGGCGCGCAATATTACCTCGCAGTCCAGAAGGGCATGAGCAACTGGCTCAATGATCTGGAACTGGACGAACTCGAACGCGACCGCGCCAACTTCATCTCCAATATCATCATCGACAGCCTTGCCCCGACCAACACTTTGGCAGGCAACCCCACCGCACAGAAACGCGTCATCGACAGCGGCGGGATGAGCCTGGTGAAGGGCCTGAAGAACGCCTATGAGGACATCGTCCATAACAAGGGCATGGTCAGCCAGGTGGACAAGCGGCCGTTCAAGCTGGGCGAGAACATCGCAACTTCAAAAGGCTCCGTCGTATTGCGCACGGAAATGATGGAACTGGTGCATTATGCGCCCACCACCGATGAAGTTTACGAAACTCCGCAGCTGACAATTCCGCCGCAAATCAACAAGATGTATATCAATGATCTGAGCCCGGATAAGTCGGTGGTCAAATGGCAGCTGGACAATGGCATCCAGACCTTTGTCATCAGCTGGCGTAACCCTTCGAAGGAACAGGGTTGCTGGGGCATGGCAGACTATATCCGGTCCTGCCGCGAAGCGATGGAAGCGGTCGCAGCCATCACCGGCGCGAAAAAAGTGAATGTTTCAGCCGGCTGTTCCGGCGGACAGACAGCGGCCATTCTTGCCAGCAAGCTGGCGGCAGATGGCGACGATTTGCTGGGCGCGCTCACCCTGATGGTCTGCGTTCTCCACCCCAAGCAGAACGACATCGAGGCAGGGTCGCTGGTCAGCGAAAACGGGATGCAACTGGCCCGCCGCCGTGCGGCCAAGCAAGGCGTGATCGAAGGCGATTCACTTGCCCGCGGCTTTGCGTGGCTGCGGCCCAATGACCTCATCTGGAACTACGTCATCAACAATTACCTGCTGGGCGAAGACCCGCCGGCATTCGACGTATTGTTCTGGAATGCGGATGCGACCAATCTTTCCGCCAGCCTGATGGGCGACTTCCTCACCATTTTCGAAACGCTTGCCTTCACCAAGAAGGGTGAAGTTGAAATGGCCGATCACAAGATCGACCTGAGCAAGGTGACGAGCGACCTGTTCATCCTTGGCGGCGTGACTGACCATATTACTCCGTGGCGCGCCTGCTACCGGTCGACCCAGCTGTTCGGGTCGAAAGACGTGACCTTCGTGCTCAGCCAGGCTGGGCATATGCAGGCCATCCTCAACCCGCCGGGCAACCCCAAGGCCAAATATTTCAAATCGAAAAAGCCCGGCCAACCGCCGGCCGATGTCGATGAATGGCTGGCCGGAACAGAAGAAGTAGCTGGCAGTTGGTGGCCATATTGGGTGGAATGGGTTCAGGCCCGTTCCGGCAAGATGAGGGCTGCCCCCAAGAAGGTCGGCAATGCCAAGTTCAAGCCGCTGGATCCTGCCCCAGGTCGCTATGTTCTCGAAGAACATTGATAAATAAAAATAATAAATTCAAAGGAATAGCTGTTTGACTGACGCAATGAAAACTGCCGACATCTCCATGGAAACAGTCGGTGGCCGCGTATTACGCGTTGCGCGGTGGCGTCTTGACGAACCAAGCGATCACCCGCCTGTATTGTTCTTCAACGGCATTGGCGCAAATATTGAAGCAGTGGCTCCTTTGGCAGAAGCGCTGAACGACCGCGGCTTCATCATGTTCGACATGCCCGGTGTGGGCAAGTCGCCCGATCCGCTCGTGCCCTACAACACGGTGACAATGGCATGGACCACCATGCAGTTGCTGAACCGTTTCGGGATCAACCAGGTTGATGTGATGGGCATCAGCTGGGGCGGCGCGATGGCACAGCATTTCGCCATTCAATACCCCGGCACAACCCGCCGCCTCGTGCTGGTTGCCACCAGCGCCGGCATGGTGATGGTGCCGGGTAACCCTGCTGCGCTGACCAAAATGGCCAATCCGCGCCGCTATGTCGACGCAGCCTTCATGGCCGAACATTTCGAAACGCTTTATGGCGGTGCATTGGCCGGATCGCCCGGCAAGGGTGGCCATATGGCCCGCCTCACACCGCCCAGCCCGCGCGGCTATATGTACCAGCTGCTGGCGATGCTCGGCTGGACCAGCGTTCCTGCCCTGCCATTCATGAAGAAACAGACCCTCATACTGATGGGCGATGATGACCAGATTGTTCCGCTGGCCAATGGCAAAATACTCAAGGCGCTCATCCCCAATAGCGAATTGGTGGTGATGGAAGGCGGCGGACATCTGTTCCTGCTGAGCCATCATGATGAAAGCGTAGATGCTATCCGTAACTTCCTCGCAGCTCCTGAACGTATGGAGCAGAAAAAGGCGGCCTGATGCGCCATATTGCAATTATCGGTTCGGGTCCTGCCGGCTATTACACGGCAGAAGCCGCACAAAAATACTGGGGCGATGATGTGCAGGTCGATGTGTTCGACCGGCTGCCTGTTCCATATGGCCTGATCCGCACCGGTGTTGCCCCCGACCACCAATCGATAAAGGCTGTCTCGCGGCGTTACGAAAAAACCGCGCTGACAGATAATGTCCGTTTTGTGGGCAATGTTTCCATCGGCGAAGATGTGACGATTGCCGATCTGGCCAAACTCTATGACGCAGTGGTGCTGGCGACCGGAGCTCCCAATGATCGCCCGCTCGGCCTGCCGGGTGAAAGACTGGCCAATGTGTTCGGCAGCGCAGCCTTTGTCGGCTGGTATAATGGCCACCCGCAGTTTGCCGCGCTCGACCCTGACCTTTCAGGCAAACATGCGGTCGTCATCGGCATGGGCAATGTCGCGCTGGACGTGGCGCGAATCCTTGCCAAGACACGCGATGAATTTGCCGGCAGCGATATTGTCAGCCACGCGCTTGAGGCGCTCTGTGCATCCGGCATTGAAAAGATCACCATCGTTGCCCGCCGCGGGCCGCACCAGGTCGCCATGACGCCCAAGGAACTGGGCGAACTTGCCCATCTTGAACGGGCAGTCCCACGTGTCGACCCCGAAGACCTGCCCGACGAAGCCGAAGACGCGATACTGGAACCGGGCCTACGCAAATCAGTCACCCATTTGCGCAGTTTTGCTGCCATTCCTGAGAGCGTGCACGCGGACGCAAAGATAGAAATCCATTTTGACCTCTTCGCCAGCCCCACCCGCTTTATCGGCAATGGCAAGGTGGAAGCAGTGGAGGTTGAACGCACCACGGTGACCACCGGCCGCGCGGTCGGCACCGGAGAATTCTACAAGATACCCGCAGACATCGTGGTGAGCTGCATCGGCTATCGCACGTCGCCCATTCCCGATGTCCCGTTTGATGAAAGGATGGGCCGCTTTGCCAATGATGAAGGCCGCATCCTTACCGGCCTTTACTGCGTCGGCTGGGCACGCCGCGGCCCATCGGGCACCATCGGCACCAACCGGCCCGACGGTTATGGCGTGATCGACAAGATCGTCGAGGATATGGACAGTGGCAAGCTAGGCCGTGCCGACAAGAAAGGCCGCGCAGGCTTTGATGAACTGGCCAAAGCCCGCGATCTTGATATCGTGACCTTCCGCGACTGGAAAAAAATCGAGGAAGCAGAAGCGGCTGCTGCGCGCGAAGGTGCGCCCCGTGAAAAGTTCGTCGACATCGAAGCGATGATCCGCGCCCGCGACTGAACCGGGAAATACATCTCCCCGCTGGACTCATCCGTTGCTTTATGGAACCTTCTTTTTCGAGAGAGGAAAAACCATGCCTGCATTCGATATGATCATTCGTAACGGGACCATCGTGGATGGCACCGGAAGCAACCGGTTCAGCGGCGACATTGCCATCAAGGATGGCCTTATTGCCCAGGTCGGCACCATAACCGGCGACGCTGCCGAGGAAATCGATGCAGGCGGCAATATTGTGACGCCGGGTTTTGTCGATATTCACACCCATTATGACGGGCAAGCCACCTGGGACCAGGAAATGGCACCTTCAAGCTGGCACGGTGTCACCACCGTGGTGATGGGCAATTGCGGTGTCGGCTTCGCGCCAGCGCGCCCAGATCGCCACGAATGGCTGATCAAGCTGATGGAAGGGGTCGAGGATATTCCCGGCACCGCACTTGCCGAAGGCATGAGCTGGGATTGGGAAACATTCCCCGAATATCTCGACGCGCTGGAAAAAATGCCGCGCACTGTCGATGTCGGCACCCATGTGCCGCACGGTGCCGTCCGTGCCTATGTGCTGGGTGATCGCGAACAGCCCGGCGCGGTGCCGACCGAAGATGATCTTGCCCAGATGTCCGCCATCGTCGAAGAAGGCGTCAAGGCAGGCGCCCTCGGCTTTTCCACCAGCCGCACTGTTCTGCACAAGAGCGTGGATGGCGAACTGGTGCCGGGCACCACTGCAACAGCGGAAGAACTGGTCATCATCGGGCGCGCAATGGGCCGCGCCGGACATGGCGTGTTTGAAATGGCCAGCGACATGAAGCGCGAGTGGAACGAATTTGAATGGATGGGCAATCTCAGCCGCGAAACCGGCCTGCCCGTCACCTTTGCTGCGCTGCAATCCATCGCCAAGGAATTGCCGCTGGAAGAACAGATTTCATCCATGCGCGCACAGAATGACAATGGCGCAAATATCGTCGCCCAGATTGCCTTGCGCGGAAACGGTATCGTCATGGCGTGGCAAGGGACCGTGCACCCCTTCGTCTACCGCCCAAGCTGGACCGAAATCGCCGAACTGTCGTGGGACGAACAGAAGGCAAAATTACTGGACCCGGCCTTCAAGGCAAAGATGCTGGCAGAATCAAACGATTATACCGGCGCGCCGCAGGACATTCTCTCGTTCCTGATGGTGGTGACGCAAGGTTGGGCCATGCAATATGAAATGGACCCTGATTTCGATTACGAACCGGAAGAAAGCGCCAGCGTAAATGCGCGTGCCAATGCACAGGGCGTCGATCCGCAGGAATATGCCTATGACATGCTCTGCGCGAATGATGGAAAGGGCTTCATCTACCTGCCCATCCTCAATTACGCCGACGGCAATCTGGATTTCCTCTTCCCGCTTCAACATAGCGATGACACGGTAAACTCCCTGTCGGATGGCGGCGCGCATTGCGGCACGATCTGCGATGCAGCCAGCCCGACATTCATGCTCCAGCATTGGGTCCGTGACCGCAAGCGGGGCGACCGCATCACCCTTGAAAACGCCGTAAAGCGCCAGTGCCTCGACACTGCGCGCCTCTACGGCCTCGAAGATCGCGGCGTCATTGCGCCAGGCTATCTGGCAGATCTCAACATCATCGACATGGACAAGATCAAGCTGGGCAAACCCTGGCTCGCATTTGATCTTCCCGCAGGCGGCAAACGGCTGCTGCAAAAGGCTGAAGGATACGTGATGACGATCAAAGGCGGCACAGTCACTTTCCGCGACGGCAAATGGACCGGGGCCACACCGGGCGGGTTGATCCGCGGCCCGCAGCGTGCCGAACTGGCGGAGGCAGCCGAATGAGCATTGCAGCAGTAAGGGTCGGCTCGCCGGCATCACTGGATACACTCGAAGTCGTCAGCCTGGATGATCCCGGTACGCCCGGCCCCGGCGAAGTGCGTGTTGCGCTGAAAGCGTCTTCGCTCAATTTCCATGACTATGCCGTTGTCACAGGCATGATCCCTGCCCAAACCGGCCGCATTCCCATGTCGGATGGCGCAGGCGAAGTGGTGGCAATCGGCGCTGGCGTGACCGAATTTGCCGTGGGCGATTCTGTCGTTTCGACCTTCTTCCCCGATTGGGAGGACGGGCAGACGCCTGCCACTGCCTTCACGCGCGTGCCAGGTGACGGGATTGACGGGTATGCGCGAGAAGCCATCGTCGCCCCGACAAACTGGTTCACCCATGCACCAAAGGGCTATTCGCACGCCGAAGCAGCTACGCTGACCTGTGCCGGCCTGACCGCGTGGCGAGCGCTGTTTGTCGATAATTCGATAAAGCCGGGCGACACGGTTCTGGTGCAAGGCAGCGGCGGTGTTTCCGTGTTCGCCCTGCAATTTGCCAAGGCGGCAGGGGCAAGCGTAATTGCCACCAGTTCGTCTGACGAAAAGCTGGAACGACTGCGCAGCCTCGGCGCGGATCACCTGATCAATTACAAGGAAACGCAAGCCTGGGGCGCAGAGGCGCTTAAAATCACTGGCGGTGCCGGTGTGGATTGCGTGGTCGAAATTGGCGGCGCAGGGACGCTGGACCAGTCGATGATGGCTACCCGCGTTGGCGGCCACGTGGCGATGATCGGCGTTCTGGCCGGGTTTGCCGGCCCAGTGCAAACAGGGCTTTTGATGGCCAAGAACCTGCGTGTTCAGGGCCTGACGGTGGGCAGTTGCAAGCAGCAGCGCGACATGATCGCGGGCATCAATGCCAATGGCATCAAGCCCATCATTTCAGACCATTTCGAACTGGCAAAGCTGGCGGATGCCTTCCGCCATCAGGAAGCCAACCGCCACTTCGGCAAAATCGTGGTCGATATCGCGGGTTAAGCCCTCACGGCTCGATCACGATCCCAGCCGCAGGGTCGACACTACCGCCAACCATGGTGACAAAGGTTTCGCGCGCCGCGTCGATGCCTTTGCGCACTTCGACTTCGACAGTTTCCTCCACTTCCTGGAGGAACTTGCGCCAGCTCGACGCGATTGACTGCCCAAAGGCCTTCGCGCCCATCTCGTTCACCGCGGCAACCGCATAATGCGGCGCGAAGAACAGGATGGGTTCCGGCCCCGGCATTCCGCCTGCACCGCCCGCGCGCCCGCCTATATGGGTCGCGCCGACAAGGCATGAATAGGCGAGATTATCGCCCAAGTGTTCGTGAATGGCGCGCAGGACCGCGGCATTGCCGGCAAAATCCACCGACACGGTCCGCACATGGTCCAGCTTGCCCACCTCGTCATAGGACAGGACCTGATCATAAAGCCCGCTGGCCTTCACGAATTCCACATTGCCCGAAGAGGTAAGGCCCACCCGCTTGATCTGCGGGGACTTGTCCCTGGCCACACTGGCCAGCGCCATACTGGTCTTGGACGATGCGCTGGTCATCACCATTGCTTCTGCGCCAAACCATTTTTCGCCTGAAAACATGGTTTCGATGAGAAAGCCGGTCTTGAACAGCGGACCGAAAATCATCCGCTGCGGCTCCTTTTGCGCGTCATGTTCCGGGTCGGCTGCAAGGCGCGAATACTGGTTGTAAATCGGGCTCATCGGCTGGCGATGTTCGGCCATGTCGGTAAAGCCGCCTTCGCTGATCTTGCCCGGCACCACATCGAGATGCGTGCCCATCGGCAAATAGCCATAGACCCGCTCGCCGACAGCAAATTCAGGGTGGTTCGATTGTTCGACAATCGCATGGCCCCACATAGGCACCACGCCGCGATCTCCCTCGCCTGGGAAGAAGTTCCAATAGCCCATCTGGTCGCCCACCACCGCATAGGTGACGTTGTTGGCGGTGACGGAAAAGCTCTCGATCTTCAGACGCACAGCGCCTTGCGCCAACGGCGGCATCGCGACATCTACCAATTTTGCGTCGGTAAGGTCGCCGCGAACGACTTGGACGATCTGGCTCATTGAACTCTCCAGTTTATCGGGAGCAATCTATACCGTCATGGGCCGGTATGCGAGGGGCAATCCGAATAGAATTGCCCACCCGCAACATCAGAAATGCCCAATCAGACCCGCATCGGCATCAGGACGTAAAGAGCTGCGCTCTTGTCATCCTTGCGGATTAGCGTTGGCGCACCGGCATCTGCCAGGTGCAATTCAACCGTATCGCCTTCGATCTGGCTGAGGATATCCTTGAGATAATTGGCATTGAAGCCGATCTCGAAGCCTTCTGCGCCATAATCGGCAGCCAGTTCTTCAGCAGCGGTGCCATTGTCGGGGCTGGATACAGACAGGGTCACCTTGTCCTGGTCGAGGCCCATTTTTACAGCGCGCGTTTTTTCAGTGGCGATGGTCGCCACGCGGTCTACGCCTTCATAGAAGCTGCGCGGATCGATTTTCAGCAGCTTGTCATTACCCGTGGGGATAACGCGGCTGTAATCAGGGAATGTCCCGTCAATCAGCTTGCTGGTGAGAACAACGCCGCCCTCGCCGCCCATCGTGAAACGGATCTTGCTGGCAGAAAGGTCGATCTGGACATTTGCATCCAGCGATTCTTCCAGCAACTTGCGCAGTTCTGTGATGGCTTTGCGCGGCACGATCACATCCGGCATGCCTTCCGCGCCATCAGGGCGGGCCAGTGTGAACCGGGCGAGCCTGTGGCCGTCAGTGGCTGCGGCCTTCAGCACCGGCTGGTCTTCATCAGTGACATGGAGGAAGATGCCATTGAGGTAATAGCGCGTTTCCTCGGTCGAGATGGCGAACCGCGTGCGGTCGATCATTTCAGCCAGTGTCTTGGCCGGCAGTTCGAAACTGGTCGGAAGGTCGCCTTCGACGATAACCGGAAAATCATCACGTGGCAGGGTCGGTAGCGAGAAACGGCTGCGTCCTGCCTTCACCGCCATGCGGTTATCTGCGGTTTCAAGGCTGACCTGGCTGCCTTCGGGCAATTTACGGGCAATATCGAACAGCAGATGCGCTGAAACGGTAATGGCGCCGGGACTTTCCACCGAAGCTGCAGCCATGTTCTCGGTCACCTGAAGATCGAGATCGGTCGCCATGACTTTGAGAGAGCCGCCTGCGTCAGCGTCAATCAGCACGTTGGACAGGATGGGGATCGTGTTCCGACGCTCCACCACCGACTGGACGTGGGAAAGACAGCGCAGCAGCGTGGCACGTTCGATTGTGGCCTTCATCGGTCCTACTCAATCCTTCTTGTGCACCGGCGCCCCTGCAGTTGGAGAAGCAGATTCGTCTGCCTGCGCCGGAAAAAATGGTCAAATAACCTTAGCGTTCGAGACTTTGGCGGCAAGGTTACAGTCGGTGGATGGTCGATTCCTTGGGGATAAACCTGATGAAGCTTACGACATCATGGCCATGCCGCCATTCACGTGCAGTGTCTGGCCGGTGACGTAAGATGCTTCCTTCGATGCGAGATACGCCACAGCAGCGCCAATATCCTCACCCTCGCCCATCCGGCCCATCGGGATACGCGCATTCAGCGCTTCCTTCTGGGCATCGGGCAATTCGTCGGTCATTGCAGTGCGGATAAAGCCCGGAGCGACGCAGTTCACGGTGATGCCGCGAGTGGCCAGTTCCTGTGCCAGGCTTTTGGACATGCCGACAAGGCCGGCCTTGGCCGCAGCATAGTTCATCTGCCCCGGATTGCCGGTGGCACCCACCACGCTGGTTATATTGATCATGCGGCCAAAACGCGCCTTCATCATCGGGCGCGCAGCAGCGCGCATCAGGCGGAATGCGGCTTCGAGGTTGACCTTGATCACCTCGTCCCATTCCTCGTCCTTCATTCGCATCGCCAGATTGTCACGCGTGATGCCGGCATTGTTGACGAGGATATCCAGCTTGCCCAGTGTGTCGATGGTGGCAGGAACCAGGTTCTCGACATCTTCGGTCTTGGAAAGATTGCAGGTTATTTCAACGTGATCATGGCCGAATTCGTCATTCAGTTCCTCGCGGAAAGCGCGCAATTTCGCTCCGTTCGAGCCTGAAAGCGCCAACCGTGCGCCGCGCGATGCCAGCGAACGGGCGATGGATGAACCGATGCCGCCACTGGCGCCGGTTACAAGGGCATTCATGCCAGTAAGGTCGAACATGCTCAAATCTCCTTCAACAGCGCTTCGATGTCATCCATCGTAATCACGCTGGTTACATGTGCATCGCGGTCAATCCTGCCGATCATCGGGCCCAGAACCTTGCCGCCAAGCTCCACAAAATTTTCCACCTCTGCGGCGCGCATGGCAAGCACGCTCTCGCGCCAGCGCACCCGTCCGGTTACCTGTTCGACCAGCAGGCGCTGCACTTCTGTAGGGTCTGTCACCTGCGCCGCAGTGACATTGGCATAAAGCGGCAGTTGCATCGCCTTTGGCGGCGTTGCTGCCAGCGCTTCTGCCATGGCATCTGCCGCAGGCTGCATCAGCGGGCAGTGGAACGGCGCAGAAACAGGCAACAGGATGCCGCGCTTGATGCCATGGTCCCTGGTCAGGGCAATTGCCCGTTCGATCGCTTCACGGTGGCCGGAAATGACCACCTGCGTCGGGTCATTATCGTTGGCAACGGTGCAGACCTGACCTTCAGCCGCGGCATCGGCAAGGGCTTGCGCCTTTTCGATGTCTGCGCCCAGCAAAGCCGCCATCGCACCTTCGCCAACAGGAACAGCTGCCTGCATGGCCTGACCGCGCAATTTCAACAGCCGCGCCGTATCAGCAAGGGTAAACGCGCCGACAGCGCACAAGGCGGTATATTCGCCGAGGCTGTGGCCCGCCACGCAGTCGCCCTTGTCTGCCAGGGCAATGCCGCCTTCCTTTTCCAGCACACGCAAGGTGGCGATGGCATTGGCCATGATGGCCGGCTGGGCATTTTCCGTCAGCGTCAGCTGATCATCAGGGCCGTCAGACATGATTGCGAACAGGTTCTGCCCCAATGCATCGTCAACTTCCTGGAACACTTCGCGCGCAGCCGGACTGGCAGCTGCCAGCTCCACGCCCATGCCAACTTTCTGGCTGCCCTGACCCGGAAAAACAAAAGCACGCATCATAGTCTCCTCTGGCGGCCGCGCTTATTGGCGCTGGCGCCGTCCCGCAACCCCGAAGGGCACGATCCTGTTGGCAGCATCATGCCCGATATCGGCACGGCCCAGAAATGCGATGCCCGCCTTTGCGCACCAGCTTTCGGCAATTTCGACGTCGCTGGCACCAAAAGGCCGGTCATTTTCCGGCACATCGCTGATCCGGCCAAGGCGAAGGCCCGCAATATCCGGCAAATGCTGGGTGATGTGGAAAAACAGCCTGTCGACGGCATAGAGGTGCTCCGACACTTCTTCGACCATTACCACATGGCCGGAAAGATCAGGCTGCAATTGCGTGCCGCACAGCATGGCCAGCGTCATCAGGTTGAAAGCTGCGGCAGGCGCGCCGTCCAGCGAAGGTTCCAGCCCTTCGTCCCCGCCCGCCATCCAGTCCAGCGCGCGGCGTATGGCACCAGAGCCATATTCACGCCTTATATCGCCTGCCATCGGGCCGTGGGCGGGCTGGCCTATGCCTGCCTTGTAAAGAGCCGCCAGCAAATAGCCGGTGTCGGAATAGCCAAGAAAGCGCTTGGCATTGGCCGCTGCGCCCAATTGCCGCACGGCATCTGCCGCAATCCGGTTCGATCCATATCCGCCATTGGCGAACCACACTGCATCGAAAGACGCATCGTTTGCACATTCCACGAATGCCGCCAGCCGTTCTTCATCGGAGCCTGCGAAATGGCCATGCCTTGCAAAGCATTGCGGGTGAAACTGCAGGTCGATACCCGCTTCACCTGTAACCAGTTGCTGCACTGCATCGGCATCTTCTCTATCGAGTCTTTTACCGGGAGCACAGATAGCGATACGGGTCATGCACGCGTCCTAACCCCGTCAGCGGGGCGCGTCACCCCTTTGCGCGACAGGAAAGATTGCCATGCACAGCCGCAACGAATACCGGTCCGGGCATGAATGACGATACTGCACCCGAACAGCTCCAGAATCGCCCTTGGTTCTTTTGCGGAATTGGCGGATCGGGGATGCTGCCCCTCGCCCAGATCCTGAAGGCGCGCGGGGCCGAAGTTGCCGGGTCAGACCGCAGTTATGACCAGGGCCGGACCCCTGAAAAATTTGCCTGGCTGAAAAGCCAGGGCTTCGCGCTTTTCCCGCAGGATGGCAGCGGTATCACCGACGCACAGCAGATCCTGATCGCTTCTGCGGCCGTGGAAGACACCGTGCCTGAAATGGTGCGAGCGAAAGAACTGGGCTGCCCGCGGATGATCCGCGCAGAACTGCTGTCCGCCCTGTTCAACAGTTCAAAAACCGGCGTCGCCATTGGCGGCACCAGCGGAAAATCCACCGTTACAGGAATGCTCGGCTGGATTCTGCATGCTGTCGGGCGGGAACCCACCATCATGAATGGCGCGGTGATGAAGAATTTTGTGTCGGAGGACACGCCCTTTGCCAGCGCCGTGGTGGGCAATGGTGATGCCTTTGTCAGCGAAGTGGATGAAAGCGATGGTTCCATCGCGCTTTACCGCCCCAATGTAGCAGTGCTGCTGAATGTCAGCCTCGATCACAAGAGCATGGAAGAACTGCGTGCTTTGTTCGGCGCATTCCTTGCCGCAAGCAAGGTGGCAGTCATCAACGCTGATGATCCCGAAGCCCTGGCGCTGCTTCCCCATGCAAGATCAGCCCTGACTTTCGGTGTGGAACAGCAACTGGCGCAGATTGGCATTGTGCCCGGCAGCATTGCCGATAGCCCGGTAAGACAGGCCGCGCTGGTAATAGACCGCCACGATGGCAAGGAATATCCCCTGACCTTGCATTTACCGGGCAGGCACAATCTTTCCAACGCACTGGCCGCCATTGCAGGCGCGGTTGCTGCCGGCGTTCCGGTGGACAAGGCGGTTGCGGCATTGTCCTCGTTCGCAGGGCTCGCGCGCCGGTTCGACATCATCGGGACCAGCACTTCTGCAATTACGGTGATCGATGATTTTGGCCATAATCCGGAAAAATGCGGCGCGACGTTGCGCACTCTGCGCCAGCATCCGGGGCGGGTCATCGCATTCTTTCAGCCGCACGGGTTTGGCCCGCTGCGCCAGATGGGGGCAGAACTGGCGGAAACGTTCGCCCGCGAACTGGACCCGAGCGATCTCACCATCATGTGCGATCCTGTCTATTACGGGGGCACAGTGGACCGTAGCGAGGGAAGCGAGCGGATCGTAAGGCTTATCGAGGAAGCGGGCGGCGAAGCTGAATATATCCCCAATCGCAAGGATTGCGGCGACAGGATTGCCCAGATCGTTCAGCCCGGTGACCGGGTCGTGGTGATGGGTGCGCGGGACGACACGCTGACGGCATTTGCCCGCTCGATCCTGGAACGGCTCTAGACTACGGCCCCGCCCAACCCGGCCGCTTGCGCAGCAGCGGCTTCGCGGGCCACTGCCGCCTTGAACCCTTTTCGATCCGTCAGCCGGTCGACATATTGGACTAGCCGGGGCGTCAAATGGTCTTCAAGCCCGATCCGGCGCGCCAGATATAGCGCATATCCCACGCAAATATCGGCCACGGTAAACCGGTCTGCGCACAGAAAATCGCGGTCTTCAAGCCGCTGCTCCACCTTGGCCAGCCGCGCACCGAACCAGCGGGCATAGGCGAGGCCTGCTTCTTCCAGCCCCTTGCCTTTTTCAAACCGGGCGAACCGCAAGTAAACCGTCTGCGGGAAAGTCAGCGTAGCATCCGCGTGATAGGTAAAATCGAGATAGGCGGCAAAATCGCTCTCCTGCGGCCCGACCACCAATTGCGCTGCATCGCTGCGCAGCGCCACATAATGCGCAATGGCACAACTTTCCGTCATCCGGCTTTCACCATCGACCAGCAGCGGAACCGTGCCCAGCGGGTTAAGCTCAAGATATTCCGGCCATTCGAAGCGCGGCGGGAACGGCAGCATTTTCAGTTCAAGATCAAACCCAGCCTCTTCTGCTGCCCAAGTAGCCCGAAGGCCACGCGAACCGGCGCAGGTATAAAGCTTTGGCTTTGCCGCACCTTCCATCAATGCGCCTCGCTACTGTGGCCAAGCCCGAACATTTTGTGCAGCACGAAAACCACGATTGCTCCCAATATCAGGCCAAAGATGCCGGATGCTATCGCCCCGCTCAACCAGCCAAGGACACCGCCCAGCACGCCGGTCGCCGCTTCAACGGAATGCTGGATGGCATGCTGCATATCGACCGGCCCATGAATGCCCAATACCTCCAGTCCGTGAAGAACAATGCCGCCGCCGACCCACAGCATCGCAACGGTGCCGATGAACGAAAGGGCAACCAGCAGCCGAGGCATAGCTGCCAGCAGGAATTTACCGACCGATTTCGCGGCTGTTGATGTTTTCTTGGCAAGATGAAGCCCGACATCGTCCATCTTAACGATCAATGCGACAGCACCATAAACCACAAATGTGATGCCGATGCCCACAATCGCCAGTACGCCTGCGCGGGTGACCAGCGTTTCTGTGGCAACCTCATTGAGCGTGATCGCCATGATTTCGGCAGACAGGATCAAATCGGTGCGGATTGCACCCTTCACCCGGTCCCGTTCGAATTTTGCGAAATCGGTTATCGGGTCTTCCAGCGTTTCGCCATGTTTGGCCCCGCCCAGCTTCTCCAGCACTTTTTCCGCGCCTTCATAGCTCAGATAGAGGCCGCCCAACATCAGGATCGGCGTGATGGCCCATGGCAGAAATGCGCTCAGCAGCAGCGCAGCAGGCAGCAATATCAACAGCTTGTTGACCAAACTGCCTTTCGTGATGGCATAGATTATCGGCAATTCGCGGTCCGGCGTGAAGCCTGTCACATATGATGGCGTGACAGCCGCATCGTCGATGACGACACCTGCGGCCTTGGACCCTGCCTTGCTGGCAGCAATCCCCACATCGTCAACCGATGCAGCCGCAGCGCGGGCAATTACCGATACGTCGTCCAGCAGCGCAACCAATCCACCCGGCACTTCAATTCCTTCGCAATACGCAGTCGTCTATCTGCTTGGTTCTGTGCGGGTCTAACGGCCAACAGGCAAGTGCGATCCACAAAAGCCCGAAAAAGCGTGTTGATTGCTTGCATTCCGCCTTCAAACCGCTAAGAGCGCGCCTTCGCTGTGCCTGTATGAATCCGGGCATTGCGAAAAGAAGAAAGCCGGAGGGGCCCCGCAATCCCGCGGACAAGCCAGCGATCGGCATTAGAGTGAAAGGAAGCGACATGGCTCTTTACGAGCATGTTTTTCTCGCGCGTCAGGATCTGAGCCAGGCTCAGGTAGACGCGCTGGCGGCATCCGCCACAGAAATCATCGAAGCGAATGAAGGCAAGGTCACCAAGACGGAGACCTGGGGTCTCAAGAACCTCGCCTACAAGATCGACCGTAACCGCAAGGCGCATTTCGTGATGCTGCACATCGATGGCCCCGGCGCTGTCGTTGCTGAACTCGAACGCCAGACTCGCATCAACGAAGACGTCATCCGTTACATGACGATCCGCGTGGACGAGCATGAAGAAGGCCCGTCAGCAATGATGCGCAAGCAAGACCGCGACCGCAAGCGTCGCTCTGACCGTGAGGAGCGCGACTGATGGCACGTCCTTTCTTCCGCCGCCGCAAGAGCTGCCCGTTCTCGGGCAAGGGTGCCCCCGCCATCGATTACAAAGATGTGCGTCTGCTGCAGGGCTTCATGTCCGAACGTGGCAAAATCGTACCCAGCCGCATTACCGCCGTATCCGCCAAGAAGCAGCGCGAGCTGGCCAAGGCGATCAAGCGCGCACGCCACATCGGCCTGCTGCCCTACATCGTTAAGTAAGGAGAGCGGACCATGGATATCATTCTGCTCGAACGTATCGAGAAACTCGGCACCATTGGTGACGTTGTAACCGTCAAGGACGGCTACGCACGTAACTTCCTACTGCCGAACAAGAAGGCCCTTCGCGCCAATGCGGCGAACAAGAAGGTCTTCGAAGCGAACCGCGAACGTCTTGAAAAAGAAAACGCGGAACGTCGTGGCGAAGCCGAAAAGACTGGCGAAAACATCGCCGGTACCGAAGTCGTGCTGATCCGTGCATCTTCGAACTCGGGCCAGCTTTATGGTTCGGTTACCGTTCGCGACATCGTGGATGGTCTGGCTGAAAAGGGCCACGAAGTGTCCAAGAAGCAGGTCATTCTCGAGCATCCGATCAAGACGCTCGGCCTGTTCGACGTTCGCATCCGCCTGCACGCCGAAGTCGACGTAATGGTGAAAGCCAATGTCGCACGTTCGGACGATGAAGCCGAACTGCAGCGCCAGGGCGTCGATGTCATGAAGTCCATGTTCGAAGAAGAACAGGCTGAAGGACAGGGCGGCTTCACCGAAGCAGTCGATCCGACACTGGAACCAGGCGAAATTCCGGCTGACATGCTGGAAGGCGCCGACGAAGCTGACGACGCTACGGAAGAAAATTCCGAAGCCTGATCGCTTTGCCAGACAAAAAAGGGGCGCGTCCTGCATGGGACGCGCCCTTTTTTGTGCCTGACATCCATGTTTTCAGCATTTCCATGCGTCAGAAACTTTGAATTGTAGGAATCTGCGCGCTATCTGCCATAGATGGAAATGATCGACAGAATTATCGAAGAGCTGGAAGCGCTCTATCAGTCTGCAGTCGAACGGCTGCGCGATGATGTCATGGCTTTCGGGCGTGACGGCACCCTCCCCTCACGCGAACGGCGTCTGGATGGCAGCTATGCCTATCCCGAACTGGTCCTGCATTATTCAGGCATTGGCGAACCAAAGGACCGCAGCCGCGCATTTGGCCGGCTGGAACAGACGGGCACCTACAAGACGACCATCACCAAACCGGCATTGTTTGCCGATTATCTGCGCGAACAGCTCGGCCTGATCATGCAGGAATATGAAATCGAACTCAGCGTTGTCCAGTCGCGCCAGGAAATCCCGTTCCCTTATGTGCTGGACGGCGAAGCAGGCGCGGCAATGGTCGGCATTTCGCCGCAGGAAATCGCCCTGCACTTTCCCGCGACCGATCTCGCGCTGATTGGCGATGAACTGGCTGACGGGTTCGAAGTGGACGACAGCGAAGCAATGCCGCTGTCACTGTTCGACGGGTTGCGGACCGATTATTCGCTCGCCCGGTTGGCGCATTACACCGGCACCAAGGTGGATGATTTCCAGGACTTCATCCTGTTCACCAATTACCACCGCTACGTCGATGAATTCGTCGATTGGGCAGCCAAGCAGATCGGGCAGGATGGTTATGTCGGCCTGACGGGCGCAGGCGGGCTGGATATCAGCCGGAACACTTCGGCAGCGCATCTGCAATTGTCGGACACCGCATGGCGGCGCCACCAGATGCCCGCTTACCATCTCTTGCGTGAAGATGGCCGCGGCATCACGCTGGTCAACATCGGCGTCGGGCCTTCCAATGCAAAGACCATTTGCGACCACCTTGCCGTGCTTCGGCCCCATGCATGGATGATGATCGGCCATTGCGGCGGTGTGCGTTCCAGCCAGAAAATCGGCGATTTCGTCCTCGCTCACGCTTATCTTCGCGACGACCATGTGCTGGATGCGGTTTTGCCGCCTGAAATCCCCATTCCGCCAATTGCAGAAGTGCAGCAGGCCCTTGCCGGTGCGACCGAGGCGGTTTCGGGCACACAGGGCGCCAATCTGAAACAGCGTATGCGCACCGGCACGGTCGTCACCACAGACGACCGGAACTGGGAACTGCATTATGCAAGTTCGGCGAAGCGATTTTCACAAAGCCGCGCCATTGCGGTGGAGATGGAAAGCGCCACCATCGCTGCCCAGGGTTACCGGTTCCGCGTTCCCTATGGCACGCTGCTATGTGTCAGTGACAAGCCGCTACACGGTGAAATCAAGCTTCCGGGGCAGGCCAACCAGTTCTACGAACAGGCCATTGCCGCACATCTCCAGATTGGTCTGGAAGCGTGCAAGCGCCTGCGTGAAGAAGGCGACAGGCTGCATTCCCGCAAGCTGCGCGCCTTCAACGAACCGCCTTTCAGGTAAGCTGGAACGGAGAGTTCCGAGTGCAGTGACCTCCGGTCTGCCCCGTTGAGGCTGCCCCCGAAATCAACCCTTGCCCTTGGTCTTGGTCTTCCCGGCCTTGGCGTTTGCTTCGATAAATTCGATAATCTGGCCAGCAATATCCTTGCCAGTAGCATTTTCGATGCCTTCGAGACCAGGGGACGAATTGACTTCCATGATGACCGGCCCGTGATTGCTGCGCAGCAAGTCCACGCCGCAAACATTAAGACCCATGTGCTTGGCTGCACGGACTGCTGTGGAACGTTCTTCGGGCGTGATCTTGATCAGCGCCGCGCTGCCGCCGCGGTGAAGGTTGGAACGAAAATCTCCTTCTGCGCCCTGACGCTTCATCGCAGCGACAACCTTGCCGCCAACCACCAGGCAGCGAATATCCGAACCGCCCGCTTCCTTGATGAATTCCTGCACGAGGATATTCACATTGGCACCGCGGAAAGCCTCGATCACCGAGATTGCGCTTTTTTCCGTTTCGGCCAGAACCACCCCGATGCCTTGTGTGCCTTCGAGCAGCTTGATCACAACCGGCGCGCCGCCGACTGCCTTGATGACTTCGGCTGACTGCTTGGGATCATGCGCAAATGCGGTCAGTGGCAAACCAAGGCCGTGCTTGGCCAGAATCTGCATAGAACGAAGCTTGTCGCGGCTGCGGCCAATGGCCACGCTTTCATTCAAAGACCACACGCCGCCCATTTCAAACTGGCGCAGCACCGCGAGGCCGTAATTGGTGATGGACGCGCCAATACGCGGGATGACCGCGTCGTAACCCGACAATGTCTGCCCGTTATAGGCCACAGTCGGTCGATGCGAAGCGATGTTCACCGTGCAGCGAAGCGTATTCAGAATATCCATCGAATGGCCGCGCGCTTCCGCCGCTTCTACCAACCGCTTGTGAGAATAAAGGTTGGCGTTCCGTGCCAGCATCGCGATTTTCATGTGTTATCCTTGGTGAAATTTGGGTCTGGCAGAAGGAAAGATTTAGCGGAATCGACAAGAAAGCGGCGGCGCAGCGCCGTGCGGCCGACCAGCATCGGGAAAAGCATGTCCGAACGGTCTGCCAGGCTGAATTCCGCCCGGAAAACCTGGGTGCCCATCGCCAGCGTAGTTTTGACAATCAGGCGTTCCTGCGATTCTCCGTTGGAACTGGTGATGACCCTGCGGGCGACGCGCGGTGCCTCGCACAGACGGTTTACCCCGTCTTCGCAGATGAGCCTGAACCTGACCCACGGCTGCCCATCGCGGTCAAAATTTTCAATGTCCGATGCATGGAGCGATGACGTTCGCGCACCGGTATCGATCTTGGCGCGCAGCCGTTCTATCCCGAAATCGGGCAAGGCAACGATTTCGCGCCAACCGGCCCTTTCGTGCGTGGCATCACCCTTCATCATCGTGTCGTGATATCTTCCAGCAACTTTCTGATTTAAATGGCATTCATGGCTGAACCCATGCTCCCGCCAGGGAATGCCCAGTCCCTTAGCATCGAGAGCATGGACTGTCAGCATAAGTCCGAAAGCAATTCGGCGTGAATATGGTTTACAGGGTCACTCGGTCAGGAATTGAACCAGCGCATCACCCAGGGCACCTTCAGTAACAGAACTCATATGCGTGCCCGGAATTTCGACATAGCGCGCATCGGGCAAGATCTCTGCCAGCCTTGTGGCGGAACCATTGTCATCATCCTTGTCCCCACAAAGCACCATCGTGGGCATGACTAGGGCCGATAATTCCTCCGGCGCGGTGTCGGCAACCGATTGCAGAAGCAAGCGCGCGGCATCGCGGTCCACCTGCATTGTCTTCATGAAACTGACCGCCATGAAGGCAGGGTCGCCGCGCTTCACTTCGTCAAAACGGTCTATGGCGTCGATAAAGAAACTGGCCCGCCTGTTCCAGCCTGCCAGCCCTTCCAGGCCCATGCCTGAAAGCACCAGCCTGCGCGGCATCGTGCCGTAAATGACGGCCCGCGCCGCCGTTCTCGAACCGAGCGAAAATCCCACGAGGTCAAAATCAGTGAGGCCCAGCCCTTCTACGATCGCGGCGACATCCCGGGCCAGCACGTCGGGCGGGTAGGCCGCACTGTCATGCGGCTTGGCACTTTGGCCGTGGGCGCGCAGATCCGGCATGATCGCCTCGAAACCGGCATCCACCAGCTTTTGCGCATGACCGAAGCGTATCCAGTTCATCTCTGCGCTGGAAAACAGGCCATGCAGCAACAGCACGGGACGGCCCCGCCCCTTCCGGTGAATGGCCAGTTCCACCCCGTCGAAGGATGGGAACATTTCGAACGTGGTCTGGTCGTTGGTAATGGCGGCGCACCCTTAAGTTGCTTTGCCTTGCCAGCAGCAAGTGCAGCCAGCGCCACTATCGCAAAGGGGTGATCAGGAAAAGCCATTGCATATAGTAAGGATGCTTATTATATGCACCCTCGCTTTGGCTAATATCGGATATCTGATGGCGGATAACTCGCGCCAGTTGCGCCGCGCATTCGACGAACGGGTGCGCGCACTTGGCGTGACCGGGCCGCAGGCGCGCCTGTTGCTGACGCTCGACCGTGAAGGCGGGCAGAACCAGGGCTTCTATGCAGACCGCCTTGATGTTGAACCGATAACACTGTGCCGCATGGTCGACCGGCTGGAAGAAGCTGGCCTCGTGGAACGCAGGCGCGATCCTGATGACCGGCGGGCATGGAATTTGCACCTCACCACCAAGGCCAATGCGCAAGTGAGCCGCCTGGCCGACAATATCGGCCAGATGGTCGAAGAAGCGCTGACCGGCATGAGCGATGCCGAGCGGTCCGAATTTACGCGGATGCTGACCCTCATCGGCAATAATCTTTCCGCACGACGTGATTTCAAGGATGCGGCCAATGGCTGAAGCAGATCCCCTCCCCCCTGTTGCCAATGAAGAAGTTTCCACCAGCGCAGCAATCGGCGCTGACGAAGGACCACCAAGCAAGCCGCAGCGCCGTCTGGGCCGTGTTGGCCTGATGCTGCTGGTGCCCGTCCTGCTGCTTCTGGCTGGCGGGTATTACTGGTACAGCCTGCAGGGCAAGGTCTATACCGACAATGCCTATCTGAAGCAGGACAAGGTTTCGATCAGCGCCGAAGTCGGCGGCCGGATTATTGATGTTGCCGTTGGCGAAGGCGATGAAGTGGCGGCAGGTGACCTGTTGTTCCGGATCGACCCTGAACCATTCCGCTTGCAGGTTGCGCAGGCAGATGCCGCCATCGCAGGTGCGCAGGCCAATATCACCGCGCTTGCCAATGACAGCGCGCTGTCTGGCGCTGATATTTCGTCCGCACGTGAACGGATCGCCTTTGCCCAGTCGCGTCTCCAGCGCCAGCAGGCGCTGTGGGAGCGCGGCTTTACCACCAAAGCCGATTTCGAAGCCGCGCAGCATTCCGTTGCGCAGGCGCGTGAAGAATTGCGCCTTGCGCAGGCCCGGTCGCAGGAAGCGCGCGCCAGGCTGGCAACAGGTTCGGCAGTGCCGGGCCAAAACCCACAAGTTGCCGCGGCCAAGGTGCAGCGCGAAACCGCGCAGCTGAACCTTTCGCGCACCGAAGTCCGCGCGCCCATGGCGGGCCGCGTAGCAGAAGCGGACAGGTTGCAGGCTGGCCAGCAGATTGTCGCCGGACTGCCAGTGGTGACGCTGGTGGAAAGTCGCACCAGCTTCGTCGAAGCCAATTTCAAGGAAACTGACCTTGCCGACATGACGGTAGGTCAGCCCGCCGAAATCCGCTTTGATGCCTATCCCGATCTTGTTCTCAAAGGCCATGTCGCTTCGATTGGCGCGGGCACAGGTTCGGAATTTTCGATCCTTCCAGCGCAGAACGCCACGGGCAACTGGGTGAAAGTGACGCAGCGTGTGCCGGTTCGGATCGCGATCGACAGCAAGAGTTCCCGAGCGTTAATCGCCGGTTTGTCTAGCGAAGTGACGGTTTTTACGGACGGCCGGAAGCACTGAGCAGATGGCAACGGCTGCACGGCCACAGAACAAGGCGGTAGGCCCAGCGCCTGCCAGCGGCACTGACGAAGCCTTGCTTCCGGTTGCCAATCACATGCTGCTGATTGTCGGCATTATGGCAGCCTCGCTGTTGCAGGTGCTCGACACCACAATTGCCAACGTTGCCATCCCGCATATGCAATCATCGCTGGGGGCGACCGCCGATACAGTCACATGGGTCCTTACCAGCTATATCATCGCTTCTGCAGTCGCCATGCCGATTACGGGCTGGCTGGCTGACCGCATTGGCGGCCGCCGGCTGTTCATTATGTCCGTGGCAGGCTTCATCATTGCATCCATGCTGTGCGGTGCTGCGCAGAGCCTCGAAGAAATGGTCATTTTCCGTGCCATTCAAGGGGTTGCAGGTGCGTTCATCGCCCCGCTCAGCCAGTCATTCATGCTCGATTCCACCAAGCCCAGCCGCCATCCGCAAATGATGGCACTGTGGGGCATGGCCATTATGATCGGGCCTATTCTGGGTCCGGTTCTGGGCGGCTGGCTTACTGAATATGCCAATTGGCGCTGGGTGTTTTACGTCAACCTTCCAGTCGGTGCATTGGCGTTGGCGATCCTGATTGCCAACCTGCCGCATCGCGGGGAAAACCGGCGAAAGTTCGATCTGCTCGGCTTTGCTCTCATCGCCATAACGCTCACATCATTCCAGCTGGTGCTGGACCGCGGCCAGCAGGTCGACTGGTTCGCATCAGGCGAAATCTGGCTGTATACCTTCTTGCTCGTGTCGGGCGCCTGGATGACGGTAATCCACCTCGGCACTTCGCGAAATGCGTTGTTCGACCCGGCGATGTTCAGAGACCGAAATTTCACCCTCGCCCTGTTTTTCATGATTGCGATTGGCATCATCATGTTCGCCACGATGGCGCTGCTACCACCAATGTTGCAGAATCTGTTCGGCTATAGCGTGATCGACACCGGCATCGTGTTGATGCCGCGCGGCGTGGGCGTACTCATAAGCATGCAGATTGCCGGCCTTCTGATGCGCAAGGGCGTGGATTCCCGGCCCGTGGTCGCCTGCGGCTTTCTCATCACCACGCTGTCCTTGTGGGAAATGTCGCGATGGTCGCTCGGTGTTGACCAGCAGACGATCATCCTTTCGGGTCTCGTGCAGGGCCTGGGCATGGGTCTGGTCTTCATCCCGCTCAACGTCAGTGCATTTGCCACCCTGCAGCCGCGCATGCGAACCGATGGTTCCAGCCTGCTAAACCTGTTCAGATCAGTCGGGGCTTCGGCCGGTATTTCTCTCATGACCGTCCTTCTGGCCCGTAACATCCAGACTGCGCACGCAGACCTCGGCAGCAATATTACTTCAACCGTCAGCAGCGTCGTCGACGTGTCAAACTCAGACCGTTTTCAGGCAATCGGCGAAATCGGCCTCAAGATACTGGACGTCGAAGTGAACCGGCAGGCCGCGATGATCGCCTATATCGACGATTTCTGGCTGATGATGTGGCTGACGCTGGCGGCTGTCCCCATGGCGTTCCTGATGCGGCGCAACACCAGAGCCGGGCCGCCGCCGCCCCCTTCAGAATAGACTGCAGACCCGTCAGCGTTCAGACAGGCCCTTCTCGTTCATCCGCCACAGCACCATCTCGATCCGGTCCTGCCCGAAGAAAGGCTCTCCATCGAATACCAAAGTCGGCACACCCCAGTGTCCGCTTGCTTCCAGTGCTTGCTGGTTGGCTGCGATTTCGGCATCCAGGGCTTCTGCATCTGTCACAGTTTCAGCTTCCAGCTCGGCAAAATCAAGCCCTGCACGCGCTGCTGCGTCGACCAGATGGTTGCCCTCGTTCCAGCCTGCCGTTCCGCCCCAGATCAGGCGAGTGGCTTCCTCTGCAAAGACCAGTCCCTTGCCTCTGCGCGCAGCAGCCTGCCCCAGCCGTGTAAGGCGGAAAATGTGCGGCTGTTCTTCGGCAATCTTGCGCGTTGCCATGTCCTGCATGATTGGATCGGGCCTGGGCGGCGCAAAGGGAATGGAATGGAACTGGGCAACGCGCACCATGTCGCGGAAGGTATATCCCAGCCAGTTGGGATGGTTGCGCTCGAAGAAATCAGGCTGCCTGATCGCCAGCGGATAAACAGGCCGCAAGTTGATTTCGACGTCGTAAATTTCGGTCAACGCCCGATAGCGCCCGATGGCAAGGTAACTGTAAGGCGACCGGAAAGAGAAATAGAGCTCTGCCTTGAGTGTCATCGTCACCTCACCTGAAAAAACAGTTTGTCCCGCCATAGAGGCTCTCGACCTGTTTTGTACCGCCTCTGTCGGAAAGGAAGCCGTTCACACCTGCGTCCGACATGAATTCATCGCCAAGGGTGCTGCCAGGCAAATTCTCGACAGCATAGGCAGATTTAAGGTCTGCCTCGCTGGAGCCTACACCGATTTCTTTCGAAGTGGCAAAGCCACGGTCATCCTCGTCGCGTTCGATCATCCATCCGGCGAGCATGTCATTCTGGAAATTGAGCGTCAGCCCGCCTGCAAAGCTGGTGAATTGCATTGGGCCTGCGCCGCATTCATCATTGGATTGTCTGCTGACAGGTTCGCCAATCACAGCGATGACAGCTCGTTCCGCTTCGGCGCGCCGCGCACCGAAGGCAACTTGCTTTACGTCCGCGCCGGATATCTCCAGCCCCTCGCCGCTTACGCCAACGCGGGAAGCCGCCGCGGTTTCCGTCGTCACCGGTTCAGAAGGGTAATCATCTTCTGCTGCAGGCGCGCAAGAAACGAGCGCCGCGCATCCCAGCAGGGGCAGGAGACCCAGCGGGACACCGGCTGGCAGCAGGTCAGGCAGTTCCTCAGCCCTTTTTCAGGTGGCGGCGGCCGAGCAGCTCGGCAATCTGCACTGCATTGAGCGCAGCGCCCTTGCGCAAATTGTCAGATACGCACCACAACGTCAGGCCGTTTTCCACCGTCGGGTCTTCGCGGACGCGGCTGACATAGGTTGCGCTATCGCCAGCACATTCCACCGGCGTTACGTAACCTTCATCCTCACGCTTATCGACCAGCATGATGCCGGGCGCTTCACGCAAAATGTCTTGCGCCTGTTCAGCCGTCAGCTCGTTCTCGAATTCGATATTCACCGCTTCGGAATGGCCGACGAACACTGGCACGCGAACACAGGTCGCAGTCAGCTTGATCTTGGGATCGAGGATTTTCTTAGTCTCGACCACCATTTTCCATTCTTCCTTGGTCGAACCATCGTCCAGGAAAACGTCGATATGTGGAATGACGTTGAAAGCGATCTGCTTGGTGAACTTGCGCGGTTCGACACTGTCGCCCACGAAAATGGCGCGGCTCTGTTCGAACAATTCGTCCATGCCCGCTTTGCCGGCACCCGACACGGATTGATAGGTGCTGACCACCACGCGCTTGATCGTGGCGGCATCATGCAGGGGCTTCAGGGCCACGACCAGCTGGGCGGTCGAGCAATTGGGATTGGCGATGATGTTGCGCTTTGAATAGCCGTCAATCGCATCGGGGTTCACTTCTGGCACGATCAAGGGAACATCCGGGTCCATCCGGTAGAGCGAGCTGTTGTCAATCACCACGCAGCCAGCTGCAGCAGCCTTGGGCGCATAGGTTCGCGCGGCATCGGAACCGGCGGCGAACAGGGCAATATCCCATCCGGCCCAGTCAAAATGTTCGATGTTCTTGCACTTGAGCATTTTGCCGGTGTCGCCGAATTCCACTTCCGAATTATGCGAACGGGCGCTGGCAACAGCCGCGATTTCCTCAATCGGAAATTCCCGCTCGGCAAGGATCGCCATGATTTCGCGACCGACATTCCCGGTCGCACCGACGACAACAACGCGATAACCCATTCCAAAACTCCAGATGATGTTCGCGCACGCATTAGACCGCGTGGCGATGCCCGCAATGCAATTCGTCTTTACCGGACACAATGTGAGATCACACCCCCGATTTGACTGGCGGCGTCATGGCGTTCGATTGTCAATTTCCCGGGCCAGCCATCATTACTGTCAGGCCCCGCCGGTCATTCAGGCGGGGTCACGCCATGTTTTTCGAGGAAATCGAAGATGGTGTTCCAAAGATGTGGGCTGATTTTCTCTCCCGAAACGCGATGCGTATAGCCTGGATAGAGCATCATCTCGAACGGCTGGTTGGCACCCTGCAAACGGGCAATCAACTCGCTGCTGTTTTCAAACACCACATTGTCATCCGCCATGCCATGCACCAGCAACAGTGGATCTGCCATCCTGCTGGACTGGTCTATGGCGTTCGAGGCATCATAGGCGGCTTTTACCTGCCGCGGATCGCCCATGTAGCGTTCTGTATAATGGGTATCATACAGTTCCCACCGGGTGACAGGCGCGCCTGATATGCCTGCGGCATAAAGGCCGGGATCGGCCTGCAATTGCTTCAGCGTCATATATCCGCCGTAAGACCAACCGTAGAGCGCGATCTTGTCCGCATCGACGAAATCAAGGCTGTGCAGAAATTGCGCGCCTGATTTCTGGTCGACCACTTCGACACTGCCCATTGCGCGGGAAATAGGCTGTTCGAAGGCGGCCCCGCGATTGGCGCTGCCGCGGTTGTCGATTTCAAACCAGATATAGCCTTTGTCGACCACAGCCTGCTGCAACGCGCCGCCCCATCCCTTTGACACCACTTGCGAGTGTGGCCCGCCGTAGTGGTGAAAGAATACAGGATACTTCTTGCCCGGCTTCATCACCGGCTTGATCATTTTCCAATGCAGCGGCGTGCCATCGACCGCGGGGATGACACCGAATTCAGGTGCCTCATGGCTGGCAAGGAAAGGCGCGTAGGGATGGTTCCGGTCGAGCGTGTTTTCCTCGATCCATTCAAGCCGTTTGCCGTTGGCATCGGCAATGTAGGACTGCGGCGGCTGGTCAGGCGCGGAACGCGATACCAGCAAGGTGCGCCCATTCCTGTCCATGCTGGCCGAATTGGCAAAGCCTTCATCGCTAAGGCGCGTAATCAGTGCCGGATTGGCGACGTCCAGCGCGTAGATTTGCTGCGCCAGAACGCCGTCTCTGGTGCCGGAAAATGTGACCCGCCCTGCAGCTTCGTCCACGCCCAGCAGTTTTGTCACAACCCATTCGCCTGCGGTAAGCTGCGTCCAGCTGCCGCCGACGTAATGGTAGAGATGCCCAAAACCGTCGCGTTCGGACCACCAGATGATGCTGCCATCATCGAGGAATTTGTAATTATCCGTGAGGTTCAGCCAATAGTCGGGCAGCGCCGGTTTCTCGCTGAACAGGATGGTGCTTTTGCCCGTCGCCGGATCGACCTTCAACATGTCGAGCACGGTCTGCGCGCGGTTCTGACGCTGGACATAAAGCGCGCTGCCATCAGGCGCCCAATCAACCCGCGCGAGGTAAATATCCTTGTCCGTCCCCAGGTCCACTTCAACGCGGCCTGTGCCATCGCCATTCATCACGAACAGGCTGACGTCCACATTGGGTGTGCCGGCGGCCGGATATCGCTGGTCATAGACCTTGGTGCCGGTCGCCCCGATTGCCGTCCTCGTCACAACGCCCACTGCACTTTCGTCGAACCGTTCAACCGCTATGCGCGTGTCATCGCCTGACCACCAGAAACCGGTCATGCGCGCAAATTCTTCCTGCGCCACGAATTCCGCCTCACCCCAGCGTATGTTCGGCCCTTCGGCAGGCGTTACCGGCACGGCGTCGCCGCCATTTACCGGCCCGACAAACAGCTGGCGGTTGCGCACGAAGGAGACATAGGCACCTGTCTGGCTGAGCTTGGGATTAAGTTCGGATTCCTCCGTATCGGTCAGCTTGGTGACCGTGCCATCCAACTGCGCGAGGTAGAGGTCGCCATCAAGCGGAACGAGGATTGCCTTGCCGTCAGATGCCCATTGATAGGAAATGATGCCCTTAAGATTGCTCACACGGCTGCGTTCGCGCTGCATCTTTTCATCTTCGGACAAAGCCCGCCCGCTGCCGATCTTTTCAGAATCGAGCAACATCCGCCATTCGCTTGTTTCACGGTCGAAACCCCACAGGTCATACCGGTCGCGGTCATTTGCGCGATTGCGCAGCAAGGTCAGGAAACGCCCGTCGGGTGACAGTTTTGGCTCGCGCGGGGCTGCGCCGTCCAGGCCGGGGCTGGCAAACACCCGTTCGAAGCTCAGCGCGGCGGCTGCATTCTGGCCTGTCATGTCGTGTTCCCCTTCGTGGGCTGCGGCGTGAATTGGTGAAATGGCGAAGACACCGAGAGCGGCGATGGCAAGAACCACCGATCGAATTGACAGCATGGTAATCAAATAGTGTCCCGAAATGAAAAAGGCGCCCCGGCCTGTAAGCCGGAGCGCCTTGATTTCATACGTTCAAAATGAACGAAACAGACATTACGCCTTTGGCGCAACGTCCCGACGTTCTGCGATACGCGCACGCTTGCCGGTGCGGCCACGCAGATAATACAGTTTCGCACGACGCACGATACCGCGGCGAACCACGGTGATGCTGTCGACAACCGGCGAATACAGCGGGAACACACGTTCCACGCCTTCACCGAAGCTCATTTTGCGAACGGTGAAATTGCTGCCCATGCCGCGATTGGAGCGAGCGATGCAGACGCCTTCAAAATTCTGGACACGTTCGCGCGTGCCTTCGACAACGCGCACACCCACGCGGACGGTATCGCCTGCGCGGAATTCCGGGATGTCCTTCCCGTCACGGAATGCCTTGATGGCTTCCGCTTCAAGTTCCTGGATAAGGTTCATTGACCTTGGTCCTCATTTTCTCGCCGCGCGCCAGAGGCAGGTCGGTCCCGAACACCACAATGGCGTTCCCAAAGGTCCGGCCTGCGTAACCGTGTGTGATCTTCCGACATGGCTTTACGCCACGCCGCGATCTTCGCATGATCCCCCGATCGCAGCACTTCGGGGATCGTGCGCCCTTCCCATTCCTGAGGTCGGGTATATTGAGGATATTCGAGCAAACCCTGTTCAAAGGATTCCTCGGTACCACTCGAAGCCGCGCCCATTACGCCGGGAAGCAGGCGAATGCAAGCGTCGAGTATCATCAGCGCGGCAGGTTCGCCGCCAGACAGGACAATGTCCCCGACAGAGACTTCCTCCACCTCGCGGCCCTCGAAAATTCGTTCGTCAAATCCTTCGAACCGGCCGCACAGGATTATCACGCCGGGCCCAGCGACCAATTCGCGAATGCGCGCCTGTGAAATGGGCTTCCCTCGCGGCGTCATTGCCAGCACCGGTGCCTTGGGGTTCTGCATCCGGGCAGTGTCTATTGCCGCTGCCAGAACATCCGGCTTCAGTACCATTCCGGCACCGCCGCCCGCAGGCGTATCATCAACGGTGCGGTGCTTGTCAGCTGCAAAATCGCGAATCTGGATCGTATCGAGCGACCATTTCTGTTCTTCCAGCGCCCGCCCCGCCAGCGACAGCCGCAGCGGCCCCGGAAACATTTCCGGATAGAGGGTCAGAATGGTAGCGGCAAAGGTCATTACGGTAATGTCAGCCTTGAAGCGGTGGCCGGGAATTTTCGGCGATCCATTGGAGATAGCTGGCGCTGCCTCCGGTGATGGGGATGCAGGCAATAGCAGGTTCGTCATAGCTGTGCAGCATGGCGATTGCCTTTTCGATGGCGTTGTATGCACCCGCTGTAGCCTTGATCACCAGCCTGAATTCCGGCTCGGCACGTAATTCACCCTGCCACATATAAGTGCTGTCGATAGCATCTATATGGACGCAGGCGGCCAGCTGTTCACGCACGCAATGCGCGGCAATTGCATCCGCTTCTGCCCTGTTGTCGCATGTGGTGATCACGATGATGGCAGGCAGATGCTCGGAAGGGATGTCTGGCTCGGTCAATCTTCCCACTCGACCCCGTTCATGGCCCGCCGGTTCACCTTAAGCTCGAATATATCCGGCCGCGAATAATGGCCGTCAGTGTCGAGAGAGGTGAGATTCTGGCCGATTTCGCCAAGATCGAGGTTGGCGTGAAGCGTTTCCTCGCCCGCGCCAGCCTGCGCCACCACCCGCGAATCAGGCGCAGCGATGAAGCTGCCGCCCTTGTTCAGAACATCAGCCTCGATCGTGGCGATCAATTCTCTGGCGGCAACGTTGCCACCGCAGCGCTCCACCCCGTCAAACAGGTCGTCCTTATGTTGGACCAGCCCTGCAGCGAGGACGAAACAGCGCCCTTCGAAAGCATAATGCCTCGAATTCAGCGCATATTCCTCGCGCACGGTGGGCCATGCCGCGACATGCACCGCCTCGCCCAGATTATGCATCGCGGCGCGGGCCAGTGGCATCCAGTGTTCCCAGCAAATGAGGTTCCCTACCTTGCCCCATTCGGCCTGATGCACATCCAGCGTCGATCCGTCGCCGCGCATCCAGATCAGCCGTTCGCCGTGAGTCGGGACCAGCTTGCGATGCGGCAGAGGCGGCTGGCCGGGGCGAAACAACAGCTGATTATTGAAAAGGCTCTGCCGCACGCGTTCATGCGCCCCGATTGAAATGCAGGCATCATTTGCGTCGCACAGTTCCTGCAATGGCAGCAGGCGCTCGTCATTTTCGACAATGGCCTGATCAAGCATGATCTGGTGCAGCGCCTTTGTACCGGGATGGTTCCACAGTGCGGCAGAAGGCGCTTCATCCAGCCACACTGGGTATCCGCCAAGAAAAGTCTCGCCAAAGGCGACCAGCTTTGCGCCATCCGAAATCGCGTCGGCAGCCAGACTTGCAGCCTTTGCGATGCCGTCACCAATCGCCAGCGGAACCGGGGCGGCCTGCACGATGGCTACTGGCACAACGGACTGCATATCAATTGAACACGTCGTGGTCGGGCGCGTCAGCAATGCCCCGCCCGAGCCTACGGGTGAGGAAGTAGGACACAGGAAAGCCGATGACTGCGGCAAGGAACAGCGCGATCACGAAAATGGCGCTGATTGCCACCAAGCCTTCTGCCTGGCTGTAAACTTCTGCCCCCACGACCACGAAGGCAGGAATAGCGGGAATGAAACCTGCACCCAGCGCCGCCATCAAAACCCTGCGTTTGAAGGAAGTGGCAGGCCTGACGATGTTGAGAATGAAGCTGAATGCCAAGGCAAACAGGGCCACGATTACCGCCAGGAACAATACGCCAAAGACCATAGTCCGGCCTGATTACTCAAGGACGAAGGCAGAGTCGATGACCACTCCCGTTCTGGTCAATTCCGGCACGGCTTCCGCATTGACCGGAACCATGAAGCGTTTGCCATTTGGGCGCTCGATCTCGAGAATATCGCCAGCGCCGTAATTCATCACCTGCACGACCTTGCCTAGCGCTTCACCCGTTTCGGTGGCGGCAGGAAGGTCAATCAGGTCGGCATGATAATATTCGCCGTCTTCCAAGTCAGGAAAATCGGCCCGCGTGATGTTGAGCGCCGTGCCGCGCAGCTTTTCAGCCGTGTTGCGGTCGTTGCATTCTTCAAAGCGGGCAATTGCCCCGCCCTTGTTATCATCGCGAATTTTCTTCAGCGTCAGGCTACCGTCGTTGAAGGTCTTGTACTGCCTGAGCGCGGCCCAGCCTTCACCGAACAGCTTGAGCCGGACTTCGCCCGTCACGCCATGCGCGCCGATAATGGCTGCCAGCGTAACGGGCTTGTCCTGTGCCAAGGAAATCAGCCCTCGGCCTTATCTTCGGCAACTTCTTCAGCTGGTGCTTCTTCAGCAGCAACTTCTTCGGCTGCAACGTCTTCAGCAGGTGCTTCTTCAGCGGCAGCTTCTTCAGCAGGTGCGGCCTTGGCTTCTTCTTCAGCAGCCTTCAGCGCTTCTGCAGCTTCAGCTTCCTTGGCAGCCTTTTCTTCAGCGCGCTCGACAGCCTTTTCGCCAGGCTTTGCCTTGTTGGGGTTGTTGCGCGCAGCGCGTTCCTTGATGCCGGCAGCATCCAGGAAACGTGCGACGCGGTCGCTTGGCTGGCCGCCAACGCCGAGCCAGTAACGGGCGCGGTCTTCGTTCAGCGTAACGCGCTTGTCGTCATCCTTGGCGAGAAGCGGGTTATATGTGCCGATCTGCTCCAGATACTTACCATCGCGCGGTGCGCGCTGGTCAGCAGCAACGATGCGATAATAAGGACGCTTCTTGGAACCACCGCGCGAAAGACGAAGTGCAATTGCCATGTTAAATTACCTTTCCAGTATAAATCTTTGTAACATTGAATTTAAGTAGTTCGAATTATTTATTTCTTGGGCCCGCCAAGGCCGGGCAATCCGCCCATCCCGCCGGGCAGGCCGCCAAGGCCGCCAGCCCCGCCCAGACCACCAGCCCCGCCCATGCCTGGCATTCCGCCACTGCCGAACAGCGCGCCCAGCCCCTTGAGGCCGCCCATCTTCTTGATCTGCTTCATGGCCTTGGACATTTCCTGGTGCATTTTCAGCAACCGGTTCACATCCTGCACCTGCATCCCCGAACCAGCCGCAACGCGCTTCTTGCGCTTGGCGTTCAGCAAGGCAGGATTTGCGCGTTCCTTGGGTGTCATCGATCCGATGACCGCATCCATGTGGACCAGCACCTTGTCGTCCATGCCGCTTTGCGCCAGTGCGGCCTTGGCCTTTTTCATGCCAGGCAACATACCCGCCAACATGCCGAGCCCGCCCATGGACTGCATCTGCTTCAGCTGGGTGCGCAGGTCATTCAGGTCAAACTGGCCGCGCGCCATGCGCTTGGCCAGGTCTTCGGCATCTTCGGCCTTGATCGTGGCCGCGGCCTTTTCCACCAGGCTGACGACATCGCCCATGCCCAGGATACGGTTGGCAATGCGGCTGGGCTGGAATGCTTCCAGCGCGTCCAGCTTTTCGCCCGTACCGGCAAATTTGATCGGCTTGCCCGTGACATGGCGCATCGACAGTGCCGCACCGCCGCGCGCATCACCATCCAGCCGCGTCAGGACGACACCGGTCAGGTTCACTTCGCCAGAGAAACTTTGCGCGACGTTTACCGCATCCTGCCCGGTCAGCGAGTCGACCACCAGCAGCACTTCGGTCGGGTTGGAAATTCCGGCAACTGCCTTCATTTCCGCCATCAACGCTTCGTCTACATGGAGGCGGCCCGCCGTATCCAGCAGCAAGACGTCGGCTGCCTGCAATCGCGCCGATTCCATCGCACGGCGCGCGATATCAACCGGCTGCTGGCCAGCGATGATCGGCAGCGTCGCAACGTCGATCTGCTGGCCCAGAACGGCCAGCTGTTCCTGTGCAGCCGGGCGATTGACGTCGAGCGACGCCATGATCGATTTCTTGCCGTGCTTCTCGCGAAGATATTTCGCCAGCTTGGCAGTGGTGGTCGTCTTGCCCGAGCCTTGAAGGCCGACCATCATGATGACCACCGGCGGGCGCACATCCAGATTGATGCCCTGGTGGACTTCACCGCCCAGCGTTTCGATCAGTTCGTCATTGACGATCTTGACGACTTGCTGGCCCGGCGTGACCGATTTCAGAACTTCAGCGCCGATCGCTTTTTCCGTTACCGCATCGACAAAGCGGCGGACCACCGGAAGCGCAACATCGGCTTCGAGCAGGGCCACGCGCACTTCGCGCATGGCATCGCGAACATCCTGTTCCGACAGCGCGCCACGACCGCGCAGCCGATCGAAGACCCCACCAAGGCGGTCTGACAGACTGTCGAACATCGTTCTTCGCTCCTCCGCTGCACCAGTGCAGCGCTAAATGCCAAAAACGCCGGCGAACGAAACCTCGTTGGCCAGCGTGCGGTCATGGACCGTCTTTCTATCAATCTACCAGATACCGAAATATCCGAAAATTGGTGGAGCCTAGCGGGATCGAACCGCTGACCTCAACACTGCCAGTGTTGCGCTCTCCCAGCTGAGCTAAGGCCCCGTACCAATTTTTTGCCCCGCCAATTGCCGGGACGCCGCCCTTTATGGATGGCGACCCGGCTTGGCAAGAATTTTCCTCATCAAATTCCGGATGATTACCGGAAAAAGGAAAAAATCAGCTTTCGGGCTCTTCGTCGTCGCCCTTGCCCTTGCTTACGCCAAGGTCGTCGTCGCCGCCCAGGTCGACATCATTGTCCGGCGAATCATCATCGTCGTCGATATCTTCCAGATCATCATCGGCAAGGTCCGCATCCGCGTCCTTGTCTTTCTTCTTTTCTTCTTCGAACGGAATTGGCTGCTTGGATTTCAGCACGGGTTCCGGATACCATTCTTCACCGCATTCGATGCAGGTTGCCGGATCTTCCTTGCCCAGATCGTAAAAGCGGGTGCCGCATTTCGGGCACGAACGCTTTGTACCCCATTCTGGCTTGACCATTGTGTTTCCTTAAGAGCTGCAGGGCCGCGTTGGCCGATGCGTAAAATTCTTCGTGGCTGTCCGGATCAGCCCGTGCATGAGCGCGAGACCGGAATCAAGAGCGGGCGCGCATTGCCATAGGCCAATCTCGCTGTCAAAAGCCGCCCCTTACAAAAACAGTCGATGTCAAAAACAGTCAATGTCAAAACTGCCAATTTCCGCGCAATCCGCAATATAGGGACTGCTTTACTTGTCTGAAACCCCCACTACGCGCCGTTTTACCGCATCGGGCCCCTTGCGCGGAACCATGCGCGTGCCCGGCGACAAATCGATCAGCCACAGGTCCCTGATGCTGGGCGCGCTGGCCATTGGCAAAACCACCATCACTGGCCTGCTCGAAGGCGAAGACGTGCTAGCGACTGCCGCAGCCATGCGCGCGATGGGCGCGACCGTCGAACGCGGCGAAGACGGTACATGGACGGTCCACGGTGTTGGCGTTGGCGGACTGCTTCAGCCTGCACAGGCTTTGGACATGGGCAATAGCGGGACTTCGACCCGCCTGCTGATGGGTGTGGTGGCCAGCCACGGCATCACGGCCAGCTTCACCGGCGATGCCAGCCTTTCTGCGCGGCCGATGGGCCGGGTGATTGAACCCCTGTCGCAAATGGGCGCGCAATTCACGTCCAGCCCCGGCGGGACGCTGCCATTGATGATGCGCGGCTGCCTGCCTGCGGTGCCGATTACCTACCGCTTGCCGGTTGCATCGGCGCAGGTGAAAAGCGCGATTTTGCTGGCAGGGCTCAACACGCCGGGCATCACCACGGTCATCGAACCTGTCGCCACCCGCGACCATTCGGAACGTATGCTCAAGGGCTTCGGCGCGCGGCTGGAAGTGGAAGAGATTGAAGGCGCAGAAGGAACCGAGCGGGTCATTCGCATCCATGGTGATGCTGACCTTGTCGCACAGGATATAGATGTGCCGGGCGATCCATCGTCCGCCGCTTTCTTCATCGTTGCCGCTCTCATCGTGCCGGGCAGCGACCTTATCATAGAAAATGTCGGCCTCAACCCGACGCGGGCGGGCCTGATCGATGTGCTTCGCCAGATGGGCGGGCAGATCGAAGCGATCAATCCGCGCGAAGTGGGCGGCGAACCCGTGGCAGACCTGCACGTGCGCCATTCCGCGCTTCACGGCATTGTGGTGGACCCTGCCGTAGCCCCCAGCATGATCGACGAATTTCCCGTGCTGTTCGTGGCGGCATCTGTCGCCAGCGGCCAGACCATCACGAGCGGGCTGGACGAATTGCGGGTCAAGGAATCGGACCGGCTTGCCGCCATGGCCGCCGCCCTCACGACCATTGGCGCAGATGTCGAGGAAAACGGAGACGGGCTGGTCATCAACGGCACGGCCGGAAAGCCTCTCGATGGGGGCGGCCCTGTCACCACGCATCTTGACCACCGGATTGCCATGAGCATGGCCATTGCAGGTCTTGCCAGCAGCAATGGCGTCAGCGTGGATGACACAGCGCCCATTGCCACCAGCTTCCCTACGTTTGAAAAAATGCTCTTCGAAAGGGCTTCATGACCAATTTCATCACTCCCTTTGCTGCCGACCTGATAGGGTTTGCCGGCAGTTTCTGCATCGTTGCAGCCTATGCCTACAGCAATGTCTCCAAGTCGATGAACATGGTGGCGTTCAACCTCGTCAACTTCATCGGCGCAGCATTGCTGGCTGTTTCGCTGACGGTGAATTATAACCTGCCGACCCTTGTGCTGGAATTCGTGTGGATGGCGATTGCCCTGTTCGGCCTTGCCCGGGCGTTGCGGCTGCGGCGCAGGGTGGCACCATGATTATTGCCGTTGATGGCCCCACCGCATCGGGCAAAGGCACCATCGCCAGGGCCCTGGCCGCGCATTACGGGCTGCCGCATCTCGACACGGGCCTGTTGTACCGCGCTGTCGGGCGGCAGGTGCAGTTGAATGGCGGCGATGCCAACAACCCCGATGATGCACTGGCCGCGACGACATTTGACGAAAGCCTGCTCGGCGATCCCGAATTGCGTAGCGAAGCGGCCGGCGGCCTCGCCAGCCGCGTATCGGCCCATCCCGCCGTGCGCAGCGCCCTGTTTGAACGTCAGCGTACCTTTGCCACCCAGCAAGGCGGTGCAGTTTTGGATGGCCGCGATATCGGCACCGTCATTGCGCCCGAGGCCGAGGTCAAGCTGTTCGTCACCGCATCGGTTGATGCCCGCTCCCAGCGCCGTTACCGCGAAATGCAGGAACGCGGCGAAGACGTGACCCTGGAAACAATCGCCGAAGACCTGCGCCGGAGGGACGAGCGCGACCGCACGCGCCCAGCGGCACCGCTGGTACCCGCACCTGATGCCTGCATCATAGATACATCCGCGCTGGGCCGCGACGAAGCAATTGCCGCAGCAATCGAAGTCGTGGACCAAATAAGCGGGTCGTAGCGGCAGCAGGTCAGCAAGCCGCAAAATCCTTGCAATTGGCGCGGCATTCGCTTAGGCGCGCGTCCGTTCGATGGGCTCATGTCCCGGTCGAAGGCAAGCTACCAAGCATTGCCGGTTCAAGGGAAAGGCGCATTTCGCCTTCGCTCTGGTATTTCCGGCAGGTATTTCCGCCTTCTTTCGGTCTTGTGTCCAAAGGGCCTTCGTCGCGGCATCCGGCCCGGTGGAGAGTTCGGCCACAAGACCCTGGGAACCAACCCGGCGGCCGGAAAAAATACTGTAGGAAACTCTAACCCATGGCATCAACAGCCAACCCAACGCGCGACGATTTCGAAGCGCTTCTTAACGAACAACTCGGCGGTGCAGACGATGGTGGCTTTGAAGGCCGCGTCGTAAAGGGCACCGTAACGTCGATCGAAGGCGGCCATGCCGTTATCGACGTTGGCCTGAAAAGCGAAGGCCGCATCGATCTCAAGGAATTTGCACGTGGCGAAGACAGCCACGGCCTGTCCGTTGGCGACGAAGTCGAAGTCTATGTCGACCGCGTTGAAAACGCTGACGGCGAAGCAATGCTCAGCCGCGACCGCGCACGCCGCGAAGCCGCCTGGGACAAGCTCGAAAACGAATTCGGCGAAGGCAAGCGCGTCGAAGGTCGCATCTTCGGCCGCGTCAAGGGCGGCTTCACTGTCGATCTCGACGGTGCCGTTGCGTTCCTTCCCGGCAGCCAGGTCGACATCCGCCCCGTGCGCGATGTAACTCCGCTGATGGAAATTCCGCAGCCTTTCCAGATCCTGAAAATGGACCGTCGCCGTGGGAACATCGTTGTTTCGCGTCGTGCCGTTCTGGAAGAAACGCGTGCTGAACAGCGCAGCGAACTGATCGACAAGCTGGCTGAAGGCCAGGTTATCGACGGCGTCGTCAAGAACATCACCGATTACGGTGCATTCGTTGATTTGGGCGGCATCGACGGCCTGCTCCACGTCACCGACATGAGCTACAAGCGCGTCAACCACCCCAGCGAAGTAATTGCCATCGGCGACACTGTCACTGTTCAGATCGTCCGCATCAATGGTGAAACCCAGCGCATCAGCCTCGGCATGAAGCAGCTGGAAAGCGATCCATGGGATGGCGTTGCAGCCAAGTATCCGGTTGGCATGAAGCTTTCGGGCACCGTCACGAACATCACCGAATATGGTGCATTCGTTGAACTGGAAGCCGGCATCGAAGGCCTCGTCCACGTTTCGGAAATGAGCTGGACCAAGAAGAACGTCCACCCCGGCAAGATCGTGTCGACTTCGCAGGAAGTCGAAGTGATGGTGTTGGAAGTCGATTCCGACAAGCGTCGCATCTCGCTCGGTCTGAAGCAGGCCCAGGGCAATCCCTGGGAAGAATTCGCTGACAAGCATCCTGTTGGTTCCACCGTCACCGGTGAAGTCAAGAATGCGACCGAATTCGGCCTGTTCATTGGTCTCGACGGCGACGTTGACGGCATGGTTCACATGTCCGACATCGCCTGGGGCATCTCGGGTGAAGACGCACTGGCACTGCACCGCAAGGGTGAAGAAGTTCAGGCAGTCGTTCTTGATGTCGACACCGACAAGGAACGCATCAGCCTTGGCATGAAGCAGCTCGAAAAGGGCGCACCTTCGGCAGAAGGCGCAACCGGCGGCTCGCTCAAGCGCAACGATGTCGTTACCGTCAATGTTCTCGAAGTTCGCGATGGCGGCCTCGAAGTTCAGGTCGGCGAAGACGGTGCAACCGGCTTCATCAAGCGTTCGGACCTTGGCCGTGATCGTGACGAACAGCGTCCTGATCGCTTCCAGGCCGGTCAGAAGATCGACGCAATGGTTATCGGTTTCGACCGTTCCAAGAAGCCGAACTTCTCGATCAAGGCCCGCCAGATCTCGGAAGAGAAGCAGGCAGTGGAACAGTATGGTTCGTCCGATTCGGGCGCATCGCTGGGCGACATCCTCGGCGAAGCACTTAAGGGCAAAGGCGAGTAAGCCTTTCCCTGATGCCCCTGCTCCGGCGGGGACATGAATTACAAAAGGCCCGCTTGCTCATCAGAGCAGGCGGGCCTTTCCTATGGCGCGCCGCGGGGGTAGTGTGGCGCCATGCTAGAAATTCACCAATTCCCGTGCCTGTCCGATAATTACGGATATCTCGCCCACGATCCGGCCAGCGGCGAAACCGCCTGCATCGATACGCCCGACGCGGCGGAATATATGAAGCAGGCCGATGCCAGGGGATGGAAAATCACGCAGATATGGAACACCCACTGGCACCCTGATCACGCAGGAGGCAACACGGCGATCAAGGAAGCGACCGGCGCCGTCATCATCGCCCCGCAGGAAGTCGAAAGGCTGAGCCAGATCGACCAGGTGGTTACAGATGGCGATACTGTCTCGCTCGGCGGGTTCAGCGCCAACGTCATCGACGTGAGCGGCCACACCAACGGCCATATCGCCTATTATCTGCCGCAGGCTGGCGTGGCATTTGTGGGCGATGCGGTCTTTGCGCTAGGTTGCGGCCGGATGTTCGAAGGCCAGCCAGACCAGTTCTGGGCCAGCCTTGAACGGGTAAAGGCACTCCCGCCCGAAACCATGCTCTATTGCGCGCATGAATATACTGCGGCCAATGCCAAATTCGCCGTCCATGCCGACCCCGACAATGCGGCGCTCGCGCAATATGCTGACGAAATTGCCGACAAACGCAGCAGGGGCGAATGGACCGTTCCGATGCCGCTGGGCCGCGAACTGGCGACCAACCCCTTCCTCCGGGCCGACAAGGCATCCCTGCAGGCACGCTGGGGCGGCGGAGGGCCGGTAGAGACATTCGCGGCGCTACGGGCCGCCAAGGACACATTCTAGCGCCCATGCAGGCCCTGCGTGTCGAGAAACTGTCCGATGACCTGTCAGGCTGCACGCTGAAGGACATTCCCATGCCGCAGCCAGCGGCTGACGAGGTGCTGGTGCGGGTCAGGGCGGCCTCGATCAATTTTCCCGATCTTCTGATGACCAGCGGCGGCTATCAGTTCAAACCGCAAGTTCCCTTTACCAGCGGGCTGGAAATGGCGGGCGAAATTGTCGAAGCTCCGGCCTCAAGCCCCTTCAAGCCGGGTGATAGGGTCATGGGCGGCGCGAAGACAGGCGCGATGGCTGAATATATCGCCCTTCCCGCCCGGTCGGTGCGGCCAATGCCGCATGGTCTCGATTTCGCACAGGCAGCGGCCATGGGCGCGGCCTATAGCACCGCCTATACTTCGCTGGTGGAGCTGGGCGGCCTCGAGGAAGGCCAATGGGTTCTGGTGCATGGTGCAAGCGGCGGCGTCGGGCTGGCTGCGGTTGACCTGGCGTTGGCACTTGGCGCGAAGGTTATTGCCACTTCCGCATCACCAGAAAAGCTGCGACGGATTGATGCCATCTATCATCCCGATGCCGTGATCCTTGCAACAGGCCGGTTCCGCGAACAGGTGGCCGAAATAACTGACGGCAAGCTGGCTGATATCGTCCTCGACCCCGTTGGGGGCGATGTGTTTGACGAAAGCACGCGCTGCACGGCATTTGGGGGCAAGCTCATGGTGGTCGGCTTCGCCGGTGGCCGCATTCCGGAAATTGCCGTGAACATCCCATTGATCAAAGGATTTTCCGTTGTGGGCGTGCGCGCAGGCGAATATTCGCGGCGCTTCCCGGAACGCGGCAATGCGATCAGCGCAGCCGTTGCCGATATGGCTGCCAAGGGGACAATAACGCCGCATATCGACCGCCAACTTCCGCTGTCGCGCTGGCGCGAAGGTTTCGAGGCCATGGCAATGCGGCAGCTGGTGGGCAAAGTGGTGCTGCTTCCGGGAAATTAGCCGCCAAACAGGCTGAAACGAAAAAGGGCGGCCAACTGGCCGCCCTTTTCAAATTCTTTCGCGAAAAATGCCGCGTCAGATGTTGGCGATCACCTGATCGGCCAGCTTGCTGTCAGCAGCGGCATCATGCTTTTCGGCAATGAGCCCGCGCGCTGCGGCCGTTGCAGCGGCAGCTGCACGGTTACGCACGTCTTCGACAGCTTCACGCTCTGCAGCGGCAATCTTGTCTTCTGCCATCTGCTTGCGGCGGGCGACCATCAGCTTGCTGTCAGCTTCTGCCTTTTCCAGTATGGCATCGGCTTCTGTCCGCGCGCCCGAAATCATCGCTTCTGCGTCCTTCTGCGCATTGGCGATCTTGGCGGCATATTCGTTCCGCAGCGCCTCTGCTTCTGCACGAAGCTGCTTGGCTTCGTCGAGCTGCGTACGGATGGCTGCGATCTTGCTGTCCAGCCCGCCGACAATCATGCCGGGGACTTTTTTCCAGATCATGATGATGACCAACACCAGCATTGCCAGCGCAACGATCTGGTAGGGAGCAAAGCCGAACAATTCAGGTTCGACATGCTTCGCCGCGCCATGTTCAATCACTGCCTGCACATCGGCCTGCGTGGTCGCAAAGACTTCCGGGACATTAGCCATGGATCATTGCTTTCTTGACGGCTGACTTGGCAGTAGCCGCAGTCACTTTGACCCCCGCAAGGCGCTGGACGATGTCCTGCGCCGCGTCGGCGGCCACGGTTTCGACTTCTGCCAGTGCGGCAGTGCGGGCAGCGGCAATATCCTGCTCGGCCTGGGCCAGCTTGGTATCGAGCCGCTTCTGCGCAGCACTCAGCTTCTTTTCATTCTTGGCTGCTGCATCTGCTTTTGCTTCAGCCACGATCGCCTGGGCGGCGGCACGATTTTCATTTTCGCGCACGCGCCAGGCTTCTTCTTCCTCGTCTGCCTTGGCACGGGCAGCGGTAGCAGCGGCCAGGTCGCTGGCGATCTGCTGGTCACGCTGGGCGACCGTGTCCATCACCTTGGGCACCATTCCCCGTCCGACGAAGACGAAGACGATGCCGAAAAACACCAGCAACCAGAAAACCTGGCTGGAGTATGTCTCGGCAAGCTGGGCAATCTGGGGCATTGGAACGGATCCCGTTGATCAGGCAAACGAAGAAAGTGACTGGCCGGAAATCAGGCTCCGGCCAGTCTCGATAGCAATTGTCAGGCGACGAAGATCAGGATCATCGCGACAACGAACGACAGCAGGCCGAGAAGTTCAGCAGCTGCGAAGCCGATGAAGAGGCGGCCCTGCTGGCCGTCAGCAGCACCAGGGTTACGAAGTGCGCTTTCAAGGAAGGAACCGAAAACGTTACCCACACCGATGGCGGCCATGCCGGCACCGATTGCAGCGAGACCGGCACCGATCAGTTTTGCAGCTTCTGCGTCCATTGTAATATTCCTTTTTCGTTTAATTTGAATTGGTTGTGTTAAAGTCTCAGTGAAGATTCTCGGCATCGTTGATGTACAGCGACGTCAACAGCGCGAAAACGTAAGCCTGAATACCGGCGACCAGAATTTCCAGCGCGCAAATGCCGACCATCAGGATGAAGCTTGGCAGGCCGACCATGGCGGCAAAGCCCGCGCCTGCGTTGGTCCCGTCAATCACGAAGCTGGAAAGAACTTCCAGCAAAACGTGGCCAGCCATCATGGCAACGAACAGTCGCAAGCCGAGGCTGAAGGGACGCACGAGGAACGAGATCAGCTCGATCGGGAAAATGATCGGGATCATCGGCAGCGGCGTTCCGCTTGGGATGAACAGGGAGAAAAAGTGGAAGCCATGCTTCCAGAAGCCGACAACCAGGACGATTGCGAAGCTGATTATCGCAAGCACGCCCGTCACGGTGAAGTGGCTGGTGAATGTGAACGGGTGAAGTCCGATCACGCCCAGCGGCATCAGGCCGAGGATATTGGCGAACAGGATGAACATGAAGAGCGAGAAGATATAGGGCACATATTTGCGCCCTGCCTTGCCGATGTTCGCTTCGAGCATATCGTCGATGAAGCCGGTGAAAAATTCCACCGACATCTGCCACCGACCGGGCACGAGTTCGCGCTTCAGTCCGCCAGCGACGAAAATGATCAACGCAACAGTCGCAATGGCCATCCAAAGCGCGCTGTTGGTGAAAGCAATGTTGAAGCCTGCCAGTTCCCAGTTTGCCGACCCGCCCAAAGGCGCAATCGTGAACTGGTGCATTGGATCGACTTTGGCCACTTCGGCTGCCACGTTCTGAACGTCCCTACGCCAATTGAACGAAAACGCCCCTGCTCACCCCTCGGGAGGAGTATCGCCGGGACGCGTATTCGCTGTCCGGATAATGTTCCTGAAGGCTACGACTATTCCAAGGAACAGCATAATCAACAGACCCCAGGGCGAAGTGCCGGCGAAGTAATCAATTACCCAGCCAATCACCAAACCGCCGAGAATCCCACCGAGCAGATCCGCCAGCACCCGGTTGCCACTGCGATAGTTCGCATCAGCGCCGGTTGCCTTTGGCCGGTTACGCTCTTCTTCACGCTCGCGTGCAGCTTTCAGCCGCGCTTCGAGCGCGTCGATCCGCGCATCCTCAGCAATGGGTTCCCGTGCGGACTGATCTTCGCTCATGCCGTGCTCCTTGAAACAGAATGCTAGGCATGGACAAGACCTGCCCGCCGAGGGCGCCGCCCCCTTAGGCGGGGGGTATTTTGAAGTCAACCGGTGCGGGGCCCAACAATCCCGATTTTAACGACCGTATCGGCGCAAATTGCCGGTCAGGCCGGGCAACGGCTGTCGCGCAGTGGCGGCGCAGAGGTGCGCGTTTGCCATGTTCCGTCGGGTGCCTGGTATTTTTCGCCCGGCACCGTGCGCGCAATTGCAAGACATCCCGCCGTGAGCGCATATTCTTCCAAAGTCGCATTCGCCGCCTGCGCCTTTTCGGCATAAACCGCGCGGCGCTTGATGTTGATGTCATTCACCAGCCGGCGAAGGTCAGGCGATTCGGCACCGACAATACCAAGGTAGCCGTCCATTTTTTCGCCAACCTTGCCCGCGGAACGGGCCGCATCATAGGCAGGGTCACGCTGTGCGTAAGCGGCACTTCCCAGACCGCCAGCCGCCAGAGCGCCGGCAGCCAGGCCGAAAATCGTGCGTCGGATCAGAGTGGTGTTCATCATCATTCCCATCAGAAAATATCTGCGTTTTCTTCAATCGTGTTGCCTGCGTCTTCTGCAAGCCGGTAAATAACTTCCTGCCGGATATTGATATTCAGCTCGATCACGATTGGCTTGTCCGGCGCATTGACGGTTATGCACCCGCCAAGAAACGCTGTCCCCGCCATCGCAATTGCCGCCATCCAGCGCCCGCCAATAAAGCCCGAAGTGTTTTCCTGCATGGGCAGGAAGGTCGCACCCGCGCCTTTCAAGGTCAATTGGGGAAGTTTCATGACATTGCCTCGCTTTATGGATTCTGAACGGGGCTGCCGGATTTCAGCGGCGGCCCATCGGGTATGAGATCGGACGGTGTGATTTCAGGCGGCGGCGCAGTGGTTTCGCGCTTAAGCCGATCGCCATTTGCCGAAACCAGGCCGAGTTCGCGCGGATCTTTAACAAATGCAGGGTCATACATGGCCTTCACCGATGTAATCAGCTGGTAGAACGGTGCCTTGATATTCACGCGGAATTGCAGCGGCAGATTGGCAATCTGGCGCGTGATGAAGTTGTTCTTGGTGCCTGCGCCCTGGCTGACGCCGTCAAACCTGACCCGGGTAATGATTTCACCCGATAGCGAACCGTCCATCGCCAGCGTCATTTCATTGAAATTGAGGCTGCGCAGCGCGCCAAAGGCGAAATTCGCAATCGGTGTCAGGTCCTTGTAGGTCAGCTCGCCTACATATGCGATGTTGCCGCCCGGCGGCCGCGATACCAGCGCCCCTCCCTCGATCCGGCCATTGCCTATCTCGTCGAAGATGATCGGCACTGTGCCATCGAAAGTGCCGGTCGCACTGAGATTGGCGAGTTCCATCTGTGATACAAATTGCGCAGCATCGAGGCCGACAATTTCCAGCACATAGGCCCGCGATTCGCTTGTCCCGAAGTTGATATTGACCGGCTTCAACGTCAGCGTCCCACCCATGAAGGGCCAGGTCGCGCCGGAAACCGCCAGCAGCCTGCCATCGCTGAGGCTGAAGGAAACTTCGCCGTCAGTCACTTCGATGCCCGGATTGATCGAGGCGACCTTGATGCGCTGGTCAGGCGCGGTTGTAAGGCTGAGCAGGTCAGTGAAGTAAATCGTGCCCGATGCGCCGCGCACAGGGCCGAACGCTGCTGCGAAATCGAGCGAATCACTGGAGAACTGGCCAGTGCTGGTAACCTTGTCAGGGTTCCAGTCGATCCGCCCCGTGCCGGTTACCACGCCTTGCGCATTGGCAATGACGCCCAGCGCCAGCACGGTGAGGTCTTCCGGCTGGAGGCGGTCGTCAAAAATGAGGCCGTCAACTGCAAGATCGGCATGGCCGACTCCATTGCCCAGATTATGGATGATATCGACCCGAGTAACCTCGCGGTCGCTCTTGGGTTCGCGCAGGACAGCTTTTGCAGTGATGATGCTGTCTTCCAGCGCAAGCGATGCATCGCGGGCCTGCAGCATTTCAAATCGCTGTTCTTCCGACCGGTCTCGCAAGGAAAAGGTCGCATCGGCAATTTTCAGGACACCATCTGTATAATCCCAGTTACCGCTGGTGTTGTTGAGGTCCAGCGGCACGGCAAACAGGCGGATATCAGCTTCTGAGAATGTGCCGGAGATGTTCTTGCCAATTTTGGCGTCGAGATTGCTGATGACAAAGCGGTTGGCGCTTTCAGCCGCACCCAGGGTGATATCGAGGTTGCGCGCCGACATCGCGCCTGGATAGGCAAAGCCGACCGGCCCGCTGGCAATACGGATGGGTGTGCCCGCCAATGTGCCTGCAAGGTCCAGGCTGGGCGCGCCAGCCGCAATGCGAAGGCCGTTCGCACCGCTGCGCAATATCGGCTGCCCGCCAGCGGGGCACAGGGTAAGCGAGCGGCGGTCAAATGTAAGATTGGCGAGCGCCAGCTGGTCAAACCTGATTTGGGTGCATTGCCGCCAAAGCACCAATCCATTTGCCGCTGACCAGTTGCCTGAGAGCGGAACCTGCAGGTTGCGCGCTGACCCGCCGGGCAGCGCGCCACTGGCAATAGCGCGTCCTGCAAAGCCAATCGCGCCAGTGCTGCCTTGTGAAACAACCAGTTCGGGAATTGCCAGACGGCTTTCACCGGCTGAATATTCCGCCATGCGCAGGCGGAATACCGCATTGCCGTTGGTGCGGCTTTCCATGCGCCCGATGATTTCAGGAAGGCCAGGGCCGCCAGTGGCAATATTGCCCGAAAGGCGCGGAACACCCCGGCCCCCTTCGCCCAGTTGCACACGCGACAGGGACAGCAATGTTGCCCCGCTACCGCCGCGAAGGCTTGCTTGCGGAATATTCAGGGACAGAACTTTGCCGGTCTTGCGCGCCCTAACGTCAGCAGCAAGCCGGCTGCCCTTTGCTTGGTTGCGCAGCGCATTGCGCATTTTCTGGATCAGCGGCGCTGCCAGCGTGCTTTCACTGGTAATCGCCAGGTCTGCCAGGGTGCTGTCGACCGTGTCGCCGAGGCGCACGCCATTGCCTTCGACATCGGCTTCAAGTTCCACCTGCTCGAAACCGCTGCGTCCGCGCAGGGAACCCTTGGCCGTCATCACTGCCGCACCAAGCTGCGAAGTCCCGACTGCGCGCGCCGCAAGCGAATAGGTGGCATCGAGCGCATCATTGGCCCATTTTGCCCGGATATTGCCATTGAGACCGGCTGCGCCATTGCCAGCAAATGATACCGCGCCTGTTGCCAACTGCGCCCTGCCATCGAAGCGCGCAAATTCCGCATCAGAACCGGCATTCAACTGCAACGCCGCCTTGCGCATGAAAATCCGGCTTTCAGCGCAAGCCAGATTGCCCAGCCGCACCGGTCCGGAAAAGTCCGGCTTGCCAGATGAAGTCGAGATTTTGCCATAAAGAGAAGCATCTGCGGCAATACAGCCGCCACCTTCCAGCGTGGGTGCAACCGCTGCCAGAATGCCGCTGAACCCGTTGTTCAACCGGCCCCTGCCTTCTGCCTTAAGGCCCACCGGCCCGAAATCCGTCACGACAAGACCGCGCCCGTCAACCAGACTGAGGTCAAGATCAGGCAGGCCGGATGGCTTGTCAGTTTCACCAAACAGCAAGGGGTCAAGGCTGCCAAATGACAGGACCTCGTCGATATAACTGCCATAAAGACGCGGCTTCACCACCGTCACCCTGTCAATGGCTGGCAAGCCAAAACGGTAGCGCAAACGGACTTCGACCCGTTCGATAGTAAGATCAGGCTTTGCCGGATCGCCGATAACCAGATTGGTCAGAACTTGCCTGTCCGGCCCTATTTCCCCGATTTCATAGGTTGCAGGAAGGCCAATGCCGGCAAGCTGATCCGACACGATATTGTCAGCGATGTTTTCTCGCGAAAACCACAACACCGCTGCGGCGGCAACAACCAGCACTGCAAAAATGGCCAATATGCGACGAAAAACACGCCCCCGGCCGGTGGCCGTGGCTTGCGGTCGATCAACTTCGAAATCGTCTTCTACGACCTGCGCCATCTACCCCACACTTGCGCGCATCGCCCGGTAAATGCAATGCAACGGTCTTAACGCAGATGCCGGGGTAAAGGTTGCCGCAAGCTGAAGAAAAATCGCCGAAAATTTCGGGCGACCATGCTGGCGCAGGCCACAGATCGCGCCTGCGCGCCCGTTTGCTGGGCGGCGGTGCAGAGGCGCTGGCTGACTATGAAGTTCTGGAATATCTCCTGTTCGCCGCCATCAAGCAGGGCGACACGAAACCTGTGGCAAAGGCGCTGATCAGCAGGTTCGGATCGCTGGCCGGTGTGCTGAACGCCGATGCCCGCGCCCTTCAATCGGTGAAGGGCGTGGGCGAGACAAGTGCTGCCGCGCTCAAGAGCGTGGCGCTTGCTGCACGCCGGATGGCGCGGGTGGAAGTAGAACAGAAGCCCGTGCTCGGCAGCTGGCAGGCACTGCTTGATTATCTCACCATCGATATGGCGCATCTGACCGTCGAGCGTGTCCGTGTCCTTTATCTCAATACCAAGAATCGGCTGGTGCTGGACCATCACGTGGGTGATGGCTCGATTGACGAAGCGGCAATCCATCCGCGCGAAGTTATCCGCCAGGCATTGGATATAGGGGCAACTGCGCTAATACTTGTGCACAACCACCCCAGCGGCAATCCGGAGCCAAGCCGTGCGGACATCCAGATCACCAATCGCATTGCCGAAGCAGGGCGTTTGCTGGGCATTGTCGTGCATGATCACGTCATCATCGGGCGGCAGGGCCACGTCTCTCTCAAGGCCAAGGGGTTGATCTGACCGTTTGGTCCGCCTAGCCGCCGCGCGAACAGTTTTTACCGGAGTCGAACATGGTCCCCCGTTACGCCCGCCCCGCAATGTCCGCCATATGGGAGCCCGAAGCGCGTTACCGCATCTGGTTCGAAATCGAAGCCCATGCGACAGAAAAGCTGGGCGAGTTGGGCGTTGTCCCCAAGAGCGCGGCGAAGGCCCTGTGGGACTGGTGGGCGACAGACCCTGTCATTGATGTCGAGGCTATCGACGCGATCGAGGCTGTTACCAAGCATGACGTGATCGCTTTTCTGACATGGGTGGCAGAACAGGTGGGCGACGAAGCCCGCTTCATGCACCAGGGAATGACCAGTTCCGATGTGCTCGACACCACGCTGGCAGTGCAGCTCGCCCGATCAGCTGATTTACTGCTTGAAGACCTCGACCTGCTGCTGGCCGCTATCAAGCGCCGCGCAGAAGAGCATAAATATACGCCCACAATCGGCCGCAGCCACGGCATTCATGCAGAACCTGTGACCTTTGGCCTGAAACTGGCGCAAGCTTATGCCGAGTTCGCACGGTGCCGCAAACGGCTAGTGGCTGCACGCGAGGAAATCGCCACTTGTGCGATTTCCGGCGCTGTCGGCACCTTTGCCAATATCGACCCGCAGGTTGAAGCCCATGTCGCTGAACGCCTCGGCCTGCAGATCGAACCGGTCAGCACGCAGGTAATCCCGCGTGACCGCCATGCGATGTATTTTGCCGTGCTGGGCGTAATCGCCAGTTCCATCGAACGGGTCGCCATCGAAGTACGTCACTTGCAGCGCACCGAAGTTCTGGAGGCGGAAGAATATTTCTCGCCCGGCCAGAAGGGTTCATCGGCGATGCCGCACAAACGCAATCCGATTCTGACCGAAAACCTCACCGGACAGGCTCGCATGATCCGCGCATATGCGCTTCCCGCCATGGAAAACGTGGCACTGTGGCATGAGCGCGATATTTCGCATTCGTCGGTTGAACGCTTCATTGGGCCCGATGCCACCATCACGCTGGACTTCGCACTGGCACGCCTGACAGGCGTCATCGACAAGCTGCTGATTTACCCTGAGCGGATGCAGAAGAACCTCGACCGTATGGGCGGCCTTGTCCATTCGCAGCGCGTGCTGCTGGCGCTGACGCAGGCCGGCGTGAGCCGCGAAGATGCCTATCGCCTTGTGCAGCGCAATGCGATGCAGGTGTGGGAATCTGATGGCGAAAAATCGCTGCTCGACCTGCTCAAGGCCGACAGCGAAGTAACCGCCGCATTGTCCGAAGCCGAGATCGAGGACAAGTTCGATCTCGACTATCATTTCAAGCAGGTCGACTTCATTTTCGACAGGGTCTTTGGCTGAGCAGGAATACGGGGTTTGGCGCGCGCTTTCCGCACCCTTCCCTTAAACCTCCAATCCGCCTAGCATCGGCTTCATGTAAACCACGGGGAATACAATGCAGATAGTTCGCACCGTCCTCTGGGTCCTGCTGTTTGCAGGGCTGATGCTTTTTTCCTTCTTCAACTGGAAAGAAGTGGAAGTTCAGATCTGGACCAATCTGGTGCTGGAAACCAAGGTTCCTGCGCTGGTTATCGTGTCGTTCCTTTTGGGCATGGTTCCGACGTGGCTGCTGCACCGCGGCGTTAAATGGCGGCTGGAACGGCGCATAAAAGCATTGGAATCAGCTGCGCGCATACCCTCTGTCGCGCCGACTTCTGCTGAGCCCGTCACCCCGTCTGCAGATGCAGAACCTCTGGCTCCTGCGTCTGGCACGTCTTTATGAGCAACCCGATTTTCCTGGCGCTGGACCTGCCCCGGCTCGACGCGGCAAAAGCGCTTGCCAGCAAGGTGAAGGCACATGTGGGCGGGATCAAGCTGGGCCTGGAATTCTTCTGCGCACATGGCCATCACGGGGTGCATGAAATTGCGCAGGTGGGCCTGCCCATTTTCTTGGACCTGAAGCTGCATGATATTCCCAATACGGTGGCCGCCGCGATGCAGGCCATTCACGTCAGCGAACCTGCCATCGTCACGGTCCACGCCAGCGGCGGCAGGCACATGATGGAAGATGCCAAGGCTGCAGCAGCGGAAGGCACGAAGGTGGTGGCGGTGACCATGCTGACCAGCCTCGACGAACGTGACCTGATCCGCACCGGTATTGCAGGCAGTGCGCATGACCAGGTCATGCGCCTTGCAGACCTTGCCCATGAAGCAGGCCTCGACGGGATTGTCTGTTCCGGCCATGAAGTGGGCGCAGTCCACAAACAGTGGAAAGACGGTTTCTTCGTTGTTCCCGGCCTTCGCCCAGCAGGTGCCAGCGTTGGCGACCAGAAGCGTGTCGTCACCCCGCGCAAGGCGCGCGACGATGGTGCGAGTGTGCTTGTCATCGGGCGGCCCATCAGCCGCGCGGACGACCCTGTTCAGGCAGCACGGGACATAGAAGCAACGCTGTAACCAGCGCCGCAGATCTGAGTCATCCCAAGGTCCCGTGCGCCAGCCAGTGCGCGCATTCAGGCCCCAGTTCCTTTAATGCAATCGCTTCGTATTCGGCGCATTCATCCACACTCAGCGTATCGCGCCAGCGCCCGTTGACGCCCTTGTTCATGAACGCCTTGGACCCGCCAGTAAAAACAACGCCGCCCATCGGCACGGTCAGGTCGGAATTCTCCTTCATCCAGTCGAAACTGCAATATTCGGCGATGGCAGGCCAGTCATCCGCCGCGACATCCACTTCCAGAAATTCCGCAATGTCCTGCATGGTGCCGACCATGTCCTGCTTCAGATCGGCAAAGTGGATCATTTTCACATTCGGCAAATGACGGACTTCCCACCATGTCCTGATATTTTCCCAGAAACTCCAGATCGGATAGCCATCATTATCCAGCCATTCGTGCCAATATTGGCGAATGTCATCGCACGGCTTTTCCAGCTTCGGTCCTACCAGCCCAGGCGTTTCATTGAGCATTTCGTAGGCCATTTCATTGAACGAGCAATGATGGTGATACCAGCTCCACAAGGCATCGCGCCCGTCACGGGCGATGTAGATATATTTCACTTTTGGTGAAAGTTTCAGCGCATCGGCAGGCAAGTGCGTCTTGATGAAACGCCGATTTTCCTGCGCTTCCAACCCGGCGAATATTTCTTCTTTCGGAGCGACTCGAATATCCAGCCACGGTGAAAGTTCGTTCGCTTTCAACTGTGGGTCAGGGCCGAGCAGCATTTGCCCGATTATTTGCTGCATCCATGTGGTGCCGGATTTTGCCCATGTGCCGATGATAATATCATCATCGCGAAGGATGAAATCATCCCAAATGGTTGAATCCATGTGATGATTGTGAATGTCTCTGGTCTTGACCGGATATTGCAGATCGCCTTGCATAGTGTCCCCCTTGCCGCACGAATACTGGTCGACCCGTCCCCACGATCGTCCGGCAGGCGGAAATTAGCATAAAGGTGGTCCAACCCGAAATCGGCCTGCACAGGCGGAGCCAGGTGGCGCGTGCCACAAACAGGTCTTTCCTGCGTGCGGCCTTATGTCTATCGCCGCACCCATGCCTGACCGTGCGATCAAGATATGCGGGATTTCGACCCCCGAAGCACTTGATGCGGCCATCGCCGCACGAGCCGATCATTTCGGGCTGGTATTCTTTGCGCCATCGCCGCGCAACGTGTCGTTACGCGATGCGCCCGCCCTTGCGGCGCGGGCTGGTACGCGCATTGGCAAAGTGGGCTTGTTCGTCGATGCGGATGATGCATTGCTGGCGCAGGCCATCACCGCAGGCCAGCTTGATGCCGTGCAGCTGCATGGCAGCGAAACGCCCACTCGCACTGCCGAAGTGAAAGCGCGCTTCAACCTTCCTGTGTGGAAGGCGCTGGCTGTTTCGGCAGCAGGCGACGTACAGCGCGCCGATGCCTATCAGGGCGCAGCCGATTTCATCCTGTTTGATGCCCGCACACCCAAGGGGTCGGCCCTGCCAGGCGGGATGGGTCTGACATTCGACTGGTCGCTATTGTCAGCCTATCGTGGGGCAACCCCATGGGGACTTGCCGGCGGGCTGACACCGGACAATGTTGGCGAAGCAATCCGCATCACCAATGCGCCCCTGCTGGATACATCTTCAGGCGTGGAAAGCGCACTGGGCGTCAAGGACGTGGACAGAATCGCGGCCTTCTGCAAAGCGGCCCATGAAGTATGAGCGTGATATGACAGACCTGAAAAATTCATTTCGTAACCAGCCCGACGATCGGGGGCATTTTGGCGATTACGGCGGGCGTTACGTTGCCGAAACGCTGATGCCGCTGGTCCTTGATCTGGAGCGGGAATATCGCGCTGCGCAGGCCGACCCGGCCTTTCAGGCGCAGTTTGACGACCTGCTCGAACATTATGTCGGCCGCCCTTCGCCGCTCTATTTTGCCGAACGGCTGACCGAGGAACTGCGCAAGGACGCACCTGCCGGAAATGGCGCGCAAGTGTGGTTCAAGCGCGACGAATTGAACCATACCGGCGCGCACAAGATCAACAATTGCATCGGGCAGATCCTGCTCGCCATGCGGATGGGCAAGACGCGCATCATCGCGGAAACCGGCGCAGGCCAGCACGGTGTCGCTACTGCAACAGTATGCGCACGCTTTGGTCTGCCTTGCGTCATTTACATGGGCGCAACCGATGTTGCCCGCCAGCAGCCCAATGTTTTCCGCATGAAGCTGCTTGGGGCTGAAGTTGTGCCTGTCACCAGCGGCGCTGCCACGCTGAAGGATGCGATGAACGAAGGGCTGCGCGACTGGGTCGCCAATGTCCACGACACCTTCTACATCATCGGGACCGCAGCAGGCCCGCACCCCTATCCTGAACTCGTTCGCGATTTCCAGAGCGTGATCGGCAAGGAAGCCCGCGCGCAGATGCTGTCACGCATAAACCGCCTGCCCGATCTGCTGGTGGCGGCCATCGGCGGCGGTTCCAACGCGCTTGGCCTGTTCCACCCGTTTCTTGACGATGCGGATGTGAAAATGCTCGGCGTCGAGGCGGCAGGTTACGGGCTTGATGGCGATCAGCACGCAGCCAGCCTGCTGGGCGGTTTTCCCGGCATTCTCCATGGCAACAAGACCTATCTGCTGCAGGATGAAGACGGGCAGATTACCGAAGGCCATTCGATCAGCGCAGGTCTCGATTACCCTGGCATCGGCCCTGAACATGCGTGGCTGAAAGACATGGGCCGCGTTGAATATACCGCCGTCACCGATGACGAGGCATTGGACGCGTTCCAGCTGCTTTGCCGCACCGAAGGCATAATTCCCGCGCTGGAACCCGCCCACGCGATTGCCGCCGTGGCGAAAATTGCCAAGACGATGTCGAAAGACAGCGTGATCCTCGCCAATCTGTGCGGTCGCGGGGACAAGGACATCTTCACCGTGGCTGAAAAGCTGGGAGTGGAAATGTGAAGGGCGAGGAATATCGCAAATTGCGGCCATACGAGGCTGCCCGACGCGCCCCATTCACCTTTGTGATGATGTTTGTTCTTGGCTGTGCCTGGGACGCGATCTTCCACCAAGAGGTGGATTGGGCGAAATGGCTTGCCGTTTCAGCGGCGTATGCGATCCTGTATTCCCTTGCCCTCCTGGCCTTCAAACTGACGCCGAAATATCCATGAACCGCCTCTCAAACGCTTTTGCCAAGCCCCACCCCGCGCTCGTGTGCTTCATCACCGCAGGCGATGGCGACACTGCTGCCAATCTCGACGCGCTGGTAGATGGCGGCGCGGATGTGATCGAACTGGGCATGCCCTTCACCGATCCGATGGCCGACGGGCCTGCCATCCAGGAAGCCAATATCCGGTCACTCGGCAAAGGGACGACCACGGCGGATGTCTTCGCCATCGCATCAGCCTTTCGCCAGCGTCACCCGGATGTGCCGCTGGTGCTGATGGGTTATGCCAACCCCATGGTGCGCCGCGGGCCCCAGTGGTTTGCAGGCCAATGCAGGGCCGCCGGTGTGGATGGGGTGATCTGCGTCGACATTCCGCCCGAAGAAGACGATTCGCTCGGGCCGGATTTACGCGCGGCTGGCATCGCGCCCATTCGCCTTGCCACCCCCACGACCGATGCAAAGCGCCTGCCCGCTGTGCTCGAAGGGTCGGGCGGCTTCCTCTATTATGTGTCTGTCGCCGGCATTACCGGTCTGCAGCAGGCAGCACAGGCCAGCATCGATGATGCCGTTGCGCGGCTGAAAGCTGCGACCGATTTGCCGATTGCAGTCGGTTTCGGGGTTCGCACCCCTGAACAGGCCAGCGCCATTGCCCGCGTTTCTGACGGCGTGGTGGTAGGCTCTGCCCTTGTGGAACTGGTGGCGAGGCATGGCGAAGATGCGCCTGCTGCGCTAAGAACATTGACCGCCGCGCTGGCTGATGCCGTGCATGCGGCCCGAAAGGACTGAATAGATGAGCTGGATTTCCAAGGTCCGCAACTCGCTTCCCTTCATGACGAAGCGCGAAACGCCTGACAATCTGTGGGTCAAATGCCCCAAGTGCCAGGAAATGCTGTTCGCGCAGGAATATGAAGAAAACCAGAGCGTGTGCCCGCGGTGCGACCATCATGGCCGGCTCGGTGCGGACCAACGCCTCGCTTCCTTGCTGGACGAAGGGTTTGAAATGCTGTCGCAGCCCGAAGTCAGCGAAGACCCGCTCAAGTTCCGTGATACGAAGAAATATACCGACCGCCTGAAACAGGCACGCGCCAAGAACCCGCACCGCGATGCATTCAGTGTCGGCTCTGGTGCAATCGAGGGCCGCCCTGCCGTTGTCGGCGTGCAGGATTTCGGCTTTATGGGCGGGTCGATGGGTATGGCCGTTGGCACGGCATTCTGTGCCGGTGCAGAACGCGCCCTGTCGCGCAAATGCGCCTATATCGTGGTTACCGCCGCAGGTGGCGCGCGGATGCAGGAAGGCATTCTCAGCCTGATGCAAATGCCCAAGGCGACCGTCATGACACGCCGCCTGAAAGAGGCCGGCCTGCCCTATATCGTGGTGCTGGCAGACCCGACCACTGGCGGTGTCACGGCCAGTTACGCAATGCTGGGCGATGTCCAGATTGCCGAACCGGGCGCGCTGATCGGCTTTGCCGGACAGCGGGTTATCCAGGATACGATCCGCGAAAGCCTGCCCGAAGGGTTCCAGCGCGCAGAATATCTGCACAAGCACGGCATGGTGGACATGGTAGTGCACCGCAAGGAACTGCGCAGCAAGCTGGCGACGCTGCTTGATTACCTGCGGCCTGCACAAGCAGCCTGAAACCCGCCGATGGATTTCGCCAGGTCGGATAATCCGGCAGTGCAGCAGCAGCTTGACCGGCTGGCGGAACTATCGCTTCCGCAGGGCCGCTTCGGGCTGGAAACCATCAGGCAATTGCTGGCCCGGCTAGGCGATCCGCACAAGCAGTTACCGCCCGTTTTCCATGTGGCAGGCACCAATGGCAAAGGGTCCACCTGCGCTTTCCTGCGCGCCATGCTGGAAGCCGATGGCAAGCTGGTTCACATGGCCACCAGCCCCCATCTGGTGCGTTATAATGAACGTATCCGGATCGCCGGAAAGCTGATCGAGGATGAATTGCTGGCTTCGCTGCTGGCGGAAGTGCTGGATGCCGCAGAAGGGCTTGCGCCCAGCTTTTTCGAAGTCACGATTGCAGCAAGCTTCCTTGCCTTTTCGCGCACGCCTGCCGATGTTTGCGTGATCGAAGTCGGGCTTGGCGGGCGCTTTGATGCCACCAATGTGATCGAACATCCGGTTGCCTGCGGCATTGCTGCCCTTGGTATCGACCACGAACGTTTCCTGCTGGCACCCGAAGAAGGCGTGCCCGAAGCGCCGCTTGCCCGCATTGCCTTTGAAAAAGCCGGTATTGCGAAGCCCGGCTGCTTGCTGGTCACTTTCAATTATCCGCTCGAGGCAGAACTTGAAATCGAGCGCGCGGCCGCAGCCGCTGGGGCGCCGCTGGCAATGCGCGGTCGCGACTGGGACATGAGCAGCATCGCCGGGCTGGAATATCGCGACCGCCACGGGGAACTGACTTTGCCTCTGCCGACCATGGCCGGACCGCACCAGGCGCAGAATGCTGCCCTGGCAGTAGCCATGCTGCGGCATCAGGATTTTATCAACGTATCCGCCGATTCCATGGCGCGGGGCATTCGTACCGCATGGTGGCCGGCCCGCCTGCAACGGCTTGCCGAAGGGCCGCTTGTCGGCTCACGAGAAGTCTGGCTGGATGGCGGCCATAACCCTGATGCTGGTCAGGCTTTGAAGCGTCACTTCGATGGCAAACGGCTGCATCTCATCATGGGTATGCTCGCCAACAAGGACCCGGCTGCGATCACCGGCCCGATGAAGAGCGAACTGGTCAGCATCACCATTGTGCCAGTGCCGGGGCAGGAAAGTCATGGGCCGGAAGCATTTACCGCCTGCGCCACATCCGCGCCTGACGTGCCCTCGGCCCTTGCCGGCCTGCCCGATGATGGGCTGCCAGTGCTGATTGCCGGGTCGCTGTATCTTGGCGGAGAAGTCCTCCGCCTCAATCGCGAGATACCCGACTAGAGCAGCGCTGCGATGCGTATCAGGTCAGATCGTCTGCCTGTTTAGGGACATCTGTGCTCGACACTTCGCCCGCTGTGCCCAGCGACTGGTCCACCAGCCCCTTGTGCATCATCCACCAGAACAGGAACACGCCCGGCATCGCCAGCGCGGTGGTCAGCAGGTAGAAATCGACGTAGCCGAAATTCTCGATCAGGCTGCCTGCCGTGGTGCCGGTAACAAAGCGGCCAAGGATACTGGCCGCCGCGGACAGCAGCGCGAACTGGGTTGCAGTAAAATTGAGGTTACACAAGGCCGACAGATAGGCGACCACGCACACGCCGCCGATGCCGCTGGCGAAATTCTCGAAGCCGATCGCTGATGCCATGCCGATATTACTGTGGCCAACAGCGGCCAGTGCCGCAAAGCCGAAGTTGGAAACGGCCATCAGGACAAGGCTGATAAGAACGGATTTCTTCATCCCCAGGCGGGCATAGAGAAAGCCGCCGACAAATACGCCGACCAGCAGCGCCCAGAAGCCAACGCCGACATCGTAAATGGCGACTTCATCCTTGGTATAGCCAAGGTCTTCAAACAGCAGGCGGAAGGTCAGATTTGCCAACGTATCACCCAGCTTGTGGATCAGCACGAAGACCAGCACCAGCAGCGCGCCCTTGCGTTTGAAAAATTCGGCCAGCGGGCTGACATAGGCAATTGCTGCGGCAACCGGGCCTTTCAGCGGCTTGGGTTCGATACGGCGCGATGGTTCGCCCATCACCAGCCCGGTGCCAATGGCAAACAGGGCGAAAAACGCACAGGACGTATAGGCCATCTGCCAGCCATATCGCTGCGCCACCACCAGCGCAGTGGCCCCTGCAGCCGCCGCACCGATACGCCAGCCATACTGGCTCATCCCTGAACCCACGCCCAATTGGCGCGGTTCCAGCAATTCGATGCGATAGGCATCGATCACGATATCAAAAGTGGCGCCTGCAACACCCACCAGGATGGCCGCAACCGCCACGGCGGCAATATCCGCCGTCGGATCAAGCGAGCCGAGATAGATGATGCTGATCATCACCAGCACTGCCGTGAAAATGAGCCATGAAACGCGCTGGCCAATCCGCCCCAGCAGCGGCAATTTTATGGCATCGATAATCGGTGCCCACAGCCATTTGAAATTATAGGCAAGGAAGGTCAGCGCAAAGGCGGTAACCGTCGATTTCTCGATCCCTGCTTCTGCCAGCCGCGTGGTCAGCGTGGCGGCAATCATCGCGAAGGGAAAACCGGATGAAATGCCAAGGAAAAGAGCCGCCAGCGGAGCAGGCTCAAGATAAGGCCGAACTCCATCCCACATCGTCCGGCGTTCGATTTGCTCACCCATCAGTACGTCACTTCCCGTTGTTATCCGGCCCGTCCATATCGGCCCATGCGACCGCGGCGGACTTTGCACCAGTTCTTATTCGTGCGACACTAGCGCCGCTGGAGATTTAAGGAAGCCTTCCATGAGCGAGACCGGAACTGTCACCAGAGAAAAATGCCCCACGCCGGGGCAGTTGGTGCTGGCGCAGGCAATTTTGCGCGGGGAAGAACGCTTCGCCGCTGAAATTACTCACGTTCCTGCTTCTGTCTATACCGATCCTGATCACTGGACCCGTGAAAAGGCTGGGCTGTTTGATCGCCTTCCGCAGGTCATCGCACCTTCCGCCTTGTTGCCCGATGCAGGCATGGCGCTGCCGCATGATGCCACCGGCAGGCCGTTGCTGCTGACGCGCGATGTGGACGGCACCGTCCATGTCTTCATGAATGTCTGCCGCCACCGCGGAACGCGCCTTGTCGAAGGGACCGATACTGTGTGCGCAAGGCGGCTGGTCTGCCCCTATCATGCGTGGACCTACAAGCTGGACGGCACGCTGCTCGCCATGCCGCGCCCTGAAACATTTCCCGGCCTCGACAAGACGGACCACGGCCTGGTGGAATTGCCCAGCATCGAAGCAGGCGGCCTCATCTGGTTTGCGCCCGCCGAAGGGGCGGATTTTTCGCTCGCACGCACGCTGGGTGAAGATTTCGATGCATTCGGCATGGCAGACCACCACTTGTATGCACGCAAGACGCACGAAGTGGCCGGGAACTGGAAGCTCATCATGGATGCCTTCCTCGAAAGTTACCATGTGACCCGCCTGCACGCGCAGACGATTGGCCCGTTCTTCAAGGATGGCGTGACGGCGGGCGATATGATCGGCCCGCATTCGCGTTCTGCAGTCGGGCGGCTGGAAGACATGGACGGGGTTGACCTTCACGACATGGCCGCGCTGCGCAGGGTCGTCACTTTTGCGTATCAGCTGCTGCCTGCAACAATCGTCATTCCCAGCCCCGATTATCTCAACGTCATGGTGCTGATGCCGCAGGCGCATGACCGCACGCTGGTGGAAGACTTCATGCTCATCCCTGAAAAGCCTACCACGGATAAGGCGCGCGACCATTGGCAACGCAGCTGGAACCTGCTGGACGGAGGGGTCTTTGCTTCTGAAGATTTCCGCGCGGCAGAACTGGGACAACAGGGGCTTTCGTCAGGCGTGATAGACCAGATCACGCTCGGGACGCTGGAAACGGGCATCACCCGCTTTCACGAAACGGTGCAGGAAGCCTTGCGCGCCAGCAATTGATGCAAACGGGTGCCGATCAATTGATCGCTTTGCGGAAGGGCCACTAAACGGCTAGAGGGCCGCAATGGCCCAACCCCACAGACCTCGTTCCGGCAGACCCACAGCCGATTCTCCATCCAGGAGGCATGCCGATGCGCGCGCGAAGGGCCCGTCTGGCCCGCGCACGCCGGCCAAGCCGACCGAACGTTCACCCGACCGGCCAGAAGGCGACCGCATAGCCAAATTGCTGGCCCGCGCAGGTATTGCCAGCCGCCGCGAGATTGAACGGCTGATCGAGGAAGGCCGTATTTCGCAGGACGGCAAGGTCATCGAAACACCCGCCACATTCCTGACCAGCCTGAAGGGCATCACGGTTGATGGCAATCCGGTGGGCAAGGTAGAAGCAGCGCGGCTGTTCCTGTTCAACAAGCCCACCGGACTGCTGACGGCGGAACGCGACAATGCCGGCCGCCCGACAATCTATGCAGCCCTTGCCAATGCCCTGCCCAAGGATGCGCCGCGCCTGATGCCGATTGGCCGGCTGGACATGAACACCGAAGGGCTGTTGCTGCTGACCAATGATGGTGAGCTGAAACGGGCAATGGAACTGCCATCATCGGGCATCCCGCGCACGTATCGCGCCCGCGCCTTTGGCGACATTACCCAGGCCCAGCTTGAAGAACTGATCCATGGCATCACCATCGACGGGATGCATTATGGCCGGATCGACGCCAATCTGGAACGTCGCACAGGCCGTAACCAGTGGATCGAAATGACCATCAAGGAAGGCAAGAACCGCGAAGTCCGGATCGTGCTTGAACATCTGGGGCTAGAGGTTTCGCGCCTGATGCGCACCACCTATGGCCCGTTCGAACTGGGCAATATGCCCCGCGGAACCGCAGCAGAAGTACCGCAGGCGCAGGTTGAGAAATTCCGCAAGGACTTGCTGCGAGAAACCCGCAAATGAGGATTATTGCCGGCGATTGGCGCGGACGAAAACTGGTTGCCCCCAAGGGCGAGGGAACGCGACCCACAGCTGACCGGACACGCGAAACGCTGTTCAACATGCTCGCCAGCAGGCTCGGCAGTTTCAACGACCTTTCAGTGGCTGACCTGTTTGCAGGTTCCGGCGCGCTTGGCCTTGAAGCCTTGTCACGCGGCGCGGGCTATTGCCTGTTTGTCGAACATGACGAAGCCGCGCTCAAATCCATCCGCGAAAATGTCCATGCGCTGGGCGCTGGCCCGAAATGCGACGTTCGGGCAGGTTCCGTGATGAGCCTTGGGCCGGCGAAGCAACCGCACGACCTCATTCTATTGGACCCGCCCTATCATTCCGGCGCTGCGGCTGTTGCGCTTGATCGTCTGCTCAGGCTCGGCTGGATTGGCCCGCACACATGGATTGCGGTCGAAACATCATCGACAGAGGATGTCGAAGTGAAACTTCTGACAGTCCAGGCAGAACGCAAGGTCGGCAAGGCGAAGCTGACCCTGCTTCGCGCAGAATAGAATAAAATAGGATAGAATACGAAAAAAGGCGCCCACGAAGGAGCGCCTTTTTTACTGGAAAACTGCGGACTTATTTCTTCATCGTGCTGGCAGGCTGGCCCGGCCAGTAATCAAGCGGGCGGTTGCCCCATTTCAGGCCAGCAGCACGCGGATTAATGCAGCCATCCTGATCCTTGGCGGTGCAGACATCATAGGTTTTGCCGTCAATCATCACCTTGGTGGCCTGCCCGCGGGCGTTCTTCTCGACCACTTCGGCTTTTGGACTGCTCATGCCTTCATTGGTCAGATGGTGATCGGCCAGTGCCGGTGCAGAAAATGCCATTGCTGCGCCAGCAAGCGCGGCGGAAACTACAATCTTCTTCATTACTGAATTCCTCTGCCTGTGAATTTCGAATTCTGTGACAATAACGAAATAGCGTATTTCCGGTTCCTGCAAGCAGTGGCGAACCCGCCCATCCTGCTTGCAAGCGAGGCCAGTGTTCCCTAACTGTTCACTTGCTCATGACAGAAAACCCTGCCCTTCCCGCCGCCACGAACCATGGCGAACTGCCCCGCTATGCAGCGGGGCTGAACACGCCGCAACAAGAAGCCGTGCTGACCACCGAAGGGCCGGTGCTGATGCTGGCTGGCGCTGGCACGGGCAAGACTGCGGCACTCACCGCGCGGCTGGCGCACCTGGTCGCCATGCGCAAGGCATGGCCCAGTGAAATTCTGTGCGTCACCTTTACCAACAAGGCCGCGCGCGAAATGCGCGAGCGGGTTGGCAGACATATCGGTGACGCGGTTGAAGGAATGCCGTGGCTCGGCACATTCCATTCCATCGGCGCGAAAATGCTGCGCCGCCATGCCGAACTCGTCGGCCTGCAGAGCAATTACACCATCATCGACACGGACGATCAGCTGCGATTGCTGAAGCAATTGATCCGCGATCAGGATCTTGATGAAAAGCGCTGGCCGCCGCGCCAGCTTGCCGGGTTGATCGACAGGTGGAAAAACCGCGGCCTTAACCCGTCCGATCTCGATGCGGTCGAAAACGAAGCCTATGCCAACGGCCGTGGGCAGGAATTCTATGCCCTTTATCAAGACCGTCTGAAGTCGCTGAATGCCTGCGATTTCGGTGATTTGCTGCTGCATATGCTCAACATCCTGCGGCGCAATCCCGAAGTGCTGAAGATGTATCAGGACCGGTTCAAATACATCCTTGTCGACGAATATCAGGACACCAATCAGGTCCAGTACCTGTGGCTTCGCCTGCTTGCCCAGTCCCGCAAGAACATCTGCGTGGTGGGTGATGATGACCAGTCGATCTATTCTTGGCGCGGCGCGGAAGTTGCCAATATCCTCAAGTTCGAGAAGGATTTTCCCGGAGCCAAAGTGGTCAAGCTGGAACAGAATTACCGGTCGACACCGCATATTCTGGCTGCCGCATCGGGCCTGATCGACGCCAACAGCCAGCGCATCGGCAAGACGCTTTGGACCGAATTTGAAGGCGGCGACAAGGTGCGGGTCATCGGCGTGTGGGACGCGCCGGAAGAAGCGCGCCGCGTGGGCGAGGAAATCGAGCGGCTGGAACGCGAAGGCGCTTCGCTGGACCAGGTGGCGATACTGGTGCGGGCGCAATACCAGACGCGGGAATTTGAAGACCGCTTCATCCAGATCGGCCTCAATTATCGCATTATCGGTGGCTTCCGCTTCTATGAACGTGCAGAAATTCGCGACGCGCTGGCTTACCTGCGCATGATCGCACAGCCGCGCGACGACCTTGCATTCGAACGTATCTACAACCAGCCCAAACGCGGCCTCGGCGCAAAGACGCTGGAGCGGATGTTCCAGCATTCACGCGCGACTGGCCTACCGCTGGCGGCTGCGTCGCTGCAGCTTGCAGATAGCGACGAACTGCCCAAGCGGGCAGCAGGCACGATTGCTGCATTGATGGGCGATTTCCTGCGCTGGCGCGATCTGGCTGAACAGACCACACCTGCAGAATTGCTGCGCACGGTGATGGAGGAATGCGGCTACACCGCCATGCTGCAGGCGGAAAAATCTGCCGAGAGCGCAGGCAGGCTGGAAAACATCTCCGAACTCGCCCGCGCGATGGAAGAATATGAAACACTTGGCGATTTTCTTGAACATGTCTCGCTGGTGATGGATAATGACCGCGTCAATGATGGCGAAAAACTGACCATTATGACCATGCATGCTGCCAAGGGGTTGGAATTTGACAACGTCTTCCTGCCAGGCTGGGAAGAAGGCGTGTTTCCGTCGCAGCGCTCGCTTGACGAAGGCGGCCTTGCCAGCCTCGAGGAAGAACGCCGCCTTGCCTATGTGGCCATCACCCGCGCCCGCAAACGCTGCACCATTCTCTATGCGGCCAATCGCCGCATTTATGGCCAATGGACCAGTTCCATCCCATCGCGCTTTGTCGAGGAATTACCGGACGAACATATCGACCGCGAAACCACGATGACGGGCGGCGCATCGCTGTGGCAGGCGAATTGGAGCGAGAATGAAGACCCGTTCGCCCATGTCAGCACCAGCCGGCCTGAACGGTCGAGCCAGCGCGGGCCGGGATGGCAGCGGGCGCTGACTTCCGGTTACGAGACAAAACAGGTTCGGGTGAAAGAACCGGGCCGGAGCGCGGCCAGCTTTGCTGCCAAACCGCGCAGCGACATCGCCATCGGCGTGCGGGTTTTTCACGATAAGTTCGGTTACGGCAAAGTCACCGGCCAGGAAGGCAACAAGCTGGAAATCGATTTTGAAAGCGGCGCGTCAAAACGTCTGATCGACAGCTTTGTCGTGCTTGCCGATTAAGCACGTGGCAAAACAGGGCCAGGCACCATGCCTGGCCCATGCTTCACAACATTTCGATCAATTGATCGCGGAAACTTCGAGGAAGCCGGGAATGGGGCCGTTCCATTCGCCCGGCTCGCTTGGCCCGTCAGTATCCTTGTGGTGATACCGGCGTGGTTCTGGCGCACGGTCGGAAACCTTGCGCGGGGCGCGTTCGGCCCGTGGTTCGGCCGCGGCGCGTTCGACAGGTTCTGCACGTTCCGGCTGGCGCCTTTCATCAGCCGACTTTCGGCGAGCGCGCGGCTTCCTGTCATCTGACGAGCGGGCTTGCGAAGGACGGCGTTCATCATCCTGCTGCCTTGCGCGCGGTGCCTTTTCCTCTGGCGCAGCATCTGCTGGCTGGGGTGCGGGCCGTGCTGGCGCGTAAAGCGGTATTTCACTGCCGGTCAGCTTTTCAACATTGGCAATTGCCTCTGCATCTTCAGCGGTCACGAAGGTGAATGCGCGGCCCTTGGCCCCTGCACGGCCTGTGCGGCCGATGCGGTGAACATAATCGTCAGGGTGCCAAGGCGTGTCGAAATTGAACACGTGGCTCACGCCCTTGATGTCCAAGCCGCGGGCAGCAACGTCGGACGCTGCAAGAATGTTGATTTCGCCCGATTTGAACAGGTCGAGTTCGGCTATGCGGCTGGACTGGTCCATGTCGCCATGGATCTCACCAACCTTGAAGCCGTCCTTTTTCAGCATCTTGGCAATGTCGCGCACGGTGGTCTTCTTGTTGGAGAAGACAATCGCGGTGCTGACATTGTCATTGCGCAGGAACCAGCGAAGCGCCTCGCGCTTTTTGCGCGGGGTCATCATCACCTTGAACTGAGCAATGTCGGCATTGGTCGATGCTGCGCGCGAGACTTCAATCTGCTTGGGGTTTGACAGGAACTTGTCTGCCAGCTTCTTGATCGGCGGCGGCATCGTTGCCGAAAACAGCATGGTCTGGCGCGTCGTCGGCAGTTTGTCGCAGATGAATTCGATATCGGGAATGAACCCCATGTCGAGCATCCGGTCAGCTTCGTCGATCACCAGCAATTCACAGCCGTTGAGCATGATCTTGCCACGTTCGAACAAGTCCATCAGGCGGCCAGGGGTCGCGATCAGCACATCGACGCCTTCATCCAGCGCCTTCACCTGGTCGCCCATCTGCACACCGCCGATGAGCAGAGCCATTTTGAGATCGTGCTGGGCACCGTATTTTTCAAAGTTTTCTGCAACCTGCGCCGCCAGTTCGCGGGTTGGTTCCAGGATAAGGGAGCGCGGCATACGCGCGCGGCGCCGTCCATTGTCGAGGACATCGATCATCGGCAGAACGAAGCTGGCGGTCTTGCCAGTGCCCGTCTGGGCGATGCCGATGAGGTCCTTCATCATGAGGACTGCGGGAATGGCCTGGGCCTGAATAGGCGTAGGCTCGCTGTAGCCAGCGGCTTCAACCGCTTGCAGCAATTTGTCGGATAGGCCGAGATCGGCGAAAGTCATGTAGGTCAGATTGTCCGGTTGTAGAGGCTCGAAAGCCAGTGGGTGCGGGCGAATGTTGCCCGTAGTAAAACCGCCGCGCATTTGCGCGCTGCAGCAAGAAAAGTCAAGAAAATGGCGAGACTGGGTCGCCCGGCGAAATAATCGCGCTAGCGTTGCTCGGAAACCAGCTGCCGCATCCGGTTCACTTCGCAGTTGGCACCGGTGCGTGAATGCAGTTTGTCGCGATCAATACAGAGCAGGCCGTCCTTGTTCCGCTCTACATAGAAACCGGAATAGAAATCGTTAGCCCGGCACGCTTTTTCAAGGCTGGCCGTAATAATACGCTGATCCCGCATGAACAGCATCAGGCGATTATCCCTGGTCGGTTGGACCCCGGCAATGGCGCTGACCGGTACGCATTTGCCCACTTTCTTCTCGACCGTACGCTCCGGCACCGGCGCAGCCATGATGTCGGCCGTCATGTTCTGACGTACAAGCGGTGCGCGCGGCGAAATACGCACCACCAGCCGCCGTTCGATCCTGACCTGCTGGTTGATTGCGGCGGCATCCAGCGCATCCAGCGCATCCAGCGCATCCAGCATCAGCCAGCCCTGCGCGGCCAAATCAACACGCTTTTCCGCACTTTCCGGCCGCGTTGTCAGCTGCTGCCCTTCATCCTGCACGCCATCTGTTCCCGGAAGAGGCAGCAGCAGCGCAAGAGGCGCAAGCAAGGCAGTGAGGCTGGGCATATCCAGTGCGTTCAAACTCCATGACAGGCCCGAAAAACTCGAAGGCCGCTGTTCGTCATATGCCCCCATACTCTGAACGGTTGAACGACGGCTTAATCCATAGTTCCAAATCTGCAAACACCGCATCCCGGCACTGGCGAATTGATCCGACTATGTGGCATAGGCAGCACCATGAACGATCAGAAAAATTTTTGCGCTGCGGCAGCCGCATTGCTTGGCCCGCGTGGATTTACACAGGATGCAGACCTTGTCACACCTTGGCTGACTGACTGGCGCGGCCGATATCATGGCTCTGCACTGGCGCTGGCCTCGCCTGAAAATACGAAACAAGTTTCGGATCTCGTCAGATTATGCGGCGAGCATGGCATCGCGATTGTCCCGCAGGGCGGCAACAGCGGCATGTCGGGCGGCGCGACGCCTGACCAGACCGGCAATGCAATCCTGCTATCGCTTCGGCGGATGAATGCAATTCGCGAAATCGATACCGCTGGCGGCAGGGCTGTTTGCGAAGCGGGTGTCATCCTCCAGTCGCTGCACGAGGCGGCAGAGGCCAAGGACTTGCGATTTCCGCTGACGCTGGGCGGCAAAGGCTCGGCAACGATTGGCGGGCTTGTTTCCACCAATGCGGGCGGGACTCAGGTGCTGCGCCACGGCACGATGCGTGCGCAGGTCCTGGGCCTTGAAGCGGTCATGCCTGACGGGGCAATTTTTGATGCGCTCGTCCCGCTCAAGAAGGACAATCGCGGTTTCGACCTGAAACAGATGTTGATCGGGTCCGAAGGAACCCTCGGTATCGTGACTGCGGCAACGTTGCGACTGTTGCCTGCCATCGGCGGGCGGGTCGTGGCGTGGGCAGGTCTTGCCTCGGTCACCGATGCAAGGCAATTGCTGTTGCATTGCGAGGCGCGCGCCTCCGACATTCTGGAGGGTTTCGAAATCGTGCCCGACGAATGTCTTTCCGCCGTACTCAATCACCAACCCGACACGCGGTCCCCGCTCGAAACGCGTTATCCGTGGTACGCCCTTATCGAACTGGTGGCACCGCCGGGACAGCAGGACGCGCTGTACCAGCAGGCCGAAGATATACTTGCTGGCGGCATGGAAGCGGGCCTTGTCGAAGACGCGACCATTGCGGCCAATGAAGCGCAGGCAGAGGCATTCTGGCACCTGCGCGATTCGATTTCAGCGGCAGAACGCGCAATTGGCCCCGCCATGCAGCACGATATTTCCGTGCCGGTTGAAGATATGGCCCGGTTCGTTGACCAGACCGTGCCGGAAGTTGAACAGCATTTTCCGGGCACACGCGCCCATGCCTTTGGCCATCTGGGCGATGGCAATGTCCATTTTCACGTCCTTGCGCCCGCAGGCGCAGTGCCGGGCGAATGGGAAGTAAAGGAAGGCAAGAAAATCAGCATGTTCGTGCATGACCGTGTCACCGGCTGGGGCGGCTCGATAAGTGCGGAACATGGCATCGGACAGATGAAGCTCGATGAATTGGGCAGGCTGGGCGATCCGGTGGCACTGTCGCTGATGCGCAGTGTCAAACAGGCGCTGGACCCCAAGGGCCTGCTCAATCCCGGCAAGCTGGTGCCGCTCGATCACCACCTATAGAGGCTTTGCGCCCCAAACAGTGCACGGCAAGGTCATTACCGGCCCTTGCTTCACACCGCGCCAACCCTTAAAGCGCGCGCTTCACGCGATGGGCTGACCGGCCAGAATCCGGGCTGCCTTCGAACGATTTTACGGATTTGCCGGGTTCAACTGGCACTTTTTCGACTTGATGGAGAGATCCTATGGCCAGCGCGCCACAGCCCACCCTGCCCTTGTTCTACAACGACCTCATGCCGCTCAACAGCCGCGATCACTCGGCCTGGAAAAGCAAGCCGATCGAGAACGCAATGTGGCTGGTCAACCAACACGCGATCCCGCTGACCGTGGATGAATTCGTGCAGGCACAGCGCGATTACCCCATCGTATTTTCCTCAGGCGACAACCCGCTTCCGCTGGCTCTGATGGGCCTTAATGAAGGCGTGAACACGTTTGTGGACGACCAGGGCAAGGTCAATGACCCGGTTTACCTGCCTGCCTACATCCGCCGTTACCCCTTCATGCTGGCACGTCTGACGCAGGAAAGTGACGAACTGTCGCTCTGCTTCGACCCCACCACCGAATCGCTTGGCGAATTCGAAGAAGGAAACCCGCTGTTTGCTTCCGATGGCCAGCCTTCCGAAGGCACCAAGGAAATCCTCCAGTTCTGCGAACGCTTCGAAGAAGCTGGCGTTCGGACCAAGGGCTTCGTCGATGAACTGAAGAAGCACGAACTGCTGATGGATGGCGAAATCGCCATTTCGCAGGGCGATAATCAGGATAACCCGTTTGTTTACCGCGGTTTCCAGATGATCGACCAGGACAAGCTGCGCGAAGTTCGCGGCGATGTCCTGCGCACGTGGAACCAAAACGGCATGATGGCTCTTATCTATGCCCACCTGTTCTCGCTTGATCTGATGCGGGCAATCTTCGCGCGCCAGGTCCAGCAGGGCAAGGGCCCGACGCTGAACGCTGCGCCAGCCGCTTGATTACAAGTCGCTAAAAGAGCGACAGACAGAGACTGGATAGAGGCGTGACGGGCTTGAACTGGCCCTGATCGCCTCCTATCTTGCAAATGTTCGGCGGCGCTACCCTCATGGCCCGCCTGAACCGGTGCATTTCGATGCACCACCTCCCTGAACCTTGGCCACCTCGTGCGGAAACGCGCGGGGTGGTTTTTTATGGGCAAGCTGCTGGTTTGCGGGGTTATTCCGCCGCCATCTGCAAATTGCCGTCGCGCCCCAGCGATGCCGTGCATTCACCCATTTCGCGCACTAGCCCCGACACCAGCCGGATAACGGCATTTATCCTTGCAGTGGGCTCTTCCATCCGGCTGTCGAGATAGGTTGACCGGCACATTTCCAGCTGGATCGCGTGGATACCGCGTGCAGGCGATGCATGGCGATCAAGCACATACCCCCCTGCATATGGCCGGTTATGCGCTGTGGGCCGTTCCTGCCGCGCGAGATAGGAAAAGGCATTGGCCACCAACAGGCCGTCGCTTGATGCTCCGAACCTGTCACCCAGCACGAATTCGGCGGGCTGGTCGCCTTCATGGCGGGGTTTGAGGGGCGGCATGGAATGCAAATCCAACAGAAGCGCCGCGCCCCATCTGTCGCGCAGCGATTCGAGCGCCTGCGCAAGCGCGCGGTGATATGGGCGATGGATCTTATCGATGCGCGCTTCGAGCTGGTCCATGCCAATTTGCCCTTTCCAGACTTCGCCAAGCCTCGGCAAACGCCGCGGCACCAGCCCCAGCCCACTGCGCGAGCGACGATTTGTGGCCGCGCGTGGCTGGTCGTCCGGGCGACCTTCGCGAATCATCTCCCAATCGACATCGTCGCTGGCACGGTTGAGATCGATCATCGCGCGGGGTGCATGGGCAACCAGCAGCCCCGCCCCTGTCAGCCGGGCCACTTCTGTCGCAATCCGGTCAACATAGCGGTCTTCCAGCCGCAACGTGGAATAGGACGGGTCGCGCATCAGTTGCAGCACCGTGTCGGGATAGTCCCGCCCTGCATGGGGCGCGGCAATCAGGACCGGAATTGGCGAATCATGGGGAGTTTGCAGCGTGAATGCAGGCTTTGTGCTGCCCGGAATCGTGCCGCCGCGCATTATCAGCGAATCGTCCGAATTGCGCGGATTACCGTCCATTTGCCAAAGCTGGACGGTAACCGTTGCTGTGTCAAAGCAGGGCAGCTGGTCGGGCGAAAAAGATTTCTTAAGCGAACTGCGCTAGAGAGGTCGTCATGAACCAGTCACACACCTTTCGAATCCTGCTGGCAGAAGATGAAGACGCGATGCGCAGCTATCTCGCGCGCGCCTTGGAAAATGCCGGCTACGACGTGGTCGCGGTGGACCGCGGCACGGCTGCAATTCCGCATCTGGAAACAGAACATTTCGATTTGCTGCTGTCAGATATTGTCATGCCAGAAATGGACGGCATCGAGCTGGCGCAGAAGTGTAATGAACTCAGTCCGCACACGAAGGTGATGTTCATCACCGGCTTTGCCGCCGTGACGCTGAAGGCCAGCCGCGAACAGCCGCAGGCCAAGGTGCTGTCCAAGCCCTTCCATCTGCGCGATCTGGTGCTGGAAGTTGAACGTATTTTCGACGACCAGGCACAAGCAACGCTTTAAATCGGCAACTTGCCCTTGCACCCTTTGGTGTGTCCGGCTAGAGGGCGCGCCTGCTGCATTGGCAGCGCATGAATAGAGTGGGCGTATAGCTCAGTGGTAGAGCACTGTGTTGACATCGCAGGGGCCGGGAGTTCAACTCTCTCTACGCCCACCATTCATGGCCATTTCCCGAAATTTTGAAATCTCCGGTAATCCTGCCTGCAGGCGGGTTTTCATGACCGGGAATTCCGCTCTGGGCGGCCAAACCTTGCCTGTGGGCCCTGCGATGCGCCTGAAAATGATATCGGCTGCGCCATTCAGCCCTGCCCCACCTTGCACATGGGCCTCCACCTGCTAAAGCCCGCGCAACTTAAAAATCGAAAAAACAGGAAGACCATGGCGAAGATCAAGGTAGCAAACCCGGTCGTCGAACTCGACGGCGACGAAATGACCCGGATTATCTGGCAGTGGATTCGCGAACGGCTGATCCTGCCCTATCTCGACGTTGACCTGAAATATTACGATCTCTCGATCGAAATGCGCGACGAGACGGATGACCAGATCACGATCGATGCCGCAAATGCCATCAAACAGTATGGCGTCGGCGTAAAATGCGCGACCATCACGCCTGACGAAGCCCGCGTCGAGGAATTCGACCTCAAGAAAATGTGGCGTTCGCCCAACGGCACCATCCGCAATATCCTTGGCGGCGTGGTTTTCCGTGAACCCATCGTGATCGACAACGTGCCGCGCCTTGTTCCAGGCTGGACCGACCCGATTGTTATCGGCCGCCATGCTTTTGGTGACCAGTATCGTGCCACTGACACGCTGATCCCTGGCGCAGGCAAGCTGCGCCTCGTGTTCGAAGGCGCCGATGGCAAGAAGATCGACCTCGACGTGTTCGAATTCGAAAGCCCGGGCGTTGCCATGGCAATGTATAATCTGGACGATTCGATCCGTGATTTTGCCCGTGCATCGATGAACTATGGTCTTGACCGCAAATGGCCGGTTTATCTCAGCACCAAGAACACGATCATGAAGGCCTATGACGGCCGGTTCAAAGACCTGTTCGACGAAGTGTTCGAAGCCGAATTCAAGGCGAAATTCGAAGAAGCCGGCATCACTTACGAACATCGCCTGATCGACGACATGGTCGCATCGGCCCTCAAGTGGAACGGCAAGTTCGTCTGGGCCTGCAAGAACTATGACGGCGACGTGCAGTCTGACACCGTGGCACAGGGCTTCGGTTCGCTCGGCCTGATGACGTCGGTCCTGATGACGCCAGATGGCAAGACCGTTGAAGCAGAAGCTGCCCACGGCACCGTGACACGCCACTATCGCCAGCACCAGCAGGGCAAGGCCACCAGCACCAACCCCATCGCATCCATCTTCGCATGGACGCGCGGGCTGATGTATCGCGGCAAGTTCGACAACACACCTGACGTGGTCCGCTTTGCCGAAACGCTGGAACGCGTCTGCATCGAGACGGTCGAAAAGGGCAATATGACCAAGGATCTCGCCTTGCTCATCGGTCCCAGCCAGAACTGGCTGACGACCGAGCAGTTCTTCGAAGCGATTGTCACCAATCTCGAAACGGAAATGCAAAGCTGGGCCTGATCAGCTTTCAATCATAGGCGCTGGGGCTTTCGATCGATTGCCGGTCGAACCCCAGCCCGATGATCCTTCCAGGTATCCGCCGCAGCGCCGGAAACCTGTTCAATAGCCTGACCGGCCAGAACGCCTTCTTGATGGGGCTGGTGCGCAGTAGCAGCGGTTCGATTACCCTGTCCTGCGCCAGTTTCTGAATACTCTGCATCCGCGTCACAGCGCGCCACCGCGCCTTTTGCACATCACCCAGCAAAGGGTCGGGGTTTTCACCACGCGCCAGCGCCGCTGCCAGTATGTTTGCGGCCGCGACCGCATCCTGGACCGCCACATTGATACCGACCCCGCCAATGGGCGACATCGCATGGGCAGCATCGCCAATCGCCAACAAACCGGGCCGATGCCAACTAGTCAGCCGGTCAAGCGCGACACTCAGTAGACTGGTCTGCTCCCATGATACTATTTCGTCGATGGAACCAGCCAGATGTGGCAGGAGCCCTTTCAATCGTGCGCGGAAAGCCTCCAGGCCTTTCGATCGCAGCTGATCGACCTGCCCCTTCGAGAAGACATAGGCGCATTGAAAATAGCTGTTCCGGTCTATCATCACCAGAAATTGCCCTGCTTCCAGCACACCGAAGCCGGCCTCACTGCGATGATCGCCCTTCTTGTCCAGCCTGAACCACAGAACATCCATCGGCGCACCAATATCCTCGAGCGGCAGTTCTGCCTTGCCGCGCAGCAGTGACCGGCGGCCATCGGCAGCAATCACCAGTCGCGCAGGCAGTTTTTCACCCGATGCGAGCATCACGCCGCCAACCCTGCCATCTGTGTAGAAAATGTCCGTCACCTCAGCCGACATCCGCAGTTCGAAGGTCGGATAGCGAGCAGCCTTGGCCGCGATGAAATCGAGCAGGTCCCACTGCGGCATCATCGCAATGAACGGCGCTGCCACGGCCAGATCGCGAAAGCTTACCACCTTCCAGTTCCGTCCTGCGAGCGAAAGAGAGATTTCGTCGATGCGACTATGAGGAATTTCCAGTAGGTCCGAAAGCATACCCAGCTGCTGGAACAGCTCCATCGTCGACGGGTGGACTGTGTCCCCGCGGAAATCGCGCAGGAAGTCTGCGTGTTTCTCGAGCACCGTGACAGGCACCCCTGCCCTTGCCAGTAACAGGCCCGCAACCATCCCTGCCGGACCGCCGCCGGCTATCACGACAGGATCGTGAGTGTTTTCAATCACGGGATGACTATACCGGTCCACTGGGTTAGGGGCAATCGCACCCCGCCCAACCCCAATTGCCATCCAGCAGGAGCATGCATGAGCGCCCCCAAGTCCAAGGCCCGTCTCGAAGTTCGCCAGGCCCGTCCGGCAGATGTGCGCGCCATCGCGGATCTGGTTCGCCGCGCCTATGCTGACCTGCCAGCCTATACTCACGGCGAGATTCGCGGGCAGATCAACAATTACCCCGAAGGGTGCTTTGTCGCGAAGCTGGATGGCAAGGTGGTGGGCTATTGCGCATCCATGCGGCTGGATGAACATGTCGCGCTGAGGCCGCATAGCTGGGACGAAATTACCGGCAATGGCTTCGGCTCTCGCCACGATCCCACGGGCGACTGGCTCTATGGCTATGAAATGTGTGTCGATCCCAAGGTGCGCGGAACCCGGCTCGGCAGGCGGCTGTATGAGGAACGCCGCAGCCTGGCTGAACAGCTGGAACTTTCAGGCATCGTATTTGGCGGCCGAATGCCCAACCTGTCGCGCAACTGGCGCAAGGTGGATGGTCCGCAGGATTATCTGGACCAGGTGCTGGACAACAAGATCCACGATCCTGTCTTGCGCTTCCAGCTGGCCAACGGGTTTGAACCCATCGGCATTCTCGAAAACTATTTGCCCGAAGACAAGAAATCCAAGGCGTTTGCCGTCCACATGATGTGGCGCAATCCGTTTGTGGACACTGACAAGCCCAAGAAGCACCGCTTGCCTCGCGGCGTTGAAAGTGTCCGCATCGCCACTTGCCAGTTGCAGGCGCGCCAGGTTGCGGATTTTGACGAATTCATGCGCCATGTGGAATATTTCGTTGATGTTGCAGCAGATTACGAAGCAGACTTCATAGTCTTTCCGGAACTGTTCACCCTGATGTTGCTTTCATTCGAGGAGCGCGAACTGACCCCGATGGAAGCGATCGAAACGCTTTCCAAATATACCCCGCGCATCAGGCAGGGCCTGTCCGACATGGCGCTGCAGTATAACATCAACATCATTGGCGGGTCGCACCCGACACGGCTTGATGATGGCGACATCCATAACATCGCCTATGTCTGCCTGCGCGACGGGTCGATCCACAGCCAGGAAAAAATCCACCCCACGCCCAACGAAGCCTATTGGTGGAACATCAAGGGCGGCGACACGATCGACGCCATTCCAACGGACTGCGGGCCGATTGGCGTGCTCATCTGCTATGACAGCGAATTTCCCGAACTGGCGCGCCGTCTGGTCGATGAAGGCGCGCGCATCATCTTCATTCCGTTCTGCACCGACAGCCGGCAGGGATATATGCGGGTGCGCTATTGCGCGCAGGCCCGCGCGATTGAAAACCAGTGCTTTACTGTCATGAGCGGCAATGTCGGCAATCTGCCCAACGTGGCCAATATGGACATTCAATACGCACAGAGCTGCATCCTCACGCCGTGCGATTTCCCCTTTGCGCGCGATGGTATTGCCGCAGAAGCAAGCGAGAACGTGGAAACCCTTACGATCAGCGATGTGAACCTCGCCGATCTCAGCTGGGCCCGCGCAGAAGGGACCGTCCAGAACCTGGCCGACCGTCGTTTCGATCTGTACCGGATCGAATGGGACAAGCGCGTAGGTTCGCTGCCTCAGCACACCCAGATTGGCGAAGATCGCGAAACGGGCGTTACCAAGCCCACGGGACGACATTCACCCGGCGGCGGTTAAGCGGGTGACAACTGCGCCAGTGCTGCCATAGAGTGCTGTCATGGCTGGCGAACTCTCTTCCCCGATTTTATCCGATGCACTTGTAATCCTGGGCGCAGCGGGGATCGTGATCCCCGTCTTTACGCGCTTCAGGATCACGCCGGTCATCGGATTTATCCTGATCGGTATCGCGGTCGGTCCCTTCGGGCTGGGCAAACTGGTCTATCAATATGACTGGCTCGAACACATAACCATCACCGACCCCGAGGCGCTGGACCCCTTTGCGGAATTCGGGATTATCCTGCTGCTGTTTACCATCGGGCTGGAACTGTCGTTCAACCGGTTATGGACCATGCGGCGAATGGTGTTCGGCCTTGGCGCGCTGGAACTGGTGATTATCGGCGGAATGCTGGCGATTTTCCTCGCCATGATGGGCCAATACTGGACCGGCGCATTGGGCCTTGGCCTTGCACTGGCGCTGTCATCCACCGCCATTGTGCTTCCGATCGCTGGCACAACCAGCCCTGTCGGCCGGGCTGCTCTGTCGATGCTGCTGTTCGAAGATATCGCCATCGTTCCGATCATCTTCATGCTGGGTGCGATGGCACCTTATGCTCAGTCCGATGGCTGGGAAGGCCTGTTGGACACATTGTGGCTGGGCGGGCTTGTCGTCATTGCCCTGCTGGTACTGGGCCGGCTCGCCCTGCCACGGCTTTTTGCCCAGGCCGCACGTACGAAGAGCCCGGAACTGTTCCTTGCTGCCAGCCTTCTGGTAGTCATCGGCTCCAGCCTGGCGACTTCGGCCGTCGGCCTGTCGCCCATTGTCGGCGCGCTGCTGGCTGGCCTCCTCATTGCCGAAACAGAATATCACGGCGAAGTCGAAACCATCATGGAACCGTTCAAGGGCCTTGCCCTTGGTATTTTCCTGATCACCGTCGGGATGAGCATCGATCTCACCACCATCTGGTCGAACCTTGGCCCCATCATGCTGGCAGTGGTGCTGGTGCTGACATTCAAGGCGCTGGTCACCAGCCTGCTGCTGCGGCTGATGGGCGCGCGTCGCAGCACTGCGACCGAAACCGGCATCTTGATGGCCAGCCCTTCGGAAACCACCCTGATCGTGCTAGCTGCGGCCAGTTCGGCCCTGCTCATCCAGCCTGGCACCGCCCAGTTCTGGCAGATCGTGACCGCGATTGGCCTCACGGTGACCCCGCTACTCGCGCGGCTTGGCCGCATCATTGCAAGGCGAGTTGAACCCGCACCCGAACTGGCCGAGGAAGATCGCGGCACTCCGCGGGTGATCATCGTGGGCGCTGGCCGGGTGGGCCGCCTCGTTGCGCAAATGCTGACCACCCATGGCAAACCCTATGTGGCCATCGATTCCGATGCTGACCTGATCGAATCCGCAAAGCGCAAGGGATACCGCGCTAACTTTGGCGACGCTGCCCGCGGAGATGCATTGACCAGACTGGGCATCGACCATGCGCTGGCAGTCATCCTGACAATGGATGAACCCGTGCTGGCACAGCGGCTGACTGCCAAGCTGCGCAAGGCCTACCCCGACCTGCCCATTATTGCCCGCGCTCGTGATACCGTCCACGCAGCCGAACTCTACCGCAGCGGTGCAAGCCACGCAGTCCCTGAAACGCTGGAAAGTTCATTGCAGCTGTCTGAAGCCGTGCTGGTAGATATCGGCGTGGCGATGGGGCCCGTCATCGCGTCGATCCACGAAAAGCGCGACGAATTCCGCATCAGGATACAGCAGGATGCGCAGCTCGACCAGAAGCCAAAGCTGCGGACCAGCAATGTAAATGGCTGATTTCGGAAAGATTCCCGCTTTCGTTCATTGAATCTCCAGATGGAGAATTGAAATGAGCGATATCAAGCAACGGCCAGACGCCGCAGAAACCCACAATCCGGCCAAACAGGTTGGCGAAGACGTGGGTGCCATCAAAGGCCCACAGCGCACCGACGCGCAGATGGATAACGATATGCCGCGCGGCTCGGAACCTTCACATTCCCGCCAAGGCTGAACCAGAATCTCCGCCGCCAGGCCTTAAGCTGGCGGCGGAGGTTCTTTTACCTAACCCGCAATCGCAGCACGTACGGCACCGATAGCTGCATCGGCGTTGGCGGCATCAGGACCGCCACCTTGCGCCATATCAGGCCGGCCGCCGCCGCCCTTGCCGCCCAGCGTTTCAACGCCGATCTTCACCAGTTTCACCGCATCGAAGCGGCCAACCAGATCATCCGTCACAGCAACAGCAACAGCCGCGCGTCCATCGTTGATGGCGACCGCTGCCGCAATGCCCGAACCCATACGCTTCTTTGCATCGTCGAGCAGTGGGCGTAGTTCCTTCGGGTTCAAACCATCGAGAACCTGACCGGAAAATTTCACTCCTCCGATGTCTTCATCCTGCGGGCCGGATGCGCCGCCGCCTCCACCCAAGGCCAGTTGCTTGCGCGCTTCGGCCAGTTCCCGTTCGAGAACCTTGCGTTCTTCGAGCAGCGCGCTCACCCGCGCGGGAACATCGTCAGGCGCTGTCTTCATGGAGCCCGCAATTGCCTTCAGCGCATCTTCACGCGCCACCAGCCATTGGCGCGCAGCTTCGCCTGTCAGGGCTTCGATCCGGCGCACGCCGGACGACACGGCGCTTTCCGAGATAATCCGCATCAGCGCGATATCGCCAGTCGCCTTGACGTGTGTGCCGCCGCATAATTCGACAGAATAGTTGCGGCCTCCATCATCGGCGCGGCCCATGGAAAGAACGCGCACTTCATCGCCGTATTTCTCGCCAAACAGCGCCATTGCGCCTGCATCGATGGCATCATCCGGGCTCATCAGCCGGGTCGAAACCGTCTCATTGGCGCGAATTTCTTCGTTCACATCGCGTTCGATGGCGGCAATGTCATCGTCGCTCAGCGGCTTTGGATGCGAAAAGTCAAAACGCAGCCTGTCTTCAGCCACCAGCGAGCCCTTCTGCGTGACATGGCCGCCCAGCCTGCAGCGAAGCGCAGCATGCAGGAGATGGGTGGCCGAATGGTTCGCACGTATCCGGTCGCGCCGGTCCACATCCACTTCGAGATGCACGGTATCGCCCACGGCAATGGAGCCCGCCCCGATTTTTGCGTGGTGGGCATGCAGACGGCCCAATGGCTTTGATGTGTCGGTGACGTTGATCCTGAGACCGCCAGGAGTCGAAATCGTCCCTACATCACCTGCCTGGCCGCCGCTTTCACCATAAAACGGTGTCTGGTTGGTCAGGACGACGACTTCATCACCTGCATCGGCCCGATCGACCTCTGCGCCGTTCTTCAGCAATGCCACCACCCGGCCTTCGCCGCTGGTCGAAGTGTAGCCTGTGAATTCGCTGGCGCCTTCGCGCTCTGCGATATCGAACCAGATTTCGCCCGATGCTGCTTCGCCAGAACCCTTCCACGCAGCGCGGGCAGCAGCCTTCTGCCGATCCATCGCTTCGTCAAACCCGGCACGGTCCACGCCGATGCTGCGCGCGCGCAGGGCATCTTCGGTAAGATCATAGGGGAAGCCGAACGTGTCATAGAGCTTGAAGGCGGTTTCACCATCGAGCTGGTCGCCTGCAGACATATTGCCCGTGGCTTCGTCCAGTAGACGCAGGCCCTTGTCCAGTGTCTGGCGGAAACGCGTTTCCTCGCGCTCGAGCACTTCCTCGATCAGCGGCTGACCGCGCTGCAATTCCGGATAGGCTTGCCCCATTTCCCCGACCAGCGCCGGCACCAGGCGGTGCATCAAAGGCTCACTCGCGCCCAGAAGATGCGCATGGCGCATGGCGCGGCGCATGATGCGGCGCAGGACATAACCGCGCCCTTCGTTGGACGGCAGAACACCATCGGCCAGCAGGAAACTGGTGGACCGCAGGTGATCGGCAATGACACGGTGGCTGGCCCGGTTTTCGCCTTCTGCGGCAACGCCCGTAAGGCTTTCCGAAGCCGAAATCAGAGTTTTGAACGTGTCGGTGTCGTAATTGTCGTGCACGCCCTGCATCACGGCAGCAATGCGTTCCAGGCCCATGCCGGTATCGATGGAAGGCTTGGGCAGCGCAGTGCGTTCGCCGCTTGCGTCCTGCTGGAACTGCATGAAAACGAGGTTCCAGATCTCGATGAAACGGTCACCGTCTTCATCGGGCGATCCTGGCGGCCCACCTGGGATATGGTCGCCGTGGTCGTAGAAAATTTCGCTGCACGGTCCGCACGGGCCGGTATCACCCATCGACCAGAAATTGTCATTGGTGGAAATGCGGATGATGCGGTCTTCGGGCAGGCCCGCAATTTTTCGCCAGAGATCAAAAGCCTCGTCATCGGTGTGGTAAACTGTTGCCGTCAGCTTTTCAGCAGGCAGCCCCCACTCCCTGGTCAGCAGGTTCCAAGCATGGCTGATTGCTTCTTCCTTGAAGTAATCGCCGAAGGAGAAATTCCCGAGCATTTCAAAGAATGTATGGTGCCTGGCGGTATATCCGACATTGTCGAGATCATTATGCTTGCCGCCTGCGCGCACGCATTTCTGCGAACTGGTGGCACGCGGTGCGGGAGCAGCTTCCAGACCGGTAAAGACATTCTTGAACGGAACCATGCCCGCATTAACGAACATCAGCGTCGGATCATTATACGGCACCAACGGTGCGCTGGGCACAGCGGCATGGCCCTGCCCCGCGAAATAATCCAGAAACGAGCGGCGAATATCATTGGTCGAAGTCATGCCGCAGCAATTAGGCAATCCCTCACCCTGCGACAAGCGTATTAACCGGGATGTTGTGAGCGAAAGGAACGATCAGTGGAGTGCGCGGGGGTAGCCCACCTAGGCCCATGGCGGGATCACTCGCCGCTTCTGGCAGAGACAATCCACGCTGCTGCACCAAGGATGACCAGACTGCCATCAAGGTGACTGGCAAGGAAACCATGCAGCCTCTCGATAAATGCCTCCATTTCTGCAGGTTCAAGCAATGCTGCCGCGCGCGCTGCCGGACCAATCTGCAGGAAATAGGAAAGGGCATCGCCCACCGGGTCTTCACCTGCCCCCGCGACATAGGCAAAATCAACCCCCTCGAACGCGACATCGTGCCAGCCTGCGCGCGTCAACATCGCCGAAACGGCGTCGCGGTCAGCAAAGGCAAATGGACCCGGCACCATGGATTGTGGTTCCTCCACCATGCCGGGCGGCAACAGACGCGTGATGCTGCTCGCCCAGATGTTTTCCGAAACATCACGAAAACAGCTGAAGATCAGCCGGGCATTGGGTGCGGCAATTCGGGACAAGTGGGCGAAGCTTCGGACAGGGTCGGGGAAAAACATGACCCCGTGGCGCGAGACAAGGAGATCTGGTTCGAAGCCATCGCCCGGCCATGTGGACGCATCAGCGACTTCGAAACGGGCGTTGGGAAGGTTTTCGGCACGTTCCTTCGCCACGGCGACAAGGTCTTCGCTGATGTCGATACCGCGAATTTGCGCGTCGGAATGTCCGCGCGCCAGTGCCAGTGACAATTCGCCAGCCCCGCAACCGATATCGAGAACGCATTTGATCGGTCGTGAACTGGCACGGGAAATCAACCGGTCTGTAAGACCGCTGAAGCTGCGGTCCGTCCGGCGCCATTCTGCGGCCCATTTCTGGCCCACACGGCCTTGCCATTCACTCGCCTGCATGTGCTTCCCCCCGCGCGCAAATGATCGCCGCCCTAATTGCCCGAGTGTGCGCAGCCATCGGCAAAAGATCAATTGCGCAATTTGGCCACAGTCATGATGGGCTGAAAATGAAAAGCCGGCGCGGAACCCATTAGGGTACTCGCACCGGCTTTCCGTTTTTCCGGATGCCATTCCTGCATCCGCTTAAGAAGATATGGCGTCAGGCGTCCGCGTCTGGCCCGGCCATCATCTCCTCGGCGACCTTGTCGGTGCGGCTGCGAATCGCAGCTTCCAACTTGGCGCAAACTTCTGGATTGTCCTTGAGGTACTGCTTCGAGTTTTCGCGGCCCTGGCCAATCCTGATGCTGTCATAGCTGAACCAGGAACCCGATTTTTCCACGATGCCCGCCTTCACGCCGAGATCAAGAATCTCGCCCAGCTTGGACACGCCTTCGCCATACATGATGTCGAATTCGACCTGCTTGAATGGTGGGGCAACCTTGTTCTTGACCACTTTGACGCGGGTTGCGTTGCCAACGATTTCGTCCCGGTCCTTGATCTGACCGGTGCGGCGAATGTCGAGACGGACCGAAGCATAGAACTTGAGCGCGTTGCCGCCCGTCGTCGTTTCAGGGTTGCCATACATCACGCCGATTTTCATGCGCAGCTGGTTGATGAAGATCACCATCGTCTTCGACCGGCTGATCGAACCTGTCAGCTTGCGCAGGCTCTGCGACATCAGCCGCGCCTGGAGGCCAACGTGGCTATCGCCCATTTCGCCTTCGATTTCGGCCCGCGGGACAAGTGCCGCGACAGAATCGACAACAAGAACGTCAATCGCGTTGGATCGCACCAGCGTATCGACGATTTCCAGTGCCTGTTCGCCTGTATCGGGCTGCGAGACGATCAGTTCGTCGATGTCGACGCCAAGCGCCTTGGCATAGACAGGATCGAGCGCGTGTTCGGCATCAACGAATGCCGCAGTGCCGCCACCCTTTTGCGCTTCGGCAATGGTGTGCAGTGCGAGCGTTGTCTTGCCCGAGCTTTCCGGCCCGTAAATTTCGATGACACGGCCGCGCGGCAAACCGCCAACGCCGAGCGCGATATCAAGCCCGAGGGAGCCGGTGGAGATCGTTTCGACCTGCATCGCCGGCTTTGAGCCGAGTTTCATTGCCGACCCCTTGCCATAGGCACGGTCGATCTGGGCCAGTGCTGCATCCAGAGCCTTCTGACGGTCCACGTTCATTTCTTTACCTTCTACAAGCTTCAGATTTGTTGCCATGACATGGCCTCCGTCAGTTGCCTAGGGGCAGGATGCGTTTGACCCCGCTTGTTCCACTGTTGGAGTATGTATCGCATTTGTTCTCATAGAACAAGTGGAGAACGAATTTTTCTTCAACTTGGCGGAATTTCAATGAAACTCATGAAGTTTATGAATTATTTTGGGGCGATGGGGCGTGCTTCCCAGGTCAGCTTGCGTGTCGATCCGGCAGGAACACTCGCTTCGAGAACATGATAGCCATCCTTGAGCTTGTGGCCCCGCGCCTTTCGGATTTCCCAATCCACGGCCCAGCCCGCCCGCAGCCTTATTCGGACAGGGTGGTTGTTGGCGTTGGTGATCACGGCCTGCATCTTGCCGTAAATATCACCGGGCTTTGCATCGTTGGACCGCGCCGCGCCCTTTCTATCGCAAACTGCGAATACCTGGCTGCTGTCGCCAAGAGAGATTTCGACATCCTGCCCCACGGCAAAATCGCGAAGGTTTTCTTCGCCAACCAGCAAGTCGCCGGCAGATGACGGTTCAAAGATGGTAATGCCACCCATCGGCAAGGCGACACCAAGCCCATGCTTTTCGTCATTTCTGGTGGCCAGCAACATTCCTGCTGCCAGCGGCCCGCCGCCTTCATCACCCGGACTGCACGATGCCGTATAGAGGAAATGGCCCGCCACCTTGTCGCGCTGAAGGAAGGCGATCTGTTTGAGACCCTTGGCTGCAACGGCCATCCGTTCAGGCACGCGATAGAGCTTGAGATCGCCCAACTGTTCTTCGGCGGCCACCACGGCAATGGGCGCAGCGGTTTCAACTGCCTTTCTCTGCATCCGGGAGCCGGTGACGATGATCGCTTCGTCCATCATCATGGGCGCTGGCGGTGGCGGTGGCGGCGGATACGGCCCGTAATCCGGCACGGGCGAACCTGTAGCAGTGCTGCCAATGGGATAGCAGACCAGCCGCAGCGGTCCGCCCGAAGGCGGATCGGCAAGCGCCTGGAGGTCGCTGGTGATTTGCAGCGTGCCTGCCACTGCCATCAACTGCGTGTCGGCAAAGGTCTGGTCGTTGTCGTTCAGGATAGTGAGCCAGGAGACGAGGTTTATGGCATCTGCTCCCTTTCGCTGCGGATCGGCCAGCGTGGCGACATAATGGGCCTGCCAGTCAAAACCCCATGCAAGATAAGTCAGCGTGACGCGGTAGCTGCCGCCTGTCTCGGCGCGCGTATTGATGGAGAAAACAGGCTTGGCGGAGAGCCCCGCGGGGATACGGTCAAATGCCAATCCCTCCGGGCTGCCGGAACAGCGCACTGCTTCGAAACCATTGCTTGTCTGCAAGACCAGTCCGCCATCGGCACGGCTGCGCACGATGGCAGATTCTGCCTGTTTCTGGCCAGTGCCGGGATTGGTGCGGGTCACCGTGACGCGGTTGCCCAACGTGCCGTCCACAAGCGCGGCAGGTGACAGCAGATCGGCATTCCTGTTCTTTTCAATCGTCCCGCCTGGAAGGCCGGTGACGATTGCACTGACCGCCACCATGCCCTCTGCGACGCCTTCAAAGCGGATGGTGGATTCGCCTGCGGGAAGGACGACATCGCGCGTTTCGCTGATCATCGCGAAGCCGCGCGGCCACCTGCGGTCCATCTCCGCCCCGATCTGCCGGTTCGGATCGCGGTAAACAGTCACCGAAAGATCGACAGGCGCAGACGCATCCACTGCTTCGCGCGCCGATGCAGGCGGCGCTGCCAGAATGGCTGGCAGGCCAAATGTCAGCAAGATTGCGACAAGGCGCATTGCCTGCCTCAGTATCGCGCTTCGTAGGTAACGCGGAATTCGCGGGTTCCATTTGCCGGAACAGGCACAACCCATTTGCGGCGGTCTGTATTCAGCTGTTCGCCCGGCTCATCTTCGCTGATGACGCGGTAATCATTGCTCCACCAGCCGCGATCCAGCCCTTGCTGGATGAGGTCGACATCTACGGCCACCGGCTTTGCGTTGGTCATCGTGTATCGCATTGTGGTGCGATAATATTCGACTGGCCGTTCCGATTCCACCTGGCGAACGGTGCCATCATCTTCGATCACACGGTATCGCGCGGTCTTCTGCCATTCAGAGCCGCTGATCTTTTCACGCTTTTCCACCTGCGCCTGGACGTAAACGTCGAATGCGTCGCCGGTTCTGAGTAGCAGCTGGCTTCCCACCGGCGTGTGGCCGATGCCGCTTTCACCAATGAATTGCGGCGTTCCCTGCGCGTCGCGCTGATAAAATCGGACAGTGCCTGCCGGCAGCGCATCACCAAGCCCCGCAGCACGCGAAGTCGCAAAGGACAGCGCACTTGCGGCGGCTTGCGGGCCGCTGTCATTCTGAAGCCAGTCGACGCTGCGCGCGTAAACACGGCGCGCTGCCACACCTTGCACATCGAGGAAGCTGACCTGTTTGGTCTGGGCATTGGCAATGGTCGTGCGTGCGGCAATGGGATAGAGGTAAAAATCGCCGACCTGCTCGCGGTTTGCGCTTTGCGTGCCTGGCTGGACCATTCCGGGTGGCGGCGGCGGAGACATGCGGCGCGTGCTGTATGTGTTTCTGCTTGCCTGTCCGGGGCTGCCTGCCACCAGCAATGTATCGGCATTATGGAAAGTGGTGCCGGTGTTATTGGTGAGTGTAACCCACCCCTGCATATCGATCGCGCCTTTGCCTTCATCAAACAGGGCCACATAATCGGCCGACCAGCCCAACCCGGGCGTCAGATAACGGATTGATGCAGGCCGCGTGCCGCTGCGGGCGGAATCGACCATGACTGACAATGTCGGCCTGGCGCGCAGGTTTGGCGGGACACGGTCGAACACGGCGCGCACGGGCAAGCCATCGTCACGCAGGACTTCGATGCGGTCGCCAATTTTCACCACCACACCGCCAGCCGTCGAAAGCACCGTGGCACGCTCGCGCGTTTCAGCGCCTGTAGCCGGGTTGGTACGTACCAGCGTTATGGTTTGGCCGATCGCCTTTTCCATCAGCTTGGTCGGGGTCAGCAGGTCGAAGTCGAAATTCTGTTCGACAATGCCGGCACCTGCAGCAGCAAAGCTGAGCGTTTCGGGCCTGATCTGGGCCGACACATCGGGAAATTCGATGCGGCTGCGCCCCTGTGCGATCGGCAATTGCCGCACATCCTGAACCAGCGCCTGATTGTTATTGTAAATGGTCACAGCGACATCGCCCTGCGCTGTCGCATCCGGGTCTGTAATCGCGGAAGGAACAGTTTGGGCCGATGCGGCTGAAACCATTGCCAGCGCAGTTGCGGTTCCTGCCAGATACCTGCTCGCGATCATGTCATTCTCCCCGGTTTGGCCATTCGGTCCTCGCGGACTTTCCAGCCTCCATCCTTTACGCAGGATGAATGATACAATGTATCATTATTTCGAGGCTGCCATCACCTCGCCTACCTTCTGCCCTATCTGGGCGACACTGAAGGGTTTGGGAATAAAGAACATATTGTCAATGTCGATGTCACGCCGAAGCTGTTCTTCAGCATAGCCGGACATGAAAAGAATGGGCATTTCCGGCATTATCTTGCGTATCGCGCGCGCCATGGCGGGGCCGTCCATGCCGGGCATGACCACGTCTGACACCACCAGATCGAATGTTCCGCCATTCTCGATTTCAGCCAGGCCTTCCTCGCCATCGGCGGCGGTTGTCACCTGGTATCCGGCGCGGGTCAGCGCCCGTTCGGCCACGGCACGAACCATGTCTTCATCTTCAACCAGCAGCAGCTTGCCTCCGCCGGACCAGTCGCTGGCAGGGGCTTCTTCAACCTGTTTTGCCGCCTTGGGCGCATCGCCGTGATAGACCGGCAGATAAACCGTAAAGCGCGCGCCGGCAGGCTTGCCGTTCAGGCCTTCGATATTATCCGCAAAGATGAACCCGCCCGACTGTTTGACGATGCCATAGACGGTCGAAAGGCCAAGGCCAGTGCCCTTGCCCTGTTCCTTGGTGGTGAAGAAGGGCTCGAAAATTTTGCCGATCTTGTCTGCGGGCACGCCGCACCCGTCGTCCTGCACGATCAGCACGGTGTAATCGGCAGCAGGAATGATGTCAGAGCCCATCTTGCGAATTTCGGATGCGGAAATGCGCCGCGTCGACAAGGTCAGCTTACCCGTTCCATCCCCGCGCGAATGGATGGCATCGCGCGCATTGACCGCCAGATTGACGATGACCTGTTCCAGCTGCTGCGGATCGGCCCGCACCATGCCCAGATCGCGGTCATGACGGATGGTAAAGTTGATCTTCTCGCCCACCAACCGCTTGAGCAACTGGCTTACTTCGCTGACCACATCGGGCAATTGCAGGACTTCGGGGCGAAGCGTCTGCTGGCGAGAAAACGCCAGCAATTGCCGTGTCAACGAAGCGGCGCGGTTTGAATTGGCGCGGATCTGCTGAATATCGTCATAATCGCTATCGCCGGGCGAATGGCGCAGCAACATGAGGTCGCAATAGCCGATGATGGCTGTCAGCACATTGTTGAAATCATGCGCGACACCGCCAGCCAGCTGGCCCACGGCCTGCATCTTTGTGGCCTGCGCCACCTGACGTTTCAGACGCGTTTCCTCGGTGGAATCGGCAAGGCTTAACAGGACCGATGCCTCGCCCAGCCCGCGTACCCCTGCAAGACCGAGCGACACAGGTTCTTCCGGCTGGCTGCGCAGACGCACCGCCATATCGCCGCTGCTGCCCGACCCGCGGCCAAAACGGCGCACGGCATCGGCCAGAACGGCCTTGTCTTCGCGCACCACCAGGTCTGACGGGAATTGCGGCAAACCTTCCTTTTCCTGGTCAATGGCGCGCAGGAATGCATTATTCGCAAACAGGAACCGTCCGTCGCGGTCCGTCATGGCAAGTCCCAGCGGCAAAGCGCCAAGCAAGGCTTCAAGCTGGGGTGTCGCGGCCTGTCCGGCGCCGTCCCATCCGCCGCCAATACCGACGCCGGAATCAATCAGCAGCATCAGCGAAGGGCCGTCTGCCGCACTCTTGACATCGGCACTTGCCGGATCGGCCAGGGGCACCTGGATCAACGTTTGCGGGCTGCCGCGCCGGCCATCGCGGGAAAAGAAAATCCGGTCACGTTCGTCACTGCGCAACTGGGCGACGAAATCCTGCCCGGCCATGGTGGCGGCGGCATCGCCCGATGCCCTTTCGGCAAAGCCCTGCCCCACTGCGCGGATCGTTCCATCCGCCCCGACCAACGCCGCTTCGATACCGGCGCGTGACAGCAATTTGCCGAATGGGCCTGCAAGGCGCGCTGCCATGGTGGCAGACATGTCCTCTTCCTGCAGCGCTTCAAAGCGCCACACGAGGTAATCATCCCCGCGACCTGCGCGTTCAGCCACGGCGTTCCAGCGGGATTCGCCATTTTCGCCCATTAAAACATCAGCGCTGCCATGCCCGTCGCGCCACGCTTCGCGCGCGGTTCGGTTCAGCTTTTCGAGGCTGGCACGGTCGAGCGGCAAGGTGGGCGGCGCAAAATGTGTGCCGAACCAATTGGCATAAAGCTGGTTGGCGCAAGCAAGCCGATTGGCCCTGTCGGTAATGGCAACAGCCATGCCCGGTTGTTCAATCGCTGCGACCGTTACGGACCAATCCGGCACTGCAAAACCCGCAGACTCCGCAGGCGCGCGCATGGCGTTAATGGCATAGCCTGCCAGCACGAACACGGCCAACGCCGCCAAAAAGGCGACTGCAGTTACAGCGCTTCCGGTGACCATCCACAGCAAGGCTGCGCTCAGGACAAAACCGGCAGCAAGGCTTCCAACCAGCGCGGGCTGCTTGATGGCCACGATATTCTTGCCCCCGATCATCCTTCTGATGCCTTCAAACGCGCGTTGAGCCGCGCTTCCAGCTGGACCAGGCGCCGCTTCCGGCGTCGGGCTACCATGAAACGCCATACGAAGCTGGAAATGACATAGCCAAGTGCTGCCGATACGATCGAAAGCACCACGAAACCGAATGCAGTGACGCCTGCTGTTTCAAGGAACCAGCCGAACTGCTGCCATCTGCCGCTGCTGATTTCGGCATTGGCCGCACCCATCGTGGCGGCATCGATCTTCAGCACGAAGCCGCCAACCTTGTTGGCGATGATGAGCCAGAACGGAAGGGTGAAAGGATTGGTGATGAAGGTCACCAGCGCCGACAGCGGCACATTGGCCCGCGCAGGCAATGCCAGGAATGCAGCGAGGAAAATCTGCCCGACCGGAACGATGAAGGCGGCAAACATGCCAAGCGCCACACCGCGCGGTACAGACCGGCGGGTAAAGCGCCACAATTCCGGGCTGAGAAACCTGTGAGCGATGGGCTTGAGATATTTATTGCCCGCCATCTGTTCGCGCGTCGGGAAGTTCCTGCGCAGCCAATCTGCGAGGAAAGTCTTGGACGGTCGGGATGGTGGTTTCTGGCTCATGTTTGCGGGGACGCATTGCGCGTATGAAAGGGCAAGTGCAAGTGTGAGAAACGGAAATTCGACGGAGCGGGCCTGGTAGCCGATATGGTAAGCCTGCGAACGCTTGCGAGATGCGCCATCATCGGATTTTCAAAGGGGCCTATCCCTTTTCACGCATCAGGCGCGCCTTGTCCCGTTTCCAGTCACGATCCTTCACATATTCGCGCTTGTCCTGCGCTTGACGCCCCTTGGCCAGCGCCAGTTCCACTTTCGCGCGGCCACGACCGTTGAAGTAAATGGACAGCGGCACCATCGTCATGCCCTTGCGTTCCACCGCGGCGCGCAAGCGGCCAATTTCGCGTTCATGCAGCAGCAGCTTGCGCGGGCGGGTGGGCACATGGTTGAACCGGTTGCCGTGGCTGAATTCAGGAATGTTGGAATTGATCAGCCACACTGCGCCATCACGCACTTCGGCATAGCTTTCGGCAATCGACCCCTGCCCTGAACGCAGGCTTTTTACTTCTGTGCCGGTAAGGGCAATGCCCGCCTCGAACTTGTCATCAACGGCATAGTCGAACCGTGCGCGCCGGTTTTCGGCGACGGTTTTCTGCTTGTCGAACTCTGCTGTCTTGGGGCGTGCCATGGTGCGCTGCCATGTAGTGTGCGAGTCCGGAAAAAGGAAGGCCGGGCCGGCACATGGCAATATTTCCGCGCAACTAAGCCGGTACGCCGAGCAGCCCCGCGTGCTCCAGCGCCGCATCCACTGCCGCACGCGCCGCATCATTGGCGGTGCAAAGCGGCAGGCGCACTTCATCCGTCAACCAGTCATGCACGCGGCTGAGCGCATATTTGACCGGCGCAGGCGATGCATCCTCGAACATGGCGTAATGCAGCGGATAAAGCTTGTCGTTCAACTGGCGCGCACGGGCATAGTCATTTTCCGCGCAAGCCTGCTGGAATTCGGCACACAGGGCCGGTGCGACATTGGCAGTGACCGAGATGCAGCCACGCGCGCCTGCCGCATTGGCAGGCAGAGCCAGTTCATCATCACCCGACAATTGGCAAAATTCGCGGCCGATACCCATCCGGTGGTCAGTCACCCGGCTGAGATCGCCGCTGGCATCCTTGATCGCGACAATGCTTTTGGGGAATTTTTCGGCCAGTTCGATCACCGTATCAGGTTCAAGATCGGTCACCGTGCGCCCGGGCACGTTGTAAAGCACGATCGGCAGGTCGCAATGTTCTGCCAGATGGCTGAAATGCGCCACCAGCCCGCGTTGGCTTGGCCGGTTATAATAGGGCGCAACGCACAGGCCGGCTGCCGCGCCAGCTTTCTTCGAAAAGTTCATATGCAGCAGGGCGTTCTGGGTATCGTTGCTGCCGCAACCGGCGATGACCGGCACCCTTCCCGCTGCCTGTTCGATGCACACTTCCACCACGCGGTGGTGTTCCGCATTGGAAAGCGTGGATGCTTCGCCTGTTGTCCCGCACGGCACCAGCGCAGAACTTCCATTGTCGATTTGCCAGTCGACCAGGCGCCGAAAAGCCGCCTCGTCAAACGTTCCGTCGCGAAAAGGAGTCACCAGAGCGGGAATTGAGCCGGAAAACATTTACCTACGTCCTAAATTAGCCCCATAGTGATATGGTGTTCGGGGCGCGCTGGGGCAAAGTCGAAAAGACAAGTTCATTCAGCGCCTGATAAGGAGCCGATGGCCAAGATGTCCAGCATGGACCGATATTCAATCATTGCACTCACTCTTTTGACCTCCACCGCATTGAGCGCATCGGCACCACTTGCCGCGCAAGATGCCGCCACGTGGGACCGGGCAAAGGCCGAAATGATGGCCCGCGCCCCGACTCGGATGGCGCAGGCAATCGACCGATGGCAGTTCCTCAGCGGAACAGACCGGATGGCATTTGATGATTATGCCGGTTTCGTGCTCGCTTATCCCGGCTTCCCGCAGGAAGACAAGCTGCGCCGCTATGCCGAGGAATCGCTCGACCGCGAAGCCGTCAGCGCCGAGCATCTGGTTTCGTTTTTCGACCGTAATCCTCCGCTGACGAACAGCGCCAAGGCGCGATATGCCCTCGCCCTTGCCAGCCAGCAGCGCATCGAAGCCTTCGACGTTGCCCGCGAAGCATGGCGCGGCGGCGAAATGAGCAGCCCGTCAGAAGCCTATATGATGTCGATGTTCGGCGCACGCTTCACGCCTGAAGACCAGGATGCGCGCATGGATGCGCTGCTGTGGCAGGGACAGAAGGACGCGGCGGCGAGGCAGATTTCCTTTGTCTCCCCCGCCTATCGCGCAATGGCGATGGTCCGCCTGGCCATGTTGCAGGATACAGACCCGGCCACAATCGGCCTCGCCGTACCTGCCGATGCCAGCCGCGATCCTGGTTATGTTTACAATCTGGTACGCGAATTGCGCGCCACCGGTCAGGGTGCGCGGGCAGTCAGCCTGCTCTCCAACCGCCCGGGATTTGTCCGGCCAGCCTATAACGCTGAAGGCTTTGTCACCGAAATGCTCCGCATTGCCCGCATCGGCGATGCGCGCTCGGCCCAGCGGATTGCGGCTTCGGTCGATGACCTGTTCGAACCGGGCGCTGATATCAGCGGCATGTCCTATCGGCTGCGGGATGATTACACATCCCTGATGTGGCTCGGCGGAACAAAAGCGCTGTGGAGCCTGGGCGACGGCAATTCGGCAGCACCGCTATTCTACCGATATGGCACGGCCGCGCGCACCCCGCAGACGCGTTCCAAAGGGTTCTACTGGGCTGGCCTTGCCGCCGAACGCGCTGGCAATTCAACCGAGGCTAACCGCTATTATGAAATGGCAGGCGAATATGCTGACCGTTTCTACGGCATGCTCGCGCTGGAAAAACTGGGTCGCAAGCTGCCTGATTATTCCGCGCAGCCGACTGCGCGCCCGTCGCAGGAAGAACGCGCTGCCTTTAATTCCTCGCCTCTGGCCAATGCCGTTCGCGAAGTGTCCCGCGGGACACCGTGGCGCACTGGTATCCAGTTCTATAAAACCATTGCCGAACAGGCCGAAACAGAAGCCCAGCACGTGCTTGTGGCCGAACTGGCGCAGGAAACAGGCCGCCGCGATCTTGCAGTCAACCTGTTCGATGCCGCCGGGGCAGATGGCCACAAGAACTTTACCGCAATCGGCTTCCCGACATTGCAGACACCGCCCAATTCCAACTGGACGATGGTGCACGCCATCAGCAGGCAGGAAAGCCAGTTTGCCCAGAACGCGATCAGCCATGCCGGCGCACGTGGTTTGATGCAGTTGATGCCGGGCACCGCGCGCGAACAGGCTGGCAAGCTGGGCATGTCCTATATGTCCGCCGACCTGATCGATTCCCCCAGCTATAATATCCGCCTTGGCGATGCCTATTTTGCGCGGATGCTGGATTATTTCGGCGGCGCCTATCCGCTGGCCGTGGCAGCCTATAATGCTGGTCCGGGCAATGTGAACAAATGGCTCCGCGCAAATGGCGACCCGCGCACTGGCAGCATTTCCTATGTCGACTGGATCGAGCAGATCCCGATTTACGAAACCAAGAACTACGTTAGCCGCGTCATCGAAAATGCTGTCGTCTATGAAAACATGCATCCGGAAAAGACAACTTACGGGCGTGCGCGCACTGCCAGCGACTTCTTGCGGCGTTGAAATTTCCCCATGGTTGGCAGTAAGGCACTGCCAACCATGAAATCTGCCTCCAACCCGATCTCGCCCGCCGGTTTTGCCGCGCTGAAGGCACGATATGATCACTTGCTGGGCAAGGAACGGCCGGAAATCGTTGAAATCGTCAGTTGGGCAGCGGGCAATGGCGACCGTTCGGAAAACGGCGATTATATTTACGGCCGCAAACGGATGCGCGAAATCGACCGCGAATTGTCGCATCTTGCCCGCCGAATGAAAGCGGCGCGGGTCATCGATCCGTCCGACCAGCCAGACCGTGAACGCGTGTGGTTCGGGGCGACTGTCACGCTGGCAGATGAAGATGACCTGCAGCGCACAGTCACCCTGCTGGGTGATGATGAGCAGGACGCCAGTGCCGGAAAAATCGGCTGGGGTTCCCCCATGGCGCGCGCGCTGCATGGCGCTGTGCTGGGTGATTTGCGCATAGTTCGGCTGCCGGGCGGCGAAAAAGAATGGGAAGTTGTCGCCATCCAATATCCCTCGGCACAAGGTGCCGCGGCATGAGAGGCCTTGCGATTGCCCTTGCCATAGCAGCAGCTGGCAGTGCGCCTGCTGCCTTTGCGCGCGACAGCCTGGGCATCTTTTCAGACTGGGGAGCCTTCCGCGACCCGTCCGTGCCGCGGTGCTACGCCATTGCCAAAGCAAACCCGAGCACACGCGAACGCGACTATCAGCCATTTGCCACTATTGGCACCTGGCCCAAGCGAAATATCAGGAACCAGCTGCACCTGCGTCTGTCACGCAAGATGGCAGCCAAGGCGCGCATTTCCCTGCGTATCAACGGCAAATATTATCCGCTGGATGGCGGCGGCGGCGATGCTTGGTCCAGCGACAAGACGATGGATGCCGCGATAGTCGCCGCGATGCGTTCTGCGCGGACCATGACGGTCAATTCCACAGATGCGCGCGGCCGCCGGTTCTTTGACACCTACACGCTGGCAGGCGCGGCAACGGCGATGGATGCCGCAACAGTCGGCTGCGCCCGCATCTAGCGCGCGCCATGAAAAACGGGCCGGAGATTTCTCCCCGACCCGCCTTCAATCAAATTTTCGTTCCGATCAGAAACGGTAGCCCACGCTCGCAACCACCTGGTGGCGGTCAAGATCGACGTCGAAACGGTCGGAATCAGGGATATCGCCATTAAAGTCGATTTCAGCCTTGCTGTAGTTGGAATAGCGGTATTCCAGCTTCATGAAGGTATTGCGGTTGAGCGCATATTCAGCGCCCGCGCCAATGCGGAAACCGTCGGTGTCGATGTCCTGGTTGAACTCGGTCGTGCCATCGTTCGAACGCACGTCGAACTTGGCGTTGGTGTAACCACCCTTGGCATAAAGCAGAACGTCAGGTGCTGCCTTCACGCCAACGCGGGCGCCAAGATACAGGTCACGGCCTGCTTTGACATTACCGAAACCGAAGCCTTCAAAATCGCCGACATCAAACTTCGTGTTTGCCGAAGAATTGGTCAGTTCCACTTCTGCACCGACTACTACGCCGCCGAGATCGACGTCATAACCGACTGCTGCACCATACATGATGCCGTCGATCGACTGGTCATTGTCCTGATTTGCATCGTCATCGACGCTGCTGCCAGCCTTGGCCATGTCATAACCGATGATGCCTTCGACGCGCGGGCCGGTGAAAGTGGCGGTATTGTCCTGCGCGAATGCAGGTGCGGCAACAGCGCCAAGAGCGGTAGCTGCGAGAAGTGCGACTGTCTTTTTCATTGTATACTCCAGTAGGTTATTCAACGCGGTTTGATCACAGCGTGGACAGCCATAACGGAGCGGATCGGGCTTGGTTTCATGAACCTCACACAACAATCGGACAGTTGCATTTGCGCAACATAATTACCGATGAACCGTTCTATATTATAGGCAAACGTAACAACCTTTCTACCAGATGAACGGCATTACGCCGTATATTGACGCAAAGGCACAATCTTCCATGCCTGGCTGTGCTTATTTCCCGGCACCTCCATGCCTTTGCCGGATACGCTGGATTTTTACCGGCCTTGCGCCTATATCGCTGGCTCTCATGGCAGACACAGCACTCATGTCGATCCCCGGACAAATCGATCCGGTTCCCGTCGCTCGCGATATAACGCCGCGCGCCGATGGTCGTATTGATCTTCTCGGCCTGCCCAAAATCCGGATCATGGAACTGTTCACCGAAGCCGGTTTGGAACCCAAGCAGGCAAAGCTGCGGTCGAAACAGGTTTATCACTGGCTGTATCATCGCGGCGTGACTGAATTTTCCGCCATGACGGATATTTCCAAGACCATGCAGCCATGGCTGGAAGAACGCTTTGTCGTTGGCCGCCCGAACATTGTGGAAGCCCAGCATTCGACAGACGGCACCCGTAAATGGTTGCTTCAAACCGATGACGGCCATGATTTCGAAATGGTTTTCATACCCGATGCAGACCGCGGAACATTGTGCGTTTCCAGCCAGGTCGGCTGCACGCTCAACTGCACATTCTGCCACACCGGAACCATGCGTCTGGTGCGCAACCTGACGCCGGGCGAAATTGTCGGCCAGGTCATGCTTGCCCGCGATGCGCTGGGCGAATGGCCCAAGGGCCGGATGGATATTTCCGAAGAGGAAAACGAAAGCGAATATAGCGCCGATGGCCGCCTGCTGACCAACATCGTGATGATGGGCATGGGTGAACCGCTATACAATTTCGACCATGTCCGCGATGCCTTGCGGCTGGTGATGGATGGCGAAGGTCTGGCCCTTTCAAAGCGCCGCATCACCTTGTCCACCAGCGGTGTGGTACCGATGATGGCCCGTTGCGGCGATGAAATTGGCGTAAACCTGGCGGTTTCCCTGCACGCAGTGACCAAGGAAGTGCGGGACGAAATCGTGCCGATCAACCGCAAATATGGCATCGACGAATTGCTGAAGGCCTGCGCGGATTATCCCAGCGCGTCCAATGCCCGCCGCATCACCTTTGAATATGTGATGCTGAAGGACAAGAACGACAGCGACGAAGACGCGCATGAACTTGTCCGCCTGCTCAAGCGGTATGATTTGCCTGCAAAGGTCAATCTCATTCCATTTAACCCGTGGCCGGGCGCGCCCTATGATTGTTCCACGCCTGAACGCATCCGCAGCTTTTCCAGTATCGTTTTCAATGCGGGCATCAGCGCGCCTGTCCGCACTCCGCGCGGGCGCGATATTGATGCGGCCTGCGGGCAGCTTCGCACGGCAGCGGAAAAGAAAAGCCGCGCCCAGCGTGATCGCGAAGCGGCTGAAACCGCCGATGCAGAAGCAACTGTCAATGCAAGCGACGCCGGATGAGCGTTTCCGTCAGCGCATTGCTGACGGGCAAGGCAGCGCCATTTCGGGGCGATGAAGCAAGCGCGATTGCGAAATCCCCCGTTGCAGGCCGTGTGAAAATCACCCGCCTGGGGCTTAAAGGCGACCAGCAGGCCGATGCTGTGCATCATGGCGGACCACACATGGCCGTTCATCTTTACCCGCGTGATCATTATGACGGCTGGCGCAAGCTGGTCGGGGACCATCCCCTGCTCCAACAGCCGGGGGCTTTCGGCGAGAATATCAGTGCCACCGGGCTGGTTGAAACAGCCGCACTTGTCGGAGACCGGTTCCGCCTTGGCACAGCCCTGCTTGAAATAAGCCAGCCGCGCAAACCCTGCTGGAAAATCGAACATCGCTTCGGCCAAAAAGGCATGGTCGCGCATATTGTTCAGACCGGCAGATGCGGCATATATTTCCGTGTCATCGAGGAAGGCCATGCCGAGGCTGGCGACCTGTTGGAACAGCTTGAAGCCGGGCATGATGGATGGAGCGTGGAACGCGTGTTCATGGCCATTTTCGGCGCGTCGCCCAGCAAGGACCGATCGGAACTGACCGAAATCATGTCGCTGGGCCGTCTCTCTCCAGATTTGCAGGAGCGTGCGCGGCGCGCTTTGGGTTGAACATCGCTTTGCTGAATTTCATCGATTTATAACGCGATGCGTCACCATTTGCCGACAAATCCGCTCAATCCATCGTTAAAATTGCGGCAGGCTTCTTTGTTCATCTGAGGTTGTGGACCGATAGCGGAATTGCATCGTTACAGATTACAAGCGCAATGGACATGGAAGGTTTGAAACCATGCGAAAGATGATTTTGGCAGCAGCCGCTGCAGCACTCACAATCCCCGCGGCACCGGTCTTTGCCGACCCGCCAGCCTGGGCCCCCGCTCATGGCAAGCGCGCCAAGGATCGGGCTCGCATCTATGATGCCAATGGCCGTTATTACCAGCCGCGCCGGATCTCGCGCAGCGACCGCGTGTGGCGCGGCGATGACGGGCGTTATTACTGCAAGCGCGACAATGGCACGACCGGCCTTATTATAGGTGCCGGTGTGGGCGCATTGGCCGGCCATGAACTTGCAGGCCGCGGTGACCGCACGCTGGGCGTAATTCTTGGTGCCGCCGCTGGCGGACTTCTGGGCCGCGAAATTGACAAGGGCAGCCTCAGCTGCCGCTGATCGATTGCGAATTTTAAATTGAGCGCGTCGTCACCCCGGTGGCGGCGCGTTTTTCATTTGCGGCTTTGACGCTTTCATCAGGGCGCAGACTATGCTCCAAGGAAACCATGCAGATCGCCTTTGAATTGCCGGAAAAAAGCAGCGTGCAAGGTCCACTGCCTGCGCACCGGTATCCAGAGTGCAGGCGATCATGAGCCGCCCTGCTGTGCTGATTACGGGCGCCGGCCGCCGGATTGGCGCGGAAATCGCCCGCGCATTCGGCAAGGCAGGCTGGCACGTCATTATCCATTACGGCACTTCTGCAACCGAGGCAGAGAAGCTGGCGCGGTCCTTGCCATCTGCCGAAACCATCGGCTGCGATCTGGCTGATGAAACAGCCGCACTGGCCATGGTAAAAGCAATCGCCAGCAAGCAGGAAGACTGGCGCGCGCTCATCAATTCAGCTTCGGTCTTTGTCGCCGACGATGCGGCCATGCTCGACCCTGTAACCAACGCCATGGCGATGCAGATAAACGCGCGCACCCCTGTCCTGATGGCGCAGGCCTATCTCAAATTTGCAAAAGCAAAAGGCGGGCGGCGGATCATCCAGGTGACAGATCAGAAGCTCGAAAACCCCAATCCCGATTTCTTCTCCTACACGATGAGCAAGCACGCATTGGCCGCTTCCATTCCAATGCTGGCGATGGACCTTGCCGCATCCGGCAACGATTCGGACCGGGTCTATGGCCTCGCGCCCGGTGCAATTCTGGCCAGTCACGACCAGTCCGAACAGGAAACGGAAATTTCGCACCGCATGAACTTGCTTGGCCGGAAAACCACTTCTGGCGAACTGGCTGATGCGGCGCTGTTTCTTGCACAAGGCTGGCTCAAGAGCGGGGAGACATTGTTCGTCGATAGCGGCCAGCATTTGCTGAACCAGCCGCGCGACGTGATTTATCTTGCCCGTGAGAGCGCAGCCCGATGAAACGGCACAATCTTGCGACACGCCTCTGGCATTGGGTCAATCTGGCGTGTGTCGTCATTCTTTTCATGTCCGGCCTCAACATATCCAACGCGCATCTCTGGTTATACTGGGGCCAATGGGGCTTCGCGCCGGAACAGGCGTGGCTGCGGGTTCCCCGTTTTCCCGGATGGATGACAATCCCGGATTATTACAGCCTGGCCGCAGCGCGGGACTGGCACATATTGGCCGCCTGGCCTTTCGCGCTCGGGATGCTGTTCATGTGGGCAGCGATGCTGGCCAACCGCCATTTCTGGCGCGATCTCAGGACCAGCCGCCGCGAATGGAAACCCGCTGCGATCAGGCACGATATCATCCAGCACCTGAAGCTGAATTTCGACCATGAAGGTAGCAAGTATAATTTCCTGCAAAAACTCGCCTATGGGCTCGTCCTCGGCATCCTGTTGCCCGGCATGATATTTTCCGGCCTAGCCATCAGCCCCGGCTTTGAAGCGGCGGCCCCATGGCTGGTGGACGGGTTTGGCGGGCGGCAAAGCGCACGATCCATTCATTTCATCTTCGCCTGGGGGATTTTTGCCTTTTTCGTGGTGCATGTCGTGCTGGTTCTGCTGTCAGGACCGGTGCGGCAGATCCGCGACATGATAACGGGAGGCAGGCTGTGAAGCGGCGCGCAGTAATGGCGGGGATTGGTGCCCTGTTTGTTGGCGCCTGTTCCAAGGTCGCCGACACCAAGATCGGCGCCTCTCTGCTTGATGCGGCAGAGGACTGGCACCGCAAGGCCCACCGCGCCCTGGCGGATCGCTATGCTTTGGTGCGCGAATATTCAAAGGCGGATATTTCACCCTATTTCCGCGGCAATGGGTCCATCAATGTCGAAACAGATGCGTATCAGCGCCATGTCAGTGAAGGGTTCGACAACTGGCGGCTGGAGGTTGGCGGACTGGTTCGCAATCCCATGTCGCTGTCGCTGGAAAACATCCGCAAACTGCCGCAACGCACACAGATTACCCGGCACGACTGTGTCGAGGGATGGAGCGCAATCGGCGAATGGACCGGCCCGCAATTGTCTCTTATTCTAGAGGCGGCAGGCATCAGCGAAGATGCGAAATTCATCGTCTTTCGCTGCGCTGACAATCTCAATGGCGCTGAGTATTACGAGAGCATCGACCTGGTGGATGCCATGCACCCGCAAACAATCATCGCCCACCAGCTGAATGGCGAAAACCTTCCTGTGAAGAATGGTGCGCCGTTGAGGATGCGGATCGAGAAACAGCTGGGCTATAAACACCCAAAATATCTGACCGCTATCGAAGTTGTGTCCAGCCTTGACGCGATTGGTCTCGGGAAAGGCGGCTATTGGGAAGATCGCGCCGGTTACCAGTGGTATGCAGGTATCTGACCATGCCGCGCGGCCTTAATCCGGATAGAGCCGCTTCATGATTGCCCAGTCTTCCGCGATGATGTCTTCAAGCACGGCCAGGTCCACATCATCCAGCCTGTTGATGTAGAGGCAGCTTTTTCCCAGCGAATGTTTACCTAGTTTTGCCAGCTGCGCTGCCCGCCTTTCTGCCGAAAGGTCGTCGCAATAGCCGCCCATCAGATAGAATGAATGTTTCGCCTTTCGCGGCGAAAATCCTGTCCGCAGCCAATGTGCGGTCCGGCCACTGGCATAGGTCGTGTCATAGCTGCCATAACCAATGATGGACGGCCCCCACATCGCAGGTTCCTCGCCCGTCACCCGCCGGAACACGGCATCAATCGCCAGCGCATCCTCGCGCTTGGCGGCAGGTTCCACCTGGTCGATGTAGGCGGAAACCCTGACATCTGTAGGTACTGTTTTTGGTGCTGACATGAAACTTCAATAGCCGATAGTTGACAGCAAGTCAGCCTGTGACCAATCCTTGCACTTCAAACGGGTTCAGGGGCGAAAATTTTATGTGGCTACTCGATAAATTTCTGAAACAAATCATTCGAACCGGCCAACTGATCGTCACTGATTATGACGGAAAGATATATACTTACGGCACACCTGACGAAAGCGCCGAGAAACCCGGCCCCGTCCACATCCGGCTGACCAGCCCCAAGGCATCAACGCATATCGCCCGGTACCCGCAACTGGGTGCTGGCGAAGCATATATGTGGGGCTGGCTGGTGGTGGAAGAACCCCATGACATTCGCGATATGGTGCTGCTGGTCACCATGAATGCAAAACGCCTTGGCGAAGCATCGCTGAAGGCCAAGGGGCCAGTTCGCAAGGCCCTGCAAAAGCTGGTTGCGCGCATCGACAGCATCAATCTGAAAGCCAAGGCGCGCAAGAACGCAGAACATACATATAATCTGACCCGCCGCCTGTATGAACTGTTCCTCGATGAGGACCGGCAATACACCATGGGCTATTACCGCGACACGGATATCAGCCTGGAACAGGCCCAGCTCGACAAGAAAGCCCATCTTGCTGCCAAGATGTATCTCAAGCCCGGCACGAAAGTGCTCGATATCGGTTGCGGCTGGGGCGGCTTCGCCATGTATCTCAACAAGCATTATGGATGCGAAGTTCTGGGTGTTGCGCTGGCGGAAGACCAGATCGCCTTCTGCCGCGAACGCGCAGAGGCAGAAGGCGTGGCCGACAAGGTCAAGTTCGAACTCATGGATTACCGCGATGTCGAAGGCGAGTTTGACCGGATCAGTTCCGTCGGCCTGCTCGAACATGTCGGTACCCCGCACTACCCGCAGTTTTTCGAACATACGCACAAGTTGCTGAAGCCGGATGGGGTAATGTTTTCGCATTGTTGCGGGCGCGCCGGCCCTCCGGGCCATACCGATGCCTGGACCCGCAAATACATCTTCCCGGGCGGCTATATCCCCGCATTGTCCGAATTGGTTGTGCAAAGCGAGAAAGCCGGCTGGCAGGTGATGGACGTGGAAGCCATGCGGTTCCACTACAGCCACACTCTGGAAGAATGGTACAATCGCACGGTCATGCACCGCGAGGAAATCGTCGATCTTTATGACGAACAATTCTTCCGCATGTGGCAGTTTTATCTGGTCGGGGCAGAACAAAGTTTCCGCCACGGAACCATGGTCAATTGGCAGATCGTCTATGTGAAGGACCGCGCCGCAATTCCGATGACGCGCGATTTCATGGTAGAAGAAAGCGCGAGGCTGCGCGGGATGGACGAAGCACCCGCCTGGCATCTTGCGGAAGCTGCCGAATAGGAGACACTCACTTGGCCAGTGCTGCGCTGCTCGATAAAGTCATCGGACGGATCATCACCAAGGGCGTGCTGACGATAGTGCACGCCAGCGGGCGGGAAAGCCGGTTTGGCACCCCCACCCCTGCCTTTCCTGAAATCCGCATTCGCCTTGCCGACAAGAAGGTTGCCCGCCAGATTGTCAGCGACCCGCGGCTGGGTGCAGGCGAAGCCTTTATCGATGGCCGATTGATCATCGAACAGGGCGACGTGATGCAGCTGGTGCAATTGCTGCGCGCCAACCGTGTGTGGGAACGCGGTGTCTCGCTGCATTCCACAGGGCCAATCCGCAGTCTTGTCGACCGGGTGATGGCGGCCAGGGAATCCATCAATCACCAGTCATCGGCCAAATCCAACGTCGCGCATCACTACGATATCGGCAACGCGCTATACGAGCTGATGCTGGATAGCGAACATATGCAATATAGCTGCGCCTACTGGCCAAGGGACGACATGACCCTGGCAGAGGCGCAGGAAGCAAAGCTTGCCCATATTGCCGCAAAGCTGGCGCTGGAACCCGGGCACCGCGTGCTCGACATCGGTTGCGGCTGGGGCGGAATGGCCATCTATCTTGCGCGGAATTTCGATGTCAGCGTGAAGGGCATAACCCTGAGCGAAGAACAGCTGGAACTGGCCGAACAAAGAGCGAAAGCCGCCGGTGTTTCCGACCATGTGCGGTTCGAACTCATCGATTACCGCGATCTGGCAAAGCGCAAGATAACCTACGACAGGATCGTTTCAGTGGGCATGTTCGAACATGTCGGCAGGCCGCAATTCGAAACCTTTTTCCGCGCCGCTTCCAACCTGCTGAACGAAGACGGGGTCATGCTGCTCCACACTATTGGCCGGATGGGCGGGCCTGGCTCTACAGATGCCTTCACCCGCAAATATATCTTCCCGGGCGGCTACATCCCTGCGCTGAGCGAAACATTGGCGGCCAGCGAAAAATCCCGCCTGATCATGACCGATGTCGACACGCTGCGGCTGCATTATGCCAGGACCCTGCGCCAATGGTATGCACGGTGCATGGCGCAACAGGCCGAAATAGAAGCCATGTTCGATGACCGCTTCTTCCGCATGTGGACATTCTACCTCTCTGGCGCGACCGCGGCGTTCGAAAATGGTGGCATGTGCAATTACCAGATCCAATATGCGAAGAACCGCCGGACCCTGCCGCTGACACGCGATTACATGGGCGAGAGTGAACGCGCGCTGCTCGAAGAAGGCGCTTCACTGCAAAACTGACGCGCCGCAGTGCGATTCAGGCATTGTGATAGGTGCCTGCGCCTGATACCCGCGCGGCGAATTCGCTGCAGGAGCTGCCCCATGTCCGCCACCAAGCCCAATTCCGATATCAAGAAGGTCGTCCTCGCCTATTCAGGAGGTCTGGACACCAGCGTTATCCTGAAATGGTTGCAGGTGACCTATAATTGCGAAGTGGTGACCTTCACAGCAGACCTCGGACAGGGTGAGGAACTGGAGCCTGCACGCGAAAAGGCGCGCCTCATGGGTGTGCCGGACAAACACATCTATATCGACGACCTGCGCGAGGAATTCGTGCGCGACTTCGTTTTCCCGATGATGCGCGCCAATGCCCGCTATGAAGGCGATTACCTGCTTGGCACATCTATCGCGCGCCCGCTCATTTCCAAGCGGCTGATCGAAATTGCGCGCGAAACCGGCGCTGATGCCATCGCCCATGGCGCAACGGGCAAAGGGAATGACCAGGTTCGCTTTGAACTGTCTGCCTATGCATTGGCCCCTGATGTCAAGGTAATCGCACCGTGGCGCGAATGGGATCTCAATTCACGCACCGCGCTTATCGCATGGGCCGAACAGCATCAGATTTCCGTGCCCAAGGACAAGCGGGGCGACAGCCCTTTTTCCACCGATGCCAACATGCTGCACACCTCCAGCGAAGGTAAGGTGCTGGAAGACCCATGGGAAGAAACTCCCGATTACGTCTATTCGCGCACGGTCAATCCGGAAGACGCGCCTGACACTCCGGAATACATCACGATTGACTTTGCCGGCGGTGACGGCTGCGCTCTTGATGGCCAGACGATGAGCCCGGCCACTCTGCTCGAAGCGCTGAACGAGCTTGGCCGCAAGCACGGCATCGGCAGGCTCGATCTGGTCGAAAACCGCTTTGTCGGCATGAAAAGCCGCGGGATGTATGAAACGCCGGGCGGCGAGATTTACGCCCGCGCACACCGCGGCATCGAACAGATTACGCTGGATCGCGGCGCTGCCCACCTCAAGGACGAGCTGATGCCTCGCTATGCGGAGCTTATCTATAATGGCTTCTGGTTCTCGCCCGAGCGGGAAATGCTACAGGCTGCCATCGACCACAGCCAGGCCAAGGTGAACGGCACTGTCCGGCTGAAGCTTTACAAGGGCAATGCCAGCGTGGTTGGCCGCAAGTCACCCGACAGCCTCTATTCCGAGCGTCACGTCACCTTCGAAGATGATGCCGGTGCCTATGACCAGCAAGACGCAGAAGGCTTCATCAAGCTCAATGCGCTGCGTCTGAGGCTGCTTGCCCAGCGCGACAGGTAGGTTCTGCGACGAACGGTTGAGTTATCCACCTCTGTCCACCGCTGAATCGCCTTGCAGTGGATAACTTGCTTGCCCGACTCGGATTTGAAGCGCAGTCTCAAGTCATCGGAAAGGCGCGAAACCTTCTCGGATTGACGGTCTAACGACTTGAAATCAGATGGATTTTTCAGACCTGACTGACATTTTGGCGGCTGTCCACGCGGTCCAGTAGAGCGCCTCGCAGAAGGTTTCGACCAGAAGCAAGGAAGTTCGATGATCGGAACGCGAAGTACCGTCAGAATGGGCCGGACAGACCGGTCAGGTAACGATGGGAATGCTGGAGCTTCGGCAAAAGTAGAACCGCTTGAGGAACCTGACCAACATGGGATGACCGGTCTCGGAACCGAAAGGTGAAGCAGAAAGTCTTCGGACCAGATGCGGAACTGGAAGGAACCGGATGCCGGCGCGAGCGCCGGTGCAGAAACCTGGCTCTGGGCTTGCCCCAAGTAAGGTGAAACACCGGGCGCCAAGTCCTTTTTCGGAAGGCCACGCGCGGGTGAGAGTGGGGTCGGCAGCAATGCCGGCCCCATTTGCATTTGGCCATCCAGCGCTCAGCACAATTCCACATATTTGGCGCCTGAACAGCTGATACCCCAACATATGGGATCGCAAAGCCGAATCGATGGCAAATGAGGCCATTCCGACGCAAAGAAAAATCAGCTCATTTCGGGGAAAAGCCGCAAAAACATGGTTACCGCTCCGTTAAACCACGACCAATGGAGCCGGTAACGGGACGAGGAGTCTTTGCCTGGGTGCCCCTCTAACGAATGGCCTTGTATTAGGTTCCAGCTATGAACGGACATTCGATCATCACGCGCCGCACACGTCTTCGGACACTGGCACTGGTTGCTGCATTCGTGCTGCCAGCCACTTCAGGCGGCCCAGCACTTGCAGGCGACACCGCGGTCAAGCCGGTGGATTTCGCCAAGAGCTTCGCTGCTCTGCCCAAGCCTAACCACAGTTTCGATACGCCAGCTGGCGCAGTGGATATTACTGCGATCGAAGTACCTGTCGAAGTAAAGCCGGAACCTGCCCTACGCACCATCGCAAGCGGCATCGCCAGCTATTATGGCAAACGTTTTGCCGGACGACCCACTGCCAGCGGCGAACGTTTTAACCCGAGCGACCTGACCGCCGCTCACAAGACCCTGCCGTTCGGTACGCTGGTGCAGGTGACCAACCCCAGCAACGGCAAGGCTGTGACTGTCCGCATCAACGACCGCGGGCCATACGCCCACGGCCGCATGATCGACCTCTCGCGCGCAGCGGCAGAGGAAATTGGTCTGGTCGCACGTGGCCACGGCACGGTTGAACTGGCCCTGCTGGAAGGCTGAGCCAGTCTCCGGTCAGGGCTGGTGCCCCGACCCCTTTCAAATCCTGATTATTCCTGCAACTGGCCGCGAATTGCGCCTGCGGGATGGTCTGCTGTGTGTACGTTGACGTAATAATCGCCTGGATTGTCAGCGATTTTCTTGAGCAATGCCTTATCAGCATCAACGCAGGCTTCGTCATCTTCGCCAGTTACAGAAATGGTGATCACCGGATCGCCGTTGACCCCGGCCTTGCCCGCATGAACATGGGCCGCAGTAGGCTTGCTGATATCACCCACTGAAAGAACGTAGCAGAACTTGCCTTCGTCAAATTTCACAGTGGCGGCAAAATCGCCGAACCCGTCCTTGTCCCCGCCGCCCGTCTCTGCAGCGCCAGTAAGGTCGCCAAACAGGTAGGCTGCAGTAATCTCGATATCCTGCGCCATCAGCGCAGCACCGGACAAGAGTGGGAGAACAGCTGCCGCAGCAGCAAAATATTTCAAGCGCATCGACCTCTCCTCAGGACAACAGGGATGTGCAGACATACCACACATTTGCAGGAGTCCTTCCGAAATTTGCTAGGCCAGCATCCCTTTCAGATACCCGCCAGTAAAGCTGCGAGGATTGGCTGCCACCTCTTCGGGTGTGCCTTCTGCCACCACTTCGCCGCCGCGAACGCCGCCTTCGGGGCCGAGGTCGACGATCCAGTCGGCAACCTTGATGACATCGAGGTTATGTTCAATCACAACCACGGAATTGCCCTGGCTGACCAGGCGTTGCAACACTTCCAGCAACTTGCGGACATCTTCGAAGTGAAGTCCCGTTGTCGGTTCATCCAGAATATACAGCGTCTGGCCGGTAGAACGTTTGCTCAGTTCCTTGGCGAGCTTTACCCGCTGGGCTTCGCCGCCTGAAAGGGTGGTCGCCTGCTGGCCGACCTTGACGTAGCCCAGCCCCACTTCATTCAGCATGTGCATCTTGTCGCGGATGGAAGGGACTGCCTTGAAGAAGCTTTCCGCGTCCTCGATCGTCATGTCGAGCACATCGGCAATGCTGAGGCCCTTGAACTTCACTTCCAGCGTTTCGCGGTTGTAGCGTTTTCCGCCGCATTCCTCACACGTCACGTAAACGTCAGGCAGGAAGTGCATCTCGATCTTGATCAGACCGTCACCCTGGCACGCCTCGCACCGTCCGCCCTTCACGTTGAAGCTGAAGCGGCCCGGCTTGTAGCCGCGGGCCTTGCTTTCCGGCAGGCCTGCGAACCAGTCACGGATCTGGGTGAATGCGCCAGTATAGGTTGCAGGGTTTGAACGCGGGGTGCGTCCGATGGGTGACTGGTCGATTTCGATGACCTTGTCGCAATATTCAAGGCCGGTAATCTTGTCATGCGCGCCTGCAATGACGCGCGCGCCGTTCAATGCGCGCGCTGCGCCAGCGTGCAAAGTATCAATAGTGAAGGAGGACTTGCCGCTTCCCGAAACACCCGTGATGCAAGTGAATGTACCCAGCGGAATGGATGCAGTGACATCCTTCAAATTATTGGCCCGCGCGCCGTGCACGGTCAGCATGTGGCCATTGCCCTTGCGCCGCTCTGCCGGAATCTCGATTTTCCGAGTGCCATTAAGATAAGCCGCGGTCAGCGACTTTTTGGATTTCAGAACCTGCTTCAATGTGCCCTGGGCGACAATTTCGCCGCCATGCACACCGGCACCCGGGCCGATATCCACCACATGGTCTGCCTGCCGAATCGCATCTTCATCATGTTCGACAACGATGACGGTATTGCCCAGATCGCGCAGGCGTTTCAGGGTTTCGAGCAAGCGATCATTATCGCGCTGGTGCAGACCGATGGACGGTTCATCCAGCACGTAAAGCACGCCTGAAAGCCCGCTGCCAATCTGGCTGGCGAGACGAATTCTTTGGCTTTCGCCGCCTGAAAGCGTGCCCGATTTACGATCGAGATTGAGGTAATCCAGCCCGACATTGTCAAGAAAACCGAGCCGCTCGTTGATTTCCTTCAAGATGGCCTTGGCGATCTGCTGCTGCTGATCGGTCAACTTTTCGGCCAGGCTGCCAAACCATGCATAGGCATCGGACACTGACATTTGCGTGGGGGCGGCAATGTCAGTGCCGGCAATCTTCACTGCCAGCGCCTTGGGATTGAGACGTGCGCCATTGCAGGTTTCGCAGGGCTGGCTGGTCTGGAACTTGGCCAGTTCATCCCGCATCCATGCACTGTCCGTTTGCATCAGTCGGCGGTTGAGATTGCCGATGACGCCTTCGAAGGATTTCTTGACGGTATATTGCTTGCGCCCGTCCTTGAAGGTGAGCGAAACGGCGCGCCCGCGCGTGCCGTTGAGAATGACATCGCGGTTCTGCTCGCCCAGTTCCTGCCACGGCGTTGTCAGGTCGAAATCATATTCCTTGGCGAGGCTGCCCAGTACCTGCATGTAATAGGGCGATGGCGGGTTGGACTTGGCCCAGGGCACCACGGCACCCTGTTTCAGCGAAAGGGCTTCGTTGGGGACCACTAGCTGCGGATCGAACAACTGCTTTTCGCCCAGCCCGTCACATGTCGGGCAGGCACCCTGCGGAGCGTTGAAGGAAAACAGGCGTGGCTCGATTTCCTCGATGGTGAAACCTGACACCGGACAAGCGAATTTCTCGCTGAAAACGATGCGATTGGCCGGAATGCCGGTCCCCTTCATCGCGCCGCCACTATCGGCCTCTCCCTCGCGCCCGGGCACGACGCCATCGGCCAGGTCGGCATAGGCAAGGCCGTCTGCCAGCTTCAGCGCGGTTTCAAAACTGTCGGCAAGGCGGGTTTCCAGGCCGGCCTTTACGGCCAGCCGGTCCACCACCACTTCGATGTCGTGCTTGAATTTCTTGTCGAGCGCCGGCGCTTCTTCAATGGGATACATTTCGCCGTCAATCCGCACGCGGGTAAAACCGGCCTTCTGCCATTCGGCCAGTTCCTTGCGGTATTCACCCTTGCGGCCACGCACCACTGGGGCGAGCAGATAGAGGCGCGTGCCTTCGGGCAGTTCCATCACCCGGTCGACCATGTTGGACACGGTCTGCGCTTCGATCGGCTTGCCCGTTGCCGGCGAATAGGGAACGCCGACCCGCGCCCATAAAAGGCGCATATAATCGTATATTTCGGTAACCGTCGCCACGGTGGAACGCGGGTTGCGGCTGGTCGTCTTCTGCTCGATCGAAATCGCAGGGGAAAGTCCGTCGATATGTTCGACATCGGGCTTTTGCATCATTTCAAGGAACTGGCGCGCATAGGCCGACAGGCTTTCGACGTAACGGCGCTGCCCTTCGGCATAAATCGTATCGAAAGCGAGGCTGGATTTGCCGGACCCAGACAGGCCGGTAATCACGATCAGCGCATCACGCGGCAAGTCGATATCAATGCCTTTGAGGTTGTGTTCGCGGGCACCACGGACGGAAATCTGGGTAAGAGACATAGGTTGCGTGTTCCGCAAATGTTCTACGCTGTCAAGCGCGTGAATGAATGGCGTGTGGAAGCGGCCTGGAATGACCACGCCCATGTGGGGCCAAACACATGATTTGCAATGGAAGCCCTGCCCCTTCGCCGATTTCTGGCTAGAATCGCCGCCGCGCATTTCGCAAAGCTTCGAAGGCGGTTTTGGCGAGCATTTGCAGGAATTTGGCAAACCTCTACCCAAATGGCGATGTGCATAGTAAGCCACCGCAAAAATAAGGTCGCGGGTAACAATTAGCTAACCCGGAGAGTCTTGAATGAACTATCGCATCCTATTGGCGTCCACTGCGGCGATTGCCCTTTCGGCCTGTGCCGCTGCGCCGACCACGGTGGCTTCCGCCCCCGCCAGCCCTGCAGGCCAGGCATTGGCCGCTGCTGACAATACCGCAACTGCTGCACCTGCGGACGAACGGCGTGTTTACGGCACCTGGGGTGTCGATATGACTGCGTTCAACACGCAAGTTTCGCCGGGCGAGGATTTCGACGAATATGTGAATGGCGGCTGGAGAAGCCGGACCGAGATCCCCGATGACCAAGCATCGGTGGGCACAGGGCGCGATGTTTACAATCTGACCCAGCGCCAACTGCGCGAGGTGATTTCCGATTCCCCCACCAACAGCAAGATTGGCGCTGCCTATGCCAGCTTCATGGATGAAGCGCGGGTCAACACACTCGACATCGCGCCCCTGAAGCCGCGACTGGCCGCAATCAACGCCGTGGCCGACAAGTCAGAATTCGCAAGGCTGATGGGTTCCACAAACGGTACATTCGGCAGTTCGGTCGTGAGCTTCGGAGTCATTCCCAACCCGCTCAACCCCGTGGTCAGCATCCCTTTCATGTCGCAGGCTGGTCTGGGTCTGCCTGACCGCGAATATTATCTCGACGCAAAATTCGCCAGCCAGCTTGGCGCCTATAATGACTACCTCGCGCGGCAATTCGATATGCTGGGCCATGAAGACCCGGCTGCCACCGCAAAATCGGTGCTGGATTTCGAAACGGCAATTGCCAAGGTCAGCTGGAAAGTCGCTGACCGCCGCAATATCGACAAGCTTATCAACCCGATGACGCTTGAACAGGTGGAAGGTTACGCCCCCGGCATTGACTGGGCCGCTTTCATGCAAGGTCTTGGCGTTACCGACCCCGGCACCATGATCGTGGCGGAGAACACGGCCATCCGCGAGATTGCAAAAGTCTACGCTGATACGCCATTGAGCGTGCTCAAGGCTTGGCAGGAATCCAAGGTGACCAACCAGGCCTCGCCCTATCTGTCTGACCGGTTTGTGGACAGCCGGTTCCAGTTTGTAAGCAAGCTTTCGGGCACCGCCACATTGAACGAACGCTGGAAGCGCGGCGTGCAGCTGGTCGACGGTTCGCTCGGCGAGCTGGTTGGCGAGACTTACGTGCAGCGTCACTTCCCTGCCAGTTCGCGGGCGCAGATGCGGGAATTGGTCGCCAATCTGAAGATCGCGATGGCCAAGCGGATCGACGAAAATTCGTGGATGGCACCTGAAACAAAGAAAGCGGCACAGACCAAGCTTGCCAAGATGGACGTGCTGGTCGGCTATCCGGACAAGTTCCGTGACTATTCCTCGCTTGATCTGAAACCTGACGATCTTCTGGGCAATGTCGAGCGGGTCAGCGCTTTTGAATGGGCCTATCAGCGCAGCAAGCTGGGCAAGGCTGTCGACCGTGAATTGTGGGCAATGAACCCCCAGACGGTGAATGCCTATAATGGCGGGCTGGAAAACAAGATCGTGTTCCCCGCAGGCATTCTGCAGGCACCGATGTTTGACCCCAATGCTGACGATGCCGTGAATTACGGTGCTATCGGGGCGGTGATCGGCCACGAAATCATCCATGGTTTTGACGACCAGGGGCGCAAGATCGACGAGACGGGTGCCGTGCACGACTGGTGGACCAAGGGCGATGCCGAGCGGTTCGATGCACTGGCCGAAAAGTTCGGCGCGCAATATGCGCAATACGAACCTGTCCCGGGTCACTTCATCAATCCCGAATTGACCATGGGTGAGAATATTGCCGATCTTGCCGGTCTGCAGGTGGCATATGATGCCTATCATGCGTCACTGGGCGGCAAGCCTGCACCGGTGCTGGATGGCCTTACCGGTGACCAGCGCTTCTTCATTGCCTTTGCGCAGGCATGGCAGGGTAAGGTCCGGCCAGAAGCGGAGATCCAGCAGATTGCATCTGACCCGCACAGCCCCGCACGTTACCGCGTATTGGGCCCGGTGCGGAATCTGGACGCTTGGTATCAAGCCTTCAATGTAACGCCGGATTCGCCCTTCTATCTGAAGCCGGAAGAACGCGTCCGCATCTGGTAACAAGCCGCTTTGCCCGCCAGAGGCGGGCTGAAACGGCCATGTAAGAAACCTGAAAATGCCCCGCTCCCTTGAAGGAAGCGGGGCATTTTTGGTTTTTGGTGCAAGTTCTCAACCGGCGAAAGCCAACATAACGCGAAGCTATTACAGGTAGATAGAAGTGCCTTCATTGCCCCCACACATGCGTGTTGCCCAACGGGAATGCGAAGTTTTCGGCGCGGCGGTTGCATTTTCCATCAATCTCCGGTTCAAGCGCCTTCGGTTACAATCGAAACCAGATTGGTGCGTGATGGGTCGCGCTCCTGAAAATTATTGGAGAGAACATGAAAGCCAACCTTTTGGTCGCGGTTGCCGCGAGTGCGTTGCTTGCAGGATGTGCAACTATGAACACAACCAGTGAACTGCCAGATACCCAGGCCGCTGCAGATGCCGCCATTCCGCAGGCAACCGGATATTTCGCCGCCCCCAGCGACCTTCCGTTCCATGCGCCTGATTTCACCAAGATTTCCGACGATGACTATGCGCCTGCATTCGAACAGGCGATGGCAATCCACAATGCCGAAATCGCGGCCATCGTGAACAACCCCGCCGCGCCGACTTTTTCCAACACCATCGTTGCCATGGAAACGTCGGGCCAGATGCTGACCCGCGTCGCCACCGTGTTTTTCGCGCTTACCGGCGCCAACACCAACGATACGCTGAAAGCGATCGACGCGGACATCAGCCCCAAGCTTTCCGCGCATAGCGATGCAATCACGCTGAACCCTGAACTGTTTGCCCGCGTCCAAGCTGTCTATGACAAGCGGGCCGCGATGAGCATGACACCCGAAGATGCCAAGCTGCTCGAGGAAACCTACGATGGCATGGTCCATGCCGGTGCCAAGCTGACCCCTGCCCAGAAGGAAAAGGTAAAGGCGATCAACACGCGGCTTTCCACCATCACCACCGAATTTTCTCAGCGCCTGGTGCAGGCCACCAAGGACAATGCGCTGGTGGTTGAAGACAAAGCGATGCTCGCCGGTCTGTCCGATGCGGAAATCGCTTCTGCTGCCAAGGCGGCAACCAGCCGCGGCCTTGATGGCAAATATGTCATCGCCCTGCAGAACACGACGCAGCAGCCATTGCTGCCTTCGATGGAAAACCGGGATGCCCGCGAAAAGCTGTTTCTCGCCGGCTTCCACCGTGCGGACAAGGGTGACGCGAACGATACGCGCAAGCTGATTGCCGAAGTTGCAGAACTTCGCGCGCAGAAGGCTGCCCTGTTCGGCCTGCCCGACTGGGCCAGCTATGTGATGTATGATCGCATGGCGAAAAACCCCAAGACTGCGCTTGATTTCATGCAGCAGATGGTTCCTGCACTGGCCGCAACGCAGCGCCGTGAAGCAGCGATGCTGAATGCGGAAATCAAGGCCGATGGCGGCGATTACGAAGTGCAGCCATGGGACTGGGACCGCTATGCAGAGAAAGTCCGCAAGGCGAAATACGACCTCGATGAAAGCGCGACGCGCCCTTATTTCCAGGTCGACCGCGTGCTGGAAGACGGCGTGTTCTTCGCCGCCAACAAGCTATATGGTCTCAGCTTCAAGAAGCGCACAGATCTTCCGGTCTATCACCCAGATGTAACCACCTACACCGTGTATGACCGCGATGGTTCGGAACTCGGCCTGTTTTACTTCGATCCCTTCCAGCGCGACAACAAGCGCGGCGGTGCGTGGATGTCGAACTTCGTCGACCAGAGCCATCTCTATGGCACCAAGCCGGTGATCTATAACGTCCTCAACATCCCCAAGTCACCCGATGGCGAACCCAAGCTGGTCAGCTTCGACAATGTCGAAACCATGTTCCATGAATTTGGCCATGCGCTGCACGGCTTCTTTGCCAACCAGAAATATTCCTCGCTTTCGGGCACCGCAACGGCGCGCGATTTCGTTGAATATCCAAGCCAGGTGAACGAGATGTGGGCGGCAGAACCGGTCATTCTGGCCAATTATGCCAAGCACTATAAAACCGGCGAGCAGATCCCTGCAGAGCTGATCCAGAAGATCGACGCTGCATCCAAGTTCAACCAGGGCTATGCGCTGGGCGAAGTGGTGGAAGCCGCACTGCTCGACATGAAGTGGCATTCGCTCAGCGCAAGCGAAGCTGCGGCCATCGATACGCCGGAAAAGGTCAATGCCTTTGAACGCAAGTCGCTGCAGGAACTGGGCCTCGAAATCGACCTGGTGCCGCCGCGTTACCGCAGCAGCTATTTCAGTCACATTTTCTCCGGCCCGACCGGCTATTCGGCGGGTTATTATTCCTACCTCTGGACGGAAATGCTCGATCGTGACAGCCGCGCATGGTTCCGCGCCAATGGCGGCCTGACGCGTGCCAATGGTGACCATTTCCGCGAAACCGTGCTCAGCCGCGGTGGAACGATGGATTATTTCCAGATGTTCCAGAATTTCGCGGGCCGTCAGCCTGACGTCGAACCGATGCTGAAGGCACGCGGTCTGATCGAAGAATAAGACTGGTTTCAGCCACAACACAGCCCCTCTCCTCACACCCGAGGAGGGGGGCTGTTTATTGCGTGACAAGCGCCCTTGCGCCCAGCTCGCCTATCCATCTTGCGCTGACGTGCCAGACCGTTTCGACGACCGAACTGGACAGCGCTGTTTCGGGCGGTCCGCTCGCCACCAGCCTGCCTTCATCCAGCACGATGACATTGTCGGCATGGTTCATCGCCAGCGCCAGATCGTGCACGACCAGCACAACACCCGCCCCTGTATCAGCTGTGCTGCGCAGGATCTTGAGCAGGGCGAGCTGGTGCCCAAGGTCGAGCGCGGCCAGTGGCTCGTCCGCCAGCAGCCAGTCCGGGTCGCCTGCCAGCACACGCGCCAAAAGGACGCGGGCCTTTTCCCCGCCTGACAAGCGTGAGACCGGTCTGTTTGCCAGCGTTTCAAGATCAAGCGCGGCAAGCGCCCTGTCGACGGGCTCTGCCGATGCATCGCCATGTGGCATCCGGCCCAGCGCCACCAGACTGCGGACGGCAACATCCCATGCAATTTCGCCATCCTGCGGCAAATAGCCGACCTGCCGCGCGCGGGCCTGCGGGCTCAGCGCTGCAAGCGGCACTCTATTCAGGCTAACGCTGCCGTCATTCGGAATTATGAGGCCTGCCAGGCAGGAAAGAAGAGTGGATTTGCCTGCGCCATTGGGACCGCAAATGGCGTTTATCCGACCTGCCGAAAGCCGGGCGGTGACAGCATCCAGCATTGCGGTACCATTGCGGCTGACGGAAACTGCGGTTGCGTCCAGCATCATGCAAGCCCCCGCCGCATCCGCAGCAACAGCCACAGAAAAAAGGGTGCGCCAATCAGGCTGAGCGCAATGCCCAATCGCAATTCAGTCACCAATGGCAGGATGCGCACGGTGCAATCTGCAACCAGCACCAGCAATGCGCCCGCCAATGCGCTGGGCACGATCAACTGGCTCGGCCGACGGTCCGTAAAGGGCCGCACCAGATGCGGCACGATCAGGCCGACGAACCCGACAATACCCGCCACGGCAACGCCGCTGCCGACGGTGAGGCCAATTCCCGCAATCAACCACGCCTGCAAAATGCCCGGCCGCATACCCAGTGACCGAGCAGCCGCATCGCCCAGAATGAGCGCATCCAGCCCGCGTCCTGTCATCATCAGGCAGGCGAAACCTGCCGCCGTCAGCGGGGCCGCCACCCAGATCTCACGCCAGCTCCGGTCGGTGAGTGCGCCCATCAGCCAGGTGACGATTTCGCTCATCGCAAAGGCATTGGGCGCAAGGCTGATGGCAAGGCTGGTGAGAGTCCCCGCGAGGCTGGCAATCATCAGGCCCGCCAGCGTGAACAGGGCAATGCCCCCTGTCCTGCCAGCAATCAGCGCCAGCAGAGCCATGCCCGCGGCAGCCCCAACCAGCGCAAACAGGGGAAGCAGCCAGGCACTGGCGGAAAAGCCGAACCAGAAACTTGCGACTGCGCCTAACGCGGCCATCGGCGCTATACCGAACAGGCCGGGGTCCGCCAGCGGGTTGCGCAAATATCCCTGCATCGCCGCGCCTGCCGCGCCCAGTCCTGCCCCGATAACCAGCGCCAGCAAGGAACGTGGCAGTCGCAGGTCTGCCAATATCACTGCTGCATTGGGGGTATGCGCCGCATCTATCCAGACGCGCCCTGCCAGCAGCGACAAAGGCAGAGCAATTGCAATAAGGACGATCAGCACGATAATCGGACGTGAAAGCCTGGGCATCAGGTCACTCCCTTGCGAATTTCGTGTAGTGCATTGGCCGCGCGGATGATGGTAGGCCCGCCGCAATAGAGCAGCGAAGGGTCAAAATCCGCGCGCTTCATCTGCGGCACCTGCGCCAGAGCAGGGTGCTGCTGCGACCGTTCCTGCCCAGCCAGCAGCAGGACACGCGGAGGATTGGCGAGCAGCATTTCAAGCGGCAGATAATCTGCCTGCCCCAACCCGGCGGCGGCGCTGTGGCTGGTGAAACCGGCCTTTCGCATCAGTTCGCCAATCAATGTTCCTTCACCCGGAACAATGCCGGACGGTTGCCATAATACGGCAGGCACGGCTGCGCTTTCTGCTGGCGGGGCCATGTCTGCAACCGCTGCATCAATCCGTTCAATAAGCTGCTCGCCAGCGTCGTCGCGGCCCGAAATGGCCGCCATATCGCGGATTTGTTGCCTGCTTTCCTCGACAGAGGAAGCAATGCCAAAAGTTTCCACCCTGATACCGAGATCAGCCAGCGCCGCTCGGGTTGCAGGCGGCATGAAAGACCCTGCAACCACGATATCAGGGCGCAACGCCATCACTTCTTCAACCGTCCCGCCCGTGATGCCATATTTCCGCGCAAGGCCGCTATCCATTGAAGCGGCACGCGGATCATTGCTGTAGTGGGAAATGGCCAGCAATTGTTCCGGCCCGGCCATTTCTGCCAAAATCGCATCGGTGCAGGGGTTGAGCGAAACAATGGTTGGCCGCACCGGCGGAGCGCCCGCGCCTTGCTGAACAGTGCAGCCTGCCAGCATTGCTGCCATCAGGCCCCATGGCCCAAAGGCGCGGGCAATCTTCACATCGACGCCCTGATACCGGCAAAGACCCCGCGTCCTGCCATGCCGTAACCGGCTGCAGTCTGGTACGTCTTGTCGCCAGCATTCTCTATCCGGCCGAACAATGCGAAACTGTCCGCAACCTGCCAGTCAGCCCGCAAGTCCACCGTGGCATATCCGGCCAGCCGGACCGAATTTGCGGCATTGTCGAAACTGCGCGAAACCAGCCGCACATCAGCGCCAAACCTGAAATCGCCATTGCCCGGTTGCCAGTCGGCAGAAACTGTCGCTGCATGGCGCGGCCTGCGGGCCAGTTCGTTGCCTTCATTCTCTGAACCGGAGGTGCGGTTCTGCGTGTCGACATATGCATAGGCAAGACGGGCGCCAAACGCATCGCTCAACGCATAGCCGCCTTCCACTTCCAGCCCCTGCGCCCGGGCAAGGCCGACATTGTCATAAGTGCCATAGGGCCGGTTTATGCAAATATCAGCGGCCGATCCGAAGCAGGAAACGAAGTCTATCAGATTTTCGCTATCCCGCCGGAACAGCGATATCGCAAGAAATGTCGGCAGATTGCGATCTCCATATTCCACGCCGATATCGAAGCTGGTGCTCTGTTCAGGGTCAAGCGCGCGGTTCCCGTAATCGGAGAACAGCTGATAAAGCGTGGGTGCTTTGAAACCTTCGCCAATACTGGCGCGCAGCCGCCAGCCATCATCCAGCATGATGGCCGCATCTGCGCCAAAAGTGACCGCGCTGCCAAACCTGCTGTGATCAACCAGCCGTGCGCCTGCATTCATCACCAGCATACCGCCATTGCCATAGCCAAGCTGCGCATAGGCGCTGGCAGAATCGGCCTTGCGCCAAGCATCGTAAGTCGTCGAAAAACGCGACCATTCATACTCGCTGCCAAAACGCAGGTTCAGATCGCTGCCCAATGATGTCTTGCCGCGCAGGTCGAGGCGCTGGCTGGTGCCTTGCGATGAAAAATACGCTGCAGAACCGATTGACGGGTCAAAGCTGTCACGGTCAGTTTGCGAACGTGAATAACTTCCCTGCAGTTCAAATCCGTTTGCCAGATAAATCAGGCCCGCTGCGCCCGAAATTTCCTGCGTATCCTGATATTCGGTTGTATCGGCAAATATGAATTCAGGTGCCGGATAGCCATCGATACCCAGCCTGCCATCGGCAAAGCGCGCGGCTGCAAAAAGGGAGAGGTTGCTGGCAAGGTTGATCCGCCCGCGCCCGCCCATTTGCCATTGGCGAAATCCGTCCCGTTCCGTGCCGGTTGCCGCCGATGAAAAACCGTCTGTGTCAAAATAGCCGGTGTTGAGGGCGATCTGGCCAAAATCGCCAGAAAATCCGCCCTCTGCATGGGCATAGAATGTATCGCGCGCGCCATATTCTGCAGTGGCAGAAATGCCGTCAGTCGCCTTTGTCGTCACGGCAAGAACGCCGCCGATTGCCTGGCTGCCCCAGACAGTGGAATTGGAACCGCGCAGCAATTCCATCTTGCCGATTGCGCCGGGCAGCATATTTCCGGTGTCAAACCCGCCGCCGGGCGATGCCACATCGGCTGTCCGCACACCGTCGATGATGACCAGCAATTGTTCGGCTTCCGCACCCCGGATACGCACACCGGTAAAGGAACCGACCCCGCCATTGCGGCTGATGGTCACACCGGGGACGCGTTGCAGAATACGTCCAATATCAGCGCCTTGCACTTGTTCGATTTCATCAGAGTCGATAACGGAAACCGGCTGGCCAGTGGTGCTCAGACGTTCATCAAGGCCACTTGCGACAACGGTAATGTAACTGTCGCGCAGCTGGTGCGTCAGTATAATGGCTTCACCTTCTGGCTCTGCCTGCTGGGCCATCGCGGGCGAGGCCAGCGTCAGGCAAACGGTGAGATAAAGTGGGTATTTTGGCATACATTCTCCGTAACAAGCGACATGATGCCGCTCGTGACGGAAAGCGCGCGGAGCCCGCGCGACTGCCCACCTGCCTCAGGTACACCCCGCCCTGCGGCTGAACGACCGAACATGGGCAGGTCTCCTGGCTCCCGGATCGTCACGCGCGCCCCGCCTTCCCGGTGCCCCGAGGGGCGATCAGTGGCATATCGGGGCGCGAATTCCCCGGTCACAGTTGCGGGGGCAGCGCGGGATTAAGGGGATTTCCCCCTCACCTGCTTCCCTCTTAGGCCCGCACCGTATGTGTTTGGCGCGAACAACCCATGACGTGGACGCCCGATTACGCGCAGCATTTCAATCCGGCAAGTCCCGTCATTTTTGCTCCGCCCCACTCGGCGCAGGTTAGGGATTTCTTCAGCAACGCCATTAACTGCATCTAGCAGTCTGTGCCGCATAGGGACGGCTGGCACAGGTGCATCGTCGAGATGTTCATTGCCTGCTACGCGCCGGAGCGCGCCATCTGGCGCAAGATTTCGCATTGAAGAAACGAGGACTGCCTGACCTATTTGCCGCCTTTCACCGACGAACCGGCCCCTGCGGATTTCCGCACGCGGCTGCGCCGTGGTGCGCGGCCGATCGCGGCGTTGCATGGCGCAAGGCATCGCGGGCGGCGGCTGGCGGCCATGGCAGCAGCGATTGCAGTCCCCGCTTTTGCAGCGCCTGACGAATGGCAGGCGCTTGATCGGCTGACCGCACCGCAGATTGCACTGGCGCCCGCGGTTGCCATGCCGTTTGAAAAGCCCGGCAACAGCTTCCCGGGATCGGCATTCTTCTATCTTCAGGACACGCCAAGTGCGGCCTATTCCGCGCGGGACAAGCAGGCGCAATTGCTGGATATTTCCGCGCCGGACAGCGCAGCCCAGCTTATTGACACACGCAATGCCGGGCCAGCCGCCAATGCATTCCGTTCGGCTGGCACAGGTATCGACAAGGCCCGCGCTCTCCAATGCCTCACCTCTGCAATCTATTATGAAGCTGCGAGCGAGACGATTGGCGGCCAGCAGGCCGTGGCGCAGGTGGTTCTGAACCGCGTTGCCCACCCCAGCTATCCCAATTCCATCTGCGGCGTTGTCTATCAGGGGTCGGAACGCAGGACTGGCTGCCAGTTCAGCTTCACTTGTGATGGTTCGCTAGACCGGCGCCCGTCGACCATCGCCTGGGCCCGCGCACGTGATGTGGCGCAAAATGCCTTGTCCGGCGACGTGTACCGGCCAGTCGGTCTCGCCACACATTACCATACCATCTGGATCAGCCCCTATTGGGCACCCAGCCTTGATCCGGTAGGAACAATCGGCGCGCATCGTTTCTATCGCTGGCGCGGTGAAGCAGGCAAGCCGGGCGCATTTCGCGCTGCGTATTTCGGCAGCGAGCCGTTTGCTGCGCCTTCCATTCGCAAGGCATCAGACCTTTCCCGCGACATTGCCGATCCGCTGGCCCTTGCCCGCGCATTCGAACAGGCTCGTATGGCTGCCGAAACCGTCAGCTATGCTGCGCCAGCCGGTAGAGTCCCGCAGGGCGGCGCGCACAATACAGCGCATATTGCGGCACCCGCCTATGCGGCACCGGTGGCAGAACGCGGCGGCGAAAGCCTGTTTGCAGGCGATAAATTGCCCGGTGCCGGCGCAGTGCGCCCTGAATATGCCAATAGCGGCCGCTGGAAGGGCGAGCCCGACTGATCGTTGCTTTTTGGCGGTGAAAGCACGGTGTTAACGCGGCCTAAACCTTGAAATGGAACCCGCCTTTAGGCCCGTTTGGCCTAAGAAGATGGCACGCACCCCCCAATTAAGCAGAGGCCATTTCGGTATGACCGTCCATTTTGCTGCAGCACGCTGCACGACCCGATCACCGATTGCCCGCGCGCTGGCCCGCCGTGCGACCGGCCATGCCGCCAATGACAATGGGGACCGTGCGCAGCCAACCAACGACAAGATGCTGCACGCCGCCCTTCGCCACTTCGCGAACCATGGCCTCGGGGCCGCGCTCGAAGCGCGCAAACTGGCCGAAGCAGCCTTCGAAGAAGGAGATCTGCGTGCCTATGAATGGTGGCTGGGCGTCTGCCGCACGCTGGATGCACGGCTGGCCGCGCAATTGCACCGTGCAACGCAGAACAATGCGTTGATCGGTTGCGGCGAAACTGCGCCGTAATTCGGCTGAATCACCGTTTTGGAAATGACTGAGGACCCGCACTTGCGGGAACGAAGTCGCTCGCGCATATTTATACTATTGCCTGCACCAATTGCAGCGAAGCAAACACGCGGCAAACTTCCCCAATTGCAATTGCGAACTATTTGCAAAGATAGTTCCCGATTACGGCCTATTGCCGGTTGCAATCACCGTATCACCGGCCTAGGCCATATTCCGTTCACCGGGCGCCGCTTCGTCGCGGGACATGTTGCGCGCCATCAGCCTTGATCTAGGGCTACGGATGTCTGGTCCCGCACGCATGGAAGGACGCAACCGGATAATGGCCCGTAACAAGATCGCGCTCATCGGCGCAGGCATGATTGGCGGCACGCTCGCCCACCTCGCAGCCATGAAGGAAATGGGCGATGTCGTCCTGTTCGACATCGCCGAAGGCATGCCTGCAGGCAAGGCGCTCGACCTCAGCCAGGCCGCTCCGGTCGATGGCTTCGATGTTAAGCTCAAAGGCACCAGCGATTATGCTGACATTGCCGGTGCGGATGTCATCATTGTCACCGCCGGTGTGCCGCGCAAGCCTGGGATGAGCCGTGACGATCTGCTCGGCATCAATCTCAAGGTCATGGGCGCAGTTGGCGCGGGCATCAAACAGCATGCCCCCGACGCTTTCGTGATCTGCATCACCAACCCGCTCGACGCAATGGTTTGGGCGCTGCGCGAATATTCGGGCCTGCCGCACAACAAGGTCGTCGGCATGGCCGGCGTGCTGGACAGCGCGCGCTTCCGCCACTTCCTTGCCCAGGAATTCGACGTGTCGGTTGAAGATGTCACTGCGTTCGTTCTGGGCGGCCACGGCGACACGATGGTTCCTGTTCTGGAATATTCGACCGTAGCCGGCATTCCCGTGCCAGACCTTATCAAGATGGGCTGGTCCACGCAGGAAAAGATGGACGCCATCGTCCAGCGCACCCGCTCCGGCGGCGGCGAAATCGTCCAGCTGCTGGGCAACGGTTCGGCCTATTATGCACCTGCAACCAGCGCGATCATGATGGCGGAAAGTTATCTCAAGGATAAGCGCCGCGTACTTCCGGCCGCCGCCAATTTGACAGGCCAGTATGGCGTGAACGACCTCTATGTCGGTGTTCCCGTGGTCATCGGCGCGAACGGTGTTGAAAAGATCGTCGAGATCGACCTCAATGCAGAAGCGCAGAAGAATTTCGACGTTTCAGTCGATGCGGTCAAGGAACTGCTCGAAGCCTGCAAGGCCATCGATAGCAACCTGGGCTAAGCCAACCTTACCTTTTCCTCCCTACAGGAGAGCAATTTCATGTCCATTCTCGTCGACAAGAACACCCGGGTCATCACACAGGGGATGACCGGTGACACCGGTACTTTCCACACGCAGCAGGCGCTCGATTACGGGACGCAGATGGTTGCAGGCGTGACCCCCGGCAAAGGCGGCACGACCCATATCGGCCTGCCCAACTTCAACACCGTGCGCGAAGCCAAGGCGGAAACCGGCGCGACTGCATCGTGCATTTACGTTCCGCCGCCATTTGCAGCCGACGCGATCTGCGAAGCCATCGATGCCGAAATCGAATTGATCATCGCGATCACCGAAGGCATTCCCGTGCTCGACATGGTCAAGGTCAAGGCCGCACTTGAAGGTTCCAAGTCGCGCCTCATCGGCCCCAACTGCCCCGGCGTGCTGACGCCGGGCGAATGCAAGATCGGCATCATGCCTGGTTCCATCTTCAAGAAGGGTTCGGTCGGCGTGGTTTCGCGTTCCGGCACGCTCACCTACGAAGCTGTGCACCAGACGACGATGGTCGGCCTTGGCCAGACAACGGCTGTCGGCATCGGCGGTGACCCGGTAAATGGCACCAACTTCATCGACGTGCTCGACCTGTTCCTCGACGATGACGACACGAAGTCGATCATCATGATCGGCGAAATCGGCGGCAACGCAGAAGAAGAAGCCGCGCAGTTCATCGCTGACGAAGCAAAGAAGGGCCGCAAGAAGCCAATGGTCGGCTTCATCGCTGGCCGCACTGCGCCTCCGGGCCGCCGCATGGGCCATGCCGGTGCAATCGTTTCGGGCGGCCAGGGCGGCGCGGACGACAAGATTGCCGCCATGGAAGCAGCGGGCATCCGCGTTTCGCCATCCCCCAGCGAACTTGGCACCACGCTCGACGCGATGCTGAAGGAACTCGCCTGAACATAATGCTCGGACATGGGCCAAGCCTCTCCTCCCCGGGAGCTACAGCCCCTGTTCGGGCGTTACCATTTGCAAGCCAGATGAATTTCCGGCGTCTGAGGTAACCCCGATGGGTAATGAAAGCCACGATTTCGAAACTCCTGATGACCGCGGAAACCCGCAGGATGCCCCGCAGGCCGGGCCATCCTGGGGCAATCCGCGCTGGCCATTGGTTGGCGGCGATTCCGAAGACGACCTGACGCAGGCGCTCGACCCGACGGCAATGAAAATTGCCGTCAAGGAAGCGGCTGCACGCGGCGGCAAGGTGCTGGACGAAGCGGCGATTGAAAAGGCAGCTGATGCATCCATCCGCGCCATGCTGCTGATCCGCACCTACCGTGTGCGCGGCCATCTGGCGGCCGATCTTGATCCGCTGGGCCTGTCGCTGCGCGAACTGCCTGACGATATGAAGCTGGAATGGCACGGCTTTGCCGGCAAGGCGCTGGACGAGCCCGTCTTTCTTGGCGGAAACCTTGGCCTTGAATGGGCCACCCCGCGCGAACTGGTCGATGTGTTGCGCGCCAATTACTGTGGCCGTGTCGGCTTTGAATATATGCACATCTCCGATGTGGAAGAACGTCGCTTCATCCAGGAACGGATCGAAGGGCCGGACAAGGTCATCCAGTTCACGCCCGAAGGCAAGCGCGCCATTCTGGGCGCGGTCATCCGCGGCGAACAATATGAAAAATTCCTCGGCAAGAAATATGTAGGGACCAAGCGTTTCGGCCTCGATGGCGGGGAAAGCATGATCCCGGCACTTGAAGCCGTGATCAAATATGGCGGCCAGCTGGGCGTTCGCGAAATCATCTACGGCATGGCGCATCGCGGCCGGTTGAACGTGCTCGCCAATGTGATGGCCAAGCCATACAAGGTCATCTTCCACGAATTTTCCGGTGGCAGCGCCAACCCTGACGATGTCGGCGGTTCGGGCGATGTGAAATATCACCTCGGCACCAGCACAGACCGTGAATTTGACGGTATCAAGGTGCATATGTCACTGGTTCCCAACCCCAGCCATCTCGAAGCGGTTGACCCCGTGGTGCTGGGCAAGACCCGCGCACAGCAGGCCATTCGTGACGATCTGAAGAAGCACGAGCAGGTTCTGCCCGTTCTCATCCACGGCGATGCGGCATTTGCCGGCCAGGGCGTGGTGTGGGAATGTTTCGGCCTTTCGGGCGTGCGCGGCTATAATACCGGCGGCTGTATTCATTTCGTGATCAACAACCAGATCGGCTTCACCACCAGCCCGCAATTCGCGCGGTCCAGCCCCTATCCATCCGATGTGGCCAAGGGCGTGCAGGCACCCATTCTCCATGTGAATGGCGATGATCCTGAAGCCGTGACATTCGCGTGCAAGTTGGCGATTGAATATCGCCAGTTGTTCGGCCGCGATATTGTGATCGATATGTGGTGCTATCGCCGCTTCGGCCACAATGAAGGCGACGAACCCAGCTTCACCCAGCCGCTGATGTATGATCGCATCCGCCAGCACCCCAAGGTCAGCGTGCTATACGAACAGCGCCTGATCGAGGAAGGCCAGGTCGACAAGGGCTTCGCTGACGGTCTGTGCAAGGAATTCACCGATCTGCTGGAAGAAGATTTCCAGGCGGCAAAGACCTATGTGCCCAATTCCGCTGACTGGTTCACCGGCAGGTGGAGCGGGCTGCACAAGCCTGCTGATCCTGAAACGGCGCGGCGCAACATTGAAACCGGCATCGAACGCAAATTGTTCGACAGCCTCGGCCGCACCCTTACCACCGTTCCTGATGACCTGACGATCCACAAGACGCTGGGCCGGGTCATCGATGCCAAGCGCGAGATGTTCGAAAAGAACGAAGGGTTCGACTGGGCCACCGCAGAAGCGCTCGCCTTCGGCAGCCTTGTCACCGAAGGTTTCGGTGTCCGCCTTTCCGGGCAGGATTCGGGCCGCGGTACGTTCAGCCAGCGCCACGCCATGTGGATCGACCAGACGGACGAGCGCAAATATATCCCGCTCGCGACCCTGCCTCATGGCAAGTTCGAAGTGTATGACAGCACCTTGTCCGAATATGGCGTGCTGGGCTTTGAATATGGTTTTGCCTTGGCAGACCCCAAAACGCTGGTGATGTGGGAAGCCCAGTTTGGCGATTTTGCCAATGGCGCGCAGATCATCATCGACCAGTTCATTGCTGCAGGCGAAGCCAAGTGGCTTCGGGCCAATGGCCTCGTGATGCTGCTGCCGCATGGGTATGAAGGCCAGGGGCCGGAACATTCGTCCGCGCGGCTTGAACGGTTCCTGCAGCTTTGCGCGAATGACAACATCCAGGTGTGCAACATCACCGTTCCGGCCAATTACTTCCACGTATTGCGCCGCCAGATGCTGCGTCCGTTCCGCAAGCCGATGATCATCATGACGCCGAAGTCGCTGCTGCGCCATCCGCTGGCCAAAAGCACGGCTGACGAATTCACCGGTGAAAGCCATTTCCGCCGCATCGTCAGCGACACCACGGATATTGCGGACAAGAACGTCCGCCGCCTGGTGCTGTGTTCGGGCAAGGTCGCTTACGACCTGCTGCAGAAACGCGACGAGGAAGGGCTGGACGATGTGTCTGTCGTTCGCATCGAACAGCTATATCCCTTCCCCGGCGAACCGCTGGCAACTCGCCTGGAGCGCATGACCAATCTCGAAGAGATCGTGTGGTGTCAGGAAGAACCGAAAAACAACGGCGCGTGGTTCTTCGTCGACCGGTTGATCGAAGATGCAGCGACAGCGGCGGGCAAGTCTCTCCGGCCGTTTTATGCCGGACGCGAAGTGGCAGCATCACCTGCCACCGGCTTCGCCAAGCGGCATGAAGAACAGCAGAACTCTCTCGTCTCGATCGCTCTCGGCCTGGCCGATGGCGGCGAGGCACTGCGCAAGAAGCGCAACACGAAAAAATCCTGACCCCTAGGAAACAGGCATTATGGCAAGCGAAATCAAAGTCCCTGCACTGGGCGAATCAGTCACCGAAGGCACCATTGGCGAATGGCTGAAAAAGCCGGGCGACGCGGTTGCGGTGGATGAACCCATCGCCAGCCTCGAAACCGACAAGGTCGCGATTGAAGTTCCCTCGCCCGTCGCTGGTGTTATCGGCGAATTGAAAGCGCAGGTTGGCGACACTGTCGAAGTTGGCGCCGTCATTGCCACGGTCGAAGAAGGCGCTTCTGCCGCTGCACCAGAGACTGAAACTGCACCTGCCGAAGCCGCGCCTGAAAAGCGTGAAGATGCAGCCGCATCGGACGCATCGCAAACCCTGTCGCCTGCCGTGCGCCGTGCGGTTCTGGAACACGGGATTGATCCTTCCGCAGTCAAGGGCACCGGCAAGGACGGACGCCTGACGAAGGAAGATGTTGTCGCCGCTGCCAAGGCCAAGGGAGACGACACTTCGACTGCAGCACCCGCTGCTTCCGCTGCGCCAGCCACCGCTGCGCCTGCCGCCACCGGCGAACGCAAGACCGAACGCGTCAAGATGACACGTCTGCGCCAGACAATCGCCAAGCGCTTGAAGAGCGCGCAGGACAATGCCGCCCTGCTGACCACATTCAACGATGTGGACATGACCGCGGTGATGGAAGCGCGCAACAAGTACAAGGACCTGTTCGCCAAGAAGCACGACATCAAGCTCGGCTTCATGGGCTTTTTCGCCAAGGCTGCGCATCTGGCGCTGAAGGATGTACCATCCGTTAATGCCCAGATCGACGGTGATGAAATCGTCTATCATGATTACGTCGATATTTCGGTTGCCGTCAGCGCACCGAATGGCCTTGTCGTGCCGGTTGTTCGCAATGTGGACCAGAAGGGTTTTGCCCAGATCGAAAAGGACATTGCCGACTTCGGCAAGCGCGCGAAGGACGGCACGCTGACGATGGACGACATGACCGGCGGCACCTTCACCATTTCAAATGGGGGTGTATTCGGCAGCCTGATGTCCACGCCCATCATCAACCCCCCGCAGTCGGCCGTGCTCGGCCTGCACCGGATCGAGGACCGTCCGGTTGTCGTCGACGGACAAATCGTTATCCGTCCGATGATGTATATCGCCCTGTCCTATGACCACCGCCTGATTGACGGCCGCGAAGCTGTGACTGCTCTCAAGATCATCAAGGATGCGATCGAAGATCCGACGCGGATGCTGATCGACCTCTGAGGAAAAAGACATGTCTGATACTTACGATTATGATGTCCTTGTCATTGGCGCCGGACCGGGCGGCTATGTTGCCGCTATCCGTGCCGGGCAGTTGGGCCTGAAAACCGCCTGTGTGGAAAGCCGCGAAACCCTTGGCGGCACTTGCCTCAATGTCGGCTGCATTCCGTCCAAGGCATTGCTGCACGGTTCGGAACTGTTCGAAGAAGCCAAGGCCGGCGGACACCTCGAACTCTTCGGCGTAAAGATGGACAATGTTTCGCTCGATCTCGAACGGCTGATGGGCGAAAAATCCGCAGCGGTTAAGGATCTGACCGGCGGCATCGAATTCCTGTTCAAGAAGAACAAGGTCACCTGGCTGAAGGGGCATGCGGCCTTCAAGGATGCCCATTCTGTCATCGTGGGCGGCGAAACTGTCACCGCGAAGAACATCGTCATTGCCACGGGTTCATCGGTCACTCCGCTGCCGGGTGTGGACGTGGACAATGATGCAATGCGCATTGTCGATTCCACCGGCGCGCTGAAACTGCCTGAAGTGCCGGAACACCTCGTTGTCATCGGCGGCGGCGTAATCGGCCTTGAACTGGGTTCTGTCTGGCGGCGCCTCGGCGCCAAGGTTACCGTGGTCGAATATCTCGACCGATTGCTGCCCGGCATGGACGACGATCTGCGCAAGGAAGCAGGCCGCCTGTTCAAGAAACAGGGCATGGACATCAAGCTTTCCACCAAGGTTACCGGCGCAAAAGCTGGTGCCAAGGGCGTGAGCCTGACGGTAGAACCTGCTGCAGGCGGCGATGCCGAGACTATCGAGGCGAGCCATGTGCTGGTGGCCATTGGCCGCCGTCCCAATGTCGATGGCCTTGCGCTTGATGCGATCGGGCTGGAACTGAACAAGCGTGGCCAGATCGAAACCGACCATGACTTCCGCACCAAGGTGGACGGTGTCTGGGCCATCGGGGACGTAATTCCTGGCCCCATGCTGGCCCACAAGGCCGAGGATGAAGGCATCGCGGTTGCCGAAAACATCGCTGGCCTGACCGGCATCGTGAACCATGCGCTGATCCCGGGCGTGGTTTATACCATGCCCGAATTTGCCGGTGTCGGCCTGACCGAAACCGAAGCAAAGGAAGCCGGGCACGAAGTGAAGGTCGGCAAATTCCCGATGATGGCCAACAGCCGCGCCAAGACCAATCGCGACACCGACGGCTTCGTGAAGATCGTGGCCGATGCAGCAACCGACCGCGTTCTGGGCGTCCATATTGTCGCCAGCCTGGCTGGAACCATGATTGCCCAGGCCACGCAGGCCATGGAATTCGGTTCCACCAGCGAAGACATTGCCTATACTTGCCACGCCCACCCGACGCATTCCGAAGCGATCAAGGAAGCGGCGATGGCGGTCCAGGGCAAACCGATCCACATGTAAATCTATCCAGTGCGAGGGGAGAAAAGGCGATGGTTCCAATTCTGACGAAGGAGCCGGGCGCGCTCGCACTGGCAAGCCAGATCCGGGATGGGGCGATTTCCCCGCTGGAAGCGGTGGATGCCGCCATCACCCGGATCGAAGCGCTGGATGGCCCGATAAATGCGGTGGTCGTCCGCGATTTCGACCGGGCGCGCGCTTCCGCAAGGGCGCTGGATGGGCATGGCCATGCAACAGGCCAGCCACTTTTCGGCGTGCCGATGACGATCAAGGAAAGCTTCGACATCGCGGGGCTCCCCACGACTTGGGGCCGTACGCGCTTTGCGAAGAACATCGCGGCGACCGATTCCACCGTGGTGCGCCAGTTGAAGGCAGCAGGCGCGATATTCCTCGGCAAGACCAACGTCCCGCCCGATCTTGCAGACTGGCAGTCGACCAATCCTGTCTATGGTCGCACCAACAACCCGCATAACCATGGCCGCAGCCCCGGCGGATCGTCAGGCGGTTCTGCTGCGGCAGTCGCCAGCGGGATGGTGCCGATTGAATATGGCACGGACATCGGCGGGTCTGTCCGCGTGCCGGCACATTTTTGCGGAGTGTGGGGCCACAAGACCAGCTGGGGTCTCATCAGCAAGGCAGGGCATGACCACCCTGCCCTGCAGGCTGCCGGACATGACGGCATCCTTTCGATTGCCGGACCGCTTGCAAGAAACCCGGACGATCTGGAACTGCTTGTTCGCCTGACAGCGCAAATCCCGCTGTTGTCGCATACCAAACCACTGCAAAAAATGCGCCTGCTCTATGTGGCAGATCATCCGGCAAGTCCGGTAGATTCGTCGGTATCCGGGCCGATTGACGCTGCCGTGGCAGCACTTGAAAATGCAGGGATCAGGGTTGATCGCAGCAGCGACCTTTTGCCAGACCTTGCCGAACAACATGCAGATTATATGCGGATGCTCGGTATTGCGATGGCACGCGGTATGCCAGGCCCCAATGGCAAGCGCGCAACCGCGACTGACTGGTTCGACCTTCTTGACCTGCAAGCACGCAACGAGGCGGCGTGGGCGCGCCTGTTTGAACAGTATGATTTCGTCCTTGCCCCTCCTGCAAATGTGGTGGCATTCGAACATGATGACCGCACGGTTCGCGATCGCACCATCATGATAAACGGTGCTGAACATCCCTTCGCCGAAGGCTTTGCCTGGGCTGGCATCGCGACATTCCCCAACCTTCCAAGCACGGTCATACCGGTCGGGTCCACGGGCAGCCTGCCGTGCGGAATGCAGGTGATGGGGCCCAAGTGGAGCGATCTGGACTGTATCGACGCTGCCCGCCAAATGGCAGCCATATTGCCGCGCTGATCGCGGCCGGAAGACGAGGTTTAGGAATGGCCAAACAACACTGGATGCGGCGCTTTGCGCGCTGGCATATCTGGCTTGGCTGGCTGGTGGGCGTGCCGATCCTGATGTGGACCATCACCGGCCTCGTCATGGTCAGCCGTCCGATCGAAGAAGTGCGCGGCACCGACCGCCAGTTGGAACAGCCCGCTCAGGCGCTGCCCGGTTTCCCCGGCCCCTTGTTCGATACAATGGACCAGCAACGCGAAATGCCCATCGCTCTTGAAACGCGTATGCGGGACGGGGCAATGATAACTACGGCGACTTATGCTGATGGGCGCATTGAACGCTATTCGGCTGCGGGAAAGCTGCTGCCCCCCACCAGTGAAGATGATGCACGCAAAATAGTCCGCTCCGGCATCGCCGGTGGCAACACGATTCGCAGCGTGACAGGCTTTGCCGCGGACGCTGTCCCGATGGATTTCCGCAGGCCCATTCCCGTTTGGCAAGTGGCGCTTGCAGATGGCACCAATGTTTATGTCGGCCGCGACACGGGCAAAATCGAAGCAGTAAGGACGCCGTTCTGGCGGCTGTTCGACTTCATGTGGGGCCTGCACATCATGGACCTTCAGGAACGCGAAGATACGTCCCACCCCATCCTGATACTTTTCGCCGCATTGTCAGTGATCGGCGCTTTACTCGGCACGGTGCTGATGTTCCGCAGGCGCAAGGCGAGGGTAGTGGCCAAGTGAACCCGCCAGCACTCCCTCCCATACTGGACCTGGCTGGCACGGCCATTTTCGCACTGACAGGCGCATTGCTGGCAGCACGTCTGCGACAGACATTCGTGACCATGGCATTTTTCGCGCTCATCACCGGCGTTGGCGGCGGCTCGCTGCGCGACATGATGATCGGCACGCCCGCATTCTGGCTGCGTGACCCGTGGGTAGCACCGGTCATCTTCGCGACCGCGCTTATTGCGTGGTTCACGCCGCGCAGATGGTGGGAAGGCGAATTGCTGGAATGGGCTGATGCTGCTGGGCTTGCAGCCTTTGCCGTGCTCGGCACCGCAAAAGCACTGGCATTTGGCGTTGCGCCCGTGCCAGCCATGGTGCTGGGCATCGTTTCAGGCTGTGCAGGCGGGGTTGTGCGCGATGTGATTGCGGGCGAACCGTCAATCCTGATGCGCCCTGAACTTTACGTGACGGCTGCGGCCCTGTCAGCTCTTGTCACCATGACAGGTTCTGTCCTGGGCATTGCCGACCTGCTGGTATGGGCGCTTGCATGGGCCGCAGGTTTCACAATGCGCGGCGCTGCAATCAGATGGAAACTCGCCCTGCCCGCCTATGATGACGAACAGGGCGAGGAAACTGGAACCTAACCGGACTGCAGCTTAGCTATCGACACCCGAAGTGCCGTAGCGGCCATCGCCATTGGCGCTTTCATCGACATAGCCATCGCCCGGGTCAGTATCGATGCCGCTATCCGCCTCGTAACCGTCAGAACCGTCAACCGGGCCACCGGGATAGGCGGGCATGTTGGCGGCTGGCGCGCTGGCAGTGCGCTGCGGGGCATTACCCCACGCATTGGCATAACGATCGTCGCTCCATTGGCGATCTTCGCCCTGTCCGTTCTGAATGCGGTCATTCCGGCCAAGATCGCGGCCCGAATAATTGATGTCGTCAATTCGGCCATCTGCCCCCAGCGTGCAGTCGAAAGCATCGCCATTGTAGAGCGTGCCAGAAACGCGCCAGCCATCTCCGGACCGTTCAACTTCATTCACACCGCGCACACGGACGTCTCGCTCAACTTCGCGGACACACATGTTGACCGCGCGATCAATGCCACGGCTGTCGTTGTACCGGTCATTGCCGCGGTCGGCGCGGTAATCATAAGGGCGGTCGGGATAGGGACGCGAAGGGTATGGTTGCCCACGATAGCCGCCGTCCCTGTTCGACTTTGAAGCCGCACTGGCCACAGCCGCGACGGTGCCGATAATCAGAACGCCTGCCAGAACATCGCCTACGCTGGTCCGGTCGCGGTAGCCGCGATACCGGCGATGGGCAGCCGCATTTTCGCTGTCGGAATCCCACGCAGCATAAGCAGGTGCAGAAACGCTCGAACGGCTGACATTCAGTTCTGCTGCCGCGGCGGGCGTTGCCGCCATCGAAACGGCCGCTGCAACTGCAGCAATGGCAGGAAAACGGGAAATGCGCGTCATCGATTTGATCCCTTTGATGAATCTGTCGGCATAATGCCGCAATATTGCAGGCAGAACTAGGCGGCCCAGGCTTTCATCAGCCTGAACCGCCCAGCAGTCACTTCTTCAATAATCAGCTCAGGCCGCGCACGCCGCGGAAGTCGAGATCGACCACCCGGCCACGCGAAACATCGCAAGTGAACCGGCCACTATCGTAATTCGCCGAACGGTAGCCACGATTGTCATAACGGTTGTCATAGCGGTCGTTATACCGGTTGCCGTAGGCGTAGCCGCGCTGGCCCTGCACTTCGATGGTGCCCTTTACCTTCCAGCCGTAACGCGTGTCATCCACGTCGCGGATCTGGGTAACCTGGGCATTGCGATAGCCAGCACGTCTTGCATCCCGCTGCGCTGCACGAACACATTGTTCGACCGCGGCACGAGGGCTGCCCTGGCCATAACCACTGCGATAATTGCGGTCGTTATAGCGGTAATCGCGGTCATATCCGCGGTTGTTGCCAGCGGCAGATGCCACAGCCGCAATGCCGCCAAGAATGACAGCGCCTGCAATGATGTCGCCGGCACTGATGCCGTCATCGCGGTCGCGAGCGAATGCGGGGGTTGCGGAAGTCATCGCCATCGCTCCAGCGGCGACGGTTCCGATGAGGGCTTTGGAAATGGTCTTCATGAGGGGGTCCTCGCTTCTGGCCAGTGCGGGAATGCCCTGGCGTTGAACCCCTTCTAAGTGATTCGCGGTGATGCTTGCCTGAATTGGCCTGTCAGGCGATGTTCATAAAAATAGATACTTTCCTGAACATCGCTGATTGACAGATTGTCAGCTCATTCGCCGCTTGCTTGAGGAACCTTCAGCCCCGTCCAGTAACCGAGGAAGCTCAGCACATCGGCGCCTTCCTCGATCACCTTGTCGGTCGGCTTGCCCGAACCGTGGCCAGCGCGTGTTTCAATGCGGATGAGGTGCGGTTTTTCACCGAGATCGGCGGCTTGCAAGGCAGCAGCATATTTGAAGCTGTGGCCCGGAACCACGCGGTCATCCGTATCCGCCGTGGTCACCAGCACAGCCGGGTAATCCACGCCGCTGCGGATGTTGTGATAGGGCGAATAGCTGCGCAGCACCTTGAAATCCGCTTCCTTCGAAGGATAGCCATAATCGTCGACCCAGTATCGGCCAGCGGTCCACCGGTCAAAGCGCAGCATATCCATTACACCAACAGCCGCCTGCGCCGCATCGACCAGATCAGGTCGCTGGTTGGTCACTGCGCCGACCAGAAGCCCTCCATTCGAACCGCCACGAATGGCAAGACCGTCAGCCGTGGTTATGCCGCTCGCCTTGAGATATTCGCCAGCAGCGATGAAATCATCAAACACGTTCTGCTTGTTGGCCAGTCGGCCGCCATCGTGCCATTCCTTGCCATATTCACCACCACCCCGGATGTTGGCCACCACATAAACTCCGCCAGCTTCCAGCCACGCCATTGCGGTGGAGGAAAAGCCAGGGGTGAGTGAAATGTCGAACCCGCCATAGCCATAGAGCATTGTGGGGGCCGCGGTCTTGGTGTCAGCCAGTTCCTTGCTGCGCACGATGAACATCGGCACCTTGGTGCCATCCTTCGATGCATAGAACTGCTGTTCCACGACATAATTGGCTGGGTCGAATGTCAGCTTCGGCGAAGCGAAGGGCGTTGTTTCGCCGGTGGCGAGATCCAGCCTGTAGATCGCGCCGGGCTGGTTGAAGCTGGTGAACGTATAGAATGTTTCGGAATCGCCGAATTTACCGCGCAGTCCGCTGGCAGTGCCAAGCGCGCCCAGAGCAATATCTGCCTGCGGTGTGCCATCCATGCTGAAAGTGGCCGCCCGCGTGGTTGCATCCTTCAGATATGTGACGACCAACTTGTCCCCGACAATGGAGGAGCCGTCGATCGGCTGATCGCTTTCAGGAATGACGGTTTCCCATTCCGCATCGGCATCATCGAGATCGATGGAGACGAGTTTGTACTTTGGAGCATCCTTGTTGGTCACGAAATACATCGTGCCATCCACGGCGCCGATGGCGTTCCACGCATTGTCGAAGCCGGGAACCAGCTTGCGCGTTGCCCATCCCTTTTCACCGCGCGCCTCAAGATCGATTACGTTGATTTCCTGTCTGGCATCGGTGCCGAAAGAACTGCTGATGACGGCCCAGCGGCCATCACTGGTGACGCCCGCGCCATTGCCGCGCTTTGGTTCGTCAGGTGTCGAAAAAACCATCACGTCCTGCGCCTGCGGCGTGCCCAGCTTGTGATAATAAAGCGCCTGGTTGTAATTCAGCGCCTGAAAATCCTGACCGGCTTCCGGTTCGGGGAAACGGGAATACAAGAAGCCTTCTTCGCCAACCCATGCAAGGCCGGTAAACTTGGCCCATTTGATTTCATCATCCAGCTTCTTGCCGGTGGCAACGTCCATCACGCTCAGGATACGCCAGTCCGTTCCGCCGTCCTGCACGCTGTAGAGCAGGTATTTGCCATCAGGCGATGGCGACCAGTCGGACAATGCCGTTGCGCCGTCCTTGGCCCATGTGTTGGGGTCGATCAGCAAACGGCGTTCGCTTGTCAGCGAATCCTGCACATAAAGCGGCGACTGGTTCTGCAGGCCCGAATTATGGTTGTAGAAATAGCGCGAGCCCTTTTTCACAGGGATGCCGAAACGTTCGTAATCCAGCAATTCGCCAAGCTTCTGCTTGAACCATGCATTGCCCGGCAGCGTGCCAAGATAGGCTTCGGTAACTTCGTTCTGCTGCGTGACCCAGCCTGCAACCTGCGTGTCGTTGCGGACATCGGCCTCCAGCCAGCGATAGGGGTCTGCCACATCTTCACCGAAGATGGTTTCGACTGTGCCTTCGGTGCGGGTTTCAGGATATTGCGGCAAAGAAGCCTCCTGTGCGGCAAGCGGAGCGGCAAGCAGGCAGGCAGCGCCTGCCAACAAAGTGGTGCGGATCATCGGGGGAGGACTCCAGGGAAAAGCTGCGACTGGTCAGGACAGTAACCTGCTCAAATCACATTGCAACTGTTCCTTCCGGAAGAACCGGAACCCTGCCTTACTTTGCTAGTGCGGCGAGAATTTCCCGCGTGAACTCCGCAATGTCGAACCGGTTGCCAACGGGGTCTTCCCCGCGCCGCACGATCACCGTGTCAAGGCTGGGGACCACCACCAGATACTGGCCGCGATTGCCAATCCCGACGAAAGTATCTGCCGGTATGCCGGCTGAATTGTTGAACAGCCAGAAGCCAGCACCATAGCCAAGCTCGCCTTCGGGCTGCGGCCCATCAGGCGCTGAAATATAGGAACGCCAGCCTTCAGGCAGGATGCGCCTTCCTTTCCAGACGCCGTCAGCGAGGTAAAGCTGACCCAGTTGCGCAAGGTCACGTGCGGTTGACCACACCTGGCTTGAAAGCACGTAATTTCCCTGCCAGTCGGTTTCAGCAACGGTGCTGTCCATCCCCAGCTCTGCAAACAGCTCGGCTGGCGGATGTTTGGCGAACCCGGGCTGGATCGCCTTTACGGCAGCCAGAGTATCATTATTGGCATAGCGAAACACTGTGCCGGGCGGGTTCACGATGGGCCATGTTATCGCGCGTTCATCCACCGTTGCCCCGCCCCAATAGATCGGGTCAGTCCGGTTGCCCGCCGTATCGGAATAGCGGCCCGATGCCATGCGCAGCAGGTTATCGACCGTAATGGCGGACCTCGGGTCATTTCCAACCTGCCATGCACTGATTTGTGCTGGCGCCATGACGTCGATTTCCCCGCGCTGCACTGCTGCGCCGACTAAAGTTGCAGCGATGCTCTTGGCAACAGACCACGTCCGTTGCGGCACCTTGGGACCGAAGCCATCGATATAGGCTTCAGAGACAATCTTTCCGCCCCTCACCACAACCAGGCCCGTGGTCACACCGCCCATTGCGCCGCCCGGTTCCAGCGTAGTTTCAACCACTGCCTTCAATGCAGCTGTGTCTGCGCTTACCGAGCCAGCATTCAGCCCTGCAGGCGTTGGCTCGTTCGCGGCATTGACCCGTGTTTCGGACGCATCAGGGACGAAACCGATCGGCATCACCGAACAGCCCTTGTCAGCTGTGTTGATTGCCACGCGCGGCGGCATCGCATCGTCCCACTCCACCGCAAAATGGTACAGCGGCCCATCAGCACCATCGCGATATTCAAAGGTTACAAGATCCCGGATGAAAGGATCGAAATTCGGGTAAACACCCTGAAATTCATAATCGTAAATGCTGCCGACCGTGCGTTTGCCCCCTGCCCGTTCGGCACTGGCAACTGCACCGCAGGCCATCAGCGCCTTGTACCCGGCGGCAAGCGCCCTTTCATAAGGTGTGGGCGCAGCTTTTTCCTGCGCCGCGGCGGGAACGGTGAATAGCAGCGCAAGGCCTGCGATCTTCATGGCTTTCATAACCACAGACTTGCGGCCATGCCCGCCCGAAGTCAAAACGAAAAGGGCCGGAGGTTACCCCCCGGCCCACTCGGTGACTGTGCTGAAAACGCCTTATGCGTCTTCGAACTCTTCTTCGTCCTGGTTCATGACCGGACCGCTGTCCTTGCCCTTGGCATCGACATCGCGGTCAACGAATTCGATAACGGCCATCTGCGAAGCGTCGCCAGCGCGAATGCCGGCCTTGATAATCCGCAGGTAGCCGCCTTCACGGTCGCTGTAACGGTCAGCCATTTCACTGAACAGTTTCTTGACCTGCGCATCGTCGTTCATCCGCGCAGCGGCGAGACGACGGTTGGAAAGGCCACCACGCTTTGCGAGCGTAACCAGCTTTTCAACATAAGGACGCAGTTCCTTGGCTTTCGGCAAGGTCGTCATGATCTGTTCGTGCTTTACCAGCGCATCGGCCATGTTGCGGAACAGGGCCTTGCGGTGGCCCGATTTACGCGAAAGCTTACGCTGTGAAATACCGTGACGCATATTCTTTACTCCGTTCGTAGGGGGGCCGTATCAGGTACCCCCATCCCGGTGGCCGTCATGGTCGCCACCTTCACCCAATTTAAATTAGCCGAGCAGTTCCTGTTCGAGCTTCTTGGCCATTTCTTCAATGTTTTCAGGCGGCCATCCGGGGATGTCCATACCCAGGCGCAGACCCATGCTCGACAGCACTTCCTTGATTTCGTTCAAGGACTTGCGGCCGAAGTTTGGCGTGCGCAGCATCTCTGCTTCGGTCTTCTGAACCAGATCGCCGATGTAGATGATGTTGTCGTTCTTGAGGCAGTTCGCGCTGCGGACCGACAGTTCCAGCTCGTCGACCTTCTTGAGAAGGTAACGGTTGAGCTGGTTCGCATCGGATTCTTCCGGCTTGGCAGCCATGCCGATCATTGCCGAAGTAGGCTGCGGAATGCCGTCTTCGAAGTGGACGAACAACGTCAACTGGTCCTGCAGGATACGGGCGGCATAGGCCACTGCATCTTCAGGGGTGACGGTGCCGTCGGTTTCGATCGTCAGGCTCAGCTTGTCATAGTCGAGTTCCTGGCCAACGCGGGCGTTCTCGACCTTGTAGCTGACCTGGCGAACAGGCGAATACAGCGAATCAACCGGGATCAGGCCGATGGGTGCATCGACAGGGCGGTTGGCCACAGCAGGCACATAGCCGCTTCCGACATCCGCGGTCAGTTCCATGTTGAAGTTCGCGCCTTCATCGAGATGGCAGATCACGAGATCCTTGTTCATCACTTCGATGTCACCCGACACGGCGATATCGCCAGCCTTGACGGTGGCAGGGCCGGTTGCGGAAAGCTGCAGGCGCTTGGGGCCTTCGCCTTCCATCTTCAGCGCGATCTGTTTCACGTTGAGGACGATGTCGGTCACATCTTCGCGAACGCCGGCAAGCGACGAAAATTCGTGAAGAACGTTTTCGATCTTGATCGAGGTAATTGCCGCGCCCTGGAGCGAGGAAAGAAGCACTCGGCGAAGCGCGTTGCCCAGAGTGAGGCCGTAGCCACGCTCGAGAGGCTCAGCCACGAAAGTGGTCTTGCGCTTGCCTTCGCCACCTTCCTTGATTTCAAGGCTGTTGGGTTTTTTAAGTTCCTGCCAGTTCTTGGTATTGACGGACATGGATTTCCCCTGGATTTCAGTTCGGGCGGGACCGGTGCAATGCCTTGCAGTCTGCAAGGCCGCGGCCGGTCCGTGAAAACACGGTGACCTGCGATTAATCGCAAGCCACCGGGTAAGGACGGGTCAGACGCGACGCCGCTTGGAAGGCCGGACCCCGTTGTGCGGGATCGGCGTAACGTCGCGGATCGACGTAATCGTGAAGCCAACGGCCTGCAGGGCACGCAGCGCGCTTTCGCGGCCTGAGCCTGGACCCTTCACTTCGACTTCAAGAGTGCGCACACCGTGTTCGGCGGCTTTCTTGCCGGCGTCATCCGCAGCCACCTGTGCAGCATACGGTGTAGACTTGCGGCTACCCTTGAAGCCCATCGCACCAGCGCTGGACCAGCTGATAGCATTGCCCTGCGCGTCGGTGATGGTGATCATCGTGTTGTTGAAGCTGGCGTTTACGTGCGCAACGCCGCTGGAAATGTTTTTCCGCTCGCGGCGCCTGATGCGCTGTGGTTCGCGTGCCATGGTTTCGGTATCCTGTTTTTAAAAGAAGGTGGGGTAAACGTGCCGTGAAGGCTTCGCTTACTTCTTCTTGCCCGCGATGGGCTTCGCCTTACCCTTGCGGGTGCGGGCATTGGTGTGGGTGCGCTGGCCGCGGACCGGCAGGCCCTTGCGGTGACGCAGACCACGATAGGATGCGAGATCCATCAGACGCTTGATGTTCATCGCGGTCTGACGACGAAGATCACCTTCAACCGCATAATCGGCTTCGATGGCTTCGCGGATCTGCAGGACTTCCGCATCGGAAAGGTCCTGAACGCGGCGAGCGTGGTCAATACCAAGCTTGTCCGCAATCCGAAGCGCAGTCGTGCGACCGATACCGTGAATATAGGTGAGCGCGATAATTACGCGCTTGTTTGTGGGGATATTTACCCCGGCAATACGAGCCACTTACTTCTCCATGCTCCACAGAGGATCACGCTGGTTTTCCGACTTCGGAAAGAGCGCGCCCCTATCTCATAGCGTTAATTCAAACGAAACTTCTGGCGCCAGAACGACTTAAAGCCCGGATGGCGTGCATAAAGGCTGCGGCCTGCCGGACTAACCCGAAATTTTCGAATGAAGGGGGCGCTTAAGATGATTCTTGCGCCCCGTCAACCGGTAAGCGCGCATAAGCGCTTACGCCACCGGAAATGGGTGGCGCGCCGGATATTACAAGGGTCTTTATACCAGCAATTCCAGCTGGTCAAAACCCTGATTGATCGGCGCGCCCTTCCCCTGCCCCGCTTCAGACGACTCCAAAAGCCAGCATGGCATCGGCGACTTTCTTGAACCCGGCAATATTCGCGCCTTTCACATAGTCAACATAACCATCGCCCTGATCGCCATAGGCGATGCAGCGGGTGTGAATGCCCTGCATAATGTCGAGCAGCATCTGCTGCAGCTCTTCTTCCTTCCAGGATCGGCGTTCCGAATTCTGGCTCATTTCAAGGCCTGAAACGGCCACGCCGCCTGCATTGGCTGCCTTGCCCGGGGCAAACATGATGCGCGCAGCCTTGAACCGGTGCGTGCCTTCCAGTGTAGTCGGCATATTGGCCCCTTCGGAAACGGCAATACTGCCATTGTCGATCAGAGCAGTGGCTTCGTCGGCATCGAGTTCGTTCTGCGTGGCGCATGGCAGCGCCAGATCGCATTTGACGTGCCAGGGCCGTTTGCCCGGGTGAAACGTGGAGCCCATGAATTCATCGGCATAATCGCTGATGCGTCCGCGGCGATGGGTCTTGTGCTGTTTGATCCAGTTGATCTTCTCCTGGTCGATACCGTCGGGGTCATGAATGAACCCGCCGGAATCCGACATGGTGACGACCTTACCGCCCAGCTGCGTAATCTTTTCCGCCGCATGGGTGGCGACATTGCCCGATCCGGAAATCACGGCAGTCTTGCCCTTCACTCCATCACCCCGGTGTTTGAGCATTTCGGCAAGGAAGTACACAGCGCCATACCCTGTCGCCTCTGGCCGGATCATGGAGCCGCCATATTCCATGCCCTTGCCGGTCAAAACACCGGTGAACTGGTTGGTGATGCGTTTGTACTGGCCAAACATATAACCGATTTCGCGCCCACCTACGCCGATGTCACCTGCCGGCACATCGGTGTCTGCGCCGATATGGCGATAGAGTTCGGTCATGAAGGACTGGCAGAACCGCATCACTTCACGGTCGGACTTGCCCTTGGGATTGAAGTTGGAGCCGCCTTTACCTCCGCCCATCGGCAAGCCGGTCAGCGCATTCTTGAACGTCTGTTCGAATGCGAGGAACTTGAGCACGCTTTCCGTCACACTGGGGTGGAAGCGGATACCGCCCTTATAGGGGCCGATTGCATTGTTGTTCTGCACACGCCAGCCACGCTGAACGCGGATATTGCCGGCATCGTCTTCCCAGCATACTCGGAAGCTGATGACGCGGTCTGGTTCGGCAATGCGGCGAAGGATCTGCTGGGAGTGATACTCCTCCTTGTCCTCCATGAAGTCGAAAATGTCTTCGGCCACTTCCTGCACGGCCTGGGTAAATTCGGGCTGGTGGGGATTGCGGCGCTTTACGCCTTCCATGAAAGTCGCAAGGTCTACGTGATCGGTAACAGCCATTGGTTTCCCCCTCCAAGGATATCAGAAGGCAGATGCCCACTGAATTAGTCGGTGCGACCCGGTCTTGCATCAGGCGCGGCATCTGCGTGCCGCTGCCAATATCCGTGGACCCACGCGCCTTGCCTTGAGTGAAACCGGCCTTTCGGCTTTGTTTCGTCAGGCGGGGTCCTTGTCGGCCAGTGCCTCGAACGCCTCGTCGACCGATTGCGCTTTCTTCACGGGCGCTACTGTGTCGTCATCGGCAGGCGCTTTATCATTCGCGCCAGAATCGGGGCCGGATTTGGGGCCGGATTCGGGGCCGGATTCGGGGACAGATTCGGGGGTAGCATCCGATTCATCTTCTGCTTCGTCAACGGGTGCGGGCGCAATCGGGCCGAGCAATTTGCCAAGGCCATGTAATTGCTGGCTCATCACCCCGTCGACTGCCTTGGCAATATCGGCTGCCTTGAACCGCATATATCCGCCCACGACATATTCGAACATCACGGTTGTCCCGGCATCACCGGGGCTGATGGTGATCGTAAGCACACCGTCCACCGGCTCACCCTGAAGTGGGCCAAGGCCGCCGCGCATGCGCAACACCTGCGGAGGATTTGCCTGCAACACGGTCATGTGAAGTGCGCTGCCGCGGCGCACGCCCTCGGGCGCACCTTCCGGCATCGGCAGAAGTTCGCAGAAACAGCCACCTGCCTGCGCGCTGATATACATATTGTCGGATTCGCCAGACCAGGAATGGCTATCATTCCACCATTTGCCCGGTGCCAGCAGCGCCACCCATGTTTCGAACGGCGTTGCCTTGACCACGACCTTATCGCGCGTGACGAAGCTGTCTTCCCCCTGCTCAATCACCTTGGCTTGTGCCGGTTGCGCAGCCGCGAGGCCAGTCAATGCAGCAGCCATAAAGACAGGCAGGTATTTCTTCATCGCAAACGTTCCCCTCGGCCCTGTCTATTCCACGACAGGCCGAAAAGGGAAAGGGCGGAAAATGAGATCGTGACGCAGGCAATCTGTCCGAACGGACACAGTCAATCAGCCGAGGATGGAATCCAGTGCGTGGGTGACTTTTGAAATGCTCGCCATTCCGTCCACCCTGCTTACGATCCCGCGCGCTTCGTAAACGGGCAGGATCGGTGCCGTCTTGGCGCGATATTCCTGCATCCGCTTGCGGACGGTTTCTTCGTTGTCGTCGGGACGGCGCTTGAATTCGGTACCACCACACTTGTCACACACGCCCTCAACCTTGGGCAACATGTAACGATCATGGTAGCCGGCACCACAAGTCGCGCAGGTGAAACGGCCGGTAATGCGATCAACCAACGCATCCTCGTTCACTTCCAGCTCGATCACATGGTCGAGTGTGCGGTCATGCTTTTCGAGAATTTCATCGAGTGCGCGTGCCTGCGGTTCGGTGCGCGGGTAACCGTCAAAAATGGCGCCGACGGATGGTCCCATCGCTTCAAGTTCCGCGTCTATCAGGGCCGAAACGATTTCGTCCGACACAAGCTCGCCGCGTTCCATCACAGCCTTCGCCTGCAGGCCCACAGGGGTGCCCGCCTTGACCGCTTCGCGAAGCATATCCCCAGTGGAAAGCTGGCGCATCCCGTAATGTTCAACCAGGCGCGCGGACTGCGTACCCTTACCTGCGCCCGGAGGCCCCAAAAGGATGATATTCACGGCAGTTGCCCCCGTACCCTAGCCCTGACCGCTGCGCCTTAGCGCAGACGGCCTTTCAGTTTCGCTTTCTTGATCAGATCGCCATACTGGTGTGCCAGCAGATGCGACTGGACCTGGCTGATCGTATCAACGGTGACGTTGACAACAATGAGCAGGCTGGTTCCGCCAAGGAAAAGCGGGATGCCGGTCTGCGCGATCATATATTCAGGGATCACGCAGACCATGGTGAGATAGATAGCGCCCACCACCGTAATACGGGTCAGCACATAGTCGAGATAATCGGCCGTGCGCTTGCCCGGACGGATGCCGGGAATGAAGCCGCCATTCTTCTTCAGATTATCCGCCGTTTCTTCCGGGTTGAAAACAACCGCGGTGTAGAAGAAGCAGAAGAAGATGATGCCGGCTGCATAGAGCGCCATGTAGAGCGGCTGGCCGTGCTGCAGATATTGCAGGACGGACTGGAGAATGGACCCAGTCGTGCTTTCGGTATCCACCGAATTACCGGCAAACTGGGTGATCGTCAGCGGCAGCAGCAGCAGCGAGCTGGCGAAGATCGGCGGGATAACGCCTGCGGTGTTGATCTTCAGCGGCAAGTGGCTGCGGTCGGCCTGCATCATGCCCCGGGCGCTGGCACGCTTGGGATACTGGATCAGAAGCCTGCGCTGCGCACGTTCCATGAAACAGATAAACAGGATCAGCACCACTACCATGACGATAAAGCCAATGATCACTGCAGGGCCAATGGAACCTGTCCGGCCCCCTTCGAAAAGATTGGAAATGAAGCTCGGGAACTGGGCAACGATGCCGGCCATGATGATGAGCGATACGCCATTACCAATCCCGCGGGAGGTAATCTGTTCGCCCAGCCACAGCAGGAACATGGTCCCGCCCACGAGGCTGATAACCGCACCGATACGGAACATGTAACCGGTCTGCACCACGGCCTGAAGACCGCTCTGCGCGCCATAGGCTTCAAGACCCGCTGCCAGGAACCAGCCCTGGATAGCACACAGGAACACCGTGCCGTAGCGGGTATACTGGTTGAGCTTCTGACGGCCTGACTGGCCTTCCTTCTTCATCGCGGCCAGAGCAGGATGAAGCGAAGATGCAAGCTGCACCACGATAGATGCCGTGATGTAGGGCATGACCCCCAGCGCAATCAGGCTCATCCGCTCCAGGCTGCCGCCCGAGAACGTGTTAAACAGATCAAGGATACCACCCCGGGTCTGGTCATACAGCGATTCGAGAACCAGCGGATTGACACCCGGCAACGGCACGAAGCTGAGAAAACGGAACACGATAAGCGCACCGATCGTGAACCAGATACGGTTCTTGAGCTCGGTTGCTTTCGAGAAGTTGGCGAGGCTTAGGTTGCTCGCGATATTGTCGGCGCGTGATGCCATTGTCGATTGTGAACCTTGACGTTAGCCGTGAAGTGGGCGCCGGATAGATCCGGCATTCGCTGGTCACATAAGGTGCGTGTGCCCGAATGTCGAACCCCACACCTGCAAAAACAATCGTCCCGGACGCTCACGGGGCCACTTTCCACAGGGAAAAGCCCCCATTTGTGCGGCCCCGGAGCAACTCCGGGACGAAATGTTCTTACTTCTTCTTTTTCTTTTCGAGGCGCTTTGCCGTAGCTTCCGCCTTGGCTGCCTTTACTTCGAGGTTGGTCGGCAGTGTCACTTCGACCGAACCGCCGGCCTTTTCAACAGCTGAAACAGCACCCTTGGATGCGCCTGCAACCGAGAACTTGACCTTGTCCTTCAGTTCGCCCTTGCCGAGCAGACGGACGCCGTCCTTGCCGCCACGAGCGAGGCCAGCGGCCTTCAGTGCTTCATGGTCGACCAGTTTCTTGGCGTCGATCTTACCGGCGTCGATGAACTTCTGGATCATGCCCAGGTTCACTTCAGCGAAATCCTTGGCGAACGGGTTGTTGAAGCCGCGCTTTGGAAGACGCATGTGAAGTGGCATCTGGCCACCTTCAAAGCCCTTGATCGCTACGCCCGAACGGCTCTTCTGGCCCTTCTGGCCACGGCCCGAGGTCTTGCCCTTGCCGGAACCGATACCACGGCCAACGCGCATGCGTGACTTACGGGCACCTTCATTGTCGCGGAGTTCATTAAGTTTCATAGTCTGCACTCGCTTTCGCTTTGTTCGCGCTAGTTGCCAAAACGGCAAAATTGCCCTTGCGGGCAAAATGGAAGCGGCCCGGTACAAGCCCGGGCCGCCATTAGTCAAGAAGTCTGGCTCAATCGAGCACTTCAACCATATGGGGAAGCTTGGCGATTGCACCGCGAACTTCAGGGGTATCCTGCAGTTCGACGACTTTGTGCATCTTGTTCAGACCCAGACCGATCAGCATCTTGCGCTGCTTCTCGGGGCGACGGATCGGTGAACCGATCTGACGGATCTTGACGGTTTTCTTGTCAGCCATCGATCTTACTCCGTAACCGCAGCAGCGTCGGCTTCTGCCTCGGCTTCACTGGCGCCACCACGGCCCAGAAGGTCAGCAACCTTCTTGCCGCGACGCTGGGCAACAGACTTCGGCGAAGTCTGGTTGGCCAATGCGTCGAACGTGGCGCGGATCATGTTGTAGGGGTTGGACGTACCGATCGACTTGGTCACCACGTCGGCAACACCAAGGCTTTCGAAAACAGCACGCATCGGGCCGCCGGCGATGATGCCGGTACCGGCGGGTGCCGAACGCACGGCAACCTTGCCTGCGCCAAAACGACCACGACCATCATGATGAAGCGTCCGGCCTTCCTTCAGGGAAACGCGGATCATCTTCTTCTTGGCAGCAGCGGTTGCCTTGGTGATGGCTTCAGGCACTTCGCGTGCCTTGCCCTTGCCAAAGCCGACGCGGCCAGTGCCGTCACCAACAACAACCAGGGCTGCAAAACCGAAGCGCTTACCGCCCTTAACAGTCTTGGAAACGCGGTTGATGTGGACCAGCTTTTCAATCAGGCCATCATCTTCTTCGTCACGGCCACCACGGCGATTGTCGCGACCACCGCGACCGCGACCACCATCACGGCCACCGCCGTTACGGTTGTTGTCACGGCCACCACGGCCACCGCGGCCACCACGTGGCTGCGAAGGATCGCCAGCAGCAGTCGACTGGTTGTCGGCAGCTTCGGTCGATGCGACGGTCGGTGTCGGGGTTGAACCCGCATTGTCGACCTTCACGTCATCCGCCTTTGCTTCAGCAGCAGGAGCAGCTTCAGCTTCGGGCTGTACGTTGGTTTCTTCTACCGGGCTTGCCTCGGCTTCAGGGGTCTTCTTATCGTCAGCCATCATCAGAACTCCAGACCGCCTTCGCGCGCGGCGTCGGCCAGCGCTTTAACGCGACCATGGAACAGGAAGCCACCGCGATCGAATACGACGGTGGTGACGCCAGCCTTTTTGGCAGCCGCAGCGATGTCTTTGCCCACCTGGACAGCAGCATCGACATTAGCGCCAGAGCTCTTCGCACCCAGCGTCGAAGCAGCAGCGACCGTGCGGCCATTACTGTCATCGATGATCTGTGCGTAGATGTGACGTCCGGTGCGGTGCACCGAGAGACGCGCGCGGTCACCAGAGCGTGCCCGCAGAGCGGTACGCACACGGCGGCGGCGGCGTTCGAACAGAGAAAGCTTGGCCATCTTACTTCTTCTTCCCTTCCTTGCGGAAGACGTATTCGCCGCGGTACTTGATGCCCTTGCCCTTGTAAGGCTCGGGCTTGCGCCAACGGCGGACTTCGGCAGCGAACTGGCCGACTGCCTGCTTGTCATTTCCGCTGATCTCGACCGTGGTCTGATCGGGGGTCTTAACTTCGATGCCTTCCGGCACGACGATATCGACATCGTGGCTGTAACCGAGCTGCAGCTTCAGGTTCTTGCCCTGCGCCTGCGCACGATAACCAACGCCGCTGATTTCGAGCACTTTGCTGAAACCTTCGGTTACACCGTCAACCAGGTTGGAAACCAGGGTACGCTGCATGCCCCAATAGGACCGTGCACGCTTGGTTTCGTTCGCCGGCATGACGCTGATTTCGTCGCCTTCGACTTTATATTCGATATCATCCAGCAAACCCATCGAAAGAGTGCCCTTGGGCCCCTTCACGCTGAGCGTGCCATTGTCGATATTGGCAGTCACACCACTAGGGATAGCGACTGCACGTTTACCGATGCGGCTCATCAGAATACCTCCGCCAGCACTTCGCCGCCGACATTCTGCGAACGTGCTTCGTTATCCGAAAGCACACCGCGAGGTGTCGAGACGATGGTGATGCCAAGGCCGTTACGGACCGTCGGCAGCTCACGGCTTGCCGAATAGACCCGGCGACCCGGCTTGGAGACGCGGGCGACGTGCTTGATAGCAGGTTCGCCCTCGAAGTATTTCAGTTCGATACGCAGTGCGGGGTGCTTGCCACTGGAGTCTTCCGAGTAACCGCGAATATAACCTTCGCGCTGGAGGACTTCGAGTACGTTTGCACGCAGCTTGGAAGCGGGCGAAAGGACAGAATCCTTCTTCGCCTGCTGGCCGTTGCGGATGCGGGTGAGCATATCACCCAGGGGATCGGTCATAGCCATCTAAGGATCCTTACCAGCTCGACTTGGTCACGCCGGGGATTAACCCCTTGTTGGCGAGATTACGCAGTTCAATGCGGTTCAGGCCGAACTTGCGGTAATAGCCGCGTGGGCGGCCGGTGGTGGTGCAGCGGTTGCGCACACGCGTGGGATTCGCGTTGCGCGGGATTTCCGCCAGCTTCAGGCGCGCAATCAGACGTTCGCTCTCATCGAGCGACTTGTCGTCGGCTACGGCCTTCAGACGGGCATATTTCGCCGCGTACTTCTTGACGAGCTTCTTACGACGCTCGTTCTTGTTAACGGAACTCAGTTTCGCCATTGGACTTAAGCTCTCTTTTCCTGACCGCTCACGCGGCTTGCTGTTCTGCGGCTTCGTCAGCCGGGAAAGGGAAACCGAAGAGACGCAGCAGTTCGCGCGCTTCTTCATCGGTGTTTGCCGTGGTGGTGATGATGATATCCATCCCGCGAACCTTCTCGATCCGATCGTAGGAAATTTCGGGAAAGATGATCTGCTCTTTCAGGCCCATGGCATAGTTGCCGCGACCATCGAAGCTCTTCGGGTTCAGACCACGAAAGTCGCGAATACGCGGCATTGCAATCGTAACCAGACGGTCCACGAATTCGTACATGCGTTCACGGCGAAGGGTAACCTTGCAACCGATTGGCATTCCTTCGCGCAGCTTGAACTGTGCGATGGACTTCTTGGCCTTCGTGATAACCGGCTTCTGGCCAGCGATCAGAGCCATTTCTTCAGCGGCAGTCTGGACTTTCTTCTTGTCCTGGCTCGCTTCGCCCACACCCATGTTGAGCGTGACCTTTTCGAGACGCGGAACCTGAAGACGGTTCGTGTAACCGAACTTTTCAGTCATCGCCTTGACGATTTCATCGTCAAAACGCTTTTTCATGCGCGAGATGTTGGAATCAGCCATCGATTGCTTCTCCGGACTTAACGGCAATACGGACCTTCTTGCCGTCACGCTCTTCAAAGCGGACGCGGGTCGGTTTGCCATCCTTGGGATCAGCCACGGCAACCTTGGAGATGTGCATCGGCGCTTCGAAGCGATCGATGCCACCCTGGGGGTTTTCCTGGCTAGGCTTGCGGTGACGGGCAGCGATATTCACGCCTTCGACAACGATCTTGCCGTCTTTCGGCATGACCTTGCGGACAGTGCCGGTCTGGCCCTTGTCCTTGCCCGAAAGCACGACGACGCTGTCGCCCTTCTTGATCTTAGCGGAAGCCATTACAGCACCTCCGGCGCTAGACTGATGATTTTCATGAACCCGCGGCTGCGGAGTTCACGGACCACGGGGCCAAAGATACGCGTGCCGATTGGCTCTTCGTTCTTGTTGACAAGAACTGCTGCATTACCGTCGAAACGGATCACGCTGCCATCGGGACGACGGACATCCTTACGGGTACGAACGATCACCGCGCGGTGAACGTCGCCCTTCTTGACCTTGGCGCGTGGCTGCGCTTCCTTGACGGAAACAACAATCACGTCACCGACGCTTGCGGTCCGACGCTTCGACCCGCCCAGTACCTTGATGCACTGGACGCGCTTCGCGCCGCTGTTGTCCGCGACGTCTAGATTTGATTGCATCTGAATCATCGATGCGGTTCCTTCTTAACGGCTTGCCGAAACCTGTCCGGCAGTTCCAAAAACTCAGTTCGTGCTTGCAGCAGCGGCTTCTACTTCGATATCCGCCTCTACAGCGGTACCCTTGCTAGCCTGCACGGTGTCGAGAACACGCCAGGTCTTGGTCTTGGAGATCGGTTTGGTCTCCTCGATCCGCACTGTTTCGCCCACTTTGTGAACGTTGTTCTCGTCATGTGCGTGATACTTCTTCGAACGCCGGATGATCTTCCCGTAAAGGGGGTGCTTCACCTTGCGCTCGACCTTCACGGTCACAGACTTGTTCATCTTGTCGGACGTTACGGTCCCGACGAGGATACGTTTCGGCATCTTGTGTTCCTCAGGCCTTGGCGGCGCTGTTGGCGCGCTCGTTCTGCAGCGTCTTGATCTGAGCGATCGCGCGGCGCACTTCCTTGATCCGGGCCGGCCGTTCGAGTTGGCTGGTTGCGGACTGGAAACGCAGGTTGAACTGTTCGCGCTTCAACTCGACCAGCTGCACATCAAGCTGATCATCGGTCTTGGTGCGAAGGTCTTCGATCTTGGCCATCGTCAGCCCTCCAGGTGCGAGGTGTCACCCAGACGGGCAACGACCTTGGTCTTGATTGGCAGCTTCATCGCGGCACGCTCGAAAGCGACAGCTGCGAGTGGGCCAGGAACGCCGTCCAGTTCGAAAATGATGCGGCCCGGCTTAACGCGAGCTGCCCAATATTCGATAGAACCCTTGCCCTTACCCTGACGGACTTCGGCAGGCTTCTTGGACACAGGCACGTCCGGGAAAATGCGGATCCACAAACGTCCCTGACGCTTGATGTGACGCGTGATCGCACGGCGAGCCGCTTCGATCTGGCGTGCAGTGATACGCTCTGGTTCCAGGGCTTTCAGGCCGTAGGAACCGAAGTTCAGGGTCGTGCCACCACGGGCGTCACCTTTGATCCGCCCCTTGAAGGCCTTGCGATACTTTGTTTTCTTCGGTTGCAGCATGGTGCTTACTCTCGAATTCTATCAGCGGGCCGGACGGACGCCGGAAGTCTGGGCTTCCATCATCAGTCGGTCCTGCGCGGTCGGATCATGGGCAAGGATTTCACCTTTGAAGATCCAGCACTTGATGCCGATGATCCCATAGGCGGTCAGTGCTTCGGCTTCGGCGTAATCCACGTTGGCACGCAAAGTGTGGAGCGGAACGCGACCTTCGCGATACCATTCAACACGTGCGATTTCAGCGCCGCCAAGACGGCCGCCACATGTGATCTTGATGCCCTCTGCGCCAAGGCGAAGTGCAGACTGCACTGCGCGCTTCATGGCACGGCGGAATGCGATACGGCGGATCAGCTGGTCCGCGACACCCTGTGCCACGAGCTTGGCGTCGATTTCCGGCTTGCGGATTTCAACGATGTTCAGCTTCACTTCGCTGTCGGTCAGTGCCGAAAGCTTCGAACGCAGCTTTTCAATGTCTGCGCCCTTCTTGCCGATGATGACGCCGGGACGTGCAGCATAAATCGAAACGCGGCAAAGCTTTGCCGGACGCTCGATCACCACCTTCGAAATCGCTGCCTGCGGCAGCGCGTCGATGATGTACTTACGGATCTCGATGTCTTCCTTGAGCAGCTGAGCATAGTCGCGCCCTTCGGCGTACCAGCGGCTGTCCCAGGTGCGGTTGATCTGCAGACGCAGGCCGATCGGATTGCTCTTATGACCCATGGATCAGGCCTCCTCGTGCTCGCGGACCACAATGCGCAGCCGGCTGAACGGCTTGAGGATGCGGGTGCTTTTCCCGCGTCCACGCGTGTGGAAACGCTTCATGGTGATCGACTTGCCGACGCTTGCTTCTGCAACAACGAGAGCATCGACATCGAGATCGTGATTGTTTTCCGCATTGGCGATCGCCGAAGCGAGAACCTTGGATGCATCACGAGCCATGGCCTTCTTGGAGAATGCCAGGATGTTGAGTGCTTCTTCGACCTTGCGGCCGCGGATGAGCGCAGCCACCAGGTTCAACTTCTGCGTCGAACCCTTGATCGTGTTACCTACTGCGAGCGCTTCGTTATCGGCGACGCGGCGGGGGGTCTTTGCCTTACCCATTATCGCTTACCCTTCTTGTCGGCAGCATGGCCGGGGAAAGTACGCGTTGGCGCAAATTCACCGAGCTTGTGACCGACCATGTCCTCGTTAACGGACACCGGAATAAACTTGTGGCCGTTATAGACGCTGAACGTCAGGCCAACAAATTGCGGAAGGACAGTGGAGCGACGCGACCAGGTCTTGATCGCACCACGGGCACCCTTGTCCTGGGCGTCTTCTGCCTTTTTCAGCAGATGCAGGTCGACGAACGGACCTTTCCAGACGGAACGAGCCATCTTCGCTTACCTCTTCTTCTTAGCATGACGCGAACGGATAATGAACTTGTCCGTCTGCTTGTTGCTGCGGGTACGAGCACCCTTGGTCGGCTTGCCCCATGGGGTAACCGGATGACGGCCGCCCGAGGTCCGGCCTTCACCACCACCGTGAGGGTGATCGACCGGGTTCTTGGCCACGCCGCGGGTAAGTGGCTTGCGCCCTGCCCAACGGTTACGGCCAGCCTTGGCGAGATTCTGGTTCGAGTTGTCGGGGTTCGAAACCGCGCCAACCGTACCCATGCAATCGGCGCGCAGGTAACGCTGCTCGCCCGAGTTCAGACGAACAATGACCATGCCGCGGTCACGACCGACGAGCTGGACATAGGTGCCTGCCGAACGGGCGATCTGGCCGCCCTTGCCTGGCTTCATTTCGACGTTGTGGCAGATCGTGCCAACCGGCATCTGGCCCAGAAGCATGGCATTGCCAGGCTTCGTGTCGACCTTTTCGCCGGCGACGATCGTGTCGCCTTCCGCCAGACGCTGCGGGCAGAGGATGTAGGCGATTTCGCCATCCTCATACTTGATCAGCGCAATGAAAGCCGTGCGGTTGGGATCATATTCGATCCGCTCGACCGTTGCAGGCATATCCCATTTACGACGTTTGAAGTCGATAAAGCGATACTTCTGCTTGTGACCGCCGCCGATGCCACGCGAAGTGACATGACCTTTGTTGTTCCGGCCACCGGTTTTACGCTTGCCTTCCGTGAGCGACTTGACCGGCTTGCCTTTCCAGAGGCCGGACTTGTCGACGAGGATGAGGCCGCGGCGTGCGGGGCTCGTCGGTTTGTAATTCTTGAGTGCCATGATGCGTGTCCTGTCCCTGCGCCTTAAACGCCGCCGGTGACGTCGATCGACTGGCCTTCAGCCAGCGTCACGATCGCTTTTTTGAAGTCGGAACGCTTGTAGGGACGACCCTTCCAGCGCTTCGTCTTGCCCTTCTGAACGACAGTGTTGACGCCCTTGACCTTCACGTCGAACAGCGCCTCGACCGCTTCCTTGATCTGCGGCTTGGTTGCGTCGTTCGCTACCTTGAAGACAACCGCGTCATGCTCGGAGAGCAGCGTGGACTTCTCGGTAATGTGGGGTGCGAGGATGACGTCGTAATGACGTACAGCCACTTCCTGCTTTTTAGCCATTGAAGCGCGCCTCCAGCTTGGCGACAGCGTCCTTGGTCAGGATCAGCGTGTCGTGTTTCAGAATGTCATAGACATTGGCACCCATTGCCGGGAGCACGTTGACGCCCGGAATGTTGCTCGCGGCCAGCTTGAACGTATCGTTCACGCTTTCACCGTCGATAACCAATACCTTGCCAGCGTAACCGGCCTTGCCGAAAATTTCAGCAAGCAACTTGGTCTTGTTGTCTTTCAGTTCCAGGCTGTCGACGACGACGAGGCCGTCCTTTGCCTTGCTCGAAAGAGCCATTTTCAGGCCAAGCGCACGGATCTTCTTGTTGAGCTGCTGCTCGAAGTCACGACGACGTGGGCCATGAGCCTTACCACCGCCAATGAAGATCGGAGCCTTGCGGTCGCCGTGACGGGCAACGCCGCCACCCTTCTGCTTGCCGAATTTCTTGCCGGTGCGTGCAACATCGGACCGCTCGCGAGCCGCGCGGGCAGTGCCGCGACGGTTTTCAAGCTGCCATGTAACTACACGGTGCAGGATGTCGGCGCGAGGCTCGACACCGAACACGGTATCGTTGAGCTCGAGATCGCCAGACGCCCCGGAAACCTTGGCACCGTCGATTTTCTGGACCTTCACCTTCACGGCTCAGCCCTCCTTATCTGTGTTGGGCGTTTCGTCGCCAGCAGCACCGGATTCCTGGGAATCAAGAATTGCCTGCGCTTCCGCTTCGGTCGGACCCGTGTCCATTTCATGCTCAGCTGCACTTTCGATCATGCCAGCAGGAGCGTCTTCGGTTTCGGGCAGAGTGCTCTTCTTCTCGAGGATGGCACCAGGGAACGGTACACCTTCGGGGAGACGAAGCTTGACGGAATCGCGTACGATCAACCAGCCATTCTTCGAACCAGGGACAGAACCCTTTACGAAAAGAAGGCCACGGTCCGCATCAGTACGAACGATTTCGAGATTTTGCTGCGTGCGCTGGCGATCACCCATGTGACCAGCCATCTTCTTGCCCTTGAATACGCGGCCCGGATCCTGACGGTTACCCGTCGAACCGTGCGAACGGTGGGAAAGCGACACACCGTGGGTAGCCCGAAGACCCCCGAAGCCCCAACGCTTCATGGCGCCGGCAAAGCCTTTACCCTGCGTGTGACCCGTGATGTCGACCTTCTGGCCAGCGATGAAGTGGTCTGCACTGATGGTCGAACCGACCGGCAGGAAACCTTCTTCGTTTTCAAGGCGGAATTCTGCAACCTTGCGCTTCAGCGACACTTCCGCCTTGGCGAAATGTTCACGCTGCGGCTTGGCAACATTCTTTTGCTTCGCTTCGCCCGAACCAACCTGAAGCGCGAAATACCCATCACGCTCGGCGGTGCGCTGCGACACGACCTGGCATTCTTCCAGCGCCAAGACGGTAACCGGCACATGGCGGCCATCCTCCTGGAACAGGCGGGTCATCCCGACTTTTTTAGCGATCACACCGGTACGCATGACCAATCTCCTAAACAGAGGCCCCCGGACCCATTCCGGGGGCTTGTCAGCCCAGATTGTAGTGCGTCACCCCGTCCGGGCTGAATTGCCTCCCTCACCAGGATGGTGGGAGAAAGCGAGACGGAGGACGCTTGCCCGGCCATTGGCCGGAGGTATCCTGTTGTCCCTGAAGAAATGCCAAAAAGGCACTCTATCAAGCCCCCGCCTGAGCGAGGGTAGTCTTACCAGCTTACGCCAGTTTGATTTCCACGTTCACGCCAGCTGCGAGATCGAGCTTCATGAGCGCGTCTACCGTCTGGGCGTTGGGCTGAACGATGTCGAGCAGCCGCTTGTACGTGCGAACCTCGAACTGCTCCCGCGACTTCTTGTCGATGTGCGGGCCGCGGTTCACGGTGAATTTCTCAATGCGCGTCGGCATGGGAATGGGGCCGCGAATAAGTGCGCCAGTGCGACGCGCCGTTTCCGCGATTTCACCAGTTGCCTGGTCGAGAACGCGGTGATCAAACGCCTTGAGGCGAATACGAATATTCTGAGCTTCCATTACCAACTACCGATGCGAAAGAGCCAAGAGATGTCCAACAGGGGGGAGGACATCCCCATAAAAACAAGAGACCGCCCCGCCTCACCAACCTTCTTGCGAAGTGATTGGGAAGGGGCGGCCCCCAAAACTCGACCGGCCGAATCGCCCGAATGAATCGGGTTACCCGGCCGGTGCGGAGCCTATATTACTTCGTGATCTTGCTGACAACCCCCGAACCGACGGTCCGGCCACCTTCGCGAATTGCGAAGCGAAGACCTTCGTCCATCGCGATCGGTGCGATCAGCTTTACGCCGATCGTTACGTTGTCGCCCGGCATGACCATTTCAGTGCCTTCAGGAAGGATCACTTCACCGGTCACGTCGGTGGTGCGGAAGTAGAACTGCGGACGATAGTTCGCGAAGAATGGCGTGTGACGGCCACCTTCGTCCTTCGACAGGACGTAAACTTCTGCACTGAAGTCGGTGTGCGGATTAACCGAACCCGGCTTGGCGAGAACCTGACCACGCTCAACGTCGTCACGGCCAACGCCGCGGATCAGCGCGCCGATGTTGTCGCCAGCTTCACCGCGATCGAGCAGCTTGCGGAACATTTCAACGCCGGTAACGGTCGTCTTGCTGGTGTCCTTGATGCCGACGATTTCAACTTCGTCGCCAACATTGACGATGCCGGTTTCAATACGGCCGGTAACAACAGTACCACGACCCGAGATCGAGAACACGTCTTCGATTGGCATCAGGAATGCCTGGTCGATTGGGCGTTCTGGCTGCGGGATGTGCTCGTCAACAGCGTTCATCAGAGCAATGATTGATTCCTTGCCGATGTTATCGTCACGACCTTCAAGAGCGGCGAGAGCCGAACCCTTGACGATTGCGATGTTGTCACCGTCAAAATCGTAGCTCGAAAGCAGTTCACGAACTTCCAGTTCGACGAGCTCGAGGATTTCCTCGTCATCGACCTGGTCAACCTTGTTCATGTAAACGACCAGTGCAGGCACGCCAACCTGACGAGCAAGCAGGATGTGCTCGCGGGTCTGTGGCATCGGGCCGTCAGCTGCGTTCACAACCAGGATAGCGCCGTCCATCTGGGCAGCACCGGTGATCATGTTCTTCACATAGTCAGCGTGGCCTGGGCAGTCGACGTGTGCATAGTGACGTGCTGCGGTTTCGTATTCGACGTGTGCAGTCGAAATCGTGATACCACGCTCGCGCTCTTCAGGAGCCTTGTCGATGTTGGCAAAATCAACGGCTGCGCCGCCGTGCTCTTCTGCCATCACCTTGGTGATTGCGGCAGTCAGCGTGGTCTTGCCGTGGTCGACGTGACCGATGGTGCCGATGTTGCAATGCGGCTTGTTCCGCTCAAACTTAGCTTTCGCCATTGTCTATAACCTCTATTCGTATGGACTAAATGATTGCGGGAAAATGCGGCACCCGCTGAATCAGGCGCCGCCCCTAAACGTAAGCTGGCCCTTAGGCAAGCTTCTCCTTGACTTCGAGTGCCACACTCGCCGGCACTTCTTCGTAATGAGAGAACTGCATCGAGTAGTTTGCACGGCCCTGACTGAACGAACGAAGTTCATTCACATAGCCGAACATGTTCGCCAGCGGCACCATGGCTTCGACAGCCTGGGCGTTACCGCGGGTGTCTGTGCCCTGGATCTGGCCACGACGTGAGTTGAGATCGCCAATTACGTCCCCGAGATAGTCTTCAGGAGTAATGACTTCAACCTTCATCACCGGCTCGAGCAGCTTGATACCGCCACGTTCGGCAGCTTCACGCATTGCACCGCGACCACAGATTTCGAACGCCACGGTGGACGAGTCGACATCATGGTAAGCACCGTCAGTCAGGTGGACAGTGAAGTCGATGATCGGGAAGCCGATCAGGTAACCACTCTCAGCCTGTTCACGGATGCCCTTTTCGAGAGCAGGGATATATTCCTTGGGAATATTACCGCCCTTGATGCTGTCTTCAAACACGATGCCCTGACCGCGCTCACCCGGGGTGAACGTAGCCTTTGCACGTGCGAACTGGCCCGTACCGCCAGACTGCTTCTTATGCGTGTAGTCGACGTCGATCGTACGACCGAGCGATTCACGATAAGCAACCTGCGGCGCGCCGACATTGGCTTCAACCTTGAATTCGCGCTTCATGCGATCAACCAGGATGTCGAGGTGAAGCTCGCCCATGCCCTTGATGATCGTCTGGCCCGATTCATGGTCAGTCGTGACGCGGAACGAAGGATCTTCTGCAGCCAGACGATTAAGCGCAACGCCCATCTTTTCCTGGTCAGCCTTGGTCTTGGGTTCCACCGACAGTTCGATAACCGGCTCGGGGAATTCCATACGCTCAAGAATGATCGGCTTGGCCGGATCGCACAGAGTATCGCCCGTGGTGGTGTCCTTCATGCCTGCCAGAGCAACAATGTCGCCTGCGAATGCTTCTTCGATGTCCTCGCGGTTGTTCGAGTGCATCAGCAGCATACGGCCGATCTTTTCCTTCTTGTCCTTTACCGAGTTCAGGACCTGGCCCTTGACCAGCTTGCCCGAATAGATGCGGGTGAAGGTGAGCGAGCCGACGAACGGATCGTTCATGATCTTGAATGCAAGCGCGCTGAACGGTGCGTCGTCGCTCGAAGGACGTTCGGCTTCTTCTTCGCTGTCGGGCAGTACGCCGCGGATTGCAGGAACGTCAATCGGCGAAGGCATATAGTCGACAACAGCGTCAAGCAGGGGCTGAACGCCCTTGTTCTTGAATGCCGAGCCGCACAGTACCGGCACGAATGCCTGGTCCAGCGTGCCCTTGCGGATAAGGCGCTTCAGCGTTGCTGCGTCAGGAACGTTGCCTTCAAGATAGGCTTCCATAACTTCATCATCGTTTTCGACGACCGTTTCGATCATCTTTTCGCGATAGTCGGCAGCCTTGTCAGCCATGTCTTCAGGAATGTCGACGTAGTTGAAGTTGGCGCCGAGTGCTTCGTCTTCCCAGACGATGCCGCGGTTGTTCACGAGATCGACAACGCCCTTCAGGCCGCCTTCGATACCGATCGGGAGATACAGCACGAGAGGCTTGGCACCGAGACGATCGATGATGCTCTGCACGCAGTAATAGAAGTCCGCGCCGGTGCGATCCAGCTTGTTGATGAAGCACATCCGCGGAACTTTGTACTTGTCAGCCTGGCGCCATACGGTTTCGGACTGCGGTTCAACGCCGGCAACGCCGTCGAAGACCGCAACCGCGCCGTCGAGCACGCGCAGCGAACGTTCGACTTCAATGGTGAAGTCAACGTGCCCGGGGGTGTCGATGATGTTGATGCGGTGCTTGGGACCGTTGCCATCTTCGGCAGCCCAGAAGGTGGTTGTCGCAGCGGACGTGATCGTGATGCCACGTTCCTGTTCCTGCTCCATCCAGTCCATCGTCGCCGCGCCGTCATGCACTTCGCCGATCTTGTAGGACTTGCCGGTGTAATAGAGGATCCGCTCCGTCGTCGTGGTCTTACCGGCGTCAATATGCGCCATGATGCCGATGTTGCGGTAGCGTTCCAGCGGATATTCGCGGGCCATGGAAAATTCCTGTGGTGTAAAAGGGGGGAGCCGCCCGATGCGACCCGGTCCTGTTTCCAGGCCCCGATATGGTTACGATTGTGACCAGGTAAAGACATCCCTGGCAGAGCGGCCTTCCTTCCGGAAGAAACCCGCCCGATGCCAGGGGCGCCTTATCTGATCGCGCTTACCAGCGGTAGTGGCTGAAGGCGCGGTTGGCGTCGGCCATACGGTGAGCGTCTTCACGCTTCTTTACCGCATTACCGCGATTGTTCGCCGCATCCATCAGTTCACCCGACAGACGCGCTGCCATGGTGGTTTCAGGACGACCGCGCGATGCCGCAATCAACCAGCGAATTGCCAGTGCCTGGGCACGCTCGGGGCGAACTTCCACCGGCACCTGATACGTCGCACCACCAACACGGCGGCTGCGAACTTCCACCTGCGGCTTCACATTGTTCAGCGCATCATGGAACATCTGGATCGGATCGGCCTTGGTCTTGGTCTCGACAGTTTCGAGAGCACCGTAGACGATACGTTCAGCAGTGGATTTCTTGCCGTCCATCATGAGGTTGTTCATGAACTTGGACAGCGTCTGATCACCAAACTTGGGATCGGGAAGAATGACCCGCTTTTCGGGACGACGACGACGTGACATCGGATAAATTCCTTCTTGTCAGGCGGCGCGCGGAACAATCCGCGGCGCACACCGGAAAAACCTAGCCCCTACAGGCTTACTTGGGACGCTTCGCGCCGTACTTGGAACGGCTCTTCCGGCGATCCTTGACACCCTGGGTATCGAGCACACCGCGCAGCACGTGGTAACGCACACCGGGAAGGTCGCGTACACGGCCGCCACGGATCAGGACAACAGAGTGTTCCTGAAGGTTGTGGCCTTCACCGGGGATGTAGGAGATGACTTCGCGCTGGTTGGTCAGGCGAACCTTGGCCACCTTGCGCAATGCCGAGTTCGGCTTCTTCGGCGTCGTGGTATAGACGCGTGTGCAAACGCCGCGCTTCTGCGGGTTTTCTTCCATTGCAGGGACCTTGGACTTGGCCTTCTGCGGAACGCGGCCCTTGCGGACCAACTGGTTGATTGTAGGCATGAAGTACTCTTCACCTGTTCGGTGGCACGAGGCATGGGTGAAGGCTTGAAGTCCCGTGCGAGCCACGGCGACAAGCCCCATAGGGGCAGCCACCAGGCACCTGCACGAGCCGAAAACACTCCACCCGGGCCATTGGCCGGGTTACTTTGACGGATACCGCAAGACCGGTTGGTTCGGGCCTTCGCCCTCGCCTGCCGAGCAATAGAAAAAGACCCTGGCAATTTCACCAAGGCCCCTCACGATATCACCGCCAATGTTCAGCTCTATCTGACCGAGACCTGCCGGAGCGGGCTTCGGATGACGCGCCTTTAGGCAGATTCGGTCATTCGGTCAAGGGTCAGCACGCTCGCCATACCCGCAGCATATCCGACGACTGAAAAGCCGTGGGCAGGCCTGTCCGGCGAAATCCCCTTCGTGCCTTACTTGGGTTTGAAAGGCGAAGGCTTGTCGTCGCCCAATTCGCGCTCGTCCATGTTGTCCCTTATATGGACGAGGACCGACGGGTGGAGCGGATCGACGAATTCTATGCCGACCCGCGTATCTGCAATCCACACGACCTTGGCGCTGATTGGACCGATGCTGCCGATCTTGAGAGAAATGGCTGCCCCTACTTCCAGCCGCCCCCACAGCCCGCGAAACTGGCAGCCGAATTCGGACAGGTCGAATATCTGGACCAGAGTAGCACTACCCCGACCACGGCGATATTTGCCCCAGATCTCAATGTCATAACGTTTTTCACGCCTCAGATCCAAAGAACTGCTCCCCCTAGCGCAAGTGCAGGATCCCAGTGGCATCAACAAGATTGCTCATGAAGCCACATCGGAATTAGAAATTCTACGTATAATCAATGAAAATCGGATGAATTGGACGAAATGGACTGAATGGGCCCCGAAGCCGGATATGTTCGCAGCTACACCCTCAAGGAAGGCAATCTCTATCTCGCAGTCATGGCAGATGGCGGCATCTACGAATTCCAGCCGCTTTAGGCAGGAAGGCTGGCAGGCGCAATCAAGCCGTTCGCGCCGCCCAGTCCGCAGGCAGCAACCCCCAGATGCAGCTGTCTCGTGGCCCAAGGTGGGTTACCATGCTTTCGCGCAAGCGACCTTCCAACACGAAGCCGAGCCGCCTTGTCACTGCATTTGACGCGTCATTTTCGGGGTCGACATCGGCATAGATGCGCCGGCGGCCTTCGGTATTGAACACATGGTCGATCAGGCCAGCCAGGGCTTCAGTGACAATACCTTGGCGGTGCCTGCCGATGACGGTCAAATAGCCAAGTTCCGTCACACCGTCGCCGCGGTCCATTGCCGCAAGGCGGGCAAGCACCGGTCCTGACATATTGTCGCCATGGCCTGCCACAACGGCCCAACTGCGCCCTTCGTCCCAGCCGCTTTCGGGCACCAGCCAGTCAGCCAGTTCCTCCTCGGAAGCGAACACACCCCTGCTCCACCATTTCATGGCTGTTTCGTCGGAAAAGCTGGGGAACAGGTCAGCGGCATCCGACCTGATCAGCTCGCGCAAGGTGAAACGCGCCGTTTCAAGTGTTGGCGTGGCCCCAGCCATTTAAAACCTATTCGCCTGCCAGAAACGCTGCCAGCGCCTTGACCTTTTTCTGCCGCCACTGCGGCAATGGGGCGACCATCCAATAGGCGCGGCGGCCTTCGTCGGGCCCTTCCAGCGCAGTAAGGCGGCCGCCTTCCAGCGCTTCTTCAACCAGAAGATAGGGCAGGATAGCCTTGCCCATGCCAGCCACGGCAGAGCTCAGCGCCTGTCCCGCGTTGCCGACCTGGACAGTGGCATCCGCGCCTTCAGGCAATGGCGCACCTGGCCAGTCAATCCATTCATCAGGCGCGCCGGGCGCAGCCACGACAACACGGCGCGCGGGGGCAAGCTCTATGCCCTCGAGGTCGCCCGGTCCATCCACCAGCCGGATGGCAACATCCAGATTGGCTTCGGTGAAATCGGCATTTTCGTCCGCAACCAGCTGGAAGCGAACGCCCGCATTGGTCTTGGCAAATTCGGCAAGGCGCGGGGCCAGCCACTGAGCAAAAAATTCGCGCGGGCAAGCAATCGTGTAGCGGTCACTTGCCTGGCCGGCCTGCATCGCCTGCACGCTTTCCTCAAAGCGCAGGAATCCTTCTCGCAGCGGGTCGAGGCCCGCGCTACCTTCGTCGGTAAGCTCGAGACCCTTGCTGGTGCGGCGGAACAGCACCGTGCCGAGATGATCTTCCAGCGCGCGGATTTGCTGGCCGACGGCAGCAGGCGTCACTGCCAGCTCGTCAGCCGCGCGCGTAAAGGACAGGTGCCTTGCGGCTGCATCAAACACGCGCAAGGCATTCAGGGGTAAATGAGTCCGCTTCATGCGCCTGCGTCTAATCCGACTGTTGCCTGCCCGCAACCACCACGATGATACAGGCCGGGCCGCTGGCGGGTCAGGTCAGCGTACCGAGAACCTCGCGCAAGCCTGCGGCAAGCGCATCATCGGTCAGCGAATTGGCCGCTTCGTCAAAGTTTGTGCCGAAATGCCCCACGTTGAGCTGCGCCTTGATGTCTGCGGCAAAGAACGGAGCGGATTCGACTGCTGCGCGCGCGACATTGGCACCTGCACCCGGGCCAGGCGATGCTGACAGGACCACCTTGGGCTTGCCCTGATAAAACTTCTGATCGATGCGCGACAGCCAGTCGAAGATATTCTTGTAGGCCGCTGTGTAATAGCCATTATGTTCGGCATAAGACACCAACAACCCATCGGCAGCGCCGATCTTGTCAAAGAACTGCTGCGCCTTTGCCGGGATGCCATCGGCCATTTCGCGGTCGATGCTGTAGATCGGCATTTCGTAATCATTGATGTCGAGAATTTCGACTTCCGCATCTGGCATGATTTCAGTCTTCAGCACGTCCACTGCATGTCCGATCAGCTTGCGGTTGATCGACTGGCTGCTGTTGCTGGCTGCATAGGCGAGAATTTTCACGTTCATATCTCCAGTATTCAGTTTCAGGCAGCCGTATGTCATGTTACAAAAACTGAATATAGAGACACATTTGCGCAACTGACGCGTATTTTTGCAGCAATAGACAATGTTACACTGGAACGAGATCCGAACAGCGGCCACGGTCGCAAAACTGGGCACCGTCACTGCGGCGGCAGAAGTGCTGAACGTTCACCGCGCCACAGTCACGCGGCATATCGACACGCTGGAAGGGATGCTTGGGGCAAAGCTTTTCCAGCGGCACCGGCGCGGTTTCCTCCCCACTGATCTGGGTCGGCGGCTGTTGCAGATTGCCGAGGCGAGCGACGAGCAGTTCGAACAATTGCACCGCTACGCCAAAAGCCAGTCGGACATCATTGAAGGTGATTTCATCATCACTTCCATCGCGCAGATGGCCGAACACATCTTTCCGGTCATTGCCGAATTTGCCAGCAGGCATCCCGCTGTAAGGACCCATTTTCTGGCAACGCAGGATCTTGCAAAGCTGGAATATGGCGAAGCCCATGTCGCCCTGCGCGTCGGTGCGCGGCCGCAGGACCCGGATAATATCGTGCGGCCCGCAGGCGTGATGCAGATGGGCCTCTATGCTGCATCCAGCTACCGCGACCGCCACGGCCTGCCGGAAAATCTCGAAGAATTTGCGCGCCACCGCTTTGTCGGCACCACTTCACCAGACCCGCGTGCGCCCTTTCTGCAATGGATGTCTCGCCACGTGCCAGCGCAAAATATTGTGCTGGCAAGCGACGATGTGCCTGCACTTTCCGCCGCAGTCCTGTCAGGTGTGGGCATCGGCTTCATGCAAAGGCTGGCAGCAAGACAGCATGGCGGGCTGGTCGAAGTCCTGCCGCATCAGGCCGAGTGGGATGTCGATATGTGGCTGGTAAGCCATGTCGATCTTAACCGGACCCCCAAGGTGCGGGCATTTCTCGACCTGATGGCAGAACCGGATTCCGGCTGGCCGTTTCGCTGATCAGTTGGTGGTGGCAGGCGCTGCCAGAGGAAAATAGGGAATGGCCACTTCCAGCGACGTGCCATCTGCGCGCTCGAAGGTGAAGAACCCTTCCATCGAACCTTGCGGTGTCGTCAGCGGACAACCCGACACATAATCATGTGTCCCGCCTGGCTGCAGTACGGGGGTTTCACCAACCACCCCTTCCCCTTCGACAAGGTTCACCATGCCGCGTGCATCGGTAATCCGCCAATGGCGCGATTTCAGCTGCACAGTTTCGCCAGAACCGTTTTCCAGCCTGATATGATACACCCAGAACCACTTCCCCGCTTCGGGATGCGATTGTTCAGGCAGGAAACTGACCGCAACGCGGACCGTAATGCCGTCGGTAATCGCCGTATGCTGGAACAGTTCTTTCATAGCAGGGGCAAGATACCCATAAATTCCGTCTGGTCCAAGTACCGCCATGCAATTCATGAACAGCCATCTGAAGGCATGGATTTGCGGCTGCCAACTGCCCGAAAATCGACCGCTCTATGCAGGTCGCAGGAAATGACATAGCTTCGCGCTTTCCGGGGGGAAATCAGGATGGATGACAAGAGCGCGCCGGCGGGGCCTGTGCCTGGCACCAATCGTATCGACCTGTTGGATGGACTGCGCGGCTTCGCCTTGTTCGGCATCCTTCTGGCGAACATCCTCTACTGGTCAGGGCTTGGCCTGGAATCAGAAGAAAACATCATTGCCATCTGGGGCAAGGACCAGACAATGTGGCAATACCGGTTCCACCATTTCTTCGTGGACGGTAAATTCTACAGCCTCTTTTCGATGATGTTCGGCACCGGATTTGCCCTTCAGATCGAACGGCTGACGAAGCGCGGGTCCAACGGGGTTCACATTTTCCGCCGCAGAGTGGGCTGGCTTGCGCTGATAGGTTACCTTCACGCCCAGTTCTTGTGGGATGGTGATATCCTGCTGCTCTATGCAGCTCTTGGATTCACTCTCCCCCTGTTCAGCAACTGGGGCGAGCGGGCGCTCATCATAACTGCGGGTCTGCTGATATTCGTAATCCCCGTCACTGGCGCCTTGGCGGCGAAGAGCATGGGGTTGGAGATGGGCGCTCCGCTGCTTGCCCTGGCTGTCCAGATGGACACGATGATGGGCCTGGACTTCGAGAACATCTCCCCCGTCATGTGGCTTGGCGAGGGCGGATGGGAAGAATTCATGAAGTGGAATTTCAGCGGCCTCGAATACACTTATTCGCAGCGGCTCGATTCCTGGCGCATTCCCAAGGTGCTGGGCATGATGCTGCTGGGCATGGTCATCGGGCGCAGGCTGCACGATGGCTCCATCATCGAAAACCGGCTGCTTTTGTGGCGAGTTTTCATTTTGACTACCGTCATCGCCATTCCGGCAGGCTATTTCTATGCTGCGACACCTGATCTTGGGCAGGCTGACCTGCCTTCATTGATTGGCACGGTTCCCGGTGCAATTTCCTATGCTGCGGGATTTGCGCTGCTCTGGCCCCGTTTCACGCGTTTGCTCGGTCTGCTCGCCCCTGTCGGCAGGATGGCGCTGACCAATTATTTGTCGCATTCGGTGCTTTGCACGTTGATCTTTTACGGCATCGGATTTGGCCTGATTGGCCGCTTGTCAGTGCTGCAGATCTATGGCGTGGCAATTGCCATATTTGCAGCGCAGATCATCGTGTCACGCTGGTGGCTGGCTGGCCATGCCCAGGGGCCGATGGAAGCCCTGTGGCGGCGGCTGACCTACGGTCCTCGTCCGGCTGCCTAGCGCCGGAGATCAATGCGGGGCGAGACCGGTTTCGAGACCGAGCCGGTCTTCCAGTGCGAACCGGTCGACAAGATCGGCGCTGGCCGTATTCATGCCGACAATGCGCACGTGGCGGCCATTGCGGCGCATCCGGTCAACCACCTTGTCCAGCGCGCCAATCGCAGAAATGTCCCAGAAATGTGCCTTGCTCACATCAATCACGACATGATGGGCGGCATCTTCATACTGGCTTTCCGGCCCCATCGCCTTCAGCAGCCGGTCAACCGATGCAAAGAAGATCTGGCCGGTGACAGTGTAAACCGCACTGTGGGGGCGGCGCACACGTTCCACCTTGAACATCTGCCGGACCTTGTTGGCAAAGAAAATGCCAGACAGCAGCACGCCGACAAGCACACCCAGCGCGAGGTCGTGCGTGAAGACGACGACGATCACTGTTGCCAGCATCACGATTGACGATGTCGGCGGGTGGCGGCGCAGATTGGCAATGGAGCTCCAGCTGAATGTGCCGATCGAAACCATGATCATAACCGCCACTAGCGCGGGCATGGGCACGCGGCCCACCCAGTCGCCCAGCAGAGTGAGCAGGATGAGGAGGAAGGCACCGGCAGCAAAGCTCGACAACCGGCCACGGCCGCCACTGGCGACATTGATGACAGATTGCCCGATCATCGCGCAGCCGCCCATACCGCCAAACATGGCGGCAACAATATTGGCAAACCCCTGCCCTGCGCATTCGCGTTGCTTGTTGCTGTCAGTATGCGTCAGATCGTCAACAATCTGCGCAGTTAGCAGAGATTCGAGCAGGCCCACGGCAGCCATAGTCAGCGAATAGGGAAGGATGATCTGCAACGTTTCCCAGGTCAGGGGCACATCGGGCAAGCCGAATGTGGGCAAACCATCAGGCAATTCGCCCATCTGGCCCACAGTATTGACCTGGATGCCCATGCCTACGGCAAATGCCGTCAGCAACAGGATGGCAACCAGCGGGGATGGCACCACTTTGGTCAGGCGCGGGACACCGTAAATGATCGCCAGACCGGCGGCCACCATGGCATAGGTTTCCCAACCAACATTGGTCAGCTGCGGTATTTGCGCCATGAAAATGAGGATGGCCAAGGCATTGACGAAGCCGGTGATGACTGACCGCGACACGAACTGCATCAACAAATCGAGCCGCAGCAACGCCGCCACACCCTGGATGATGCCCATCAGAACCGTGGCTGCAAAAAGGTAATCGACACCATACTCGCGCACCAGCGGCACCACCACCACGGCCACCGCAGCTGTTGCAGCTGAAATCATGCCGGGGCGGCCACCTGTCAGCGAAATGACCAGCGCAATGGCAACTGATGCATAAAGACCAACGCTAGGGTCCACACCTGCGATCAGCGAAAAACCGATGGCTTCGGGGATCAGCGCCAGTGCCACGACCATGCCTGCCAGCACATCACCGCGAATATTGCCAAACCATTCGGTCATGAAAGCGGGACGCTGGGGCGAGCCCATCGGAGCGGCGGTGGCCATGGTCATATCCTGTGGATTTTCGGCTCTCAGCCAGTTTGGCGAAGGCATTCATTATCGGAAAACTGGCTTGCCCTAGCCAACAATGCTGCAATGCACAACATCACACCCCGGGACAGGCGATGCACCCGGCATCCCCCGATATGCAAATTATGGAGTTGGGCCCGCGCCTGACCACCTGCCGGGTGCGGGCGCAAATTCAGTCAGCTGCGCTTGCCAATTCCGGGAATGACCGAGCCGACGCGGGTACGATAGGTGAGGTAGTCCTCGCCGAAATCATCCACCAGGTCCTTTTCCTCGTAGTGGATGCCAATGGCGATATAGATGCTCATCCCCACGGCCAGCACCATGTGGCCCACCGTCATATGCGGTATCGCCCAGAACGCGATGAGGAAGCCGGTATAAAGTGGATGCCGCACGATCTTGTAGAATAATGGCGTCTTGAAAGTGGGCTTCAACGGCTCTGACCTGGCAGGGCTGGTTACTTGGGCAAGGCCGAACAGTTCAAAATGGTTGAGCAGGAAGGTGCTCAGCAAGACCATCAGCCAACCAAGGCCGAATGCTGCCCACAATGCGCTGACCAACAGCGGGTTTTCTACCTGCCAAACGGTTTGCGGCATCGGGCGCCAGAATAGATACAAGACGATGAGCACAACCGAACTGGCCAGCACATAGGTGCTGCGTTCGATGCGCGGAGATACCATTTTGGTCCAGCTGTTCTTGAAACTGCGGCGCGCCATCACTGAATGTTGCACACCGAACAGGGCAATCAGCGCTAGGTTGGTAAGCACACCTGCCAGCCCGACCGCATCCGGATTGCCGGTATCGACGGTCAGCGGAACCCACGGCAAATTACCGACAAATGCGATGAAATAGAGGAAGGTTGCAAAGAAAATGGCGTAGCACGCCAATCCATAGATTATGCTGAATAGCCGAGACATCATGACCCCCATGCTTCGCGACCGCCGCCAATATAGTCCTTTCCAGTTCAATTGACCAATCGAGGGGGATCAGGGCCTCAGAAATCAGCCGCTTTCCATCTCCAGAATGGCTTTGGCGTTGCAACAAAATGTCCAGATTACACCTGTTTGCGGGAATTCGTGCCGCACCACGGCGCCGGGCGCACGGCTGGGTATATCTTCAATGAGCACACTGCCGAAACCGCGCCGGCTGGGCGGTATGACCTCCGGCCCGCAGCTTTCGCGCCATTCCATGCAGAACGTCTGCCCAGCATCTTCCAGATGCCATGTGACAGACACCCGCCCTTCCTTCTCCGACAACGCGCCATATTTCATCGAATTGGTGCCAAGCTCGTGCAAGGCAAGCCCCAACATCTCGATGGAAGTGGGCTTCACGGTCAGATCCGGCCCGGAAATTTCGAACTGGCCCTCGCCCTGCCGCAGGAATTCAAGCTGGCGTTCAATCAGGATTACCAGCGGCACAGATTGCCACTCGCGCTTGATCAGAATATCCTGATTCACCGACAGGCCGGCAATCCGTCCCTGAAAGCTGCGCACGAAATCGCTGTCGGCAGGCGCACTGCGGCGGGCAATCGCCTGGATAAGCGCGAGCGTGTTTTTCGAACGGTGGTTCACTTCCTGAAGCAACAGACGGATCTGTTCGGCCTGCTCCTTCTGCGCGGTCACATCGGTATTGCTGCCAAACCATAGGATGACCTTGCCCTTGCTGTCGCGGATGGGTTTGGCGCGGCTCAGAAACCACCGATAATTGCCGTCCACGCCGCGCAAGGGGAAAGTATCTTCCCATTCCGTGCCAGCATTGATGCTAGCCGCGAAATGTTCAACCACGCGGTCGACATGGTCAGGATGGTGAACTTTGGTCCAGCCCCACCCTTCCATTTCTTCCGGGCTGGCTCCAGTGTAATCGTGCCAGCGCTTGTTATACCAGAAGATATGGCCGTCAGGGCGGGCGATCCAGGTCAGCTGCGAGATATTGTCCGCCAGCAGGCGGAAGCGGGCCTGCGTTTCTTCCAGGCTGGCCTTGTCTGCCAACACTTCACTTACATCGCGCGCAATCTTGCTCGCGCCGATGACCTTCCCAGCCCCGTCGAGAATAGGGGAAATGGCAGCAGCTATCGGGACATGATGTCCGGCTTTGTGCACGCGTTCGGTGTAGAACTGGCCAACCTGTTCGCCGCAGGCAATCCGCTCGAGAATATGCTTTTCTTCATGCTCGCGTCCGGCAGGAATGATCCGGTCGATCGGCTGGCCGACCATTTCATCCTCGGTCCAGCCAAAAATGCGTTCAGCAGCGGCATTCCATGTCTGGACCCGGCCTCGCAGGTCCTTGGAGATAATCGCGTCCTGGGAATTTGCGATTATCGATGCGTAGTGGAATTCAAGCTGCATTTTTTCTCCGAGTCCGCGTCATGGAAATACAGCAAGACCTCGCAGTTTGGTAATAATTATGGCGTTTACAGGCCAGCCGCCTTCAGCGCGCGGTCCATATCCTCGATCAGATCGTCCACATCTTCCAGCCCGACGTTAATCCGCAGCATGCCTTCGGCAACGCCCATCGCATCACGGTCTTCGGCAGTCATGCCTGCGTGGGTGGTGCTGGCGGGATGGCACATCAGGCTGCGAGCATCGCCGATATTGTTGGAAATATCGATCAGTTCCAGCGCGTCCAGAATGGCATGGGCCTGCGATCTGTCATCGACCACGAAGCTGAAAATGGGCCCGCAGGCATCCATCTGGCGCATCGCCAGTTCGTGGCGCGGATGGCTCGCCAGACCAGGGTGAAGGATGGTCGGCACGCGATCTTCCATGAACTGCCCCAGCTTCAGGGCATTTTCACTCTGCTTGTGTGCCCGCAGGGAAAGTGTCTCCAGACCCTTCAGCACCACCCATGCGTTAAACGGGGCGATGTTGGGGCCGGTATTCCGCTGGAACGGCAGCAGTACATCATTGATAAAACTGGCACTGCCGCAAACGGCGCCAGCAAGGACACGGCCCTGCCCGTCCATCAGCTTTGTCGCGGAATAGGCCACCACATCCGCGCCAAATTCCATCGGCCGCTGCAACGCTGGCGAACAGAAAGCATTGTCGACGACCGAGACAATGCCATGCGCCTTGGCCAAGCCGCAAACATGGGCAATATCGACAATGTCGAGCGTGGGGTTGGCTGGCGTTTCGAAAAAGAAGACCTTGGTGTTGGGGCGGATCGCACGTTCCCATGCATCATTGTCAGCGCTGTCGATGACCGTGGTTTCAATCCCGAACCGCGGCAGCAGATGGTCGACCAGCCAGCGGCACGAACCGAAAGCTGCCCGCGCTGCAACACAGTGGTCGCCTGCGGACAATTGGCAAAGAAGTGCGGCGGTCATCGCCGCCATTCCACTTGCCTGCGCGCGGCAAGCTTCTGCACCTTCCATCAGGCAAATCCGCTCTTCCAGCATGGCAACAGTCGGGTTCTGAAGGCGAGAATAGGTCATTCCGCTGTCTTCACCGGCAAAGCGGGCCGCCACTGTCGCCGCATCGTCGTAAGTATAACCGGAGGTCAGGAACAGCGCTTCACTGGTTTCGCCATGTTCGCTGCGCCATGTGCCCCCGCGTATCGCGCGGGTGGCCGGGCGCCAGTTTCTGGTGATCGAACGGTCGGTTCCAGTGGTCTTTTTCATGACCGCGGCGTTTAGAACGGCGCGAAAGCGCGGGCAAGCATAAGCTCGGCAATATCTCACCCACTGTTTCCAATGCGTCGTCTTATGCCTGCCGTGTTCGATCGGCTGGCGGCGTCGCGATCTTTCAGTAGTCGTAAGCACAAACAAAAAACAGGGCAAAAGCGCCCTGTTTTCCGTATTATGCTGATGATCAATCAGGCGCTGATAGGCGCGTCATTGTCATCGTCATCTGTCAGCAGCAGGAATGCCATGCCGGCAGCAGCGATGAGAGTGATGATGATTGCTGGGCCAATACCGCCAGCCAGTTCGCTTTCTTCGGTAACCGGCGCAGATGCGCGATCCGCGGAAGTGGCCGCCTGAGCGGCAATAGGGGCAGCGGCAAGCGAGGCTGCGGCAGCGGCAATTGCGATATTACGAAGTTTCATGAAGCCATCCTTTGATAAATTGATATTTTTCATTCAGTTGCCCAATGGCTGAAACATGGGGTGGTTCCCTGAAAAACCGGCTTAGTGCCTGCAAACACGGTATTTTCCGACAAAACGACGCAGAACTACGGTGAGACAAGCCCGCAAAGGAGCCGGATCACCTGGTTTGGCGGTGAATCGACCAGCCTTTGGTACCGCGTGCAAGATGTTTGCGGCACCGCTTGCAAGGTCCGCGATATGTCACACCATCATGCCAAACCTGCCTACGGCTGACCTTGTGACCAAGCGCCGCGCATACCACTGAAAGAATCAAAAAAATCTCTTTTATTACATTGTGATAATGCGCCTATCTGCGAGAATAGCCGGTCAATCCAGTGAAAAATTTCACTGCCCAGAAAAAATGGCTCTGCTTGTCTCTTGCCGCTGGCGCTGGCGCTGCCTAGAGCCTGCAAGTGATGACACGCGCCAGCCCGCAGACACATGATCCGATCGGCTTGACGATGCTGATTGCGGCCGGTTTTGCTGCCCTGGCGATGATCCGGCTGCAAATCCCGTCCGCGCCCTATTTCGACGAAGTGCATTATTTGCCTGCCGCAAGGGCTCTTCTCGACCAGTCAGCATGGCTCAACCGCGAACATCCCATGCTGGGCAAGGAAATCATCGCCGCCGGGATCGCCATATTTGGCGATCGGCCGCTTGGCTGGAGGATATTTTGCGTGGCAGCAGGTGCTGGCGCGCTGTTCGCCCTGTGCCGCGCAATGTGGTTCATGACGTGCTCGCGCTTTGCCAGCATCGCGGCTGGCGTGCTGCTGTTCAGCGGTTTTGCCCTGTTCGTCCATTCGCGCATTGCCATGTTGGATGTGTTCATGGCCTGTTTCATGTCGATTGCCCTGTGGCAGTTGGCAGGTGCCATGCGGGAACCGGAAACGGGCCGGAAACGCCTTACCAATGCCGGCATCGCGCTGGGTCTGGCGATGGCATCCAAATGGAATGCGGTGCCGCTGGCAATCATACCCGGCCTCGGTTTCCTGGTCCTTCGCGCACTTGCCGGACGGAGACGATTGTTGATGAGCAGGCGCGGCATGCCCGTGCCCGGTATTACGCTGGCAGAAGCTGCCCTGTGGCTCGGCATAGTGCCGCTGGGCATTTATTGGCTGACATTCTTGCCTGCCTATTTTGTGGCCGACCAACCGCTGCAAATCGGCGGCTTTATGGCCCTGCATCAGCAGATCGAAGCCATGCAGGCGTCCGTTATCCAGGCGCATCCTTACCAGAGCACATGGCCAGACTGGATGCTGAACATCCGCGCCATCTGGTATCTGTATGAACCTGTGGACGGCGCGCAGCGCGGCGTGATGCTGATCGGAAATCCGCTGACCATGCTGCTTGGCCTGCCTGCCATGGCATGGTGCGCATGGGCAGGCGTGTCTGCAAAGCGGTGGGACGCATTGGCGATTTTCGTCTTCTATACCGCCAGCATCATTTTCTGGATGGTCGTGAACAAGCCGGTCCAGTTCTATTATCACTATTTCCTGCCCAGTTGCTTCCTGCTGGCAGGTTTGGCGCTGGCGCTGGATGAATTCTGGAAACGCGGCATCAGGTGGCTGCCGCTCGCTGTTCTGGCCGGCAGCGTCACAATCTTTATCGGGTTTTACCCGATCATCAGTTCTGCCCAGCTGGCGGGCACAGCCTCTTTCGAGAAATGGATGTGGCTCGACAGCTGGCGCTAGCGGAAGCGGCCCCAAACGAACCGGCTGGAAAGGGCGTAATTCCAAACCGAACCCAGAATAATGCCCGCAATGGCTGAAAACACCCAGTGCACACCGCCGTTTTCCAGCAAGGTAGCCGCTGCCACATTGGCAAAGGCACCAACAGCGCAAGTGGCGCAAAAACCCGACCAGCCTTTCAACAAAGGCAGGAACCCGCGGATTTGCTGGTCGCGATATGTCAGCCAGTTGTTCAGCCAGAAATTGAAACTCATCGCAGCAAGGGTCGCAGCAGCCTGCGCCAGCACAAAGGCGCTGCCCGCTGCGATGAAGATGATACCCAGGACTGCCAGATGGACCACAACGCCCAGCGCGCCCACCGTGGCAAACAGCGCAAAACGGGTCGGAATTATCTGCCCGAAGCTTCGTTCATAGAGCCCGACCAGGAATTCGAAAATCACCGCCCGGTCAAGTTTGCTTTCGCCTGCGCGCCGCTGCGCCAGTTGCATCGGAAATTCCTGCACCTGAACAGGTGCGTCCGACGCAGCCAGAATATCCAGCAACAGCTTGAAGCCGATGCCGGAGAGGCGCGGTGCCAGCGCCCGCACACGGTCGGCAGACATGACGAAATATCCGCTCATCGGGTCGCTCAGTCTGACGCCGGTAATCTGGCGGGCCAGCCGGTTTGCCAGCCTCGATCCACGCTTTCTCGTGTTGTCAGCCAGCCCATCGGCATTGCCGCCATCCACAAAGCGCGATGCCACCGCCACATCGCATTGCCCCTGCTTCACCGCTTCCAGCATGGGGCGAAGCAAGGCGGGGTCATGCTGGTGGTCTGCATCCATCACCGCGACGAATGGCGCGGACGTGGCGCAAATCCCCTCGATCGCTGCCGATGCAAGGCCGCGCCTGCCGATGCGCTGGATAATCCTGATGCGCGGGTCAGACCGGGAGAGCCTGCGCGCCTCATCGGCCGTGCCATCAGCGCTGTCGTCATCGACGATAATGGCTTCCCAACCATCTTCGCCCAGTGCCGCTTCGAGGCGTCTAACCAGCGGCGCAAGATTGACGCGTTCGTTCAGCGTCGGAAGAATAATGGCGAGGCCAAGGCTCACATCAAAGGCGCTCCAGCACCGCATCGCCAATTGCTTCGGTGCCCATGGTGCCGCCCAGATCGCCGCCCCGGATGCCGTCTTTCAAGGCGAGGCTGACAGCGCGTTCAATGCGGGCAGCGTCATCTTCCAGACCGAACGAATGGCGCAACATCATGGCTGCCGAAAGGATGGTTGCCATGGGGTTTGCAATGCCATGCCCGGCAATGTCGGGCGCGCTGCCATGAATCGGTTCATAAAGGCCGAAAGTGCCGAATTCGGTTGTCCGATCACCCATGGATGCACTCGCAAGCAGGCCGATCGAACCCACGCACATGCTGGCCTGGTCCGATAAAATGTCGCCGAACAGATTGCCTGTCACCACCACGTCAAATTGACCGGGCGCCCGCACCAGCTGCATCGCGGCATTGTCGACATAGAGATGGTCCAGCATTACGTCTGAATATTCTGCGGCGGTTTCTGTCACCACATCACGCCAAAGCTGGCTGGTTTCCAGCACATTGGCCTTGTCCACACTGGTCAGCCTGCCCTTGCGGCCTTGCGCCGCGCGAAAGCCGATATGGGCAATGCGGCGCACTTCGTCTTCGGCATAGGACATCATGTCCCACCCTTCGCGGCGCCCATCTGCAGTGGTGCGCATGCCTTTCTCGCCAAAATAGACATCGCCGTTCAACTCGCGGATGATCAGCATATCGATCTGACTGGCGATTTCCGGCTTCAGCGCCGACATGGCTTCCAGCCCGGCAAATGTTGTTGCAGGGCGCAGATTGGCGAACAGGCCCAATTCTGCCCTGAGGCCCAAGACGGCCTGTTCAGGGCGCAAGTGCCGGTCCAGCCCGTCACACGATGGGTCGCCCACCGCGCCAAACAGGATGGCATCGCAATTCTTGGCCATTTGCAGCGTTTCAGGGGGCAAAGGGTGGCCGTGGCGGCGGTATCCCGCTGCGCCGACATCACCTTCAAACAATGTCAGCCGCGGCAAGCGCAGGGCTTCCAGCACCCTGACGGCTTCGCGTGTCACTTCCGTGCCGATCCCGTCACCTGCAAAAACTGCGATTTTCATGCCTAGTCCCTATCCTTGCCGGACCGATCCTCGATCCGGGCGAGCCGTGCGCCCAGCAGCGTGCGGGCGGCCATAACATCGCCGCGCCGGTCGGCAAGAAGGTAGCGTTCCATCGGACCCGCCAGATTTTCAAAAGCCGCCAGCACGGCTGCAAAATCCGAACCATCCGGGCGCGGGCCGCCTCCATATCCAAGTTCGCGCAAAAGCAGCATTTCGTAGGCTACCAGCGCTTCTGCCCAGCCGCGCGCCGATGGCGCATTGCAGATTGCATCCAGCAATGCCGACAAGGCAAGATAGAGGTTGGGATAGGAATTCCTTTCCGGCAGAACCGTCGCAGTAAGCGCGCAAACCCAGGAAATGGCAGCTGCAGGCAGCGGTTCTGACAGCCACGGGCCCCTGCTTTGCACCAGTTCCAGCTTTGCGAATGGCAATTGGCTTTCGGACTTTGACCGCAAGTCCAACTCCACCAGATTTCCAGGTATCACCACGGGACGCAATATTCGTCCGCGTCCGCCCGCAATATAAGCTGCAACCAACCCTTCATGCTCGGTCAGAAGCCGCGCGATTACGGCTGTTTCGCCGTGGGCACGGGCAGAAAGCAGTATGGCAGGCGCGCGCAATTGCATCTCAGCTGTTTCCGGCCCTTGCCTGCATCACTTGCCGCTGGCGGGATATTTATCGAACCAGGCGATAATCGCAGATGCCTTCGCCGAAGATATTGAGAGCATCGACGTAAAGCCACCATCACTTGTATCGGGCGATACATTAAGGCCCGGGGGTGCAGGTAATAATTTCATAGTCTCAGACCCCCGCAAGCAAACAGCCGAACAATCGGCATAGTCATGACGGAGGATCAGCAGAATACCAAGCCGGACAGCAATATGCCTGCCAGAAAAGCGTAACTACGATGGACGATGAGGGCGCGCCGCGCCTATCGGCAACGCGAGGGCCA
>JAHEAX010000036.1:2669-6135 GCA_024642525.1 Erythrobacteraceae bacterium | reverse complement strand
GCTCTCTATCTCGAGCTTGATGGCTGGGAAGGCCCGCTCGACCTGCTGCTCGACCTCGCGCGGAGGCAGAAGGTTGATCTGCGCTCCATCTCGATCCTCGATCTGGTTGACCAGTATCTGGGCTATATCGACCGGGCAGAGGCGCTGAAGCTGGAGCTGGCGGCTGATTATCTGGTGATGGCGGCATGGCTTGCCTATCTCAAATCATCATTGCTGCTGCCCAAGGAAGAACAAGAAGACCCAAGCCCTGAGGAACTGGCGCTGAAGCTGCAATTGCGGCTGCAACGTCTCGGCGCAATGCGCGAAGCTGCGGCCCGTCTGATGGCGAGCGACAGGATTGGCAGGGATGTTTTTCTGCGCGGCGCGCCCGAAGGTCTGCGGATCGACCGCAAGACCACATGGCAGTGTGACTGGTTCATGCTGGTGCAGGGATATGGGCAGGTAAAGGCGCGCACTGCGCCAGCCGTTCACATGGTGCGCAACCGGCCCGTGATGACGCTGGAAAGCGCGCTGGACCGTGTTTCTGCGATGCTGGGCGTTACGCTGGACTGGATGTTGCTCGAGGAATTCCTGCCGCCCCACGCCGAGCCGAGGCTGCGGCGCTCGGCGCTGGCATCCAGCTTTGTTGCTGCGCTTGAACTGGCACGGCGGGGCAAGGCGGAACTGGCGCAGGACGAAACCTTTGGCCCGCTGCGCCTGCGGCGGCTTACGGCATGAGCAGCCGGCCGTCCGAATTGGTTCGAGCGGTTGAGGCGGCGCTCTTTGCATCGGAAGAACCTATGTCGGCAGACGCCCTGGCGACTTATCTCGGCGATGCCGACCCGGCTGAAATCCGTTCCGCTTTGCAAGACCTCGCAGGGCATTATTCGGCGCGCGGGGTGCATCTGGTGGAACGCGCCAAGCGCTGGCATTTCGAAACCGCGCCCGACCTGGCCCATTTGTTGCGGCGCGAGCGTGAACAGGTTCGGCGATTGTCGCGTGCAGCCACCGAAGTGCTTGCTATTGTCGCTTATCATGAACCTGTCAGCCGTGCTGAGATCGAATCCATCCGCGGGGTGCAAACGGCCAAGGGCACACTCGATGTATTGCTGGAAGCAGGATGGGTGCGGGTTGCGGGCCGCCGGGAAGTGCCCGGGCGGCCAGTGATCTATGCTACATCGGCAGAGTTTCTCGAACATTTCGGACTGGCATCGCGCCGCGACCTGCCCGGCATTGATGAACTGCGTGCCACCGGCCTGCTCGACCCTGTCGATGACGCCTATGATGCACTGATGGGGCCAGAGGACGAAGTCCCGGATGGGCAGGACGCAGAAACCGGATCTTCCGCAGGCAGCGCAGATGAAGAAGAATTGCCCCAGGCGGACTGAACGCATGAAGCATGCTGGCGTAATGGTTTTCGAGCGCCTATATTGGGGTTCAATCAACTGGAAGGTTAATCATGTCGCTCGGCCCATGGCAGCTCATCATCATCGCACTCGTGATCCTCGTTCTGTTCGGACGCGGGCGCATTTCCGAGATGATGGGTGATTTCGGCAAAGGCATCAAAAGCTTCAAGGAAGGCATGAACGAAGACGATTCCAAGTCTTCCAAGCCTTCTCCGCGTATCGAGGGGCCTTCCCACGAAGCAAAGCCCGCTTCGGAAGCTGCCGAACACCCGACTCCCGGCGACCGGACAGACAGCAATCGCTGATCTACTCCGGGATTTGAATTTGGCCCCTGATGTTTAAGGCGAGCCGCACTCATGTTTGACGTTGGCGCAAGCGAACTGCTGGTTATTGTGATCGTGGCCGTTCTGGTCATCGGTCCCAAGGACCTTCCGCTCGCCCTCAGGACGGCGGGCCGGTGGATCGGCAAGGTCCGCCGCGTGTCGGCGCATTTCCGCACTGGCCTTGATGCGATGGTCCGCGAAGCGGAGATGGAAGACATGGAAGAGAAATGGCGCCAGCAAAATGCCAGGATCATGGCAGAACATCCCACTGGCGAGATGACGCCACTGTCTGCGCCCGTTGAAAGCCAGGACCGTCCGGCTGCGCCACCTTCGGATGATGCATCCGATGCGCCTGACACAAGGCAGCCTGACTTGCCGCTTGACCCTCCGAAGGAGGGTTGATGCGCAATGGCTTTGAAAGTGCGTGACATTGACGAGACTCAGGCTCCGCTGCTCGACCATTTGATCGAACTGCGCGGCAGGTTGGTGCGCTGCGTTCTTGCGCTGACTATCGCCTTTGCCATCTGCCTTTATTTTGCCGACGATATTCTTGGCTTCCTCGTGCGTCCGTTGACGCAGGCTTTTCCCGAAGGGGAAGGGCAGCTCATCTTCACCCAGCTTTACGAAGTGTTCTTCGTGGAACTGAAAGTGGCGCTGTTCGCCGGTTTCTTTGTCAGCTTTCCGATTATCGCAAACCAGCTGTGGGCCTTTGTTGCGCCGGGTCTATATGCCAAGGAAAAGAAGGCATTCTTGCCTTTCCTTATCGCAACGCCCGTCCTTTTCACGGCAGGCGCTGCGTTGGCCTATTTCGTTGTGATGCCGACCGCCTTCAAATTCTTCCTCGGATACGAGGGGACTGCTGGCGGATTGAAGGTTGAGGCGCTGCCGTCTGCTGGCGACTATCTCTCGCTTGTGATGCAGTTCATTCTGGCATTCGGTATCAGCTTTCTGCTTCCGGTTCTGCTGCTGCTGCTGAACCGCGCAGGCATTGTTTCGCGCCAGCAATTGTCATCGGCCCGCCGCTATGTGGTGGTGCTGGTGGTTGCACTGGCTGCTGTTGTAACGCCGCCTGATCCTGGCTCGCAGTTGATCCTTGCCATACCGTTGCTGCTCTTGTTCGAAGGGGCGCTTGGTATCATGTGGCTGGGCGAGCGCAGGGCGAAAAATATTGGCGCTGATGAAGGCGAAGAGGCGGTTGCCGAATAAGATCGCGGGACGATAACGTTCGTGCCGTGCGTGACAATCGTCAGCGGCAAGCCTGATATCCAAAATTCGAAGGTATTTGCGACTGGTGGACATGGCCACGGGAGCGAAGCGTCGTCTGCATGTCAGAGCGAATTGGCGGGTTAAGTTCCGCCACTTCTACCGCACTTCACTTTGCGCGCTTCGCTAGCAAAAAGCGCAAAAAAAACGGGGCCGTGAGGCCCCGTTCAATTTCTATCAATCAGGCTATTAGGCGCTGACTGGGGTGTCGTTGCCGCCGTCAGCAGCAATAACGATACCGGCGATGATCGCTGCAGCAGCGAGGATCGCAATAATGATGCCCGAACCACCTTCGAGTTCGCTTTCGCCCTGTACAGGTGCAGAAACGCGTTCAGCAGCTGCCGAAGTCTGGGCCAGTGCCGGCGAAGCGGCGAGGGAAATAGCAGCCGTTGCGGCAAGCAGTGTACGGAATTTCATCGAATCGTCTCCTTAGAGCTCTCTATAGTGTTCAAACTCAACGCCCATCTAGGGCACTCAACTTTGGGTGGCAACCCC
>JAHEAX010000036.1:0-2569 GCA_024642525.1 Erythrobacteraceae bacterium | reverse complement strand
GCATGCTCGATCCGCCAGCGGCGATCACCGGTATAGGTGCCGGACAATTCATCTATGGCCGACAGCACTTCGGAATTGGCGGCATCGCCAATGGCGTGGACCGCGACCTGGAATTTGTCGAGCGCGGCGCGGCTCATCAGATTGCGCAGCTTTTCAGGGGTCGTGAGGGCGAGGCCGCGGTTGCCCGGATCGTCGGAATAAGGCTGTTTCAGCCATGCACCGCGTGAACCCAGTGCGCCGTCGAGATAGAGTTTTACGCCGTTGAGGCGCAGCCGGTCACCATAGAGCCACGGCGACGGGCCGGGCCCTCCGATCAGTTCCATTGCCTCTACCCCGCCAGCATAGGCCATGATCCGGACATTCAGCCAACCGCCGTCACCGGCTCGGCGGTAGGATTGCCAATCCTCGATTGAAGTGCCCATGTCGGCAACTCCGGTGATGCCATTGCGCAGCAGGATTTCCTGCGCCTTCTGCAAGGCAAGGTCGCGGTCTTCGGGGCGCGGGCTGGGCAGCTTGGCTTCCACCAATGACTTTGCGCTGTCGATAAAGACGCCGGAAGGCTGCTTCGAGGAACCCAGCTTTTCGATCCTGCCGCCAGCAGGGCTGACGCTGTCAGCGGTGATGCCTGCCAGTTTCATGCCCATGGTGTTGGCCCAGCCTGCATGGCCATCCACGCGCTCAAGCCATATGGGCCGGTCCGGCACGATTGCATCGAGTTCCGCAGCGGTGGGAAACCGCCCAAGGCCCCATTTTTCCTGATTCCACCCGCGCCCGATGATCCAGCGGCGGTTGGGGTTTTCAGCGGCATAGGCTGCAATGGCTGCCTGCGCTTCTGCAAGCGATTTTGTTCCCGACAGATCCAGCGTCAAGGCACCAAAGCCGATGCCCATGACATGGGCGTGGGCATCGATCATGCCGGGCAGAACGAACTGGCCCTTGCCATCCAGCAGGAAATCCACCCCGCTCGGCCGCCGGTCGCCGCGTTTCAGCACTTCCTTGATGGTGCCGTCATCGTCGATCCACAGGCCGGTGAAACGCCCGACCTTGCCATCTTCCTGGATGGTGACGCCCTGCACGTTGTCGACCAGAGTATCAGCCATTGCGGGCGCGGAAAGTCCGGCAGCAAGGCACATGGAAACACTGGCGAGCAGTGCTGCGTAACGAGATGTCATCAATTCTTCCCTTCGGGCAGTCGGCGGATCAATGCACTGGTGTCCTGCCGGCCACCACTCATTTCCTGTATTTCGGCATAGAAGCTATCGACCAAAGCTGTAACCGGAGATGAAAGGCCGAGCCGATCGGCTTCTTCCAGCGCATAGCCAAGGTCCTTGCGCATCCAGTCTATGGCAAAGCCGAAATCGAATTCTCCGGCAACCATGGTCGGCCAGCGGTTTTCCATCTGCCAGCTTTGCGCAGCGCCGCCCGAAATGGCTTCGAGCACCTTGTCCGCATCAAGCCCGGCAGCGACTGTCAGCCGGATAGCTTCGCTGAGTCCCCCCAATACACCTGCAATGCACATCTGGTTTGCCATCTTGGCGGTCTGTCCAGCGCCAGCCGAGCCGACATGGACAATTCGCGCACCATAGGCTTGCATGGCGGCACGGCCACTTTCGATGTCGATAGCCTCGCCGCCGCACATGATGGCCAGCTTGCCATTTTCAGCGCCTGCCTGCCCGCCTGACACAGGGGCATCGACTGCGCCAAATCCGCGTTCTGATGCATTTTGCGCAAGGGTGCGCGCCATCCCTGCAGATACCGTCGTATGGTCGATAAACAGCGCGCCCTTCTTGATCGCATCAAAGGCACCGTCGCTGCCAAGCGTCACTGCGTGGATATCCTCGTCATTGCCGACGCAGGTGATGACAATATCCGCGCCATCCGCCGCTCCTGCAGGTGTGTCTGCAACCGCTGGATCGTAACCCTTGCCGCGCTGAATTTCCGCCCATGCATCGGCGCGTGACCTTGTGCGATTATAGGCTGTAAGCTGGTATCCTGCCTTCAACAGGTGGCCTGCCATCGGCCCGCCCATTACGCCAAGGCCGATGAAGGCGATCTTGCTCTGTTCAGTCATGCGCGCCGGATTAGGCAAGATTTCGCGCAAAGCAAATCCTTACCCTGAAAAACCCAACACCTGTTTCCTGCCGCAGACATTTGCCTTACCTCATCGGGCCATGAGCCACAGTAACGCCGAAATGAGCCCGTCTTCCGCTTCCATCGACACCTTGTCGATCGACGATGTTCGTGCAGCTGCCGAACGCATCAAGGGCGCGGTTGTCCGCACGCCCACGATGCACAGCATTACCCTGTCGCAGATTACTGGCGCGGAGATCTGGCTGAAGTTTGAAAACCAGCAATTTACCGCGGCCTATAAAGAACGCGGTGCCTTGAACGCCCTGCTGCTCATGGATGAAGAACGTCGCAGCCGCGGCGTGATCGCTGCGTCGGCAGGCAACCATTCGCAGGGCCTTAGCTATCACGGGCGGCGCCTGGGCGTTCCTGTCACCATCGTGATGCCGCGCACCACGCCAACAGTTAAGGTCATGCAGACTGAAAGTGTGGGCGGCCATGT
>JAHEAX010000009.1 GCA_024642525.1 Erythrobacteraceae bacterium | reverse complement strand
CGCCAACGGCGACAGAGCCGGGCGTAGTTGCCCTTGATGTCGGCCTCACCAAGGCCCCGCTGCGAACGATCGCAGGTGCAATCGGATACGGCACCGAAGAGGGTTTCCGTGTCCAGGCAAGTTGGGAACATCGCAACCTGTTCCCGCCCGAAGGTTCATTGCGGCTGCGCGGAGTGTTGGGCACGCAGGAACAGCTTGCCGGTATCACCTTGCGCAAAAACAACTTTGGCGGGCGCGACCTGATCGCAACATTCGATGCCTATGCATCCTCGCTCAAAACGGCTTCGTATGATGCGCAAACCGTGGCGCTGCGCGGCACCTATGAAGCTGTGTCCACACTGCTTTTCCAGAAGCCGCTTAGCTGGCAATTCGGCGCGGAAATTCTCGCCACTGACGAACGCAATAGGGTTGTTGTCGGCGTAGAACGCCCCCGTCGGACCTATTTCGTCGGCTCCGTCTTTGGGGAAGCGACAATCGATACATCGGATTCTTTGCTTGATCCGACCAAAGGCTTCCGCCTGCGTGGTTTTGTCGCGCCTGAAGTCTCCTACACGTCGAGCACGGACTATTTCTATTTGCGCGGCCAGATTGATGCTAGCGCATATAAGTCTGTGGGTGACAATGTGGTGCTGGCAGGCCGTTTCAGAGGCGCGACGGTCAAAGGTGCGCCGCTATTTGCCATCCCGCCATCGCGCAGGCTTTATTCCGGCGGCGGCAGTTCGCTGCGCGGCTATGGCTATCAGGCTGTCGGGCCCAAGAACGATTTTCTGGAACCTGTAGGCGGGCGTTCGCTGGTGGAATTTTCTGCCGAAGCGCGGGTGCAGACAGGGATGTTCGGCGGTGCACTTTCGGTCGTTCCGTTCTTTGATCTTGGCGCCGTGTCGATCCATTCCGTGCCTGATTTCCGGTTTGTGAAATATGGTGCGGGTGTTGGTGTGCGTTACAACACCGGCTTTGGTCCGCTGCGTGTTGATGTCGGCGTGCCGATCAATCCGGACCAGAATGACAGTCCGATTGCCGTCTATGTTTCTCTGGGGCAGGCGTTCTGATGGCGGACGATGCGATCATCGACGAAGCAGAGATCGTGCTTGCGGAAGAACAGCCAGCGGCACGCCCCCGCAAATCGCTGAAGCGGCGCCTGGGCAAATGGTTTATCCGCGGCCTCGCCGTGCTGGCTGCCATTATCATGGTGGCAGTCGCCGTGTTCAACAGCCCGATCGGGCAGCGTTTTGTCACCGACCAGATTGCCAAAGTCGCCCCGGCATCGGGATTGCGGATACAGATCGGCCGGATTGACGGCGATTTATATGGCGCGGCAGTCCTCCACGATGTGGTGCTGCTTGATCCCAAGGGCAAATTCCTCACCATTCCGACGGTGGAACTGGATTGGCGGCCTTTCAACTGGTTCACCAGCGGGCTCGATATCCGCAAACTCGTCGCCAATCGCGGCACATTGCTGCGCGTGCCGGAACTGTTGCCGGGTGACCCCGACGCACCCATCCTGCCGGATTTCGACATTCGTATCGACAGGTTCGAAATTGTCGATCTGGCAGTGGCCGCCGGCATTGCCGGTGAGGAGGCGCAGAAGGTCAACCTTACGGCCAAGAGCGATATCCGCTCGGGGAAGGTATTTCTCAGGGCCAATGGTACGCTAGGCAAGGACGACCGCCTCTATGCGCTGATCCATGCAGAGCCTGATGGCGACAAATTCGACCTCGATGTCGATTACCGCGCCGCAAAGGACGGTGTGCTGGCAGGCATTCTCGGGGCTGACAGCGCCTATCGCGCTATCGTCACCGGTTCAGGCGGCTGGGCAAACTGGCGCGGCGCTTTGCAGGTAAAACGTGATGACCAGCGCGTGGCAGCGTTCCGTCTGCTTAACCGTTCGGGCGAATATGGCATAATCGGGCAAGCTGACCCCACTGGTATCCTCACCGGATTGCCAGCCGATGCACTGGGCAAGACAGTTTCTGTCGTCGCCAGCGGCACTCTGGTCGACAGCGTGATTGATGGCACTGCAAGGGTTCTTGGCCGGGGAATCAATGTCAGGGCTGAAGGGGCAGTCGATCTTGCCGGCAATGCATTCGACGGGCTGAAGCTCGATGCTGTTCTGACAGACCCAGACTTGTTCGGGCCGAACTTGCGGCTGGAAGACATGCAGCTGGCCGCCACGTTGAATGGCCCGTTCCGCGATCTTTCCATGCCGCATGAACTCAAGATCGGCACGCTGACATCGGGCGAAACCGTTGCCACCGCCATCCTCCAGAAGGGCACTGCGACATATGATGGCACCCGGTGGTCAGTTCCGCTGGCCAGCCAGGTGGCGCGGATTGCGACGGGCAACGACCTGATCGATCCCCAACTGGTAGACGGTAAGCTGGGCGGCAAACTCATCCTTTCCGGCAGCCGTCTTCTGTCCGACAAACTTGATATCCGTTTCCCCGGCGCCAATGCCAAACTGGCGTTGCAGGGCGACCTCGCAAGTGGGTCCTATGCACTGGCAGGGCCGGTCAGGCTTGCCCGTCTGCCGCTGGAAAATATCGGCGCGGTTAATGCCGATGCCAATATCCTGTTCAAGATAGCCGATGGCACGCCGTGGACTTTGTCTGCCGATGTAAAAGGCGCCATTCCGCAGGTTACCAACGCCACGCTTGCCAATATGGCAGGCCCAGCGATCGCATTTCGTGGCGGGGTCACGCTGGGCGCAGAAGGGCCGATTGCCTTCCGCAAGGCCGTGCTGGGTGCCAGCAAGCTTCAGCTCAATCTTGATGGCCGTATCGCCAATGGCACCACGACCCTGGCCGGCACTGGCAAGCACACGCAATATGGGCCGTTCACGGTCGAAGCGGCCGTTGGCACCGCTGGTCCCAATGCCGTGCTGGTCTTTGCCAACCCTCTGCCAGCAGCCGGTTTGCAGAATGTCCGCATTGCGATTGCGCCTACAGAACAAGGCTTTGCCATCGACACTGAAGGTGGATCGACGCTTGGGCCATTCTCGGGCCAGCTCGACCTTTTTGCACCTGAAGGCGGGCCAACACGCATCGCCATCAAGAAGCTGGATATCTGGCAAACATCAGTGAAAGGCAATGTCACGCTGGGCAGCAACGGCGCGAATGGCACCCTCGTGCTGGCAGGCGGCGGCCTTGATGGCACTATCGCACTGGTCCCGCGCAGCGGCGGGCAGGCCTTCGACGTCAATCTGCGCGCACGCGATGCCGTGTTCGGCGGCGAAACACCCATTTCCATCGCCAAGGCAGACATTGAAGGCACCGGCCTGTTCATCTCGGGCGAAACAGCGCTGGATAGCCGTCGGACTATCTCTGCCAATGTCTTTGCCGAAGGCGTCAGCTATGGCGGTCTGTTCATCGGGCGGATGGCAGCCAAGGCTGATCTGGTGAATGGCCGCGGGCCAGTTACTGCATCGCTTTCAGGTCGCAGGGGCAGCCGGTTCAACCTGCAGCTAAGCGGGAGTGTCGCGCCAGAGCGTGTGACCGTGGCAGCGCGGGGCGACTTTGCCGGACGCAAGATTTCCATGCCACGTCGCGCAGTGCTGATCGCGCAGGAAGATGGCGGCTGGGTTCTGCAACCCACGCAGGTTTCCTATGGCGGCGGCGCAGCCATTGCCGAGGGCAGCTTCGGCGGCGGAGGCCCGACTGCGCTTGATGTGAAGCTGGCCAGGATGCCACTTTCGCTGATTGATATTGCCTTTACCGACATGGGCTTCGGCGGGACCATTTCGGGGCTGGTGGATTATCGCGCGGAACCGGGCGGAGTGCCGGTTGGCCATGCGCGGGTGCAGGTGAAGGGCCTGTCCCGTTCGGGCCTGGTGCTGACATCGCGCAATATTGACCTTGCGTTGGTAATGAACCTTTCCGCCACGCAATTACAGACACGCGCAGCCATTAACGAAGGGAGCGAGCGGCGCGGGCGGATGCAGGCGAGCATCACCAATCTTCCCCAGTCGGGCGATCTCATGTCTCGGCTGCAGGCTGGTAACCTGTTTGCCCAATTACGCTTCAAAGGGCCAGCCGATGCCTTGTGGCGGCTGGCAGCGATCGAGGCTTTCGACCTGACCGGGCCTTTGTCCGTGGCTGCCGATCTCACCGGTTCACTGGCTGATCCGCTGGTTCGCGGCTCCATCGCCAGCGATGACCTGCGTATTCAGAGCGCGCTTTCAGGCACGGATGTACGAGATATCAGTGCGCGCGGCAGTTTCTCCGGCTCGCGCCTGCGTCTCACGCGCTTCAACGGGGTTACGCCCAATGGCGGCACGGTTTCGGGCAGCGGTATTGTCGATCTGAAGGAACTGGGTGCACGCGGGCCGGAACTGGATATCAGGCTTTCGGCCAAGAATGCGCGCCTGCTGAGGGCTGCGGGCCTGGATGCCACCGTCACCGGACCGCTGCGGATTGTGTCCAACGGAGTGGGTGGCACAATCGCCGGCAGGCTGGAAGTAAATCGCGCCAGCTGGAAACTGGGTACGACAACGGGCGCAGATGCCTTGCCGCAGATCAAGACCCGCCAGATCAATGTTCCTGCCGATATCGGCCCGGCATCCGCGCCAGGCCAACCGTGGCGCTATCTTATTGATGCCCGCGCCAGAAACCGTGTCGCTGTGGACGGCATGGGGCTCGACAGCGAATGGGCAGCCGACATCATCGTGCGCGGCACGACATCCGACCCGCGCATTGGCGGCGAGGCACGTGTGGTGCGCGGTGATTACCGTTTTGCGGGGACCCAGTTTGAACTGACACGTGGTCGCATCGCATTCGACGACACTGTCCCCATCGACCCGCGCATCGACATTATCGCCGAAACGCAAAGCAACGGCATCGAGGTTGCAGTCAGTGTGCAGGGCAACGCGTTGCAACCGGAAATTTCCTTCAGTTCAACACCGCTGCTGCCCGAAGAAGAAATCCTCGCGCGGCTGCTGTTTGGCGGTTCCATTACCGAACTTTCCGCAACCGATGCCTTGCAACTGGGTGCGGCGCTGGCCAGCCTGCGGGGCGGGGCCGGGGTCGATCCGATCAACAAGCTGCGCACTGCAATAGGGCTTGATCGCCTTCGGATCGTGAGCGCTGATGCAGCCTTGGGCCGCGGAACGGGCGTGGCCCTTGGCAAAAACATCGGCCGCCGGTCTTATGTCGAAATCATTACCGATGGACGCGGCTACAGCGCAACGCAGGCAGAATTCCGCATCACCAGTTGGCTGTCGCTATTGGGCAGCATTTCTACCGTTGGCAGGGAAAGCCTGGTGGCTGAGGTGAGCAAGGATTATTAAAGTTCAGGCCGGAAATCCTGTTGGATTTCCGGCCTGAATGCTACGCTTTGACCTTCCAGCGAAGGCCGTGGGATTGGCGTCAGCCTGCTGCGTCTGCTTTGCGCAAGACCGTGTCGACCTGAATGACAGAGCCATTTGCCGCTGCGATGCCGGGGCCGCTGATCTTGCCGGTCACACCGTCATCACTGGTGATCACGATATCTTTGCCATCCATCGAAAAAGTGACGTCGCCAGCACCCAACGTGCGCATGGTAACAGGGCCGCCCTGGGCCGTGATGGCATTGCGAATGGCTTCAACTGAAAGCTCACCCGGAATTAAGTGGTCGCGCAGGATCGCCACGAGCACAGCCTTCTGGTCAGGCTGCATCAGGGTTTTCGCGTCTTCCCCCAGCTTTGCGAAGGCGGCATTGTCAGGCGCAAGAATGGTATAGTCGCCAGGTCCGTCAAACAGGCTGCCGAGTCCGGTTTCTGTCACTGCGGAAGCCAGCGTCGTCAGGCTTTTGTCGCCTGTAAGGGCCGAAGCGAGCGTCATGTTGTCGCTTGTTTCAACAGTGGTTGTCTCATTATCTGCAGTGTCGTTGCAGGCTGCCAATGGCACCATAGCTGAAAGGACAATGGCGGTAAGAACTGGCTTGAAGCTGATCATCATATCATTTCCTGATTTTGATTAGAGAAGCAGTTCGATTGCTGCTGCAACAAGCTGTGTCCTGGGGTCGATCCGGTAGACGTAGCCATCGGAATAACGGTAATTCGCTTCCGGCGTATCGTAATAACGATCGCGGTAGGCAGACGGCACGTTATAGACATCATAGCCTGACGGAACGCGCTGCCCGACCGAGAAATCATCGCCTGTCAGAAGCGCCACGATGGAAGAAATTGCCGCGCTTTCCGGGTCAACGCGGTAGATGACATTATCCGCGTAGCGATAGTCGTTGCGGGAGCCGAGATTATAATAATCGACGTAATAATCCGACGCAGGATAGGACCGGTAGCTGGTGGGCCAAGGGTTGCCCAGCGTCAGCGCGCCGCCCAAAAGAGGAATATAGCCCGATACGCCGCCATTATTCCCGAGCCTCAGCAGATAGCCATCGTTATAGAGATAGCGTCCGTCACCAAAGGAGGAAAAACCGAAGTAATCGGGACGGTAATATCCGCGGCCATCATTACCTTGTTTTGCGAGCCCCGGGGGCGTGCAACCGTTGCGCTTCTTTGCAAGGCCCGGAGGGCACCCGTCGACCAGCTGGCTGAAAGAACCGCCATAGCGGACTTCGCCGCGATCATTACCATTGCCGATGCGGACGACATCCCGCCTGGCGTTATCTTTACCTGCTCCGTTTGATTTGTAGTTGGCCGGCTTCGCGGCGTTAACGGCTTTCTGGCCGTTGAAATTCGCCTGCGCTTTTTCAGCCTGCTTGGCACTGCCCGATTTCCGCTGCTGGGCCTTGCTGTTGGCGTGGCCATTGCCCTGCGCTTTGTTGCCACCGTTCCCATTTCCGTTACCGTTGGCTTTCTGGGCTTTTTCAGCGCCGCCCTTATTGCCATTACCGTTGCCCTTGTTCGGTTCGGCCTGGGCCATGGTTGCGGTCAACGCAATGACGGCTGCGGCTGCAACTAACTTTCGCATTTTCAATCTCCTGCTCCATCCCTAACGACGTTGCGGCGATTCGGGTTCCTGCCCGGACGGGGATGATTGCAATTGGATCAGCTTCAGGGCTGGCAATATAGCTGTGCTTCTGCTGCCCGCCGCCGGACAAGGCCTGGCAAAACGCGCCCCGCAGCCCTGTTCCACCGGGCGAATTCACGTGCCGCGCCTGCATGATCGCCCGCCTTGTGAAGCCTGGTCAATGTCGCGCGCCGGATCGCACCTGTGTTATAGTGAAAACTCACCATCGCATCGAACTGGTTTTGCGTGGTCGGGGCGTTCCCAAGTGCATTGCTGACATCCGCGCAAAATCGGCGGAGGTCCCTTTCCAGCCGTGCATCGCATTGCTGCCGGGTCCAGACGGTGTCCGGAGTAATGTCCGCGCCGGTAGAGCCCCAGCCGATAGTCCACGGCGCACCGCCAGTTGCAGGATCGGGATAGGCTTCGATCAATCCGTCGCTGCGCCTTTTTGCGCAACCTTCAAAATTCTTGAGAAGAGCAATGCCTGCCGCGCCAATGGCGCCTGATGCAAGAGGCGAAATTTCATTCCCCCTTTCGGCACGATTGATTGCTTCATCAAGGGACATGACTTCGGCGGGTCTGAAACCACGCCCGAGTATGCGGCGCACTTCGTCGAAAATGGTCTTGCGGTTCATTGGCGGCAGCCCTGATTTTGTCTGAAAGGGCAGCGGGCAATAGGCATGATGGGGCCATGTAGGAAAATGATTTGTAGCTGATGCCCTCGCCATTGCGCATCGAGCCACGACAGACTGCTTGACGCGAAAGGATAAAATCGCCTTGTGGCCTTCCCCCTTGCGGAGAATGGCATGGAATTCCCCCGGCAGCCGAATACGACCAAGAGCAACCTCGATTTGACGGCATGGCCGGATATGGATGATGCGTTGCTCGATATTTTCAGGGATGCAGGCGAACAATGCGATGTGCCCAAGGGCCATGTCCTGTTCGAAGTGGGGCAATCTTCCTATGATCTGATCGTCCTCCTGGAAGGCAAGCTCAACATCATCGACCGGACGGTGGACCGGCTGGCAGCGATTATCGACAAGCCCGCCTTTGTTGGCGAACTGGGAATGTTGATGAACCAGGACACGTTCCTCGCATGCGAAGCGGCAGAACCATCGCGCGTTATTGTCGTCAAACAGGCCAGGCTGACGGAATTGGTCGCCAATGTGCCCGAAGTGGCGGATGTGGTGGTCCCTGCCTTTGCGGCAAGGCGGCGTATGCTGATTGAAGACGGGCGTGGCGGCCTGACCTTGGTGGGGCGTGAAAAGGATGCGCGCACCAATGCGCTTCGGGCTTTCCTTTCGCGCAACAAGATCCCCCATGAATTTGTCGATCGCGACGACGCAGATGCCTTGTCCAAGGTGCGGGAAGGCTGTGATCTGCCCGACAGCGAAAGCGTGGTGATAACCGGTGACGGCCATATATTGCCCGACCCTGACACGCGTGAAATGGCGCAGGCGCTTGGCCTCTGGCTGGAGGTGCAGACTGAAAATACCTATGATCTGGTGGTGATTGGCGCAGGGCCATCCGGGCTGGCCGCCGCTGTCTATGGTGCATCTGAAGGGCTCAATACGCTGGTGATCGAGGATTCGGCCATTGGCGGGCAGGCCGGTATGTCCAGCCGGATCGAAAACTATCTAGGGTTCACAACCGGTATTTCCGGTGCGGACCTTGCCTATCGCGGCGAAATACAGGCCGTAAAGTTTGGTGCCAGCATCGCCATGCCGCGTAGGGCGACCGCGCTGAGGGAGGGCACCTGCCAGAAAGACAAAGGGCTGCGCTGCCTTGAAATTGATCTCGATGGGGATGTGACCGTCTATGCCAAGACCGTGATCCTCGCCAATGGCGTGCAATACAGGCGGCTACCGCTTGCCCGCCTGCGCGAATTCGAAGGGTCAGGCGTTTATTACGCGGCGACAGAGCTGGAAGCACGGTTCTGCCGCAAGACCAATGCAGTGATCGTGGGCGGCGGCAATTCTGCCGGACAGGCGGCCATGTTCCTTTCCCGCCATTCCAGCTGCACACATATCGTTGTGCGCAATGGCGGGCTGGCAGATACCATGTCGTCCTATCTTTCAGACCGGATCGAAAGCGATGAAAGCATCAATCTTGTCACGCAAAGCGAAGTAGTCGCGCTGCATGGCGACAAGCATCTTGAAGCCGTGACGTTGCGCCACTGCGAAACAGGCGAGGAAACACTGATCGATACGCGGGCGCTGTTCATCATGATCGGCGCTGTTCCTTACACAGACTGGCTGGATGGTGCGGTCGAACTTGACCATCAGGGCTTTGTGAAAACAGGCGCCGCGGTGGGGCAGGAAAATGGTTTTGCCACCTCCTTGCCCGGCGTTTTTGCGGTGGGCGATATTCGCTCAGGCTCGGTCAAGCGCGTGGCATCAGCCGTGGGCGAAGGTTCGGTCACGGTTTCTGCCGTGCACGGCTTTATCGCTGATCTGACCTCGTCCTGATCGGGGGGTCAGGCCTGCGTCGCTGTGCCTGCCACCACATACAGCGTCACCAGCAAGCCCACCAGGATCGCGCCGGGCCGATGGCTGTTGGTGCGCTGCCATGTGAATATGCCGATGATCGCCACTGCCGCGAGCACGGGCACGAACTGGATGGCAATGACCGTGCTCAACGGATCGAAATCTGTAATGAGCGAACCTGTTGCGAAGAACAGGCCATAGATCAGCCCCAACATCACTATGAAACCGCCAGTCATTGTGAAGATGGCAGCGACATAGCGTTTCAAGCTGGAATCGGTCCGCACCGTCATCCCGCCGCATAATGTGCGCAGCGTAACCATGAAACCCAATGTCAGCGGCACGACATAGATGGCGGAAATGCCCCATTGGCGGATGCTGGGCAGCTTGATCGCGACGACCCAGAAACGCAGGTCTGTCTGGAACAGCACGTCAGTGAGATACAGAGCCAGATAGGCAATTGCTGCCGTCGCCGCAGCAATCAGGATGGAAAGCGGCCAGCTGCTATTGGCACCAGTGTGGTCCGGTTTCATGAAACGGCCCAGCAGCAATGCCAGGCCAGCCCCCAGCAAGGCCCAGAGCGTGACCTGCGTAGTGACTGCCTGCGGCATGAAGGGGGTTGCGGGCAGCAGGAAAAACGCCGCCACGAATGCCGGATAAAACAGCAAGGCAGGCATGGCCGCATTCAGCGCAAACAACCGCCACCAGCGGCCGTCACGGCGGGGCAGGGCCGGAATGGCCTGCGCCCTCAGCGGTGCAAAGACCGGCAATTGCACAAGCACGGCAAAGCTGCCCAGCACCAGCATGACGAAACCGATCAGGCCGGCACCTGTGCCGATTTCCTTCCATATCCACAGCTGGTCTGTTGCCGGAAGCGGCCTTCCGCCTTTCAGTGTTGCGGCAAACCAGTCTGTTGCACGGCCAATCGCATCGGCTGAAAAATGGTCGCCCGGATGGGTCGTGGACGGCTGGTAAAGCACGCGCGCGTTGCCTTGCGCGATGGAGCCGTAAATCTGCCCTTCGACGATGTTTTCATCAGTGCCGAAAACCGATTGCAGCTTGGGGCTGGATGCAACATCCATTGCGCGGCCGGCACCCCACATCAGCTTTGAAAATTCGTCATACCGGCTGAACACAAGCGCCAGGTTGCGCGGCCAGCCGGGCGAACCATCCTGCGCAAAAGGCGCACCGGTTGATGAGCCTTCAAGCACCATGGATGTGTAATCTTCCGGCATGGCGGCAGCCGCTGCCAGCACCGTCCAGCCGCCCATGCTGTGGCCTTCCAGACCGATCTGGGTTTTATCGACCATCGGCAGCGATCGCAGATAGCGCAGACCGTCGGGCCCGCCGAAACCGTTGGAGAATGCGGGGCCGCCGCTATAGCCGTGGCCCGTCTGGTCCAGAGCAAGCACGACATAGCCGCGCCGCGCAAATTCTATCGAAAAGCCATCCTGCGTCTCGCGCGAGTTGATATAGCCATGGACAGCCAGAATGCCGGGCGCGGGCGTTTCGGCAGTGGCGTTTTGCGGCACATAGAGAAGGGCACTCATCTCAGTCCCATCCGCGCCGGCAAATCTGATATCGCGAACAGAGATACCGTCCGAAGTGCGGATGAAATGCGCAAGGAATGCGCCAGCAAGGATGATTGCGAGCCCAGTCAAGGCAAGCCAGCCGCCAGACTTCATCGAATAATGCGAATTTGCGCCACTTTGAGTGCCTGCCACGACCTGTCCCCTCATCCCCAAGGAGAACTTAGCTAAACCAGTCCTGCGGGAATAGCCATCTGGCTTTGTGCAAAGAAAAGGGCGCCCGGAGAATGTCTCCGGACGCCCGTTTTCGTGACCTTTATGAAAGATCAGGCGCTGTAATACATATCGTATTCAACCGGACTTGGGGTGGTTTCCCAACGCGATACATCTTCCCACAGCAGTTCGGCGTAAGCTTCGATCTGGTCTTTCGAGAACACGTCGCCCTTGAGCAGGAATTCGTGGTCTTCTTCCAGCGCTTCCAATGCTTCACGCAGCGAACCGCAAACGGTCGGCACTTCGGCCAGCTCGGCTGGCGGCAGATCGTACAGGTTCTTGTCCATGGCTTCGCCCGGATGGATCTTGTTCACGATCCCGTCGATACCGGCCATCAGCAGGGCCGAGAACGACAGATAGGGGTTTGCCAGCGGATCGGGGAAGCGGAATTCCACACGCTTTGCCTTGTCGCCCGAACCATATGGAATACGGCACGAAGCAGAACGGTTGCGCGCGGAATAGGCCAGCAGCACCGGTGCTTCAAAGCCGGGCACCAGGCGCTTGTAGCTGTTGGTGGTGGGGTTGGTGAAAGCATTCAGCGCCTTGGCATGCTTGATGACGCCGCCGATGTAGTAAAGGCAGGTGTCGGACAGGCCGGCATAGCCATTGCCGGCGAAGGTCGGCTTGCCGCCATCCCAGATGGACATGTGGGTGTGCATGCCTGAACCGTTATCGTCCTTGATCGGCTTGGGCATGAAAGTCGCGGTCTTGCCATAGGCATGGGCAACCTGCTGAACGACATATTTGTAGATCTGCATGTTGTCGGCGGTTTCGAGCAGGGTTGCGAAGGTCACGCCCAACTCGTGCTGCGCCGATGCCACTTCGTGGTGGTGCTTGTCGCAAGGCAGTCCCATTTCGAGCATGGTCGCAACCATTTCACCGCGAATGTCGACTGCGCTATCAACCGGTGCAACCGGGAAATAGCCGCCCTTGGCACGTGGACGGTGCGCAAGGTTGCCGCTTTCATATTCACGGCCGGTGTTGGTCGGCAATTCGATATCGTCGATGCGGAAGCCCGACCCGGCATAGCCATCTTCAAAGCGGACATCGTCGAACATGAAGAATTCGGCTTCTGCGCCAACAAAAATGGTGTCACCCAGGCCAGTGGTCTTCACGAAGGCTTCTGCGCGTTTCGCGGTGGAGCGCGGATCGCGGCCATAAAGGTCGCCGGTCGACGGTTCGACGATGTCGCAGAACATGATCATCATCGGCGTGGCGCTGAACGGATCGACATAAACGCGGTCGAGGTCAGGACGCAGGATCATGTCGGATTCGTTGATGACTTTCCAACCGGCAATCGACGAACCGTCGAACATCAGGCCGTCTTCCAACTCGTCTTCGCCCAGGATGCCGGCAACCATCGTCAGATGCTGCCATTTGCCTTTGGGATCGGTGAAGCGCAGATCCACCCACTCGATTTCCTCGTCCTTGATCTGCTTGAGGACTTCTTTCGCAGTCGCCATGTTTTTACCTCTTGAATTTCCAGGGCTGGATGGATCACCGGCTGCGGCCCGCCCCTTGCGGCCGCCCAGACGGATAGTTGAAATCAAACTACAGTTTCAGAACATTCAAATCGCGTCGTTGTCTTTCTCGCCCGTGCGGATGCGCAGGGCGCTTTCGATCGCCGTCACAAAAATCTTGCCATCGCCAATGCGTCCGGTTTGCGCTGCCGCGGCTATTGCTTCGACGACGCGCTCGGCAATTTCGTCATTGACCACTACTTCCAGCTTAACCTTCGGCAGAAAGTCCACGACATATTCGGCGCCGCGATACAGTTCTGTATGGCCTTTCTGGCGGCCAAAGCCCTTGGCTTCTGTCACGGTGATGCCGGACACGCCGATTTCGTGCAGGGCCTCTTTCACTTCGTCCAGTTTGAACGGTTTGATGATCGCTTCGATCTTTTTCACAAAAATTGGCCCCTACGCATAGAGCCGGCACTGCAGTTGCAGGCCGGGCCTTCGAAAAATTTGCCTCGCGCGTATTAATCCAAGAATCGTGCCAAGGCGTGAGAGATAGGGGTAAACTATAGTTCTGCGCTGGCAAATCACGCAAATTTGCGGTTGGCCTGAACAAGAAATGCTGCCCCTTGTCTGGCACCCCCGAAAGGGCAGCGCTTCCTGCACAAAAAGAAGGCTGGGCGTGCCTAAAAAATAGGCAGTCAATCCGCAGGGGGTATGAGGGCAAGTCCGCTTGCTTCGGGCAATCCGGCCATCAGGTTCAGCGATTGCACGGCAGCGCCGCTTGCGCCCTTGCCAAGATTATCGAGCCGCGCGACCAGCCGAACCTGCGAGCCAGCGCCGTCAGCGCCATTGCCGAATACGAACAATTCGATCCCGTCCCACGGCACGCTGGATTTGCGCAGCAGCATTTCGGCAGGCGGATCGCCGGCAGGTGCAACGCTGACAATGTCGGACCCTGCATAGAATGTGGCAAGCGCATCGCGCAGCGCATCTTCTGCCGCGTCCACTTTCATGGCACCAAGGGCAAGCGGCACATCCACCACCATGCCGCGGTGCGCATCGACAACTGCTGGTGAAAAGACGGGCAAATTGGCCAGCCCTGCATAATGCTGCATTTCGGCAAGATGCTTGTGACCAAGCCCGAGGCCGTAACCGCGCCAGGCAATGTCCGTATCCGCCCCGAACCGGTCGATCAGCGCATTGCCGCCGCCAGAATATCCGGAAACGGCATTCACGCTATAGGCCCAGTCAGCCGGGAGAAGCCCTGCTTTTACCAGCGGAGCGACCAGCGCGAGGAAGCCTGTGGGATAACAGCCGGGGTTGGACACGCGGGTGGCACCTGCCACCGTTTCGCGCCCGACAAGTTCGGGAAAGCCATAGGTCCAGCCAGCAGCAACGCGGTGGGCGGTGGACGCATCGATGACGCAGGTGCGATCATTTTCGATCAGTGCCACAGCCTCGCGCGCGGCATCATCGGGCAGGCACAGGATCGCGACATCGCAATCATTGATGGCTTCGCGCCGCGCGGCTGTGTCCTTGCGCCGGTCCTCGGCGAGGGTGACCAGGCTGAATTCTGTTCTGTCAGCCAGACGTGTGCGAATTTCCAGGCCCGTCGTGCCTGCCGCGCCGTCGATAAAAACCGTGGTGGTCACTGGCCTGCAGGGGCCAGTTTGCTGGCGGGAACATAGCCTGTCGGACCATCCGGCCCGCAGCAGCCCCAGGCCCATGCACCGGCAAAGTCCATCACTTCGAAATAGCTGCCCGCCTTCAGGGTCGTGACGGTTTCGGCATCATCACGCGGGGCGAGTTTCAATTCCACATCCGCATCACCGATGGGGCGCGGCTGGGGTACGACATAATGGGCGACGAGGAATTTATTGGCGAGAGCGATATGCGCAAGATCGCCCCTGATCGGCAATGAACCAGGCGCAGGGCGCACAACCGGGCCGTCGAGAGCAAGGAGGCCCTCGGGCAGTTCGTATGTGCCAGCTTTACTCACCTGCGTACCATGCCCCATTCTGGCTCTAACCTAGCCTCAATCCCTTCCCCGAAACAGGGGATGCGCGCGCTTATACGCTACAGACCTTTCGGGCAAGTTTCACAGTTATTGGTGGCGCTTCTTGCCAAATCTTGCCTGCACCATGTGGAACGCTGCGCGAAGGCCATAGGCCGCACCGCCTTTCGGCCGGCCCGGTTTTGCGACAGGTCGCCAGGCGAATGTATCGAAATGCGCCCAGTCGATGCCTTCACCCACGAATTTGTCGAGGAACAATCCCGCCACGCTGGCACCAGCAAAGGCATTGCCATGGGCATTGTTGGTGTCTGCAATGTCCGATTTCAGCCATTCGACATAGGCTTCGGGCAGGGGCATGCGCCACGGCGGATCATCGCAGGTCGCGCCTGCGTCAATCAGTTCCTTTGCGGTTTCGTCGCGGCGGGTCATCAGGGCCGGGTAATCCGGCCCCAGTGCGACCCGTGCAGCACCGGTCAGCGTGGCAAAGTCGATGATGAAAGCGGGGTTCTCCTCGCTCGCCCTGGTCAGCGCATCGCCCAATACAAGGCGTCCCTCGGCATCGGTATTGCCAATTTCAACCGTCAGCCCCTTGCGGCTGGAAAGAACATCGCCGGGGCGGAAGGCATTGCCGGAAATGGCATTTTCCACCGCCGGAACCAGCAGATGCAGGCGCACGGGCAGGTGCGTGCTCATCACAAGTTCTGCCAGCGCAAGTGCATGGGCAGCGCCGCCCATGTCTTTCTTCATCAGCAACATACCGGCAGAGGATTTCACATCCAGCCCGCCTGAATCGAAACATACCCCCTTGCCTACGATGGCAAGGCGAGGCGCCTTTTCATCGCCCCAGACAAGTTCGATCATTCGCGGTGCATGGCTGCGCGCAGCGGCGCGGCCAACGGCATGAACCATCGGAAATTCGCGTTCCAGCGCATCGCCCTTGGTCACCGTCAGTTCGGCGCGATATTGCTTGGCCAGACCCGCCGCGACATCTTCCAGCGCGGCCGGCCCCATGTCTTCGGCAGGGGTATTTACCAGATCGCATACGAAGTTGACTGCGCGCGCTTCGGCCAGTGCCTGGTCGATGGCCTTGACCTGTTTCGACAGCAGGATGCGCGGGCCAACAAGGTCATTCTCGGACTTGTAGCGGGTGAAGCTGTATTGGCCCGTCTGCCAGCCATGCACGGCCGGGCCGGGATCGCCGCTTTCCAGCCGGTAGGTTCCAGCGGGCAGCACCTCTGCCAGCTTGGCCAGGCACCAGCTTGAAAGATCATCGGGATTGGCAACGCCGCCGACGGCAAACCAGCCATCGCCATCAGGCACAATACCGACCTGATAGCCGCTGCCGTCGAATTTCTGCGCAGCCAATGCGGCGCGCTGGCCGCCCGAAAGGCGCTTGGCCCAGTCTTCGAAAAGGTCCTTGTTTAAAAGGTGGACTGGCGTGGCGGCCTGATCACGGTCGGCCTGAATCAAATCTGGTTTATCGTTCATGCGAATGTCTTTACACGTCGCGAACAGAATTTCACGAGGAGAAATGGCATGCGCCTTTGCACAACCCTGATGGTCGCTGCAGCGATGCTCTCTGGCTGTTCCTCGCCTGCGGAAGTGGAAGATGAAGTTGGCTCGCCCGGCGGTCCAATCGCGGCTGCCACGGCAAGTGCTGGCAACAAGGTGGGCAGTGCGGCTGGTGGTGCGGGCGCGGTCGCCATTGCAGAAGATACCGAGGTCTATTCCTTCGAATATGCCTATCCGGCGCAGGCATCGTCGATCAGCCAGCTTGCCGCGGAATTGGACCGGCGCAAGGCAGAGGCGAGGACCACGCTTGTCAGTGAAGCCGAATCGGACCGCAAGGGCGCTGAGGAAGCCGGCTATCCCTACCGGCAGCACAGCTTTGCCGAGGAATGGAAAGTCGTGGCCGATCTTGCTGGATGGCTCAGCCTGACGGGCGAATTTGCGACCTATTCAGGCGGTGCCCACGGCAATTACGGTGTGACATCGCTGGTGTGGGACAAGACGGCATCTGTTGCCTTGCAAGGCAGCGATATGTTCATTTCGCCTGCGCGCCTCGGCAGCGCAGTGGGCGACAGGTTCTGCAAGGCGCTCGACCGGCGGCGTGCACAAAAGCGGGGGTCAGAAGCGATGTCGGAAGGCATGACCAGCTTCACCAATTGTCCTGCCATGACCGAGCTGACGATCATTCCCGGTTCCAAAGGCGGGAAAGCATTTGACAGGGTCGGCTTTTATGCCGGGCCGTATGTCGCAGGCCCTTATGCCGAAGGCAGCTATGAAGTCACATTGCCGGTGGATGCGGCAATTCTGGCCGCGGTAAAGCCTGCATACAAATCAGCGTTCGTAGTTCAGCGCTAGCCACTCGCAATTTTGCTGCATCGTCGCTACATGGGCGATCATGACAGAATATCAGGTTATCGACAGCGCCGATACCGTCCTGCGGGATGGCACAATCAAGCTCCACGGGCCGGAGGGCTTTGAAGGCATGCGCCGCGCCGGAAGGCTGGCGGCAGACATCCTCGACGCGGTTGCGCCGATGGTCGTGCCTGGCGTGACGACTGCGGCAATTGACGATTTCGTGCGTGAAATGACGCTGGCGGGCGGGGCGGTTCCGGCCACACTTGGCTATCGCGGATATACGCATAGCTGCTGCATCTCGATCAACCATGTCATCTGCCACGGCATCCCTTCGGAAAAAGTGCTGAAGGATGGCGATATCGTTAACATCGACGTGACTCCGCTGCTGGACGGCTGGCATGGCGACACCAGCCGGATGTATCTGGTCGGCGATGTGCCGCTGAAGGCGCGCAAGCTGGTCGATGTGACGCATGAATGCCTCATGCTGGGTATCGAGCAGGTCAAGCCGGGTGCGCGCCTGGGCGATATTGGTGCGGTGATCGAAGCCCATGCGCGCGAACATCGCTATACCACGGTGCGTGAATTCTGCGGCCACGGACTTGGCCGCCTGTTCCACGATGCGCCCGAAGTCGTCCATGCGGCAAAGGCAGGCACTGGTCCTGAACTGCGCCCGGGAATGTTCTTCACCATCGAACCGATGATCAACCTTGGCAAACCATGGGCCAAGGTTCTGAAGGATGGCTGGACGGCAGTCAGCCGCGACAAGTCGCTTTCAGCCCAGTTTGAACATTCACTGGGTGTGACTGAAACCGGCGTTGAAATCTTCACCAAGAGCGTAGCTGGCCTCGACAAGCCGCCGTACGCCTGATCTGCGCAACTACCCTTCGCGGGCGGCCCTGATCGCAGCGCCGCCTGCAAAGGGTGCCATTGCCACCAGCACCAGACTGATCGCGCCAGCCAGCATGATGCCGGTATCGTCGGGGCGTGACAGGCTGCCTGCGCCGAAAATCAGGATCGGCACGGCAAGAGGTATCAGCAGCAGGCCCGAAAGCGCCGCACCCCCGCGCAGACCGGCAGTCAGGGCGGCAATCATCACCCCGATTGCAGCAAGGCCGGGCGTTCCGGCCAACAGGCCGAGCATGACAGTGCGCAGGCCATTGCCATCGAGCGAAAGCAGCGCCGCAGCAGGTAGCGTCGCCACCAGCAGCAGCGGCGCAAAGCTGAGCCAATGTGCCAGCATTCGGACGGAGAGGGCAATTTCTTCTGAAATACCGCGCAGGGCCAGTTGATCAAACACGCCCTGTTCGAGGTCTGGCGAAACCAATCGGTCAAGCGGGAGTATGGCGGCCAGCAATGCCGCAACCCAGATAACTCCGCCGCCAGTGCGCTCGAGCAATTGTGCATCCGGCCCCACGGCAAAGGGATAAAGCATCGCCACGGCAAGGAAGAACAGCAGCGGCAGCAATGTGCCGCCCTGCCTGCCGCCCGGCAGCAAGAGAACAAGATCACGCAGCAGCAGCCGGCCGATCATAGAGCAAAATCCGGCAGGTTGAGGATGCGATGTCGGGGCAGGGTAACCGGCTGGTGCGATGCGACCACGGCAATGCCGCCTTCCGCGCAGTGTTCCGCCACCAGTTCCTCGATCAAGGCAACGCCTTCGCTGTCCAGCCCGTTAAGCGGTTCGTCCAGCAGCCAGATGGGGGCATTCTGCCCCAGCAGCCGCGCCAGGGCAGCGCGTTTTTTCTGCCCGGTGGAAAGGAAGCGCACCGGCACATCGAGCAGTGTATCGAGACGCGTGCGGGCAATATTGTGCTGCCGCGCGTCCTTGCCAACTGCATCCAGACTGGCCCAGAAATCGAGCGCACGGCCAAGCGGCAATTGCGGATCAAGCGCAGGCTTTTCGTCCAGCAAGGCAGCGTCGCCTGTGCGGCTCACCGTGCCTGCAAAAGGGCGCAGCAATCCGCCCAGAATACGGATGAGACTGGTTTTGCCGATGCCGTTGGGGCCCGCAACATGGCAGGCATCGCCCGGCGCAAGGCTCATGTCGAGCCTGCGAAAAAGCAGCCGCTCGCCCCGGCGGCACGCGATTTCTGTCGCAACGAGATGGCAGGCTTGCATGGGCGGGCGGGATAGGGGAAAGCGCGAGGATGAACAAGCAAGGCTGATACGCAGGCCGGAAGCAATTCAGACGCTCAGGGGAAAACAATCATGTCCGTGGCCAAATTGACCCAGGAAGAATGCAGCGCGGCACTGGCGCAGCTCCCGTCCTGGACGCTGACGCGCGAAGGCAGCGCCATTTTTCGCAAATTCGAATTTGGTGATTTTGTGGAAGCTTTTGCCTTCATGACCGGCGTTGCCATGCTGGCCGAAAAGGCAGACCATCACCCTGAATGGTTCAATGTTTATAACCGTGTCGAAATCACCCTGACAACGCATGACGCAGATGGCCTCTCACAGCGAGATATTGCCATGGCCAAGGCGATCGAGGCGCTGATCTAATCGGCTAAAGGCGTTTACCCGCCCCAATTGCCTTCACGGGCGCGCTGGCCAAGATCATACAGCAGGCAATCGTAGAACAGGCGTTCCTGCCCCAACCGCGTGGCTTCGGGCGTGGTGCGGCGTGAATTTTCCAACGTGCATTCCTTGGCCAGCTTGGCCTTGTCGCTCTCGTCCAGATCATATGAGCCTGCCGCGAGATCGCCATAGGGCTTATAGACCCTGCTCGGCGTGCCATACATCAGCCGCCACGCGTCCAGCGCGGCTGGATGATAGATGGTGCCATGCGTCTCGCTGTTGCCAAATGGCACATAGGCCCATTGCCAGCCGGCAGGCGCATTGGCGCGCAAGGCATCAGCCAGCCGTTCGACGCCTTCTTCCATGCGGTAGCCTTCATCGGCAAGGGCGAAATAGATCCGCTCCTTGCCCGGCTTCATCGCCTTCAGCCGCTGGGGAATGCTGCGCACCAGCTTCATGTCATCCCACCACAGTGACGGCGAAATGGCGATCCAGTCATCGAACAGATCAGGCTGTTCAAACAGCGTTTCGATGATGAACAGACCTGCCAGAGATTCGCCCATAATTGCATCATGGTCGGTGGTGCGGAAATTGCGCACGATCCACGGTTTCACATCCTGGGCAATAAATGTGCGGAACAGCGCCGAATTGCCTGGTGTCGCGCGCAGTTGATCGGCGTAATCTGCCATCATTTCAGCACGGACAGGGGGCGAGATTTCGCTGCGCCGGTTGACCGTCTCGATGCCGACAATGATGGCAGGCAAGAAGCTGTAATTCATCTCACGGCTCTGCGCGATGCCCGCAATATGCGGAAAATCCTGCGCGCTGCCGCCATCGATCACATAAATGACGGGGAAGCGCTGATCGGGGTTTTCGGCATATTCCGCTGGCAAGCGCACAGTCAGCTTCCGGTCGGTGCCAAACACGGTCGAGGCAATGGCATATTCACTGCCGATGACGATGGGCGTGCCTTCGAGTTGCGCGCCGGCTGCCATGGCAGCATTGGCAGGAAGGGCGCAGGGAAGGGCGCACAGCATTGCTGCTGCCAAAAAAACCGGTTTCATTGAAATGTCCTTATTTGCCGAGCGGTCGCCGCGATGAGCGCGATTGCATGCGCAGGCGGCCCGGCATCCAGCGGGCGGCAAAGCCAAGCTGCTTCGCCGTCTTGCCCACCTTGGTGTGCAGCGTATCGCCATGCACGGCATCCCACGCGGCCTGCGCCACTTCGATCACGGGCGTGATTTCCAGCCCGGCTTCGATCACGCGGTCCCGGATGGGTTCGTTGCTGCCATGGTGCGGCGAATGTTCCAGCAACGGCGTATCAATGAAGCTGGGCATCAGCGAATGCACCTTTATCCCTTCATCTGCCCATTCCGCATCGAGGGATTCTGTTATGCCCCGCACGCCGAACTTGGTGGCGCAATAGACAGACGCGCCCGGCGTGCCCCAGATGCCGGCCGCGCTGCTGGTGTTGAGCAGGCAGCTACCCGGCGCAGTTTTCTGCAGATGCGGATAAACAGCCTGCGCACCGAACAGCACGCCTTTCAAATTGATATCGAGGCAGCGTTCGATTTCCTCGGCAGAATTTTCGATGAGCGCGCCGCCAAGCGGAATGCCGGCATTGTTGACCATCACATCAATCCGCCCGCCTGCCGCGGTGGAAAATGCGTCCAGCGCCACATCCCACGCGGCGCGGTCACGCACGTCGAATTTGTGCGAATAGGTAAAGCCGGTGCCGATGAGGCGTTCTGTTTCCTGCATACCGGCAACGTCGATGTCGCCCAGGCCGACAAACCAGCCGCGACCTGCAAAATACAGCGCGATGGCGCGCCCGATGCCAGATCCGCCACCGGTTATGAAAATCGCCTTTTTCTGGTCCACGCCTGTTCTCTCCCAAGATAGTGTCGCGCTTGTGCGTCTTTGGCTTCCTTACATCAAACCATAGTCCGATGGGCAGTTTTTGTCGGTGATAGTTCAGTCAGTTTCCGGCAGCTGCATCCAGGCCCTGCACATAATCTGCGCCTTCGACGATGCTGGCAGTGGATTTGCCCAGAGTTTCGCCAATCGCTTCCGCCCTCCCGCCAAGGCAAGTGGCGAGGAAATTTTCCGCGATGGCATTGAACGCGATGTTGTTGGCAGGCTTGGCAAAACCATGCCCTTCGTCGGGGAACAGGACATAGGTGACAGGAATGCCCTTGTCCTTCATCGCCGAAACAATCTGGTCGCTTTCCGCCTGGTTTACCCGCGGGTCATTCGCGCCTTGTCCGATAAGCAGCGGCCGCTTGATATTATCTGCGCTTTGAAGCGGTGACCGTTCCTTCAGCATGGCAAGGCCTTCAGGCGTGTTGGGGTTACCCATCCGTTGATGGAACTGGGCAACCAGCGGTTCCCAATAGGGTGGGATGGTGGCGAGCAATGTTTCAAGGTTCGACGGGCCGACAATGTCCACCCCGCAGGCAAATGCGTCAGGCGTGAAGGTAAGGCCCGCCAGCGTGGCATAGCCGCCGTAGGAACCGCCCATGATCGCGATTTTTTCAGCAGGGGTAATGCCGGTTGAGACGGCCCAGTTGACCGCATCGACAAGATCGTCGTGCATCTTCTTGCCCCACTCGAGGTCGGCAGCAGAGATGAAGTTCTTTCCGAAACCGGTCGACCCGCGGAAGTTGACGCTGAGGACGGCATAGCCGCGATTGGCCAGCCATTGGTGGTTGGGATTGAAGCCATATCCATCGCGAGCCCATGGACCGCCATGCACCAGCAGCACCATTGGCACAGGTGCATCCGGCACGCCGTCGCCCTTGCTGTCGCTGCCGGGCGGCAGGGTAAGATAGCTTGGCAAAACTAGACCGTCGCGCGCCCTGATTTCCAGCGTATGCATGGGCTGCAATGGCGCACCGACAAGGTCGGGGCGCGATGTGTAGAACTCGGTCAGTTCCCCCTTTTTACGGTCATACAGCCATGTCTTTGCAGGTGCGATCAGCGGATCGTTGCTGACAACCCACATCGTGTCATCATCAGTGCGCGAGATGACGCTGAAATCACCTTCCAGATTGGCCTCCAGGAAATCCAGCGATGCCTTGATGGCAGGGTCTATCGCAGTCCAGGTGGTGCGCAGGTAATTGACCGAATAGGCCTCCACTACGCCGGTTACCGGATGGCGCAGGGTGCCGCCGATATCGGCCTGCGGATTTTCGGCCAGAATACGGCTTTCGCCCGTTTCGGTATCAATGGCGACGAGAGCAGCGGTGTCGCGACCGCGGCTGTCGATCCAGTAAAGTGTCTTGCCGTCGCTGGTGTAACCGGCAGGGCTGGTCGTCAGCGAATCTTCGAGGCCCGTTCCGCCGCTCGCTTCGGCCGCAATCTTGCCATCTGCGATGTCGAAATAGTCCATCCCGCCTTCGGCATTGGGCCGCACTGCCATGCGCAAATCGAGATTGTCGTCCGCAAGGAAGCCTGCAAACCCTTCGTTCTCGAGCACCAGCGTCAGTTCGCCGGTATTAAGGTCCAGCAAATGCACATCGTGCAGGCGCGGATCGCGGTTGTTCAGCCCCACCAGCAAGCGGCCCTTCTGGCTGGTGGAATCGCCCACCAGCATGACGCGCGTATCTTCAAAAGGGGTCAGCGTCCGCTCCGCGCCAGTTGCCACATCGACGCCGTAAAGCAGGAAATTTTCGTCACCGCCCTTGTCTTGTATATACAGCAGGCTGCGGCTGTCTGGCGCCCAGAAATATTGCCGGATCGGCCGGTCGGTGGAATTTGTCATCGGCTTTGCGGCTGACGAATCGGCGCTGGGGGCCATCCAGATATTGAGCACGCCATCACGCGGCGCGAGCCAGCCCAGCCACTTGCCATCGGGGCTGATCTGGCCTGCCGCACGGGTCGGATTTCCAAACAGTTTTTCACGCGGGATCAGCGGGGCGGCGCAATTGGCATTGGTCATTGGGCAATATTTTCCTGCGTTGTATCTGGCATGGTGACGTGTTGCATGGCGATGTGGGCCCGAACGGGCATTGGCGTAATCACAAATCTGCTGGCGACCCTGTGGCTTCGACCAAGGAGTTAAAGCGCAGGGTTGTTATAGCAATGCCAGGTGAAGATCGCGATAGCGCCGCGGTGCGGCCGCCATGCCTCGGCCATTGCCCTTGTCTGTTTTTCGTCAGGCCGTTCGTCAAGCGACAGGATCTTGTGGAGGCCTGCCATCACCGCCAGGTCGCCTGCGGGCCAGATGTCGGGCCGGCCTTCTGCAAACAGGAGATAGATTTCAGCCGACCAGCGCCCGATACCCTTGATTGTAACGAGTTCGGCAATCGCTTCTTCATCATCCTCTGGCAGGTTTTCCAGCTTCAACTGCCCATTTGCCACAAGTTCGCATAATGACCGCGCATAGCCTTGTTTCTGACGGGAAAGGCCACAGGCCCTCAGCGCATCGAAATCGCGCGAAAGCAAGGTTTCGGGATGCATTTCCGCGCCCAGTTCCGCTTCCAGCTTGTTCCACACCGACGCTGCTGCGGCCACGCTCACCTGCTGGCCAACAATGGTGCGAAGCAAGGTGTGATAGCCGGTCGGGCGGATGCGCGGTTCAGGGTATCCGGCGGCTTCCAATGCAGTGCCAAAAGCCGGTTCAATCTGCGATACGCTGTCGATCCCGTGCTGGATCTGCTGTGCGGTCAAACCCATGTCCGGGTGTCTCCTGTCTTGCCAAAACGGCTCATACCCCTTAGCAGCCGCGCCGACAGGCCGACAGGCCGATTGCGAACGGAAATTGCTTATCATGCCAAAGCTGATCGTCACAAACCGTGCCGGGGAAGAATCGACTGTAGAAGCAGGCGAAGGCCTGACGGTGATGGAAGTCATCCGTGACAACGGATTTGACGAATTGCTGGCCTTGTGCGGCGGCTGCTGTTCCTGCGCTACTTGCCACATCCACGTGGACCCGTCCTTTGTCGAAAAGCTGCCCGCGATGTCGGAAGACGAGGACGACCTTCTGGAAAGCTCCGATTACCGGAACTCGACTTCGCGTCTTTCCTGCCAGATTCCGTTCACGGATGATCTCGACGGGCTGAAGGTCGCCATCGCACCTGAAGATTGAATTCTTGAGGTCAAAGCGGAACTGCATTGAAGCAGGCCGCCGGTCGGCCTAACTCTGCGACCATGACAGTTCCATATGTTCGCACCGACAGCCTCGACCTGATTGGCAATACACCGCTCGTGCTCCTGCAGGGGCCGAGCGAGGCTGCAGGTTGCGAAATCTGGGGCAAGTGTGAATTTGCCAATCCGGGCGCGTCTGTAAAAGACCGCGCCGCCCTCTATATCGTGCGCGATGCAGAAGCCCGCGGTGCGTTGAAGCCGGGCGGTACCATTGTGGAAGGTACTGCCGGTAACACCGGAATTGGCCTGGCACTGGTGGCGAATGCTCTTGGCTATCGCACCATCATCGTGATGCCCGAAACACAGAGCCGGGAAAAAATGGACACGCTGCGGGCGCTGGGTGCGGAGCTGGTGCTGGTGCCGGCGGCACCGTTTTCCAACCCCGGCCATTTCGTCCACACTTCGCGCCGGCTGGCAGAAGAAACCGAAGGCGCAGTCTGGGCCAACCAGTTTGACAACACCGCCAACCGCAAGGCCCACATCGAAGGCACGGCTGCGGAAATCTGGGCGCAGATGGAAGGCCGAATTGACGGTTTCACCTGCGCTGCAGGCACTGGCGGCACCATCGCCGGGGTCGGCATGGGTCTTAAGGAACATGACGAAAATGTTCGCATCGCGTTGACCGATCCGCATGGCGCGGCGCTGTATAATTATTACGCGCATGGCGAATTGAAGTCCGAAGGCAATTCGGTCGCCGAAGGCATCGGGCAGGGCCGCATCACCGCCAATCTCGAAGGCGCGCCGATAGATACGCAATACCGCATTTCGGACGAAGCAGGCCTCGAATGGGTCGAGCGGCTTTTGCAGGACGAGGGGCTGTGCCTTGGCCTGTCATCGGGCATCAACGTGGCAGGCGCGATCGAACTCGGGCGCCAACTGGTGGCCGAAGGGCGCGAGGACCCACGCGTTGCAACGATCCTGTGTGACACAGGTTTTCGTTATCTTTCAACCATATACAATGCTGAATGGATGGCCAGCAAGGGCCTTGCTCCATTCCCCTGGCTGCGGGATTGATTGACTGTTCCGCTTCGCACACTAGCTTAGGGTTATGGCCTTGATTTCCATATTCCCGAAACCGTCCGATCCGGCGCCGGAACGTCAGGATGACGGGGAAACGATTATCGTCGGCGGTTTCAGGGCTGAAGCCATGCAGCGCTTGCAAATAGGCATATCGGGCGTGGCCCTGATGATTTTGCTGGTCGGCCTTGCGCAGGTCATTTTTGACAGGGCCAAGGAATCAGAAGCAACTGCAGTGCCTGCTGCGGCCTCCACCGTTGCGCCCGGCGCTGACGTGCCTGTGCAGAACGATCCGCTGGCAGAAGCCGGAATCGTGCCAGATCTGCCGTCTGAACCGGCCGCGGGCCCGGCACAGGAACCTGCCGTCATGCCCGAGCAGGGTGAATGATCGCGCTTCGCTGACCATGTCCACCCGCAACCTGGCGCTTGGCGCTGCCATCATTGCCCTTGTCACCGGACTGGGCACCCTCGCGCTGTTCCAGCGGGATGCCGGGTCCCCTGAAGACTTGCCCGAACTGGGCCTGATGTCGACCTTGCCGATTTACTGGCCCGAAACTGAAGGGCTGGATGAAATGCTGGCAGGCGATGCACCTGTCCACTGGGCGCGCAGCGTATTGGAAAAAGACAACAGGCTGAAGCCGCTCAATACGCTGGTAACGGATGATGGTGCAAATGCGCTGAAGGGACTGGACCGGTTGATTCTTGCCCAGCCAAGGCCGCTGTCCCCGTCTGAAAATGTCGCGCTGGATGATTGGGTGCGGCAGGGCGGGCATCTGCTGCTGTTTGCAGACCCGATGCTGACATCGCATTCGCGTTTCCACATCGGCGACCGCCGCCGCCCGCAGGATGTTGTGCTGCTATCCCCCATTCTTGGCAGGTGGGGGCTCAAGCTCAATTTCGATGAAGCACAGCCGCAAGGCGAACGCATTGTCCGTATCATGGATACCGAGATTCCCATGGACCTGTCCGGCACTCTGACGGAAGTGCCCACTGCGCCTGATGCGCCTGCGCAATGCACGCTTATGGCAGAAGGCGCTGCTGCTCAATGCAAGATTGGACAGGGCGCTGCGCTGATCATTGCAGATGCGGCCCTACTCGACCCTGAAAGTTCAGGCGAGCAGCGAGAAAATGCGCTTTCGGCACTGGCGAATCACGCTTTTTCTATGCGCTGAACACCAATCGGGGAAATCACGGGAAAAGCCGTGATAGCTTCGGGTGTCTGTGCGAGTCTCACCCTTTAAACACCCGCAAACTCTCGATTTTTTTACATGCAGCCATCCCGAATGGACTGTTGCGATTGCGATAGGTGAATAAAAATATAAGGTAAAATCAATGGTTTGAAGAGTTATCCCGTAAAATCCCGTAATTTTCCCTTCCATCCCCGCATAGTGCGAGGTATTACCAACTCTCATTGGACAGGTCGTCTCAAGCTGCGTTCCGCGAAGGCGGGGCGAGCCACTCCCGCTTGCGCGTGGGTGGAAGCGGGGAAGGTGTGTCCGGGGGAATGGGCCCTTTGGGCGAGGGGAACGGGGTAAGTGTCAGCAGCGGCGTTTGGAGGGTATAGCGGACAGGCCTATTCGCCGGCAGGCGATAAGGGTCGTTTCGTGTTGCCACCGCTCTTCCGCAAGGCTGTCCGCGAATCCAGCGATGGCCGCACGCTGTGTCTTGCCAAGCACAACCGCTGGAACTGTCTGACAGGCTTCGGCCTTTCACGCCGGCTGGAACTCGACGCCCAGCTCGACCGCGAAGAAGAAATGTCCTTCCGCGCCGACCGTCCGTTTGACCGTGACACCCGCGCTTCCCAGCTTTTCGGATTCGTCGAAGTGCCGTTCGACGACAGTGGTCGATTCGTGATGCCCGAACACCTCCGCGTGCTCGGAAATGTGGATGATGGCCTTTATTTTAACGGTGCAGGCAGGTTCTTCACAATTTGGAACCCTGCCGAGCTTGCGAAAATGGATGATGAATGGGCAAGCGCCAAAGCTGCCTGTGACAATCTCGTTGCAGAAGCTCAAGCCAAGGCGCGAAGCAAGTGACTGGTGCTCCGCATATCCCCGTTCTGATGCACGAATGTATTGCTGCGCTTGCCCCCAAGCCGGGCGATACGATGGTTGATGCCACCTTCGGTGCTGGCGGTTATTCGCGTGCCTTGCTTGACGCAGGCGCAACCGTTCATGCCTTCGACCGTGACCCTGATGCCATTGCTGCCGGTTCGCAGTGGTCTGAAACCCGTGAAGATCCGCCCCGCCTTGTGCTGCACGCCCGCCGCTTCTCCGAAATGGCAGAGGCGCTGAAGGAAGCCGGTGTCGGCCAGGTGGACGGCGTGGCAATGGATATCGGCGTTTCTTCGATGCAGCTTGACCAGGCCGAACGCGGTTTTGCGTTTTCGTCGGATGGCCCGCTCGACATGCGCATGTCGCAGGAAGGCGATAGCGCGGCAGATTTCCTCAATACCGCCAGCGACGAAGCGATTGCAGACGTGCTTTATCTTTATGGTGAAGAACGCCAGTCGCGCCGTGTTGCCCGCGCAATCGTGGCAGCGCGCCCGCTGACGACCACTGGCGAATTTGCCCGCGTTGTGCGCAAGGCGCTGGGCCACCATCCAGGTGCGCCGAAGGACCCGGCAACACGCAGTTTCCAGGCTGTCCGTATCCATGTGAATGCAGAACTGGACGAATTGACGCATGGCCTTTCGGCTGCCGAAAAAGTCCTTCGCGAAGGCGGCCGGCTGGCAGTCGTCAGCTTTCACAGCCTTGAAGACCGCATCGTCAAACGCTTCCTGCGCGAAGCATCGGCCACTGGCGGCGGTTCGCGCCATATGCCCGAAGCCAAGCCTGTTCCGCCCGTTTTCACCAGGGTTTCCAAGGCTATCCGGCCATCGGAAAGCGAGATTAATGACAATCCCCGCGCCCGTTCAGCGACCTTGCGCCACGCTGTTCGTACCGCAACACCTGCAAGGGAGGCCGCGTAATGGCACCCGGTAGCCGTCTTCGCCACATCGGCTGGGCCGTTGCGCTCAGCATCTGCATCACCGGTTTTGTCGCCCTGACTTTCCGGGTGAACGCGGTCAAAAGCGAAGTGCGACTGGCCGAGCGCCGGATTATCGCGCTGGAGCAGGAAAAGCAGATTCTCGAAACGGAATTCGAAACGCGCGCCAACCAGCAGCAGCTGGCGAACTGGAACAAGGTGGAATTCGGCTATTCCGCGCCGCGCGCTGAACAATATCTCGAAAACGAACGCGAGCTGGCACAGCTTGGCCTTGCCCGCGATATCGGCGCGCCAAGCCCGATCCGTGTTGCCCGCGCGTCCGTGCCTGAAGAAGCTGGCTTTACTGCGATGGTTTCGCCGATGACCGGCAAAAGCGTCAGCGAAGAAGAAACCGTCAGTGACCATGCCCGCAGGCAGGACACAGGCATTTCCGCCACGCGTTCGCTGGCAGAACGACTTGCCCGTAATGGCAGCTTTGGCGCGCAGGTAGCAGAATGAATGCCCTGACGGTCAGCACTGCAATTTCATCTGGCCGGGTCCGGCTGGTCAGCATTCGCCAGCAATCCTTGAATGTCGCACGCCTGCGGGTTTTGTGGATCGCGCTCATATTCATGATCGTCGCCAGCGCGGCAATCGTGCGTATCGGCTTTCTCGGCCTCAGCGACCGGGCGACCAGGGTTACCAGCCTTGCAGACGCACTGCTTCCCCCGCGCGGTGAAATCACGGATAGGAACGGTGCGCCACTGGCCCGTGCATTTCCGGCCTATGCCCTGTGGTACAACCCCGAAGCCATGGGTGATCCCAAGAACCCGCTGGTCCATCCGGCAAGCGAAGTCGCGGCGAAGCTGAAGGCTGTTTTTCCTGATCTTGACGTTGATGATGTCGCGGCCAGGCTGGCGGCGGGCGAAAGGGGCTATATCCAGCGCCGCGTCCTGCCAGAACAGGCAAACCGGGTGCAGGCTATCGGCGAACTCTCGCTCGAACTGCCGCAGGAAACCGACCGCCACTATCCGCAAGGTTCCATGGGCGCGCACGTTCTTGGCTATGTCGATGCAGCAGGCAACGGCAAGGTCGGTATGGAGCAGGTGCTGAACCAGCATCTTCGCGACCCGGCAACCCGCGGCCAGCCGGTCGCGCTGTCCATCGATCTTCGTGCGCAAGGCGCGCTGGAAGATGAACTTCGCCGCGGAATGCTTTCCACCAATGCCATGGGCGCAGCAGGCATCGTGCTGGACGTGGATACAGGCGAAGTTCTGGCGCTGGCATCCCTGCCCGAATTCGACCCCAACAAGATCGACGCTGCCGGTGTCGACCTCATGTTCAACCGCGTGACCAACCAGGTCTATGAACTGGGTTCCACCTTCAAGCCGCTGACCGTTGCCGCTGCTATTGATGCCGGTGTCGTTCGAGATTTCAGCAAGCGTTACCAGGCCAACCGTCCGCTCAAGATCGGGCGCTTTTCCATCCGTGACAGCCACACCATCGGCGCGTCGCTGAACGTGCCGGAGGCGCTGATCCATTCGTCCAACATCGTCACTGCGCAGATTGCCGACGATCTTGGCCCCAAGCGCCTGCGCCAGACCATGATCGATCTGGGCATGAACGAACGCCCCTATATCGAATTGCCGGCCAAGGGCTTCCCCATCTGGCCGGGCGACAACTGGCCGCGCCTGCGAAACATGACTGTCAGCTATGGCCACGGCATCGCGGTCACGCCGCTGCATCTCGCCAGTGCCTATGCAGCGATGGTGAATGGCGGGGTATGGCGCCCTGCCACCATGCACAAGCTTGCCCCCGGCACTGCGCCCAAGGGCCGGCGCGTGTTCAAGGCATCGACCAGCTACCGGATGCGGCAGCTGCTTCGCATGATTGCTGTTTATGGCACGGGCAAGAATGCCGATGCGCCCGGTTTCCGCGTTGGCGGCAAGACGGGCAGTGCAGAGAAGCCGGGCGCGGGCGGCTATCGCCGGTCTTCGCTGGTTTCTACCTTCGCCGCAGCATTCCCGATGGACAAGCCGCGCTATGTCATCATCGCGATGCTGGATGAACCCAAGGGCACCACCGCCAGTTCGTTCCAGCGCACGGCTGCATGGAACGCCGCGCCAATCGTGGGTCGCCTCGTGCCGCGCATCGGCCCCATCCTTGGTGTCCGACCCGATAATACGCGTGATGTCGACATCAGCGATCTGCGCCCCCTTATCCCGGGCGGCGACGAATGAAGCTGGGCAGGATCGCGGAAGCTGCAGGCATTTCGCTGGTTGGAACGGGCACGGCCCAGGACAATCAGGATATTGCCGACAAGGAAGTTACAGGCTTTGCCATTGACCATCGCAAAGTCGCACCCGGAACCGTATTTGGCGCGTTTCAGGGGGCGGTGGTCAATGGCGAAGATTTCATCCCCGCAGCCATCGTCGCAGGTGCCGTTGCAATAGTCGCACGCCCGCAGGCCAGGGTGGATGGCGCAATCCACATCGCCAGCGACAACCCGCGCCGCAGTTTCGCCGCGCTGGCCGCACGTTTCTTCAGCCCCGTTCCCAAGACCATCGTCGCGGTGACCGGCACCAACGGCAAAACCTCCACCGTAGAAATGACGCGCCAGTTATGGCGGATGGCGGGCGAACGGGCCGCATCCATTGGCACGCTCGGCGTAACTACGCCCGATGAAAGCGTCTCTACCGGGCTGACCACGCCGGATATTGTCACCTTCCTGTCGAATATGTCGGGCCTCGCGCGCGAGGGGGTAACCCACGTCGCCTATGAAGCGTCGAGCCACGGGCTTTCGCAATATCGGAACGAAGGGATTCAGGTCAGCGCGGCGGCCTTCACCAATTTCACCCGCGACCATCTCGATTATCACCACGACATGGAAGACTATTTCGCGGCAAAGATGCGCCTGTTCGACGAAGTGGTGGCAGATGATGCAGCAGCAGTGATCTGGACCGGCAGCGGCGAATGGACTGACCGCGTAATCGACCATGCCAAGCAACGCGGATTGCGCCTGTTTACGGTTGGGGATGCTGGAACTTCACTACGCTTGTTGTCGCGTACGCCCACCCAGTTGGGGCAGACACTGGAAATCGAGTATGAAGGCCAGAAGCGGACGATAAATCTTCCGCTCATCGGCGCTTATCAGGCTGAAAATGCGCTCGTTTCTGCAGGATTGGTGCTGGCGACCGGCGGCGATGTCGCCATGACTTTTGATGGCGTAGCACGGCTTCAGCCTGTGCGCGGCCGGTTGGAACGGGCCGCAATCAACCAGGCCGGCGCGCCGGTTTATGTTGACTACGCGCATACGCCTGATGCGATTGAAGCGGCCATTGCCGCCTTGCGGCCCCATGTCAGCGGACGGCTCATCACCGTGTTTGGCGCAGGCGGTGACCGCGACCATGGCAAGCGGGCGGAAATGGGCCGTATCGCTGCGGAAAAATCCGACGTTGCCATTGTGACAGACGATAATCCGCGCAGCGAAGACCCGGCAACAATCCGCGCTGAAGTGCTGCGCGATACATCCGGTGCACGCGAAATTGGCGACCGCCGGGAAGCAATATTTGCCGCAGTTTCAGAAGCGGGCCGCGACGACATCGTCTTGATTGCGGGCAAGGGACACGAACAGGGCCAGATCATCGGCTCGGGAGAGAATATGCGTATTCTGCAATTTGATGATGTGACGGTTGCGCGCGAAGCTGCTGCCCCGCGTGGAGCAAGCCAATGATCGCCCATCGCGCCTTGCGCCATTGGCCCGTCACTACGCGTGACGCATTGCCCATCGTATTGTGGGACGCACAGGCAATTGCAGAAGCAACCGGCGGCATCGCCAGTGCGGATTTCCAGGTTTCCGGCGTTGAAATTGATTCCCGCGATGTGCGCAGCGGCGACCTGTTCTTTGCTCTGAGCGGTGAAAGCACCGATGGCCACAAATTCCTCGACAAGGCATTTGCCAATGGCGCGGCTGCAGCCGTGGTCGATCGGCCGGTCGATTTTCCGCATATCCTCGTGGCCGACACCAATGCTGCGCTGGAAATGCTGGCCAAGGCTGCCCGTCTGCGCAGCAAGGCTGTCCGCATCGGCGTGACAGGGTCTGTTGGCAAGACCGGCGTGAAGGAAGCAATCTTCGCTTCGCTCGACCGCGCCAGCCGCGGCCAGGCACACCGTTCCGTGCGCAGTTACAACAACCATGTCGGCGTCCCGCTCAGCCTTGCACGTATGCCCTCGCGCAGCCTCTTCGGCCTGTTCGAAATGGGAATGAACCATGCTGGCGAAATTGCCGGACTGACGCGGCAGGTGCGCCCGCATATCGCTGTCATCACCACGATCGCCCCTGCACATATCGAAAACCTCGGCAGTGAAGAGGCAATCGCAGACGCCAAGGCAGAGATTTTCGGCGGGCTGGAAGCAGGCGGCACTGCCGTCATTCCGGCCGACAGCCCGTTCTTCGAGCGGCTGCGAGATCATGCCGTGAAGGCAGGCGCAAAGGTCGTGTCCTTTGGCCGCGCGGCCCATGCCGATGTGCGGCTGCTCGACGCGATCCCGTCTGCCAATGGCGGGTCGCTGGTGACAGCTGATCTTGGCACCACCAGAATGTGCTATTCCGTCGCTGAACCGGGCGATCACTGGATTTCCAATTCGCTTGCCGTGATGGCCGCCGTGCGCGCAGCAGGCGGCGATCTGGGTGCCGCAGGGCTGGCACTTGCGGAAATGGGTGGCCTCAAAGGACGCGGCGCACGCCACCAGATCAAGGCACCGGGCGGCAAGGCCCTGCTGATAGACGAAAGTTACAATGCAAACCCTGCCTCCATGCGCGCCACTTTGCGTGCATTGGGCCAGACACCTGCCACGCGGCGTATTGCGGTGCTGGGTTCGATGAAGGAACTGGGTGATTTTGCACCACGTTTCCATTCCCAGCTGGCAGAGCCGCTGGCCGAGGCGAAAGTGGATTTTGCCATACTTGTGGGTGAAGAAATGCGCGCCCTTGCACGGGACTTGGGGAAAGGCGCAGGCAATGCGCTTGGCAATGGGCTTTCCTTCGCGCATTGCGATGGACCTGCCGAGGCAATTGCGGCGCTGGAAGAGTTCGGAGTTACCGCTGGTGACGCCATTCTCGTCAAAGGCTCCAACTCGATCGGTCTGGGCAGGCTAGTGACCCGTTTCGTGGATCAACAATTTGTGGGCCGGGATGGCTGAATGCTTTATCTGATTGCCGAATGGATGGGTTTCGAAGGGGTTTCCAACCTCATTCGCTATCAGACGTTCAGGGCCGGTGCGACCTTGATGACGGCGCTTCTGATTGGCCTCGTCATTGGTCCCAAATTCATCAACATGTTGCGTGTGCGTCAGGGCAAGGGCCAGCCAATCCGCGCTGACGGCCCGCAAACCCACCTCGCGAAAGTCGGCACGCCCACCATGGGCGGTCTGATGATTCTGGTGTCGCTGATCCTGTCGATGCTCATCTGGATGGACCTGACCAATCCCTTCGTGTGGGCCTGCATGGCCGTCACAGGTGGTTTCGGGCTCATCGGTTTCCTTGATGATTATGACAAGGTCACCAAGAACAGCCACAAGGGCGTATCGGGCAAAGTCCGCTTGCTGATGGAATTCGGCGTGGCTGGCATTGCATCGTGGATCATCGTCAGCCAGATCAACACCAATCTCTATATCCCGTTCTTTTCCGACCGGGTTATCCCGCTGGGCATATTCTACTATGTCTTTGCTGCCATTGTGATTGTGGGCGCGGGCAATGCAGTCAATCTGACTGACGGGCTCGACGGGCTTGCGATCATGCCGGTGATTATCGCGGCAGGCACTTTCGCGATCATCGCCTATCTCGTCGGCCGCGTCGATTATTCGGCATATCTTGGCATTCCCTACGTTCCGGGCGCTGGTGAACTGGCCATATTCTGTGCGGCCATCATGGGGGCAGGGCTTGCCTTCCTGTGGTTCAACGCGCCGCCTGCTGCTGTGTTCATGGGCGATACGGGCAGCCTCGCACTTGGCGGAGCACTGGGCGCAATTGCCGTTGCATCGCACCACGAAATCGTCCTCGCCATTGTCGGCGGGCTGTTTGTGGTGGAGGCGGTGTCGGTCATCCTGCAAGTGTTCTGGTTCAAGCGCACGGGCAAGCGCATTTTCCGCATGGCACCGATCCACCACCATTTCGAACAGCTTGGCTGGAAGGAATCGACTGTCGTCATCCGTTTCTGGATCGTCTCGATCGTTCTTGCATTGATGGGGCTGGCAACGCTCAAGCTACGATGATCACTTCGACCGCCTTTTCCGGAAAACGCTATGCCGTTCTCGGCCTGGCCCGGTCGGGGCTTGCGACTGCAGAAACCCTCATTGCCAGCGGCGCGGAAGTGTTCGCGTGGGACCGGCAGGACGTCGCGCGTGACAGGCTGGAAGGGCGGGCACAACTGATCGATCCGCTAGATCTCGATCTGACCGGATTTGACGGTGTCATCGTTTCGCCCGGTGTGCCGATCAACAGCCACCCCATTGCTGCCCATGCCGAAAAATACGGTGTGCCGCTGATCGGCGACATCGAACTTTTTGCCCAGGCCCGTGCAGAACTCCCTCCGCACAAGGTGGTGGGCATTACCGGCACCAATGGCAAATCCACCACCACCGCGCTGGTCCACCACATTCTGGATGCTGCGGGAATTCCGGCTCGGATGGGCGGCAATATCGGCCTGCCAGTCCTTGGCCGCGAACCCCTTGCGCCCAACGAAAACGGCGTTGGTGTCTATGTGCTGGAACTGTCCAGCTACCAGATTGACCTGACCCGCTCGCTCGATTGCGAAGTGGCTGCGCTGCTGAACGTCACGCCCGATCATCTCGACCGTTACGAGAGCTTTGATCATTACGCCTTTTCCAAGAGCCGGCTGTTCGAAATGCAGGATGCAGTCCACTTCGCCGTGTTCGGTGTGGATGACCAGCCAACCCGCGCCATCATGACAGCCCAGCAGGCAAGGCGGCCCGCAGGGCGTGTGGCCAGCATAGACAAGCCAGCCATCGCCGATTTGCAGCATGAATGGCCTTCGCTGCAGGGTCCGCATAATCTTGAAAATACAGCCGCTGCAGTGGCGATGGTGGAAGAACTTGGTATTCCGCGCGACAGGTGGCGGCCCGCACTCGCCAGCTTCAAGGGCCTGCCGCATCGGATGGAACGCTTGGGCGAACACCAGGGCGTGATGTTCGTCAATGACAGCAAGGCCACCAATCAGGCATCGACTGCCCCTGCGCTTGCCGCATTCCCCGCCGATCCCCGGCCACGCATTCACTGGATTGTCGGCGGTCTGGCGAAGGAAGACGGGCTGGGCGAGTGCGAGCGTTATCTCGGCAATGTTGCCGCTGCCTATACAATAGGCGAATCCGGCCCCCGCTTTGCCGAATTGCTTGCTGGCAAGGTTGCCGTGGAAAAATGCGAAATGCTGTGCGAGGCAGTCCGCCGGGCCATTTCCGTTGCGAAGCCTGGCGACGTGGTGCTGCTGTCACCTGCCTGCGCCAGCTTTGACCAGTTCCGCGACTACGAAAAACGCGGCGAACATTTCCGCGACCTCGTTGCCGCGCTGGCTGACCCTGAACATGGTGAGATTTCGGCATGACCGCATCGCAGCCCTATATCCCCCGCTCGGGCGACCGCGGCACATCGACATCGCGGTATCGCAGTAGCAAACGCGTTGAATTGCGCATCTGGTGGCGCGAAATTGACCGCGTCCTGCTTTTCCTCATCATCCTGCTGATGGCCATTGGCACGGCTGCTGTTGCAGCAGCATCGCCCGCAAGTGCCAAGCGGCTTTCGACAGCGTCCGTAAAGCTGCCCGATCTCTATTTCTACTGGGCCCACATCCGCTGGCAGTTCCTTGGCATCCTCACCCTGCTGGGCGCATCTATGCTCAGCCGTGAAAATGCACGCCGCATCGGCGTTGTGCTGGCCGCCGGAATGATGGCTCTTCTGGTCCTCGTGCCGATTATCGGCACCGAAGTGAATGGCGCGCGCCGCTGGATCAATCTTGGTATGAGCTTCCAGCCATCGGAATTCCTGAAGCCCGGTTTTGCAATCCTGCTGGCCTGGGTGCTTTCGTGGCGCATCAGGGATCCGAACATTCCTGTGCTGTGGATCATCACCGGCCTGATGATTTTTGTCGCGGCGCTGCTGATGCTTCAGCCCAACTTTGGCGACACGCTGCTGTTTGCAGGCGTGTGGTTCGTGCTGATGGTGCTGGCAGGCGTTCCGGTGCAGCGCATCGGTATGTTCGTGGCTGCTGGTGCCGCGCTCGTTACGGCGACCTATTTCCTGTATGACAATGCGCGCCACCGTATCGATGCATTCGTGGGCGGCGGTACAGCGTTCGATCAGGTCGATTTGGCGCAGCGCACCTTGCTTGCCGGCGGGTGGACCGGCAGCGGCCTGTGGCTCGGCATCCGGAAGATGAACCTGCCCGAAGCCCATACAGACTATATTTTTTCCGTTATCGGCGAGGAATTCGGCCTGATCGTATGCGCCATCGTGGTGATAATCTATCTTGCGCTCATCGCGCGCGTTCTTGTTCGCCTTGCGGACGAGGAAGACCTGTTCACGCTGCTCGCCGGTGCGGGTCTTGCCACGCAGATCGGGGGGCAGGCCTTCATCAATATCCTCGTCAATCTGCAACTTTTCCCTTCCAAGGGGATGACCTTGCCGCTGGTTTCTTATGGCGGGTCATCCACCATCGCGGTCTGCCTTGCTGCAGGGCTGTTGCTGGCAATCACGCGGCGCAATCCGTTCCTGACGCGGGAGACACCGGGGCTGCGCGCCTTGCTGACCGAAAAACCGTCATCTGCTAAGGAGAATCGCAGATGAGCGATGCAAACCGACATTATGTTCTGGCCGCTGGCGGCACGGGCGGGCACCTGATCCCCGCCTTCGCGCTGGCAGTCGAACTGGAACGACGCGGCCACCACGTGGCGCTGATTACCGATGCGCGTGGTGCCGAAATTCCCGGCAAGCCCGATTTCCTGCCCGCCCATGTCCTTCCCGCCGGGCGGTTCGGCAAAAATCCACTCAGCTGGTTGAAAGGCGCAAAGGCTGTTCTGGAAGGCCGCAGCATGGCGCTGCGCCTGTTTGAAACCTTCGAACCCAGCGCCGTGGTCGGCTTTGGCGGATATCCTGCGCTGCCTGCTTTGCTGGCGGCAACATCTGCGGGCATTCCCAGCATCGTGCATGAACAGAATGCCGTGCTGGGCAGGGTGAACCGCATTCTGGCTGGACGCGTTCAGGCAATCGCCATTGCATATCCTGAAGTAAAACGCCTCAAGCCCAAATATGACAGCAAGGCGCATCTGGTGGGTAACCCCGTGCGCGCAGAAGTGCTGGCCCTTAGGGACGAGCCTTTTCCGCCATTTACCGAGGACGGGCTGCTGCGCGTTCTGGTCACCGGTGGTAGTCAGGGTGCGCGCGTGTTGTCGGAAGTGGTGCCTGATGGTCTTGCCATGCTGCAACCTGCACTGCGGTCGCGCCTTCAGGTCACGCAGCAATGCCGCCCCGAAGATATCGACACAGTGCGCGAACGTTATCGCAGCCATGACATACCGGCAGAGCTTGGCACGTATTTTGAAGATATGAGCGCAAGGCTGGCAGACGCCCATCTGTTCATCGGCCGCGCTGGCGCATCGACCATTGCCGAACTGACTGCCGTGGGCCGTCCCGCCATTCTGGTGCCGCTGCCCATTGCTACGGATGATCACCAGAATTTCAACACTCGCGAAGTGGTGAAGGCCGGCGGCGCACGTTCCATCAGGCAAGCGAATTTCACGCCCAATCAGGTGGCCAAGCAGATACAGGCGATGGCGCAGCGCCCTGAAACACTGGCGACGGCCGCCCATGCATCGTGGAATTGCGGCAGGCCAAAGGCAGCATCCGATCTGGCTGATCTGGTCACAAGTTTTGGCGGCAGCGAAATGATGGATGTCATTCGCGTGGGCGGCAATAATGCGCGCGGCGCATCGCAGGGTGAGATGGTTGGCCAGGGCGCAGCCACGCGGGATGAAATGGCATGAAGGGCGTCGGCACCGATATCGGGACCATTCACTTCGTCGGCATTGGCGGCATCGGCATGTCCGGCATTGCCGAAGTGATGCATAATCTGGGTTACGCCGTGCAAGGGTCCGACATTGCCGAAGGCCCCAGTGTCGAACGTCTGCGCGCCCGCGGCATTCCCATTTTCATCGGCCATTCGGCAGAAAATCTGGGCGATGCGGCAGTGGTTGTCACTTCCACTGCCGTGCGCCGCACCAACCCTGAAGTCGCGGCCGCACTGGACAACCGGATACCGGTCGTGCGCCGGGCTGAAATGCTGGCAGAACTAATGCGGCTGAAATCCACGGTCGCGGTGGCAGGCACGCATGGCAAGACCACAACGACTTCGATGATCGCAGCCCTGCTTGATGCAGGCGGCATTGACCCCACCGTGATCAACGGCGGCATCATCAACCAGTATGGTTCCAACGCCCGCCTTGGCGACAGCGACTGGATGGTTGTGGAAGCCGATGAAAGCGACGGCAGCTTCCTGCGGCTGGACGGCACGATCGCGGTCGTGACCAATATCGACCCCGAACATCTCGACCATTACGGTTCGTTCGATGCGGTGAAGGATGCCTTCGTCGAATTTATCGAAAATGTGCCATTCTACGGCGTAGCCGTGCTTTGCGTGGATCATCCCGAAGTACAGACCGTCATTTCCAAGGTTCGAGACCGGCGAGTTCTGACCTATGGGTTTTCAGCGCAGGCAGACCTTCGCGGGGAAAACATCCGTTCCGAGGAAGGCGGCAATACCTTCGATGCTGTTCTGCGCGAACGGGACGGAACGGTGCGACGTATCGACAATATCCATTTGCCGATGCCGGGCCGCCATAACGTCCAGAATGCGCTGGCTGCTGTGGCCGTGGCGCTGGAAATGGGCTGCGATACAAATATCATCTGCAGCGGTTTCAAGGCATTTGACGGCGTGAAGCGCCGCTTCACCAAGGTTGGCGAAGTGGAAGTCGATGGCGGCAAGGCGACCATCATCGACGATTACGCGCACCACCCGGTCGAGATAACTGCCGTTCTTTCCGCCGCACGGGAGGCAGCACGAGGCCGCGTAATCGCCGTTGCCCAGCCGCACCGCTACACCCGTCTGCGCGATTTGATGGGTGATTTCCAGACATCGTTCAATGATGCGGATCTGGTCTATGTCGCACCTGTCTATGCTGCCGGTGAAGACCCGATTGAGGGCGTCGATGCATCGGCGCTGGTGTCCGGCCTGAAGGAACGCGGGCACCGGTCTGCCGCCACCATTGCCGGGCCGGATGAACTGGCGACTGAATTGGCGGGCCATCTGAAAGACGGCGACATGGTTGTCTGCCTTGGTGCGGGCGATATCACCAAATGGGCAGCGGGCCTTGCCGATGCAATTCGCAGCAAGGGTGCCAGCAACGGGGGGAAGGGATGACAACCCACCAACCCGACGACTGGGCCATGAATGATGATGGCAGTGCGCCATTTTCGACCCTTGATGAAGCAGCATCCTCGCTGGTGCCGACCAGCGGATTTCGCGGTAAGCTGACGCCTGATGCACCGCTGGCCAAGCTTGTCTGGTTCAAGTCGGGCGGCGCGGCTGACTGGCTGTTTGAGCCTGCCGATGCCGATGATTTGCGCGATTTTCTCGGCCTGCTCGATGGCGAATTGCCGGTGATGGCGCTGGGCCTTGGTTCCAACCTCATTATCCGCGACGGTGGTGTGCCAGGTGTGGTAATCCGGCTGGGCAAGCCATTTGCGACCGTTACCGACCTTGGTGATTGCGTTCTTGAATGTGGCGGCGGGGCCAGCGGAATACTGGTCTCCTCCACTGCGCGTGATGCCGGAATTGCCGGGCTGGAATTTCTGCGCGGAATTCCCGGCACCGTTGGCGGTTTCGTGCGGATGAATGGCGGTGCCTATGGCCGCGAAGTTGCCGATGTGCTGGTCGATTGCGACGTGGTGATGCCCGATGGCGGGTGCCACCGCCTTCCGGTCGAAGACCTGCATTATTCCTATCGCCATTCCAGCCTGCCAGAAGGAGCCGTGGTCATTTCCGCCCGTTTCAAAGGGCATCCGGGCGATCCTGCTGAAATTGGCGCGGAAATGGACCGGATTGCACAGGCGCGCGAGGATTCGCAGCCGCTACGCAGCAAGACCGGCGGATCAACTTTCAAGAACCCCGAAGGCCACAAGGCCTGGGCGCTGGTGGATGCTGCCGGATGCCGCGGTCTAATGATGGGCGGGGCGCAGGTGAGCGAGAAGCACACCAACTTCCTCATCAACACCGGCGATGCAACCAGCGCCGATATCGAAGGCTTGGGCGAAGAAGTGCGTCGGCGGGTCAGCCAGAGCCAGGGTGTGGACCTGGAATGGGAAATCAAACGGGTCGGACGGCCCTGACATGGTGGATACGGGTAACTTGAAGAAACTTCACATCGCGGTGCTGATGGGCGGCTGGGCAAACGAACGCCCGGTTTCGCTCATGTCTGGTAACGGCGTGGCAGATGCGCTGGAAAGCCGAGGCCACAAGGTCACGCGGATTGATATGGACCGGCAAGTCGCCGCCCGCATCGCCGAGGCTGCGCCTGATGTCGTGTTCAATGCGCTGCACGGCGTGCCGGGTGAAGACGGCACAGTGCAGGGTATGCTGGACCTGATGGGCATCCCCTATACCCATTCCGGCCTCGCCACTTCGGTCATCGCGATCGACAAGGAACTGACCAAGCAGGCACTGGTGCCGCATGGCATTCCGATGCCCGGCGGGCGGATTGTGGCCAGCAAGGAATTGTTCGAGAAAGACCCGCTGGCACGGCCTTATGTGTTGAAGCCGGTGAACGAAGGATCATCTGTCGGCGTTGCAATCGTGACGGATGAAAGCAATTACGGGAACCCGATCCGCAGCGATGTGGAAGGGCCATGGCAGAAATTCGACCACTTGCTGGCGGAACCATTCATTCGCGGGCTGGAACTGACGACTGCCGTAATCGACAGCGCCGATGGCCCCCGCGCCCTGGCCGTGACTGAACTGAAGCCCAAATCCGGCTTCTATGATTTCGACGCGAAATACACAGACGGCATGACCGACCATATTTGTCCTGCCGAAATTCCTGAAAATATTACGGAATTATGCAAAAAATATGCCCTCGTCGCGCATCGCGTGCTAGGTTGCAAGGGCACCAGCAGGACTGATTTCCGCTGGGATGATGAACGTGGCGAAAGCGGCTTGTTCGTGCTTGAAACAAATACCCAGCCGGGCATGACGCCGCTTAGCCTGGTGCCCGAACAGGCGCGCTATTGCGGAATGGATTATGCTGACCTGGTGGAAGCAATCGTGGCCGAAGCGCTGCGCACTTCAGGCAGAGTGAATGCAGGAGAGGCCGATGGCAACGATCAAGCGCGGCGGTAAGGGCGTTCGCCGCACAGCAGCATCCACCAGCCGGGCCAATAATGCCCGCAAGGCCAAGGCGCGGACCAGTTCTTTCATGGATTCGGCAATGGCCGTGCTGCCGTTCACCGAAGACCAGCTGCACCGCTTTTTCCTTGTCGTGATTTTGGGTGCGGGGGCGGCGCTGGCGTGGTTCATCGCCAGTCTGGCCGGCGTGCCTGCACTGGCGCAGCAGGAAGTGGCCGGCCTTGCCTCTGACGCAGGCTTTGAAGTGCGCCGTGTGAAAGTGACCGGCGTGGAACGGATGAACGAGCTCAAGGTTTACGAGCGGGTGCTTGGCGAACGTGACCGGCCCATGCCGCTGGTGGATCTGCAGACTGTGCGCGCCGAATTGCTTGGCCTTAGCTGGGTGAAGGACGCGCGCGTTTCACGGCAGCTGCCCGATACGCTGGTGGTCGATATTGTCGAACGCCAGCCTCATGCCGTGCTGAGCAAACCTGACCGGCTGGTCCTGATTGACCGGACCGGTGCAGAGCTGGAGCCGATTTCTCGCGCCAATGCCAAGGGTATGCTGGTCATTTCCGGCCCAGGTGCGAAAATCCAGGTGGGCGAACTCAACACTTTGCTGGATGCAGCGCCTGCGCTGAAGCCGCAGGTCACCTCGGCAGAATGGATCGGCAACCGGCGCTGGAACCTCACCTTTAACACAGACCAGGTGCTGGCATTGCCGCAGGGCGAAACGGAAGCCGCCAGCGCGCTGGTTTCCTTTGCCCGGCTTGACGGGGTGAACCGGCTTCTTGGCGGCAAGGTTGCCACTTTCGACATGCGTGCGCCGGAACGGATTTACATGCGCATTCCGGGCCGTTCGCAGGAAATTCTCGATACGAAGGGTGGCAGCTGATGGCCATGCCGCGCATCGGCCGTGTGTTCGGGGCGGTGAATGTCGGGTCATTCCGCATTTCCGCCATGATCATGGGCCTGTCCGAAACAGGTGAAATGGTCGTTCTGGGGTCTGGCCACCGTGCCAGCCAGGGCATCAAGCGCGGTTATATTACGGATATGGCCGCGGCCACCTACGCCATTCGCGATGCGGTGGAGCGCGCTGAAAAGAACGCCGGCACCAGCATTTCCAGCGTGTGGATCGGCTGTTCGGGCGCAGGGCTTGCCAGCCGCACGACCAAGGTCGAGATCGAAATTGGCGGAAGGCGCATCGAAGAAGAAGATATCGAACATCTGCTGATGGCGGCGCGCGACAATATCCAGCCCGATGGCCGGATGGTGCTGCACGCCCAGCCAGCCCATTATACGCTGGACGGGGCCAATGGCGTGGCCAACCCCAAGGGCCTTCATGCAGAGCAGCTGGGTGTCGACATCCACGTGATGCTGGCAGATGGCGCACCAGTCAGAAACCTGATCGAGGCGGTGCAGAATGCCCATCTCGACGTTGAATCGGTCGTCGCAGCGCCAGTGGCCGCAGGTTATGCCTGCCTCACGCCGGAAGAACGCGAACTTGGCACGGCGCTGATCGAAATTGGCGGCGAAGTGACCAATGTTTCGGTTTATGCCAAGGGGATGTTGCTTGGCCTCAAGGCCATTCCCTTGGGCTCGGCCGATATCACTGACGCCATCGCCTCTGCATTCGGTATCCGCAGGTTCCAGGCAGAACGCCTCAAATGCGTGTCGGGTTCGGCCATCGCAAGCCCGACAGACCACCGCGAGATGATCCCCGTTAACGGGCCGGGCGACGATACATCGGGCGTGACGGCGCGGGGCGCGGACGACAAGAACCGCATACCGCGCGCCGAACTGGTTTCGGTGGTGACCGAACAGCTTTCCAAATTGACCGATGAAGTGGGCCGTTCGCTCAAGGAACTGGGTTTTTCGGGTGCGCGCGGTAACCAGGTTGTGCTGACCGGTGGCGGCGCTGAACTGGCAGGCTTTGCCGAATTTGCCCAAAGCGCGCTTGGCCGTCCCGTCCGCATAGGGAAAACACCCGCTCTGCGCGGCCTCCCGGAAGCCCATGCGACACCGGGTTTTGCAACGCTGGCAGGGCTTTGCCTCTATGCTGCAGCTGATCCGGTCGACATCAGGTCAATCGGTCCCAAACACCAGTCGACAACCCATTATGGCGGCATGAAAATCGTCAATCGGGTGCTTCGGGCGGTGAAGGAATACTTCTAATGCCGCATCTGCCGCGCTATTCGGGAATTAACCACTGTGGATAAGCGGTTTACCCCTATGCAACGGCGATTCGCTTTGTGCCAAACTGCCACCCAACCACATATTCTGCATAACACCCCTTGGAGGGAACCCAAATGAGCATCAATATCGGTCCAGCGACAACGGATGACATGTCTCCTCGCATTACCGTCATCGGTGTAGGCGGCGCAGGCGGCAACGCCATCGCCAACATGATCAATTCCCAGATCGAAGGTGTCGAATTCATCGTCACCAACACCGATGCACAGGCGCTCAGCAATGCTGTTGCCGAACAGCGCATCCAGCTTGGCCCCGATATTACGGGCGGCCTTGGTGCAGGTGCGCGGCCGGAAGTCGGCAAGGCGGCTGCAGAAGAAACCGTGGCCGAAATCGAAGACGCGCTGGAAGGCGTGAACATGTGCTTCATCGCGGCCGGCATGGGCGGCGGCACTGGCACTGGCGCTGCACCGGTCATTGCAGAGGCGGCCCGCCGCAAAGGCGTACTGACCGTGGGCGTGGTGACCAAGCCGTTCCTGTTTGAAGGCACGCGGCGGATGCGCGCTGCAGAAGCGGGCATTGCCGAACTGCAGAAGCATGTCGACACGCTGATCGTTATTCCCAATCAGAACCTGTTCCTGATCGCCAAGGCTGAAACCACTTTCAAGGAAGCATTCCAGCTGGCCGACGAAGTGCTGCAGCAGGGCGTGCGTTCCATCACCGATCTGATGGTGATGCCGGGCCTTATCAACCTCGACTTTGCCGACGTTCGTTCAGTGATGAGCGAAATGGGCAAGGCCATGATGGGCACCGGCGAAGGCGAGGGCGAAAACCGCGCACTCGAAGCAGCCGAACGCGCCATCGCCAATCCGCTGCTCGACGGTGTTTCGATGCAGGGCGCCAAGGGTGTCATCATCTCCATCATTGGCGGCGAAGACATGAAGCTTCTCGAAGTCGATGAAGCGGCCAACCACATCCGCGAGCTGGTGGATGAAGATGCGAACATCATCTGGGGTTCGGCCTTCAACCCCGACCTTGATGGCAAAATCCGCGTTTCGGTGGTGGCAACCGGCATCGAACAATCCGCCGAAATGACTGCGCCTGACAGTCACTCGCTGTCACTGGGCAGTTCGCGCGCACCCAAGCGTCCCGTGCTGGAACTGCCGGGTGAGGATGAAATCCGGGAAGAAGAACCGGCCGAAACCAGCTTTGGCGGCTTCGGATCGGATCAGGGCCACAACCTCGGCTATGACGAGGATGAAGGCGAGGAAGAAGACGGCGATGACGTGGACGGCATTGTCGATCCGCTTGCCGGCATCCGCCAGGACGAACCTGAAGAAGGCGACGGCATGACCGATCCTGCCGACGACGGTGATCTGGGCATGATTGGCGCGACTGGTGGATATGGCCATGATGATGCCGAACCGCTCGACCTGACTGCGGAAGCAGACGGATCGGAAGGCAGCCAGCAGGACGAACTGCTGCTCAACGCCGACCGGCTGGCTGAAGAGGACAACCCCCTTCAGGCGAAGACAGGCCGCAGGCGCGGTCTTGTCACCGGCGGTGAAAGTGCCGGCGCAGGCAGCACGCTGTTCGAACGTATGGCCAACCTGTCGCGCGGGTCGGACAGCCATGATGACGAAGATGAAGACGATGATGATGAAGGCAGCGCCCTCAATATCCCGCGCTTCCTCGGCCGTCAGAATAACCAGTAACGGGGCGCGCCGGGTTGTTCCGGCGCGGTTCAGCCGGACGCGGCCAAGGTAGCCGGATGCTCGATTTCAAGGATAGTCCGGTTTGGTAAAGACTGCTCCTACATCATCGCTGGCCAGCGGCTGGGCGCTCTGCGCTTTGGCATTTGCAGCGCTCGGTGCGGCCGCTTCGCCGCTTCACGCTCAGACGGCAGAGGCCGAATCGCGCCCTGTCGTCCAGCCGTTGCCGCCAGCTGGTGTGTCCGATCTCAACTCGGCCTTGCGGCGGCTGGCCAGCAATACGCGCGATCTGGGCGCGTTGATTGATGCTGGCAATGCTTCGCTTCAGTTGAACGATGTTGATGCGGCAATCGGATTTTTCGGGCGGGCTGACGAACTTTCACCCGGTAATGCACAGGTGAAGCTGGGCCTCGCAGGGGCATTTGTCCGTTCCGAGCGCCCGCTCGAGGCGCTTCGCCTGTTTGACGAGGCGGAACGTGCTGGCGCTTCCAACATCATGCTCGCGGCAGATCGCGGGCTTGCCTATGACCTGGTCGGCGACCCGACTTCAGCCCAGATGCATTATAGGAAGGCTCTGGCGAGCCGGCCTACCGATGAAATCATCCGGCGCATGGCTATCAGCCAGGCAATTGCAGGCGACCGTGCGGGTTTTGAAAAAACCCTCTATCCGCTGCTCGAAAAACGTGACCTGTCCGGTTACCGGACGCGCGCATTTGGCCTCGCCATTCTGGGCGACGAAGCAGAAGCGGTAAAAATTGCCGAAGCTGTGATGCCAGCCCAGCTTTCGGCGCGGATCACGCCTTATCTGCGCTATATGAAGCGGTTGACCACAGCGCAGCAAGCTGCTGCTGCAAATCTTGGCGCCTTTCCGCGTGCTGCACAGATCGGGCGCGATGATCCGCGCATCGCGCAATATACGCCCCCCGAACGGCCAGCGGCCGCCGCCGATACGCCGCTGGCACCGCAGGGCGAGCCACTTGGCCCGCGCCCGCAGACAGATACACGCAGTCAGCGGCGCAGGCCTGATCGCAGCACCAGTTCTGTATCGAACAGCAGCCGCAAGGCCCGCGCAGCGCGCAATGATCCTTCCCGTGCGTCTGACCCACTGCAACGCACCCAGGCGCCGCGCGTCGTCAGCGTGCAGCGGCCCGTCGAAGCGCCAAAGCAGGCAGTGGCGGCTCCAGCCCAGCTTGCGCCTGTTGCTTCGACGCCGGTCACGCAGCAGCCGGACCGTGTAGCGGCAAATTCAAGCTCATCGACACTCGCTGCCGTGGTTGCCCAGCAAAGCCAGCCTGTCGCACAGCCAGTGAACGAGCCGCCACGCAGTCTGCCTCCGCGCGGCGAATTGCCACCTACGCAAGTTGCACAAGGCGGCACTCCTGCAAGCCCCGGTTTTGACCTTGCCAGGGTGACTTCTCAGCCTGCAGTTCAGGCACCAGTTCAGGCTGCGGTTCAGGCACCAGTTCAGGCAGCGCCTCAGCAAATCGCGGCGCAGATTGTTGCTGCTCCGGCTGAAAGGGCCATTGAGGCAAGGCCGCCTGCGAGCGTAGCTGATGCTTTTGCCGGACTGGCCGCTGTGCCAACAGCCCCGGACATAAGCGGCGCGGTCGATATCACTTCGATCAAGCCGCCGCGTGAAAAAGCGCAGGAACCTGCGCCAAAGCCAGTGCCCAAGCCCGTGCCGCCCCGCCATCCGAGCCGGTTCTGGGTGCAGGTCGCAACTGGCAAGGATTTGAAGGCCCTGGCTTTCGACTGGCGCAAGATGGGACGGAATTCGCCGGATAATCTCGCCAAGCAGGAAGCCTATGTTGCCCAATGGGGCCAGACCCGGCGCTTGCTCACCGGCCCATATGATACGCTCAAAGCCGCGCAGGCAGCGGTGGCAGCTTTGAAAAAGGCGGGGATGGACAGCTTCACCTTCACTAGCAGTGAAGGCGAAGAGGTTGAAAAGCTCAAGTAGTCAGGGCTTTCCGGCATTGCCGAAACAGGGCCGTATTTGACCCTTCGGATCGGTTTTTGCACAGGCTTTGAACAAGCAAGATTAGTTCTCCCCAGATGGTCCGCTGTGCCGCATTGCGGAACCTGCTGCTGACAATGCATCGCCTGTTGATGGTTAAATACCAGCCACAAGAACGGACGGAACGCACGAATGAGAACCGGTGAAGCAGAATTTGCTGCCAATAATGATGCTGCGCCGGTCGACATGCTGGCAGCCCTGTTCGAAGCGCGCGGCTGGCCGTGCCAGACTGTATCCGAAGACGAGATTTCGGGCGAAATTCAGGGTAGCTGGGCCAAATATCAGCTGCGCTGCATCTGGCGCGCGGATGACAATGTGCTGCAGGTTCTGTGCCTGCCGGATATCCGCATTGCCGATGACAAGCGCGCCGCTGCCTATGAACTTGTGGCCATGGTAAACGAGCAGATGTGGCTCGGCCATTTCGATATATGGTCAAATGGCAGCGTGCTGCTTTATCGCCATGGCGCAATGCTGGGGGATGACGGGCTTCTCAGCCTTGATCAGGCGCAGGCACTGGTGGAAACCGCAGTCGAGGAATGCGACCGCTTCTATCCTGCATTCCAGTTCGTGCTGTGGGGCGACAAGGACCCGCGTGATGCGCTCGACAGTGCGCTTGTGGATGCCGCGGGCGAGGCCTAGTCCCACCCTTCAACCCATGAAGATATGACAATGGCACTGGATAAAATTCTGATCGTTGGTTTCGGGACGATGGCGCAGACCATGGTCGAAGGCTGGCTGTCATCGGGAATTCCGGCAGGCCGGTTTGAAATCTATCATCCGCGCAGGGCCGATGCGCCGCATGGCATCATTGTTCATAATGAATGGCCGAGGCAGGGGTTCGACGCTGTCCTGTTGGCCGTAAAACCGCAGAAATTGGCAGAAATCGTCACTGATCTCGAACCATTGGTCGGGCCTCGAACCACCCTTATTTCCGTGCTTGCAGGAACAGAGCTTGCCAGCCTTTCCGCCATGTTCCCCCGGGCAGGCGGAATTGCCCGGCTGATGCCCAACCTTGCCAGCGCTCTCAACAAGTCGCCCAATGGATTGGTGGCGACCGGGCTTGGTGCCGAAATCCGCGCAGAATTGACCAGCCTTGCCGACGCATTGGGAAGCGCTGAATGGCTGGTGGATGAAAGCCGGTTTGACTTGGTGGCAGCGCTTGCCGGGTCAGGTCCGGCTTTTGTCTATCGTTTCATCGACGCGCTTGCCGCTGCGGCTGCCGGACTGGGTCTGGAGCGCGAGCAGGCAGACCGTCTTTCACTGGCGATGGTGGAAGGCGCTGCGGCCCTTGCGGCATCATCCCCGCACTCGCCGGCCGAACTTGCGCGTCGCGTGGCGAGCCCCGGCGGGATGACGCAAAAGGGGATGGACGTGCTGGACGAGGGTGCGGCGCTGCAATCCTTGCTGGCACAGTGCCTGGCTGCGGCCCGCGATCGCGGGGCAGAGATGGCCCGTGAAGCGCGCGAAAAGGGTTAATTCCCGCCGTTTCTGCCAAATCCGGTTTTCCTTGAAAAATCCGTCTTTAGCCCCGATATTGCTTTTCAGAACCGGTGCCCATTCGGCTGCCGGGAAAAGGAGTAGGTGTCACAATGGCAGATTGGAATGAACCCCGGCCCACACAGACGGGTTTCGGTGCGTCTCCCAGCCTGAATGGTGAAGTTGCGGGTCGCGAAGTATTCGACGCAGGGCTGCGCAAGCACATGCTGTCGATTTACAATTACATGGCGTCCGGTGTTTTGCTGACCGGTATTGTCGCGTTGCTGTTTGCCCGTTCGGGCATGGCACAAACTGTCCTTATGGGCGGCGGCATTCTCAGCTGGATCATCATGCTGTCGCCGCTGGCATTCGTCTTTGCAATGAGCTTCGGCCAGAACAAATTCAGCACTGCAACATTGCAGGCAATGTTCTGGGGCTTTGCAGTCGCGATGGGTCTTTCGCTTTCGTCGATTTTCCTCGTTTATACAGGGTCTTCGATCGCAGCGACGTTCTTTGCAACAGCTGGTGCCTTTGCCGGTCTCAGCCTGTATGGTTACACCACCAAGAAGGACCTGTCCGGCTGGGGCAGCTTCCTGATCATGGGTGTGATTGGCCTGCTGATCGCCAGCGTCATCAATATCTTCATGCAGTCGAGCACTCTGGAACTGGCAGTCAGCTTCCTTGGTGTGCTGATATTCGCAGGCCTGACAGCCTATGATACGCAGCGGCTGAAAGGCGACTATCTCGCTATCCAGCACGCCAAGGTGACCAACCCTGCAATGGCGCAGGCATATCCCCTGGGCAAATTGGTGATCATGGGCGCACTCAGCCTCTATCTCGATTTCATCAATATGTTCCTGTTCCTGCTTCGCTTCATGGGCAACCGGGACTAATCAACCCCGCTTACCGCACGCAGGACTCGTTCTGTCGATGCCCGGAGTGCCTGTTGCGCTCCGGGCATTTTCTTTGGAACCGATACGAGTTACAAAATGCTGCTTAAGCCGAGGGAAAGGCTTGCCGCGTTACAAATGCTGCGGGCCAACGGGAGAATTGGGTTCCATGTTCGAAATGAACACTGCAAGAATTCGCATGCTGGCGATTGCCGGCGGACTTTCAGCGCTTGCTGCCTGTGCGGCTCCGGCACCTCCGCCGCCGCCGCCTCCGCCCCCACCGCCACCGGTTCAAGTCGTGATTCCGTCTCGGCCGCTGCCGCCTAGTGGTGCAGTATCGGCGATGGCCATTCCTGCCATCGGTGTCGATGGCATGCGCCAGACCGTGAATTACAATCTCAGCAATGCGCAGAAGATCTGGAATGTTCGTTCGGCGCTGAATGTCGCAGCCCTTAATTGCCTCGATGCGCAATATGCCAATATTCTTCCCGCCTACAAAGCGCTGCTGGACCGCAACAAGCGCCAGCTCACAACAGCGAACAAGGACGTGACGAAGGAATTCAGTGCGCGGTTCGGGTCGAAGGCACGCGCTTCGCAGGACCAGTACATGACCCAGGTCTATAATTATTTCGCGTTGCCACCGGCGCAGACGTCGTTCTGTCAGGCCGCATCGCGGGTTGCCGAAGATTCGCTGCTGGTTGCCCCGAATGACCTCGGTTCTTTTGCCGAACGCAGCCTGACTGCATTCGAAGCAGTGTTTGAAGATTTCTACCGTGCTTACGAGCAGTATCGCGTTGATGTTGCCATGTGGGATGCCCGTTATGGCAATACGGCGGTCGTCAACAACGGGTCCTATACAGGCCCAGCCATCTATACTCCGGTGGACCAGGGTTTTGGGCCTGAAGCCACGGGCGAGCCGACATTTGTATCAGAACCCGTGGTTGAACCTGCGGTGACGGCAGACGCGTCAGACCCATCCGCTTCGGGGTAACCGCGTAATCAGGCTTGATAGTCTGGCCCTGATCGCCGGGCTTCGCCCGAATAGGCGATAAAGAGGACTCGTCGGCGGCGACAGGAACCTCTAAGGGGCCGGAATGCATTTTCTCGATCAAGCCAAGATTTACCTGCGTTCTGGCGCTGGCGGCCCCGGCGCTGTCAGTTTCCGACGTGAAAAATACGTCGAATATGGCGGCCCTGACGGTGGCAGCGGCGGCAAGGGCGGCGATATCGTGTTCAAGGCCGTCCAGGGCCTGAATACGCTCATCGATTTCCGCTATTCACAGCACTTCAAGGCATCGCGCGGTTCGCACGGCATGGGCCGTGACCGGACAGGCGCAGGCGCGAAAGACCTCGTTATAGAAGTGCCGGTCGGCACGCAGATCCTGTCGGAAGACAAGGAAGACGTGCTGGCAGATTTTACCGAGGTCGGCCAGACCATCACCCTGCTCGAAGGCGGCATGGGTGGTCGCGGCAATGCCAGCTATAAAAGTTCCACAAACCGCGCCCCGCGCCAGCATCAACCGGGCGAAGCGGGGCAGGAACTTTGGGTCTGGCTGCGGCTTAAACTGCTTGCCGACGTCGGCCTGCTGGGCCTTCCCAATGCGGGCAAATCAACCTTCATCAATCAGGTTTCCAACGCCCAGGCCAAGGTGGGCGACTATGCCTTTACCACGCTGGTGCCGAAGCTGGGCGTGGTGCGCCACAAGGGCCGCGAATTCGTGATCGCGGACATTCCCGGCCTGATCGAAGGTGCTGCCGATGGTGCAGGCATTGGTGACCGTTTCCTTGGCCACATCGAACGGTGCCGCGTGCTGATCCATCTCGTGGATATTTCGGGGGAAGACCCTGCCGAAGCCATGCAGATCGTCAATGAAGAGCTGGAAGCTTATGGCGCAGGGCTGGAAGACAAGACCCAGCTGATCGCGCTCAACAAGGTCGATCTGGCCGACAAGGAACTGGTTGAAGGCTTTGCCGAAGAACTGAAGGCGGCTGGCGCTGCCGAGGTTTTTGCACTGTCGGGTGCGACAGGGCAGGGCGTGGAAGCCATGCTCGATGCGGTGCTGCAGCATTTGCCGGACCGGACTGCGACTGAAACCAAGGGCAAGGAAGAAGAAGACACTTCAGAAGCCGCCCCATGGTCGCCCCTCTGACAGCACGGCTTTAGGGCGCCCTAGGTGAGAGCGCTTCAATTCGGGCGCACTTGGCGCTAATCGGCATGGCATGGCGATTTTGCAACTCGATGATCTGATCGATCCGGCAGCGACGAAGCGGCTGGTGATCAAGGTTGGCTCTGCATTGCTGGTGGGCGATGACGGGCAGCCGCGCCATGCCTGGCTGGCAGGGCTGGTCGAGGAAATCGCCGCGATGCGCGCGCGCGGGCAACAGGTCGTCATTGTCAGTTCCGGCGCGATTGCGCTGGGTGCGGCCCGGATGGGGCTGGCAAAAGGCGGGCGGGCCAGCCTGGCCGATGCACAGGCCGCTGCCTCTGTCGGCCAGATTGCGTTGGCGGGCCTGTGGTCTGCACTGTTGCAAGGTCACGGCCTTGGTGCTGCTCAGATGCTGGTGACATTGGGCGATCTCGAGGATCGGCGGCGCTACCTGAATGCCGCATCAACGCTGGGCCGTTTGCTCGAAGCGGGTTTCGTGCCCGTGGTGAACGAGAATGACAGCGTCGCGACCGAGGAAATCCGCTTTGGCGATAATGACCGGCTGGCGGCACGTGTGGCACAGGCAGCAGGTGCAGACGCGGTCATGCTGCTGTCCGATGTGGACGGCCTCTATGATCGTAATCCGGCAGACCCGGCAGCGGTGATGTTGCCCCATGTCGATGGTGTGACTGATGCCATCCGCGCGATGGCGGATGCAGGCTCGGCATCGGGAATGGGTTCAGGCGGGATGGTATCCAAACTGCAGGCAGCCGAAATCGCGGAGCGCGCCGGCATTGCGCTCGCTATCGTCAATGGTAGCAGGGATCATCCCATAGGCACCGCGGTGTCGCAATCTCGCGGAACCCTCTTCAGGCCCCAGCGCCGCGATGCGGGACGAAAGGCATGGCTTGGCGGCCGATTGGATGTGCGTGGCAGACTGATCGTGGACGATGGATGCAGCGCTGCATTGTTGGCTGGCTCCAGCGTGCTTGCGCCCGGTATTTCGTCGGTCGAAGGCGATTTTGCACGGGGCGATGTGGTGGCCGTGTGCAATGGCGCAGGCAAGGCGATGGCGCAGGGGCTAGCCGAATATTCCGCCGCAGAATGCCGCGAGATCATGGGCTTGCGCGAGGCTGACCAGCAGGACCGGCTTGGCTATGCGCCGCGGCCCGCCGTCATCCACCGCGATCATCTGGTGATTTTGTGACGATTGCTCTCACGGGCGGCACGGGGTTTGTCGGGCAAGCGACGATCGATGCCCTCTCGCGCCGCAATATGCCGGTAAAGGCGCTGGCCCGGACCATTCCCGAAGGCCAGGCGGAAGGCCAGCCTTGCAACATCGACTGGGTTGGCGGAAGTCTGGCGGATGATGCCGCGCTAGAGCAGCTTGTTACCGGCGCTGAGGCCATTATCCACATTGCCGGGCTGACCAACACGCCCGAGCCTGCGCAATTCGAAGTCGCCAATGTCGAAGGCACGCGCAAGCTGCTTTCTGCGGCAAAGAGCGCCGGTGTGCAGCGGTTTGTATTTGTTTCATCGCTTTCTGCCCGTGAACCCCATTTGTCAGCCTATGGCGCGTCCAAAGCGCAGGCAGAACAAGTGGTCGCGCAAAGCGGCACCGACTGGACAATTATCCGCCCGCCAGCCGTCTATGGCCCGCGCGACAAGGATATGTTCGAACTTTTCCGGTCTGCCAAATATGGCTTCGTGCCCTTGCCGCCTGCCGGGCGTACATCGCTGATCCACGTGCAGGATCTGGCAGAATTGCTGGTGGCGATGGTCCCTGCCAGCAGCGAGGTTACTGGCCAGACGTTTGACCCTGATGACGGGCGCGCGGGCGGCTGGTCGCACAAGGAAATGGCCCGCGCCATCGGCGATGCAGTCAACCGCAGAGTTATTGCGCCCCATATGCCGCGCTTCGTGCTGGAAGGCGCCGCGGGGCTGGATCGGATAATCCGCGGCGATAATGCCAAGCTGACTGCGGACAGGGTTGGCTATATGACGCATCCGGACTGGGTCGTTTCGTCTGATCGCGTAGTGCCGCCTTCAATCTGGACACCCGCCATCGACACGCGTGAAGGCATGGCCGCCACTGCGCAGTGGTATCGCGAACAGGGCTGGCTGTGACCCTATAGGTCAGAAAGCGGGTTCGTAGCCCGGCGGCAGATCGCCTTCATCGCCGTCTGTAGGTGCGTGGATCCCGCATTCAGTCTTGTCCCAACCTTTCCACCGGCCCGAACGCGGGTCTTCACCTGGTGCGACTTTGCTGGTGCAGGGGGAACAGCCGATGGAGGGATAGCCTTGCGCCACCAGAGGGTGGCGCGGCAGATCGAATTCCTCGAAATAAGCCTGGATTGCCTCTCCGCTCCAGTCGATGAGCGGATTGATCTTCAGCCGGCCCAATGCATCGGACGTATCAATTTCGAACCGCGGCAGGTTTGCGCGCGTGGCGGACTGGAATGCCTTGCGACCAGTCAATGTCGCATCGATAGCGTGCAGGGCAGTTGCCAGCGGCAGCACCTTGCGGATTTCACAGCAGCCATCCGGATCATAGGACCAGCGCAGGCCCGTCTCATCCTTGGCAGCAAGCAGTTCCGGGTCGGGCACCAGGTTGCGCAGGCCTGTGAGGCCAAGCTGCCTTACCAACGTATCCCTATATTCCAGCGTTTCAGGGAAATGCTTGCCGGTTTCAAGAAACAGGATTGGAAGCGAAGGGTCCACCCGCGAAATCAGATGAAGCAAAACAGCACTTTCCGCACCGAAGCTGGAAACGGTGGCAAGTTCGCCAACGAGACTGTCTCCAATAACGCCTTGCAGCAATTCCATCGTATCGCGCCCGCGAAACATGCGGTTAAGCCGGATGGCGTCTGCTTCATCGAAGCGGGGGCCAGTGTCGATCCGGTCCGCAATGCGCCCATCGCCGCTGCGGTTGACTGTCCTTGGGTCTGCTTCAGCCATGGCTTTTCCCGTGGCGAATATTCCAGATGGGTGGCCGGCCATCCGTGGTCGGCTGATACACTTCGGGGAAGCGGCCCAGCGCGGTTTCAACATCGCCAGCATCCAGCGGCTGGTCGGGGTCGAAAGCGTCAAAACCGCAGCGTTTCAGATAGGCAAGCTGATCAACCAGCACATCGCCCACTGCGCGTAATTCGCCGGTATATCCGGTTTCGCGCAATATCCGTGCAGCCGAATAGCCGCGGCCGTCACCAAATGCAGGGAAGTTCACTTCCACGAGCCGCAAGCGGTCAAGGAAAGGGAGCAGCTTGCGCGCATCGTCACCGGGTTCGATGCGTACGGCGAGCGCGTTGGTTTGTTCGACAAAGGCATCGACCGTCACGGCAGGGTCTGACGCCGCCGCGTCATCACGAAAACGAAGTGGCTCAGCCATAAAGCGCCTCCTTGAACGGCTCCATGCCGATCCGTCTGTAGGTATCGAGGAAACGCTCCCCATCCTGGCGCTGCGCCAGATAGACATCTGCGGCAGTTTCTACCGCATCGACAATGCCTTCTTCGGAAAAACCGGGTCCGGTAATCTTGCCCAGCGAAGTATCCTCCGCCTCGCTGCCGCCGAGCAGCAGCTGGTAGTTTTCGACGCCCTTCTTATCCACGCCTAGAATGCCGATATGGCCCGCGTGGTGATGGCCACAGGCGTTGATGCAGCCGGAAATCTTCAGCTTCAATTCGCCCAGCGTATCGCCCTTGCCATTGGCGGCGAAGCGTTCCGAGATGCGCTGCGCCACAGGAATGGATCGCGCATTGGCGAGGCTGCAGTAATCAAGGCCGGGGCAAGCGATAATATCGCCCACCTGGTCGAGATTGGGTGTGCCGAGGCCAGCTGCTTCCAGCTTTTGCCAGACCGCAAAGAGATCGGCCTTGCGCACGTGCGGCAGGACGATGTTCTGTGTGTGGATCACGCGGCATTCGTCAAAGCTGTAATCTTCGGCCAGCTCTGCCATCAGGCGCATCTGGTCTGCTGTGGCATCGCCGGGTATTCCGCCGACGGGCTTCAGGCTGATGACTGCGCTGACATAGCCTGCCTGTTTGTGCGGATGGGTGTTGCGGTCCACCCAGACTGCAAAATCAGGGTCGGAACGGTCGATTTCATCGGCAGCGCCAACATCAAACGCAGGGTCTTCGAAATAGGTGCGGATGCGCGCCAATTCGGCCAGCGGCGGTTCAATGCCCTGTTCCAGCAGATGCGCAAATTCAGCCTCTACCTGGCGGGTATATTCTTCTGCACCCAGTTCGTGGACCAGTATCTTGATGCGCGCCTTGTACTTGTTATCGCGCCGACCATAGCGGTTGTAGACGCGCAGGCAGGCTTCCGAATAGGTGATCAGTTGGTCCAGCGGCACGAACTGGCGAATGCAGGGGGCGATCATCGGAGTGCGGCCCATGCCGCCGCCGACATAGAATGCAGCGCCCAGTTCGCCCGCATCGTTCTTCAAGATCTGAATGCCGATATCGTGCAGGCGCATGGCGGCACGGTCAGTTTCGCTGGCGATAACCGCGAATTTGAATTTGCGCGGCAAATAGCTGAATTCGGGATGGAAGCTGGACCATTGGCGCAGCAATTCTGCGTAGGGGCGCGGATCTGCCACTTCGTCGGCGGCAGCGCCTGCGAAATGGTCTGAACTGATGTTGCGTATGCAATTGCCGCTGGTCTGGATGGCGTGCATTTCCACCTTGGCAAGGTCTGCCAGAATGTCGCCAGCGTCTTCCAGTTTGATCCAGTTATACTGGATGTTCTGACGGGTGGTGAAATGGCCGTATTTGCGGTCGAACTTGTCGGCAATGCCTGCCAGCGCGCGCATCTGGCGACCGCTCAGCGTGCCATAGGGGATGGCAACGCGCAGCATATAGGCGTGCAGCTGCAGATAGAGGCCGTTCATCAGCCGCAGCGGCTTGAACTGGTCTTCGGTCAGCTTGCCTTCGATACGGCGCTGGCACTGGTCGCGGAATTCCTCGACGCGGGCATCGACCATCGCCTGGTCATATTGGTCATATTGATACATCAGATTACCTCGCGAACCGCTTGGGGGTCTTCGGGTTTCAAGGTGAGATCGGGGCGGACCGTGGGACCAAGGCCGCGAATACGGTCCTTGATATGGGCAGGGCGCACGCCCTTTTCCGTCCGTTCCGCATCGATCGCATAGGGTGCGTTGACCCGCCGTGCCGCTTCTTCGCGGGCAATGATTGCCTCTGCATCTTCGCCTGCATCTGCCGCATCATCGACAAAGAGGGACCAGCCATTGCCATTCCACCAGGTCACCGCGCCGGTCTTCAGATCGTTTCCAGTCAATATCTTCACGCTGATACCTCCTGCGCGGTCTTAACCAGTTGCAGGTCGGTGCGGCCGGTTACTTCGCCGATGATGATGAGAGCCGGGCTGATGACGTTTTCACGTTCCACCAGATCAGGCAGGGCTGCCAGCGGCCCGCGCAGCACACGCATTTCGGGGCGTGCGGCATTTTCGATTATGGCGATGGGCATATCGGGCGCCAGGCCGTCTGCCATCAGCTTTTCCGCAATCTGGGGCGCAGTCTTTACGCCCATATAGATGACCAGAGTGCGGCCTGTTCCGGCCAGTCCCGCCCAATTCTGGTCTGACAAGCCCTTGCACTGTCCGGCCACGAAACTGACGATGCTTGCCGCATCGCGGTGGGTCAGGGCAATCTGGGCTGCTGCCGCCGCGCCATTGGCAGCACTGATGCCGGGAACGACTTCGACCCTGATACCGGCTGCGCGGCAATCTTCCGCTTCTTCGCCGCCACGGCCAAAAATAAACGGGTCGCCGCCTTTCAGCCGGACGACATCGCGCCCGGCGAGGGCTTCACGCACCAGAAACTGGTTGATCTGGTCTTGCGGCAAGGTGTGGCGGGCGCGCTTCTTGGCCACTGACACCAGCTGCGCATCGGGCCGTGCCATGGCCAGAATTGCAGGGTCGACCAAACCGTCGTGAACCACCAATCGCGCTGACTGGAGCAGCCGCGCAGCGCGCAAGGTCAGCAGATCGGGATCACCCGGTCCCGCGCCGACGAGATATACTGTGCCTGTTTTTTCCATGGCGCCGAAATGAAGGCACCATGGCGAAGCCACCAGTGAGAATGGATTTCCGTATTGCTAAAAAACCTTTCAGCCGGAAATCACGGCAGAAATCGGGTTATGCCTATGGTTCAGCTTTCGTCCGGTTTTTTCTCCAACCGCTGTCCGATTGCGGCAATAAGTTGTTCAAATTGCTCATTATTTCTAAAATTCAGGTCCCGCTGCGGGAATGGAATTTCGACACCGTCGCGTTGGAACAGGTCCCACAAATTCTTTAGTACCTCTGATTTAACATTGCCGACCCCTGCTTCGGGGTCCTTGATCCAGCAATGGATCACAAAGTCGACAGAGCTTTCGCCATACTGGTCGAGCCAGACCGTAGGCGGGGGTGAATTGAGCACCCGTTTACACATTTTTGCGGCTTCCAGCATCAGCAGTTCCGCGTGTTTGATGTCGCAGCCATAGGATACGCCGACCGGTATCTGCATCCGCACATTCTTGGATGAATAGGACCAGTTTTCTACCTGGTTGATCATCAGGTTCTCGTTCGGGATGAGATATTCCTTCTGGTCACGCGTGGTGATCGAAACGGCCCTGATCCCGATTTTGCGGATTTGTCCGAAGGTTGAGGCACCCGCCTGGTCGGCAACCGCAATGACATCGCCCGGTTTGATCGAACGGTCCATCAACAGGATGATACCGGCGATGAGGTTGCCGAAGGTTTTTTGCAGGCCGAAACCGATGGCAAGGCCGAATGCGCCGGAAAACACGGCGAGCGCGGTCAGGTCGATGCCGAGCAAATCTATCCCGAACAGGATGGCAATGGCCCATACTGCCAGCGAAATGAGCTTTTCTGCCAGCAGGCGCTGGGTGACATCCAGTTTCGTGATGCGTTTCAGCAGGCTCTGCAGGAGCTTGCTCATGAAATAAGCTGCCGTGATAACGCCCACGATCACCAGCACGACTACCAACCCGTCCCACACAGAAACGCGCATATCGCCGATGCTCAGCGCCATGCTGTCGAGCGTGTCGACCAGGCTGGCGGCTGTCTGGCTTTTTTCCGCAACGGCATCCTTGATGTCATTCGCTGCGCTGACTGCCTCTGTCGGCGCGACCGACGGCGTGGGCGATGGAACCGGCTGCAAGGTCACGGTTGCGCCCGCTTCCAGTTCGCCAGATCCGCCAACTGCGGTGGCGATGGCTTCAGGGTCGGTCGCTGTGGCTGCTTGGCTAGTCATTCCTGCTCCATGGCGGCAAAGCCTGTTTCAAGGTCGCGGATAAGATCTTGAGGATCTTCCAGACCGATCGATAGGCGAACACCGTAACGGTCGCCAGCGTCCCACGCCAGTGGCGGAAATGGCGTGGCGGAACGGTTGACGGCCGGATCAAACGGAATGGCAAGGCTTTCATATCCGCCCCAGCTGTAACCGATGCCAAACAGTTCGAGCGCGTCGATCAGCCAGGAACGCGCCGCCTGGTCCCGCCCCTTCAGGATAAAGCTGAACAGGCCGCAGCCGCCGGTAAAATCCCTGTTCCACATTTCATGCCCCGGCGCACCGGGCAGAAGCGGGCACAGCACATGGGCAACTTCATCGCGGCCTTCCAGCCATTTTGCAATTGCCAGTGCGCTTTGCGTTGATCGTTCAAGCCGCAGGCTCATGGTGCGCAGGCTGCGCAGGGCAAGGGCCGCATCGTCGGGCGACACCACATGGCCAAGCGCCTGCGCTGTCTGGCGCAATTTGCCGTAAAGGTCGCCGCGCGCAGCGGCGCTTCCCATCATCAGATCGGAATGGCCACCCACATGTTTTGTCAGCGACATGATGGTAATGTCGCACCCGCGTTCGAGTGCCGGAAAGCCCAGCGGCGTGGCCCAGGTGTTGTCGGCAATGGAAATGACGCCATGCTTGCGGGCAATTGCTGCCAGTGCCGGAATATCCTGCACTTCCATCGTCAGGCTGCCGGGGCTTTCCAGCATGACGGCCTTGGTCGCAGGGCAGATATTCGCTTCGAACGCATCAATATCCAGCGGATCGACAAAGCGCGCCTCCACCCCGAACCGGCGCAACAGGCCAGTCGCCATATTGCGCGTGGGTTCATAGGCATTGTCGGTTACAAGCAGCACATCGCCGGGCGAAAGAACCGCCATCAATGCGCCGGCAATTGCTGCCACGCCGCTGGGGTAAAGCACGGTTCCTGCTGCGCCCGGTTCCAGCTCTGTCAACGCATCGCACAGCGCCCATTGGGTTGGCGCGCCCCTGCGACCATAGAAAAAGCGGCCATCTTCATTGTGGCGTGTGCCATCCTTCAGCGCAGCCGTATCAGCATAGAGATGCGTGCTGGCGCGCCATACGGGCGGATTGACCACCGCGCCGGTATATTCAGGATCGCGCCCTGCATTCACCAGCCGGGTGCCATTGCCCAGACCCTGTTTTTTGCCCTTCGTGCCTTTGCCCATAGTCAGCGTGATGGCCCCGTTTCCTTGGGTGTGGCGGGGTCTGCGCCCCATTCACTCCAGCTTCCGTCGTATAAAGCGGTATCATGCTTGCCGATCAGTTCCATGGCAAAAAGCAGAACAGATGCCGTCATCCCGCTGCCGCAAGTGCCGGTGACAGGCGCGGCAAGGTCGATGCCCGCATGGCTGAAAGCAAGTTTGATATCTTCGTTGGAAAGGAAAGTGCCGTCTGCTGCCAGAACTTCGGGAAAATGCAGGTTGCGCGAGCCTGGAATATGTCCGCCTGCCAGATTGTGGACGGTGTCTTCGGTGATGCCGCAGAAGCGGTCTGCATCGCGTGCATCGACCAATTGTTCTGTACAGCTTTCAAGATTGGCCAGGACCTGCGCCTTGCTGCGTACGCGGCTGCGATCATCCTGCGTGATCGTATAATCAGACGGTTCAAAGTGGGCAGGGTCGCTTTGAGTAGGGCGACCCTCGGCCACCCATTTTGGCAGTCCGCCATCCAGAATGGCGACATTGTCCATGCCAAACATGCGGCAGATGAAATAGGCCCGCGCCGAACTGCGCAATTTGCTATTGTCATACAGGACAATGCGCTGGCCGGGCTTTATCCCGAGCGCGCGCAGCCTGCCTTCAAACTGGTCTGCACGGGGCAGGGCGGCAGGCACTGGCGAAGTTTCATCCTTGAGTGATGGCAGGTCGAGAAAACGCGCGCCGGGAATGTGGGATTGGGCAAATTCGGCGGCAGGATCGCGTCCTGCTGCCGGTAAATGCGATGACGCATCGAGAACCGCGATATCGTCGCCATGCAGCGCGTTTGTCAGCATATCAGCCAGCCATCGGGTGCTTACCAGTCTATCCATCACGCAAGAGGTAGCTGCCGCAGCCGCTTGCGTCGATAGGCTTGCTTTGGTTGTTCAGTCGAGCGGCCTGCTGCCAATCTGGGTGTAAGTCTGCGGCATCTCGTCGAGACGAAACGGCTGGACCCTGCCGCCTGCACCACCAGCATTAATACCGATGACGAAGGTTTGCGTGACAGCGTCCATGCCATCTGCCGCGATGCGCAGGCGCAGAAGCGGCACGTAAAGACGGGCATTGGCCTGCGTGATTGTGCGGATCTGGCTTACCGGAAGGGAGAAATTCGCGCTGATCTCATCTGCCTGTCCGCCCGGAAGCGCGGCAATTTCTGCAATAGGCGCAAGTTCGGTAGCGGCATCGCACAATTGTTCTGCAATCGGGATTTTGCCGTGCGCGGTGACCAGATCGCCCGATATATGGACGCCGCGCAATTCCTTGCCGGTGCGGTTGCGCAAGGTGATGGCGCAATTCATCGTTGCATTCATCATGCTGCGGCTGAGCCTGGACGGCTTGACCGCAATACCCACTGCATTGGTTGATCGTGTCTGCGTTGGCGCGGCAGGTCCTGCAGCGGCGGGTGCTGCAGGCGTGGCTTTCAATGCGGATGACGGTGCTGTTCCGGGTGGCAGGCCATTATCGGCTTTTGCTTCCGGCTTGCGAACCACTGGCGGTTCAATCTTTTCAATGCGCGCAGGCACATTCTGTCGCCGCGTCCAGAAATAAAGGGCAATGGCTGATGCTGCGATGATCCCTGCAAGAATGGCAAGCCACAGGCCCCATGGCGTGGATCCTTCGATCGGTGCGGCGGTGGCCGCATTTTCTGTCGGCGCCGGGGCAGGCAGCGGCATGGGTGCCACGCCCGCTGTAACAGGTTCTGCCGGGGTCATGTCCTGCACTGCGGTATCGCTGGCTTGCGGGGCAGGCGTGGTTTCTGCTGGCAATTGCTGGCCCGGCGTGGCGCGCGCAGCAGGGGTAAAGCGGCGGGTATCAGGTGTTGCCTGTGCTTCAGGCTGGGTTGCGCGCGGTGTCGGGCGCGGTGCCGGTGTCTGGGTTGGCGCTGGTGTTGGCGTGGAACGCGGTATTACCCGCGGTGTGACCGGCACGGGGCCGTCTGTATCGACCGGTCCCTGCACCTGCGGGGTCTGGGTCGCAGACGGGCTTGGCGCAGGCGGCAGCTGGAAATCGCGCACAGGCGCAGTCGTGGCCATGGCCGGTACAGCCAATGCCAGTACCGAAAGCACCACGGCCAACAGGGCCAAAGCCAGGTAAGAAGTGTAAAACTTGAAGTTCATGATAGCGCGATTGGGTCCAAGCATAAGCCGCGCTGAATAGGCACTGAATTACGAACATGCCACTGGTGACTTGTGCTGTGCGCACGTTCGCGGCATCAGCGCGGCATGAGTGACACACCTGTAACATCATTTCTCGGTCAGCAGACCCCTCTTCCCGCTTCGCCGGAAGAGGCTGTGCTTGACTATGTGCCCAATCCGCGGACCGGCGCGCTGTATCTGGCGCGCTTTGCCGCGCCGGAATTTACCTCGCTTTGCCCGGTGACGGGCCAGCCCGATTTCGCGCATCTGGTGATCGATTACGCGCCTGCTGAAACGATTGTCGAATCAAAGAGCCTGAAGCTCTTTCTCGGCTCTTTCAGGAACCACGCCGGTTTTCACGAGGATGTGACTGTTGGCATCGGCCAGCGGCTGGTGGATGAAATGAAGCCGAGATGGCTGCGTATCGGCGGCTACTGGTATCCGCGAGGCGGCATTCCGATTGATGTTTTCTGGCAGACAGGCGCGCCGCCTGAAGGTCTGTGGGTGCCGGATCAGGGCGTCAGCAGCTATCGGGGCAGGGGCTGACAAACGCGTCGCGGCAGCGGCTGCAGCCAGTTACTGGGCACCCCAGTCGCTGTCAGGTCCACCTAGGGTGGAATGGGCATTCTGCGCAGACCAGCCGCGCACGCCTTCCTTCAGCTGCCCGAAATTATAGCCGGAAGCATACAGCACTCCGGTCATAATCAGCGCAGACAAGGCGATTTTCTTGAACATCGGCCGATGATCGCAAGATTTGCCAAAGATTCGGTTAACTTTCGGCTCTTCGCCCCTCGTCGCACTCTATCGGCCCATGGTCGAAAGTAGATAAAGTCACGCTTGCCAAGAAGTTGCAGGTTCGACAGAGCGCTGCGCATGAAAAAATCCATCCTGTTTACCGGCCTTGCCGCCGCCGTCCTCGCCCACCCCGCCATTGCTCAGATTGAACGTAGCGCCCCAGTCCAGACGCAGATTGATAATGGCGCCCAACTGCCTGCTGACACACCTTGGCCCGGCGGCAGCATCAAGCTGGATATCGACGCCACTGACACAAGGCGCGGCGTTTACACGGTAAAACAGACGATTCCTGTGACTGCGGGGATGCGCAATCTTACGCTGCTGTTTCCTGAATGGCTTCCCGGCAACCATGCGGCACGCGGGCCGATCAACCTCGTTTCGAGGTTCAGCTTCACCGCTAACGGAAAGCCCCTCGAGTGGAAGCGCAACCCGCTGGATGTCTACCAGATCGATGTAGCCCTGCCTGATGGCGCGCAGGAAGTGGTCGTGGAATTCGTTCACACAAGCCCTGTGACCGGCAGCGAAGGGCGCGTTACAATGACGCAGGAAATGCTCAATCTGCAGTGGGAGAAGATGAGCTTCTACCCCGCAGGGCATTACACCCGCCGTATCGCCTTTGAACCGACTGTGACTTTTCCTGAAGGCTGGCAGGTCTTTACTGCCCTTGATGGTATGCGCCGTTCGGGCGACACGGTGACATGGCAGCAGGTCGATTACGAGACACTCGTCGACTCGCCGATTTTCGCAGGTAAATATTCAAAACAGTGGTCGCTTGACCCGGTTGTCAAACTCGACGTGGTTGCCGACAAGCCATCGCTGCTCGAAATCAAACCGGAAAACCTCAAGACGTTTGAAAAGATGGTCGACGAGGCTGACGCCATCTTCGGCGAGCGCCATTTCGATCACTATGACATCCTGCTGGCGCTGACTGACCGGATGGGCGGGATTGGCCTTGAACATCAGCGCTCTGCTGAAAACCAGTATGAACCCGATAGTTTCGTGAAGTGGGACCAGATGGACTGGGATCACAATGTGGTCGCCCATGAACTGGTCCACAGCTGGAATGGTAAATACCGCCGCCCCGATGATTTGTGGACACCTGATTATCGGACCCCGATGCAGGATTCGCTACTGTGGATGTATGAAGGCCAGACGCAGTTCTGGGGCTGGGTGCTTGCGGCGCGTTCCGGCTTGCAGAAGAAGGAAACTGTGCTTGGCCAGTTTGCCAATGCAGTCGCAAATTATTCCGAAGGCCAGCCGGGGCGTGAATGGCGCTCCGTTGCGGACACCACCAACGACCCCATTATCAATGCAAGGCGACCGGTCCCTTACTCATCGCTCAACCGGTCGGAAGACTATTACGTTGAAGGCGCGCTGACCTGGCTGGAAGCTGACCAGATCATCCGTCAGGGCACGGGCGGCAAGAAGGGCCTTGATGATTTTGCACGCGTCTTCTTCGGCGCGAAACCGGGTGATATGGGGCATTTAACCTATGATTTTGCAGAAATCGTGCGGGTCCTGAACGGTGTTTATGCATATGACTGGGCCACTTTCCTCGACACGCGTCTGCTAAAGCCGGGCCAGCCGGCACCGATGAACGGCGTGGACATGGCCGGATACAAGCTGGTCTGGAAAGACACCGCAAATCCCTACAATGCAGGGCGTATGGCAGGTCAGAAATATCTCGATCTGTATTATTCGCTTGGGGTCAATCTGGACAATTCCGGCAAGGTCACGTCGACGCGCTGGGATGGCCCTGCGTTCAATGCGGGCATCGTGAACGGTGCACAGATTGTGGCTGTAAATGGCGAAGCCTATTCGCAGGACGTGATGAAGGAAGCGATTGCGGCAGCAAGTAAGGATGGTGCAGCTCCAGTGCAGCTTCTGGTCAAACGCGGCGATCGTTTCGACACGGTCTCGATCGATTATCACCTCGGCCTTCGCTATCCGTGGCTGGAACCGAAGGGCAAAGGCACGCAAGCCTTTGACCGTCTCCTCAGGGCTCGTAGCGGCGATTGAGGCAGCACACGCTGCATGGACTTGGCTAAGGCGGCTTGGCTGGCACTCCGATTGGTGCCAGCCCACCAGCCGTCCCCCCACCAGGGCTTCTGTAAAGCTGAAAATGATGGATGGTGTGGTGCCGGCTAGAGGATTCGAACCCCTGGCCCCCTGATTACAAATCAGGTGCTCTACCAACTGAGCTAAGCCGGCACGAAGCGCGCTAATGCGTCAGGTCACGCCGAAGGTCCAGCCCTCGGTTGCAGCAATTTTCGAACTCATCGCTTCAGGATACCAGAATCCCCTGTTTTCTGCGGTTTTTCGCAGCCACGCCGATGCGATAAGCGCGTCGGATGAATGGTCATCTATCGCCCCGCGCAGTTTCATTGGTGCGCTGCCGAGAATCACCAGCGCTTCATCCAGCTCTTCATGGGTGCGGATTTTGGCCCGGTTTGCGGTTCGGCCAGCGGCCATTGCGGCGATGGTTGTGTAAATTTCGACCAGCACGCTGCCGCTTTGCGGAAGTGGGTCAAACGGCCACAGCGCAATGGCAGGGTCGATCCGGTGCAGCAGGCGCATACCTGTAAGGCTGGATTTGCCCACCTGCGCCGCGCCAACCAGGTTGAAATTGCTGTAGGGATTGCATCCGTGGCGGCTCTGGTAATGTTCTGTCACCCGAAGCCGCCCGCGGCCACTGCCGAACAGGTCGCCTTGTCGCCCGCCATGACGCCTGAAATAGCGGCTGGCGACGGGGTGGTCGACAAATGGACCTGCGCCCAGATGCTGCTCTGCCGCGCACAATTCTTCGATCATCGCCCATAAAGCGCGGGCATCGGGCGGGCTTTTATCCCAGCCTGGGAAGAAGCTGCCGTGGTCGGCAAAGGGGAATGATCCGCTCAGGTCCATGCCAACCAGCGCATTTTCGGGCAGGTCTGTTTCCAGCCATTGCAGCACTTCGCTGCGCGACCAGCGATGTCCGGGGCGAACCAGTTGCGGCGCATTGTCGCCCATGGTGCAGACTGCCACGGCAATGCCCTTGTGCCGTTCACCTGCGGCACCCGACCAGTCGATTGCGACAAAGCTTGCAAAACGGTCTTTCAGGCCAGCCTTGGTCATTCCGCCTTTGAACTGCCTTGCAACTGCTCGCGCTTCCTTACCCACCATTCAATCCGTTCGCGGACCTTGCGTTCAAAACCGCGTTCCACCGGCAGGTAATATTCCTGCGGTTCCATCTCTTCGGGCCAGTAATTCGCGCCGGAAAACCCGTCATCCGAATTATGGTCATAGGCATAGCCCTTGCCATAGCCGATGTCCTTCATCAGCTTGGTAGGAGCGTTCAAAATATTGGCTGGCGGCATCAGGGAGCCGGTTTCGCGGGCGCTTTTCCACGCGGCTTTCTGCGCGCCATAAAGCGCGTTCGATTTGGGTGCCGTGGCGAGATAGAGGCAGGCCTGCACAATGGCGAGTTCGCCTTCCGGGCTGCCGAGGAATTCATAAGCATCCTTGGCTGCAAGGCATTGGGTAAGCGCCTGCGGATCGGCCAGGCCGATATCTTCAGACGCAAACCGCACCAGACGGCGCAGGACATAAAGCGGTTCTTCGCCTGCCGTCAGCATCCGCGCCATGTAATAAAGCGCTGCCTGCGGGTCAGACCCGCGCAGGCTTTTGTGCAAGGCTGAAATGAGGTTGTAGTGCCCGTCGCGGTCCTTGTCATAGACAGCAACGCGTCGCTGGAGAAACTTGCCGAGTGCAGCCGGGTCGAGCGGGTTTTCGATCTGCGCGGAATAAAGCGTTTCGGCCTGGTTGAGCAGAAAACGTCCGTCGCCATCAGCAGATGCCACCAGCGCATTTCTGGCATCAGCCGTCAGCGGCAAGGGGCCTTCCAGTTCCTCGGCGCGGGTGAGCAGGGTTTCCAGTGCTTCTGCATCAAGCCGCCGGAGGATAAGCACCTGCGCGCGGCTGAGAAGGGCTGCATTAAGCGCGAAGCTGGGATTTTCGGTGGTTGCGCCCACCAAGGTGACAGTGCCGCGCTCTACAAACGGCAAAAACCCGTCTTGCTGCGCGCGATTGAAGCGGTGGATTTCGTCAACGAAAAGCAAGGTTCGCTGGCCCGCCTGTGCTGCCTTGTCGGCAGCGGCGAAGGCTTTCTTGAGGTCCGCCACGCCTGAAAATACGGCACTCACCGCTTCAAACCGCATGCCCACGGCGGCTGCCAGCAGGCGCGCGATAGTGGTCTTGCCCGTTCCGGGCGGCCCCCACAGGATCATCGAGGACAATTTGCCTGCGGCAACCATCCGCCCGATTGCCCCTTCGGCCCCGGTCAGATGGTCCTGCCCGACGACTTCTTCCAGCACGCGCGGGCGCAGTCGATCGGCCAGCGGCGCATCTTCGCGAATTGCATCGGGCGGAGTACCCTCGGGGATATCATCGACGAACAGATCGGCCATGAACCCTAACTAGTGTCTCCGCCGGATTTTGCCATTGGTGCGCGATGGTTTACACACACCGCCATGGAAAAAGCGATACTGAGGGGAATTGCGATGAACCAGATTACTCAAAAAGCACCATGGCACCTGTGGCTGATCGGCATTGTCAGCCTGCTGTGGAATGGCGTGGGGGCCAATGACTACACCCAGACACAGCTGCGTAATATCGATTACATGAAGAGCGCGTTCGAGCCGATGGGTGTCGATCTGGAAACAGGCCTCGCCTATGTCGATTCCTTCCCGATCTGGGCCGAGGCCTTCTGGGCGTTGGGCGTCTGGGGCGCGGTTGCAGGGTCGGTCCTGCTGTTGTTGCGCAGCCGGTTTGCCTTCCCTGCCTTTGCCTTGTCGATCGTGGGGCTGATAGTCACCACTATCTATCAATATTCAAACCCGCTGCCGGGCGACTATGACAAGACCATCCCGCTCGCATTTACTGCGGTAATCTGGGTGGCGACCATTGCCATGGCATATTACGCGCGACGGATGACGGACAAGGGCGTGCTGCGCTAGGCAGCGGTGCGCCTTGCCTCCACCAGACGGAGGTAAGTATCGGCAACTGCCTGGTTGATCGCATCCCAGCTGAAATCGAGGCTGCGCCTTTCACCTGCTGCGCCATGCGCAGCGCGCAAGGCATTGTCAGTGAGATAGGGCGTGATGGCATCGGCAAATGCGCCCGGTTCCACCTTCGGCACCAGCGCGCCTGTTACGCCGTCATTCACCAGGCTGGTGCTGCCAGTGGCCGCTGACGCCACGACCGGCAGGCCGCTGGCCATGGCTTCCAGCGTGACATTGCCGAAAGTTTCGGTGACCGAGGGGTTGAAGAAAATATCCGCGCTGGCCAGTGCGCGGCCAAGGTCAGCGCCGCCCTGAAAACCGGCAAAAATACCGCCCGGCAAGGCCTGTTCAAACCATTTGCGGGCAGGGCCATCACCAATCACCAGCACTTTATGCGGCAGCTGGCGTTTGCGCAGTTCGATGATGGTATCTGCAAAAACGTCGAGGCCCTTTTCCATCACCAGCCGGCCGAGGAAGGCGATGGCGACATCGTCATCGTCGATCCCGAGGCTGCGCCGCCATGCAAGATCGCGCTTTTCCGGGCTGAAGATTGTCCGGTCCACGCCGCGCGACCAGATCGAGATATCGTCATTCATGCCCTGCTCGTGCAGCACTTCGATCATGCTTTCAGCAGGCGTCACGAGCGCATCGCAGCGTTGATACAGCCCGCGAATCCATGCCACCAGCGGAGCCTCGAGAAAGCCGAGATTGTAATAGCGCGGATAGGTTTCAAACCGTGTGTGGACAGATGCCAGCACTGGCAGATTGCGCGATCTGGCCCAGCGCACAGCGGCGCGGGCGCTGAAATCCGGCGAGGAGATATGCAGCAGGTTGGGCGCGAAGCTGTCCAGATCTGCGCGCACTGCATCATTCAGCCCCATCGGCATCCGGTATTCGCTGCGGCCGGGAATGGCAAAAGACGGCAAGCTGACGAGATCGCCCTGCGGCTCAAAATCCGGCGTGTCGATCGTGGGGGAATAAACCCGCACCTGTGCGCCCTTGCGCAGCAGGTATTCCACCAGCCTGTTCAGCGCCTTGTTCGCGCCGTCCAGCGTCATGTTGTAATTGCCGCTGAACAGGGCGATGCGAAGGTCAGACATTTCCATTGGACCAGCGCTTTAATGAGACAAGTCGGGTTTGGCGAGGGGGTGCCTGCCGCAAGCCAAACATCATCCACCGCGATAGTGTTGTCTGTGCTTGACTTGTTGCAGCGCAACACTAGTGCCGCACGTGGGCCACGCGGTCCCAACGCCGCGCGAGCTCTCTGTAAGGAGAGAATACATGACTGACGTACCCGCTCTGAAGCCAGAGCGTCCTTTCTTTTCGTCCGGACCCACTGCCAAATTTCCCGGCTGGTCCGCCGCAAATCTCAAAACCGAAGCTCTGGGCCGTTCGCACCGCTCTGCCATTGGCAAGGCGCGGCTGAAATATGCCATCGACCTGACGCGCGAATTGCTGGGCGTGCCTGATGATTATCTCGTCGGCATCATGCCTGGCTCCGACACTGGCGCGCTGGAATGTGCGATGTGGACCATGCTGGGCGCACGCCCTGCCACCGTGGCCGCCTGGGAAAGCTTCGGCAATGTCTGGATTCAGGATGCGGTCAAGCAGTTGAAATTGAAGGACCTGACGGTTCTGGATGCCGATTATGGCGACATTCCCGATCTGGCGAGCATTCCGCAAGGCAATGACGTTGTCTTCACGTGGAATGGCACCACATCAGGCGCACGCATTCCCGATACTGACTGGCTGGAAGCGGGCCGCGAAGGCATCACCATCAATGATGCCACCAGCGCGGTATTCGCGCAGGAAATGGATTGGGCCAAGCTGGATGCCACTACCTTCAGCTGGCAGAAGGTGATGGGTTCAGAAGCGCAGCACGGGATGCTGATCCTCAGCCCCAAAGCGGTTGCGCGGATTGAAAGCTATGATCCTGAATGGCCGCTGCCCAAGCTTTTCCGCGTCAAGAAGGGCGACAAGCTCAACCGCGGCATTTTCGTCGGTGAAACGATCAACACGCCCAGTATGCTGGCGACGGAAGATTATATCCTTGCGCTGGAATGGGCGAAGTCGATTGGCGGCCGCCAAGCCCTGTTTGACCGGGCCAATGCCAATGCCAGGATTCTGACGGACTGGATCGAAGCCACGCCGTGGCTGCGCAACATGGTTGCCGATCCGGCAAAGCGCACCAACACCGGTGTCTGCTTTGTCTTCCAGGGCGAATATTACGACAGTCTGTCGCCGGAAGAACAGGCCGCCGTGCCCAAGACCATCGCCAAGATGCTGGAGGAACGCGGCGTCGGTTACGACTTCAACGGCTACCGCGATGCGCCGCCTTCACTGCGCGTATGGTGCGGCGGAACGGTGGAGCAGGAAGACATTGTTCGCCTGCTGCCCTGGATCGAATGGGCATACGCCGAAATCCAGAAATGACATGAGCCCCGGCCTCGGCCGGGGTGACATTTTCCGTCGACGCGGCCGAAATGCGGCGCGCGCGGCAAGTTTTTGCAGGAAATTTTCATGACCAAACCCAAAGTTCTCATTTCCGACAAGATGGACCCCAACGCAGCGCGTATCTTTGAAGAGCGCGGCTGCGATGTGGATGTCATCACCGGCCAGACGCCTGAAGAACTCAAGGCCATCATCGGCCAGTATGATGGCCTCGCCATCCGTTCCTCCACCACTGTGACGCCCGAAATTCTCGACGCTGCGACCAACCTCAAGGTCATCGGCCGGGCAGGCATCGGGGTCGATAATGTCGATATTCCCTACGCATCGTCCAAGGGCGTGGTCGTGATGAATACGCCGTTTGGCAATTCGATCACCACGGCCGAACATGCCATTGCGATGATTTTCGCGCTGGCACGCCAGATTCCGGAGGCCGATGCGTCGACGCAGGCCGGTGAATGGGCGAAAAGCCGGTTCATGGGCATCGAAGTGACCGGCAAGACGCTGGGCCTCATCGGGGCCGGCAATATCGGTTCCATCGTCGCCAGCCGCGCGCTGGGCCTGAAGATGAAAGTGATTGCCTACGATCCTTTCCTGACGGAAGAACGGGCGGTCGAACAGGGCATCGAGAAGGTTGATCTTGACGGTCTGCTGGCCCGTGCAGACTTCATCAGCCTGCACACCCCGCTGACCGACCAGACCCGCAATATCCTTTCGGCAGAAAACCTGGCCAAGACCAAGAAGGGCGTGCGCATCGTCAATTGTGCGCGCGGCGGCCTGATCGACGAAGCAGCCCTGAAGGAAGGCCTTGAAAGCGGCCATATTGCAGGCGCTGCGCTGGACGTGTTTGCCAAGGAACCGGCCAAGGAAAATCCACTGTTCGGCACGAAGAACTTCATCTGCACGCCGCATCTTGGTGCATCCACCGATGAAGCACAGGTCAACGTTGCGCTTCAGGTTGCTGAACAATTGTCCGATTATCTGGTCAATGGCGGCGTTACCAATGCGCTCAACATGCCATCGCTCAGTGCCGAGGAAGCGCCCAAGCTGCGCCCCTATATGGAATTGGCCGAAAAGCTGGGTTCACTCGTCGGCCAGCTGGCCCACGGCAATCTGCCCAAAATCAGCGTCGAAGTGGAAGGCGCAGCAGCGCAGTTGAACCAGAAGCCGATTACCGCAGCTGTGCTTTCGGGCCTGATGAAACGCTATTCCGACACGGTGAACATGGTCAACGCGCCATATCTGGCCCGTGAACGGGGCACTGAGGTGCGCGAAATCCGTAACGAGCGTGAAGGCGTGTATCACACGCTGGTGCGCGTTACCGTCGCTACCAGTCAGGGCGACAGGTCAGTTGCCGGCACTCTGTTCGGCAGCACTGCACCGCGACTGGTGGAAATCTTCGGCGTGGGCATCGAAGCGGACCTGCAGGGCGATATGCTCTACATCGTCAATGAAGATGCGCCGGGCTTCATTGGCCGGATCGGTTCCTTGCTGGGTGAAAACGGCATCAACATTGGCACCTTCCACCTTGGTCGCCGTGAAACCGGCGGTGAAGCGGTCTTGCTGCTGTCGGTCGACCAGCCGATTCCGCAGGATGTCATCGATGCAGCTTGCAAGTTGCAGGGCGTTAAAACCGTCAATGCGCTGGTATTCTGATCGAATTTAAGGCAAGCGCGCGCCCGTTATGATCAATCAGGACGACTTGTTGCCCGAAGGCCTGGAAGACCGCCTTCCTTCCAAAGCGAAGGCGGTCAGCCGCGCCATGCGTGATGTCCTCGATGTGATGGATGCGCACGGTTACGACCGTGTCAGCCCGCCGTTGGTGGAGTTTGAAAAGGCTCTTGCTGGCCGGATGGATGGGGTAAGCCCGCGCCGGATGTTCCGCTTTGTCGACCCGGTTTCGTTGCGTACACTGGCCCTGCGGTCGGATATAACGCCGCAGATCGGGCGCATCGCTGCCACCGGCCTGTCCCATGCGGCACGCCCCTTGCGCCTTTGTTATGGCGGCGAAGTTGCGCTTATCCGCGCTGACCAGCTCGACCCTGCGCGCCAGCGGTTGCAGCTGGGCGCAGAACTGGTTGGCAGTGATACGGTGGCGGCGGCTGCCGAAATGGTGTCGCTGGCGATAGAAGCGCTCGAACAGGCAGGTGCCACTGGCATCTCGGTCGATTTCACTTTGCCGGATCTTGTCGATATTCTCGCGCCGCAGGCGATGCCTTTGCAGGCTGACCACGTGGCACAAGTGCGCCGCGAACTGGACACCAAGGATGCAGGCGGCCTTGCCGATATTCCGGGCGGGGAAGCCTATCTGCCGCTCATCTATGCAACCGGGCCGTTTGACGAGGCGATTGAACGTCTGTGTGCAGTGGATGCTGGCGGCGCATTGTCGAGCAGGATCGCCGGGCTGAAACAGATTGCCGAACGGGTTTCAGGCACGGCGCGCATCACGCTCGACCCGACCGAACGGCACGGCTTTGAATATCAGAGCTGGTTTGGCTTCACCATATATGCCGAAGGCGTACGCGGCGCATTGGGCCGCGGCGGCACCTATTCTATCCGCGGCAGCAATGAAGCAGCGACCGGCTTTTCGCTCTATATCGACGCGCTGATTGATGCGCTGGAATCTGATGGCCAGCGTGACATACTGTTCCTGCCGCTGGACCATGACCGGGATGTTGCCGCGCGCCTGCGGGCGATTGGTTGGCGGACGGTTGCGGCATTGTCGGACAGCGATGATGCCAGGGCGCTGGGGTGCACGCACCGGCTTGACGGCAATGAACCGGTCAAGATCTAGCCTGCAGTGAGCTAACTTGTGCGGCCACCGCCGCGCACCTTGCCAAGCAGCAGTACACCGAGAACCAGCAGGCCCGCGACTGGGATAAAGCCTGCGCGCTGGCTTTCGAACCTGCTGGTGAAAATTTCCACCAGCAGCGGGCCAAGCCACATCGTTGCCGTGCCTGACAAGGCATAAAGGCCGAAGAACGCGCCGCTTTTCTCTGGCGGGGCAAGCCGCGTCATTAATGTCCGGCTGGATGCATAGGCAGCGGTGATAAACACGCCCAGCATGCAGGCAAAGCCGATGAAGACGAGTTCGGGCAGGGTGCGGAACATCGGGCCATCCCACAGCGGGGACGCGGTGGCAGCATCATAGGGCAGGGTATAGAAAATGGTGTCGCGACTGACACCCAGCCAGCCTGCCAGCGCAACCAGCGTAACTGCCAGTTCAAACTGGACTGCGCGCTTTGGCCCCAGCCGATGATCAATCCAGCCTGCTGAAAAGCCACCGATTACCCCGAAAATACTGACGATGATGCCATATCCCAGCATCTCCAGCCCACCCCATTGCATCGCGCCTGCCGCATAAACGCCTGCAAAGAACAGGATGGATGTCTTGCCATCTGTGTAGAGCATCCGTGCGCCGATGAAGATGGCCGGATCGCGGTATTTACCCAGTTCGCGGAACATTCCGCGCAGTTCTGCCAGACCAGCCTTCAGCGCGGTGAGCGGTGAGACGCCGCGAGTGGGATAATCGGGCGTCCACCACAGCAGGGGCAGCACGCCCAGCGCAAGGCCGACGGCCACGATCGGGCCAACGATACGGTCAGGTTCGTGCGTTGCGCTGTCGAGTCCGAACAGCGGCAGGGCGGGAATGAAGGACCAGTCTGTTTTGCCGGGCAGGGCAAATGCCCACATCACGAAAATCAGCATCAGCACAGAACTTGCCGAACCCAGCCCTAGGCCCAGCGCCGAAACGCGCGCCGCACCGGCACTGCCAGCGGCGCGTTCCAGCAGCGAATTATGCAGCACTTCGCTATAGGCAAACAGCACGGTGATGGAGATGGCGACGCCCACCACCATGCCTTGCGTCATGCCGCTGCCATCCGGCCTTGCCCACCACAGCGAATAGATGAGCGGCACCATCAGCATCGTCACCATCGCCAGCAGCGGCTTGCGCCTGCCGCTATGGTCGATAGCCGCACCCAGGAACGGCGCGGTAAAGGCGACAATCCAGCCCCCGATCTTGCCATAGGATGCGACCAGCAATTGCCCTTGCACCGGATCAGGAACCATCACCGTGGCGAAATAGGGCATGAAGACGTAGATCGTGATCAGGATGACATAGGGGTTGCGTGCCCCTTCAAAGATGGCCCAGGCCCACGCACCCCGTGAAATGCGCGTAGCTGGCACGCCGGTCAAACGATCGAATCCACGATTGCGCGGCGTATCTCGCCATCCATCCGATCTCTCCTGTAACCCGCACGGGCATTGGCAAATTCGCACGGAATATGGCCTTGCGTCCAGCATGCAGCGCAAATTACGGTGCAACAGCCCTTTTCAGAGTCGTGATATCGGCGGGATATGGGTATTCAGGGGCTGTCATATGTTGCCCTTGTGTCCACCATCCTCTAGTGCGCGCCGGGTTCTCCAGAAATAAGGTCCGAGCTTTGGCAAACGTAACCGTGATCGGTGCCCAGTGGGGCGATGAAGGCAAGGGCAAGATTGTCGACTGGCTCGCCAGCCGGGCAGATGCCGTGGTTCGTTTCCAGGGCGGCCACAATGCCGGCCATACGCTGGTCGTGGGCGAACAGGTTTACAAGCTGAGCCTGCTTCCTTCGGGGATCGTCACCGGCACATTGTCCATCATCGGCAATGGCGTGGTGCTGGACCCGTGGGCATTGAAATCCGAAGTGGCCAAGCTGGAAAGCCAAGGCGTTTCGATCACGCCTGAAAATTTCGCGCTGGCAGATAATTGCGCGCTCATCCTGCCACTTCACCGTGATCTGGATGGCTTGCGCGAAACCGCAGCAGGTTCAGGCAAGATCGGCACCACCGGGCGCGGTATTGGCCCTGCCTATGAAGACAAGGTCGGACGGCGCGCAATCCGCGTGTGCGATCTGGCGCATCTCGACAAGATGGACCCGCAGCTTGACCGTCTGTGCGCGCATCACGATGCGCTGCGGGCCGGCTTCGGCGAACCTCCGGTTGACCGTGAGGCGCTGGTTGCAGAGCTGAAGGAAATTGCCGATTTCGTCCTGCAATTCGCGCAGCCGGTGTGGAAACGCCTGAAGAAGGTCCGCAAGGCTGGCGCGCGCATCTTGTTCGAAGGCGCGCAAGGCGTGCTGCTGGATGTGGACCACGGCACCTATCCTTTTGTCACCAGCAGCAACACCGTCAGCGGCACCGCTGCATCGGGCAGCGGGCTTGGCCCCAATTCGACAGGCTTCGTCCTCGGCATCGTCAAGGCTTACACCACGCGCGTGGGCAGCGGGCCTTTCCCGACCGAACTGGACGATGCGGCGGGCCAGCGGCTGGGCGAACGCGGGCATGAATTCGGCACTGTTACGGGCCGCCAGCGCCGTTGCGGCTGGTTTGATGCCGTGCTGGTGCGCCAGAGCTGCGCGATCAGCGGCGTGACCGGAATTGCCCTTACCAAGGTCGATGTCCTCGACGGTTTCGACAAGGTCAAGATTTGCACCGGTTACCGGCTGCGCGGCAAGATCATGGATTATTACCCGGCCCATTCGGCTGACCAGGCCGAAGTCGAACCCATCTATGAAGAAATGGACGGCTGGCAGGAGACGACTGCCGGTGCGCGTAGCTGGGCCGACCTGCCCGCCAATGCCATCAAATATATCCAGCGGGTGCAGGAATTGATTGAAACGCCTGTTGCGCTGGTTTCCACCAGCCCGCAGCGCGAAGACACCATTCTCGTGCGGGACCCCTTCCTGGATTGAGTAACGCCTGCTCGCGGTCTAACCTTTGCCAATGAGGTTTGCTGCAGCATCCATTATTCTTGTGCTGGCGGGCTACGCTGGCGCGCCGGTTCTGGCGCCAGCCGAAGTTCAGCGGCAGGAAGCAGACTTCGTGTTGGTCGACAAATCGGACCGGACGCTTACCCTGTTCAGCGACGGTCAGCCGTTCAGGACTTACAGCGGGCTGCAATTTGGTGCTGCGCCGCAGGGCCACAAGCAGTTTGAAGGGGATGAAAAGACCCCAGAAGGGCGTTATTTCATCGATACGCGCAATCCGGCCAGCGCCTATCATCTCAGCCTGCGCGTATCCTATCCCAACGATGATGACCTTGCCTTTGCGCAAGGGCAGGGCCGTTCTGCGGGCGGCGATATCTTCCTCCATGGACAGCCCAATGCGCTTCCTTTTGGCCGGATGCCGGGCGACTGGACCGATGGCTGCATTGCCTTTTCCAACAAGGAGATAGAGGAATTGTGGGAAGCCATTGCCGACGGCACCCCGATCGAGATAAGGCCTTGACCTGATCTCTTTTTGTTCTACTCATGTTCGCACGTTTAACGGAGTCGAACCATGGGTCAGGCAAGTTTTCATTACGGCACTGATGAAGCGGTGAAGGATGCTGCAAATGATGCAGCCGGGCTGCCGCTGGCAGTGTCGATCTTTGCCGACCGTCCGCATATTCGCGATGCCATGCGCGACGATGCAGCTGCTGCCGGGTTGAAACTGGGCCAGCTGGGCGATGTTGCCGCTTTGCTTGGCGGCGATGCGAAGCCGCTGGGCGATGTGGTGCTACTGGATTGCCCCTTGGTGGATGCAGCAATGCTGGCATCGCTCCTCAGGCTCGATATCCGTGCCGCCCGTACCGATGCACAGCTTGTCGTTTCCACCAGTGTGGATGCGCTCGATGATGTGTTTGGTTGCCTCGACCAGTCCGAAGCGCAGATCCTGGTTGACCCTAGCCGCGCAGACCGCGTCATCGCGCTGGGCAATGTCCTTACCAGACTGCCGGGTGCAAGGCTGCGCGAATTGTCGGAAGAAGACCGGCTTACACTGCTGCGGCTGACCCAGCAGGTGGGCCATATTGCTGAACGGCTGGACCGCCTTTCCACGCCTGGTGTCGATGCAGATGGCGGCGCATTCCGCTTCGAAGCGCCCAGGTCCCAATTCAACGATGCGAAGGAAGATGCATCTGAAATGCTGGTAAGAGCGGCACGGCCCGCTATGCCTGATCCCCGCCTTGTGCGCCGGATAATCCGGCAGCGCCAATTGCGCGCAAGGTTTTTCGACGGGGAACTGTTCGGCGACCCGGCATGGGATATGCTGCTCGACCTGACGGCTGCACGGGTAGAGCATTTGCGCGTGTCCGTCACATCGCTGTGCATCGCATCGGGCGTTCCGCCGACAACGGCACTTCGGTGGATTTCGCAGATGACCGAAGCAGGCTTGCTGGAGCGGTTGGAAGACGAAGCGGATCGCCGCCGCGCTTTCATCACACTCAGCGACAAGGCGGCAGATGCCATGGCGCGCTATTTTGCGCAGCTTGGCAAGGAAGCTGCCAATCTGGTCTGACGATCAAACTGCGTTCAGTGCTTTTTCTGACGCAGGACCACGGTCAATCCATCCGGAAGTTGGCCGTCAAACGGAAGCGGCCTGCGCAGTGCATCAGCGCGCGCACGGTCCAGAATGGCAACCGGAATTTCCGGTTCGAACAGAAGTGTATCGGCAGAACCCAGCAGGCGGCACTGCCGCAAGGTCAGGTCTTCAGGATCGTCGCTTGTCAGGGTTATGCCAACTTCGCCGGTCTGGCTGGCTGGCTGTCGGCCCTCCAGCCAATCTCCGACATTGCCTGCTGATGCAGCATCAAGCGGATCAAGCATCCCGCCTTCACCCAGCGCAACATCCAGCGCACGCCTGCGGTCAGGCCCCTTGGGGAAATGCTCGCGCATCGCACTGCGCGAATTTTCGAGCGCGGATGCCAGACTGCCCAGGGAATTGGGCAACAGTTTTTCCAGCCGCAGGCGCAATTGCTTGGCAAGGCCTGCCGATGCACCTGATGTGCCTATGGCGATCAGCACCGGGTCACGGTCAAGTATGCTGGGGGTGGTAAAATCGCACAGTTCCGGCCTGTCAGCGACATTGACCAGCAATCCGCGGCTCTTAAGGCGCATTGCCGCAGCTTCTGCCGCCCTTCCATCTTCCAGCGCGATGAATGCCAGCCTTGCATGGTGTGCCTCCGGCTCGCCGCAGGGAATGCCGCCTGCACGTTCGACCAGGCGCTGCTTAGCCTCGCCCATTTCGCCTTCGCCAACCACGACCACGCGCTGCCCTGCGATGCGGTGAAAAAGGGGAAGGGAACGGATCATGCGGTATGCGTCACAACCAGTCAGGCACGCGCTCTGCCGCCATGATGTCGGCAGCAGGCAAACGATCGGCAACCACTGCATAACGGTCGCCGTCCACCAGCACTTCAGGCACGAAACCGCGGCTGTTGTAGCTGGATGCCATGGTCGCACCATACGCGCCGGCGGTGCGGAAAATGGCGAGGTCGCCTGCTTCCAGCACATCGATTTCGCGGTTCATCGCGAAAGTATCGCCGGTTTCGCAGATAGGCCCGACAATATGCGCGACATTGCGCCCGCCGCGGGGCTCGACAGCATCGATATCGTGCCATGCGCCGTACATTGCCGGACGCGCCAGATCGTTCATCGCCGCATCTACGATGACGAAAGGACTGGCATTCGAACTGCGCTTCACGCGGATCACACGGGTCAGCAGCACACCGGCATTGCCGGCTATCACACGGCCCGGTTCAAACGACAGGACAACGTCCCAGTCTCTGGTCACACGCGCCACCATAGCGCCATATTCGGCAGGGCTGGGGAAGGAATCATCCGCCTTGTAAGGCACGCCGAGCCCGCCGCCCAGATCAGCATGAGTTACCTTCTGACCCTGGCTCCGCAAGTCAGCGATCAGCTTGCCCAGTTTTTCAAACGCCGTTTCCAACGGTTCGAGGCTGGAAAGCTGGCTTCCGATATGCACCGCAACGCCGCGCATATCGATGCCCGGCATGGCTGCAAGCGCGGCATAGATTTCAGCAGCGCGGTCGATCGGCACACCGAATTTGTTTTCAGCTTTGCCGGTGGAAATCTTGTCATGCGTTCGTGCATCGACATCGGGGTTAACCCGCAGGGCGCAGCGGGCAGTCTTGCCAAGGCGGGAAGCGATGGCTGACAGTTCATACCCTTCTTCCTCCGATTCAAGGTTGAACTGGCCGATATCCTGTTCCAGCCCCTGCACCAGTTCTGCATGGGTTTTGCCGACGCCGGAAAAGACGATGTCCGCAGGGGCCATGTCCGCCGCCAATGCGCGCACCAACTCGCCGCCCGATACCACGTCCGCGCCATAACCTTCGCGTTGCAGCACTTTGAGGACGGCAAGGTTGGGGTTGGCTTTGACGGCAAAGGCGATGTGCGGGTTTTTAAGCCCGGACAATGCCTCGCGGAAAACGCGGGCATGGCGAACGAGTGTGGCCATGGAATAGACATAGACAGGCGTGCCGACTTCCTGCGCGATAAGGGGCAGGGGGACATTTTCGGCGTGCATCACACCGTTCTTGAGTTCAAAATGGTTCATGTCTGGCGCAGTCGTTTGTTCAATCGTGTATTCGGGCGATTATTCGGGAGGGAGATCGAACGGATCATCCTCGCGTTCTTCCGAACGTTTTCGCAGTTCCACGCTGCGTTCAGGCGCAGCCTGCGTTTCAGGTTCCAGCAGATCGCGCGCCTCGGGCTGCACATCTGCGCCCAGCGGGGCCACGGGAAGGCTTTGCCCTGCAGCAGGTTCCAGGTCGGCCTTTTGGCCGCAGGCGGCAAGCAGGGGCAGCGTGGCAAGCACGGCAAGAACGAGATTACGGCGCATTATTCCTCCATGCCCAGCGCGGTGCGGGCTTCGGCAACGCGCTGCCTTACCTGTTCCGGCGCGGTTCCGCCATGACTTGCGCGCGCGGCAACCGATGCTTCCACCGAAAGGGCGGAAAAGACGCGATCATCGATACGGGTGTCGATTGCCTGCAGTTCTTCCAGCGACAATTCATCAAGAGCAATGCCCTTTTCTTCCGCCAGTTTGACTGCTGCGCCGGTGATGTGGTGCGCCTGGCGGAATGGTATGTCGGCTTCCTTCACCAGCCAGTCTGCAAGGTCTGTCGCCGTGGCATAGCCAAGTTCAGCGGCCTGACGCATCCGGTCGGTGCGGAAGGTGGTGCCTGCCACCATCCCCGTCATCGCTGCGATGGACAGGGCAAGCAGACTGGCGGCTTCGAAAACGGGCGGCTTGTCGTCCTGCATATCCTTGGAATAGGCCAGCGGCAGGCCCTTCATCGTCACCATCAGCGACGTGGCGCAACCGATTATCCGCCCTGCATGGCCGCGCACCAGCTCGGCAGCGTCAGGGTTTTTCTTCTGCGGCATGATCGAACTGCCGGTCGACAGCGTATCGGGCAGGCGTACAAAGCCGAATGGCTGGCTGGCCCAGATGATGAATTCTTCTGCCAGCCGCGAAAGATGCAGCGAACATTGCGCTGCGGCCATCAGGTAATCGAGCGCGAAATCGCGGTCAGAAACGGCATCGAGGCTGTTGTCTGCCGGCTTGTCGAAACCCAATGCTGCGGCAGTGGCGTTCCGGTCAATCGGAAAGCCGGTGCCCGCCAATGCGGCGCAGCCCAGCGGGCTTTCATTCATGCGCAACCGGGCATCGGCAAAGCGGGACCGGTCGCGCCGCATCATTTCATAATAGGCCATCAGGTGGTGGCCCAGCGTGACCGGCTGCGCGGTCTGCAAATGGGTGAAACCGGGCATGATGGTGCCGGCATGTTCGCTGGCGCGTGTGACCAGGGCGCGCTGCAACAGGTAAAGCCCGGCATCGACCTGATCCAGTGCCTCGCGCACCCAGAGCTTGAAATCGGTCGCCACCTGGTCATTGCGGCTGCGCGCCGTGTGCAGGCGGCCAGCCACCGGGCCGATCAATGCGGCAAGGCGGCTTTCGGTCGTCATATGAATATCTTCAAGGTCCCAGTCTTCGGACACGCCGTCTGCTTCATATTCAGCGGCAACGCTGTCCAGTCCGGCGGTGATGGTGGCTGCATCTTCTGCAGAAACGATACCCTGCGCGCCCAGCATGGCTACATGGGCCTTGCTGGCGGCGATATCCTGTCGCCACAGGGCCTTGTCGAACGGGATGGAGGCATTTATCTCGCGCATGATCGCGCTTGGCCCTTCGGCAAAGCGTCCGCCCCACATCTGGTTGGAGCCTTTAGTGTCTTCTGGTTTACCGCTCACGCTTGGAATTTCCGTTCTGTTGTCAGGAGCCGTCCTGCTGGCAGCCTGCGATAGGGAAGCCCCGACTGAGGTGCAAGAACAGGGCGCATTGGGCGATGCGAAGGCAAGCTTGTCCGGCGCCATCGATCGCAGCCATGCAGGTGAACTGATGCCTGCGGTGGCGGTGAAGGACCCATCGGGAAATGCGCTTAACACAGGCGCGCTTCAGGGTGGTCCGGTCTTGCTGAACCTGTGGGCGACATGGTGCGCGCCATGCGTGGTGGAAATGCCGATGCTGGACGATCTTGCCAGTGAATATGGCGATGCGCTGCGTGTCGTTACGGTCAGTCAGGACATGCAGGGTGCCGAAAAGGTCGTGCCATTTTTCGCTGAAAGCAAATTCAGCAATCTCGAACCGTGGCTGGACCCGGATAATGCACTGGGGTTCGGCATTGGCGGCGGTGTTCTGCCGACAACGGTGCTTTACGATTCGCAAGGCAAGGAAATCTGGCGCGTGGTCGGCGAATATGACTGGACCAGTGCAGCCACACGCGAAGCCATTTCCGAAGCGGTGGAGTAAATTGCGCGGCGGTGGCTGAAGCCGGTCATTGCTCTCCATAAACCTGAGTCCATTCAAAGGTCGGTCGGTGCGGCGCGAGCATAACTCTCGCCAGTTCCTCCATGACAAATGCTGCCCAGGTCGATAACTAGGTGAGACATGCCTTCTGACATGACGGATTGAGAGTTTAATGGGCGCCGAAAAGACAAAAAAGACACCGACTTTTGCCCGGCGCACGCGCGATGACGTGGTGCGTATTCCCAAGACTGCAGAGATTGTGGCCGACAATATCCGGCGGCGGATTATCCATGGCGATCTGCAAGAAGGCGATTCCCTGCCACCCGAAGCCCAGTTGATGGAACAGTTCGGGATATCGCGCCCGACCCTGCGCGAAGCGTTCCGCATCCTCGAAACAGAACGGCTGATTGCAGTCACTCGCGGTTCGCGCAGCGGCGCACGGGTGAGCCTGCCGCAGGTGGAAAGCGTTTCGCGCTATGCCAGCTTCGTGCTCCAGGCCAGCGGCGTGACGGTGGCAGACATTTACGAATCCCGCTTTGCGATTGAGCCATATATCGTGCGCAAGCTGGCATCCCGCCCGACCAAAAAGGCGGTTACGGCATTGCGGGAAGAAGCCGACCGATTGTCCGAACTGAACGAAACCGGGCGCGACAAGGAATGTATCGTCGGCGTGGCAGAATTTCACCGTGTGCTGGTTGAACATGGGGGTAATGAAACGCTCCATTTCATGATCCAGATGTTGCAGGATGTGATGGAGCAATATCAGCTGCGCTATATTTCGCGGGCAGATCAGAAAGACCGCACCGCGACCACGCGGATCGCCATCAAGTCGTTCAACAAGCTGATTGACCTGATCGAGGCGGG
>JAHEAX010000008.1:23947-84969 GCA_024642525.1 Erythrobacteraceae bacterium | reverse complement strand
GCGCCGATCAGGCGGGCAACCGCGTGCTTTTCCATAAACTCGCTCATGTCGATACGGACCATGGCCGAATCGTCATCGAACAGGAATTCAGCCAGCGCCTTGGTCAGTTCGGTCTTGCCCACGCCCGTGGGACCGAGAAACAGGAATGAGCCAAGCGGCCGGTTCGGGTCCTGCAGGCCGGCACGCGCACGGCGGACCGCCTTGGAAACCGCATTGACGGCCTGTTCCTGGCCAATCACCCGTTTGCCGATCACCTGTTCCATCTTGAGCAGCTTGTCGCGCTCGCCCTGCATCATGCGGTCAACCGGAACACCGGTCCATTTGCTGACGACCGCCGCGATGTCATCTTCGGTGACTTCTTCGCGCAGCATCGCGTTTTCATTAACGCCTTCGGCTTCCACCAATGCCTTTTCGAGCTGGGGAATCTTGCCGTAGGAAAGCTCGCCAGCCTTGGCCAGATCGCCTTCGCGCTGCGCCTGTTCAAGTTCGAGCCGGGCATGATCAAGCTCTTCCTTGATCTTTCCTTCAGCAGCGATCTTGTCGCGCTCGTTCTGCCAGCGGGTGGTCAGTTCAGAAGATTGCTGCTCAAGATTAGCCAACTCTTCGCGCAAGGCGACGAGCCGCTCCTTGGATGCATCGTCCTTTTCCTTGGTAAGGGCGGATTCCTCGATCTTCAGCTGGATTATACGGCGGTCGAGCCCTTCGATTTCCTCGGGCTTGGATTCCACTTCCATCCTGATCCGGCTGGCGGCCTCGTCCATAAGGTCGATCGCCTTGTCGGGCAGGAAGCGATTGGAAATGTAGCGGTTGGACAGCTGTGCGGCAGCAACCAGCGCACCATCGGCGATACGAACACCGTGGTGTAGCTCGTATTTGTCCTTGATGCCGCGCAGGATTGAAATCGTGTCCTCGACGCTCGGTTCCTCGATATAAACCGGCTGGAACCGCCGCTGCAGTGCCGGGTCCTTCTCGACATATTTCTGATATTCGTCGAGCGTGGTCGCGCCAATGCAATGCAGCTCTCCGCGCGACAGAGCAGGCTTAAGGAGATTGCTTGCATCCATTGAACCTTCAGATGCGCCAGCCCCGATGAGCGTGTGCATTTCGTCGATGAAAAGGATGATCTGGCCATCGGCGCCCTTCACCTCATCCAGCACTGCCTTCAGTCGTTCCTCGAACTCGCCGCGATATTTCGCGCCGGCAATCAGCGCGCCCATGTCGAGCGACATCAGCGTGCGGCCCTTGAGACTGTCGGGCACATCGCCATTGGCAATGCGAAGGGCGAGGCCTTCTGCAATTGCGGTCTTGCCGGTGCCGGGTTCGCCAATCAGCGCTGGGTTGTTCTTGGTACGGCGGGCGAGGATTTGCACAGTCCGCCGGATTTCCTCGTCACGGCCGATCACAGGGTCCAGCTTGCCATCGCGCGCCGCCTGCGTCAGGTCGCGGGCGTATTTCTTCATCGCGTCATAGGCGTTTTCGGCACTGGCAGTGTCTGCCGTGCGGCCGCCGCGCAATTCGTTGATCGCCTTGTTCAACGCCTGCGCATCGACATTGGCAGCTTTCAGCGCCTTGCCGGCATCGGTCGTGGTGGCGAGTGCGATTGCGACCAGCAAACGTTCGACAGTGACGTAAGAATCGCCTGCCTTCTCGGCAATCTGTTCTGCCTGGTCCAGCAAGCGCACGGCATCATTGTCGAGGCCCGGCGTCTGTTGCGCGCCGCCGCCCGATACTGCGGGGATCTTCGCAAGCTGCGCATCCACTTCGGTCACAGCAATCTTGGGATCGCCGCCTGCACGCTGGATAAGGCCGGCAGCCATGCCTTCCTCGTCTTCCAGCAGGGCTTTCAATAGATGCGTCGGGCTGATCCGCTGATGATTGTTGCGGATGGCAACGGTCTGGGCAGACTGGAGGAAGCCCTTGGCGCGGTCAGTGAATTTTTCCAGGTTCATGAAGTATCCCTCAAAAAGTACCCGTCAGATATGGTGTGGCCTATTGGCAACACAAGTCCTGCTGCAGCCATAGGTGTGTTAGTCACATATAGGGGTGGCTATATCAGCGTGACAGGGTGATGACGCAAAAAACCGTTTTTTCCTTTGATCCAGAACAAATTTCCCGAATTTTCCCAAATTGTAAAGTCGGGCAATGGGCTACAAAAACGGCTGAATTTTAGATACTTGCACGATATTCACGGTTGCACCATCGTCCGCTTCCAATTCGCTTGCCATTGGCCCTTCACGCCGCTGGCAAAGGCGGCTAATCCGTAAACCGAGAGGATTTCCGGATGAAAAAATGGGTGGCCCGGCTGGGCTGGACGACGCTTGGCCTGTTGATTGCTGCATTGGTCGGATTGATGGTGTGGGAACCGCTGGTGGCAGAACCGGGCGAAGCACCCGCCCCGCGAATTTACACAGCAGAAATCATCCGGGATGAATTCGGCGTGCCACATATTTACGGCAAGACCGATGCCGATGCTGCCTATGGCATTGCCGTTGCCCATGCCCAGGACGATTTTTTCACCCTGCAGGATGTCATCGCGATGAGCCGCGGCCGCTATGGCGCAATTGCCGGGCAGGATGGCGCGGCGATCGACTATGTCTATCACCTGCTTGATGCCCGCGGCACCGCGCAGCGCCAGTTCAAGGGCCTGCCGGCCGACACCCGCGAATTGTTCAACGCCTATGCCGCCGGCCTCAACAGCTTTGCAGAAGACCATCCGGGCGAAGTGAAGCTGGACAATCTCTTCCCCGTCAATGGCGAAGATGTCGCGGCGGGCTTTGCCCTGCGCCAGCCATTCTTCTTCGGCCTCAACAATGTGATCGAACCGCTGGTCGCGAACAAGCCACTGGCGCCGGAATTCGGCCCGCCAATCGTTCCGCAGTCAGAAAAAGCGCCGCAGACCGCAGCTGTGTCCGAAGCAAGGTTGGGCTACCCTGCCCCGCTCCCGTCAGGCACAGAAGCGGCCATGTCGGGGTCAAACGCTTTTGCCATAGCTCCGAAGAAATCGGGCGACGGCGTGACGCGGCTGGTTTCCAACAGCCACCAGCCGTGGCGCGGCGGCGTGGCCTGGTATGAACTGGTGGTCGAAAGCGGCGAAGGCTGGCATTTTGCCGGTGCCAATTTCCCCGGCAGCCCCTTCCCTTTCCTCGGCCACAATGAAAACCTGGGCTGGACCAATACGGTCAACCGCCCTGACATGGTCGATATCTACAAGCTGGAACTGGACAAGAACGGCACGCATTACCGGCTGGATGGTAAATGGCAGCCACTGGAAGAAACCAGCTTCACCCTGCCGGTAAAGCTGGGACCCTTGGTGCTGCCCATCCGCAGCACGGTCTATCGCAGCCAGCATGGGCCGGTCATCGTTAATGACAGCGGTGCCTACGCCTTCCGCTATGGCGGTATCGATAATCTGGGCCAGCTCGACGCCTATTATCGGCTGAACAAGGCGCAGAACTTCGAGGAATGGCGCGCCATTCTTGCGCGGATGGATATTCCGTCCACCAATTTCATCTATGCCGACCGTGAAGGCAATATCGGCTATTTCTACAATGCCGCGATCCCTGACCGGAAAGTGGGGCCAGACTGGCGCAATGTACTGCCGGGCGATGACAGTTCGCTCATCTGGAAAGGCCCAGTCGCCTTCGACAGGATTCCCCAGATCGTAAACCCGGCATCAGGCTGGCTGTTCAACGCCAATAATTCGCCGTTTTCGGCAGCAGGCCCGGGCAGTGATTTGTCGCCCGATAGCGTCGCGCCCGAACTGGGGGTGGAACTGAAGACCACCAACCGCGCCGCGCGTGCCGCAAAGCTGATGGCCGCTGCAGGCACAATCGACCGCGCCACGCTCGAACGCATCAAATATGATACTGCCTATGAACGTCAGGGCTATGTCGCGCGGATGCTGGACGGTGTTGCCGCGCTCGACCTTTCCGATGCGCCAGACCTTGCCAAAGGCCAGGCGCTGCTGGGCAAGTGGGATCTCACGTCCGACAATGTCGGGCCAGCCGATGCCATCGCACTGTTGATGATCCGCCCCTTCATGAGCGCGGAATACCAGAACAAGCCAGAACCTGACCCGCGCGAGGCGTTGTCTGACGCGGTCACCCATCTGCAGACGTATTTTGGCCGGATCGACCCGCCCATGTCAGATCTGTTGCGGCTGCGGCAAGGCACAGTCGATCTTCCGCTGGATGGCGGCAGCGACACATTGCGCGCATCGACCCTGTGGGATGTGGATGAAGACGGCCGTTTGTCCGTTCGCCATGGCGACAGTTTCCTGATGTTCATGGAATGGGCGCCCGGCAAACGCGTGCAATCGCAATCGATCATGCCTTACGGCGCCGCCACCACGCGGGCAGATAGTGCGCATTTCGCAGATCAGGCTAAGCTGTTTGTCGAACACAAGCTGAAACCGGTCCATTTCTGGCGGGCAGATGTGCTGGCCAACAAGGCAAACCGTTCCGTCGTTTCCAATCGCTGACCCGAACTTTCAAAAAGACAGGTTTATCCATGCGTCTCTTCACGACCACTGCCCTTCTGGCACTCAGTCTTTCGGCCTGCGCCGCACCAATGCAGCAGCAGCCGATTGCCAGCACACCCGAAGCGGCACCTGCTGCCGAAACGGCTTCGCTGGCAGAACTCGTCAGCGCGGTGGATATTCCTTATCAGACCTTCACCCTCGACAATGGTCTGACCACCATCGTCCATACCGACCGCAAGGCACCGATTGTGGGCGTCACGGTTTATTACCGGGTCGGCTCCAAACATGAACCACGCGGCCGAACGGGCTTTGCGCATCTGTTCGAACATCTGATGTTCGGCGGCAGCGAAAATGTGGAGAATTTCGACATTCCGCTCGAAAGCGCAGGCTCCACATCCACAAATGGCAGCACCGATGCCGACCGGACGAACTACATCGAAACCGTGCCAACCGGCGCGCTCGATCTTGCCCTGTTCATGGAAAGCGACCGGATGGGCCACCTGCTGGGCGCGGTCACGCAGGACAAGCTCGATAAGCAGCGCGGCGTGGTGCAGAATGAGAAGCGCCAGGGCGATAACCAGCCTTACGGACTGGCATTCTACGCAATTCAGGATGGGCTTTTCCCCGTTGGCCACCCCTATCGCCATTCCACCATCGGCTCCATGGCCGATCTTGACGCTGCTGCCATCGACGATGTGCGCAAATGGTTCACCGATAATTATGGCCCCAACAATGTCGTGCTGGCGCTGAGCGGCGATATTGACGCCGAAACCGCACGCCCGATGGTGGAACGCTGGTTCGGCGCAATTCCGCGCGGCCCAGAAGTCATCCAGAAGCCCGCCGGCCCGGTCACGCTGGACCAGCCTGTCAGCCGGGAAATGACCGATCAGATTCCTGTCGCGCGGGTCTTCCGCACATGGAGCGGCCCGGCCCTAACCGACCCTGATTCTGTTGCGCTGGATGCCGGGATGAGCGTGCTGGGCGGTCTTGCCAGTTCGCGGCTCGACAACATCCTTGTGCGTGAAGAACAGCTGGCCGTCACTGTCAGTGCATTTGCATGGCGGCAGGAACAGCTTTCCATGCTCGGCGCTTCGATCGACGTGAAGCCCGGCGTTGACCGCGCTCGCGCCGAAGCGCGCCTCGATGAAATCATCGCCGATTTCATCCGCACCGGCCCCACTGAAGATGAATTGCGCCGCGCCGCAACGCAGGGCGTTTCAAGGCAGATTGGCTCGCTGGAACAGGTTGGCGGATTTTCCGGCAAGGGTGCGACCCTGGCCGAAGGGCTGATGTATGCGGGCAATCCTGCCCAGTACAAGACCGACCTTGAACTGCTCGCCGCGCTGACCCCTGCACAGGTGCAGGCGGCGATGAGCCGCTGGCTGACGCGCCCGGCCTATAGCCTGGCCATCATTCCAGGCGAACGGACGGAAGACGGCGCAAAAATGGGCGGTTGGGGTGATGAAGACACCACGCCACCACCCGCGCCAGATGCCAGGAAAACGCCATCGGTGCTGGAAACCGGTCCGCCGCGCGCATTTCCGCCCGTTGCGCCTGTTGCAGATCTGGATTTCCCTGCAATTGAACGCGCCAAGCTGACTAATGGTATCGAAGTCATCCTTGCACGCCGCACCGCCGTGCCAAAGGTTCTGGTCAGTCTCGATTTCGATGCAGGCATTGCAGCAGATGCTCTCGACACGCCAGGCACCCAGACGACCATGCTGGCACTGCTCGAGGAAGGCACAACGACGCGTAGCGCCATCGAAATCGCCGAAGAACAGGAACGCCTCGGCGCATCCCTCAACACTGGCGCTTCGCTCGACACGTCCAGCGTCATGCTGTCTGCATTGTCGGCCAATCTGGCCCCGTCACTGGAACTGATGGCCGATGTTGTCCGCAACCCTGCTTTTGCCGATGCTGAAGTTGCTCGCGTTCGCGACCAGCGCCTTGCATCGCTGTCGCAGGTGCTGGCATCACCCCGCGCTCTTGCCAGCAGGGCCCTTGCCCCCATCCTGTTCGGCGAAAACACGCCTTATGGGCAGGCAGGTGACGGGCTTGGCAACCGCGAGGCACTGGCTGCAACCAGCGCCGATTCCCTTCGAGCGGCCCACGCCAAGTGGCTGCGGCCAAGCATGGCGTCGATCACTGTTGTGGGCGATGTCACCATGGCCCAGCTGCTGCCGATGCTGGACGAAGCGTTTGGCAAATGGCGGGACAACCGCATGGCTGTGCCGATCAAGGAGCTGGACGAGGCAATTCCAGCGCCGAGCCCGCGCATTGTGCTGATCGACCGTCCCAATTCGCCGCAATCGGTTATCGTGGCCGGACGCGTGCTGCCGATGACGGGCCGCGATGGCGATTCAGAAGCGCTGGAACTGGCCAATGAAGTGCTGGGCGATGGCTTCCTGTCGCGGCTCAACATGAACCTGCGGGAAGACAAGGGGTGGAGCTACGGCGTTCGCAGCATGATCACCGCGCCTGTTGGCCCGCGCAGTTTCGCCATGACGGCGCCGGTTCAGTCTGACCGGACTGGCGATGCGATCAAGCTGCTGATCGAGGAACTCGATGCATTCCCATCCTCGCGACCTGTCGATTCGCAGGAACTCAACCGCGTGACAGATGGCAATATCCGCGGCCTTCCCAACCGCTTTGAAACCAATGCGCAGGTGCTGAACGCAATCCTGACAAACCAGCGCCTTGGCCGGCCGGATACTTACTACAGCACGCTGGCCAGCCTTTATCGTTCGCTTGACGCTACGGCGCTGGATGATGCCGCCCGGATGAACCTCGGCTCGAAGGATCTGACCTTCGTCATTGTAGGAGACCGGTCTGTCGTTGAACCGCAATTGTCGGGGATCAACCTGCCCGTTGAAATCATTATCCCGGTTGACAGCGACACCGCTGACGACTGAATTGCACACATCACCCAATAGGAGAGAAATAATGTCTGTAGCAGGAACATATGAGTGCGTGACCAAGAGCCCGATGGGTGACCAGAAGAGCACTTTCACGGTCGTGCCCGGCGATGATGGCGCAAGCTTCACTGGCACCAACGCAGGTGCAATGGGTTCGATGGATGTTGTCGATGGCAAGATCGACGGCAACAAGCTGACCTGGAAAATGAACATGACCGTGCCGATGCCAATGACGCTGGATTGCGACGCGACGATCGACGGCGACCAGTTGGTCGGCAACGTCAACGCAGGCGCATTCGGCTCGATGGCCATGACCGGCGAGCGCAAGGGCTGAACCACCTCCCTTGATAAATTGAAAGGGTGTCAGGAGCGATTCTGGCACCCTTTTTCTTCGCAATTCTGTCAGCCCTTACGTGGCGGCGGATTTCCACGATCTCTTTGCGATAATTGCGATAATTCGATGGACAGGATCCCAATTTCAAAATAATTCTCGCTTCGAAATTATCCAGGGGGGGATATGGCTTACGCCAACCTATGCCGCGCTTCAGCGGCATTGCTGCTGCTGTGCAGCGCTAGTTTAGCATCGGCAGGTATTGATCAGGACGCAGCCGCTACGCTGCCTGTTGCCGAACCGGCTGAAGATGCTTCGCCGGAAGCCCCGGCTGCATTGCCGGAAGCGGAACTGGAAGAAGATACAGAAGCGGGCCCTATGGCAACGCTGCCTGCTTTCACGCCTGTTTTCGTCATGATGAATGACGATGTTTCGACTGAACTCAGCAAGGTGGGCGACCGGTTCGGTGTAACCGTGCTGCACGATGTGCTCGACGGCCCAACTGTTGCCATTCCCAAGGGAACCACAGGCGAAGGCGAAGTGACATTTGTCACCGGAAATGGCGGCTTCGGCAAAGCCGGCATTATCGCCATTTCCCTTCGCCACCTCGACCTTGAAGGCAAAGAGGTATCTCTCGACGGCCGCTACCGCGAGGAGGGTCGCAACAAGAACGGCGCAACAGCGGCAACGTGGTTTGCCGTGGGGGTATTTTCCGGCTTCATCAGGGGGAAGGATGGCTACATCCCCAAGGGGCGGGAACTGAAGGCCCGCACCGGTGAGGATATTCTCTATTCGCTGGCAGGTGGCTTCAATGCTCCCGAAGGCGAAGCAGAACAGCCTGACGCTGCTCAGGCAGGTGAAGCAGCAGAAATCATCGATCAATCAGACGATACCGAAACATCCAGTTCAATCGCTCCGTAAAATTCCGAAAGGTAAAAAATGAAAATCCAGAACTCTTTTGCCGGCATCGGCATTGTATTTTCTGCCACGGCAATGGCGGCAACCCCTGCCCTGGCGCAGGACGCGGCGGCCGCTTCAGCCACCGGCGCGTGCGAACTCCATGTCTTCCCCACGCTCGAAGGCCAGGCCCAGACAACTTCGCTGCTGTCAGGCTTCGGCATCATTGGCGCAGTGGCTGATGCCGCCGCCAACAAGGACCGCAACATCAGCGAAGCGGAATATCTGAAGGAAGCGCTCGGCCCCAAATTCCAGGTTGCTGCGCTTGGCACAATCGACCTGGTGTCGGCCCTGAAATTGCCAGCCGGCACGACCGTAAGTTATGAAGCGCCGATCGAAGACCGCAAGGTTTCCACCAAGGAAAAGACGCGCCTGACGTCTTCGACAGCGCCCTGCTATGCCGAACTGCTTGTCACCCAGAACCTGTATCAGAAGAAGGCCATTTACGGCCGTTCATTGAACAACCGGTTCATTTTCAAGGATTTCCGCACAGGCAAGACGGAAACCAGCCTGGTCAAGGGCCGCGGCGGCAATGGCCTGTCGCACTTCCCGCCCAAGACGACAGATGAAACAGAAGCAGCAGAAGCTGACCTGCTTCAAGCCTTCACCAAGAACTTCCTCGAATATTCGGCCGCATTCTAAAACCATTACGGGCGGCTTCGTAAGCGCGAAGCCGCCCGAATTGTATCTTGCTATTGCCGCAATCTAACTGAATTGGAAAACGGGCCTCGCCGCGACGGGGATGTTCAGCCCAGCTTGGCTTTCAGCAATTCGTTGATGACCTGCGGGTTAGCCTTGCCCTGCATCGCTTTCATCGTCTGGCCAACGAAGAAGCCGAACAGCTTGTCCTTGCCTCCGCGATATTCCTCGACCTTGTCAGGGTTGGCGGCCAGAACCTTGTCGATCTCGGCATCGATTGCGCCAGTATCACTCTGCTGCTTCAAACCTTCGGTTTCGGCAATCTCGTCCGGCTCGCGGCCGGTTTTGAGCACGATTTCGTAGATTTCCTTGGCCTGTCCACCAGACACTGTACCGGCATCAACCAGTTTCAGGATCGCGGCATTTGCAGCAGCGGTATTATTTTCCATCCGCGCGTCATCGCCGAGGGATTTGATTACCCCGGGCGCGACCGACAGTGTCCAGTTTGCCACCTGCGTGGCGACAACGGCTTCTGACTTGCCCAGCTGGCTTGCCGCTTCTGCGAGCAGGGTTTCGAAACGTGCGAAAGTTTCCACCTCTGCTGTCAGCTGCGCTGCGTTATAATCGCTAAGGCCCAGCTCGCCTGTATAGCGCGCCCGCTTGGCATCAGGCAGTTCCGGCAGGCTGGCGCGGCATTCTTCCAGGAATGCGTCATCCAGTTCCAGCGGCAACAGATCAGGATCGGGGAAATAGCGGTAATCATGCGCGTCTTCCTTGCTGCGCATGGACCGGGTTTCGTTCTTGTCCGGATCGTAGAGGCGCGTTTCCTGCACCACGGTGCCGCCTTCTTCGATCAGGTCCACCTGGCGGCGGGCTTCCTGCTCGATCACGGCCATTACGAAACGCACGGAATTGACGTTTTTCGTTTCCGTGCGCGTCCCCAATTCAGGGCTGCCCACCTTTCGGACTGACACATTGACATCAGCCCGCATCGAACCTTCTTCCATGTTGCCATCGCACGAACCGACATAGCGCAGGATAGACCGCAGCTTGCGGACATAGGCACCTGCTTCTGCAGGCGATGTCATGTGCGGCATGCTGACGATTTCCATCAGCGCCACGCCGCAGCGGTTCAAATCAACGTAGGACATGGTGGGGTGCTGGTCATGCATCAGCTTGCCCGCATCCTGTTCCACATGGATACGCTCGATGCCGATTGTCTTGGGCTGCGGGATCCCGGCTTTTTCATCCGCTTCGATCACCAGCGAGCCTTCGCCCACGATGGGGTGGTAAAGCTGGCTGATCTGGTAGCCCTGCGGCAAATCTGCGTAGAAATAGTTCTTCCTGTCGAACCGCGAGAACTTGTTGATCTGCGCTTCTATCGCCATGCCAGTGCGCACTGCCTGCCGGATGCATTCGCGGTTAGGCACGGGCAACATGCCCGGCATTGCCGCATCAATCAGACTGACCTGCGCATTGGGTTCCGCGCCGAACATGGTCGACGCGCCGGAAAACAGCTTGGAGTTGGACGTTACCTGCGCGTGGACTTCGAGGCCGATAACGACTTCCCACTCGCCGGTTTCACCCTGGATTCGGTAATTGCTCATGCCCACCACCTGTCTGGTTTGGCGCTGAAATTCGCTCTCTGTTCGATTGCGAGGCCGGCGTTCATCACGCCCTGTTCGTCAAAAGCCTTGCCGATAATCTGCAAGCCCAGCGGCAGACCGCTTTGCGTCAGCCCGGCAGGGACAGACAATGCCGGAAGCCCGGCAAGGCTGGCAGGAACGGCGAACACATCGTTAAGATACATCGACAGCGGATCGTCCGACTTGTCACCCAGCGCAAAGGCCGCCGAAGGCGTTGTCGGCGCAAGGATCACGTCGCACTGTTCAAACGCATTGGCAAAGTCCTGTGCAATCAGCGTACGCACCTTCTGGGCCTGCGTGTAATAGGCATCGTAGAAACCGGCGCTGAGCACATATGTGCCGATGAGCACGCGGCGCTTCACCTCGTCGCCAAACCCTTCAGCGCGGGTGGCTGCATACATATCCTGCAAGCCGGCGCCCTCTGGCAGATCGCGCAAGCCGTAACGAACGCCATCATAGCGCGCCAGATTGCTCGACGCTTCTGCTGGCGCGATGATGTAATAGGCAGGCAGCGCATATTTGGTGTGCGGCAGGCTGATATCGACGATTTCAGCGCCTGCGTCGCGCAGCCACGCCTTGCCCTGTTCCCAGCTAGCCTCGATTTCGGCATCCATGCCATCCATCCGGTATTCGCGCGGGATGCCCACTTTTTTGCCCTTGAGATCGGCATTCAGCGCCGCTTCCCAGTCCGGCACGGGCAAGTCTAAGCTGGTTGAATCCTTGGGATCGAAACCGGCCATTGCGCCCAGCATGATCGCGCAGTCACGGATGTCGCGCGCCATCGGGCCAGCCTGGTCAAGGCTGGATGCAAAGGCCACCACGCCCCACCGGCTGCACCGGCCATAGGTCGGTTTTACGCCCGTGATGCCGGTAAAGGCTGCTGGCTGGCGGATGGAGCCGCCCGTATCAGTGCCGGTGGCAGCTGGCGCAAGGCGCGCAGATACTGCGGTTGAACTGCCGCCGGACGAACCGCCCGGTGCAAGTTCTGCATTGCTTTCGCGGCTGCGCCATGGCGAAATGACATTGCCGAAATAGGATGTCTCGTTGGACGAACCCATCGCGAACTGGTCGAGATTGAGCTTGCCGAGCATTCCAGCACCGGCGGCCCACAAATTGCTGGACACCGTGCTTTCATAAGGCGGCACGAACCCGCCGAGGATGTGGCTGGCAGCCGTGGTCTGCACGCCCTTGGTGGCGAACAGATCCTTCATGCCGATCGGCACGCCGGCCATGCTGCCAAGCCGTTTGCGAGCCGCGCGGGCTGCATCGACTGCATCGGCAGCTTCCAGCGCCTTTTCGGGCGTGGTGACGATAAAGGCGTTGAGCGCCGATGCGGCAGCGACATTGGCGTTGAACGCTTCTGCCACTTCGCGCGCGGTGAAATCGCCCTTGGCCACGCCGCCGCGAATGGCGGCGACGCCCAGTTCAGTCAGATCAGTCATTATTCAATCACCTTGGGCACGCCAAAGAACCCGTGCTCGGGCGCAGGCGCATTGGCCAGGACCTTGTCGCGAATACCGCCTCCGGTCAGCGGGTCGGCATCGACCACATCGTCGCGCAGGCGCAAGGTGTTGGGAATGACAGCAGTCATCGGTTCGACGCCGCTACAATCGACTTCACCCAGCTGCTCCACCCAGGCGAGGATGTTGTTAAGCTCGGGCACCATGCGCTCCAGCTCTTCATCGCCCATCTTGATGCGCGCCAGCGAGGCGATTTTCGCGACGGTTTGTTTATCTACAGACATGCATCGCGCGTTAGCCGTGGCAGCGCGCGGCTTCAAGCAGCAGATGCAGTGACCGGACGGTTTTGCGGACTGGGTTTTTGGGGGTTATTCGAACGGCAACCCCAGTGGCTGGCCGTCCACGTATATCTGGCGGCCATTATAGGGGCGGATTTCAACTTTCGATTCGGGCCCGATTTCCGCTTCCTGCGCAGATTTCATTGCCTCTTCTGCCATCATCTCATCCGATGTCTGCGGCGAATAGGTCGCATTCATGTCCAGATCGAAAGGCATCATCCGCCGGTCTTCCAGCCGCGCCATCTTGCGCTTGCTGCCCTCACCCGTGCCCAGATCGACGATGATGCAGGGCCGGTTGCACGACCAGCGCTGGCTGGCGATATAATCGCGCACCTGAAGGCGGACAGCCGGGTCCGTCACATCAATCCGCATATTGGCGAGCCGCTTGCCAACCTCATCCTGCTCTTCAGGCATCCTGCGGTAAGGCCGCTCCTTCTGGGCAAGTGCTTCCTGCGCCCTGGCCATCACTTCGCCATCCGAGTTTTTCACCATGTCGCGCAAGGCGGCGCGGCCTGCCTCGCCGAAATCCCACCTCAGCGCGGTGAAATCGAAGGTGGAAATGTCGGTCCTGCCCGCTTCCATCCGGGCAATCTGGTTGCGGGCGGAAATCGCGCCGAAATCGAAGATGGGCAAAGCCAGCACCAACGCCAGCAAGCACCCGCCCACCGCCAGATGTAGGTTGGCGCGGCGCAGCCGGTCATGCCAGCCGGCACGGCCGCCGCGCACCAGCGCCACGATGTAGGAAAGGCCGTAAGCGCACGCGAATGCAATGGCGACAAGCCCCCACAGGCGTTCGGGCGACAAGCCATGCTGCGCCACTCGCGTGCCCATGGAAATGGCCGCAAAAACTGTCAGTGGGAAAATACCCATGGCAAGGATGAATGCCGTTGCCCGCATGATGCGCGAACCGGTCATGTCGCTGTCATCATCGCGGATGATCGCATTGGTCAGCACGAACGCCCCGAATGCGCAGGCAAGCAAAATAGGCGTTGCGCTGCGGGTCGCTTCCCACAGGACATCGGGGCCGGAAACCACCATCGCAATGAGGAATATCAGCAGCGCAGCAGCCAGCGGCACGGCCAGCAAGGACAGGACGAGCAACACCACGGACTGCAATGTGCCCAATATCTTCAGATGGTTGCGCAAGGTGCCCAGCGCCGCGCCAAAGGTAAGGCCGGAAAAGGTCCAACCGAACCACGCCTGCTGGATCAAAAGCTTGAGAAGTTCGATCTTGAGCAGCTGAAACAGCTCGGACAAGACGCCAATCAGCAGCCATGCCAACCCGACAAATGCCAACGCGCCGCCGCCACTGACAAAATCGTTCCATATATGCGAATGTGTATCGCGGTAGGGGGTGCGCATCCGCATCCGGTGAAAACCGGCCTGGAACAGCGGCAGCGCCAGCGTCGTGGCAATCACGCCAGCACCGAAGGCATATTCCTCATCCGCCAGATAATCACCCGGGTCGACCGCGCGCCATGCCAGCCCGGCCATGACCACACCAATGCCAACAGCGGCAATGGCAGGGGTTACCAAGCGATCGCGATCAATCGAGAATGCGGCGAAAATTGCGCTGAAAAAGACAAATGATGCCAGCGCGATCCAGCCCTGGCTGTCTTCGTGCCCGTGGGTGGCGATGTGGATCATCAGGCCTGCCAGGGCGAGCAGACCGCCAAGGACCCAGGGCCTTAGCGGCCAGTCATTATCTGCTGTGTGAAGCGAGGCTTGCGGGGCTGCTGCAGTATCCTGGGTCATGCACCTCTTGTCAGCGAATTACGCGCTGACTGCAATACTGCAGCGACAGCCCCTGCCGGTTGCTCTCGGCAGCCTTATGGCTGCGGAGGAGCAGCGCCTTCAGCGCCCTGCTGTTGCTGCTGCATCTGCATCATCTGCTGCATCTGCGCCATGCGAGCCTGGAAATCCTCCAGCGACATGAAATCAATCAATTCGACTTCGAATACGAGGTCGCTATTGGCCGGAATGACTACCTCGCCGGTCTGCGGATTGACCTTTTCTTCCGCGCCATAGGCCTTGTCGGAAGGGATAGTCATTTCATACTTGCCGCCCTTCTGCATTTTGAGGGCGCCTTCCTTGAAACCGGGGATCATGCCTTCCAGCGGCAGGGGTGCGCCCTGCCCTTCGTCAAACACTTTGCCGTCGGCCAGCTTGCCGGTGTAATTCACCAGCACCACGTCAGTGGGCGCAGGATTAGGGCCGGTGCCTGCCTGCACGGTTTCAACCGAAACACCTTTCGGCGCGGCAAGGAAGGCAACGCCAACCCCAATCAGGATAACGGCAATGACACCAAGCCACAGCTTGGTGAGCGAACCCTTGGCAATGGGCTGCAACGGAACGCGGGTAATATCGGTCATCAAAGCATCCTGATTCGTGAAGGTAACGCCCGGCCTTGCGGCACATGGCAAAAAGGGCGCGGATTTCTCCGCGCCCTGATGGCGTAATGCAGTGCTGGGTTCAAGCGAGTCTTCAGTTTATCGAGACTTTCAGGCTTTCGTATCAATTCCAGAGAAAAACCGGTGTTGGCAAATATCCGGAAGTCGAAAGCCCCGCTTGAAGACGGGTCTTACTTGATCCCGTCACGCTCCATGCGCTTGCGCTCCAGCTTGCGGGCGCGGCGAACGGCAGCAGCCTTTTCGCGGGCGCGCTTTTCGCTGGGCTTTTCGTAGTGACGACGCAGCTTCATCTCGCGATACACGCCTTCACGCTGCAGCTTCTTCTTGAGCGCGCGTAGGGCCTGGTCGACATTGTTATCGCGAACCATGATCTGCATAAATTCAAACACCTCACAGCAAAGGTACAGAGCCCGCATCTGCGCGGGGGTGCGCCTACAGCTTATCAATAGAAATTGTGCCGAATCCTTCCGGAACGGCTCGAACTGGGGCGCAACTAGCGAATCGTAGCTATTTTGGCAAGTGCCAGAACAACACAGTTCCAGATAAGCTGCGATTGCACGTCCTGCCTGATACATGAAGTCGCAGGATGACGAAAGACGATTGGCCGTCTAAGGCACCCGCCATGACTTCTCTTTCCCCTTTGGCCGCAACGGTAAATGTTGCAATCGGCGGCGCAACTGGCGCGGTGATGCGCTATCAGCTTGGCCGCGGCCTGACGCGCATGTTCGGCCCGCAAACCATGATCGGTTATCCGTGGGCGACCATATCGGTCAACATCATCGGCAGCATCGCCATGGGCCTGCTGGCAGGCTATCTCGCGCGCCACAGCGACGGGTCGGGCGAACAATGGCGCCTGCTCATCGGGGTTGGCCTGCTGGGCGGCTTCACCACTTTTTCTGCCTTTAGCCTCGAGCTGATGCTGCTGATCGAGCGCGGACAGCCAGCCCTTGCACTTTCCTATGCCCTTGTTTCTGTTCTGGCCGGCCTTACCGGCCTTTATATCGGACTTATCATCATGAGGATCGCAGCATGAGCGACCCCCACAACCCGCAAGACGGCCCTTCGACCGAAGTGCGCCAGTTCACCGTCCGCAAGGATGATGACGGTGTGCGGCTGGACCGCTGGTTCAAGCGGCACCTGCCCCAGATAGGCTTTGCCACAGTGTCGCGCTGGGCGCGCACCGGCCAGATCCGCGTCGACGGCAAGCGTGCCAAGGTGGACGACCGTGTCGCCACTGGCCAGATCGTTCGCGTACCTCCCGGCGGCGACCAGCCAGATCGCGGCCCGAACGAGCGCCGCCAACTGACCGAAGACGAAATCGAACTCGCCGATTCGATGGTCATCACGCAGGACCGCGCCGCCATCGTCCTTAACAAGCCGCCCGGTCTTGCCACCCAGGGCGGCACCGGCATGAAACAGCATGTGGACGGCCTCCTCGATGCCTATGCCGGACCTGACGGGACAGGCCGTGGCCCTCGCCCCCGCCTCGTCCACCGGCTGGACAAGGACACCAGCGGCGTGCTGCTGATTGCCCGCACACCGGGCAGCGCTGCCTTTTTCTCCAAACGTTTTTCGGGCCGGTCCGCCAAGAAAGTCTATTGGGCGCTGATTGTCGGCGTGCCCGAAGTCTTCGAAGGTCAAATCGATGCACCTCTGTCCAAGCAGCCGGGGACTGGCGGCGAAAAGATGCATGTTGACGAGGAAAACGGCCAGGCTGCCCGCACCCGATACCGCGTGATCGAACGCGCAGGCAACCGTGCCTGCTGGGTAGAATTGCAGCCCCTCACCGGCCGTACGCATCAGCTGCGTGTCCATATGGCCGCCATTGGCCACCCTATCGTGGGTGACGGCAAATACGGCGGACAGGACGCCTTTCTGACGGGCAGCATCAGCCGCAAGCTGCATCTCCACGCCCGCCGCCTTGTTATCGAGCATCCCGATGGCGCGCCGCTGGATGTAACGGCCGAATTGCCTGAGCATTTTGCCGCCAGCATGGAACAACTCGGTTTCGACATGACGCTGAGCGATGCCCTGCCCGATGACGAGCCAACCCCAATGTCGCGCGAACAGAAAAAGCAGTCCGCGCGCCAGCATTCCAAGCAGATCCGCAAGGAACGCCGCGGTGAACGGCGCGAACGCATCGCAGGCGGTCGCAACGAAAAGGACGGCGTTGCCAAGGGCCGCCCCAAGACCGGCAAAAGCGGCCCAACCAAGGGCAAGGGTTCGCCAAAACCCGCGGCAGGTAAATCCGCGGCAGGCAAATCTGCACCGGGCAAAAGAGGCGCCTCGCGCAGCGCGCCTGCCAAGGGCGCAGCACCACGCGGCGGTCCGCGCAAGGCCGGTCCCCCGAAAAGAGGGCGCTAGATGCATCCTGCCGCCGCCTTCCGCCATGGCGACCGCCAGCTGCATGAAACGCTGATCGGCGAAATCGGCTTTGGCATGGTGTTCGCGCAGACGCCCGATGGCCCGCGCGTGGCGCATACCCCGCTGGTCTATACCGGTGATGGCGCGGTGCAGTTTCACCTGTCGGCGGGCAACGCGCTTACAAAGCATCTGGCGGGCATTAATGCTCTGCTGGTGGTGAACGGCCCGGACGCCTATGTTTCGGCGCGGTGGTATGACGAACTGGACCAGGTGCCGACGTGGAATTACGTCGCGCTGGAACTGGAAGGACCGGTTCGGCGAATGGAAACAGAAGGGCTTTCGGCATTGCTGCACCAACTGACAGCGCGGCACGAAGCCCGGATTTCAGGGGGCCAACCGTGGACGATGGACAAGCTTTCGCCAGCCCGGCTGAATGGTCTGATGAAAGGTATCGTCGGCTTCGAAATGGAAGTCAGGGCGTGGCGCGATACGGTCAAACTGTCGCAGAACAAGTCCGAGGCTGAACGCGAAAATGTTGCAAGCGGGCTGGAAACGCAGGGTTCTGTCGCTATTGCCCAATTGATGCGGACATTACTGAAGTGACGAATATTTCATGACAGTCAGGCTGGCGGTTTTTGATTGTGACGGCACGTTGGTGGATGGTCAGGCCAGCATTTGCGAAGCGATGGATATCGCCTTTTCGCAAACCGGACTCCCCGCGCCTGATCACCATGACGTGCGCCGGATTGTCGGGTTAAGCCTGCCGCAAGCCATCAGGATGCTTGCGCCGGATGCGGACCAAGCACTGCAAGTGGCAGCCGTGGATGCCTACAAGCGGGCATACCGCACCAGCCGGCTCGAAGGCAGGCTGGAAGAACCACTGTTTTCCGGCATCGCAGAACTGATCGACCAGTTGCAATCAGCTGGCTGGATGCTGGCTGTTGCAACGGGCAAGTCTGATCGCGGACTGCTTAGCTGCCTTGCCAGCCACGGCATCAAGGACCGTTTCATATCGCTTCAGACAGCAGACAGGCATCCATCCAAGCCGCACCCTGCAATGCTTCAGGCCGCGCTGGCAGATGCGCTGGCAGAGCCGGAAAATACCGTGATGATTGGCGACACCACCTTTGACATGGACATGGCAATTGCCGCCAATGTCCGCCCCATCGGGGTTGATTGGGGCTATCACACCACGCAGGAACTGACGGCCGCGGGCGCAATCGCGGTTGCCACATCGCCGGTCCATCTGGGAGACTTGCTGAAATGAACGACGATCTTGCCCGCAATCGCTATCTTGCCATCAGCTTCACGCGGATTGCCGGGGTGGCAATGGTTATCCTCGGCCTGCTGGTGACCCAGCGCGCTATCGAATGGCCGATGGAGGTGGGCTATGTGCTGGTAGCTGTTGGCATTGTGGATGTCTTTGTCGCGCCGCTGGTCCTTGCCCGCCGCTGGCGGAGCCCGCCTGAATGAATCGCTTCTATAAAGACGTTTCGGTGGCAGAGGCAGAAGGCGGCTTTCGCGTGCTGCTGGATGGTCGGGCGATTAAAACCGCTGCTGGCGCAGCGCAAATCGTGCCTTCTCGCGCGCTGGCCGATGGGCTGGCGCTGGAATGGTCGGAGCAAGGCGACGAACTGGATAGCAAACTGTTCCATTTCCGCGATCTTGCCGATTATGCGATCGATATTGCAGGGCCGGAAAAGGACCTGACGATCGCAAAGCTGCTCGCTTTCACCGAGACTGACACGCTTTGCTACCGCGCCGACCCTGACGAAGCGCTGTTCCGCCGCCAGCAGGACGTGTGGGAACCGCTGCTGACGTCTTTCGAGGCACGCGAGGCCATCACGCTGGAACGGGTCAGCGGCATCATGCACCGCCCCCAATCGGGCGAAGCAATCGAAACATTGCGAACGCGCCTTTCTGTGATGGACAGTTTCACGCTGGCCGGCATCCAGACGGTTACTGCGCTGGCTGCATCGCTTTGCATCGGGTTGGCCGTGCTGGAAGACGGCGCAGATGCACAAGCCCTGTGGGACGCTGCCAATCTGGAAGAATTATGGCAGGTGGAACAGTGGGGCAGCGATTACGAGGCAGAAGACCGCCGCGCCAAGCGGCAAAAGGATTTTCTCATGGCCGCACAGTTCCTTGCGTTGCTACGCGCCTGAGAAGAACCCTCAACCGACCCAGTCAGCAACCTGCCCGGCAACGTCATTGGCGGCCTGGTTCAAGGCAAAGCCCACCGGCCCTGCTTCGGCTTGCACGCCTGGCACCACGCTTTCAAATCGCCTGGTGCGCACTTGCCCGTCACCAGAAGTGCGGATGGCATCAAATCGCACGATGACGGACTGGCTGCGCGCATCATAGCCAAATTCGCGCAAGGTTCCGCGCAGCAGATCGCCCGGAACCACCGATGCCTCGTCATCATCAACCACGATACGGCTGGACCGTTGGCGAATGGTTTCACCCAGCAGGCGGCGGAACAGACGGCTGGGCTTTTCCACCCAGAAAGCCTCTTTCAGATAGGCGATGTTGGCATCGTCCACCTGCACTGGCACACGCGTCAGGGCGATCTTGGCCGGTGCATCCGGTTCGGCAATTGCAATGGCACTCGCGATGGAGCCAGTTGCGCCGGAACCTGCAGGGGCAACCGAAGTCGGGGTCAGCGTCAGCAGGCTAGGCGGCGGTTCTGCGCCGAAACTGACGCAGCCTGCCAATGCTGCCGAAAATGCCAGCGCCGTGGCAAACGCGCCGATGTGTTTGACCTTGCGCATGATGCGCGTCTCCTTTTGCGTGGCCCTGGGGACTGCCTGTGCAATCATTCCGCGGTCACTTTTCATATTCAGGTAATTTCGGACTACCCAGAAGTGATCCGGCGCCTTCCTGTTCGATCCGTTCGGTTACATTGCGCAATGCCTTGCTGGTGGCCTGCAAATCGCGCAGCGTCGCTTCGGCGGCAGGCAATGTGCTGTCGGTCAGCTGGCGCGCAGCAGGGCGTGCATCTTCCAGTGTAGCCGAAAGAGACTTTGCCGCATCATTGGCAGAAGCAAGCGTCTTGCGCAGTTCCACGGCCAGCGATGCGCCTTCCTTGTTCAGTAACTGGTCGGTTGAACCCATGACCTTTTCAAAAGCATCAAGCGCTTCTGAAGACTGGCGCAGGGTCACCTGCAATTCGGCCAGCGTGCGTTCCACCTGCGGGGCGGCATTGGCAAATTGCGCGGTCATCTGGTTGGTATTGCGCAGGATGCCAGCAATCTGGTTCTGGTTATCGTCCGAAAGCACCGTGGTAAGCCGTTCGGTCAGCGTTGCCAGCCGTTCCAGCAGCAATGGTGCGTTGGCCAGCAATTCTCCCAGCCCGCCCGGTTTGGGCGGAATGACGGGAACGCCTTCAGGGCAAGCGGTGGATTCGCAGGTAATCGGCGGGGCGCCGCGGCGTGCGCCATCCAGCAGAATGGTCGAAACGCCGGTAAAAGAACCCTGGATCGTTGCAGTGGTGCCAACCAGGATTGGCACGTCATCCTTCACCCGCACCCGCACGCGGACAAATTCAGGGTCTGTTTCCCACAGGACGATTTCGCTTACCTGTCCCACAGGGACACCGGCGAAGGACACTTCCGATCCCTTCGCAAGGCCGGCAACAGATTGCTGGAACAGGATGTCATATTCATTCTGGTCGTCGGCGCTAAACCTGCCGAGCCAGACAATGAACAGGGCAAGCGCCCCCAACAGCAGCAAGGTTACCGCCCCGACCCAGACATGATTTGCACGCGTTTCCATCGCCTGTCCCTATGCCCCTGTAACCGTTGGCTTGTCCATCGCGCCGGAGGTCTTTTTATCAGCGCGTTTCTGGCTGCTTTGTGCAGCACGGCCACGAGGGCCGTTGAAATATTCCTGTATCCACGGATGATCTGTCGCCAGCAATTCGGGGATTGTCCCCACACCGATCACTTGCCGGTCGGCCAGCACCGCCACCCTGTCGCAAATGGCGTAAAGCGTGTCGAGATCATGCGTGATGAGAAAAACGGTCAGACCAAGGGTCTGCTGTAATTCCTTGGTCAGTTTGTCGAATTTATCCGCGCCGATGGGGTCGAGGCCCGCCGTCGGTTCGTCCAGAAACAATAGTTCAGGATCAAGCGCAAGCGCGCGGGCAAGGCCGGCGCGTTTCTTCATGCCGCCTGACAGTTCCGACGGGAATTTGCTCACCGCATCTTCCGGCAGACCCGACAGGATAGTCTTGTAGCGCGCGATTTCGTGGCGGAAATTGGCGCTGAGTTCGGGGTAGAACTGCTTCAGCGGAACCTCGACATTTTCGCCTACCGTCAGGGTCGAGAACAGCGCCCCACCCTGAAACAGGACGCCCCAGCGGTTGCGCACGCCGATATCTTCGTCCGGTTCTGCATCGGTGATGGAACGGCCAAAGACCTTGATATTGCCTTCGCTGGGCCGTTGCAGGCCGATAATCGACCGCATCAGCACGGATTTGCCTGTGCCGGACCCGCCGACCACGCCGAGAATTTCGCCGCGCTTCACTTTCAGTGACAGGTTTTCATGTACCGTCTGCTTGCCGAACCGGTTGACCAGCCCTTCAACAACAATCGGATATTCGCCGCGGAATCGCTCGTGCTCCGCAAGGCCATCCCCGAATTTCTCTTCTGCTGTAAGTCCGTTCATGCCCAGCCGATCTCTGTGAAAAAGACCGCGAAGAACGCATCAAGCACAATGACCATGAAAATTGCCTGCACAACAGCCTTGGTGGTGCGAAGGCCCACCTGTTCCGAATTCCCTTCGACCTGCATCCCCTGATAGCAACCCGCAATCGCCACGATCATTCCGAACACAGGCGCCTTCACCAGCCCGACATACAAATCGTACATCGGGACAACTTCCTGAATTCGCGACAGGAATGTGAAGAAGGGAATATCAAGGCTGGCATCGGCAATGAAGGCGCCGCCCAATATGCCCATGCAGGCAGAATAGAATCCCAGCAGCGGCATCATGATGACCGCAGCAAGTATGCGCGGAATAATCAGCGCTTCCATCGGGGAAATGCCGATGGTGCGCATGGCATCGACTTCTTCGGTCAGTTTCATGGTGCCAAGCTGGGCAGCAAATGCGGAACCGGACCGGCCCGCCACCATGATCGCCGTCATCAACACGCCCAATTCGCGCATGGTAAGGCGGCCTGTGAGGTTGATGGTGTAGATTTCTGCGCCGAATTGCTGGAGCTGGACCGCACCCTGCTGGGCAACGACAATACCGATAAGAAAGCTCATCAGGCCGATGATGCCGAGCGCCGACACGCCAACCAGTTCCAGCTGGCGCACCAGCGCTTTTACCCGGAACCGGCGCGGATGGCGGATCAGGCTGGCAAAGCCCATTATGACCTGCCCGATAAAACCGATGAGGCTGACCACCCCAAGCCCGAATTCATAGACCAGTGCGCCGACTGCGCCCGGCACGCGGCGGACGATTTCTTCGCGCGGCGGGCGGATTGATTCATCCTCGTCGCCCGGTTCCAGAGCATTGATCAGCCGCTGCGCCCGGTCGCTTGCGCCAAGGATTTCGGCCTTGTGCATGCCAGCCAGATGGCTGGCCGTCCATGCGCCGACAGTGTCGATTTCGGTGATGCCCGACAGGTCTATCGTGGCAATTTCACCATCGATTGCGCGCAGTTCACGGTCGACCACGCCCAGCGTGGAGACGAGGTAAGGTCCGGAAAGAACAAGCCTGCTCCCTCCTTCGCCACCATCTTCGATACTGAATTGAGCGCCTGAATCCATAAGTCACAGCTATGGTGGCAAAAACCGCTTACGGCAAGGAGTTGCGATTAGCGCGTTGCCTATGGACGATCCCGCTGGCAAAGGCGTGTCCGTCATGACTAGCGAACTTTCAAAGACCTTCGACCCTGCCGCAATCGAACAGCGGTGGTATAGCCATTGGGAAGACCAAGGGCTGTTCCGGCCAGTGCGCCCTGATGCCGCGCCTTACACCATCGTCAATCCGCCGCCCAATGTCACGGGCAGCCTGCATATCGGCCATGCGCTGGACAACACGTTGCAGGATATCGTCATCCGTTACGAACGGCTGCGCGGCAAGGATGCCCTGTGGGTGGTCGGCACCGACCACGCGGGCATCGCCACGCAGATGGTGGTCGAACGCCAGATGGAAGCGCGGCAGGACAAGCGCACCAATTACACCCGCGAAGAATTCATCGCCAAGGTGTGGGAATGGAAGCTCGAAAGCGGCGGCACCATCACCACCCAGCTGCGCCGCCTCGGCTGTTCGATGGACTGGTCGCGCGAACAATTCACCATGGACCCGCATTTTTCCGATGCGGTAATGAAGGTGTTTGTCGATCTTCATGCCAAGGGACTGATTTATCGCGATAAACGTCTGGTAAACTGGGACCCGAAGCTGAAAACCGCGATTTCCGACCTCGAGGTGGAAACGCAGGAAGTCAAAGGCAGCTTCTGGCATTTCCGCTATCCGCTGGCGGACGGCGTCACGCTTTCTGATGGTCGCGATTATATCGAAGTCGCCACCACCCGACCCGAAACCATGCTGGCGGACATGGCGGTTGCCGTTCATCCCACCGATGAACGCTATGCCAGCGTTGTGGGCAAAGACATCATCCTGCCCATTACTGGCCGCCGGATAAAAATAGTCCCCGACGAACACGCCGACCCTGAATTGGGGTCTGGCGCGGTGAAAATCACGCCGGGCCACGATTTCAACGATTTCGAAGTGGGCAAGCGCGCCGGAATTGCAGCTGGCGACATGCTCAATATGCTCGATGGAGAGGCGAACGTTTGCCAGACGGCAGACGGGTTGGTGCCTGACGAATTTATCGGCCTTCACCGTTTCCGCCGCGACAAGGTGGATGGCGCGCGCGAACTGGTTGTGAGCCGCATGAAGGAACTCGGCTTCCTCATCCCCCATGTGACCAAGGACAAGGACGGCGAACGCCAAGAGCATGACGCCGAACCCCGCACGATCCAGACGCCATTCGGTGATCGCGGCGGCGTGGTTATCGAACCGTGGCTGACCGACCAGTGGTATGTGGATGCCGAAACGCTGGCGCAGGCCCCGATCAAGGCTGTGCGCGACGGCGATATCGAAATCATTCCGAAAAGCTGGGAAAAAACCTTCTTCAACTGGATGGAAAACATCCAGCCATGGTGCGTGTCGCGGCAGCTGTGGTGGGGCCACCAGATCCCTGCATGGTATGATGAAAACGGTAACGTCTTTGTCGCCATGAGCGAGGAAGAAGCGCAGGCCAAGGCTGGCGCAGACGCGGTGCTCACGCGCGATTCAGACGTTCTGGATACATGGTTCTCGTCGGCCTTGTGGCCCTTTGCCACTCTCGGCTGGCCGGATGAAAACGCGCCTCTTTACCAGAAACATTACCCCAACGATCTGCTGATTTCCGGTTTCGACATCCTGTTCTTCTGGGATGCGCGCATGGCGATGATGGGGCGGCATCTGACGGGTGAAAACCCGTGGAAGCGGCTGTATCTGCATGGCCTCGTGCGAGCGGCAGATGGCGCGAAAATGTCCAAGTCGAAAGGCAATGTGGTCGATCCGCTGGGGCTGATCGATCAATATGGCGCCGATGCGCTGCGGTTTTTCATGGCAGCGATGGAAAGCCAGGGCCGCGACATCAAGATGGATGACAAGCGGGTCGAAGGCTATCGCAACTTTGCCACCAAGCTGTGGAACGCGACACGGTTCTGCCAGGCCAATGGCATCGGTGCATCCACTACCCTGGAAGCACCAGCCGCGAACAGCGCGGTCAACCGCTGGATCATCGGTGAAGTTGTCGAAACGATTGCCAGCCTGGACAAGGCGCTGGCGGACCTGCGGTTCGATGCCGCGGCCAATACCATTTACCATTTCGTGTGGGACAATTTCTGCGATTGGTACATCGAACTTATCAAGGGCAATTTCGACGAGGAAACCAAGGCAGTCGCCGGTTGGGTGCTCGACCAGATTCTGGTCATGCTCCACCCCTTCATGCCGTTCATCACCGAAGAACTGTGGCACGCACAGGGCCAGATTGGTGGCGACCGTTCGCATTACCCGCTGATTACCGCCAAGTGGCCCGAGCCGGCCGCAACAGTGGATGCAGCGGCAAAGGCAGAAGTCGAATGGCTGATTGCGCTGACCAGTGCAGTGCGCGCTGCGAAAAACGAACTGGGCATTGCGCCGGGCGCGAAGCTGGAAGCTAATTGCGCAGCGCCTTCTTATGCAGCCACGCAGGCAATTGCCCGCAACCAGGCGGCAATTGACCGTATCGCGCGGATCAGCACCATCCACACTGCCCCTGCGCCCGATGGCGCGGCCATGCAGATTGGTGTCGGGCCTGACACATTCGTCATTCCGCTGGGCGGGCTGGTCGATATCGATGCGGAAAAGGCTCGTTTGGCAAAGGCTCTCGAAACATCGGCCAAGGAAGCTAGGTCGCTGGAGGGCAGGCTGGGCAACGCCAATTTCGTCGAACGGGCCAAGCCCGAAGCGGTCGAAAAGGCCAAGGCCGACTTCGCGCATCATTCAGCCGAGGTAGAACGGTTGCAGGCGGCGCTCGAAAGGCTGGGATAACAGGTGGCGGGCGCCAAGGGGCCTCCCGGGTTTCACCTGACGCAAAAGCCGGCAATGCCCGGCCTTGTTGCCGAAGGGGACTGGCACGGTCACCTGGTGTCCATATCTGCTTCGGGGCAAGACCTGGATGGTGCCACCGCAACGCTTGCACAGCTTCATGGCCATTGGGCAGACTGGGAACGCCGGATTGCAGAGGCGATAGCCGAGCTGGGCCTTGCGGCTGGCACATTGGAAATAGAGGCAATCTATTCCTATGACCACGGCAGGTTCGAAGTGGAATTACTTGCCCCTGCATCATTCGGGCGCACGATTGCGCTGGCGACAGGGTCGATCAACTGCGGTATCGAAAATGTCGCGAAAGGCAGCTGACCGATGGCTTTGACACTTGCAACGACAACGCCGGGCGAGCCGGAAATATTTGCGTCCGTGCAAGGCGAAGGTCCGTCTGCCGGCACGCCCTGCACTTTCGTGCGCCTGTCACGCTGCAACCTTGCCTGCGTCTGGTGCGACACGGCTTACACGTGGCACTTCGAAGGGGATGATCGCCCTCACCGCAGCGGCGAAACCTTTGACCGCAAGGCAAACCAGGTCATTCTGGATGAAGCCGACGTGGCTGCCCGCATTTTGACATTGGGACAGCGCCGGATTGTCATTACCGGCGGTGAGCCGTTGCTACAGGCCCCTGCTCTTGCGAATATGCTGGAATTGCTGCCCGATGCGACAGTCGAAATAGAAACCAATGGCACCACCACCGCGCCCGCGCGCGTCGATATCCGTGTCGACCAGTATAATGTCAGCCCCAAATTGGGCCATAGCGGCAATGCGCCAGAACTCGCCTTGATCCCTGAGCGGCTGAATCACTATTCACGCGATGATCGGGCGTACTTCAAATTCGTTTGCGCCACGCCTGATGATGTGGCGGAAGCCGCCGCAATCGTGCGCGCCCATGCCATACCGCCTGCACGCGTGTTCCTGATGCCTGAAGGCACCGACAGCGCCACTTTGCGAAGCCGCGAACAATGGTTGGTTCCGCTGTGCCTGCAGCACGGTTTCCGCATGAGCGACAGGCTGCATATTCACATTTTCGGCGATACCCGCGGAACTTGAGGCGCCTGGCCTCAGGTTCCCTGGCTGCGCCAGCGCTGGACGGTGCGATGGACGATTTCTTCCTCGCCGCCGGTCTGGCGCCAAAGGTCGACAAAGCTCGGGTCTTCGGATGCCGGACGCTTCACTTCTTCAAGATTGTCGAAGGAAACGCGGATAGGAATGGCCACACCTTCACCGCAGATGATGCATTCGCGGTTACGCAGTGCCGGAATGGAATCGAGGAAGCCGCGCGCGCCTTCGGGCATGGCCGACTTCACGAAAGCCTGGTCGCGGTCGTTGTTCAAACGCATGGAAATGATCGTGCCGCACTGTGACAGCACGCCTTCGGCAAGGTCGGATGGGCGCTGCGTGATGAGGCCCAGCGAAATGCCGTATTTACGGCCTTCCTTGGCAATTCGGCTGAGAATGCGGCCAACTGACGAACCATCGGCATTGCGTTCATTCGGCACGTAACGGTGGGCTTCTTCGCATACCAGCAGGATCGGGCTGGTCTTTTCGTCCCGGCCCCAGATGGCAAAATCAAACACCAGGCGCGACAGCACGGCGACCACGGTCGATGTGATGTCGGACGGCACACCCGAAACGTCGATGATGGAAATCGGCTTGCCGGCGCTTGGCATGCGGAACACCTTGGAGATGAAATCTGCCATGGTATCGCCCACCAGCATGCCGGAGAACATGAACTGGTAGCGGGGGTCTGACTTGATCTCGTCCAGCTTGTTGCTGATCCGCATGAACGGGGCGCTCGATGTCGCCTTGTCCAGCTTGCCCATCTGGGTCTTGATCTCGTTGGAGAGGTCGGAAAGCAGGTATGGAACCGGCGAATCGACGGTTATCTTGCCCATCGTTTCTGCCAGTCGGTTCTTGCAGCGGGCATGAAGCAGGCAGCGCGCAAGAATATCCGCATCGATCTGGCGTTCATTGCCATTCGACGTCAGCAGCACTTCGCAATGCTCTTCGAAATTCATCAACCAGTATGGCATCTGCAGGTTTGATACGTCGAAGATCATCCCGGCCTGTTTGAACGCGGCGGAATATTCCCCGTGGGGATCGATCATCACGATATGGCCGGCAGGCGCAGCTTCGCAAATCCGGTGCAGGATCAGCGCAGCGCTGGTGGACTTACCGGTACCTGTTGAACCGAGCAGCGCGAAATGCTTGCCCAGCATGGCGTCGATATAAAGGCCGGCGCGGATTTCCTTGGTCGGGTACACAGTGCCAATCTGGACGTTTGCACGGCCGTCACTGGCGTAAATCTGGCGCAAATCTTCAGTGGTTGCAGGGTAAATCAGCGCGCCCGGAACGGGGTATCGCGTGACACCGCGGCGGAAACCATGGATGCGGCCCGTCAGCTTTTCTTCCTGGCCTTCGCCCAGAAAGTCGATGTTGGCGATGATGCCGCCATTGGCGCGGCGGTCCTGCCGCTGGTTGCGTACGCTGGCCAGCAACCAGCTGTTGCCAACCCTGATCTTGATCTGGCTACCCACCTGCCCGGCAAGGCCGATGGACGGATCTTCATCCGCCATGCATTCGCTGAGACGCTGCAGGTCGAGCGCGATCTGGGAGCCGGAGCCTGCAATTTCGAGGACAACACCGATAGGCCGGGACGAATTTTCGGCCGTGTCGAGATCGACATTTTGACCGTCCGGCCCCGACACCGGCTGTGCCTGATCGAAATTGCCGTTTGCCATATCCGTCATGATTGCGCGTCTTCCCCTGAAAATACCCGACAGGGAAATAGGGTGCAGAGGGTTAACATCGCGTCAACAATGCGCGGGAACCCTTACGCAAAAATCGCTAGATCATGGCGAATACGCGCCCGGCGAGCCAGCCCATGAAGATGGATAGTGAAACCGCAATAAGACCGTAGAAAAATGCCTGCTGTTGGGAAAACACCTCGATAAACCGTTCGAAGCCCACTTTCTTCACCTCCACTTCGGCAACGGCTGAGGCAATCACTCGCCCACGGGTAATGGCAAAGGTTTCAGCAGTATAAGTGCCGGTCTGCACATTGGATGGCAGCGATATGCGGGCCTGATAGAGCACCTGTTCGCTGATTTTCACGCCCCCCATGTCCTCCTTGAAAAGACCTTCGCGGCGACGCAGATCGACCAGCCCTTCGGTGAACTTCAGCTGTTCTTCCGGGTCGATCGTGCCGGTGGGGGAAAGCTGGATGAAGCCAAGGCCAAATTCGTAAATGGCCGCCGTGCGTTCATCCACGATATCACCAATCGGGGCAGACGACGCGACCGCAAAGAAAGAAGGCGCAGAGCGGAAATCGGTGGTGTTGGCATTGATCCACATACCGCCGATGCGTTCTTTCTCGCGCACGCGGATGGCGCCAGTTGGCCCTTTCAGCACCACGACAATATCGTAATCCCGCCCTGCCCTGACGCCGCTTGGGTCAAGGATGGCACCGAACAGCAGCAATTCTGTTCCGGTGAAGCCCTGGCGCACCTGGATTTCGTGCTGCGAAACTTCCGGCACCAGGATCGGATCGCGCTGCCCTGTCAGGGCAAAAAAGCACAAGGCAAGAAGGAGCAGCCGCTTCATCAGGCCGCGCTCACAGCCCGACCACGGTGAAAATCTCGTCCGGCCTGTATCCAAGGCCGAACAGCATCCGCAGCGCCACCATCAGCACGATGGCCGACAGCACCAGACGCAGGATTTCAGGCTTTGCCCGGCTGGCAATCTTGGCACCGATCTGCGCGCCTGAAACCGACCCCAGAAGCAACAGCACCGCCAGCACGATATCGATCGCTCGCGTGGTGAGAGCGTGCATCATGGTGGTGGCGATTGTCACAAACAGGATCTGGAACAGCGATGTGCCAACGACGACATTGGCGTTCATGCCGAGAATATACAGCATGGCAGGGACAAGGATGAAACCGCCGCCCACGCCCATAAGCATTGTCAGCGTGCCGACAACAACGCCGAGCAGCAACGGAGCAAAGGGCGAAATATAGAGGCCCGATCCGTAAAATCGCCAACGCAGCGGCAAGGCGGTGACAAGCGGATGGTGCCGCCGTTTCTTGGCAGCGCGCGCCACACCTTTCTCGGACGGGCGCAGGGTTTGCAGCGCCTCGCGCGCCATCAGCGTGCCGATGGTGCCCAGCATGACGACGTAGAGCACGTTGATGACGACGTCGATCTGGCCGATGGACTGGAAGAAACGGAACAGGATTGCGCCAATGCCAGCGCCGACCACGCCGCCTGCCACCATGACCCCGCCCATCCGGTAATCGACCCCGCCGCGCCTAGTGTGAGCAAACACGCCCGAGACGCTTGCGCCGGTTACCTGCGTAGATGCCGACGCAGCAGCAACCGTTGGCGGGATGCCGTAGAAGATCATCAGCGGGGTGGTGAGGAACCCGCCGCCCACGCCGAACAGACCGGACAGAATGCCCGTGATCATGCCCAATGCGACAATGACCAGTCCGTTGACTGATAAATTCGCAATGGGGAGATAAACGTCCATTCCCCAAGCCCTAAACGAGCATGCCGCCGGATTAAAGGCGAACCGTGCATGGCCAGCGTCTAAATCGAGATTAAAAACCCGTGGTGAGCGTTAAGGCAACACCTGAGCCGGGCTTTGCGTCTCCAGCCACCCGCATCCGGTAATCGACAATGATGCGGGCGGGCATATCGCCAAGCAGTGTTTCAACAGATGCAGTGGGGCCGATATCGACCCGTGCAGCGCCCTTTTGTGCGCCGCCCCATGCGCCTGCCCCGGCGCGCAAAGTGCCTAGGTCAAACCGCGCGACGGCCCTGTCCAGCTTGGCCTGCCCATCGATAAACGCTGTCTTGAAATTACCGCCGACATAGCCTGCCTGCGCATAGGTTTCACCGCGCATTCCATATGGCAAACCGGCAGGCGGCAGTTCTGTCACGAGGAACGCCGCGGGGCGCATTTCCTGCCTGCCGTTCTGGCGCGTCAGCCGCATTTCAGCATGGGCTGACACGGGAATTTTCGCGATCGGTCGGGCGGACACGCCAAACGCCAGGTCCGCTTCACGAGACGTAGCCAGTGCCTTGGTGGCGCGTAGATAGACCGATGGCTTGTTCCTGCTGGCAGGATCGAGCCGGTAACGCAGCACTGCACCTGCCTGACTTGCGCCGTAGCTGGAGTAGCGCGTGCCCGCTGAAGACGCCGTTGCCGGACCGGCGCGCAGGAATAGCCAACCATCGGCTGACCAACGTTTCGGGGATGCGCCATCTGCTGCACCGGCCTTCGGCAAGCCTCCTGCCGAAAGCCCGCCAAAGGGCGCTGCGGTAGGGGCGGCAGGGGCGGCGCGGGCGCTGTCGCGCATCGCAGACAGGATTTCGCCCGGGACAGGCACCTTGCCCATCGCCGCCAGCCACAGCAATTGCTGCGAGGCAAAACCCTGCACTTCAGGTTCGCCCACCGCCTTAACCGGCGGATAATCGACCCCCACGGCTTTTGGTGGCGCAATCGGCGCAGTGCTGATTGGAAGTGGGCTTGCCGCCATCGAATTCAGGGCCAGTCTTCCATTTTCAGCCAGTGCAGACGGCTGCGCATTTTGCGCCATCTGCACCACAGGTGATTGCACTTGGGCTGCAAGGCTGTCCGGAAAAGGCGATTCCCACAGCGCGACGCGCAGGAACACCCAGCCGACCAGCAAAGTGCCCAGCACCACCATCGGCTGGCCCGAACGTCGTTTGCCGGTCGCTCTCACAAGGCGTGCCTTTCGCGCACGCCAAGTTGCATGGCAGGGTGGGCGTGGTGATGGGTTTTGTCCCACACAGGCAATTGGCCGCCCAAAGTCCGCGCATAGGCGGCGAAGGCGCGGCGGCCAGCCATGATGGCAATGATATTGGCAACCGGAATGCGCAGCACCGAACGCACGCCTTCGGCCCAGCCATATTCGCGCGCGGTAAAGCCGAAACGCCAGGTAGCGCGCCAGACGAAGCTTGCGAAATTAAGCGCGAGAATAATCTTGAGCGCAGGCGACAGTTGCAGCGCCGGGCCCGCCCCCATCATGTTGAGCCCCCAGCCAAGCGTGGCCAGCACCAGCAGAAAATAAGCCATTGCCAGCACGATAGCCGTAAACGGCCCGCGCCGGTCGCGCATTTGCATCCAGATGTCGGCGGGCCGCCCGTTCCAGCCGAGGCGATCCCATCCCTGGAATGCAATGCCGTGAATCCAGCGGGTCTTCTGCCGCACGGCAATGTCCAGCCGGGCCGGAAAATATGCGCGTGTCGCCACCAGTTCGCCGGAAGCATGACGACACCGCAGGAAGCGCGCCCGCCCCCCGCGCGCGGCAATCCCAAGCCCCAATTCGTAATCTTCTGTCAGGCAATCCGCAGCAAATGGCAGGCCGTCAGCCCTGGACGTTGCCAGTTGAGCCAGCGCTGAGCGGCCAATCGCGCAGCCGACACCTGCCAGGGGCATCCCTGCGCGCAATGCATCGCGCACGACCATCGCCTTGCCATGCGCTTCGGCAAATTCTTCGCAATAATGGCTGCCAATCCACGGACTGGCAGGCTGCGGCAGGGGCAGCACGGGCAATTGCGCAAGTTCGGCATCACCGATTGCCGCGTCAAGCAAGGCAATGCCCGCCGGATCGACCATGTCTTCTGCATCGTGCAGGACCACCATGTGCGATGCATTGCCACTGCGCAGCTCGTCATCTTCCAGCGCGCGATAAAGGCGGTTCAGGCAATCGGCCTTTGTGCTGGGGCCATCGCGGTCATGAATGACAAGGCGCAGCCGCCCATCCCCGCCCGCTGCGCGAATGGCGGCTTCTACGGTGGCGGCATCATTGCGATAGCAGCCAACATAGATCCGCAGCGACTGCTGCGGCCAGACCTTCAGCATATGAGAAATTGTCGCGCCTATTACACCGGCTTCCTGCCATGCCGGGATAAACACGGCAGCCTTACCGGAAAGGTCCGATAGCTGATCTGACCGGGCAGCAGAAGCAGGCAGGATTCGCGCCTTCGCCCTCCCCTTCAATCGCAGCCAGAGCCATGTCAGATCGACCAGAATTTCATCCGCCGCGCCGATCAAAAAAAAGACCCCGGCAAACAGAAACAGCTCATGCTCGATCAGCATAAGCCATTCAAATCCTGTGAATCCTCCGACAGTCAAGTGCGACCTCTCCCTGAAGAATCATACCTATCGAAGGCTTTGCAAGCTTGCAACGCGCAAAGAATTAATAAAGAGGGGCGCCATCATTATGGCAGATAGAAAACTCCCCCTCCGCTCCGTCTTTGCACCCGTACGCGCGTTGTTCGTCAGTGACGCATCTGCAGGCGTCCTCCTGATCCTGGTGGCAGCAGCAGCAATGCTGGTGGCCAATTCGTCGCTTGCCCATGAATATCACGAGCTGTTCCACGGCACCTTGTCCTGGACGCCAGTGGCCAAGCTCGACACGGCGCACCTCTGGATCAACGATGGATTGATGGCGATTTTCTTCTTCGTCGTTGGGCTGGAAGTGAAGCGCGAACTGATTTGCGGCCAGTTGGCAACGCCAGAACAGCGGCGCCTTCCCGTTCTCGCCGCCGTTGCAGGCATGGCTGCGCCAGCAGCTGTCTATATGTTCTTTGCCGGCGGCGATCCGCAGCTGACCCGCGGCTGGGCCATCCCGGCGGCCACCGATATCGCCTTTGCCATGGGAGTTCTTGGCCTGCTGGGTAGCCGCGTTCCCGCATCGCTCAGACTGTTCCTGCTGACGGTTGCCATTGTCGATGACATCGGCGCGGTGATGATCATTGCCATCTTCTACACTGCCAATCTGAAACTGGCGTGGCTGGTAGGTTCGCTGGTGGTTCTGGGCCTGATGGTCGGCATGAACAAGATGCGTGTCAGCCGCATCTGGCCCTATCTCATCATGGCAACAGTGCTGTGGTATTGTGTGCTGCATTCCGGCGTCCATGCCACCATTGCGGGCGTTGTGGCTGCCTTTACAATCCCGATGCAGCGCCTGGACGGGCATACATTGCTCGAAACGCTGGAACATAATCTCGCGCCGTGGAGCGCCTATGCCATTGTCCCCATCTTCGGCTTCGCCAACGCAGGTGTGGAACTGAAAGACCTGGGCATGGAAGGCATTCTTGCGCCGCTGCCGCTGGCCATTGCCGCAGGTCTTGCCATGGGCAAGCAGGTGGGCATTTTTTCGAGCATCGTCATTGCCGACTGGCTGGGCTTTGCCAAGCGGCCAAAGGGCGCGAGCTGGCCTGAAATATGGGGCGTATCTGTCTTGTGCGGGATCGGCTTTACCATGTCGCTGTTCATCGGCGAACTGGCATTCCCGGGCTATCGCCTGCTGATTGATGAAGCCAAGATCGGCATCCTGCTCGGCTCGATCATCTCGGCCTTGATTGGCTATGGCATCTTGCGCCTGACCACGACCCATCCGGACGACAGGACTGCCGAACCGGATTGATCGTAACCGCCTGCCGGGCTGACAGCCATCGGCAGGCAGGCGCTATTGTGTCACCAGCTGCCGGTGTTTTCCATGCTGGCCCATGGTTCCTGCGGAGCAAGATTGCCTTCCTGCAACAGCTCGACCGAAATTCCATCTGGCGAACGGACGAATGCCATGTGCCCGTCACGCGGTGGGCGGTTGATGGTCACCCCTGCATCCATCAGGCGCTGGCACGTCTCGTAAATATTATCGACGCGGTAAGCGAGATGCCCGAAGTTGCGTCCGCCGGTATATTCCTCTGCCGCGCTGCCATCTTCCGGCGGCCAGTTATAGGTCAGTTCCACTTCTGCAACGCCGGCCTGCCCTGGCGCAGCGAGGAAGATCAGCGTGAAGCGGCCCTGTTCGCTATCGAACCGGCGTACTTCTTCCAGCCCGACCAGTTCAAAGAAGCGAACAGTTGCTTCAGGGTCCGAAACGCGGATCATGGTATGGAGATAGTGGGTCATGCAGGTAACCTCTTGCTTTGGGTGACAGGCAAAGGGCGTAGCCCATCTGCTGCGCCTGATGCATCGTGTTCAGCCACGGCATTGCATTGATCTGGGGCCAAGGACAAGGCCAGCCGTCTTTCGTGCAGCTGTACCGGCGAGCAAATCAGCGCTCAAACGAAAATGGGGCCGCGCCTGCAAGGCGCAGCCCCATTCAAGAATTGGTATTGGCTTAGAAGCTTGCGCTGAGCGTCACCACGATGGAATCGTCAGTGAAATCATAGAAGCCTGGAGGAATGTCGCCTTCTGCGCCCACATAGGCGACGCCGAGCGACAGTGGCCCGTAAATGCTTGTTTCTGCACCGATCGACCAGTCAAACGCCTTGCTGTCGTTGGTGAAGGTCAGGAAGCCATCGGTGTAGCCAAGGTGGCCTGTTACCGTCACCGGCGTGCCGGGGATGCCAACGCCAAGATCGGTGTAGACATAGATGTTGTCTGTTCCGCCCAGCGAATCCTGCTTGGGTGCATAGGCAAGGCCGACAGTCGCTTCGGCCGGGCCGAATGTGAAGCCGAGCGAGGAGTAGAATTCGACATAGTCGAAGTCACCTGCGCCAGCATTGGGATAGAGATAGCCGATCACGCCGACATCAGCCGACAGGCCTTCGGCGATATCGCCGCTCCAGCCGCCATAAACGTCGAGTTCGACCGCGCCATAGCCAACTGTGTCTTCATCGAGCGAAGAACCCCAGGTGCCGATGTAGAAGCCGGAATCATGTGCAACATCGACGCCGCCCTGCACCGCGATATCACCGCCGGACAGGTCGACACCGCGGAAGCGGTATTCGCTGGTCAGGGCGACATTTGCAGAAACAGTGATTGACGAATCCGAAGCTTCTTCGGCTTCCTGCGCGAAGGCAGGAACTGCACAAAGGGCAGAGGTCGTGAAAATAGAAGCGGCGAGGAGGCCGCGGATGGACGTTAGCATACCAAACTTCCTTGTTTGCGTGTGTTGCTTCGTCCCACCTGCACATCTGCTGGCCACATCGTTTGCTGTGCGGACTCTGGCAAATACGCAATAATCTTGCAGCACATTGCTGCATTGCACAAGAGAAATTGCCCGCATTTTCATTTCGCATGCTGCTGTGTGTTGTTTCTGCACCAGCCAGCACCCAGTTAAGCATCGGGTCATGCGTTGCGGAGCATCGAATGTTCCCTTATGCGCCAGCGCCACAAGGCTTATAGTATCACCATGTTCGAACCTATCAGACAGTTCTTCAAACCGAAGAAATCGCAGCCCGGCGCTTCTGTGCCAGCGGGCGAGCGTCTGTATGTCATTGGCGACATCCATGGCAGACTGGACCTGTTCGATGCATTGATTGACGCAGTGGAGCATGATGACGCGCAGCTGCCGCAGGCCAATACCAGCATCATTCTTCTGGGCGATCTGGTTGATCGCGGGCCGGACAGCGCTGGTGTTATTGCCCGTGCACGCAAATGGCAGGAACAGCGCACGGTCCGCATCCTGGCCGGCAATCACGAGGAAATGTTCCTCCAGTCCTTCAAGGACACAAGTGTGCTGCGCCATTTCCTCAAGCATGGCGGGCGCGAGACAATCCTCAGTTACGGCGTCGATCGCAAGACCTACCTCGATTGCTCGCTGGACGAATTGCAGGTCCTGATGAAGCGCCACGTCCCCAAGGCCGACCGGACTTTCCTTCGTAGCTTTGAGGAACACATTCAGGCGGGCGATTACGTATTTGTCCATGCCGGAATCCATCCAGGTGTGCCGCTGGAAGAACAGAAGCGGCGCGACAAGTTGTGGATTCGCGAACGTTTCCTGCAGCATACCGATCGTCATTCGCACGTGGTCGTTCATGGCCACACCATCTTTCCTGATGTCGATGAGCAGGACAATCGTATCGGGATCGACACCGGCGCTTATCGGAACGGACGTTTGACTGCGCTGGTGCTGGAAGACGATACACGCCGATACATCCAGACCGCGCATGAAAATGGTGAAATAACCATCGAGAAAAGGGAAACCGCAACATGAAAATCGCGATGGTGGGGTCAGGTTACGTCGGACTGGTGTCGGGTGCCTGTTTCGCAGATTTCGGTCATGATGTGGTTTGCATCGACAAGGACCAGTCAAAGATCGACCGCCTGCACGAAGGCGTCATGCCGATCTACGAGCCGGGCCTGGCAGAACTGGTGGGCGCCAATGTGAAGGCGGGCCGCCTCTCCTTCACTACAGATCTGGCCGAAGGCATTGCCGGTGCCGCAGCGATTTTCATTGCCGTGGGCACGCCGTCGCGGCGCGGTGATGGCCATGCGGACCTGTCCTTCGTCTATGCCGTTGCGAGCGAAGTTGGCGAAAGCCTGTCAAACGACGCGGTCGTGGTTACCAAGTCCACGGTGCCGGTCGGCACGGGCGACGAAGTTGAACGTATCCTGCGCGAAAGCGGCACGAAACATAAGTTCGCTGTCGTCTCCAATCCGGAATTCCTGCGCGAAGGCGCGGCCATCGGGGATTTCAAGCACCCTGACCGCATTGTTATCGGCGCAGAAGAGGAATTCGCACGCGATGTGATGCGCGAAGTCTATCGCCCGCTGTTTCTCAATGAATCGCCCATACTGTTCACCAGCAGGCGCAGTTCCGAACTGATAAAATATGCAGGCAATGCGTTTCTGGCGACCAAGATCATGTTCATCAACGAAATGGCGGACCTGTGCGAAAAGGTCGGCGCAGATGTGCAGGATGTCAGCCGCGGCATTGGCGCCGACAACCGCATTGGCCCCAAATTCCTTCATGCAGGGCCAGGCTATGGCGGTTCGTGCTTCCCCAAGGACACACTTGCCCTGCTGAAAACGGCTGAAGATTACGACAGCCCCGTGCGGATTGTGGAATCGGTGGTGAAGGCCAATGAAACACGCAAACGCGCCATGGGCCGCAAGGTTATAGACGCGATTGGCGGTGCAGAAGCGGCGCGCGGCAAGAAGGTCGCCCTGCTGGGCCTGACTTTCAAACCCAACACCGACGACATGCGCGACAGCCCCTCTATCGCCATTGCGATGGCGCTGCATGATGCGGGCGTGGAAGTGACTGCCTATGACCCAGAAGGCATGGAACAGGCAGCCCCGCTGATGCCCGAAGTCAGCATGATGGAAGACCCCTATTCCGCCATCGAAGGCTGCGATGCGGTGGTGATCGTCACCGAATGGGACGTGTTCCGTGCGCTCGATCTTTCGCGAGTGAAGGACCTGGCAAAGGTTCCGCTGCTGGTGGACCTTCGCAATATCTACCAGCCGGAAGATGTGCGGGGCGCGGGCTTCACCTATGTCAGCATTGGCCGCCACTAGGGCCGGTTGCAGACCAATTCAGCCAATCGGGATGGCGTATGCATCCCGATAGGTTCTCACAATTTCGATAAGTGCCAGGGAGCCTGTAAGCCGGGTTCTGTATCACAGACGGTATCCCATTCGGGACCGTATCCGCGATGGCAGCCATTCATCTAGGCGACCTGTTACCAGGCCGCTCAAGCAACCAACCCGGGCGATCAAGTGCAAAACACACCTGCCTTGCGTTTCCGCTTGGCGCGCCGCCCCTATTCGGTCTTGCTCCGGGTGGGGTTTACCATGCCGCGGTTGTTACCAACCGCGCGGTGCGCTCTTACCGCACCCTTTCACCCTTACCGTGTCTTCGTCCCGAAGAACGTCGATCCGGCGGTATACTCTCTGTGGCACTTTCCCTGACTTCCCGAAGGAAGCCGGCGGGCGTTACCCGCCACCCTTGTTTCGTGGAGCCCGGACTTTCCTCGGCACCATTACTGGCAACGCGGCTGCCCGGCCCCCTGGCACCGCCTATCTAGCGCTTCCGCGGTCGCGATCCAAGAGCAATTGGAAGAGGATGGCGCGAATCTGGCCATCTATTTCTCCGTCGATCTTTTCCGGCCGCCAACGCCGCTGGAAGGCTTCAACCGCCTTGTGGCCATCGGTGATGTCATAGCCGAACCGTTCAAGCGCCAGATAGAAGGCGCCGTCATTGTCGAAAGGATCGCCCAGCGAGATTTCCGGCTTGGGAATGGCAAGGCCATATTCTGCCAGCCGGTCCCACGGAAATAACTCGCCCGGATCTATCTTGCGCATTGGCGCGATGTCGGAATGGCCGACCACGTTCGCGCGCGGAATATCATGCTGTTTGACGATGCGGGCCAGCAGCGGAACCAGCGCTTCGAACTGCTTTTCAGAAAAATCGCGATAGCCCAGCGCGTGCCCCGGATGGTCAAGTTCGATGCCGATGCTGGCGGAATTGACGTCCTTGTGACCGCGCCAGAAGCTCACACCGGCGTGCCACGCCCGCTTTTCTTCCGGCACCAGGCGAATGACTTCGCCTTCTTCGCTGATGAGGTAATGTGCGCTGACCTTGGCTTCGGGGTCGCACATACGCTGAAGCGCGGCGTCGGCGCTTTCCATCTCTGTGTAATGCAGCACCACCATGGTGACCGGCAGGCTGCGTTCGTCGCAATTGGGCGACAAGTGCTCGCGATGAACGAGCTCGTCCTTCATCCGATCATGCCTTCAGGCTGCGGCAGCACTGCGCCCAGCACCAGCGCTTCGTCACTGCGTTGATATTGAAGGCCGCCGCCTGCCTGTTCTGCCAGCAGGGCAATCATATGGGCAGGGGCTGTGCGGCTGGACAGTTCGCTTTCGGGCAACCTGCCTTCCAGCGCCTTGCCAATGGCATCGTCAAACGCGATTTTCGTGCCTGCCGCGCGAACCACGATCTCGCTTGCCCCGTCGCGCATTTCCGCCCCGATATCCAGCGTGCCGCCACGCACCAGCGCGTCGATTGCAATATGGGCGAAGTTGAGCAGCACCTTGACCGCATCCTTGGGCAATTTGGCATCGGCCAATGCCCAGTTCACTTCGATCCGCTTCTTGTCGGCAACCAGCGCTTCGATCAGCGCCTTTGGCTCTGCCACTTCAACATATTCGCCAAAGCCGCCAGCAGCGCCATAGGCCAGCCGAAAGAATTTAAGCTTGTCGGCGCTGGTGCGTGCGCTCTGTTCCAGCAGTTCCATGCAGCGGGCGCGCATTTCGGGGTCTTTCTCGTCAGCGAGAAGTTCCAGGCCATTGTTGAGCGCACCGACCGGGCTGAGCAGGTCGTGGCACAGGCGCGAGCAGAGCAAGGCGGCAAGATCGACAGAGGCAGTATTATTCATGGTTCAGGTATATATCCTGTCAGAGGAGGCACTGTTTTACGGCAAAATCCCGTATTCGCCACCCGCCCCTTTGAATGATGGCACGGGCCGCGTAGCTTGAAGCAATCCAGTCGGGCAGTTACTCCGCCTAAACAAGGCTCTACTCCCGCCCGACCGAACAGGAAAGTTCGATAAAGCCATTGGCCGTATCGCGCCAGAAGCGAAGCTGCCCTTCACCGATAATTGCCCACACCCTGCCGTCCGAAGATGCCTGCGCGCAGTCCGTTGCAGATGGAAACGGCGGACCTGATGGATGCGAATGGTAATATCCCACCACCGCAGGGCCGCCAGCACGGGCATGGCGATGCGCGTCAATCAGAGCCTGCGGGTCTATTTCGAAGTGGATGTCTGGCGCAGCCGCCACATTGGCAGCGCGTTTGTGGATGCTGACCATGGCCACATCTGGTTCCAGCCGGCCCAACAGCAAACCGCATGCCTCTTGCGGGGCTGCGCGGGCGGCTTCCTGCATCAACGCAGTGATTACAGAGCTTGAGACTTCCAGCTTCATCGCCCATTCCCCTAGCATGAGCGACAGCGAAGTCATTACAGGCGCATTGCCCGAATCCAACCAACGCCTCGACAAGGCGCTGGCAGAAGCCAGCGGCCTGTCGCGTGAACGGATAAAGGCATTGATGGCCGAAGGCGCGATTACCGTCGGCAAGACGGTGGCCACCAACCCTTCCGCCAAAATGCAGGCGGGCGCGAAATTTTCCATCATCGTGCCGCCTGCCGCAGAAGCTGCCGCGCGCCCGCAGGATATTCCTCTCGATGTCGTGTTCGAAGACGAACATCTGATCGTTATCAACAAACCGGCCGGAATGGTGGTTCACCCTGCCGCGGGCAATCAGGATGGCACGCTGGTCAATGCGCTGCTGCATCATTGCAAGGGGCAATTGTCGGGAATCGGCGGAGTGGCACGGCCCGGCATTGTTCACCGGATCGACAAGGATACTTCTGGTTTGCTGGTAGTTGCAAAAACTACCAAGGCCCATGAAGGGCTGGCGAAGCAATTTGCCGACCATTCGATTGAACGGACATACAAGGCCATTTGCGGCGGCTTCCCGATGCCGCCTTCAGGCACGATCGAAAAGCGAATCGGCAGGTCCGATCACAACCGCAAGAAAATGGCGGTGCTGAATGACGATTCGAAGCGCGGGAAGCATGCGATCACGCATTACAAGACGCTGGAAAAACTCAATGATTGCAGCTTGATAGAATGCCGTCTTGAAACAGGTAGAACCCATCAGGTCCGGGTTCATCTTGCGTCAATCGGCCATGCGCTATTGGGGGATCAAACATATGGACGAACTCCCTCCAAGCTTCGACCGATCCTTCGTGAACTCGGTTTCGACAGACAGGCACTCCACGCCGCTTCGCTCGGTTTTGTTCACCCCCAGAGTGGTGAATGGGTGGAATTTCACGCCGAATTGCCCAGCGATATGAGGGAACTGATCGACCAAACCACTCGTTGAAATCGATGAAACGCGCTTCAAGAAGTGGCAGCGATGGTCTATATAGAACCAAGTGGCCCGTATCCGCGAATGCCCATCAGGGGTTCGCAACCGCGAGGTCGACGAAAGAAAGGTTAGGGAAAAAGTGAGCACCAAGAAAAGTTTGTCGGTCCCGGCCCTGAGCGGTGAGCAAAGCATCAATCGCTATCTGGCCGAGATCAAGAAATTCCCCATTCTGACGCCCGAGCAGGAATATATGCTCGCCAAGCGTTACGCCGAACATGAAGATCCCGAAGCAGCGGCCCAGCTGGTGACATCTCACCTGCGTCTGGTGGCCAAGATTGCCATGGGATATCGCGGCTATGGCCTGCCTGTCAGCGACCTGATTTCCGAAGGGAACGTCGGGTTGATGCAGGGTGTCAAGAAATTCGAACCCGATCGTGGCTTCCGCCTTGCCACCTATGCAATGTGGTGGATCAAGGCGAGTATGCAGGAATTTATCCTGCGTAGCTGGAGCCTGGTGAAAATGGGCACGACCGCAGCGCAGAAGAAACTGTTCTTCAACCTGCGCCGGATGAAGAAACAGCTGGAAGCCTATGAGGATTCCGACCTGCATCCTGATGACGTGACCAAGATCGCAACCGATTTGGGCGTGGCCGAGCAGGAAGTCATCAACATGAACCGCCGGATGATGATGGGCGGCGATGCTTCCCTCAACGTCCAGATGCGCGGTGACGAAGAAGGCGGCGGCCAGTGGCAGGATTGGCTGACGGATGATCGCCCGTTGCAGGACGAAACCGTGGCAGAGGCCGAAGAAGCCGAAGTGCGGCACGAAATGCTGGGCGAAGCGATGGCAAGCCTCAATGATCGGGAAAAACACATCCTGACCGAACGGCGCCTGACCGATAATCCGCAGACGCTGGAAGAACTGTCACAGGTCTATAGTGTCAGCCGCGAACGTATCCGCCAGATCGAAGTGCGGGCGTTTGAAAAGTTGCAGAAGGCGATGCAACGCATCGCCGGTGAACGGTTGATGCCTTCAGCGGCGTAAACAGCCAGAACAAATCAAAGGGGGGCGGGCCAAAAACCCGCCCCTTTTTTGTACCTGCTATTCAGCAGTAGTGGGATCGATAACCGAGCGGATTTCCTGCACCGAATTGGCCGGAAACCCTGCCGTATCCGCGTGCTGCTGGATCAGTTCGGCGCTCTCGGCCCGATAGATGCAGTAGATCTTGTCATCCGTGACATAGGAATGGACCCACTGGATGTCCGGTCCCATGCTACGCAGCACATTGCACGATGTCTGGGATGCGGCCTGCAGGTCGGCAGGCCCGAGGGAGCCGACGGCCGGCATTTCTCTTTCGATGACGAATTGGGGCATAGCTTCTCTCCTGAGCGGCCCATTTGTAAAAATGTCCTATTTCACCCATTGAGTCGACAGGAATTTCTTGGACTAGGAACCCGGGGCGCAAACGGTTAACGAGCCTGAATGATGCGTCTTCCAATTTTGCTCGCAAAGATCATCGTGTGGTTCGTGGGCATTTGCCTCGGGCTCGTGATCCTGTTCAAATTCGTCCCCCCGCCAATCACGGCCACCATGCTGATCAATGGCGATGGCATCACCAAGGACTGGGAATCGCTGTCCAACATTGACCGCAATCTGGTCACGGCAGTCATCGCGGCCGAAGATGGCAAGTTCTGCACCCATAACGGGTTTGACGCAGAAGCCATTGAAAAGGCGATCAAGCGCAACGCGCAAGGCGGGCGCATTCGCGGCGGCTCCACCATCAGCCAGCAAACCGCCAAAAACGTGTTCCTGTGGCAAGGCGGCGGCTATTTTCGCAAGGGCATGGAAGCCTGGTTCACCTTCCTGATCGAAAATATCTGGGGCAAGCGCCGGATCATGGAAGTCTATCTCAACGTCGCGGAAACAGGCATCGGCACTTATGGCGCGGAAGCGGGCGCGCAGCGTTATTTCAACCATTCTGCCGCCCGGCTTACCCGCACAGAAGCCGCGCGCATGGCAGCCGCTCTGCCCCTGCCGCAAAAGCGTTCCGTCACCAACCCGACCGGCTTCACCCGCAGATATGGCAACACGATTGCCGCGCGGATGGGTGTGGTAAGGCGTGACGGGCTTGATGGCTGTGTGTACGACTGACCACGATGGGCGCAGGGCATTCACATAATCACGGGGCGGCACATGGCGCTTCCCACGGGGGCGGGCATAATCATGCGCCCAAGGATTTCGGCCGTGCATTTGCGATAGGTGTCGTTCTTAACACCGCTTTCGTGATCATCGAGGTCACCTACGGCCTCATTTCAGGCTCCATGGCGCTGGTGGCCGATGCCGGACACAATCTGTCCGATGTGCTCAGCCTGCTATTGGCATGGGGCGCGAGTATTCTGGCCAAGCGCGCACCTTCGCAGCGTTTTACCTATGGATTGAAAAGCTCGACCATCCTTGCCGCCATGGCCAATGCTGGCCTGCTGCTGGTGGCGCTGGGCGCAATCCTGTTTGAAACCGTCCACCGTTTTTACAACCCGGCACCTGTGCAGGGCATGACCATGGTGGTGGTCGCGGGGATCGGCATAGCCATCAACACGGGCACTGCCATGCTGTTCATGCGCGGGCGCAAGGATGATCTCAACGTGCGCGGCGCGTTCCTGCATATGGCAGCAGATGCGCTGGTTTCTGTAGGCGTGGTCATCGCCGGCATCGGCATCCTGCTCACCGGCGCATTGTGGATCGACCCGCTGACCAGCCTTGTCATCGTGCTGGTAATTGCATGGGGAACCTGGGGCCTGCTGAAGGACAGTTTGAAAATGGGCCTGCTGGCAGTGCCGGAAGGTATCGATGAAGCAGCCGTGCGCGGCTATCTCGGCACTCTGGAAGGCGTAACGGCTGTGCATGATCTGCACATCTGGCCCATGAGCACCACGGAAACCGCGCTGACCGCCCATCTGGTGATGCCCGGCGGCCATCCAGGCGACGACTTCCTGCGCGAAATCGCGCACGAGCTGGACCATGATTTCCGCATTGGCCATGCCACCATCCAGGTCGAAAATGCAGCGGATTGCGCGGGCTGCGCGGAATGAGCGGGTCAGACACTGCCGACACCGCCCGCGCACAGCTGAACGCGGCCATGCAGCGGCTGGCCAGCGGCGACCGAAACGCACTTGAATCCATCTACCGGGCAACATCGGCGAAACTATTTGGCATCTGCTATCGTATCTTGGGTGACAGGGGTGAAGCGGAGGATGCATTGCAGGATGTCTATCTGAGTTTGTGGAAGCGCGCCGACCGCTATGATCCTGATCGTGCAAGCCCGATAAGCTGGCTTGCAACCTTTGCCAGAAATCGCGCAATCGACAGGTTGCGAAGCGGCAAGGTGCGCAAAGGCAGCGTGCCGGTCGAAGAAGCGATGGACCTTTCGGATGCGGCACCGCTTGCTGACGAACTGCTCCAGAGCGCAGAATATGATGCGCAGATCCATCACTGCATCGAAACTCTCGATGACAGCCAGAGGGATGCCATCCGCACGGCATTTCTTGAAGGCAAGACCTACCTGCAGATCGCGGAAATGCGCAACGTGCCGCTGGGAACCATGAAAAGCTGGGTGCGCCGCGGCTTGGCGAAGCTGAAAAGGTGCCTGGACGCGTGACCGAACAGGAAATCCTCGCCGCTGAATATGCCCTCGGCCTGCTTCAGGGCGCAGAGGAACTGAACGCGCGCGGCCTGATGGCGAGCGATACCGGTTTTGCCGCCCTGGTTGCTGCGTGGGAAGACCGGCTTGCTCCCATCCTTGATACCATCCCCGCCCTGACACCGGCTGACGATATCTGGCCGCGCATCCTTGACGCCCTTGATCAGCCAGAGCCGGTTGTGGAAGTGCTGGCATTGCGCCGCAAAGTCCGCCGCTGGCAAATGGCAACGGGCTTGTCTGCGGCAGCGGCCGTTACGCTGGCACTGCTCGCGCTGCCGCTGATGCAGGCGCCCACGCAGGCTCCTTCCGAAACACCTTCACAAGCACCGCAGCCTGCCACCTCGGACGCTGCCGCGCCGCTAGTTGCCTCCATTCCCATCGGCGACACGCAACTGCGCCTTGGTTTGACCTATTTGCCTGATCGTGAAGAGATGCTGGTATCCGCCAGCGGCCTCACCCCCGATGGTATCCATGACCATGAATTGTGGCTGGTTACGGCCGATGAGGGCGCAAAGTCACTTGGCGTAGTCCAGCCGGGCACAGAACGGCGCATGACGCTGGATCATGCGGTGGCAATACAGATTCATGATGGCGCAAAACTTGTGCTGACACGCGAGCCATTGGGTGGCGCGCAGCCCGGAAATGACGCTGGGCCGGTTGTGGCCAGCGGAATTTTTCAGGAAACCTGAAACAAGGTGCATCCGCGGGGCCACCGGCTCCGTAACTCCTACAGCAAGCGGGACAGGCTTGTCTGAAAAGGAGAATTAGGATGTTCAATACCAATTCACTCAAATCAATCACTCTGGCCGCTACAACTGCTCTTTGCGCAGGTTCGATGGTGGTGGCTGCACCTGCAATGGCGCACAACCACATGGCCCATGATGCAGCAACTCATGCAGCGCAGCCCAATGCAGTAGAAGCAGCCGTTGGCACAGGTGTCCACACCACGCTGGTCGCGGCAGTAACGGCAGCTGGCCTGGCAGAAACACTCGCCAGCCCCGGCCCGTTCACCATTTTCGCGCCCACCGATGCTGCCTTTGCTGCACTGCCCGCCGGCACTGTAGACACGCTGCTGAAGCCTGAAAACAAGGGCACACTGGTCAACATCCTCACCTACCACGCAGTGGCAGGGGAAGTGAAAGCGGCCGATCTGGTTGCTCTCATCAAGAAGAACGAAGGTTCGGCCACCATCGACACCATTGCTGGCGCCAAGCTTACGGCAACTCTGGTGGACGGTAACGTGACCATTACCGACGGTGCAGGCCGCAGCACGACCGTGACTACAGCTGATGTCGATGTGTCCAATGGCGTGATCCATGTAACTGATGGCGTCTTCCTCCCCGCCTGATCTGGATTCATCCCCCCAACTCCGCGGTTTTCCCCTTGTTTACCGCGTGAGGAACCCCGCCCGGCGTCCTCCTGCCGGGCGGGGTTCTATTCATGCAAATCGCTGTGATCCAGATTGCTCTGCCTGATTTCGGCAGGCTGGAGCCAGACCATGTCAGGCGCACAGCGCGCAAAGGCGCGTGGGAAAGCAGCGCGTGGCGGCTTCCTGGCGCCATGGGAATTACTTGTCTGAAGTTCTCGACGGCGCTTAATTCAGCCTATCGAGAAGCGCCCTCGCCGAGATCCCTGCCCACGCGTCCAAGTACACATAGGGCCAACCCGACCAACGTAGCTGCCCCGACTGCATAGTAAGTCATCCCGTAGCCGCCACTTTCTGCAAGCATGCCGGAATAGCCGGAAAAAATCGAGCGGGAGAAATTAGGCACAGCCATGAAAAGCGCGAACTGGCTGGCTGCTACCGCCGGGTTGCAGATGCGCATTGCCCAGACAATCAGCAGTATATTCAGCAGCAGGCCGGCACCATATTGAAGGCTGTACAAGATCAGGAATATCCGATCGGTCTGCCAGCTGGAGAAAGTCACACCGCCAGCAAATGCGCTTAACGCGATAAATACAAAAAGGCCGGCGATCGCGCCGCGCAGCCCAACGATCCGTACAACCAGAGGGGTCAATATCGCGGCAAAAATTGCGCTGAGCAGGCTGACCAGAGCAGAAAAGCTGGAGAATTCGTCGCTACCCCAACCAAGATGCTGCACCGCCAGCGTAGGGCTGACCGCATCGATAAATGACCAGCTTGCTTGCGAAAAGGCAGTGCCCAACAGGTATAAAAGCACGAGCGGTGACGCGAGTGAACGCATCACGCCCTTGATAAGCGGCCACCAGGCGCTCTGCTGTCGTTCTTCACATTCCGGCGAAGCGCACCCCGCGCTCCATGGCAGCAGCCGTTCGCCCGGACGTTCCCGAAATATGGCGACAAAGCTGGAAGCAAGCGCGACGAAACCGGCGAGCGCCAGGGCCATGGCAGCGATATTGCCCGACACCAGTAACTGTCCCGCAACAAAGCTGGTTGCCGAAACACCCAACGCTTGTGACGCGAACATGAAGCTGTTTACAGCCGTGCGTTCTTCGTCAGGCACAAGGTCGACGGCCATACCATCGACCGCAACATCATTGAATGTCGCGCAAATGTTCAGCGCGAAGCAGAGGCCGGCGAGAAGGCTGACTTGTGACGCGCCGGGTGCGACGGTGGCCATTACGATAAGGACTGCCACCATGCCGGCCTGGGCCAGCAGGATCCACGATCGGCGACGGCCCATGGGCTTGAATGTAAACCGGTCCATCAGCAGCCCATTGACCAGCTTTAACGACCAGGGGAGCATGGCTGTGCCCACAAATACGCCGACAGCCGTGGGTGATGCCCCGTTCGCCGCGAGCCACGCGGGTATGGCCACGAGCGAAAGTCCCAAGGGGACGCCCTGCATGAAATAGAGGATCACGATGGCTGCGAAGCGTGCCAACTTGTGCTGGGCAATCGAGGGCAGTGCTGGCCGTGTGGCAGGCAAGGATTCTATCGCACGAACGGAATTGAGCATGGCGTTACTCCTGCGGGTCAATGCAGGGCCAGATGCCAGGCCGAATGCCGAAAAGGGCCTGTCCGAACCGGCTTTCTGCATATTGTGCGTTCATGCGGGGCGCAGCTTTGCCTTGGGGCACGTCGTAATCTTCGAGAGACAAGCCGGGCAGTCGCGGTTCAGGTATGGGTGACGATCCGTGCAACAATCTTCCGCTCCTTCAAGAAGCAAAGGCTGGCATGTGACCGCAACGCCTGGCGCAGGCGTCAGCCAAATGCCCGATTTGATGCGATCCCCTGCCACCGATATTGACAGGGGCGGCCCTTTCCGGTCAATCGACCTACACGTCAAAAAAGCGTCAATTGACGCGCATATCCAGAGACATGGGGCGGATAGCGACATCCGCCTCGTCGTTTCAGGGCATGAAGCGCTGCCATCGCTTCGCGGGCAGCTTGGCTGTCACTTTTCAAAAGCGACGTAGCGGCTTTCGCCAAAAGCGGGCTTCGAGACCTGGCTGAACCATTCGACATCAAACCCGCCGAGAAACTCCAGCTTGCGGATGAGTTCGTCCCAATGGGCCATTTCCTCATGCGCGAAAATGGTTTCTCCCGGCAGGAAGATGTCGCAGCAGATCAGGTCTGATGTAGCATCGCCGCGCTTGTAGAATTCTACCCGCGCGACTTTGGAAAGCTGGAAGGGCGGCAAATTACGCCGCCTCTTCCTTCTTTTTCTTGCCATCGACAACGCGGACCGGGTCCTTGCGACCTTCCACTACGTCCTTGTCGATCACGATTTCGCTTACGCCTTCCATATCGGGCAGGTCAAACATCGTATCGAGCAGCAGCCCTTCGACAATCGAACGCAATCCGCGCGCACCGGTCTTACGCAGGATCGCCTTTTCAGCGATGGTTTCCAGCGCATCCTGGGTAAATGTCAGTTCGACATCTTCCAGTTCGAACAGCTTGGCATATTGCTTCACCAGCGCGTTCTTGGGTTCACTGAGGATCTGCACCAGTGCTTCCACATCGAGATCGCGCAGAGTTGCAATAACCGGCAGACGACCAACAAATTCAGGGATCAGGCCGAACTTCAGCAGATCTTCCGGTTCTGCCTTTTCCAGCAATTCACCAACACGGCGCTTGTCCGGGTCGGCAACATGGGCGCCAAAGCCGATGGACCGTTTCTGCAGGCGGTCTGCGATGATCTTGTCGAGCCCGGCAAACGCGCCGCCGCAAATGAACAGGATGTTGGTCGTGTCCACTTGCAGGAATTCCTGCTGCGGATGCTTGCGCCCACCCTGCGGAGGAACGGAAGCGGTTGTGCCTTCCATCAGCTTGAGCAGAGCCTGCTGAACGCCTTCGCCCGATACGTCACGCGTGATTGAGGGGTTTTCAGCCTTGCGGGTAATCTTGTCGATTTCGTCTATGTAAACGATGCCGTGCTGCGCCTTGTCGACGTTGTAATCGCTTGCCTGCAGCAATTTCAGGATGATGTTTTCGACATCTTCACCAACATAGCCGGCTTCGGTCAGCGTGGTGGCATCGGCCATGGTGAACGGCACGTCGAAAGTGCGCGCCAGCGTCTGGGCCAGCAGCGTCTTGCCGCAGCCCGTCGGGCCGACCAGCAGGATGTTCGACTTGGCCAGTTCCACATCACCGGCCTTGCCGCCGTGCTTCAGGCGCTTGTAATGGTTATGGACAGCAACAGAAAGAACGCGCTTCGCACGGTCCTGGCCGATCACATAATCATTGAGGGTCGAGAAGATATCCAGCGGCGTGGGAACATCGCCTTCCTTGCGGCCAGCGATGCCTGCCTTGGTTTCTTCGCGGATGATATCATTGCACAGTTCCACGCATTCATCACAGATGAACACCGTTGGGCCTGCGATCAGTTTGCGAACTTCATGCTGCGATTTGCCGCAGAAGCTGCAGTAAAGTGTGCTCTTGGAGTCAGTACCGCTCAATTTGGTCATATCCCGTGTTCCCGATTCCCGCCCGGTAACACTGGGGCGGGGATTCGGCCGACTCTATCGCCGGATGGTCGATAATCAACATCTAGGGCTACCACGCCGCGTCTTACGACAAGCTGAAGCGGCAAGGTTGCCAAAATACTACACTAGCCACCCAGCGGCGCATGCGCCCTGTTGGCGGCAATGCCGAAGGGTGTCCGGGGCATTATCGCCCCGGATCAGCGTCCGGTTTATTCCGGCGCGCCGCCCGAACCCTTGTCATCATCCGGTTCTTCGTTTTCAGGGCGGGTTTCAAAGACCTTGTCGACAAGGCCGAACTTCATTGCTTCTTCGGCTTCGAGGAAGGTGTCGCGGTCCATCGCTTTTTCGATCTCGTCCAGCGTGCGGCCGGTATATTTGACATAAAGATCGTTCATCCGCGCCTTGATCCGAAGGATTTCACGCGCCTGGATTTCGATATCCGATGCCATGCCGCGTGCACCGCCTGAAGGCTGGTGGATCATGATCCGCGCATTGGGCAGTGCCACGCGCATGCCGGGTTCGCCCGCTGCAAGAAGGAAGCTGCCCATCGATGCTGCCTGGCCCATGCAGACGGTGGAAACGCGCGGCTTGATGTATTGCATCGTGTCATGAATCGCCATGCCAGCCGTCACCACGCCGCCGGGCGAGTTGATATACATCGAAATCGGCTTCGAGGGATTTTCGCTTTCAAGGAACAGCAGCTGCGCCGTGATGAGCGATGCCATGCCATCTTCGACCTGGCCGGTGACGAACACGATGCGTTCGCGCAGCAGGCGGCTGAAAATGTCGAAGCTGCGTTCGCCGCGGCTGGTTTGTTCGACCACCATCGGCACCAGTGCACCTGTCATGGGGTCATGGGTAAACTGGCCCTGGGTTCCGTAGGTTTCGCCAGATTTGCCAAACAGGTCGATCATGAAATTGCCTCTCGTCTCGGATACGATGAAATATAGGTGTCGACAAAGCGACGTAAAATGCTTGATCGCCTATGTCGCCATCCCCTGCACGATGTTCAAGTGCGTTAACTTAAGTCGGTGGAAAAGGCGGTTGGGCAGACCAGCTGCTGCACCGCCCCAGCTGCCGCAAAATACATTGCCGGAAAAGCGAATTTTCGCGAATAAGACGTTCGTCGAACCCTATTTGTCACCCGTCGAAGCCGGGTGCCGCACATTGCCCCCAAAATGCATTGCGGCGCCGAGAGGACCCCCCGTCTTGCCACATGATTGCCGCCCCTTGCGCACAAAAGCGCCTTCGCTTGCCTATGGGGCGGGACTGATTGCGTGCGCGTTGGCGTGGTCCGCCCCTGCATTTGCAAGCGAATCCGCCAGCACGAGCGGGCCTGTGCTTCATCCTGCCGAAGACACTGTTGACGCCGCCCCCGTGCCCGATGCCATTTCCGGCCCGGTCGCTGGCGAATTCGATGCAGCGCAAAGCCTGACCGATCCTGAGCCGGAAATCCGCGGTACGGTCTATACCACTTCAGATTTTGTCCGTTTTGCGCCGCGCAACGCGCTCGACATGCTGGAAAAAGTGCCGGGCTTCACCATTCAGGGCAGCGGTGGCGGCGGTGGCGGGCGCGGCAACACGGCCCGCGGTCTGGGGCAGGCCAACGAAAATGTGCTGATCAACGGTGCGCGCCTTTCCAGTAAATCGGATTCCACGCGCGACCAGCTGTCGCGAATTACCGCCAGCAATGTGGTGCGGATCGAAATCGTCGATGGCACCACACTGGAAATTCCCGGCCTGTCAGGACAAGTCGCCAATATCGTGGTCGAACGGGGCGGTCTGGCCGGCCAGTTCACCTGGCGCGGGGGCTATCGCCCGCATAATGCCAAGCCCCAGTTCTATGGCGGCGAGATTTCCGTTTCCGGCGGCATGGGCAGGCTGGATTACACCTTCGCGCTGGCCAATGATAACAGCCGCTTCGGCGCTGACGGGCCGTCTTACATCACAGATGGCGCAGGCAATCTGATTGAACGTCAGGGCATCCGGTTCGAAGGCCGGTTTGACGACCCCAAGCTCAGCACCAATCTGAAATATGATCTGGGCGGCAGTGCCACCGCACGCCTCAATGCATCGTTCAAGCGCCCGCGTTTCCAACGCAATAGCGACGAGATTATCTTCAGCCCCGACGTTGCAACGCAGGCCAATACCATCAGGCGGCGCAGCGGCGGTTATGAATATGAAATCGGCGGCGATATCGAATTTCCACTTGGGCCAGGACGCCTCAAGCTGATCGCGCTCGAAAGCTTTGACCGGAACGATTTTACCGAAAGCTTCATCAGCGACTTCTACGATGGCAGCACCTCCACCGGTGACCGTTTCGACCAGATCGGTGACGAAGGCGAACGCATTGCGCGGGCAGAATATGGCTGGGGAATGTGGGGCGGCGACTGGCAGGTATCGACCGAAGCTGCATTCAACCGTCTCGATAATGTTGCATCGTTGTATGAACTGGATGCTGCTGGCAATTTCCAGGAAATCCCTTTTCCCGAAGGTTCGGGCGGGGTTTCCGAAGACCGGTTTGAAAGCACGCTGAGCTTCAGCCGTGTGCTGACACAGAAGCTGGCCTTGCAGGCCACACTCGGCGCCGAATATTCGAAGATCAGCCAGACGGGTTCTGCCGCGAACGCCCGATCATTCCAGCGGCCCAAGGGCTCTGTCTCCTTGGCTTGGAAACCTGAAACCGGCCTCGACGTGACTTTCGAAATGCGCCGCGAAGTCGGCCAGCTTTCCTTTGGCGATTTCCTTGCCCGTGTCTTCCTCGACGATGGCAATGCCAACGCCGGCAATAACGAGCTGGTGCCATCCCAGGCCTGGGTGGCCAACCTCGAAATCAACAAGAACCTCGGCGATTGGGGTTCGTCCACCCTGACGGTGGAGCAGCGCTGGATTGAAGACTTCATCGACCTTGTGCCGCTGCCTGCTGGCGGCGAAGCCCGCGGAAATATCCCCTCTGCAAGGCGCACCAAGGTGGAATGGGACACCACGCTCAATCTTGACCAGGCTGGCATTTCGGGCGCGCGGGTGGAACTGCGCGGCGAGATACAGGAAACTTCCCTGCGTGATCCGCTGGATGGCAGGATGCGCCCCTTCCCCGATCGCGAGTATCGGCAGCTCGACCTCGATTACCGGCATGACCTTCCCGGCACTGACTGGGCCTATGGTTCCTCGCTCAAATATCGCAGCAAGACGAAGGTTTTCCGCATTGGCGAGATTAGCCGCGAAACAGACGGGCCAACCTTCCTCAGCGTGTTTCTTGAAAACAAGGACGTGGCGGGGCTGACGGTGAACGGGCGCGTGGGCAATCTGATTGGCGGTCGCAACGGTTTTACCCGCATTGCCTATGATGGCGCACGCAATGTCGCGCCTGTGCTGTTCACGGAAAGCCGCAGGCTGCGGATTGGGCCGACTTTCAACGTCAGTGTCTCTGGCAATTTCTGAGGCATCTTGCCAAGCGTGATATTGGTGGCACAGTAGGTGCCATGAAACGCACTTTCCTGTCGCTCGCCCTTCCCTTCATCGCCGGTGCATCTGCCGCAGGGGCGACCACCCCGTTCGATGCGGAAAGCGAAGCGGACAACAATATCGAACGGATCAGGCAGCTCGACGATGCAGGGCCGCAGATCAATTCGGTCATCGTCTATGATGCCGATGCAGCCGAAAAGGCCGGGGCAGCAGCAGACACCGGCTATCTCCGCGGACGCACCGTGCTGGTGAAGGACAATATCGAAACGGCAGAATGGGCCACCACTGCCGGCAGTCTGGCCTTGAAAGGCAATATTACCGGCCGCGATGCGCCGATGATTGTCAATTTGCGCAAATCCGGCGGCGTGGTGCTGGGCAAGACCAATCTAAGTGAATGGGCGAATATCCGTGACGATAATTCCACCAGCGGGTGGAGCGCGATAGGCGGGCTGACACGCAACCCCCACGCGATTGATCGCAACAGTTGCGGTTCGTCCGCTGGCAGCGGGGCCGCCGTTGCCGCCGGCTTTGCCTGGGCTGCAATCGGCACGGAAACGGACGGGTCGATCACTTGTCCTTCCAGCGTCAACGGCGTGGTCGGCTTCAAACCCACGGTCGGCATGGTCAGCCGGACCCATGTGGTGCCTATCAGCCATTCGCAGGACACAGCAGGGCCGATGGCCAACAGCGTGTCTGACGCGGCCATGCTGCTGACCGCACTTGCAGGAAGTGACAGCACAGACAGCGCCACCACGGATGCTGATCTCTACAAGGGTGATTTCACGCAAGGGCTGGCCGATGCATCCCTGAAGGGCGTGCGCATTGGCATCCTGAAGAACCAGATTGGCTCGCGCGCCGATGTCCGCGGGTTGTTCGATGCTGCGCTGGCAGATCTGACGCGGGCAGGCGCAGTTCTGGTCGAGGTGGATTTCACGCCCGACCGCGCAATGTATCGCGACGAATTCGTGACCCTGCTGTTCGAATTGCGCGACGATATGCAAAGCTATCTGGCAGGCTTGCCGGGCGAGGATTTGCCGCGCACCCTGGCTGATCTCATTGCCTTCAACAAGGCGAATGCGTCCGTGGAAATGCGCTGGTTCGGCCAGTCCATCTTCGAACAGGCGGAAGGCACGACAGACCGCGAAGCATATGAAACGGCGCGCAAAAACGCATTCCGCCTCGCTGGACCGGAAGGGATCGACAAGCTGCTGGCGGAAAACAATGTCGCCTTTCTGATTGCGCCTACCACTGGCCCTGCATGGGCAAGCGACCTTGTCCATGGCGACAATTATTCAGGAGGCATCGGTGCCGGCAGCCTTGCTGCCATTTCCGGCTACCCGCATCTGACCGTGCCGATGGGCGCTGTGGAAGGACTGCCGGTGGGCCTGTCCATCATGAGCGGAAAATGGCGCGACCATGAAGTGCTGAAGGCTGGTGCAGCCTATGAAAAGGCACGGACAACACCGCTCGCTACGCCATCGTTTGAACGGTGGAAACCGGCAAATAGCATCGCGCCGAGCGGGGATAGCGAGCCCATCATGAAAAAATGACGCCGGCGGCAATCGCAGGCGTCATCGGAATTGGCCTCAAAACGCCAATTGTGAATTCGGCCCGCTGACGGCGCATTGCGCACGCCAGCAGGCCGATATCCAGATTACTTCTTGGCTGCCGGTTTCTTGGCGGCTGCCTTCTTGGCCGGAGCCTTCTTGGCAGGCGCTGCCTTTTCGGCGGCAGGCTTGGCTTCAGCCTTCTTGGCCGGCGCCTTTTTCGCAGGGGCTTTCTTTGCAGCAGGCTTTTCTGCTGCTTCTGCCTTGTCTGCGGCCTTCTTGGCCGGAGCTTTCTTGGCAGCGGCCTTCTTCGCAGGTGCCTTCTTGGCGCCCTTGGTTTCTGCGGCGACTTCTTCGGCTTCGATTGCAGCTTCCAGTTCTTCGCGCGTTACTTCGCGGTCAGTCACGTCAGCCTTTTCGAAGAGGAAGTCGACGACCTTGTCTTCATACAAAGGTGCACGAAGCTGCGCGGCAGCCATCGGTTCGCTCTGGATGAACTGCAGGAACCGCTCGCGGTCTTCTGCACGATATTGCTGGGCAGCCTGCTGGGTCAGCATGGCCATTTCCTGCTGGGTCACTTCGACGCCGTTCTTCTGGCCGATTTCCGAAAGCAACAGGCCAAGACGCACGCGGCGTTCCGCGATGTCGCGGTAATCGTCCTTTTCGGCTTCGATTTCCTTCAGGGCGCCTTCTGGATTTTCGTCCTTGGCGGCTTCCTGCTGGAGCTGCGCCCAGATCTGGTCGAATTCAGCATCCACCATGCCTTCAGGCACAGGGAAATCATGGCCGGCAGCCAGCTTGTCGAGCAGCTGACGCTTCATCTGCGTGCGGGTCAGGCCATTGGTTTCCTGTTCCAGCTGGCCGCGCAGCAGTTCCTTCAGCTTGTCGAGGCTTTCCAGGCCGAGCGAAGTTGCGAAGTCGTCGTCAGCCTTGGTTTCAGCTTCAACCTTGACCTGCTGAACGGTGATCGCAAACTGCGCGTCCTTGCCCTTCAGGTTTTCGGCGGGATAATCTTCAGGGAAGGTGACCGTGATGGTCTTTTCTTCGCCCGTCTTCACGCCTGTCAGCTGTTCTTCGAAGCCGGGAATGAACTGACCCGAACCGATAACCAGCGGCGCGCCTTCGGCCTTGCCGCCTTCGAATTCGACACCATCCACGCTGCCGACGAAATCGATGATCAGCTGGTCGCCGTCAGCGGCCTTCTTCGTCTTGGGCGCATCCTTGTAGGACTTCTGCTGGTCGGCGATGTTCTGCACCGCTTCATCAACCTGTGCGTCGCTGACAGGAACCATGAGGCGTTCGAGCTTCAGGCCTTCAATGTCGGGCGTTGCCACATCGGGCAGAACTTCGAGGGAAACGTCCAGCTTGGCATCCTTGCCCTGCTCGTAACCTTCTTCGAGTTCGATCTTGGGCTGCATCGCGGGACGCAGCTTCTTTTCCTGCATAAGCGAATCAATCGATTCGCGGATCGCATCATTCACAACCTGCGCGTGCAGCTGGTCGCCATGCATCTTCTTGACGAGATTGGCAGGGACCTTGCCCGGGCGGAAGCCCGGCATTTTGACCTGCGGGGCGATCTTCTTCACCTCGGCATCGATTCGCGCTTCGATATCAGAAGCAGGAACGGTGACCTGGTAGGCGCGCTTCAGCCCGTCGTTGGTGGTTTCTTTGATCTGCATGAGGTGCAACTTAGCCTTTTCAAAATCTCTTTATGTCGAATGTTCGACCCGTGCTTTGCGCTCAGCGGCCTGGTGCGGGCGAAGGGACTCGAACCCCCACATCTTACGATACTGGTACCTAAAACCAGCGCGTCTACCAATTCCGCCACGCCCGCAACCCGAACGAAGCCGCACGAGCCAGGCTTTTGGGCCGGAACTTCGCGGACAAGCCAGCGCCCTTAAAAGGCCGCGCGCAAAAGGGCAAGCGCGCAAAGGGCCAAGCCGTTATTGCCTTAAGGCCCAGTTGAACAAAGCTGCGCCATCTGCGCCATGCCTGCAGGCACCACATGGGCATGGCAGGCGCATTCATAACGCATACTGAGCTTGCCGATCAGGAAAGCCGGTATTAGGGGGCGCTCATGACCGAAGAAAACACCACCGAAACACCAGCAACCGCCGCTGCCACCCCGTCTGCAAGCGATGTTCCGCCCGATCGCCTGTCGGTCAACCCGCGCAACCCGCTGTTTGATGAAGAAAAGCTGCGCCGCGGCGTGGGCATCCGGTTCAAGGGTACGGAACGCAACAATGTCGAGGAATATTGCATTTCCGAAGGCTGGGTGAAGGTGCAGGCGGGCAGAACGATGGACCGCAAGGGCAATCCGCTGACCATCAAGCTGAATGGCCCGGTCGAAGCATGGTACGAAGACCTGGGCGATAATCCGCCCGTGGCGAAGGCCTGATTACGACCAATTAAAGGGAATCACCCTTCATAAAGGGCAATCGCCGCGCTGACAGGGTCTGAGGCGGCGCGTTTGCCCTTGGGTTTGCGCGCGGCAGGGGCCGACTGCATGGCCGAACGCGGAGGCGATTTCGCCATTGGTTCTGCCAGATCGGCAAATGCCTTCATGAACGCGCGCGAGGATTTACCCGGTTTGGCCACTGGCTTTACCGCATCAGCGATTCGCATTTGTGGCTGGTCGAATTTCTGCCTGCCATTTGCCCGCTCGGGATAGATGAAGCCATGCACCGGCCAGGCCGTCGTGCCCAGCGCCTGCATCGGACCATACCAGACGCGCACCTGGCTCCAGTCATTCTGCGGCGATACGTCCACTGCCTGAACATTGTTTTCGATCTGGCCGCGCCTGCCATTTATGGGTGACCAGTTGGAATGGCTGAGCAGAACGGTCCGGCTGTCTATCACCTTGCTGACAGCGGCCACATGGCCCAGCACCATGTTCTGATATGGCTGGAAGGCCATCACCGCTCCCACTCGCGGTTGCTGCCCCCGTTGGTAACGGCCCGATGCCTGGTTCCACCAGCTATGTGCATCGCCGTAAATCTGGATGCCCGAAAGCTGACGCGCGTAGGGGACGCATTGGAGATAGGGCTGCAATTCCCCGCCCGCACCATCATTGCTGCCGACATCGAAATCCGCTGCACTGCTGGCCTGCGCCGCGGCAGGCAAAAGGGCCGCGCCGACGCTGGCAAACGAGAAGGCGAGCAGGATCTTTGACATTTTCATGCCGCCCGTTTTCCCGCAACACGGTTAATATTTTCTTGAGAAATCGCACTGTCAGGGCTGAAAATCCACCGGTTCTGCCTCTCAAGCGATTCACGCGGAATCACGGCGTGTCTTGCTAATTGACCCGCAAAGGCCCACTTGGCGCGCGCAATGTTACCTCAAGTCATCATTATCGGCCGCCCCAACGTGGGCAAATCGACGCTGTTCAACCGGCTCGTCGGCAAGAAACTGGCACTGGTCGACGACCAGCCAGGTGTCACGCGCGACCGCCGCGTGGGCGATGCGGAAATCGCGGGCCTGAAATTCCAGATCGTCGACACCGCAGGGTGGGAAGATGACGATCCTGAAAGCCTGCCCGGCCGGATGCGCAAGCAGACCGAAATCAGCCTGGTGGGCGCAGATGTCGCGCTGATGGTGATTGATGCGCGTGCAGGCGTGACCACTTTGGACGAGGAAATTGCCCTGTGGCTGCGCAACCAGAAAGTGCCGGTCGTGATGGTGGCCAACAAGGCGGAAGGCAAATCCGCCGAACCGGGCATTTATGAAAGCTATGCCCTCGGCTTTGGTGACCCTGTGCCGATTTCTGCCGAACATGGCGAAGGCGTGGCTGACTTGTTCGGCGCGCTGTGGCCCTTGCTTGGCGAAGGCGAGAAAGTCCGGCTGGAGCAGGAAGCTGCCCTCGCCGCTGAAAAGAAGATCGCCCGCCAGCACGCCAAGGATGCTGCCGAGGACCTTGGCGAGGAATATGTCGAGGAAGAAGTCAGCGGGCCGCTGAAACTGGCCATCGTGGGACGCCCCAATGCGGGCAAGAGCACGCTGATCAATCGCCTGCTGGGCGAAGACCGCCTGCTGACCGGCCCCGAAGCCGGTATCACCCGCGATTCCATCGCCGTCGACTGGAAATGGGAAGACCCCAAGACTGGCGAGATGCGCGATATCCGTCTGATTGATACTGCCGGGATGCGCAAACGCGCCCGCGTGGTGGACAAGCTGGAAAAAATGGCAGTGACCGATGCCAAGCTGGCAATCGACTTTGCCGAAGTGGTCGTTCTGCTGCTGGATGCGACGCTGGGTCTGGAACACCAGGATCTCAAAATCGCATCGCAGGTGCTGGAAGAAGGCCGCGCGCTGATTATCGCGATCAACAAATGGGACGTGGCAGAAGATGCCAGCGGCCTGTTCAACGGCATCCGCCACGCGCTTGATGAAGGTCTGGCGCAGGTCAAGGGCGTGCCGCTGTTCGCGGTGAGTGCGCGGACTGGCAAGGGCCTCGACACCATGCTTTCGTCCGCATTCGAAATCCGCGCCAGCTGGTCCAAACGTGTGCCGACATCGGCGCTGAACCGCTGGTTCGACCATGCGCTGGATGCCAATCCGCCGCCAGCCCCCAAGGGCAAGCGGATCAAGCTGCGCTATATTACGCAGGCAGGCACCCGCCCGCCGCGTTTCGTGGTATTCGGCACCCGTCTCGAAATGCTGCCAACCAGCTATGAACGCTATCTGGTGAACGGCATTCGCCGCGAACTGGGTTTTGATGCAGTCCCGGTGCGGGTTACATTGAAAAGCGCGAAAAACCCCTTCGACCCCAAGAAGTAGGTCCGATCCAATTTTCGAGGAGGACGCCAATGTTCGACCTTCTGGCGACTGATACAAATATCGCGACGCAGCTGATCCAGCGGACTTCCAGTTCGCTGCGGGTGCAGGAAATCGTCCAGCTATCACTGGCGCCGGTATTCCTGCTGGCCGCCATCGGCGCGGTGCTGAATGTCATGAATGCGCGGCTGATGTGGATAGTTGACGGGATCGAGCGTCTGGAAAGCGCCGTTCACGAAGGCGCTGCCGGGATCGATGCCGAACAGATGCCTGCCCTGCGCAGGCGGCAGGATTACGCGCAGAACGCGGTAAACCTGTGCACTGCATCGGCGCTTACCATCTGCCTGATTGTCGCAGCCTTGTTCGTTAGCGCGTTCATCCGTCCGCAGATTGGTACTTTCGTCGCGATCTGCTGGATTGTGACGATGGTGCTGCTGTTCATTGGCCTGTCGTATTTCGTGCTCGAAACGCGGATTGCCACCAGTTCCGCAAGGGACCGGCGCAAACTGTCACGCAAGATCCTGCGGCAACAGCAGGACACGGCCAAGGGCGAAACAGAGCCTGCCGACGACTGAACGCGATACGAAAAAGGGCGGAGAATTTCCCCGCCCTTTCGTGTTTCAACCCCAGTCGGGACCGGCTGTCAGGACCGGCCCTTACTTGGGGGCCGGAAGGTCGATCGGGCGCAGCAGATACACTCCCTTGATCTCGCGGATCTTGTTGTACACTTCGCGCACGGTCTTGTTGCTGGATGCAATGTTGGCTTCGCCCCAGGCTTTCATGAATTCATCATA
>JAHEAX010000008.1:0-23847 GCA_024642525.1 Erythrobacteraceae bacterium | reverse complement strand
AGCGGGAAGAGCTTGCCATAGGTCAGGCAGCGCCACAGCCATTCAAGCGGACCATAACGGAAACGCGCAAGCCACGGCTTCGACCAGCCCAGCATGATGGCCCAGGCAGCAACCACCACGACCATCAGTTCTGGCCGGCCAAGCTGGCCGAACAGCCCCCCTGCCCAGCCGTGGAACACCAGCATCATCACGATGGACGTCCCGAGGTAATTGGAAAATGCCATGCGCCCTGCGGCAATTACGCGCGCACCGAGCCACCCTCGCGCCGTGGGCGCAAGCAACGTCAGCAGAGCCGCCAACCCGATTATGATCGGCAAGCGCGGCAAGGCCGAAAAGCCGACAAATGCGCCCAACGTCGAAAAATAGGTGAGGCCGGTGCCATAGGCCCACAGCATGATCGGCACAGTCGCCAGCGTGCCGCCAATCACGCCGATCCAGCCCCATTTCCGCTGCTTCGCCGGATCTATCCCGCCACTGAAGAAACCCATCCGGTACAGCGCCATGCCAATGAGCATTAGCGGAACTGTTTCCATGAGCGACATGATGAAGGATGAAACAGGGTCAAACCGGTGTTCGGCAAAATTATGCCGGACAAAATCCGGATATGCGCCATCTGAAATAATCGCGGTTTCATCCATCCCGTCGGCAAGGTCCTGCCCTTTGCCTTCAATCATGTTGCCACGCATTTCAGCAAAGGCGGCACTTTTGCCGAAGTTGGTTTCAGCGATGAAATAGAGCGGGCCGGTCAGCGCCATGAAGGCAAGGCTGCCTGCCACGAACCCGGCAATGCCGACGAACAGCTGGGTCCGCGCACGCCAGCCAACGCACAACAGGCCGATAAAACCGGCAAAGGCGTACATCATCAGGATGTCGCCGCGCCAGATCATGAAGTAATGGATCGTGCCGAACATCATCAGCCAGGCAAGGCGGCGGGCCTGCAGCCACCGCGTGGCGGCCCGCGCCCATGCTTTTTCCATGAACAGCATCATCCCTGCCCCGAACAGCAGGGTGAACAGGCCGCGCATCTTACCATCGACAATCAGGAACTGGATGCCCCACATCCAGTTGGAAACCTGCCCGTGCGGCACAGTGAACGCATCGGGCCACATATAGGCTGTCATCGGCTGGCCAAAGGCGACAATATTGGCCCACAGAATACCCATCACGGCAATGCCGCGAATGAAATCCAGGCTCACGAGGCGGTTGATAGCAGGTTCTGCTGCCGCCAGCGGTTCATCCGGCGTTGCCGCGACAAACCCGTCCAGCGCTTGAACATTATCCATACTATACCCCCCTTGCATGGCTGCACCGGGCATAGCAGCCCCGTAAGGGGCGACAACATGCGTTCTACCAACGCATCATGGAGCCTGCTGATGGACGAATGCCGGTCTGGGAACGGTGCAGGAAATTATCGCGTTACGAGGCAGTCCTGGCCGGTGCGTTTGAGGCTGGCGCAGGCATCAGATGCATCGCTGCGGCTCGCATATCCCCCTGCCAGCAGGGTAGTGACCCTGCCCGAAGGCACCAGAAGCCGCTGTCTGCCCTGCAATTCGCTGCGCGATGCAAGTTTCTGCCACAGCTTCTGTGCATTGCCATCCACCGCAAATGCACCAAGCTGGACTTTCCACGGGCCGGAAGCCGGTTTTGTCGCAGCCGCCTTGGGCGGCACAGCAGCGGGCACGGTTCTGGCAGGTGCAGGCGATACGGCCGCCAAGTTGGCCGGGGCCGGTTCCGCGGCATCGAAGCCAAGGTCCACCGCCGCCAGCTTCGCTGCGCGCAAGGCATCGGAATTTTGTTTCATCACCTGCGCCAATTGCTGCGCCATTTCGCGCTGTTCGCGCGGAATGTGGCTGTCCATCTGGCGGATGGCTGCTGCTGCCTGCGGCAGACCCGCCGCATTGGCCAGCGTGACAAGCGCGTAGGCCCGTTCCCAGTCTCGCGCCGCAAGGTCACCATTGAAATGGGCAATGCCCATCAAATATTGCGCGCGCGGGTCGCCCCGGTCAGCAGCGGCGATGACATAGGGCATCGCTTCTTCACGCTTGCCGCCCTGAAACAGCATCAGTCCGTAATTATCGGCGGCCTTCAGGTGCCCATGTGCTGCAGCGCGGGCATATAAAGCCTCTGCTTCTCGCGCATCGGCAGCAACGCCCCTGCCCAGCCTGTATGCCTGTGCCAGGTTAAACTGCGCATCCGGATCACCGCTGGCAGCAGGCCCGCGCCATTCACTTACAGCCGCTTCATAGTCGCCTGCGCTCCACGCATCGACCCCGGCCTTTACATCCGCCATCGCGGGCAGTGCCCATGCGATTGCGGCTGCTCCGGCGGCGCAAAGAAACATGCGGGTGGTAGTCATTTTTCAGCAGGCCCTCGGAAAAAACACGACTGTGTGCGCCGCTTCATAGTGAATGACCCGTTAGCAAAGCGTTTCCGCCGTGCAAATTATCGCACGCAGCACGTGGGTGCTGCTGCCGGAAACCCTTATCTTCATTGCATCGGGCCATGATCCAATGTCCCGGCGTTAACCCAAAATTAGGGGTATCCTGCGATTTCCTGTTTCGACCCGCAGTGTTGCGGTGACGATCGATGGATATCAGGGGGATCACGCCTTGCGTGTACTGGCATTAGCTTCGCAGAAGGGTGGCTCGGGCAAGACCACACTTTCAGGGCATCTCGCAGTTCAGGCGCAGCGCGCCGGTGCTGGCCCGGTTGTTTTGATAGATATCGATCCCCAAGGCTCGACCGCGGATTGGTGGAACGAGCGCGAGGCGGAATATCCGGCCTTTGCGCAGACCACCGTTGCCCGGCTGGCTTCCGATCTTCAGACCTTGCGTCAGCAAGGCTTCAAACTGGCGGTGATCGATACCCCGCCTGCAATCACCATGGCTATCCAGTCAGTCATCGGCGTGGCCGAACTGATCGTGGTGCCAACCCGCCCCAGCCCGCACGATTTGCGCGCAGTGGGTGCCACGGTTGATCTGTGCGAACGCGCTGGCAAGCCGCTCGTGTTCGTCGTCAACGGCGCAACACCCAAGGCCAAGATCACTTCGGAAGCGGCAGTTGCCCTGTCGCAGCATGGCACTGTTGCCCCGATCACCCTGCATCACCGCACCGACTTTGCCGCATCCATGATTGATGGCCGTACCGTGATGGAAGTCGATCCCAACAGCCGTTCTTCTGCCGAAGTTGCCGCGCTGTGGAATTATATCGCTGACCGGCTCGAGAAGAATTTCCGCCGGACCATCTTTGCCGCACCGAACATGGCTGCACAGACACCGGGAGCAAGCCGTCCAGGTGGTGGCTTCGGCCGCCGCGTCGCACAGTAAGCGCAAGGACGGCAGACCATGAACGAACAATCATTCGCCTCTCTCAGCCCGACGCTGCTCGCACGCAAAGGCGGCGCAAAGCCTGCCATGCGCCCGCAGCATGGCGGAATGCTTTCAGGCGCAGCGATGTCTGCCAATGCCGCCCAGAATCTCGAAGATCTGGGCTGGAACGACATGGGCGACGAAAACGAATCGCATCATGAAGCCGAAATCGTCCAGCTGACGCCCGCACCTGCCAACGAAGAAGCCGCCGCAGAAGCGCGCGAGCTTGATGAAGTGTCGCAGGCACGTCTCGCAGCAGCAGCCCGCGCGAAATCCAGCGTGCTGGAACAACAGAACTCGCTGGCCCGCCGGCTGGACATGGCAGCGCAGGATAATTCGGAAGAAACCGAAGAAACTGCGGCAACCGAGCCTGCAGCAAAAACCAAGCCGAGCCGGTCGCGCCGCTCTGCCATCGACCGGGGCAAGCGCGCTGCTTTCACCCTGCGGCTCGATGCGGAACGCCATCTCAAGCTGCGTCTCGCCTGCACCATTCGCGGACGCAGCGCACAGCAAATCGTGACCGATGCACTCGACGCATTGATGGGCGACATGCCCGAACTTGAATCACTCGCTGCACAGGTCAAGCGGCGCTGAGAAAGAGGGGGGACAGACCATGACCCACGAAACGAACATTTCCGCAGGCAAAAGCAGCCGCATGATTGCGCTTGCCGTGACGACCGCTCTCGCCACTTCGGCGCTGGGCGGTTGCACCACGCAAGCTGCACCGCGCGCCGATTTTTCTGCCGGCAAGGCGCAAACCGCGATGGCCAAGGGGGAAGCTGACAAGGCTGTATCCCATGCCGAAGCCGCCGTCCTGGCTGAACCGCGCAATGCTGCCTATCGGGCAATGCTGGGCGCGACATACATGGAAGCAGGCCGGTTTCAGTCTGCTGTTACAAGTTTTGGCGATGCGATGACGCTGGGCGACAACAGCCCGCGCACCGCGCTGAGCCTGGCACTGGCGCAGGTCGCCGCCGGTGACAGCCGCTCCGCCCATGCGCTGCTCGACGATTGGCGTGACGATCTGGACCCTGCTGACCTGGGCCTGGCGCTGGCGCTGGCTGGTGATGCAAACCAGGGCGTTCATGTGCTTTCCAATGCCCTGCGCAATGGCCAGAATTCGGCCAAGGTACGTCAGAACCTGGCCTATGCCTTCGCCCTGAAGGGTGACTGGCGTTCTGCCCGCGTGATGGCGGCAGAGGATGTTCCAGCCGACAAGATCGGTGACCGGATGAGCGAATGGGCGAAGTTTATCGCCCCTGAAATGGCGCATCAGCGCGTTGCCGCCTTGCTTGAAGTTCCACTTGTCATCGACGGCGGCCAGCCTGCCATGCTCGCGCTGGCAAACCATCCAAGCACGCAGCAGCTTGCGGCAGAAGCCGCCAGTGAAATGCCGACCGAACTGGCCGCGGAAGAATTCGCTTATGCGGTTCCGACCGGCGGTGAATTGCCGGCGCTGGCAGCAGCCGACATTGACGCGCCTGAAATGGCAAAGCCTGTTCCAGTGGCAGTTCCTGCCGCAGAACGCGTGGTCGTTGCCAAGGCTGAACCTGCGTTTGTTGCGGCACCTGTTGCCGGGCAGAGCGTTACAGACAGCTTCGATGCTGCTTTTGCCGCTGCATCGCCAACCACGGCCACCATTGCCCGTGTTGCACAAAATGCAGTCAGCTTCTTCAGCAATCCTGTGGTCCAGAAGGTTTCTGCCCGCGCCGAAACGCGCGTCGCAACAGCGACTGAAGCACGGGCTGCTGCGGCTAGCCCTGCTCGGGTCGCATCTGCCCGCCAGGGCGGCGATCACCTGGTCCAGCTTGGTTCGTTCACCAGCAAGGATGCTGCACAGCGCGCATGGGGTATCTACAGCAAGCGCTACGACAATCTCGACCAGTACAAGATGGTCATCAGCGAAGCGCGGGTGAACGGCAAGACATACTGGCGTGTTGCCGCTGGCAACATGGCCCGCACAGACGCGCGTTCCATGTGCTCCAACGTCAAAGCCCGCGGCTTTGGCTGCATCGCCTATGCTGCATCCGCTCCGCTTCCAGGCGCAGTGGACACCGGCATCCGGATGGCTTCGCGCTAGGACATCTAACGAAACAACAGCGAAACTGCCCCGTCTCCCCAGGAGGCGGGGCTTTTTTGTCAGGCCCGCACGCCGCCCTTCCACAGGGCGGTGACGCGGCCTTGCGTTGGCTGACCGTCAAACGGTGTATTGCCCGCAGTGGCTTCCATCTTGCGGCTGTCGATGATCCAGGGTTTTTCAGGGTCGATCAGCGCAATATCCGCCTCGTGCCCTTCGGCCAGCGCGCCAGCGGCCACACCCAACAGCCGCGCCGGTGCGCCGGATACCAGATCGAAGGCGCGCGCCATGTCGATCACTTCGTCACGAACCAGTGTCAACACCATCGCCAGCAGCGTTTCTGCACCGGCCATGCCGGGCAGCGCATCGGCAAAAGGCAGGCGCTTGTCTTCCGGACCGCGCGGATCGTGGCCCGATGAAATCACGTCGATCGTGCCATCGGCAATGGCATCGCGCACGGCCTGCCGGTCGCTTTCAGGGCGAAGCGGCGGGGAAAGGCGCGCAAATGTGCGGAAATCCACCGTTGCAAGGTCCGACAGCATGAAATGGGCAGGTGTGACGCCTGCTGTCACTGCCAGCCCGCGAGATTTGGCAGCGCGGACAAGATCCAGCGCGGATTGCGTGGTAACCTGGCGAAAATGCACCCGCGCACCGGCCATTTCGGCAAGGGCAATATCGCGGGCGATTGCCAATGTCTCTGCTTCGGCAGGGGCGCTGGGCAGGCCGAGACGGGTAGCCATTTCGCCTGCTGTTGCAGCGGCCGTGCCGGCAAGCCCTGCATCTTCTGCGTGGCATACCACCACCATGTCCAGCATGGCGGCATATTGCAGCAGGCGCAGCATCGCACCGCTGTCGCCAATCCACTGCCTTCCCGTGGCGATGCCGCGCGCGCCTGCTTCACGCATCAGGCCAATTTCGGCCAGTTCCGTGCCGCCCAGCCCCTTGGTGGCGGCCGCCAGCGGATGCACCCAGAAATCCGGCTTTCCGCTTTGCGCCACGAACCGAACGCGCGATGGAACATCCAGCGGCGGTGACTGGTCAGGCATCAGGCCAGCACGGGTAATACCGCCAAAATGAAAGGCTGGTTTGTCGACGGCGAAAACGCCGAAATCCACCAGTCCGGGCGCGACCAGCTGGCCCTTGGCATCCAGCACTTCGTCGCCGTCCTGCGGCGCGATGTCGCCCACTGCTTCAATCAAGCCATTGGCAAAGCGGACAGCGCCAGTGCTGATGCCATCAGCCAGAACCAGCCTGCCGCCAGTGATTATGAGGGGGGCCAACTGCTTCATACCCACTGCCCCTTCTGCTCTGCCCAGCCCGGCACGCCTCTGGTCCTGCGCGTGAGAATATCGAGCGCGGCCATGCGGATGGCGACCCCCATTTCAACCTGCCGCGTGATAATCGACCGGTCGAGCATGTCGGCAACATCGCTGTCGATTTCCACCCCGCGGTTCATCGGGCCAGGGTGCATCACCAGCGCATCCGGCGCCGCATTGGCGAGCCGTTTGCGAGTGAGGCCATAAAGGTGGTGATATTCGCGCGGTGACGGGATGAACTGCCCTTCCATCCGTTCCGTCTGAAGGCGTAACATCATGGCGACATCGGTGCCTGCCAGCGCGTCGTCAAAATTATGAAAGGTTTCGACACCCATTCGTTCGATACCCGCAGGCATCAGCGCAGGCGGCGCGCACAGGCGCACATTTGCGCCCAGCGCCGTGAGGCACAGCACGTTGGAACGTGCGACGCGGCTGTGCAGGATATCGCCGCAGATGGTGACCTTGAGGCCGGTGAAATCATCCGCTTTCTCGCCCCGGTCGCGCAGCGCATGGCGCAGGGCCAGCGCATCCAGCAATGCCTGCGTGGGATGTTCGTGGCTGCCATCTCCTGCATTGAGCACGGGACAATCCACCTTGCCTGCAATCAGCGCCACCGCGCCGGAACTGCCATGGCGAATGACAATCGCATCAGGGTGCATCGCGTTGAGCGTAATTGCCGTATCAATCAGCGTTTCACCCTTTTTCACGCTGGACTGCGCCGCGTGCATATTGACCACGTCTGCGCCCAGCCGCTTGCCCGCAATCTCGAAGCTCAGCAGCGTTCGGGTGGAATTTTCGAAAAAGGCGTTGATGATGGTCAGGCCCGCCAGTGCATCGGAATGCTTGGCTGATTGCCTGTTCAGCGCAACCCACTGCTCCGCTTCATCAATCAGATAAAGGATTTCGTGCCGTTCCAGCTGGCCAATGCCCAGCAGGTCGCGGTGAGGGAATGCCTGGCTACCTTCTGGATAGCGGCCGGCATACGAACTGTTTTGTGCCGATGTCATTAAAGCCAAGCCCTTAGTCGAGTGGAGTATGTCGCTCAAGCGGTTTCGGCTGGCAGATGCCCGATCTTCTCTCTAGGCACGTGCCACACATTAAATTTGGGGTTATTCGTACATGTCATTTGCACGCAAGGTCTGGCACCTGGTGGTCGCCGTCAAAGACGGTCTGAGCCTGGTGTTTCTCCTGCTGTTTTTCAGCCTGGTTTACCTGGTGCTGACGGCCCGGCCCAGCCCTGCCGCAGTGCATGATGGCGCCTTGTTGCTGGAACTTGACGGGGTTGTTGTGGAAGAAAAATCCGCGATTGACCCGATCGCCGCACTCCTTTCGCAGCAGGCACCTATCGGCGAATATCAGGCACGCGATCTGGTGCAGGCCCTTGAATCTGCTGCGAGCGATGACCGGATCAAGACCGTGGTTCTCGATCTCACCACTTTCATGGGCGGCGGGCAGGTCCACTTGCAGGCTATTGGCGAGGCGCTGGACCGCGTACGCGCGGCGAAGAAGCCGGTGCTGACCTATGCAGTGGGCTATAGCGATGATGGAATGATGCTGGCATCCCACGCCAGCGAAGTGTGGCTCGACCCGCTGGGCGGCGCGATGATCGCTGGTCCGGGCGGCACCCGCCTCTATTATGGGGAGCTGATCGACAATCTGAACGTAAATGCGCGGGTCTATAAGGTCGGCACCTATAAATCTGCGGTCGAACCTTATTTCCGCAGCGACATGTCGCCCGAAGCGCGTGAAAATTACGAATCGCTCTATGGTGCGCTGTGGGAAGAATGGCAGGCCAATGTCAAAAAGGCCCGCCCGCAGCTGAAAATGGATCTTGTTACAAAGTCGCCGGCCGAGTGGGTCAGCGCCAGCAATGGCAATCTGTCCCAGGCAGCCCTGGCCGCCGGACTGGTGGACAAACTGGGCACACGCGTGGAATTTGGCCAGCGCGTTGCCGAAATCGCCGGTGAAGACAAGCTGGACAATGCGCCCGGCACTTTTGCCCACACAGACCTTGAACCGTGGCTGGTGGAAACCCGGCCTGAAACACCGGGCAAGGCGATTGGCGTGGTGACCATCGCAGGCGAAATCGTCGATGGCGATGCCGGCCCCGGCACAGCTGGCGGTGAACGCATTGCAGACCTGCTGGACGATGCTCTGGACGACGATCTGGCTGGCCTGGTTGTGCGGGTAGATTCGCCGGGCGGTTCGGTCATGGCTTCGGAAGAAATCCGTCAGGCCATCCTGCGTCACAAGGCGAAGAAAATCCCTGTCGTGGTTTCCATGGCAAATGTCGCGGCCAGCGGCGGCTATTGGGTTTCCACCCCTGCTGACCGTATCTTTGCGGAACCTGAAACCATCACCGGCTCCATCGGCATTTTCGCGGTCATTCCCACTTTTGAAAAGGCCGCTGCCGAATGGGGCATCAAGGCCGATGGCGTGCGCACCACGGCCCTGTCCGGCCAGCCAGACCTGATTGCCGGCTTCACGCCCGAAGTGGATTCCATCCTGCAAAGCTCGATCGAGGATGGCTACCGCCAGTTCCTCAAGCGCGTTTCGGAATCGCGCAAGATGTCGACCGAACAAGTCGACCGCATTGGCCAGGGCCGCGTGTGGGATGGCGGTACTGCTCGCCAGATCGGCCTGGTGGACCAGTATGGCGGTGTAGAGGATGCCATTGTCTGGGCCGCATCGCAGGCAAAACTCAAAACTGGCGACTGGCATGTGGAATATCTCGGCGCAGATGCCGACCCGTATGAATCGCTGATCCGCTCGCTCGTCATCGGTGACAAGGAACGCACCACTTCCGGCCGCGACCTGTTCGGCATGGTCGCAGCCCGCGAACAGGCCATGACAGGCCAGCTTGCAGGCGATCTAAACCGCTTGCTCGGCACCCGCGGAGCGCAGGTCTATTGCCTCGAATGTCCTGTCTCGCCCCGCGCACAGGCAGTTGCGGCTAATGGCGATAACTCGGCGCATGGCTGGTTGGCAAAAATCGCTGCACTGGTTCTTCGCTAAGGCACCACACCGCTTGTTTTTGATGTAGGGGCGCGATAAAGGCGCGCCCCTGCCGCGGGCCCGCAAAATGCACCCGCACCGGCGGGCGCGTAGCTCAGTGGTAGAGCACACCCTTCACACGGGTGGGGTCGCAAGTTCAATCCTTGCCGCGCCCACCATCTTTTCAAGCACTTAACTGGTTAGATGGTTAGATAGTCCCACTACCCCGGCGAGGGGTAGCGGTAGGGGCAATTTTGGGGTTTTTCCCTGCCTACCGCGCTAGCGCGCTTCCTTTCGGCCTTTAACTTGCCCCCAAAACACCGGAGCACGGTTCAGAACCACAATGACGGTTGCTTCGCGCCACCGGTTCGATCCTAGGGGTTATGTCCGCTTTGGGGAGGGGTAGGCGAATGTCAGGTTTGCGCGCAGAAGCGACCGAAGTTGCCGTTCGCAATCCGCAATACACGATGAAGGTTCAGATGGTTTGCATTGCGCAGCGTGTTGTTCCGATCTCAGTATCTGGGAAAACCTCAGCGGGCTATTTCCGTCAGGGCACTGACGGCCATTGGCATATTGCGCTGCCGGTTCACGCTCGCTTTGTCCGCCGGTCGCTCCGGGCGCTCTTGCGGAGCGAAGCGGCTACGGTTGCTGCCCGGTTATTGGTGAGTCGATACCGTTGCGGCCGCGCGGCGTTGGACGCAGAAGAAAGGTCAGGCCCCCTGCCGTGAGTAGAGCGAGCGTAAATATGCTTCCTTCCGGCCCCTCCCCGGCGCCATTGAGATAGGCCGGCCCAACGGGGATCAATTCCACCACTAGTGCGGGTAGGCCGCTCTCCAAACCCGTAATCGGCACATCGAATCCGGTGGCCCCAAACCAGTTCCAGCCGGTGTGCCAACCCATCACCCCCCAGATTGAATTCGAACGACGTACCCAGGCACACGCGAAAATCGAGAAGACGAAGGTCATGGCCAACATCAACAGCGGCGTTCTGGGCGAAAAGTGAACGAAGGTGAAAGCGGCGGACGACAATATCAAGGCGGCAGCCGTGTTCCAACGCCGCATGATCGTTGAGAACAGCCAGCCGCGAAAAACGAACTCCTCCACGCTCGCTTGCACGGTGAAGCTGGTGAGCAACAGGGCGATCCAGCCAAGCGCAGCAGGGCTGGCAAAGGCGGGGGCCAGATCAGCGACACGGTATCCGCCGGAAAGGGCTATCGACGACACGATCGCGCCCATCATCGCTATTCCAACGGCCAGTCCGGTCAAGAACTTCTTGAGCCGCCCAGCGCCGCGAAGTCCAACACTTGCGAGGCTTCTCTTTTCTACCCAGCGCACCCAGCCAGCTACCGCAAGACCCAAGGCGATGAACGAAACCAGCATCAGGTAAAAGCCCAATGGCCCGCGCGGGGCACCCATCGGATCAGTAAAGCCGAAATTTGAGAGCACGATATCGCCCGGCGTCATGCTGGCGGCAACTAGGAAAATGCAGATAAAGGGGGCGGCAATACTCGGCGGTATCCAGCCCTTTGCTGGCTCATCGGAAAAGATCATCTGTGTCATGTCGCACAGTCTAACCGCCCACAGACGACTTCTATAGAATGATCGTGCGGAACAGGTCTGAATGAAGCCATTCTTTTGGCGTGAGGCCAACTGCCTTGCGGAATGTGCGACCGAAATGGCTCTGATCCGCAAAGCCAGCGCCATGGGCGGCCTCAGCCAGCTTCGCACCGTCACGCAAAAGCCGCTTGGCAAGATCGACCCGTCGGTGCTGCAGATAGCGATAAGGGCTGGTGCCAAGCAATGCCCGGAAATCACGCGAAAGCTGCCAACGGTCACAGCCAGTCACTTGCTCAAGCTGATCGAGTCGCGCCCCGAGAACGACGGCGGCTTCGAGAAAGTCGCGCGCCCGTATCACGGCTGCTCGGTCAGCGAGCCTATTAGTTGGCACCTTGCCAGCCACGTCGTTCATGGCTTGCGTCAGATCGTAGAGAGCATCTTCATAAGCAGCAGGATCCTCGACACCCGCGCAGTCGATAACCATGTTGAACGCTGCCGCGATCAAAGCGGGACTCGTCGAGACGCCATTGAGGATAAACGGCAGTTCCGCGCCTCCAATCACTGCCTGAACATGAGTTGGCGGAACATAAGCAGCCCGATAGCTGAATCCCGCCTCATCGTAGCAGTGGCCATCGTGTACTTCGTCGGGATGGAGGATCAGCACCTGCCCTGGCAGCGAATGTCGCATCGCCCCGCGATAGTTGAACGCTTGCACCCCTGACATAGTCAAAGCAACGGTGTAAGTATCGTGACGATGCGGCGAAAACGCTGCCCCGACCAGCCGGTTTGTAACCCGCTCGATCAACTCGAACGAGCCGCCCGAATGCAGTGGGTCCGAGGAAGGCGCTGCAGAATTCATCGGCAATATATCGGGCGTAGAGAGAAAGAAGGCAATCCTTCCATTTGCGCTTAAACCTGAAGCGAAGGCAGCTTTCAGCAGGCTCGGCGTGAACCGCGAACGTCCAAAGATGGGTCGTCAGCTGAAACGCGATTTTTTTCAAAATGCCTGCCATTCCGGCCATTGGAACAATGCGCAGGCGATCTGCTGCCTTAGGAGTCAAACAGCGTAGGGGCTCACGTTGTGGTTCGCACACCATTAGCACAGGCGATGGTGCGGCCCCTCGCTCTCGATGGGTGTACGGCGACGGAGGCAGGGCCGCGCCAACGTGTCGTTGGTGCTGGACGCGGGCCTGCTGCAAAAACACGGCCGCCTGTGCTTGAGGCTGGCTGAAAAACCCGCCATAGCCCGCCGCTATGCATGATATTCGTTTTATCCGTGAGAATCCCGAAGCTTTCGATGCCGGGCTTGCCCGGCGTGGAAGCGCGCCGGCATCAGCAGCCATTCTCGACCTTGATGCCCGCCGCCGCGCGGTTGCCACGCGCTTGCAGGAAAGCCAGAGCCGAAGGAACGATGCCTCCAAGGCAATCGGCCAGGCCATGGGCAAGGGCGATACAGAAACGGCAGAAGCACTTAAGGCCGAAGTTGCCGAGTTGAAGCAGGTGATGCCTGCGCTGGAAGAAGAAGATCGCACGCTGGCGGCTGAACTTGAAGCCGTGCTGGCCGCCCTTCCCAACCTGCCGGCAGACGACGTGCCTGAAGGCAGCGACGAGGCCGATAATGTGGAGCTGGCCAAATGGGGCAGCCCGCGCAATTTCAATTTCGAGCCGAAAGAACATGCCGATCTTGGCCCCGCGCTGGGTCTGGATTTTGAAACTGGTGCCAGCATTGCAGGCGCGCGTTTCACCTTCCTGCGCGGCGGGATGGCACGGCTGCACCGTGCGCTGGGCCAGTTCATGCTGGACCGGCATACCGGACAGAACGGCTATACCGAATGCGCCCCGCCCCTGCTGGTGCGCGACGAGGCTGTTTTTGGCACCGGTCAGCTGCCCAAATTTGCCGAAGACCTGTTCCAGACCACTGATGGCCGCTGGCTGATCCCCACTGCGGAAGTCAGCCTGACCAACGCAGTGCGCGAACAGATTGTCGACGAAGATCGCCTGCCCATCCGCATGGCCGCCCTCACCCAATGTTTCCGCAGCGAAGCAGGGGCGGCGGGCAAGGATACACGCGGCTTCATCCGCCAGCACCAGTTCGAAAAGGTGGAACTGGTAAGCGTGACGCGGCCGGAAGAAAGCGCAGGCGAACACGAACGGATGCTGAAAGCCGCACAAGGCGTGCTGGAAGCGCTGGAACTGCCCTATCGCACCATGCTGCTGTGCACCGGCGACATGGGCGCAACGGCACGCAAGACCTATGATCTGGAAGTATGGCTGCCCGGCCAGGGTGCTTATCGTGAGATTTCGTCATGCTCCAACTGCGGAGATTTTCAGGCCCGCCGGATGAACGCGCGTTATAAACCTGCCACGGGCGATGCAGGAGGAAAGAAAACCGAATTTCTGCATACACTTAACGGCTCTGGTCTGGCAGTAGGGCGGACGCTGGTTGCAGTGCTGGAGAATTACCAGCAGGAAGACGGCAGCGTCGAAATACCTGCAGTATTGCAGCCCTATATGGGCGGGCTGGAACTGCTGACCGCGGAGAATTGATGCGCATTCTGCTGACCAATGACGACGGAATTCACGCACCGGGGCTGGCGGTGCTGGAAGCCATTGCGCGGCAATTTAGCGATGATATCTGGATTTGCGCGCCAAGCGAGGAACAGTCGGGCGCGGGCCATTCGCTCACCCTCAACATGCCCGTCCGCTTGCAAATGCACGGCGAACGCCGCTTCTCGGTAACCGGAACGCCAACAGATGCGGTAACGCTCGGCCTCAGGAAAGTGATGGATGCCCGGCCCGATGTCATCCTGTCAGGCGTGAATCACGGTGCCAATCTGGGCGATGACATCACCTACTCGGGCACGGTATCGGCCGCCATCGAAGGGGCGCTGGCAGGTGTGCGCGCCATCGCCTTCAGCCAGGTCTACACCCGCGACTGGAACGGAAACGAGGCATTTGCCACCGCCCGCGAATGGGGCGCAAAGGTGCTTGGGCCGTTGCTGGATACACCGCTGCCCGAACGCACGCTGGTGAATGTGAACTTCCCCCCGCTCAGCCCCGACAAGGTGAAGGGCATCCGCGGTGTGCGGCAGGGTTTCCACGATTATTCGCGCGGCAGCGTGGTGCAGGGGCGCGATCCGCGCGGCCACACCTATTACTGGTTCGGGCTGGAACCCATCGAACACACGCTGGACCATGGGACCGATCTTGAAGCCATCGATGACGGCTATGTCTCGGTAACGCCGCTTCAGCTCGACCTGACGCATCACACGTCTCTTGGCGAAATCGCCCAGAGATTTGAAACATGAAGCCATACGCCCTTGCCCTGCTCGCCCTGCTGCTGGCCCCGCTGCTGATTGCCACCGGCAATCCGGCCACCGAAACGGAGCATATCGTGACCGAGGGCGAGACCCTGGGCGGCATTGCCAACCGTGCCCGCGTGCCTGCCGTGGTTATTGCCGAAGCCAATGGCCTTTCCGCGCCGTATAAACTGCGCTTTGGTCAGAAACTGGCCATTCCCCGCCAGCGATCGCACACGGTGAAAGATGGCGAAACAGGCTTTGCAATTGCCCTTCGCTACGGTGTTCCGTTCGAAAGCATCGCAATCGCCAACGGCCTTGCCCCGCCTTTTGATGTGCGCACCGGCCAGCGGTTGATTATTCCCGCTGTCATGTCGGCTCCGGCAGTGATGGCCCCGGCTGTCCCTGCAGAACCCTATTTCCGATACCCGCATGATGGCAGCGTGCTGCTGGGCTATGCCGTCCGCGCCGATGGCAAGGGCCACGATGGTATCGATTTTGCTGCCAAGGCGGGCGACATGGTGCGCGCCGCGGCATCAGGGTCGGTCATCTTTGCAGGCACCGAACCTGTGCGCTTTGGCAATCTGGTGGTTATCGACCACGGCAATGGCTGGCGCAGCGCCTATGGGCACCTCGCCCGGCTGACCGTTGCGAAAGGCGATGTGGTTAAGGCCGGAGAACGCGTCGGCATTACCGGAAACACTGGCGATGCAGAGCGGATCGAACTGCATTTCGAGATCCGCCAAGACGGCAAACCGGTCGATCCCGCACCTAAACTGGCCGGAAGGCAGGGACAATGACCGAAGCTGAAAGAAGCCGCGTACCGGGCGCGGAGGGGCGCACCCTGCAGGGGCCGCGTTACCAGCCCTTGCGCCGCGCTGTGAAAATTCCCGTCTGGGGCGATCTGGGTATCCGGCTCGGCATCGCCCTGCTGCTGGTCTTCATCGTGGTCCTGATCCACTGGGCAGACCGCGGCGGCCTGGTGGATAATCTGGATGGCGAGGTCAGCTTCCTGGATGTCGTTTATTTCACCATGATTTCCATCACCACCACCGGTTTTGGCGACATTGCCCCCATCAGTGACAGGGCGCGCATGGTGGAAGCCATCATCGTTACCCCGATCCGATTTGCAGTGTTCTTCATTTTTGTCGGCACCGCGTATAATTTCATCATCAAACGAAGCTGGGAGAAATTCCGAATGGCCCGAATCCAGGAAAAGCTCTCTGACCACATCGTGGTGCTGGGCTACGGCGTGAGCGGGTCGGAATCGGTCAGCGAACTGATCCAGCGCGGCACTGACCCACGCAGCATCGTGGTCATCGACCCGCTGGAAGAACGCGTGGCACAGGCAGAGGCGCTGGGCTGCAATGTCATGGTCGCAGATGCCACGCGCGATGATACGCTGAAGGCCGTGCGCATCAACGAAGCGCAGACGGTGCTGGTGTCGGCAGGCCGCGACGACACTTCCATTCTGATGGTGCTGACCGTGCGCCACCTTGCACCCAAAGTGCCGATCAGCGTGGTGGTGCGTGCAGACGATAATGAATTCCTCGCCCGCCAGGCCGGCGCGAATAATGTCATCAATCCGGTGCGCTTCACCGGCCTGTTGCTGGCCGGGTCTGCCAAGGGCGCGCATATTGCCGACTATCTGGCCGATCTTGCCTCTGTAACCGGACGCGTCCAGCTGGTGGAACGCGAAATCACTCCGGAAGAATGCGGCACTTCGATAGCCGATCTCAAGACCGGCGGCAGGGGCCTGCGCGTCTATCGCAATGGCCAGGCATTGGGTTTCTGGGAAGCGGAATGCCAGAATCTGCAGGCAGGCGACATCGTGGTGGAAATCATCCCGACTGAAAATGGCACGCTGAAGGGCGACGGACAGGGCGAATAAGCGCCCGCCTGCCGATTGCCGCGCGGCCAGTTCACAGCAGATATGGCGTAATGGCGCGCACGGGTGTAGAGGCGCGTCCACAATGGACACAACCACTCTCCCCTCCGCCAAGAAAGTCGGCATGGTCAGCCTCGGCTGCCCCAAGGCACTGGTCGATTCCGAACGCATCCTGACGCGCCTGCGCGCCGATGGCTATGCGATGAGCCCCGATTACGCGGGCGCCGATGTCGTGCTCGTCAACACTTGCGGCTTCCTCGACAGCGCGAAGGAAGAAAGCCTAGCTGCCATCGGTGAAGCGATTGCGGAAAATGGTCGTGTCATCGTTACAGGCTGCATGGGCGATGAAGCCGACGCAATCCGCGCCGCGCATCCGCAGGTTCTCGCCGTTACGGGCGCGCACCAGTATGAAGATGTGGTGGCCGCCGTGCATGAAGCTGCACCGCCCAGCCAGGGACCATTCGTCGATCTAATCCCCCAGCCCGACGTCAAGCTGACGCCGCGGCATTACAGCTATCTGAAGATTTCAGAAGGCTGCAACCATTCCTGTTCCTTCTGCATCATTCCTGATCTGCGGGGCAAACTTGCCAGCCGCAGGATCGATGCCGTGCTGCGCGAAGCAGAAAAGCTGGTTGCCGCAGGCACACGTGAATTGCTGGTCATCAGCCAGGACACCAGCGCCTATGGCGTCGATACCCGCCACGATCCGCGCCAGTGGAAGGGCCGCGAAGTACGCGCCCATATGACCGACCTTGCCCGTGAATTGGGCCAGCTGGATATAGGCGGCGGCGTGCCGCCGTGGGTGCGCCTGCATTATGTTTACCCCTACCCCCATGTCGATGCAGTCATCCCGTTGATGGCTGAAGGGCTGCTGACGCCCTATCTCGACATTCCCTTCCAGCACGCATCCCCCAGCGTGCTGAAACGCATGAAGCGCCCTGCCAATGAGGCAAAGGTATTGGAACGGCTGAAAAGCTGGCGGGAAATCTGCCCCGACATTGCCGTGCGATCTTCCTTCGTGGTGGGCTTCCCCGGCGAGACAGAGGATGATTTCAACTATCTGGTCGATTGGCTGGAAGAAGCACAGCTGGACCGTGTGGGCGCATTCCGTTTTGAACCTGTCCACGGCGCGCAGGCCAATGCCCTGCCCGACCAAATACCGGAAGAAATCAAGGAAGAACGCTACGCCCGGCTGATGGAAGTCACCGCGCGCATCAGCGCCGCCAAGCTGGAAGCCAAGATTGGCCGGACCATGCCTGTCATCATCGACGAGGTTGGCGAAGCCGACGAAGATGGGGACATTGGTGCCACCGGCCGCAGCCAGGCCGATGCGCCTGAAATCGACGGTAATGTCTATCTGCGCAACGTCCCTGCCGATCTGGCGCAAGGCGATATTGTGGCAGTGGAAATCGAAGATGCAGATGCGCACGACCTGTTCGGCGTAGTGGTTTGACCCGAGAAATATCGGCACAGTTGATGGCTCTGCGCGTTCGCACGTCATGACCGTAAAAATCACCACCCATTTCGCATTCGAAACTGAAGTCGCGACCGATCTCCTGTTGCAGTTCGAGGCGGCGCAAATACCTGAACAGGCATTGAAAAATGTCGAAACCACCCTGACGCAGTCCGAACATTGTGCCCGCGTTGCTGCCGAAGACGATATTGGCGAGCGCGTGTGGATCCGTTCATCTGGCAGGTTCGATGTCAATTACACGGCCGAAGTCGAGGTAAACCGCCTGACACCGGATATTTCGACGCTTGGGCAGATGGCCCCGCACGACATGCCCGGCGAAGCGGTGCACTACATGCTCGATTCCCGCTATTGCCCGGCTGACCGTTTCCAGTCCTTCGTCGAAGCGGAATTCGGCGATACCAGCGGCGGCGCACGTGTCATGGCGATCCGCCAGTGGATTGCAGACAATTTTTCCTATGTGCCGGGCGCCAGCAACGCCAACACTACCGGCGAAGACAGTTTCATCGAACGGCGCGGCATCTGCCGCGATTATGCCCATGTGTTGATCATGCTGGCCCGCGCATCCACCATTCCGGCACGCTATGTCAGCTGTTACGCGCCGCGCGTCACTCCGCAGGATTTCCATGCCGTAGCCGAAGTGTTTCTGGCCGACCCCACCGTGGATGGTGGCGGCGCATGGCATATCGTGGATGCAACAGACATGGCCGACCCTGGCCAGACGGTAAAAATCGGCGTGGGACGTGATGCCGCCGATGTCAGCTTTCTCACCAGTTTCGGCCCGAGCAATTTCCTGGAAAAGACCATCAGCGTCGAAACCTGCTGACTTTTTCTGCCATTCGCGGGATTTGGTGGCCTGCACATCTGATGAATACGATTGCGGCCCGTGGCATGGACATGGCGCGGCTGCTAGGACATCACCGTCTCTTGCAATTTTACTTTTGCTATCGGGGATTGATGCCGCATGAACTTCACCGCTGACCGCCTGCTTCTTTTCGGGGCAACAGGGGATCTTGCGCAACGGATGTTGCTGCCATCGCTTTGCGCGCTGGATGCGGACGAGTTGCTTGACCCTTCCGTGCTGATCATCGGCACTGCCCGGTCTGAAATGACCGATGGCGAGTTCCGCAATTTCGCGCGCGAGGCACTTGAAAAATTCCTGCCCGCTGACCGGCGCGGCAGCATGGCCAGCTTCCTCAACCGGCTGAGTTACCAGACGCTGGATGCGACAACCCTTGAAGGTTTCGACGCGCTGGCAGAAAAAGTGGGCGAGCCGAGCAAAGGGCTGGCGATATTCCTGTCCACTGCGCCCAGCCTGTTCGAACCCACGATTGCCGGCCTGCAGCACGCCGGGCTGACCACGGGCAATGTTCGCATCGGACTTGAAAAGCCGCTCGGCACTGACCTCGGCACCAGCCAGGAAATCAACGACGCGGTGGCATCGGCCTTCTCGGAAGACCGGATTTTCCGCATCGACCACTATCTGGGCAAGGAGACGGTGCAGAACCTCCTCGCCCTGCGCTTTGCCAATATTCTTTTCGAACCGTTGTGGAATGCAGCCCATATCGACCATGTCCAGATTACCGTTGCCGAAACGGTCGGGCTTGAAGGGCGCGTGGCGTTCTATGACGATGCCGGCGCGCTGCGCGACATGGTGCAGAACCACATGCTGCAATTGCTGGCGCTCGTGGCGATGGAACCGCCGGGCAGCTTCGATGCAACGGCTGTCCGCGACGAGAAGGTGAAAGTCCTGCGGTCGCTGCGCAAAGTGGAGGAAGGCGAGACGGTTACCGGCCAGTATCGCGCTGGCGCCATAGGCGGCAAGGCCGTGCCCGGCTATGATGACGAACTGGGCAAGCCATCCACCACCGAAACTTTCGTGGCGATCAAGGCCCATGTCGACAATTGGCGCTGGAAGGGTGTGCCTTTCTACCTGCGCACGGGCAAACGCCTGCCGGAACGGGTAACGGAAATCGTCGTCCAGTTCCGCTGCGTTCCCCATTCCATCTTTGCTGACAAGGGCGCGCGCATGACGCCCAACCGGCTCGTCATCGGCATCCAGCCGAAGGAAAACATCAGCCTGTCGCTGATGGCCAAGGTGCCCGGCCTCGACCGCGAGGGCATCCGCCTGCGTAGCGTGCCGCTCGATATTGCAATGCCCGATGCCTTTACCGGAACTCATCGCCGCATCGCCTATGAACGGCTGCTGCTGGATCTGATCGAAGGCGACCAGACCTTGTTTGTCCGCCGCGACGAGGTCGAGGCGCAGTGGGAATGGATCGACGCAATTCGCGCGCTCTGGGATGGCCAGTCGCTCGAACCCAAGACCTATACGGCTGGCAGTTGGGGCCCGAGTGCCTCGATTGCGCTGGCCGAGCGTGACGGTGTCACGTGGCATGAATGATGGGCTGAGTATCAAAGCATGAGCACAATGAACAGCACGGTAGAACGCGTCACGCAGCGGATCGTCGAACGGTCACAGGAAACGCGCAAACGCTATCTCGACCTCATTGATTTCGAGGCCGGGAACCAGCCTGACCGCAATGCCGTGTCCTGTTCTAACCTTGCCCATGCCTATGCCGGCGCGCTGGAAGACCAGCAGGCGCTCAAGACCGGGCGCGGGCCAAACATCGGCATCGTCACGTCCTATAATGACATGCTGTCGGCCCATCAGCCCTACGGCCGATATCCCGAACGCCTGAAAATCTATGCCCGCGAAGTGGGTGCCACTGCGCAGGTGGCAGGGGCCACCCCTGCCATGTGCGACGGCGTCACGCAGGGCGAAACGGGGATGGAATTGTCCCTTTTCAGCCGCGACGTCATTGCACTCAGCACGGGCGTCGCCCTCAGCCATGCGATGTATGACGGCACCTTGCTGCTGGGCATTTGCGACAAGATCGTGCCGGGGCTGGTGATGGGCGCGCTGCGCTTTGGCCATTTGCCCGCAATCTTCGTGCCCAGCGGCCCCATGCCCACGGGTATCGCCAACAAGGAAAAGCAGCGCGTCCGCCAGCTTTATGCCGAAGGCAAGGTAGGGCGCGCAGAACTGCTGGAAAGCGAAAGCGCGAGCTATCATTCGCCCGGCACGTGCACATTTTATGGCACCGCCAATTCCAACCAGATGATGATGGAACTGATGGGCCTCCACATCCCGGGATCGGCATTTGTCCAGCCCGGCACGAAACTGCGCCAGGCACTGGACCGCGAAGCTGTGCACCGCATCGTCGCCATCGGCAAGGATGGCAATGACTACCGCCCGCTGGGACGCTGCGTTGATGAAAAGGCGATCGTGAATGCCGTTGTCGGCCTGCTGGCCACCGGCGGATCGACCAATCACGCCATACATATTCCGGCCATGGCGCGGGCGGCCGGGGTCCAGATCGACTGGACCGATTTTTCCGAACTATCCGCAGTTGTCCCCCTGCTGGCACGGGTTTATCCGAATGGTTCAGGCGATGTGAACCATTTTCACACGGCAGGCGGCATCGGCTATGTCATCGGCGAATTGCTGGATGCGGGCCTTGCCCACCGCGATATTCTGACCGTGGGCGGCGATGATCTTGGTGCCTATGCGCAGGAACCGGGGCTTGATGGCGACAGCCTTGCATGGCGCGCCATCGGCAGCAGCGCAGATGACACAATGCTGCGCCCTGTATCGGACCCGTTCCTGCCCGATGGCGGGATGCGGCTGGTGGAAGGCAACCTTGGCCGCGCCATCTTCAAGACCAGCGCGGTCGGGCCAGAACGTTATACTATCGAGGCACCGTGCAGGGTGTTTTCGACCCAGCACGCCGTTGCCCAGGCGTTTTCCAATGGCGAACTCGACCGCGATGTCATCGTGGTTGTGCGTTTCCAGGGACCGCAGGCCAACGGCATGCCGGAACTCCACGCGCTGACCCCGCCGCTGGGCGTATTGCAGGACCGCGGATACAAGGTCGCACTGGTGACAGACGGGCGAATGTCTGGCGCCAGCGGCAAGGTGCCAGCGGCCATCCATTGCACACCGGAAGCACTGGGCGGCGGCCCCCTGTCCCTGCTGCAGGATGGCGATATAGTCCGTTTGTGCGCAGTGGATGGCACACTTTCAACTACGGCTGACCTTTCATCGCGCACACCGGCGGAAACGCCGCCGGCTGCAAACGGGACCGGCCGCGAAATCTTCGCCATGTTCCGTCACGGCGCTGATGAAGCGGAAAAAGGCGGGTCGGCCATGCTTGCGACCGCCGGCCTTTGAGGAGATAGCCTAGTGGAACTGGTCACGGTTGATATTGGCGGAACACATGCCCGCTTCGCCATTGCGACGATCGGCGATGGCGGGGCCATCACGCTGGGCGATCCTGAAACCCTCCACACCGAAGACCACGCCAGTTTCCAGACCGCATGGGAAGATTTTCGTGCGCGTCAGGGAGGCAGCCTGCCCCCATGTGTTGCCATGGCCATCGCTGGACCGGTGGGCGGCGATGTCATACGCTTTACCAATAACCCGTGGATTATCCGGCCCAAGCTGGTGAAGGAAAAGCTGGGCGTTGACCGGTTTACCATCGTCAATGATTTCGAAGCAGTCGCCCACGCGGTTGCGCGCGCCGACGAAGGCCAGTTTCTGCATCTGGCTGGCCCGGACCAGCCGCTGGCGGACCATGGCACCATCAGCGTGCTTGGACCTGGCACTGGGCTTGGCGTGGCGCATTTGTGGCGCGGGAACGGGGAATACCGCGTTCAGGCAACCGAAGGCGGCCATATTGATTTTGCTCCGCTTGATACCATCGAAGATGCAATTCTGGCGCGCCTGCGCAAACGGCATAACCGCGTCTCGGTGGAACGCGTTGTTGCCGGTCCTGCCATAAGCGATATCTACGAAACGCTGGCGGCCATGGAAAAACGCCCCGTTACCCAGCGTGACGACATCGAGATCTGGACGCAGGGCATGGCAGGCACCGACAGCCTTGCGGCCGCTGCTGTCGATCGTTTCTGCCTGTCGCTGGGCAGCGTGGCAGGCGATATTGCGCTGGCACAGGGCGGATTTGGCGGCGTGGTGATTGCCGGGGGCCTTGGCTACCGCATCCGCGAGACACTGCTGAAATCCGGCTTTGCCCAGCGGTTCAATGCCAAGGGGCGCTTTGAAAGCCTGATGGCGACCATTCCGGTCAAACTTATCGTCCATCCGCAGCCTGGCCTGTTCGGCGCTGCTGCTGCATTCTGCCGCGAACATAACTGAGGGAATTTCCGCATGAGCGATATTGAAACCATCATGCGCACAGCGCCGGTTATTCCAGTCATCGTGATCGAGGATTTGGACCATGCCGTTCCGCTGGCAGAAGCCCTCGTCGCGGGGGGATTGCGGGCGCTGGAAGTGACCTTGCGCACCCCGCAGGCGCTTGATGCCATCCGCGCCATGAAACAGGTGAAAGGCGCCATTGTCGGCGCAGGCACAGTAACCAATGAAGAAGAGCTGGAAGATGCGCTGGAAGCTGGCAGCGAATTCATTGTTTCGCCTGGCCTGACCGAACCGCTTGGCCGTGCGGCAATCAAGCATAATGTCCCGTTCCTGCCGGGCATCGCCAATGCAGGCGACATCATGCGGGGGCTTGATATGGGCCTGACGCATTTCAAGTTTTTCCCTGCCATGGCGGCGGGCGGTCTGCCTGCACTGAAGGCACTGGCGGCACCTTTCAGCCAATGCAAATTCTGCCCCACCGGCGGTATCAGCCGGGAAAATGCGGCTGAATGGCTTGCCTTCCCACCCGTTCTATGTGTCGGCGGCAGCTGGGTTGCCCCCAAGGGCGAACCTGACAAGCCTGCAATCGAAGCTCTGGCCCGGAGCGCAATGGAGCTTCGCGGATGACCAGCATTGAAATCAGCGTCAGCGGGTTGAAGGAA
>JAHEAX010000020.1 GCA_024642525.1 Erythrobacteraceae bacterium | reverse complement strand
TTGCCGGCCAGGCGCAGAAGGAGTTCTTCGTCAATGAGGCCCACGTGCTGACAGATATTTTGCTTCACTCGGCCATCGAGGGCGAATCGGATACCCCGCCACCGAACCCTTCAGAAGGGGAATGCTGGCTGGTTGGACCCGATGCCGAGGGGGAATGGGTGGGACATGTTGGCCAAATAGCCGGATGGCAGGTATCCGCATGGGTTTTCGTAAATCCCCAGGCGGGCATGCAGGCATTTGACAAATCCAGCGGACAGAAAATATTTTTTTCAAATGGCTGGAACCGAGTGACTGCCCCCGAATTGCCCACTACGGGATCGGTTGTGGACGCCGAAGTGCGCGTAGCACTTGGTAACCTGATCGAAACTCTTAGGAATGCAGGAATTTTCGCTGCATCCTGATGGGAACCAATATCATCAGGCAGCGTTTGATGGGCTCGTGGGAGTGAAAAGTAAGCAGATTTCAGACAAAACAAGGGCAATAGATGCCATCTTGCAACAGTTTGGGACTAATGGTTGCTTGCCACTGCCCAGGGGAAAAGTTAGAAAACCGCCACTCGGTGGCTTTATTTTGTAAGTATAAGGGGAATTTCATAATGCGGAAACTCGTCATAGGAATGGCGATGGCCTCTACGGCCCTCGCATCGCCAGCCCTCGCACGTGACGGCCAATGGTACGTCGAAGTTGGCGGCGGCCCGATGATCGTTGAAGATCTCAAATTCGACATCAACAGCGGCGCTGACACTGCATCTGCTGATCTGGACACTGGCTATGACTTCGGTGGTCTGGTTGGCTATGACTTCGGTGCTTTCCGCCTCGAAGCTGAAGCCAGCTACCGCGCTGCTGACATCACGAACCTGGTCGTTGGCACCACTGGTGTTGCTTCGGCTCCTAACGGCATTCCTGCCGCATCGGGTCGCTATGACGCCAATGGCGATGCGAACGTTCTTAGCTTCATGCTGAACGGCCTTGCCGACTTCGGTGATGATGATGGCATTCAGGGCTTCGTTGGCGGCGGTGTGGGCGTTGCCCGTACCGACGTAAACGCAACGATCACTTCGAATGGTCCCGGCGCATTTGACGATTCCGACAGCGGTTTCGCATGGCAGGTACTTGCTGGTGTTCGCGCTCCGCTTACCGACAACATCGACGTTGGCCTTCGCTATCGCATGTTCACGGCAAACGGCGTCAACCTGGTTGACACCTTCGGCCGTGATCTCGACACGAAGTTCCGTTCGCACTCGATCCTCGGCACGCTGACGTTCAACTTCGGTGGTGAAGAAGTTCTTCCGCCGCCGCCACCGCCGCCAGTAGTGGCTCCTCCGCCACCACCGCCGCCGGTTGTTGCTGCGCCTCCGCCGCCGCCGCCATGCAACAAGGGTCCGTACATCGTATTCTTCGGTTGGGATCAGTCAGACATTACGCCTGAAGCTGCTACCATCCTCGACAACGCTGTATCGGCTTATCGTAACTGCGGTACCGCAGCGGTCATGCTTGCAGGTCACACCGATACGTCGGGTACCAAGACCTACAACGAAGGCCTCGCAATGCGTCGTAACGACTCTGTCCGTGAATATCTCGGCGGTCGTGGTATCCCGGGTAGCCGGATTTCAAGCGAAGCATTCGGCGAAACCCAGCTTCGTGTACCTACCGCTGACGGTGTTCGCGAACTGCAGAACCGTCGTGTGGAAGTTACCTACGGCCCAGGTTCGGGCATGTAAGTTTCGCGAAAGCGATAATTTATCGAGAAGGGGCCGGAGCGATCCGGCCCCTTTTTCGTTGGGAACGTATGAACTAGGCTCTCGCTAGTTCGGGAGAAAAGATGATGACCAAGACTTCTGTAATTGCCCTCGTACTGGGTGCCGCCAGCCTGTCTGCCTGTGAAACAGTAAGCGAACTGCCGACAGAACGCCTTGGGACTGCCACACTCACTCTCTCGAATGGCGTGCCGGCCGGCACCGCTCAACTTCTCGCCAACGGTGAGCAAGTATCGCTAGCTGTTGCGGTGACAGGAATTACGCAAGGTGCCCATGGCTTTCACTTGCATACGACAGGAGCCTGCACTCTTCCCGATTTCACATCGGCTGGCGGTCATCTGAATCCGATGGGCAAGGAACATGGCAAGCTGAACCCTGCCGGCAGCCACCTCGGTGATTTACCCAACCTCGAAGTCGGCAGTTCCAAAACGGCTACAGCGACAATCGATCTTGCCGGGACACGAGCAGAAGTCATGCAATGGCTCTTCGATGCCGACGGTACAGCAGTGGTGGTCCATTCCGGAGCGGACGACTACCTGAGCAATCCCTCAGGCGATGCCGGTTCACGCATCGCCTGCGGCGTCATGAAAAAACTATAGGCCTGTCTCGCCTGCGTCCTTGGCACGCTGGATCAAGCTCCGGCCAGCCTCTGGCACGAGTTTGATCGCTGCGACCAAAAGAACAAAGCCGATCGGGGTGACCCACAGCGTCGCCAAAACGCCCTTGGCCAAATCGTCTCCATTCGCAGCAGAGACGTAGCCTGCCGTGTAGGGCCCAAGCGCGAGGCCGACCAATGTAGTGGCGAGGAAGAAAGTGGCCGTTGCCACCCCCCGCATCCTTGGCAACACAAGCGCCTGGCTTGCTGCTGCTGCAGCGCCCAACGCCGATGCTGTTAGCACCTGGGCCACGAAGGCGAGTACGAAGAACAATACAAGGTTGGTAGTGGTATAGAGAATGAGGACTGCCGGTATCGGCGCAAGCAGGCCGAACATCACCACGTAGATGCGGCCAGCGGCATAGCGTTCATACAAATAGTCGGCCACGCGCCCACCGCCGATCACTCCCAGGAACCCGGCAAGCGCGCTCGGCGCGCCGAGCCACCAACCAAGGTCGGCTTTGCTGACTTCGAAGACACGCTCCGCATAAGGTGCGGACCAATAGGACGATGCGTAGGACATGAAGGAAACCAGGCCGTAGCCCAGGATCGTGCAGAGGAAAGCTGGCGAACCCCAGGTAAGGCGGAAGGTCGGCAAGTCGCGCGTCCTCAGCGCACTCGCGAAGCTGAATACCGAATAATAACCAACGCCAAGGAAAAGCCATTGGTCGGAAATGGGCTTGATGAAACTGCCGTCACCTGAACCGAGCCAGGCTGTTAAAAACAGGCCAAGAAGGCCGACAACAGCCAGGGTCAGAAGGTTGAGCGCAAGAGCACCAACTCCCCTCCTTGCCGCCCCGATAATCGTGAACGGCGGGATTACGGTGAACAATTCATTGGTGAATCCCCTGAACGGATGCGGGTCCGAAGGGGTAGGCATATTGTCAATTTCGCCGCGAACCGGCTCCCTCAGGGTCAGCACCCAGATCGCTAGAAGCAGGCCTGGAAGGCCGACCGCGACAAAAGCAGCTTGCCAGCCGGCCATGCCCAATGGCCCGCCATCGGGAAAGGCAGCATTCCAGTTTTCAACGACCAGACCGCCGATCAGCAAAGAAATGCCGCCGCCGATATAAAGCCCGGAAGAATAGATCGCGAGCGCCGTCGCACGCAGACGCGCAGGGAAATAATCCGAGATGAGCGAATAGGCCGACGGGCTGGCAGTGGCCTCGCCTACGCCAACACCAATTCGCGCCACCGTCAGTGCTGCACCGTTTCGCGCAAAGCCGGAAACAGCGGTCATAAGCGACCAGAGCGCAAGGCCAATTGTCATCAACCGTACCCGGTGCCAGCTGTCTGCCAGCTTCCCCAGCGGAATCCCGAAAAGGGCATAAAACACAGCAAAAGCGGTTCCATAAAGGAAACCAAGATCTGCGTCCGATAAGTTAAGGTCGGCCTTGATGTCGTTCGCCAGGATCGACAGGATCTGCCGATCTACGAAGTTCAGAATATAGATAAGCACAAGTACGCTAAGTGCATACCAACTGTAGGCCGGGACTGTGTCTGGCGCAGGTGCAACCTCAGGGGTGGTCTGCTCAGTCTGCGGTGTCGGCATATTTCGTCCCATCCTCAATCGCGGCATCTTTGAAACCTTTTTGCCGCAAGCGGCAACTATCGCACAATCCGCATGCACGACCATCTGGTTGTGGGTTGTAGCAAGACCAGCTCATGGCCGGGTCCAGTCCAAGGCGCGCGCTTTCACGCGCGATGTCAGCCTTTGACATGTTCTGGAGCGGGGCGTGAATCGTCCACGCCCCTTCTTCGACCCCTGCCTTGGTACCGAGGCGTGCCGTTTCCTGAAAGCTCTGGATAAATTCCGGTCGACAATCGGGGTAGCCTGAATAATCGAGCGCGTTGACCCCGATGAAAATATCACGTGCGCCGACAGCTTCTGCCCACGCCAGTGTCAATGACAGGAAAACAAGATTGCGGGCCGGCACATAGGTGACAGGAATTCCATCGCCAACTCCATCCAGCGGCACCTCGATATCGTCTGTAAGGGCAGAACCGCCAAAAACGCTCAGGTCCAGCGGCAGGGTTACATGGCGCGCAGCACCCAGTTGCTTGGCAATTTCGCGCGCGGCAGACAGTTCTATGCGGTGCCGCTGCTGATAATCAATCGTCAGCGCATAAAGCGTAAATCCCTGCTCCCTGGCGATCGCGGCGGTCACCATGGAATCAAGACCACCCGATAGCAGGACTACCGCTGCTTTTTCCTGTCCATTCTGATTGGCTAGCATCCATGTCTGGCTAGGCGGAATTATCCGCCTGCACAATGGGCTGATTTACTTCAATTTGATTTGGATCGCGCCAGCGGGCTAGCGGCAGCTGCCAATGCGGCGGGCTTCGGCAGTGAATTCAAATGCCCGTGAATCTACCATGCCAGACCCTGTAATCTGCACAAGGCTACGCGTTTCGCGCCGGATATTCGTCCGGCCATATCCATTACCGGGGCAAGTATACTGGACAGTGACCTGGTTCTGGCCATCTTCCACCACATAGCGTGAACAGTCCTTGCTGGCGGCGTGTTTCAACTGGATGAACTCGCGTCCGTTGCGCAAGCAGATGGCCCTCGTCGAGCCACTTTCGCGGAAACGCACTTCCCACAGGCCCTTGTCCAGCTGGTCAAGCATCGCGAGCGCAGGTGCCTGAGCCTGCGCCGGGGCAAGCAGAAAGAACAGCGGCAAAGCGCCAAGGATCAAGGCTGCAAAGCGATCAGCCAGTCCTTTGAAATGCATTGCTCAAGCTCCGGTCGAAAAACGTACAATTACCATAGCATAAAGCAGCTCGAGGCCAAAACGTTCCATACGAGCGACGAATGGTTAAGCAGCTACGGTGAAAATCCTGGAGCAGAATGAGCAGTCGACCTCGATCATACCCTCGTCATTTCGCATGTCGGCACGGTCGGCTTCCGGGAAGCGCCCGATGACCTGTTCGTAATGGTCGAGCGAACAGCGGCAGCCCCGCACCAGCGAAGCGCCCTTCTGCACTCGCACCTCTTCCTCTTCGTGAAACAGCCGCCAAACCAGAGCTTCCAAAGACAGTTCGCGGTCAACGAGCTCGTCGTGCCGAATACTGCCAGAAATTATCGAGACATGTTCCCATTGCGGGTGGTTCAACCGCGCATGAATACGCTCACGCCCTTCTTCGCCATCGGGCAGATGCTGGATCAGAAAGCCGCCTGCAACGCAGTGCTGACCATCATGCCGCGCAGCAACACGGATGAGAGTTGGCACCTGTTCCGATTGCATGAAATAGGATTCGCAGGCGGCCGATAGCGTCTCGCCTTCAAGCGGGACGATACCCTGATAGCGGCCATTTTCGCCTTCCATGTCGAAGGTGATTGCAAGGTAACCCTTGCCAAACAAGGCTTCCAGCGAAGGGTTGGCGCCGAGCGCAGCAAGCCGTTCCCGATCAAAGTCGACATAGCCGCGCAGCTCACCTGCGCGATAATCGCACACCAACAGGCGGACAACGCCGCCATCTGTCTGCGCCTGCATGGTCAACTGTCCGGCATCATTCTTGAGAAGGCCGCCAATCAGCGTTGCAAGCACCAGCGCCTCTGCCAGCAAATGGGTTATGGCCGGCGGATAGTCATGGGCCGACAAAATCTCGTCGACGATGCCATCAAGCCGCACAGCGCGACCACGCGCATCGCGATCAGGCAGAGTGAAGCCCAAAAGCTGGTCTGAGTATGTTTCGCTTTGTTCGATCATCGGGCGAATATGGGGCGTAGCAACGCGAATGGAAGCCCGTGAGAGCTTACAACTTGCCAAGGCTCCAAAGCAGCACCGATTTCTGTGCGTGGATTCGGTTCTCCGCCTCGTCAAACACGACTGATTGCGGGCTTTCGAAAACTGTCTCGTTCACTTCGTCACCAACATGGGCTGGCAGACAGTGGAGGAACCTGGCGTCAGCTTTGGCCGTACCCATCAACGCGTCATTGACCTGGTATGGTGCCATTGCTTCCAGCTTGGGCTGGGCATTGTCCTGACCCATCGAAATCCACGTATCGGTCACGATGATATCCGCGCCGGTTGCCGCCGCTGACGCGTCCTGCGTCAAGGTTACCTTCGCACCGCCAGCACGCGCCATTTCGATAAATTCCTGATCCGGCTCGAAACCGGCAGGCGTCGCAACGCGCACATTGAACTTCATCAGTCCGGCAGCTTCGAGAATGGAATGGAGCACGTTGTTGCCGTCCCCGAACCATGCCAGCTCGAGGCCCGGCAGAGGCTTGCCCTGTTCGATGATAGTAAGAAGGTCCGCCACGATCTGGCATGGGTGCGAACGATCCGTCAGGCCGTTAATGACCGGCACCGACGCGTAATGGGCCATTTCCTCGATCTTGGAATGATCGTCCGTGCGAATCATGATGGCATCAACCATCCGGCTCAGCACACGGGCAGTATCGGCGATGCTTTCGCCGCGCCCAAGCTGGCTGGTGCCGGAATCCAGGATCAGCGCGCTGCCGCCAAGCTGTCGCATGGCCATGTCAAAACTGACGCGTGTTCGGGTGGAGTTTTTCTCGAAAATCATCGCCAGGACATGGCCTGCGAGGGGTGCATCGGCATCGATACGCCCCTTGGGCCACGTGGCCCGCGCAGCCTTGCGGTCCTGTGCATCGTTCAACATCGCGGCAATTGCATTGCCGCCAGCATCACTCAGATCGAGAAAATGGGGCATGGTATCAGCTCTGTTCGGACACTTCGTAACTGGCAGCGCCAGCAGAAAGCTTGTCGAAGAATTCGTCGATTTCAGCATCGCCAATCACCAAGGGCGGCAATACGCGAAGGGTGTTGTCACCCGCCGCAACGGTCAGCAGCTGGTGATTGTCACGCAGGTGGACGAAGAAAGGGCGGCTCTCGACCTTCATCTTGATGCCCAGCATCAGGCCCTTGCCGCGGACCAGTTCGAACAGATCGGGGTAATTACCGATGAACTGTTCCAGCCGGGTACGGATACGGTCGCCCTTTTCACGCACTTCGGCCAGAAATTCGTCATTGCCCACTGCGTCCAGCACAGCCGACCCTGCCGCCATGGCAAGCGGGTTGCCACCATAGGTTGAACCATGGGTGCCAAAGGTCATGCCCCTGGCAGCCTTTTCCGTCGCAAGGCACGCGCCGAGCGGGAAGCCGCCGCCAATGCCCTTTGCTGTTGCGAGAATGTCGGGTTCGATGCCGTATTGTTCATAGGCGTAGAAGGTGCCTGTGCGCGCGACGCCGCATTGGACTTCGTCCAGCACAAGCATCAGGTCATGTTCGTCAGCCAATGCCCGCAGGCCCTGCATGAAGGCATCGGATGCCGGGCGGATGCCGCCCTCTCCCTGGATCGGTTCAACCAGGAAACCGGCAGTATTGGGGCCGATCAACGCCTTGGCAGCTTCCAGATCATCGAATTCGCAATATTTGAATCCAGGCAGCAGCGGCATGAAGCCGTGGTGCATCTTTTCCTGATTCGATGCGCTGATGGTCGCCATCGTGCGGCCATGGAATGCGTTCTTGAAAGTGATCAGTTCGTATTTCTCATCGTTACCGGCTGACTGGTGGTAGGCGCGCGCGGTTTTGATGGCGGTTTCGACCGCTTCCGCGCCCGAATTTGTGAAGAACACCGTATCTGCAAAAGTCAGGTCGACCAAACGCTGCGCCAACGCTTCGCCTTGCGGGCTGCCGTAAAGGTTCGACACATGCATCAAGGTCGCGGCCTGGTGCTGGATCGCACCGATCAGGCCCTTGTGGGAATGGCCCAGCAGGTTCACCGCAATGCCACTGGCGAAGTCGAGATAGCGCGTTCCATCCTCGTCGATCAGATGGCAATGCTCGCCTCGCACGGGACGTACGCCGCACCGGGGATAGACAGGCATAAGCGGGGTGATCGACATGGGAAATTCCTTGATGAAATGATTTGAATGGGTCCTAACGACAAATGGCGACCCTTTGGGGGCCGCCATTTGCGTCGTTTATGCTTTGGCAAATATCCGGCAATCCACCGGATGATTTGCGGACGTGTCAGTCTTGAACGGGCACAAGATTGACCGCCGAGTGCTTGCCTCGTCGATCGACCTCAAGGTCGAATTCAAACCGTTCGCCCTCGTTGATGCCTTGCAGGCCCGAACGTTCAACCGCGCTGATATGCACGAATGCATCAGGCTGGCCGTCGTCACGCACGAGGAAGCCGAAGCCCTTCATGGCGTTGAAGAACTTGACAGTTCCCGTTGCCTTTTCGCCGGTCAGTTCACGCTGCGGAGCACCGCCACGATCACCGCCGCGATCAGGACGATCACCGCCGCCACTGTCGCTTACGGGAATGACATCGCCAACAATCTGGAGGTCCTGCGCAGAAATCTTGCCGCCACGGTCAACCAGGTTGAATTCGAGAGTCTGGCCCTCTGCAAGACCGGCAAGACCGGCACGTTCAACAGCACTGATGTGCACGAACGCGTCTTCGCCGCCATCATCCTGCTGGATGAAGCCGAAGCCCTTTTGCGAGTTAAAAAACTTTACGGTGCCTTTGCCGGTGCCGACAACCTGGGCTGGCATGCGGTTGAAACCGCCGCCGCCGCCAGCGCCGCCACCACCACGAGGTGCGCCGCCGCCTGGGCCGCGCCCACCGCCGCCAAAGCGATCACCGCCGCCGCCGAAACGGTCGCCGCCGCCACCAAACCGGTCACCACCACCGCCGAAACGATCGCCGCCACCGTAGCTGTCGCCACCGAAACCACCCTGGGATTCGCCGCCGAACGGGGAGAAACTATCTTCACCGAAACCATCGCGCTTGTCACGGCCCCTGCCCCGGCGCCCTTTGTCGTAACCCATAATAAAATTCGTACCTTCGTCACGCCGCCCTGTCATTTTGATGCCGGAAGCGCGGACGGAAAGCGCGCCGGACATATGCGGCAGGAGCGGGAAAGCACCCGGATTCCAACCAAAGAGACAGTCAACATAGCGCAGAATAGGCTCCGGCGCGAACATTTTAACTGCAGGGCATTGTGTGACCGGAAAATGTGACATTTTCGCATAGGATCACAGCATTCCGGTTGCGTGATCGGCACTTGCCGCCCACTGTCGCGAAACATTTCCATAGGATCAAAAGACGATGAACCAGTTCCGCCGCCTTTCCGACTCGGTGTTGGCCAGCCCCCAGATTTCGCTTGCCGATATTGCAGATGCCAAGGCCCAAGGGGTCAGCCTGATCATTTGCAATCGCCCTGACGATGAAGAGCCGGGGCAGCTGAACGGTGCTGCGATCAGCGAGGCTGCGGCGGCACAGGGCATCACTTTCCTGTCCATCCCCATCACCCATTCCGGCTTCAGCCAGCCGCAGGTCGAAGCCATGGCGCAGGCGTTGGCTGAAAATGAAGGCAAGGTGCTGGCCTATTGCCGGTCTGGCACGCGTTCCACACTGTTGTGGGCACTGGCGCAAGCCAGCAGCGGCGCAGATCCTGAAGAACTGGCCCAGCAGGCGCGCACGGCTGGATATGATGTCGGGCCTGTCCGGCCAGCAATGGATATGCTGGCCGGCAAGAATGGCTGAGGCAACTTACTTGCGATAGTCGAGCGGCGGCTCGCGATCGCCAAGCAGTGACTTGTAAACATAGTCCTTGCCCAGCGACGTTTCGAATTCTGCCCGCGCTGCCTTGCGAAGTTCGGGATTGGTAAACAGTTCGATTGCCATCAGCGTGATCGATTTGGCGGCCACTTGCGCCCCTTTGAAGCCGATCGACATGCCGCTGGCAGAAGCCGATTGCCAGCTATGCGCGCTGGACCCTGGCACCCATGTGGCTGTTCGCACGCCCACCGTGGGCGCGGCATAGGAAACATCGCCCACATCGGTAGAACCATAGCCGAGCCTGCTGTCATAGGGCTGGATTTCACCGGCGCTCGACAGCGGTTTGGCGGCATCGCCGAAAGATTCCGATATCTGTTTCGCATAGGCGGTTTCCTGCGGAGTATATTTGACCCCGCCCACGCTGCGCAGCTTGGCATCCATCACCTTGGCCAATGTTTCGTTGACCAGCAGCGGATTATTGCCGTGGATCACTTCCCAGTCGGCCTTGGTGCCGGTGCCCATGGCAGCACCGGTTGCTGCCGCTTCGAGCCGGGTCCACATGGCATCCACTTCGGCGGGGTCGGGATGGCGGACGTAATAGAACACTTCAGCAAAATCTGGCACGACGTTGGGCGCGCTGCCGCCTTCGGTGATGACATAGTGGATGCGCGATTGCTGGGTCACATGTTCGCGCATCATGTTGACCATCATGTTGAAGGCTTCGACCCCGTCGAGAGCAGAGCGGCCACGTTCCGGGGCACCGGCGGCATGTGCCGAAACGCCGTGGAAGCGGAATTTTGCCGAACGATTGGCCAGGCTGGTGCGGGCGGCTGCACTGTTTTCATCGTCCGCATGCCAGTGCAGAGCGATATCGACATCCTTGAACAGACCCGCGCGGACCATATAGACCTTGCCCGACCCGCCTTCTTCCGCAGGCGTGCCATACAGGCGCACACGGCCCGGAGTGCCGGTGGCCTTCAGCCATTGGGCAATGGTGATGGCCGCCGTGACCGACCCTGCGCCAAACAGATTATGGCCGCAGGCATGGGCCGCATCCTTGCCTGAAACTGTTTCACGAAGGCCAGAATCAGACTGGCTGATGCCCGGCAAAGCATCGAATTCGGCAAGCACCGCGATCACCGGACCGCCAGAGCCATATTCAGCCGTAAATGCGGTGGGGATGCCGGCCACGCCCTTGGTAATCGTAAAACCTTCAGAGGCCAGTTCTGACTGCAGCAACGCGCTCGACCGGTTTTCCATGTAGCCGACTTCTGCCCAGTCCCAGATCTGGCGGGCAACGCGGGCCGTGCGGTCATATTGTCCGTCGACCGCAGCAATCGGATCGAAATCCTCCGCCTGTGCGGGCCCATATGAAATTGAAGTCGCAAACAGCGCCGCGGTCAGCGCAAGATGGCGGTTGGACATGGAAACGGATTTCATCGGTCATTCTCCCTTGTGTCTCGGGATAGACGAAGCTTTGCGCGTTTGGGAAGGCTCGATACTCGACAACATATGCAGGGGTGTGGCAACGCCTGCCCATCATGCAACGTAGCATCGGGAAGCACGGAGGGAACTGATGGCAGAGCTGTTGCAATTCGGCGGTTCCCTGCTGGCGATTCTTGCCCTTGCTTGGGCGGCGCACCGCATGAACCTTGGCGGAGATACCCGTATCCGCGACGAAGCCCATGCACGCGCACTGGCAGATGATGCCATTTGCGGATTCGTGGCAGAAGATGTCGTGATTGACCGGGGGCGCATCGGCGCATTGCTGCGTGACAAGGACGGGCGGGTGATGCTGTTGCGGCGGCACGGATCGCACTTCGCCGCGCGGCTGCTGGATGGCCACACCAACACGCGGCTGGACCGGAACTTCCTGACGCTGGCAACGCGTGAAAAACGTTTTGGCAGCGTCACGCTTGACCTGGGCGATGCCGCCCAGCTGTGGGCCGCCAGCCTGCGGCGCGTGGGGAGCTGACGCCATGCCAGATTTCAGCCCGGTGGATTATGCCGTCCCCTTCTTCGTCCTGCTGGTCCTGCTGGAAATGGTGTGGGCGTGGCGGCGCAGGCCCGAAGCCTATGAACCGCGTGACACACTAACATCGCTTGCCTTCGGCCTGGGCAGCACGGTGGCCGGGGTCTTTACCGGCGGGCTGGTGCTGGCCCTTTCACTGACGCTTTACCAGTTCCGCCTGTTCGACTTCGGCTGGGTCTGGTGGGCATGGCCGCTGTGCTTTGTGCTGGATGACCTTGCGTATTACTGGTTCCACCGTTTCGCACACCGCGTCCGCTGGTTCTGGGCCAGCCATGTGAACCACCATTCCAGCCAGCATTACAATCTGTCCACTGCCTTGCGGCAGACATGGACCGGCTTCTTTGCCCTGTCCTTCATCTTCCGCATTCCGCTGGTGCTGCTGGGCTTTCACCCGGCGATGGTGCTGTTCGTCGGCGCGATAAACCTGCTGTATCAGTTCTGGATCCATACCGAGGCGATTGGCCGGATGCCGCGCCTTTTTGAAAGCGTCATGAACACGCCCAGTCACCACCGCGTGCACCATGCGACCAACCCGCTTTACCTCGACCGCAATTATGCCGGCACTTTCATCATCTGGGACAGACTGTTCGGGACATTCCAGCAGGAACAGGACAACCAGCGCATTCGCTATGGCATCGTTCGCCAGCTGGGCAGTTTCAACCTGCTGTGGGCCGTTTTCCATGAATGGATCGGTATTGCGCAGGACGTTTGGCGCGCGCCCTGGCGACACAAATTTTCCTATATGTGGCGCGAGCCTGGCTGGAGCCATGACGGCAGCCGCGATACATCGGACATGATCCGACAACGCTGGCTCGACGGCCAGCAAAAGGTTGCAGAACAGAACCTGATTGCGGACGATTGAAACTGGCCTTACTCCTGCAAGAAAATTTCAGGAGAGAGCATGGACCAGTTCGATATTATCGTGATCGGTGCCGGAAGCGCAGGCAGCGCAGCGGCAGCACGGCTTGCGCGCGATGGAAAGCGGCGCGTCTGCCTGATCGAGGCAGGCGGAAAGAACACCCATATGTTCACCCGCACACCCGGCCTTGTCGGCATGATGCCGGACAAGAGCAACTGGGGCTTCGATACCGAACCGATGGAAGGTCTGGGCGGGCGCATCGGCTATCAGCCGCGTGGCCGCGGCATGGGCGGATCGAGCGCCACCAATGGCATGGTCTATATTCGCGGTAACCCGTGGGACTATGACAATTGGGCAAATCTGGGCTGCACCGGCTGGGGCTGGGACGATGTGCTGCCGGTGTTCAGACGACAGGAAGACAGCCACCATGGTGCAGGCGAGTTGCATGGATCAGGCGGCCCTTTGCACGTCAACAAGCAGATTTCGCCAAGCCCGGTTGCAACCGCATTTGTCGAATCCGCAGAACAATTGCAGATCCCGCGCAATGATGATTTCAACGGCCCGCGCCAGGAAGGTTTCGGCCTGTATGATGTGACCCAGCACAATGGTGAACGCTGGTCAGCCGCGCGCGCTTTTGTCGATCCGCTGGCGGGCAAGCCCAACTTCGAAGTGCTGACCGATGCGTTGGTCGAACGGATCGTGATCGAGAATGGCCGCGCCACCGGCGTTGTCATCAGCAAAGGCCGCAAGCAGCAGACACTGACTGCGGCCGCCGGCGTGGTGCTGTCGGCAGGTGCCTTCGGATCGCCCCAGATACTGATGCTGTCGGGCGTGGGGCCTGGCGAAGAATTGCGCAGGCACGGCATTGACGTGGCGCTGGACAAGCCCGCCGTTGGCGCAGATTTGCAGGACCACTGCGATTTCGTTGCCGGCTACACGCTGGATGATCCCACCCTGTTCGGCGGATCGCTGAAGGTCATCCTGCGCGTGGCCAAGGGGCTGGTCGAACACCGGCTGCGGCGCACGGGGATGCTGACCACCAATTATGCTGAAAGCGGCGGGTTTGTGACCATCCGGCCCGATGCGCCGGCGCCCGATGTCCAGTTCCATTTCATCCGCGCCATCATCCAGAACCATGGGCGCGATAAACTGAAGGAAAGCGGGTTTTCGCTGCACGTGTGTGTCCTGCGGCCGGAAAGCCGCGGCTGGGTCCGGCTGAACAGCGCCGATCCAGCAGCAGCCCCTGCCATCAACCCCAACTTCCTCAGCGACCAGCGCGATATGGATCTGATGATCGAAGGCGCAAGGCTGATGCAGCGCATCGCCGAAACGCCGCCCCTGTCCCAGCTGGGCGCGGTTGATCGCAATCCAATCAACTTTGATAATCGAACCGAAGCCGAAACGCGCATCCGCAGTGTGGCAGACACCATCTACCACCCTGTTGGCACCTGCCGCATGGGGGCGGATGCCGATGCCGTGGTGGACCCGGCGCTGGCGTTCCGCGGCATCGACAATCTGTGGGTGGCAGATGCCAGCATCATGCCGCGGCTGGTCAGCGGCAACACCAATGCGCCCAGCATCATGATTGGCGAACGTTGCGGCGACTTTGTCGAGGCAGCCCTGCGCTGACATTGGCTTATCGCAAAAAGGAAGGGCGCGCCCGAAAGCCCGCCCTTCCCCTATGTTTTCAACAATATCAAGTCCGGTCAGAAGCTCTTGCGAACGGTCATTCCGAATGTGCGCGGCTGGCCAATGCTATAGCCCAGCCGTGCGCGTCCGCCGCGTTCACGGTCGAATGACAGCAGCGTATTTTCGTCAAAGACGTTGTTGATATAGGCCACCACCGAAAGCCCGCCGTCAAAATCCACGCCTGCGCTCAGGTTGAGCAATTCGTAGGATGGCAATTGCAGGTCGACCGTGGTGGCAGAACCGGCTGGTTGCCCGCCAAATGGCAGCCCATGGGTAAACACGCGCGGGTTCAGTTCCTGATCGGAAGGCTGGGTATAGCGCGTGCCAACATGCTGGAATGATGCCGCAAGATAGGCATCCGCGCCATCGCCAACCGGCCATTCATAGCTGCCCGAAACGGAAAACTGGAATTTCGGCACCGAAGGCAGGCGGTTGCCTTCGCGAATACCCGTGGCAGTGGTCAGCGACCCTGGCAGAGTAGTGTCGAATTCCGCTTCGATGAGGCTTCCGGCGAAGGTCAGGTCGAAACCGTCAGTCGGCGTTACGCCGAATTCAGCTTCCACGCCCATGCTGTGCGCCTTGTCCACGTTGAACACGATCCGGGACGAGCAGCTGCCGGCATCCAGAGTTACCTGCAGGTTCTTAATGTCATTATAGAAAGCGGCGGCATTGAAGTAATAGCCGTTGCCCTGGGCCTTCCCGCCCACTTCATAGTTCCACAATGTTTCGTCATCATAGTCCTGGAAACCACCGAACAGCGCAGCATCGGCGGTGGAACAAAGCGGAATGTTGAGCGGGTCGTTCACCCCGCCCAGACGGAAGCCCTTGGATGCCTGGGCATTGAGCGTCAGGCCGGGGCTGACATCGTAACTGAGCAGCAGCCGCGGGCTTATCCCGCTGGAACTGGTCTTGTCCGTGCGATTGTCACCATTGGCAAACAGGCCGCCCGAGACAAAGCTGCGTTCTTCCTTGAAGTCGTAATAGCGCGCACCCAGCGTCACATCCAGAGCATCGGTAATGGCATAGGTGCCTTCACCGAAAATGGCGATCTGCTTGATGTCATAAGGCAGGTCGGCATTATAAGGAGAATCGAGATTGCTGAAGCCGTTGGCCACAGCAGCAGAAGTACCCGCCCCCAGCACTGCATCAGTTACTGCGGCATAGCCCGGAGTGGGCAGGCGTTGGCGATAGAACCGATCGGTCTTGGAATAGAAACCGCCGATCACCCATTGGAACGGGCTGTCGTAATCAGATGCAAAGCGCAGTTCCTGGGTGAAGCTTTCAAGGTCTGTCGTATCACGCAGATTGGACGGCAGCAGCACACCGGAATCCGGATAGCCGAGGTCAACCGAGACTGATCCGGTCAGCGCGCTCGCATCGCGGCTGACCAGAATGTCGCGGTTGGTGTACGATGTGACCGATGTCGCTTCCACGCTGCCCAGGTCCAGCCGCATGACCAGGTCGGCAATCCACGTTTCATCGCTGAACCCTTCGCGAAGCAGCAGATACTGTTCGCGCTCGTCGAAGGTTACCGCGGGGCGGGTGGTGTTGAAGGGGTTGGCGTAGAGGTTGTAGATTTCCTGCCGGTTGAACCCGTCGACTTCAATTTTCTGATAGACGACGCGCGGGGTTATCGTGAAATCAGGCGTCGGTTCGAATGAAACAGCGATGCGCCCGCCATAACGCTGGCCGCCATTGATGTTCTTGCCGCCAGCAGGGCCAATTGCATCGACAAAACCGCCATATTCGGTGAAATAACCGACCACGCGGGCAGCCGCCTTGTCGCCCAGCGGCACGTTGACCGCGCCTTTCAGATGATAGCCAATGTCATCCCCGTCCACGAGGTTCATATTGGCTTCAACCGTGCCTTCGGTCTGACCGATCTTGGGCTGGTTGGTGATATAGCGGATAGTGCCGCCGACGGAACCTGAACCAAACAGCGTCCCCTGCGGACCACGCAGCGTTTCCACCCGGTTCAAATCGAACAGATCAAGGTCTGGCGTGAACAGGGAAAGCGAAATGACCGATTCGTCGAAATAGACGCCGACCTGTTCCTTCACACCCGGCTGATCGCGGACCACCTGACCTGCCGAAACGCCACGAACCGAAACCTGGCTCTGTCCCGGCCCAAGGTTCTGGACGGACAGGCCGGCAACATTGCGCGAGACATCCTCAAGCGTCACCGCGCCGGACTTCTGCAAATCTTCCTGTGTCTGGGCGTTGATGGAAAACGGGACATCCTGCACGGTTGTGGCACGCTTTGTCGCGGTCACGACGATCACATTCTGCCCTGATGATTCTTCCTGTGCCAGGGCCGGGCTGGCCGCGCAGGCAAAGGCACAACTGCCAAGCAGCGCCGCGCGGATCGCGGAAATTTTGTAAGACGCAGAACAAGCCATCAGTGTTTCCTCCCGTTTGACAGGGGTCTTTACCCCTTGCCCAAGAGATGAATCAATCGACCGGGTTTTGCAATCGGGCCGGTGCGAATGCTGGATGGTGTAACTTCCGGGGCACAGATAATGGCGGTTCGCGCCGTACACAAAAAAAGGGGCCGGAGCGGCTGGCTCCGGCCCTTATCAAGGTAATGTTCGCAGGAGGAACATGGGTTAGCGGAGCCGGGTGGGAGAGGTTACCCGGCCCCGCTAAACTGGTGATCAGTTATAAGCGCGTTCGCCGTGTTCGCCGATGTCGAGACCTTCCTGCTCGATTTCCGGCGTTACCCGCAGGCCAATGACAGCCTTGACGATGTAAGCGACGATGGCGGTGCCGATGGCGGCCCACGCGATGGCGATGACGACAGCAGTGATCTGGATCATCACCTGCGCGCCCATGGCAGTGGAACCATCGCCCGGTCCGCCAAAGGCTGGCTGGTACACGATGCCGGTGCCGATGGCGCCGACGATACCTGCGATGCCGTGGATGCCGAACACGTCGAGCGCGTCGTCATAGCCGAGCTTCGCTTTCAGCTTGGACACTGCATAATATGCAACGACCGAGGCAATGATACCCAGCACAATGGCGCCGAATGGTCCACTGTTACCGGCCGCAGGTGTGACCGCAACCAGACCGGCAATGACACCCGAACAGAAGCCCAGTGCCGAACCCTTGTGGCCAGCCAGGCGTTCCATCAGCATCCAAGCCAATGCACCAGCCGCGGTGGCGACGAAAGTGTTGATCATGGCGAGGCCAGCAGTGCCGTCTGCTTCCAGTTCAGACCCGGCGTTGAAGCCGAACCAGCCCACCCACAGAAGACCGGTGCCGATCATGGTCATGACCAGCGAGTGCGGCGGCATGGGTTCAGCGGGATAGCCTTTGCGCTTGCCGAGGATCATCGCGAGCACCAGTGCGGAAACACCAGCGTTGATGTGGACCACGGTGCCCCCTGCAAAGTCGAGCGCGCCCAGCTTGAACAGGTAGCCCCCGCCCGCCCAGACCATGTGCGCAATCGGGAAATAGACAATCGTCAGCCAGATGGCGGTGAACAGCATGACAGCGGAAAACTTCATCCGCTCCACCGTTGCGCCCAGCACCAGCGCCGCGGTGATTGCGGCAAAGGTCATCTGGAAGCTGACGAATACATATTCGGAGATGACTTCATCAGAGAAGGTCGCCGCCGTGGAGTCGGGTGTAACCGATGACAGGAACAGGCTGCCGCTGGAAATGAAGTTGCCGATCAGCCCTTCAGAGGTTTCAGGACCGAAGGCCATCGAATAACCCCACATGACCCAGATGAGCATGGCCAGAGTGGCGGCCCCGCCAATTTGCGTCATGGTGGACAGCATATTCTTGGAACGGGTCAGGCCGCCGTAGAACAGGGCGAGGCCCGGCAGGATCATCAGCAGGACCAGTATGGTGGATGTCATCATCCAGGCATTGTTGCCGGGGTTGGCGACTGCCGGCGCTGCCTCTGCCACTGCGGGTGCAGCCGCGGCAACGGTTTCAGCAGCAGCTTCGGCTGTTTCTTGTGCGAAAGCAGCGGTGGCGGCGAGCATCGACGTGCCCAGCACGCCTGCGCCGCAAATAATTTTACGGATCATCGTCATATCCCTCATCTCAGTCATAGGGCCGTATCGCCGGTCTCGCCGGTGCGGATGCGGGTCGCCGAAGCCAGGTCGAAGACAAAGATCTTGCCATCGCCAATGCTGTCGGTCGTGCCGGTTTGCTGGATTGTTTCGACCACCTGCGGCGCAAGCTCGTCGCTGGTCGCGATTTCGAGTTTCACCTTGGGCAGCATGTTGGTTGAATATTCAGCCCCCCGATAAATCTCGGTCTGGCCCTTTTGGCGTCCGAAACCCTTGACCTCGGAAACGGTCATGCCGGCAACCCCTACGGCGCTGAGTGCCTCACGGACTTCATCGAGTTTGAACGGTTTGATGATGGCAATGATGAACTTCATCGAGCCCCCCTGCTTGTGACCGGACGATTACCGGCTTCGCACATGCAGCAAAAGCCGTGCCAGTTTTGCAAGACGCCTGATTCCGCAAGGGAAACTATACTGGGGCGAATGATAGCCCCGCTCCTAGTTGCTTATTTTTTAAGCACTGCCTTCAATTTAGGCATGAACAGCTCGGCCCAGAGCGGCAAATGGTCTGATGCCTGTGCCGACAGGGCGCTGTGATGGACGCCATGTTCCACCATTTCCCATTCGCGCGACGCGATGATGCGGTCCAGCCGGGCGACCGGCTGCCTGCTTGGGAAAGTCCGGCCGGTTGGCAAAGTGTGCCAGCCGTCACCGAATTCCTGGATTGCACCGCCGCGAACGCCCCACTGGTTGAAGTCACCCATGATGACGGTGGGGCACGCCTTCCCGCAATCGTCCAGATGGGCAAGGATTGCCTTCACCTGATCGCGCCGGCGCAGCCCAGACAGATCGAGATGGGTGCCAATAATGCGAACGCGGTGCCCGTTGATGCCGATATCCACCCGCGCAGCCCCACGCGGCTCCAGCGTTGGCAGGTCGAGCGGTTCTGCATCGAGAATTTCGAAATCGCGGCGGACCAGAATGGCATTGCCGTGCCACCCCAAACTGCGCGGGCGCTTGCCGACATCCGCAGCGCGCCAATGCGTATCGTCAAGCGCGGCGCGCGACAGCACACTGGCCCTGTCCCCCAGCCGCATATCCGCTTCCTGCAAGGCTATGATATCGGCGTTGATCTCGCGCAGGACCGAAATGATGCGATCAGGGTCGCGGCGACGGTCAAGACCGACACCCTTGTGCATATTGTAACTGGCGAATTTGATCTTCAAGTCAGCGGGTCATTCGGTTTCGGTGGCAGATGCCCCGGCAATATATCGATCGGTTGGGCGGGCGGGCAGCCCATCGATGCTGGCGGTGCGCTGCCGGTATTTGGCCGCCCATTCATCGCCGTCAGCCTGTGCGTGATATTTGACCAGCGTCTGGCGTTCTGCCTCCAGCTCCATCATCGGCACGCCCCAGCCGCAGCTTGTCTGCACACTGGAAACCTTGATGTCGAAGATCTGCCGCGTGCCGGGAAACAAAGTGAAATGGCTGGCGAGTTCCGCAAATTCAGGGTCAGCCGGCAGGACCGGCACGCCCGTGCCATAAATCCGCAGGATCAGCGCAGGCTGCTGGAAATTGCAGAACATGATCGTGATGCGGCCATCGGCCAGCAAATGGGCGTTGGTTTCGTTGCCCGACCCGCCAAGATCCAGATAGGCCACCCTGTCGGGGCCAAGAATACGGAATGCGTCATAGCCCTTGGGGCTGAGATTTATGCGTGCCCCATCTGCGGCGGTGGCGACGAAAAATACCGGCTGGCGTTCGATCATCGCAATGTGATCGGCAGTCAGGGATTCGGTAAAATCGGCCATATCGCAATGCTATAGCGCGCCGCGTGGTTTGTCACCGTTCCTTGGTGGCGGAAAAGGCGAGGTCCGGATTCTTTTCCTGCTGATAGCCCACATCCCAGGGCGATTTTGCCATGAACACCAGATCGCCATCGCGATCCTTCGCCAGATTGGCGCGGTTGAAGCTTTCGAACTGGTTCAACGCGTCGGTCGGTCCCTTGACCCAGCGAGCGGTGGCAAAAGGCGCCATTTCCAGCACGGCTTCCACCTTATATTCGGCGGACAGCCGCGAAATCAGAACTTCCAGCTGCAATTGGCCGACCACGCCGACAATCCACTGGCCGCCAATTTCAGGGTAGAATACCTGAATCACGCCTTCTTCCGAAAGATCGTCCAGTGCCTTGCGCAGCTGCTTGGTCTTGGTCGGGTCCTTCAGCACCACGCGCCGCAGGATTTCCGGGGCAAAATTGGGCAGGCCGGTAAAGCGCACATCGTTGTTCTCACTCAGCGTGTCGCCCACTCGTAAGGTGCCATGGTTGGGGATGCCGATGATGTCGCCCGCTTCTGCCGTATCGGCCAGTTCGCGGTCCTGCGCAAAAAACAGGATCGGCGAATGGATTGCGATCGGCTTGCCCAACCCCGACGGCGTCAGCTTCATGCCGCGTTTGAACGTGCCGGAAACCTGCCGCATGAAGGCGATCCGGTCACGGTGATTGGGGTCCATATTGGCCTGAACCTTGAAGATGAAGCCGGTGACTTCATCGCGGTCGGGCGAAATCTGCTCTTCGCCAGCCGGCTGCGGGCGCGGCGGCGGGGCGAAATTGGCGATCGCCTCGATCAGTTCGGTCACGCCGAAATTCTTGAGCGCAGAACCGAAGAAAACCGGCGTCAGATCGCCATGGCGATAGGCTTCCAGATCAAATTCAGGATAGCCGACCTTGGCCAGTTCGACTTCTTCGGCGAAGCGTTCAGGCAGGACAGGGTCCTTGTCCCGCTTGCCAAGGAACTCCTTGCTCGGCCCTTCTGGTCGCGCAATGGTGTTGCTCGCAAAATCGAGCACGCCTTCAAACTGGCCGCCCATGCCGATGGGCCAGCCCTGGGGGCTGACATCCAGCGCCAGCATATCGGCCACTTCGTCCAACAATTCGAATGTATCGCGGCCTTCGCGGTCCACCTTGTTTACAAAGGTGATGATCGGCACGGAGCGCAAACGGCACACTTCGAACAGCTTTCGGGTCTGCGGCTCGATACCCTTGGCAGCGTCAATCACCATGATGGCGGAATCGACCGCTGTCAGCGTGCGATAAGTATCTTCGGAAAAGTCTTCATGGCCCGGCGTATCGAGCAGGTTGAAGGTAATGCCGTCACGTTCGAATGTCATCACGGAGCTGGTCACGGAAATGCCGCGCTGCTGCTCGATCTTCATCCAGTCCGAACGCGCCCGCCGTGCCTGCCCGCGCGCCTTGACCTCACCGGCGAGGTGGATCGCGCCGCCTTGCAGCAGCAGCTTTTCCGTCAGCGTGGTCTTGCCCGCGTCAGGATGCGAAATGATGGCGAATGTGCGCCTGTTTGACGTCTTGCCCGCAGTCATGATCAGCCCCGCAGTTCCGCGCCAAGCTTTCCAGCGGCTGCAACGACCTTGTCGGTAATAGCCTTCAGATCTTCATCCTTATAGGTCTTTTCACCCGGCTGAAGCGTGACTTCTAGGGCAATGGACTTGCTGCCTTCGGGCACGCCAGTGCCGCGGAAATCATCAAAGATGCGCGCATCGACGATGTTGGCTTTGTCTGCGCCCTTCACCACGCGAAGCAGATCGCCGGCAGGAAGATCGACTGGCACAAGGAAAGCAAAATCGCGCATCACAGACTGCAGAGCAGGCGGCGAATAGGCAGGGCGGGCAAAGCTGGCCGCGCCCTTCTTGCCGGGGATTGCATCGAGAAACAGCTCAACCGCGACCACTGGACCGTCCACGTCAAATGCCGCCAAAGTGTGCGGGTGCAACGCGCCGAACCGCGCCAGCACGTTCTTGGGGCCAAGCCGCAAGGTGGCTGACTGGCCCGGATGAAACTGGTCGCCCGCTTCACCCATCACCTGCAGCTTGTCCACCGGCGCACCAGCTTCGGCCAGCAGGGCCATGGCTTCTGCCTTCGCATCAAACGCATCGAACGGGACCGATTTGCCGCCATTGACTGTCTGCGCCCAGCCGCGCGGCGACTTGTCGCCTGCCAGAATAACGCCGAGGCTAAGCCGTTCGTCACTCGACCCGTCGGCATTGCGGAAATAGCGGCGGCCCACTTCGAACAGGCGCAAGCCATCAGCACCGCGATCAAGGTTGCGGCGGGCAGCAGACAATAGCCCCGGCAGCAGCGACGGCCGCATGGCTTTCATGTCTTCGCTGATCGGATTGTCCAGCACCCACAGGGGCTGGCCTTCCTGCTCGAATTGGGATGCGTCTGCAGTGGGAAGGAAGGACCATGTGACCGCTTCATTCAAACCGCGCGCCGCAGCGGCGCGGCGCAGGCGACGTTCCAGCACCTGTTGCGGCGTTGCAGTTGGCAGGGCGACGCCGTCCTTGCGCGCCAAGGGCACGCTCTGGATGGAATCGAGGCCGTGGATGCGGACAACTTCTTCCACGATATCGGGCGCGCCATCGACATCGGGCCGCCATGTAGGAACCGTGACCGACCAGTCGCCTGCCACCTCGAAGCCGAGCGAGGCCAGCGTTGCGCGCTGTTCGTCTTCGGCAATGGCAACACCGCCCAGCGTTTCGGCAAGGCGCGGGTCATAACCCAGCGTCTTGCGGCCTGTTGGCGCTGCCCCTGCATGGACAACTTCGGATGCTTCGCCGCCGCAGATGTCGAGGATGAGGCCGGTCAGAATGGCGAGACCATCATCAAGGAATGCCGGATCGACACCGCGTTCAAACCGCCCGCGTGCATCCGAAGTCAGGCCCAGCGCGCGGCCGGTTGCGCCTATGCGTTCAGGGTCGAAATAGGCGACTTCCAGCAGCACTTCGCTGGTGGTTTCAGCGCAGCCCGAATGTTCACCGCCCATGATCCCGGCAATGTCGTGCACGCCGTTATCATCGGCAATTACCGTCATTTCAGGTGTCAGCGTGTAGGTCTTTTCATTCAGCGCCAGAACAGTCTCGCCATCGGCTGCGCGCCGCGCCACAACCGCGCCGGTCAGCTTGGCCGTGTCATAGGCGTGGGCCGGGCGGCCATAGGCGAGCATCACGTAATTGGTGATGTCGACCAGCGCCGAAATAGGGCGCTGCCCTGCGCTGATCAGCCGTTGCTGCATCCATTCTGGCGCGCTGCCATTGTTTACGCCCTTGATCGTCCTGCCATAAAAGGCAGGGCAGCCTTCCGCATCATCTGTGCGGATTTCGATAGGGCAAGCGCCTGATACAGCGAATTGCGGCACTGGCAGTGGCTTCAAAGTGCCCATGCCCGCCGCCGCGAGATCGCGCGCGATACCATAAATGCCCATGCAATCAGGACGGTTGGGCGTGATCGCCACATCGAACACCGGCGATGCGCCATGATATTCGGCAAATCCGGTGCCAACCGGCGCATCATCGGGCAATTCGATGATGCCGTCATGCTCGTCACCCAGTTCCAGCTCGCGCACGGAACACATCATGCCGTTGGATTCGACCCCGCGGATAGCGCTTTTGCGAAGTTCCATACCATTTGCCGGAACGATAGCACCGGGAAGCCCAAGCACGCCCTTCATGCCCGCACGCGCATTGGGCGCGCCGCAGACCACCTGGAGCGGATCGCCTTCGCCCGTGTCGACGGTAAGAACCTGCAATTTATCGGCATCGGGATGGGGTGCAGCCGTCAGCACCCTGGCAATGCGAAAACCGGCCAGACGTTCGGCCGGGTCTTCCATGCCTTCGACTTCCAGGCCGATGCGATTGAGCGCCGCGGCAATCTCAGCAGGCGATGCGTCGGTATCGAGATGGTCCTTGAGCCAGGTCAGCGAGAATTTCATGCGCCTGCTCCTACGCCTGCCGAAAGGGTCGGCTGGTCGAACGGGCTGAACCCGTAATGCTGGAGCCAGCGGATATCGCCATCGAAGAAGGCCCGCAGATCGTCCATGCCATATTTCAGCATCGCCAACCGGTCGACACCCACGCCAAAGGCGAAGCCTTGCCATTCGTCAGGATCAAGCCCCGACATTTCGATGACTCGGCGGTTGACCATGCCGGAACCGAGCAGTTCCATCCACGCATGACCGGGCGCGTCGCCGCTTCCGCCCAGCACGCGGCGGTCCTTGCCGTCCGGGCCTTTCTCAACCGCGAAACCGACATCGACTTCCACCGATGGTTCGGTGAAGGGAAAATAGGAGGGGCGCAGCCGCAGCACGATATCGTCGCGTTCGAAGAATGCCTTGAGGAATGTCTCCAGCGTCCATTTGAGGTGGCCGAGGTGGATATCCTTGTCGATGACCAGCCCTTCGATCTGATGGAACATGGGCGTGTGTGTGGCATCGCTGTCCGACCGGTAAACGCGGCCAGGCGCAATGATGCGAACAGGCGCGCCGCCTTCGATCATGGTGCGGATCTGCACCGGCGAGGTGTGCGTGCGCAGCAGCATCCGCCGGCCATCGGCATCATGATCGGGGAAATAGAACGTGTCGTGCATGGCCCGCGCCGGATGGCTTTCAGGCATGTTGAGCGCGCTGAAATTATGCCATTCGTCCTCGATTTCCGGACCGGTAGCGACAGAGAAACCAAGGTCTGCGAAAATTTCCGCCAGCTCATCCATAACCTGGCTGACCGGGTGAACCGAGCCGTGCGGGCTGTCAGGTGCGGGCAACGACAGGTCGATCGTTTCAGCAGAGAGGCGCTGTTCCAGCGCGGCATTTTCCAATGTCTGCTTGCGCGCCGCCAGTGCATCGGCAACTTCTCCGCGCGCCGCCTGGATAACAGGGGCCTGCGCCTGGCGTTCTTCCGGGCTCATCTTGCCAAGCGTTTTCAGCAGCTGGCTGATCCAGCCCTGTTTGCCCAATGCGTCGATCCGCAGCGCTTCGACAGCGTCGAGCGTGTCGGCAGCGTTGATGGCAG
>JAHEAX010000035.1 GCA_024642525.1 Erythrobacteraceae bacterium | reverse complement strand
CACTGACCAGCATCGAAGGGCTGTTTGATGCCGAGGATGAACGCCGCCAGGGCAGCGTCTCCATTCCGGCCACGATCAGGTCTGCATCAATCAAGATGGAAGGGCTGGACTTCGCTTATCCCGAAGCGCCGGTAAATTCCCTCGAATCCATCAATCTGAAGATTGAACCAGGCGAACGGATTGCGCTGGTTGGCCGGGTTGCATCCGGCAAATCGACCCTGGGCAGGGTGTTATGCGGTCTTTACCAGCCAACCGGCGGCACCATGCTGGTGGAAGGGGTGGACAGCCTCCAGTTCCGGCCGCAGGACCTGCGCAGTTCGTTCCGCTTCGTCGGGCAGGACGCCAGTCTTTTTACCGGGTCTGTGAAAGATAATCTTACGCTCGGCAGTGCAAATGCCGACGATGCAGAATTGATGGAAGCCTTGCGGGTTACAGGCGCGGACCGCTTCCTGTCGCAGGATGCGGGCGGATTTGACCGCATGGTTGGCGAACATGGACGCAAGCTGTCTGGCGGCCAGCGATCCTTCCTTGCCCTGGCGCGCGCATTCGTTTCGCCGTCAAAGTTGCTGTTCCTTGATGAACCGACAGGGGCGATGGACAGTCAGACGGAAAAGCTGTTCGTCGAACGCCTGCATTCGTCGATGTCGGCAGACCAGACGCTGGTGGTTTCCACCCACAGACCTGCGCTGTTCGCATTGTGCAACCGCATCATCGTGCTCGAAAACGGCCGCATCATTGCCGATGGCCCCAAGGATGAAATCATCGCAAAGTCAGGGGGCATCGCATGAACAACGCCCCGCTGAATTCCAACCGGCTTTCTCCCGATCCAACAGCTGCCAGCGGCCCTTCGCGTCGTAGGCGGATATTTTTCGCGGCATTCTTGCTGGCGCTGTTGGGTCTTGGCGGCGGCACCTGGTGGATGGCTGACCAGGCGCGGGGCGCTGCCCCGATGCATATCACCCAGAAACAGGCCGATAGCCTGGCGGATATTTCTGCCGGCAAAGGCGCGGAACTGGTGCTGCAGGGCGAATCCGCACAGGAACGCAACGCGCTCATCCCGCTGGTGGGCGGTTCGGTCGAAAAGCTGGCCGGCTTTTCAGCACTTGGCGGTGACCGAAACAGTTTTCGCACGGCGCTGAAATGCATGACACAGGCGATCTATTACGAAGCTGCCAATGAACCAGTGCAAGGCAAACGCGCCGTGGCGCAAGTAGTCCTGAACAGGATGCGGCACCCTGCCTATCCATCGTCTGTGTGCGGTGTGGTGTATGACGGCGCGACCAAGCCTGTGTGCCAGTTCAGCTTCACTTGCGATGGCTCGCTGTTGCGGCCGCCGATGGCGCGCCAATGGGAAGAATCGACCAGGGTGGCCGAAGCTGCGCTGACAGGTTCGATCGAGCCGAGCGTCGGCACGGCAACCCATTATCATGCCGACTATGTCCTTCCTCGCTGGGCTTATCGCTTGGGCAAGATCGAACAGATCGGCAGGCATATTTTCTACCGTTTCAAGGGCAATTGGGGCAAGGCCCGCGCCTTTAGTCGCAACTGGTCGGGCCATGAAGCCATACCCAGCCTCGACATGGCGCGCCTGCGCAATGCGCTTAATGCCAATCTGGAAACAGACACGGTGGCTGACGCGGCCGATGATTTCGTGCCGGGCCTCACTGTGAGCCCGCATGTGACAGACCGCCATGCCGCTGCCGATGTCGGCGGACGGATCGACACGACCAAGGAATGGCGCCTGTCTATCCCTGATCCGGTTGCCGGAAGTTCATCCTATCGTTCCACGCTGGACCAGCAGGGCGATGCCCAGAAGATGGCTGCACCACTGCTTGCAGATGGCGCAAAGTCTGCGAAAGTTAATCCATGAACTGGAAAGACCGCATTGCGGGTTGGGATGCCAACCGCAAGCTCATTGCTATTGCCGCAGCTGGCATTCTTGCGCTGCTGATCTGGGCCAGCCTTGCGCAGGTCGAAGAAGTGACGCGCGGCATGGGCAAGGTCATTCCTTCCAGCAAGACGCAGCTCGTCCAGCCGGCAGAGGCTGCGACCATTGCCGAAATCCTCGTCCGGAGCGGTCAGGCAGTGAAAAAGGGTCAGCTGCTCGTCCGGCTGGATGATGCGCAATCATCGTCGGAACTGGGCCAGTTGCAAACCGAGAACGAACGGTTGGCCGCGCGTTCGCAGCGACTTTCGACAGAAGCTTCCGGTGGTTCTATGGGCTGCGAGGAAGGCACATTATGTGCCGAGGAACGCGGCCTTTCACAAATCCGCCGTGCCACGGCCCGCAGCCGTGAAAACGCGCTGGCATCGGCAATCGAGCAGCGCCGCCGTGATCTGAGCGAAGGGCAAGCAACTGTTTCAGCTTTGGAAAACAGTGTTAGGCTGGCCAATGACCAAGTGAATATGCTGCAGCCGCTGGCGGCCAAGGGCATTATCCCGCAGACCGAACTCATCACCGCGCAGCGCGACCTTGTCGATACCCGCGGGCGCTTGTCTGCGGCGCGGCAGGGTGTGGCACGGGCGCAGGCCGCTGTCCGCGAAGCGCAGGCACAGCTTAATTCCGCGCGCCTTGATTTCCGCGAGCAGGCACTGTCCGAACGCAGCGAAGTCAACACGCGCATCGCGGTCAACCAGGAAACCATCCGCGGTGCAGAAGCGCGCCAGCAGCGCAACGAATTGCGCGCGCCGTCCGATGGTATCGTCAACGATGTCCAGATCACCACGGTGGGCGGGTTTGTGAATCCGGGCGAAAAGATCATGCAAGTGGTGCCCGTGGGCGACCGCCTGTTCGTGGAAGCGCGCATCCGCCCGAGCGATATCGCTTTCATCAAAATTGGCGACCATGCCAATATCAAGGTGACTGCGTATGACTTTTCCGTCTTCGGCGGGCTGTCTGGGACCGTGCAGCAGATCAGCGCGGATTCCATTTATGACGAAGTGGAACGCGAAGCCTATTACCTGGTGGTGGTTGAAACCGACCGCGCCTTTATCGAACGCCGCGGCCAGAAGCTGCCAATCGTGCCCGGCATGATCTGCGATGTCGAAATCGTCACTGGCAAGAAATCCATCCTGACTTACCTGATGAAGCCGGTTGCCAAGGCATTCGACCAGGCATTGACGGAGCGCTGAGGCGCAGTTTCAACCGAATCCGCGTGAAGTCGAGGTGGCGACGGATCAGTATCCGTGCAGCCAGCTCTGCTTGTTGCCGAAGCTGAGGACCGGGCGATAACCCTGTGACACCGAAGCATCGACGAGCTTGTCGGTCGTATTGTCCAGCATCACGAAGCGCCCGTTCAGCCGAACGATCAGCACTGCATGGTCCACCCGGCGGATAAGATCCTTTGCCAGGGTCAGCACCATGTCGTCGCGCTTGATACCCATTGCCGCCAGCATCTGCATTTTGGCGATGGCGATATCCTCGCAATCACCCTTGCCGAGGCGGAAGGTGGTCTTGGCACTGGCCCAGTAATCGGCCTTGCCCCACAGTTCGCGGTCTTCAGCGTAGCGGATGGTGCGATTGGCGTAGGCATTCACCGCTGCCACGATTTGAGCATCGCTGCGGCTGATTGCGCCCAGTCGGCGGTCAGCCCAGCTCTTCGAGACGCTCCCGCGGCTGACCCGCTGCCAGTCTGCCTCGAAGCTTGTTCGGCCAATGCGGATGCGCTTGCTGGCAAGGAAGTCCCTGATCGGCTGCGGCTGGGCAATGGCTGGCGTTACGCCGGAAATCCGGTTTTGGGCCTGGCCAAGGCAATCGCTGAGGCCAAGAACCGAAATGGGCATGGTGATTTCAGCTGCCACAGGCGTCGCGGCGGCGCTGCCATAGGCCGTTTCCACTGTGGTTGCGGCGCCTTGGCCCGCCTGTGCGCGGATCATTTTTTCCAGCGCGGTCAGGCCGCCGTTGCCGCTGATTGCGGCAGCCTTGGATTGGGGAAGTGAAGGAATGGCTGCTGCAGCCGGCGCAAATGCCACCGTGCCCGAAATGCCCGTGGGCAGATGGCAAGACACGCTGGCCAGCGCCGCCGCCGACGCAGGAAGCATCAGGCCGACATTGACGACCTGCGGTGAAGCCTGGGCCTGCGCACTCGGCGCAAGAAAGAGGCCTGCGCTTACAAGGCAACCCCCAAACAGGGTCTTGGCCCATCGCGCCGAAGAGATCCGGTTTTCCATGCCTGACCAAATGCTCCACCACTGGTCTAGGTTGGGTTTCCAAACTCAGTTACCGGACCGTTAAAATTCTGCGCCTTTTTTGTGTCGCCGGTCGGGTTTTTTGGCGCATGACAATGCTAGCCCCATGCCGCGGGGCTTGACCCCTTCGCTGCCTTGGATAGTCCAGCAGTCCAGTCACTTTGGAGAGCGGGCAGATGGCAGGGCAACATGACGATCTGCAGGAAAATTATACCGGCGTGTTTGATGGCACTCTGTTGCCGGGTAAGTGCGGCGCATTGCTGATCGTGGATGTCGTGGCTGCCTACCTTGACCCGCAATCGCCGCTATATGCTGCTGCTGAAGATGCCCTTGCCAGCAACGAAAGGCTGGTGACAGCGGCGCGAAAGGCGGGGGTGCCGGTCATCTTCACCAATGTGGTGTTCCGCGCGGGCGGACGCGATGGCGGGCTGTTTTACCGCAAGGTGCCCGCGCTTGAATGTTTTCTGGAAGGTTCGCCGCTGGGTGACTTTCCTGCCAGCCTTCAGCCTGCAGCGGGTGAATTGGTGGTTACCAAGCAATATGCGTCGGCGTTTTTCGGAACGTCTCTGGCATCCACTCTGGTGGCGCAGGGGATCGATACCTTGCTGATAACCGGCTTTTCAACTTCGGGCTGCATCAGGGCCAGCGCGCTTGATGCCTTGCAGCACGGTTTCGCGCCATTCGTGGTAAAGGATGCCTGTGCGGACCGCCATAGCGGCCCGCACGAGGCTAATCTGTTCGACCTGCAGGCCAAATATGCCGAAGTCGTGGATGAAGCCCACGCAATCGCCATGATGCCCGCATTGGTCAGCAGCTAGATACCCAGCTAGATACCCAGCTTCGCCTTAACCTTGGCGAAGCTTTCCAGCGTGTGATCGAGATCTTCAAACGTGAGGGCGGATGACATCTGTGTGCGGATGCGCGCCTTGCCCTTGGGCACGACCGGAAAGCTGAAAGCGGTGACGTAGATGCCATATTCATAGGCTTCTGCCGCGAACGCCTTGGCCACCTTGGCATCATACAGCATGATCGGAATGATCGGATGTTCGCCGGGCAGGGTTTCCAGCCCGATCCGGTCCAGCCCTTCGCGGAAATGCGCGGCATTGGCGAACAGTTGCTGCCGCGCGCCGCCATCTTCGGCGATGTCGAATGCGCGCAGGGCGCCTGTAACAATCGGCGGGGCGACCGAATTGGAAAACAGATAGGGGCGTGAACGCTGGCGCAGCAGGGCCACCACTTCCTTCTTTGCCGAAGTATAGCCGCCGCTCGCGCCGCCTAGTGCCTTGCCCAATGTGCCGGTGGTGATGTCCACCCGGTCCATGCATCCGCGATATTCATGGGTGCCGCGGCCGGTATCACCCAGAAAGCCGGTCGCATGGCAATCGTCAAAATGAACCAGCGCGCCGTATCTTTCAGCCAGGTCGCACACTTCATCAAGGCGGGCGATGAAGCCATCCATCGAGAATACGCCATCGGTAGTGATCAGCTTGAAGCGCGCCCCGGCAGCGTCTGCTTCCTGCAGTTTCGCCTCGAGGTCGGCCATGTCGTTGTTCTTGTAACGGAAACGCTTGGCCTTGGACAAACGAATGCCGTCGATGATGCTGGCGTGGTTAAGCTCGTCCGAAATGATCGCGTCTTCTTCGGTCAGCAGCGTTTCGAACAATCCGCCATTGGCATCGAAGCAGGAGGGGTAAAGAATGGTGTCTTCCATGCCCAGGAATGACGAGATCCGGCGTTCCAGCTGCTTATGAATGTCCTGCGTGCCGCAGATGAAGCGGACAGATGCCATGCCATAGCCATGCGTTTCCAGCCCTTCGCGCGCGGCATCCACCAGGCGCGGGTCACCCGCGAGACCAAGATAGTCATTCGCACACAGGTTGATGACTTCGCGCTGGCCAAGCCCGACATGCGCGCCCTGCGGCGAAGTGATTTCGCGTTCGAGCTTGGTCAGCCCCTGTTCTTCGATATCGGCAAGCTGCGCTGCCAGATGATCCTGAAATTGTCCGTACATATGCTCAAACCTCCCAGTTCAGGACAACCTTGCAGGCTGACCCGTCAAGCATGGCCTGGAAGCCTTCCTCGAACCGGTCTGCTGGCAGGCGGTGGGTAATGATGCCGGAAAGGTCCAGCCCGCTCTCGATAAAGACCGACATCTTGTACCAGGTCTCGAAGATTTCGCGGCCATACACGCCTTTCAGCGTCAGCATGTTGAAGATGACCTTGTGCCAGTCGATTGTGACATCGCCCGATGGCAGGCCGAGGATCGCGATCTTGCCGCCGTGGCACATATTGTCGACCATCGAGGCAAAGCCCGCTTCCGAACCTGACATTTCGAGCCCGACGTCGAAGCCTTCGGTCATGCCGAGTTGCTTCTGCACATCAGCCAGAT
>JAHEAX010000007.1 GCA_024642525.1 Erythrobacteraceae bacterium | reverse complement strand
ATCTTGTCGATTTCGTCGAGGAACACGATGCCGTTGGTTTCTGCATTCTGCAGCGCCACGCGGGCCACGTCATCCTGGTCCATGCGTTTATCGGCTTCTTCGTCGACCAGCTTGTCCCATGCCTGCGGCACAGTCAGCTTGCGCCGTTTCGTGTTGGTCTTGCCGAACGCCTTACCCATCATGTCGCTCAGGTCGATCATGCCCATGCCGCCGCCCATGCCGGGAATTTCCATCGGCGATGAAGGCGTATCCTGCACTTCGATTTCAACTTCGACATCGTTCATCGCGTTCTGCACGATGCGTTCGCGGAAACTCTCAAGCGTGGCTTCGGATGCGTTTTCACCCACCAGCGCCACCAGCAAACGGTCCATCGCGGCCTTGGAAGCCGCTTCGCGCACGGCTTCGCGGCGGCGGTCCTTTTCCAGCCGGATTGCATCTTCAGCCAAATCGCGGGCAATCTGTTCGACATCGCGGCCGACATAGCCGACCTCGGTGAACTTGGTCGCTTCGATCTTGACGAAAGGGGCATCGGCGAGCTTTGCCAGACGGCGGCTGATTTCGGTCTTGCCGCAGCCCGTGGGGCCAATCATGAGGATGTTCTTCGGCGTGACTTCGTCGCGCAGTTCATTGCCCAGCCGCTGGCGGCGCCAACGATTGCGCAGGGCCACTGCCACGGCGCGCTTCGCATCGTGCTGGCCAATGATATGTTCGTCCAGCGCGGCAACGATCGCCTTGGGGGTAAGGGTGTCGGTCATGATGTCTTTTGCCAGAAAAAATGGGTCAGATGGTTTCGACCGTCACGCGGTCGTTGGTGAAGACGCAGACTTCCGCAGCGACTGCCATGGCAGCACGGGCGATCTTTTCAGCGTCATCTTCATAAGAATCGAGCGCGCGTGCAGCTGACAGCGCATAATTGCCGCCCGAACCGATGGCCGCAACGCCGCCTTCGGGTTCCAGCACATCGCCATTGCCGGTCAGCACCAGCATGACTTCCTTATCGGCCACAATCATCAGTGCTTCCAGATTGCGGAGATATTTGTCGGTGCGCCAGTCCTTGGCCATTTCCACCGCCGCGCGCATCAATTGCCCGCGGTGCTGTTCCAGCTTTTTTTCCAGCCGTTCAAACAGGGTGAAGGCATCGGCTGTGGCACCGGCGAAACCGGCGATAACCTTGCCACCTTCACCAATCCTGCGGACCTTGCGTGCGTTTGGCTTCATGACCGTATTGCCCATGGAAACCTGTCCGTCCCCGGCAATTACCGTCTTGTCGCCCTTCTTGACGCCGATGATCGTGGTGCCGTGCCATTGCACGAGCCCGTGTGCCTGTCTGCTATCGTCCATTTGGGCGATATGGGGACGAGGTTTGCGCGATCAAGACGGCTTAGCGCCCCGGGCCGCCCGGTGCGCCTGCACCCGCACCTGGTGCACCGACTTGGCCGATATTGCCGAACAGATCTTCAAAGAAGCCGCGTTCACGGCCCAGCGTTGGCGTTTCGTCACCGTCTGGCGAAAGAAACGCGACACGGTCGATACCGGTGCGGTTGGCCGATACGACATTGCCTGCATCGTCAAACTGGACGGCGAGGACAGAATGCTGCTCGATGCGCGGCCGGACGAAGGGTTTGCGGGCCGTCGTGCTGGAAATATAATACCAGGTAGGCGTGCCATACTGGCTGATGAAAGTCGGGCGGCCCAAAGTGCCTTCAACCGACTGGCGGTTATCGATGCCGGGTTGGACAGCGTTGACCAGTGTCTGATCGACGATGTAGCCGCGGCTTTCACGGATCGACGAGCAACCGCCCGCAGCCAGTGCCATTGCCAGCACAAGCCCTGCCCCGAATGCCTTACCTGCCTTCATCAAACACAACCTTCTCTAAAATCTTGCTTATCTGAAATCTTGATGGGCCGGGTAGCCGATCGCCACTTTGAATTGCCAAGCCTGTCTCTATATCGGCACGAAGCCATAAGGGCATGTCGCCCGCCTTGCAATGTAGCCTTCACGCGAATCTATGGGCAATCGCCTGCAGCACGCGGGTTGAATTGCGAATTAACGAAAAGGGCCGACACATTGGTCCACGGAAAAAACACATGATGTCCTTTCTTTCCCGCCTGCTGGGCACCCAGCCTGATCCCAAGGATGCGCTGCGCCCGCTGTGGCACCGAACCGTGCTGCTGGCGCGCGAACCTGAATGGTATCTCGACTGCGGCGTGCCCGATACGGTGGAAGGCCGGTATGACATGATTACCACCGTGCTTTCGGTGGTGTTGCTGCGGATGGAGCGCGAGGAAGCCCTTGTCGCGCCATCGGTGCGCCTGACTGAATTGTTCGTCGATGATATGGACGGCCAGCTGCGCGAACAGGGCATCGGCGATCCTGCGCTGGGCAAGCATATGGGCCGCATGGTCAGCGCGATGGGCGGACGGCTCGGCGCTTTCAGGGAAGCTTTTGCTGCTGGCGGGCCGGCGCTGGATGATGCAATATCGCGCAATATCGGGCTTGCCGAAGGCGCCTCACCATCCGCCCTCGCGGCGCGGGTGGCAGCACTGGCGCGGCAACTGGAAGATGTTTCGGCAGACCAGCTGCTGGCAGGGGAGATCGTGCGATGAACGAAGGCGAATTCACCCACATCGTAAAGTTGCGGCAGATCATGCAAGGCCCGCGCATTCTGGAAGCCAGCGAAGAAGAACGCCGTGCCCTGGCGCAGCGTTTCCAGATTACCGCGATCAGCAAGCTCAAGGCCGAAGTGAACCTCTTGGTGGATGGCACAATAGTTACTGCCAATGGCCGGTTGCAGGCCGATATCGTCCAGCAATGCGCCGTTTCGGGCGATGATTTTCCGGTCCACATCAGCGAAGCGCTGGCCTTCCGCTTTGCACCTGAGACGCAGGCGCCTGCAGACGATGAACTGGAACTCGACGCCGATGATTGCGACGAGATCTATTATTCAGGCGAAGGTTTCGATCTGGGCGAAGCCGTGGCGCAGAGCCTGGGGCTCGCAATTGATCCGTTCGCCTGCGGCCCAAATGCGGAAGAAACACGCAAAAAGGCCGGCTTGCTTGATGAAAGCGCCGCCGGCCCGTTTGCGGCGCTTGCCGCGCTCAAGAAATAGAAAAACCGGCCAAGGCACCTGACCGCAACCGATCAGAACGGGATATCATCATCCAGATCGTCATAGTTGGAGCCGCCGCCCGAGCTGCCGCCCGAACCGCCGCCGCCTTGGTTCCAGCCGCCTGAACCGCCTGAACCGCCCGAGCCGGCACCGCCGCCCTGACCGCCGCCCTGGTTCCAGTTGCCGCCGCCGCCCTGGCCGCCGCCCTGATTACCGCCGGGACCATCGAGCATGGTCAGCGTGCCGTTGAAGCCGCGCAGGACGACTTCGGTGGAATAGCGGTCGTTGCCTTGCTGGTCCTGCCATTTGCGCGTTTGCAGCTGGCCTTCGACATAAACCTTGGAGCCTTTGCGCAGGAAACGTTCCGCGACATTGATCAGGCCTTCGGAGAAAATGGCGACAGTGTGCCACTCGGTGCGTTCCTGCCGCTCGCCTGTGTTCTTGTCTTTCCACTGTTCCGAAGTGGCGATGCGCAAATTGCACACCTTGCCACCGTTCTGAAAGCTGCGGACTTCCGGATCAGCCCCCAAATTGCCGATCAGCATTACCTTGTTGAGACTGCCTGCCATTTACTGTGTCCTCACGAATCTGTTGCCGAGGGGTTAGCCAATCGCTCCACAGCGGGCTAGTTCAGTCACCTGATTTTTTGTGCATGGAACGCTGCTAAAGCCCTAGCGCTGTCGCACACCAGAAGGTGATACCGGCAAAGACATATGCCAGCACGAACAGGTAGGCCAACATGAAGGTGGGCCATTTCCACCCGTTCGTCTCGCGCCGGGCAACTGCGATGGTCGAAAGGCACTGCGGGGCAAAAACGAACCATGCCAGAAAGGCGAGCGCGGTCGGCAGGGTCCAGCGTGCACTGATCTGTTCGCGCAGCGCCTGTTCCGTCTGCGCTTCATCTTCTGAATCGACCGCATAGGTGGTTGCAAGCGAAGCCACCGCAACTTCGCGCGCAGCCATGGCAGGCACCAGCGCCAGCGTCATTTCGCGGTTGAAGCCGATTGGTTCAAACGCGACGTGCATTGCGGTTGCAACCTTGCCCGCGATGGAAACATCAAGCTGGCTTTCGCCGGGTTCTGCCTGCGGGAAGGTGAGCAGAACCCACAGAACCACGGTGGCGGCGAAAATGATTGTGCCTGCACGGCGCAGGAAGACCCATGCGCGCTGCCACAGGCCGATCGCGAGATCGCGGAGGCGCGGCATCTGGTATCGCGGCAGTTCCATGATGAAACCGCTGGCGCGGCCCGCCGTGACAGAGCGGCGCAGCACCAGTGCAACCACCATCGCACCCACTATGCCCGCCACATAGAGGCAGAACAGGACCAGCCCCTGCAGCCCGATTGCGCCCCACACCTTGGTGTTGGGGATGACGGCAGCAATAACCACGCCATAAACCGGCAGCCGTGCAGAACACGTCATCAGCGGGGCGATTAGGATGGTGGTCAGGCGATCCTTGGGGTCAGCAATGCTGCGTGTGGCCATGATGCCTGGGATGGCGCAGGCAAAGCTGGACAGAAGCGGGATGAAACTGCGGCCCGACAGGCCAACGCTGGCCATCAACCGGTCCATGATAAACGCCGCACGGGCCATGTATCCGGTTGCCTCCATCACCAGGATGAAAGCGAACAGAATGACGATCTGCGGCAGGAAGACCACCACGCCGCCGACGCCTGCGATAACGCCTTCAGTCAGGAAATCCCTGAAAATACCCGCAGGGACGGTATTGTTGACCAGTTCCGCCAGCAGCCCGGCCAGTGCTTCCAGACCGTCTGCAAATGGCGTTGCCCAGGCAAAAACGGCCTGAAAAATGACAAACAGCAGCGCGAACAGGATTGGCGGGCCAAGCCATGGGTGCAGCAATATCCGGTCCAGCCCTGCGTGCAGGCGGCGCGTCGTGCTTTGCGAAAGAATGGTAGCCTTGGCGATGTTCCGGGCAGCCAGCCTGCGTTCCGGCAATGTCAGATGCGGGCGCGGATGGGCAGAATGGTCTGCCTCTGCCGCGGCTTCTGCACTGGCAATTGCAGCGGTCAATTCTGCCAAACCCTTGCGGCGCACCGCCACTGTAGGGACAACGGGCACACCCAGCGCCTGCGACAAGGCATCAGGGTCAAGCGTCAGCCCATCACGCTGTGCCAGATCCACCATGTTGAGCGCGACGATGGTCGGGCGGCCAAGTTCGATGACTTCCTGCGCGAACACCAGATGCTGTTCGAGATTGGCGGCATCCAGCACCACGACCATCACATCAGGCGCTGCCTCACCGTCGAAATCACCATGCACGAGCGCACGGGTCACTTCTTCGTCAGGGCTGGTCGCATCAAAGGAATAGCTGCCCGGCAGATCGATCAGTTCGATTTCTTCGCCCGTTGCCAGCAACAGTCGCCCTGCTTTGCGTTCCACCGTGACACCGGGGTAATTGGCAATTTTCTGCCGCGCGCCGGTCAGCGCATTGAACAGGGCGCTCTTGCCTGCATTGGGATTGCCGACCAGTGCGGCCCTGCGCAGACTTGTCATGCCGGTTCCACCACCATGGCGGCAGCATGGACACGGCGGATCGCAATCGTCATGCGCCCGACCATCACTGCAATCGGGTCACGCCCGCCGAAAACGCCCCGATGGGCAATGGCGATTCGCGCCCCTTCGTCCAGCCCCAGCGCCCGCAAACGCTTGCCTTCCTCCGGCGCGATTGCGTCCCAATCGACCGAGATGATCGTAGCGCGCTTGCCGCGTTCGAGGGCTTCGAGTTTCATGTTGGGCGCGCTGCCAGACCGGAGCCCCAATTGCAACTAATTCTCAATAGACTTAACCGGCGCAGCCATATCTGTTCTAGCGCGCAGGATAACGCAGCCGACCGAGAAATCTCGTGAGGCTGAAGGTTTCCCTGTCGGAATTGAGCCACTTGGCCTTGGTCTTCTCGAATTTCATGACCCCTTCGATGCGGCGATCAAGAAATGCGCGTGTCCCGGCCTTTCCTTCGCTTTCGTCATCGACAAATACAGCCATCGTTGCGCCATAGATACCGGCCAAGATCGTGCGCTTGGTATAGTGGTTGTAATCGGTGGCGACATCGCCAGCCAGCCGCCACATCACATCCGCGCTATGCCATCCGGTCTTCAGCGCCCGTGCAGCATTTTGCGGCATGGCCATGATGGCGATCGCGCGGCGCAGCGCTTCTTCCAACCCGTCCACCGCATCCAGCCGGAACTGCACCAGGCTGCGGATACGCTCGCGGATCGGCAAGGCCGCAAGATGGTCTGCCGGCAGCGCATCGGCCATGGCGAGGTCAATCGTCTCGATCCATGCGCCGATCATGTCCATCGCGCCGCCCGGATAGGCAAGGCGGGCCACATCAGCATCGACACCGGCTTGCTGTGCCGCCGATGAAACGGCCTCATCGCCCCACCCGTCAAAAATGGACGCAGATGCAATGAGCGGTGCCAGCGCCAGACGCAATTCGTCCAGCGTCATGTCGGCCATGGAAATCGCCTGATCCGGCACTTAACGGCTCGGCCCGTAGGATGGGCCGGACTTGGCCTGCTTGCGGTCCTTGTCCGCCTGTTCAATCTCGCCCAGAATGCGCGATGACCCTGTCTGAAGCGCGGCATAGTCGCGGGCAGACCGGCCTGAATTGTCGCTCCTGTCAGGGTTTGCACCCTTGGTCAGAAGCAACCGGATCATGGGGATATCCCGACGGTGAATGGCAGAAATGAGCGGAGTTTCACCAGTGCCGTTGGCAACATCCACCGATGCACCGGCATCAAGCAGTGCTTCCACGCCTTCGATGAAGCCGAGGTTTACAGCGATAACCAGCGGTGTCACGCCATCCTTGTCTGCAATATTCGGGTTGCCGCCACGGCTGGCGAGAAACCGGATCCACATCGCATCGCGCCGCTGCGTCACGATATGCAGGGCGGTTTCACCAGTTGCCTTGTCCCGCGTGTTGATGACGGCCGAATTGGTTTCATTGAGCGCATTGGTGACCGCATCGCCATCGCGGTCTTTCACGGCCTTCAGAAACTGATAGCCGTCGGAAAACATCTGCGCGGCCAGCGGCGTAGCCGCGAGGCCAGCAGCCATAGTCGCGGCCAGAATTGCACTTCGGAAAACGGCTTTCGCCATTCATCCATCTCCAAAATAATGTTTACGAGGCAGAGTCGCCCCTTGCTCACCACCGGTTAGCAGAGCATGAACCGCCACGCTATGCCCCACACCTTTACTCATGCCTTAAAGCAAACCGGCGCTGCCGCGATTGCATCCCTGTCCCTCGCGCTGGCTGCCTGCGGATCACCCGCAGCGCCCGCGCCCGAACAGGCACCACTTTACGGCGCGACCATTGGTGGGCCGTTCGAACTGACAGATACTGCCGGCAAGACTGTGCGCTGGGACGATTTCCGCGGGAAATATACGATCGTTTATTTTGGCTATGCCTATTGCCCCGATGTCTGCCCCACTGATGTGCAACGCATGTCCAAGGGCCTGGCTGAATTTGAAAAGGCAAATCCCGACCTGGGGCCAAAAATTCAGCCGGTCTTCATCACCATCGACCCTGAACGTGACACGCCCGAGGTTGTGGCAGAGTTCGTCTCGAATTTTCATCCGCGCCTCATGGGCCTGACCGGCACTGCAGAGCAGATAAAATCCGCTGCGGATGCCTTCCGCGTGTTTTATTCAAAAGGTGAGACGCCAGAGAGCGGCAATTACCTGATGGACCATTCCAACATCACCTATCTGTTCGGGCCTGATGGCGAACCGATTGCCACTCTGCCGACCGATATTGGCCCGGAAGCAATCGCTGCCGAGCTTGAGAAATGGGTGCGATGACACAATTGCGCGATCATTTCTGGGAGCTGCCGCTGGCAGAACTCGACCGCGCCGAATGGGAAGCCCTGTGCGATGGATGCGGCCGCTGCTGCCTGCACAAGATCGAAGACCCCGACACCGGCCAGGTGGAACATACCAACGTGGCGTGCAAGCTGCTCGATACGCGCACCGCGCAATGCAGCGATTATCGCAACCGCAAGGCGTTCGTGCCCGATTGCATGCGCCTGACCATTAAGATTGTCGGCGACGTGCCATGGCTGCCTGAAAGCTGCGCCTATCGCCTGCGCCATGAAGGAAAACCCCTGCGCGACTGGCATTACCTGATTTCCGGTGACCGCGAATCCGTGGTGCGGGCAGGTGTATCGGTTGCCGGACGGGTCGTCAGCGAAACCGTGGCCGGGCCGCTGGAACATCATATCGTCGAATGGGACACGCCATGATCAACTGGCTGCGCCGCGAACAGCAGCACCCCACCGTGAAAATAGGCGATGTGACCCTGCCGATTGCCATCAAACGTCATCCCACCGCCAAGAAAGTGGTCCTTCGCATCGCGCCCGATGGCAGCGAAGCGAGGGTTACCTTGCCGCGCTGGGGCCGGACTGCCGATGCCATCGCCTTTGCCAACAGCCGCGCTGACTGGCTTGCCCGCCAGATCGAGGCATTGCCGCGCGCAACCCCGCCTGCGCCGGGCGGCACGCTGCGCTATTGCGGCGAAGAACTGGAAATCGGCTGGCGCAAGGATGCCCCGCGCAAGGCAGTTCTGTCAGCAGGCGCGATCACCATCGGCGGCCCGCAGGAAAGCCTTGGCCCGCGCCTGCAACGCTGGTTGGAAAGCGAGGCCCTGCGCCTGATGGCGACCGACCTTCAAGACTATTGCCTGGCTGCAGGGGTCGACACCCCTGCCCTGCGCCTGTCGCGGGCACAGCGGCGCTGGGGCAGTTGCTCAACCGGCGGCACGGTGCGCATCAACTGGCGGCTGGTGCAGGCCCCTTCAGCGGTGCGCCGCTCTGTTGTCGCACATGAAGTGGCGCATCTCCTCCATTTTGATCATGGGCCGCAATTTCACGCCGTTCTCGAACAGATTTTCGACGATGATCTTGCCGCTGCCAACCTGTGGCTGAAGCGCGAAGGCCGCAGCCTTTATGCCGCCTTCGGATGAACGCCAAGTGGTAACACTTACGCTTCATTAACCTTGTTTTGCCATAGTCGGGCGATGTTTAGGTTCGCCTCGATCCTGCTTGTGGCCATGATGCTGACATTCCTGCCCGCCCAACCGGCGGCTGCGCAGGGCAAATGCAGTTTTTGCGCCACCAATCCCCCGCCCAAGGGCAATGGCGGCGGCAGGCCCGGCAATGGCACCACGCCAGGCACCAATCCCGGAAACGGTAACGGCAACGGCAACGGGGCCGGCGGCAATGGTAATGGCAATAATGGCAATGGCGGCGGCAATGGAGGCAGCAACCAGATTGCCCTCACCATCGAAAGCGACATAGATTTTGGTCGGCTGGTCATGATCGGTGACGGCATCGGCAGCGTGCTGATCGACCTGCAAACCGGCAACAAGACCGTCATCGGCAATCTTGACGATCTGGGCGGCATGGCCGTGCAGGGCCGCGCCATCATCCAGGGAACGCCACTCAGGACAATCCGGGTCAATTTCCCCACCAGCATCATCATGCGCGACCCATCGGGCGGAGAGGCGGAATTGCGCGATTTCGTGACCGACCTGTCAGCCCTGCCCCTGCTCGATTCCGCAGGGACATTGCAATTTCACTTCACCGGCACGCTCTACACCAGCACCGGCATTGCAATTGGCGGCAACCTGAGGGGACGCGTGCCGATACAGGTCAGTTACGACTGAAATCGGGCGGCGGTTTGGCGCGATGATAATTGCTGCTTGCGCAACACTGGCGAAATCCATCGGCAATCGCTATTTAGCCAACCATGGGTATTATCGACAAAATGAATCCGGCCGCCGGATTTTCGGATTTCATCAGCGAGTTCAGGAAGCCTACGCCCTATCGCTGGCCGATTCTCGGCGTATCCATGCTGATGACATTCACCCTTCTCTACCAGATCATGGGCGAGACGATGATTGGCTCGCCAGCACGCCCCAATGTCACTTACATCACCAGCTTTGCCGATGATCGCACCGAAGATGAAATCATCGCGACCAATGTCGAGAACCAGAAAACGCAGGACGCCATCGACGCGCTGATCGAGGAAAACGAAGAAGCCAAGCGCGAACTTTATCGCACGCTGGGCCGCGCTTCGGGCATGGATGTAGAAGCGATTGAACGCGAAGCTGCGAAGGAACGCGCCCGCGTGGAAGCAGCCGAAAATGCCCGCAAGATGGAAATCCGCCGCAGGGCAGGATTGCTGGACGATCCGGTTGATACCCCGAAGGACTGATGCCGACTGGCTGGCTGCGGCAGCGCGGCTGGCCCAACGCGCGCGCCCGCTGAGCAGGCCCAACCCCGGGGTCGGCGCCATCATCGTGAAAGACGGGATAGTGGTTGGCCGCGGCTGGACCATGCCCGGCGGCAGGCCCCATGCAGAGGCAGTTGCGTTGCAGCAGGCCGGTGCCAAGGCGCAAGGCGCAACGCTTTATTGCACGCTTGAACCTTGTGCGCATCGATCCGAACGCGGTCCCGCCTGCGCCGATTTGATTGTGGAGGCGCGGCCCGCAGCGGTTGTCTTTGCGGTCAAGGACCCGGACCCGCGCACCGCCGGAAGCGGCGCTGACCGCATCGCATCTGCCGGAATAGACGTGCGTTTGGTTGAAATCGCAAGCGCGACTGACAGCCTCGCAGGCTATCTCGGCTGCCAGCGCGAGGGCCGTCCGCATGTCACGCTCAAACTGGCGATGTCGCTTGATGGCTGCATCGCGCTTGCCAGTGGTGAAAGCCAGTGGATTACCGGCGATATTGCCCGCGCTCATGTCCATGCCCAGCGCGCGCGGGCCGATGCCATTCTGGTGGGCGGCGGCACATGGCGCGCGGACAGTCCGCGTCTTGATGTCAGGCTGGATGGGCTGGCAGATCGCAGCCCGCAGCGTTTCGTCCTGACCCGTTCCGGCAATGCAGAAGGCGCGCAGGCCATTCCTTCACCTGACGACATTCGTGCGATGGAAGGGATTCAATATCTTTACGTTGAAGGCGGCGCGCAAACAGCGTCCGCATTCCTTGCCGCTGATCTGGTAGATGCCATCCATCTTTACCGCGCACCCATTCTTGTAGGCGGCGGATTGCCTGCGCTTGTCGACATCGGCCTGACGGACCTTGCAACGGCGCATGGCCGGTGGAAAATTGCTGACCGGCGGGAACTTGGCAGCGACCTGTTCGAGGCCTATGAGCGCACACCATGTTCACCGGAATAATTACAGCGCTCGGTTCCATCGAAAGCGCCGAGCAACGGGGCGATCTGCGCGTGCGCATCGCCTGCCCATTCGACCCGGCCAAAATGGCAATCGGCGCATCCATCGCCTGTTCCGGCGTTTGCCTGACGGTCGTGGAACGTGGCGGCCAGCCAGGCGACGCATGGTTCGCTGTGGATGTATCGGGCGAAACCATTTCCTGCACCGTCCCCGGCATGTGGGAAAAGGGCCGCAGGCTGAACCTGGAAGCCGCCCTGCGCATGGGCGATGAACTGGGCGGCCATATCGTGACCGGCCATGTGGATGCGGTGGGCAAAGTCGCGCAGATTGACGCGATAGGCGATTCCACCAGGCTGCTGATCAGCGCGCCTGCAAGCCTTGCGCCCTATATTGCGGCCAAGGGCTCAATCACCGTCGACGGCACTTCGCTGACCGTCAATGCGGTGGAAGACCAGCCCGATGGGTCGGTCCACTTCACGCTCAACATCATTCCGCACACCGCCGAAGTGACGACGCTGGGCGCACTTGAAGTCGGCACGCCGGTCAATCTGGAGATTGATACGATGGCCCGCTATCTCCAGCGGATGCAATCGCTGCGCGGGTGAAATTCAGCCAGCAACCGCTTTCAGCGCATTGACGAAATTGGCGATGTTTCCGCTGTGCAGCCCGGCCACGTTGATGCGGCCGGAACCAGCCATATAGACCGCATGATCTGCCCGTAGCCGGTCAATCTGTTCTTTCGACAGGTTGAGCACTGAAAACAACCCGTGCTGACGTGCAAGCGCCGTCAGATCGAGATTGCCGATCTGTCCGGCAGCCGCCATTTGCGCGCGGACATCGGCAATGCGCGCACGCATGGATGCCAGTTCGTCTAGCCAGCTCTGCGTCAGCTTTTCGTCGCGCAACACCAGCCGCACGGCCGCCGCGCCGTGGTCAGGCGGCATGGACCAGCTGGCACGGGCCAGCGCATTCAGATTGGACATGATCGGGCCGAGCTGTTCGGGTTTTTCAGCCAGAACATAAAGCGCACCGACACGGTCGCGATAAAGTCCGAAGTTCTTGTCGCAGCTATAGGCAATCAGCGCTTCCGGAACAGCGCCAAGCACGCGTCGCATGCCATAGGCATCTTCTTCCAGCCCGCTGCCAAGGCCCTGATAGGCCAGATCGAGAATGGGCAGTGCTTCGCTGCGTGAAAACGCATCGGCAATCGCGTCCCACTGCTCGTTCGAATAATCGATGCCAGTGGGGTTGTGGCAGCAGCCATGCAGCAGCACCGCATCGCCCTTGGCAGCCGAATTGATCGCGGTCAGCACCTTGTCGATATCGGCTGTGCCATCTGCTGTCGAATGATCGAAGAACACCGCATCGATAGGGATATCGGACAGGATCTGGGCATGGTTGGGCCAGCTTGGCGTACCAAGGTGCACGCGGTTTGCCCCTGCCTTTTTCGCCACCGCAATCGCCAGCCGGACAGCGCCAGTGCCGCCAGGGGTCTGCATGCCTTCAATACGGCCTGCCATCGACGGGTTTTTGCCGAAAATATAGGGCATCAACGCATTGACGAAGCCCGTATCGCCTTCCGGCCCGAGATAGCTTTTGCTGTCCTGTTCTTCCACCAGCTGCGCTTCCGCAGCCTTGATCGCAGAAAACACCGGTGTCGCGCCGTCGTCGGTGCGGTAAACACCGACGCCAAGGTCGATCTTGTCTGCGCGTTCGTCGGCGGCATACATCTTGATCAGCGCCAGCAGCGCATCGGGCGATTGTTGTGGGAGCGTGTCGAGAATCATGCGCCACCCATGCCTAGGCGCGGGCGCGCTCGCAACATAATTTGCTGTGCCGGTTTATTGACCTTGGCAAAGCAAAGCTTTCCTCAGCGACTCAGAAGGGCAACCAGCGTTGCTTCTTTGAAAACCGCATATAACCGGCATTAACCCCAAGTCTAAGGCCAGCGCCAACTCTGATGGGGATTAAAACGACATTACCCTTACGCATGTAGCTGGCAGTCAGCCCGCCAACGACATAGGCCTGCCCTTCGCCAGCAGGAAAACGGGTGAACAGGTCTTCGCTGTCATACAGGTTGTAAACCAGCACAAAGGTGTTGCTGGCATTCGCCCCCGCATCGAAACCGAGCGATGGGCCGGTCCAGTAAACCGGACGTTCGCCTTCCACCTTGTGATACATTGTGCCTGAACCATAACGGGCACCGAATACGAATGCCCCGCCAGCTTCGCGTCCCACGATATAGGCGTTGGGCTCACCCTGTTTTTCAAGCCAGCCTTCGATCATGCGGGCCAGCCCTTCAGCGCCTTTGCCAAATACGCCTTCGGCTGCGCCGATCAGGTCATCCTTGGCATAGGTGCCGCCCTGTGCTGCGGCCACTGCCGGGTCGGCTGAAGCCTGAGCCGCGGCAGTTGACGGATCGGAAGATGTTACCACCGGGTCTGCCCATTGCGGCGCGACTTCCTGCACTTCTTCCGCCGGTCGGGGCGATGGCGAAGGATATTCATAAACCTGCGCTTCGCCCGGCGCCTCCTGCAAATCAGCGTCGATTGCAGTGTCTGGATCGAACGTCTCGATCTCCTGGGCAGCCAGCGGCGATGCGGCAAATGCTGCGGCCGCCGCAAGGGCAACCCAGCTGCGGGTGATGGTCTTGCTGATGGTAAGCCCCAAAGCGGCTGCGGTTTTCATAATCCCTCCAGGTCCAGAGCGGACGTGTCAGAGGCAATCAGAAGCCTTTGCCGCTTAAGCAGCAATGAACCGGCGACGAACCGAATCCAATTTACGGTGAAGCGAGTCCGATATTCGGGTTCCCTTGCGGCGTCCGATAAATTCGCCTGTCTGTGGGAAAGCCGCAGATCACAAGGGCAAATGCTTAATTTCGCAGGTTTGGTTCAGCATGGCTTGCCGCCAGTAAATCGCCTCGTTATAGGCCCGCCCCACAGCCGTAAGTGTTCGGAGACGTGGGTGAGTGGCTGAAACCAGTTCCCTGCTAAGGAACCATAGGAGTAATCCTATCGAGGGTTCGAATCCCTCCGTCTCCGCCACATCCCTTTTTTATTGAGCCGACCGGGTCGGAATACGCCGTTCAGGCGGCCTGTGCAGGCCTCCGCGCGAGAGAAATCGCTTCGGGCAATTTGCTCAGCACGAAAGGCCCCTGAAGGATTGCACCTTCGGCCAGGCGCTTCCTGGCCCTGAGCGAATCCGCTGTGACCAGAAGCACGGGCACATCCCGTTGTTCGCAAATGCGGCGTGCGGCAGAGATGCCGTCACCTGTTTCCACCGCATCCCCCACCAGCACCAGATCAGGCGGATGCCTTGCAGCGATATCTACAGCGCCATCTTCGGTCCATGCATGATCGATGGAATCGAAGCCGAGGTCGACCAGGCGTTTGGACAATTCGCAGCCGACAACCGCATTCTGTTCGATAATGAGGGCGTGGAGCATCTGGTCATCCTTCATCTTCAGACGATTCGCACGCTAGGCATAATCAGCCAGCTGGGATGTATGTAGAGTCCCTGACCTGCCCCCTTCCCGGCCGCTTCGGGGGCGGAAATTTACGTATAGCCCGCCGCAGCGACCTTCTGCATCCTGCCTGTGCCAGACACCAATTGGCGGTGCTGGCCTGCATAAGGAAAGGCGCAGTTGGCATGACGGTGCATACCCCGTCCCTTGCTGGAAAAATCGACATTGCGGCGCGTCTGCGCGCCCATGCAGAGGAAATCCCCAGTCCCGATCATCCCGGCTTTGGCGAAGCGTTCGAGCGGTTCGGCGATGCGCGGGTCGTGCTGCTGGGGGAGGCAACCCACGGCACCCATGAATTCTATGCCGCCAGAGCCGACATCTCGCGCAATCTTGTCGAACGGCACGGCTTCACCATCATCGCTGTCGAAGGTGACTGGCCGGATATCGCGCGGCTGGATGATTACGTGCGCCACAATGGCCCGCGCCCCCGCAGGGGCGAGCCATTTGCCCGTTTTCCCACCTGGATGTGGCGAAACCAGGAAATGCTCACTTTCATCGACTGGCTGCGCAACCATAATGCCGGCTTGCCCGAAGACCGCCGCGTCAGCCTGCGCGGGCTGGATGTCTATAGCCTGGGCGAATCCATCCATGCCGTGACCGACTATCTCGACCGGCATGACCCCCAGGCCGCGAGGCGGGCGCGCCAACGATACGGATGCCTGACACCGTGGCAGGACGAACCGCAACATTATGGCCATGCCGCAGAACGCGGGCAGTTGGCCGATTGCGAGGATGCCGTTGTCGCCCAATTACGCGAATTGCTGGACCACCGGATGGAGTGGATTGCGCAGGACGGCGAAGATTTCTTTGATGCAGAACGCAACGCCAGGATCGTGCGCGCGGCTGAGCAATATTACCGGTCCATCTACCGCGGCGCTGCCGAAAGCTGGAATTTGCGCGACAGGCATATGTTTGAAACGCTGCAATCACTGATGGCCCACCAGGCAGATGCCCGCGCAATAATCTGGGCGCATAACTCCCATGTCGGCAATGCATCTGCCACGGCGATGGGATGGCGCGGCGAATTTAACATCGGTGAACTTGTCCGCACAGCTTATGGCGACGATGCAGTGCTGATCGGCTTTGGTACCGACAGGGGCACTGTCGCTGCGGCATCCGACTGGGGCGGCGCGATGGATGTGATGCAATTGCGCCCCGCACGGGATGATAGCTGGGAAGCGGCGTTCCGCCGTATCGGGCTGACGCGGTGCATGGTCGACTGGCGGCGCGGCGCGCAAAGGGACTTGGCAGAAGCCCTTGGCCAGACCTTGCTGGAACGTGCCGTGGGCGTTGTCTACCGGCCCCAGAGCGAATATCTCAGCCATTATTTCGAAGCCGTTCTGGGCCAGCAATTCGACGCTTACGTCTGGTTCGAGGAAAGCCGCGCGGTGACGCCCATCGGGCCGGAAAAACCGCATGGCGCGCCCGACATCTGGCCTTTCGGATTGTGATCGGCCGATGAGAATGGACCAGATCATAGCTGATTGCTGCGAAGTCCGGATTGGCAGCAACCCGCAATTGTCGGCATTACTGGGCGTGCCTGCGGACGCGCTTGGCCTCGTCATTTTTGCCCATGGCAGTGGCAGTGGCCGGTTGAGCCCGCGCAACAATTACGTCGCCCGCCGCCTGCGCGATGCAGGCTTTGCGACATTGCTGCTCGACCTGCTGTCGCCGGAGGAAGAACAGGACCGGCGCAATGTCTTTGATATTGGCCTGCTTGCCTCGCGGCTGGTGCAAGCGGCAGACTGGGCTGCGACCTATCCGCAAACGGCCAGCCTGCATCCGGCCTATTTCGGCGCGAGCACCGGCGCAGGGGCTGCACTTCGCGCAGCAGCAGGTGATGACAGGATTACTGCCGTAGTATCGCGCGGGGGCCGCCCTGATCTTGCTGGCGAAGCTGCGCTGGCATCGGTTCTTGCCCCCACGCTGCTGATCGTCGGCGGGCTGGATGGCCCTGTCATCAATCTCAACCAAGCTGCTGCCAGCGCCCTTGCCTGCACCCACGAACTGGTCATCGTGCCGGGCGCAAGCCACCTGTTTGAAGAACCCGGCACGCTGGAGCAGGTTGTGGATCTGGCGGCTGACTGGTTTCGCAATTTTGCGAAGGTAGACAGATGAGCCCCCGCTATCACCAGTTTGCAGACCGTGTCGAAGCGGGCCGCGCACTGGCCGAAGTGCTCGGCACCATGGCCTTGTCCGACCCTGTCATACTGGCGCTGCCACGCGGCGGTGTGCCGGTGGGCTATGAAGTGGCAAAGGCACTCCGCGCCCCGCTCGACATCATCATGGTACGCAAGATCGGTGCGCCGGGGCACAAGGAATATGGAATTGGCGCCATTGTTGACGGCGCATCCCCGCAAGTGGTGCTGGACCATGCCGCCGCCAGTATGGTGGGCGCAAGCGACGCCTATATCGAAGGCGAAGTGGCAAGCGAACTGGCAGAAATAGAGCGCCGCCGCGCGACCTACCGCACAGGCCGCCCAGTTTCCGTTCGCGGGCGGACAGCCGTGGTGGTGGACGACGGGATTGCCACCGGCAATACGGTGGAAGCTGCGCTGAAGGCACTATCCAGGGCAGAACCTGCCAGCATCGTTCTGGCTGTTCCTGTCGCACCGCGCGACACGCTGGTGCGGCTGCGGCCATTGTGTAACGAGGTGGTGTGCCTCGCCATTCCCGATCCGTTCTATGCCGTGGGCGCGCATTACGCCGATTTCGGGCAGACAAGTGACAGCGAAGTGATTGATCTTTTGGCCAGGGCCCGCCTGAACGCAGGGCAGAAATCAGCCTGACGGACGAAAAAGCGGTATCAAGGCAGCAGCACGGCCGCCCCCTGAATAGCGCCGCCGCGCAGCAGGCTTAGCGCTTCATCCGCCTGTTCGAGCGGGAATGTGCGGACAGCGATTTCAATCGGCGCGGATGCTGCCAGTTCAAAAAATTCCTCGCCATCGCGGCGGGTAAGGTTGGCGACTGAACGCACCAGCCGTTCGCCCCACAAGTCCTTGTAGGGAAAGGTTGGAATATCGCTCATGTGGATGCCTGCGCAGATGACCTTCCCGCCCTTGTGAATGGCCCTGAGGGCCACAGGCACAAGAGAGCCAACCGGTGCAAAAATGATCGCTGCATCAAGTTCGGCAGGAGGGGCTTGGTCTGACCCGCCCGCCCAGCAGCAGCCTAGCGATCGTGCAAAAGCCTGCGCCGCATCATCGCCCGGACTGGTGAAGGCGTAAATCTCGCGGCCCTGCCACACCGCGATTTGCGCAAGAATATGCGCCGCTGCGCCAAATCCGTAGAAGGCGATTTTCTGCGCATCGCCCGCCATTCGCAATGCGCGATAGCCAATCAGGCCTGCACAGAGCAGCGGCGCGGCCTCTGCATCGGCAAACTTGCCCGGAATGGCGAAGCAGTATCGCGCATCGGCCACGACATGGCTGGCAAAGCCGCCATCACGGGTGAAGCCTGTAAACTGCGGATCATCGCACAGGTTTTCTGCATCTTCGCGGCAATAGCGGCACACGCCGCAAGTATGGCCGAGCCATGGCACACCGACCCGCTGGCCCAGCTCAAATCCACTAGCCCCGTCGCCAAGCGCGACAATTCTGCCCACGATTTCATGCCCCGGCACAATCGGCAGCTTCCCCGAAATATCGCCATCCACCACGTGCAGATCGGTCCGGCAGATACCGCAAGCCGATATTTCGAGCAGCAGTTCAACCGGCCCTGGCGCTGGCAATGCCCGCTCCACCATGCGCAGCGGCATTCCGGCACGGTCCAGCTGCATGGCGCGCATCGTGGCTTGTTTCGGAATATCGGGCATGGTGCCTGCCTATCGGATTGGCCGCGCGCGCCGGAATGCGTAGATATCCTTATCGAAATGGCGCCAGATAGGCAGATGCTGTTCGCCTGAGGGGATTTTCAATCGAGTGGGGGAAGCTGCGATGACTGGACGGATGGAGGAGCTGGCCGACGAAATTATCCGGCTGCAGGCAGAACTGGACCGCGAAATCGAGGCAAAGCGCAAGATATTGGGCTGGCGTCTCAAGGAAGGGCTGGTTCGTTTCGAAAGCGGCATCGTGGAACAGCATCAGGCATTGCGCATGAAAACCACGCGCTTTTTCGCCAATTCGCAGGCCCCGCACATACTGACCACGCCGGTCATCTATTCGATGATCATTCCGTTTGTGCTGCTGGATATGTGGGTGGGGTTTTATCAGGCCATCTGCTTTCGCGCCTATGGCATTCCGCGCGTGAACCGGTCGGATTATATCCGGTTTGACCGCAAGCAGCTGTCCTATCTGAACTGGATCGAAACTTTCAATTGCGCCTATTGCAGCTATGCCAATGGGGTCATCGGCTATGCCCGCGAAATCGCCAGCCGGACGGAACAATATTGGTGCCCGATCAAGCACGCCTTCCACATCAGCGACCCGCACCAACGGTATTACAGGTTCCTGGAGTTTGGCGATGCCGAAGGATACCGCGCGCGCCTGATGGAGTTTCGCGCTGCCTTGCGTGAGGATACCGCGCAGCAGCAGGATACCGGCGCAGCCGCTCACTAGCGCTCCTCTGCCTGCGCGACATGGCGCTTAACCGCCACGAAACTGTCCGGCGTGACCGAGATGGAATCGATCCCGCATTCCACCAGAAATGCCGCAAATTCGGGATGGTCGCTGGGTGCCTGCCCGCATAACCCAACCTTGGTGCCATGCCGGTGCGCTTCTTCGATGACATGGCGGATCATCCATTCAACCGCGGGGTCGCGTTCGTCGAACTGGCTGGCGAGCAATTCGGAATCGCGGTCAATTCCGAGCGTCAGCTGGGTCAGATCATTGCTGCCGATGGAAAAACCGTCAAACAGCCTGGCAAATTCGCCGGCCAGAACGACATTGGCGGGAATTTCGCACATCACGTAGATTTCGAGGCCGTTTTCGCCGCGTACCAGCCCTTCTTCGGCCATCACCGCCAGCACCTGTTCGGCTTCTGGCAGGGTTCGGCAAAAAGGGATCATCACGGCCACATTGGTAAAGCCCAGCTGTTCGCGCAGCCGGTTGATCGCGCGGCATTCAAGAGCAAATCCCGCCTGGTATCGCGGCGAATAATAGCGTGACGCGCCCCTGAACCCGATCATCGGGTTTTCTTCCACAGGCTCAAACGATGCGCCGCCCAGAAGGCCTGCATATTCATTGGTTTTGAAATCGCTCATCCGCACGATCACGGTGCGGGGGAAATGCACCGCGGCAATTCGGGAGAGATTGCGCGAAAGCTGCTCGATGAAATATTCGCCCTTGTCGGCATAATCTTGCGTCAGCCGGGCGATTTCTGTCTTGTCCGGGCCTTCCGCAAGATCGTCAAAATGCACCAGCGCCATCGGATGCACCCTTATGGCGCGGGCGACGACAAATTCCATTCTGGTCAGCCCGACACCATCTGCCGGCAACTGCCACCAGCGCGAAGCTGCTGCAGGGTCGGCAAGGTTAAGCATCACTTTGGTGGAGGTCTGCGGCAGGCCTGAAAGGTCGATGGTTTCGGCAGTAATGTCCGCCGCGCCATCGTAAACGGTGCCCTTGTCACCTTCCGCGCAGCTCACCGTCACCACCTGCCCTGCCTTGAGCAACCGGGTGGCCGCGCCTGTCCCGACAATGGCGGGAAGGCCGAATTCGCGGCTGACAATGGCGGCATGGGAAGTGCGGCCACCATGGTCTGTCACAATGGCAGCCGCGCGCTGCATGATCGGCACCCAGTCAGGGTCGGTAGTAGAAGTGACCAGCACCGAACCGTCCACGAAATCGGCAATGTCGGCCACACTTTCGATGCGGCAGACCGGACCACTTGCTGCTGCATCGCCAATGGCCAGCCCCGTCACCAGCGGCGTTCCCTTTCTGGCGAGGGAAAAGGACCGCAGTGTTCCGCGCCCCGCCTGTGATTGCACTGTTTCGGGGCGCGCTTGCACGATGAACAGCCCGCCATCAGGCCCATCCTTGGCCCATTCGACATCCATCGGGCAGCCATAATGCTGTTCGATCAGCACCGCCCAGCGCGCAAGCCGGAGAATCTCGGCATCGCTTAGTACAAATTGCGCCTGTTCGTCAGGCATGGTCGTGACATTGGCCGTCGTCTGGCCGTCCCCGTCTGAATAGACCATCTTCACCGCCTTGGCCCCGCGCTGCTTTGCGATAATCGGGCAAAGCGCCACATTGCCGAGCAACGGCTTGAAGACCTGCCACGCATCAGGATCAACCGCGCCCTGCACGACATTTTCCCCCAGCCCCCATGCCCCGTCGATCAACACAACATCGGGAAAGCCGCTTTCAGTGTCGATCGAGAACATCACCCCTGAACAGGCGAGATCGGCCCGCACCATCCGCTGTACGCCAATGGAAAGGGCAATTGCCCTGTCAGCAAAACCGTGGGCAGCGCGGTAAGCGATTGCGCGGTCGGTATAGAGCGAGGCGAAGCATCGTTTGCAGGCGGACAGCAACGCATCTTCACCGCGAATGTTGAGGAAGGTTTCCTGCTGCCCGGCAAAGCTGGCTTCGGGCAAATCTTCGGCAGTGGCGCTGGAACGGACCGCCACAGCCAGATCCGCATCGCCTGCATCACTGGCCAATGTCCGGTAGGCATGGCGAATGACCTCTTCCAGTTCGGCCGGAAATTCCCCTGCAACGATTGCCTTGCGGATGGCGCTGCCTGCCTTTGCCAGAGACGTTCTGCCGCCGTGCTGGTTGGCGAGTTCGGCAGAAATCATGTCTTGCAGCCGGTTATGCGTCACATAGGCCCGAAAGGCATCGGCGGTGGTGGCAAAGCCGGGCGGCACGGCGATACCCTGCGGCACCAATGCCCCCAACAGCTCGCCCAGCGAGGCATTCTTGCCCCCGACGCTCGCCACATCTTCACGGGTCACTTCCGAAAGATCCAGAATCAGCGGTGCGGTCATTGGTTTTCTTCCAGAAATGCCTCGTTTGACAGACCAACGATGCGCAAGGGATCGTGTGCGGCCTATAGGGAACCATCCCTAGCCTTGCTGGCTGCGCTGTCCTGTGGGACCAGTCTGCATATCAGGAGAATTGCGTAACGCCGCGCCGCAGCAGCTTTCCTATGCCAGCGCGATGCCGCACCGTGTCGATCAGCAACTGGCTAACGGGCACAAACATGCGTTTGTCGGCCGGTCCCTGCGCAAAACCTACATCACCGGCGAAACAGAAGTACACGCACTGCGCGGGGTCGATCTCGACATTCATGCAGGCGAAGTGCTGGTCTTGCTAGGTCCCTCGGGCAGCGGCAAATCCACCCTGCTCAATATCATCGGCGGGCTTGACCGGCCAACCGCAGGCGAGCTGTGGTATTATGACACCGACCTTACCGCGCTGGATGATGCCGAGCTTACCCGGTTCCGGCGCGCGAATATCGGCTTTGTCTTCCAGTTCTATAACCTAATCCCCAGCCTGACGGCCGAAGAAAACGTCCGGCTGGTGACCGATATTTCCGACAATCCCATGCCCGCGGCAGAGGCGCTGGAACTGGTCGGACTGGGCGAGCGGCGCACGCATTTTCCGGCCCAGCTTTCCGGCGGGGAACAGCAGCGCGTGGCCGTTGCGCGGGCGATTGCCAAGCGGCCCGGCGTGCTCTTGTGCGATGAACCAACCGGCGCACTGGACAGCCAGACTGGGGTGCGGGTGCTTGAAACCCTGGCGCAGGCCAATCAGGAACTCGGCACGACCCTGATACTGATTACCCATAATGCCGGCATTGCCGCCATGGCCGACAGGGTCTTCAACTTCCTCGACGGGCAGATTGCCTCGGTCATGGAAAACGAAACGCGTGTGCCTGCATCGGAAATGGCGTGGTGAAGGCGCTCGACACCAAGCTGATGCGCGATCTGTGGCATATGCGCGGACAGGCATTTGCCATCGCGCTGGTGATTGGCGCGGCCACGGCGACTTTCGTAATGGCCATGGGCGTGCACCATTCGCTGACGGAAACCCGCGATGCCTATTATGACCGGCAACGCTATGCCGATGTGTTCGTGAACATGGTGCGCGCGCCGCGCAGCATCGTTGACCAAGTGGCAGCAATTGACGGGGTGGCAGAGGCAGAAGGCCGGATCGAGCTTTACTCAACACTCGAACTGCCCGGCAGGATTACCCCTGTCCGGGCCATGATCAATTCTGTCGGCGATGGCGGGGCCAGCAAGCTGAACCGGCTGGTGTTGCTGCGCGGGCGCGGGCCTGTCAGCGACAAGGAAGGCGAAGTGGTCATCGACAAGGCCTTTGCCGATGCCAATGCGATGGATGTGGGCGACCGCATCGATGCCATCATCTATGGCAGCCGCAGCCAGCTGGAAGTCGTCGGCATCGGGCTGGCACCTGACTATATCTGGTCCATTGCGCCGGGTGAACTGGTGCCTGATGCCAGCCGGTATGGCATATTCTGGATGGGCGAAAAGGCGTTGGAGGCCGCCTCCAACCGCACAGGGGCGATCAACGCGATTTCACTCATCATCCAGCGCGGCGCAAATGAAGCTGAAATCATCCGCCATGTCGATGCGTTGACAGCCAAATATGGCGGCACCGGCGCAATTGGCCGGGAAGACCATCTTTCCAACACGTTCCTGCAGAGCGAACTGGACCAGCTGGAAGCGATGACGCGGATTATCCCGCCTATTTTCCTCGTGGTGTCGACCTTCCTTGTCTACGTGGTGCTGGGCCGGACAATCAGAACGGAAAGAGGTGTGATTGGCCTGCTCAAGGCATTTGGCCACACCAATGGGTCGGTCGGTTGGCATTACCTCAAATTCGCCCTAGCCGTTGCCTTGCTGGGCATCATCCTCGGGTCAGCCGCGGGCTGGTGGATGGGGCGATCAATGACGGCGCAATATGCCGAATACTACCGCTTCCCGTTCCTCTATTACCAGGTATCTGCCAATGTCTTCCTGACCGGTGCCGCCCTCGCCTTCGGTTCGGCAGCCATCGGGGCAATGGGCGGTGTGCGCAGCGCAGCGGCGCTCAACCCTGCGGTTGCCATGTCACCTCCGCCGCCGCCCATCTACCGCGCCGGCCTGATCGAACGGCTGGGCGAAAAGGCGGGCCTTTCTGCCGTGGGCAATATGATTGTGCGCCACATCGTGCGCTGGCCGGGCCGGTCGGCGGTCACGGTTTTCGGCGTTGCCCTGTCTCTGGGCCTGCTTTTTTCCGTGCTCCAGTTCATCGACAGTTCGCGGGCCATGCTCGATAATTATTTCTCCCGGGCGCAGCGGCAGGACATTTCCGTCAGCTTCATCGAACCGCGTAACGAAAAAGTGCTGAGCGAATTGGCCTTGCTCCCCGGTGTCATCCGGGTTGAACCTGCCCGCGCAGTGCCGGTGATGCTACGGCACGGCGCGCGCAGCAAACGCGTCGCGATCGAGGCAGCACATAGCGGCGAAATGCTGACATCGCGGGTCGATGCGCAGGGCTTTGAAGTGACGCCGCCTGCGTCCGGCCTGATGCTGAGCCGCGCCCTGGCAGACCAGCTGGACCTTCGCCCGGGGGACAAGGTGGAAGTGGAATTGCTGGGCGGACGGCAGACCAGCGCCACGCTCAATGTTGCCAGCACTATCGATGAGCTGATCGGCACCCGCGCCTATGCCCAGAGCGATGTCCTGCAAAACCTCAGCCGCGATGCCTCGCCAGTCGGCAGTGCCAATCTGTTGATAGACCATGCCCATAGGGACGAACTGATCGGCAAACTGGCCGAAATGCCGATGGTTCTGGGCGTGACCGAACGCGATGCCGCAATGGAACTGTTCGAACGGATCATTGACGAAAACATCATGTCCATGATGGGTTTTTACATCGCCTTTGCCAGCGCGATTGCGATTGGCGTGGTCTATAACAGCGCGCGGATATTGTTTTCCGAACGCGCACATGAACTCGCCACCTTGCGGGTTCTTGGATATCATCGCAGCGAAGTGGGGGTTGTACTGCTGGGCGAAGTGGCGCTGCTGGTGGCCATCGCTGTGCCTGCGGGCTGTTTCATCGGATACTGGCTGGCACGGCTGATGGTGGCGATGTTCAGTTCGGACCTATTCAGGCTGCCATTTGCGCCCGAACGGTCAAGTTATGGTGTTGCCACGCTGGTGGTGCTGGCCGCGGCAACGGCAACTGCGCTGATTGTGGCGCGCCGGGTCAACCGGCTCGACATGGTGCGCGTTCTGAAGGCTCATGACTGATGTGGAACACGATCAAGAAATGGCGCTGGGCCATGGTAATAGCCGCCCTGATGGTGGCAGGGCTGGCATGGAGCTTCTGGCCTGAACCCCAGTCGGTCGATCTCGACATGGTCAGCGAAGGGCCAATGTCTGTGGGCGTGACCGATGATGGCGTGACGCGCGTGAACGACCTCTACACCGTGACCGCGCCTGTTACCGGATATGTCACCCGTATAGAACTGGAACCGAGCGATCCGGTGGTTGCAGGCCAGACAATCATTGCCAGAATGGCCGCCATCCCCTCACAGCCGCTCGACCAGCGCAGCCGCAGCGAAATCGGCAGTGCCATTGCTGCATCGCGCGCCGCTGAAAGCGGTGCAGCGGCCAGCCTGCGGCTTGCAGAGGCTGAACTTGGCCGCGGGGAAGAACTGGCCAGGCGCGGCTTCCTGTCAAAAGCCCAGCTTGATGCAAAACGTGCAGCAGCAGCAATGCAGCGTGCCGACCTTGCCCGCAGCCGCGCTGAAACACGCCGGCTGCAAAGCTTGCTGTCGGAACCTGCAGCAGCGGGCTTGCCCCATGGCGGGGCCGTGGTTGTCCGTTCTCCTGAAAGCGGTGTCGTTCTGCGCCGCCTGACGGAAAGCGAAGGCGTGGCAGTGCAAGGAACACCGCTGGTCGAAATCGGCGATCCATCGCGTATCGAAGTCGCCGCCGATCTGCTGTCGAGAGAAGCCATCCGCATCAAACCAGGAGACGCTGTGGAAATCACCCGTTGGGGCGGTGAAGGCAGCCTGCCGGGCCGGGTCCGCACGGTTGAACCTTTCGGGAAGCTCAAGGTTTCCGCATTGGGCATCGAGGAACAACGGGTCAATGTCATCATCGATTTTGCGCCCGATGCCGCGCGGCGGATTGCGCGGCTGGGCCATGGATACCAGGTCGATGCCACCGTCATCCTGTGGCGCGACCCCAAGGCTTTGCGCGTGCCGGTTGGCGCGCTGTTTCGCGGCGATGACGGTGCATGGAATGTCTTTGTGCAAGACGGCGACCGCGCCCGCCTGCACCGCGTTACCATCGGCCATCTCAATGATGAATACGGCGAAGTCCTGAGCGGGCTTTCGGCGGGCATGAGGGTTATTCTCAACCCGCCCGGCGCCATCGAAGACGGCTCGCGGACGCGGCAACGTGACTAGCACCGCGCGTCATCAGTCGCGCCTGTGCCGCCCGTCAGTTGATGCCGGGATATTCCACGCGTGGGCCAATCCGGCTGATCACATCACGTGCGCTATATGCCGTGATCGAACCATTGGGCGTCCGCCCCTTCCCGATCCTGATTTCAGCTGTCGCCTCGAACCGTTCGACATTGCGAATGTCGACATGGGCGGTCCAGAACGAATGGCCGTAATAGGGATACCACCTGCGCCATCCCGTGCGCGGGCCGTAATAGCTCCAATAGGGTCGCCAGCTGCCGTAATATGTCCCGAACCACGGGTCATACAGCGGGTCTGGCCGGACCTGTCGTTCCACCTCGCGTTCGATCACGCGGTCTTCGATGGCGAACCAGTCGCGGCCCTTTTCCAGCGTCAGTTCCGCTGCTCGAAACAGCAGATATGTCTCGACCTTTTCGCGCGAAGTCAGCCGGTTGCCCGCAAAAGTCACGCGGTAGCGGTCTTCTGCCAGCCTGATATCCGAATAACCGCCAGCCACGCGGTTGGCAGACGAAATCGGCTGGTAAGGCGTACTGCGATGGGCGCAGCCCACCAGTGCAAGCGACGTGGCTGCCGCTGCACAAACCATCGCCTTGCGAATGGGTCCATTCATGTGAATTCTCCTGCAACACGCCGCCACAAGGCAGCCGGGATACAGCCATATTCACCGTGTCAGCGGCGCAGGTTCTATAGGTAATGTTCCGGTTTGTGTCCTTTGTGCAGGCGGTTACCTGTGATGCCGGATAAGTTTGCCGGGGGTCTGCCATGAAAGAACAACACGGCGAAATTCAGCAGGCAACACCCTTGCCGCAGGGCAGACCTTCCCTGCGCCAGACCGGCAATGCCAGCCTTGAAGTGGTCGATATCCGCAAATCCTTTGGCAAAGTGCCGGTTCTGAATGGCCTGTCCCTCGACATCTGCCAGGGGGAAGTGGTCGGCCTGTTCGGCCGTGATGGTGCGGGCAAGACGGTGGCATTTTACTGCGTTCTCGGCCTGGTAAAGCCGGATTCGGGCCGAATATTACTGAACGGGCAGGATATTTCCCGCCTGCCATTCTATCGCCGGGCAACGCTTGGCCTTGGGTATCTGCCTGAACAGCCGTCTGTCTTTCGCGGTCTTTCCGTGGCGCAGAACATCTCTGCGATGCTGGAAATTGCCGAACCCGACCCGGCGATGCGCCAGCACCGCCTGGAAGATCTGCTGGCGGGCCTCAACATTGCGCATTTGCGCGATATGCGCGCAACTTCGCTGTCTGGCGGGGAACGGCGGCGGTGCGAAGTGGCCCGGGCTCTGGCACTTGAACCAGCCATAATCCTGCTGGACGAACCTTTCGCAGGGATCGACCCGATGACAATTGCCAGCATCAAGGAATTGATCCTTGAAATGAAGAAGCGCAACATCGGCGTCTTGCTGACCGACCAGAATGTCCCGGAAATGATGGAACTGATCGACCGCGCCTATGTCATCGACAAGGGCGCGATAATTTTCAGCGGTGCGCCTGAAGACATGCTCCACGACCAGTCTGTGAGAGACACGTATCTGGGGGCGGAAACCTAGGCGTAATCAAGGCAGGCGTGGTATCTTTGCCGGAGCGGTCGGATATTTGTAGCCATGCGCCTTTCACTGGCCCGGCGCAGGCTCCAGCCACAAGGCGCGAATACCCTTGGGCAAGGCCCTGTAGACCTTGTCCACCTGGCCGGTGGAGATGTGGCGGTCCAGCACCCCAAATACCGCATCAATGGCATCGCGCGCGCCCACGGTCCGCGCATCAGTCAGTTGCGCTGCAACCTCCTGCATGAATTCATCGGCTGTATGCCAATTCGCCGGCATTTTTGCCGGGTCGAACTGGTCATAATATACCCCGCGCACCAGCAACGGCAGCTGCGCACCGAGATGGGCGGCCAGTTCAAGCGGCAACCGGTCGCGCAGCTTGTGCAGGACAGCCGAAAGGACTTTCCAGGCAAGAGCGCGGTCCGGCCCGATACTGTCCATGATCTCGTCCAGCCAGATATGCGTGGCGTGAAGCGTTCTGTCGAAGACATCCAGTCCCGTGGTGCTCATGGCAGTTCCTTTCCCTCGAACTCCTGATTGAAGCACAAGGCTAGGCCTGCCGCACCTGCGCCGCATTACGGTAATCACCGCATATCGCGGGCTTGCCAACGCGCCATCTGGCCAGCCTGATCGCAGGAACCCCCTCGGAACATCCCCTAATTACTCGCTCTCCCCAGCCGTCCATCAACAGACAGGAATCTGCCCTTTCGAGACGGGGCCTGGCGGGGAATGCCGATTGACTGAACCTGTAATCCACAAAACCGACAGCGAACGAACAGCGTCGAACATGCCTGACTATGACGCCGCTTATGCGCAGCTGGACTGGGAGGTTTTTCGCAGCTGGCTGGATTATTTTCCGGGCGGCGGATTGAATATTGCCCATGAAGCCATCGACCGGCACGTGGCGCATGGCAGGGGCAGCCACGAGGCGCTGCGCTGGATACGCAAATCAGGCGAAGTGCAACGCTATAGCTATGCTGACCTCAAGACCGAGACTGACCGGTTTGCCAACTTGCTCGTCAATTTGGGACTGGGAAAAGGCGCACGGGTTTTTTCCATGCTCGGCCGGGTGCCTGAACTCTACATTGCTGCGCTTGGCACGTTGAAGGCGGGCGGGGTGTTCTGTCCGCTTTACTCCGCATTCGGGCCGGAACCGGTCCGCGCCCGCATGACCATTGGCGAGGCAGACGTTCTGGTGACAAATGCGCAAACCTACACGCGAAAGATCGCTGCATATCGCGCCGATATCCCTAGCCTGAAGCATGTTTTGCTGACGCAGGACGGCACAGATACCATCCCCGGCACGATCGACCTAAAGGCTGCGCTTGCAGAAACACCGGCGCAATTCGAACTGGTCCAGACCGCGCCGGAAGACATGGCGCTGCTTCATTTCACCAGCGGCACCACCGGCAGGCCCAAGGGCGCTGTCCATGTGCATGAAGCCGTGGTTGCGCATCATGCGACTGGCCGAATCGCTCTCGACCTGCGGCCATACGATACCTACTGGTGCACTGCGGACCCTGGCTGGGTAACGGGCACATCCTACGGCATCATTGCTCCACTCACTGTTGGCGCCACGATGGTGGTGGACGAGGCGGAGTTCGAAGCGAACCGCTGGTACGATACGCTGGAACGGGAAAAGGTTACGGTCTGGTACACTGCGCCCACGGCAATCCGCCTCTTGATGAAGGCGGGTGCCGAATTGCCACGCACGCGTGACCTGTCCAGCCTGCGTTTCATGGCAAGCGTGGGAGAGCCGCTAAACCCTGAAGCCGTAACATGGAGCCACGCGGTTTTCGGCAAACCGTTCCATGACAATTGGTGGCAGACCGAAACAGGCGGCATCATGATCGCCAACTATGCATCGATGGATGTAAAGCCGGGTTCCATGGGCAAGCCATTGCCGGGCGTGGCGGCAGGCATTCTCGAAGTGAGCGAAACCGGCACCGGCGTAATCGACAAGCCAATGGCTGTGGGCCATCTGGCTCTGCGGCGCGGCTGGCCTTCAATTTTCCGCAGCTATTTGAACGAGGAGAAACGCTTTGCCGCCTGCTTTCGTGACGGCTGGTATTTATCGGGCGACCTCGCGATGCGGGATGTCGATGGCTATTTCTGGTTTGTCGGCCGGGCCGATGATGTAATCAAGTCTGCCGGACATCTGATCGGCCCGTTCGAAGTCGAAAGCGCCTTGATCGAGCATCCCGCCGTTGCCGAAGCCGCCGTGATCGGCATTCCCGATGAACGGGCAGGCGAGGTGGTGAAGGCTTTTGTTACTCTCCACGCCGGACAGGCGGGATCAGACGCATTGGCAAAGGAACTGCTGGGCCATGCAAGGAAGTTGCTGGGCGCAGCCATTGCCCCGCGCCAGATCGAAATCGTCGATGATCTGCCGCGCACACGGTCGGGCAAGATCATGCGGCGCCTGCTCAAAGCGCGTGAACTGGGGCTGCCCGAAGGCGATATTTCGACCCTGGAGACGCCGGCATGACGCAGGCTTCACCCAAGGTCTGGCTGGACCGGCAGCATTGCCGGGAATTGCTGCACCAGATGATCCGTATCCGCCGGTTCGAGGAAAAATGCGCCGAACTCTACACGCAGGAAAAAATTCGTGGCTTCCTGCATCTTTATATCGGCGAGGAAGCCGTGGCGGTCGGCGTGATGCAGGCATTGCTGCCCGAAGATGCTATCGTCGCGACCTACCGCGAACATGGCCATGCCCTGGTACGCGGGGTTCCCGCCGGCAGCATCATGGCGGAAATGTATGGCAAACAGGAAGGGTGCAGCAGAGGGCGCGGCGGGTCCATGCACCTGTTCGATGCAGCAAGGCGGTTCTACGGCGGCAATGCGATTGTCGGCGGGGGTATGCCGGTTGCAACAGGGCTTGCGCTGGCTGATGCGATGATGGCGCGGAAGCAAGTCACAGCGTGCTTCTTCGGTGAAGGCGCGGCTGCTGAAGGTGAATTTCACGAAAGCATGAACCTTGCAGCCCTGTGGCGATTGCCTGTGCTTTTCGTGTGCGAAAACAACCTTTACGCGATGGGCACCGCGCTCGAGCTTTCCGAATCCCAGACCGACATCAGCGCCAAGGCCGCCGCCTATAACATGCAGGCAGAGGCCGTGGACGGGATGAATGTGGTTGAAGTCGAAGCAGCGGCGCGAAGGGCAGTTGCCGCAATCCGCGAGACTGGCGCGCCCTATTTTCTGGAATGCCGGACATACCGTTTCCGCGCCCATTCCATGTATGATCCGCAGCTTTACCGCGACAAGGCGGAGGTGGAGCGGTGGACAGGACGCGGGCCGATAAAGCGCTTCACCGAATGGGCGCTGGAAGCCGGCGAAATTCGTCAGGCCGACATTGACGAGATCGAAAAATTGGTGGCCGAAGAAGTGGCTGGCGCGGTCGCCTTTGCCGAGGCAGGGACATTTGAACCTGTTGCTGACCTGGCCCGCGACGTGGGCGCGGAGCGGCGACCATGACGGTAATGAGTTACCGCGATGCCGTGCGCGGCGCGATCCGCGAGGCGATGCAATCAGATCCGCGCGTATTCCTGATGGGAGAGGATGTCGGCCACTATGGCGGATGTTATGCTGTGTCGAAGGGGTTGCTGGAAGAATTCGGACCTGAGCGCATCCGCGACACACCGCTTTCGGAAAGCGGTTTTACCGGGGCCGGAATAGGTGCGGCGATGGGCGGCCTGCGGCCCATCGTGGAGATAATGACCTGCAATTTCTCGCTGCTCGCTCTTGACCAGATCATGAACAATGCCGCCACCATCCGGCATATGTCGGGCGGGCAGTTCAATGTGCCTGTCGTCATTCGCATGGCCACAGGTGGCGGCCGCCAGCTGGGCGCACAACATTCCCACAGTCTGGAAGGATGGTACGCCCATATACCGGGTATACGCGTGCTCGCGCCCGGAACAGTGGCAGATGCAGGCGGTATGCTGGCACCGGCATTGGACGATCCTGATCCGGTGCTGATCTTCGAAAACGCCCTGCTCTATAATGATACCGCCGATGTGGATTGGCCGGCCAGCGTCGATATTGACCATGCCGCCGTGCGCCGGGAAGGGACTGACATCAGCCTGATCACCTATGGCGGATCATTGGGCAAGACACTGGCCGCAGCCGACCAGTTGGCGGCAGAGGGCATCAGCGCGGAAGTGCTGGATTTGCGCGTCTTGCGGCCCCTTGATGAAGACGCAATCCTGGCCACCGTCGCCAGAACGCGGCGCTGCGTCATAGTCGATGAAGGTTGGCAGTCAGGCAGTATTTCGGCTGAAATCATGGCCCGCATCATCGAAAAAGGGTTCTGGTATCTCGATGCACCACTGGCCCGTGTGTGCAGCAAGGAAGTTCCAATACCCTATGCGCATCACCTGGAAGAAGCGGCTTTGCCGAGCATCACGGGCATCGTCGAAGCCTGCCGCGCAGTTCTGGGCCGCTGACAATGGGGATTTTCGCCATGCCCTCGCTTGGTTCCGACATGGAAGCCGGCATCCTTGTCGAGTGGATGAAGCAGCAGGGTGAGAAGGTAAGCCGCGGCGACATCATTGCGGTGGTGGAAACAGACAAGGGCGCGATCGAGGTAGAAGTCTTCGAAGATGGCACACTGGCAGAATTGCTGGTGCAACCGGGCGAGAAAGTGCCGGTCGGAACTCCCCTCGCCAGAATTACAGGGCCAAAGGATACCGCATCCACGGAACGGCGACACGCTTCCGCTCCTGCCCCCACACCTGCTGTCCCTATGCCTACTGTCTCCTCTGTACAGGGTGCAGAAGCAGCAATTCAGCCTCCCACTGTGACGACGTTGGCCGAGGGATCACGCGCCACCCCTGCTGCGCGGCTGCTTGCGAGTGAAAGAGGGATAGATCTGGCATTGGTCAAAGGAACCGGTCCAGACGGTTCCATCGTGCGCCGCGATATCGAGGAAGCAGCACCGCGCGCCGCGACTGTGCCAGATCTTGAACCGATGCGCCGCGCCATCGCGGCTGCCATGTCGCGGGCAAAAAGGGACATACCGCATTATTATCTCGGTCATAGTTTCGATGTTTCGCAAGCTGTCCAATGGCTCGATGCCTATAATGCGGCACACCCACCGCAGGAACGCCTGCTGCTGGGAGCGCTCACGCTGAAAGCTGTGGCCCTTGCGTTGAAGGATTTTCCCGAATTCAACGGCTTTTACGGCCCTGACGGGTTTGTCCCCGCTTCTGCTATCCACATCGGCACCGCCATTGCGATGCGCGGCGGAGGGCTTGCAGCCCCTGCAATCCACAACACTGACACGTTGACCCTGGCGGAATTGATGGAACGACTGCGCGATCTGATTGGACGGGTGCGCAAGGGCGGGTTCCGGTCGTCCGAAATCAGCGACCCGACAATCACGGTTTCCAGCCTGGGTGACCGCGGCGTCGATATGTTGCTGCCCATCATCTACCCTCCGCAGGTTGCAATTATCGGCTTCGGATCGGTCGCCCCGCGTGCCTGGGCGATTGAAGATGCAGTGGCAGTCAGGCCCGTGCTGACGGCCACACTGGCGGCTGACCACCGCGCCAGCGACGGACACCGCGGGGCATTGTTGTTGCGCCGGATTGGTGGTTTGCTGGATACACCGGAGGATTTATGAACAGGGAAGATCTGCGTCAGATGATCCTTGAGGAAATCAGCGCCATTGCGCCCGAAACCGACGGCGTCGCAGTGGATGACAGTGAAGACCTGCGCGAGGCGCTGGACCTTGATTCAATGGACATATTCAATCTGGTCGTTGCGTTGAGCCAGCGGCTGGGGTTCGACATTCCCGATGCGGATGCACCCCGGCTCATCACACTTGGCGGCGGTGTTGATTACCTGGCCGGGCGCATAGCCCCGCGCTGACCCTTCGGGACAATTGCGTAATGATACGCCTGCGATGCCGCCTCTAATATCGGCCACAGCCGCTCCCCTGAAGCGGCCAGACGAGTTGAGGCCGAAATGATGACAGAGAATGGCAGGAAGCACGTGGCGCTGGTAACGGGCGCCAGTTCAGGCATTGGGCGGGCGACCGCGAGGTTGTTTGCGCAGAACGGATACAGCCTGGCGCTTGTCGACCGCGATGAGCCAGGCGGAAATGCATTGGTGGAAGAATTGCAGGCGACCGGCACCGATTGTGCGTTTTTCGCTTGCGATGTTTCTGATGAAGGGGCCGTCACCGACACGATCAGGCGCGCGATCACCCGCTTCGGCCACATCGACGCTGCATTCAACAATGCCGGCATCGAAGGCGAAACCGCGATTACCGGAGAATGCACATCGGCCAATTGGGACCGTGTGATCAACATCAACCTGCGCGGAGTCTGGCTATGTATGCGCGAAGAACTTTATTACATGCTGAATGAAGAAACAGGCGGTGTCATTGTCAATTGCGCCTCTGTCGCAGGCATGGTCGGAATTGCCGGTATCCCTGCCTATGTCGCGGCCAAGCATGGCGTAGTCGGACTGACCAAAGCTGCCGCGCTGGAATATGCGACACGCAAAATCCGGGTCAATGCCATCTGCCCGGGCGCAATCGAAACCCCCATGCTGCAGCGGTTCATGTCCACTGCCGAAAATGGGCGGGAACAGATGATCGCCACCGAACCCATGGGCAGAATTGGCCGGCCCGAGGAAATCGCCGAAGCGGTCCTGTGGCTGTGCAGCAAGGGGGCAAGCTTCACTACCGGACAGGCCGTTGCAGTAGATGGTGGCTGGACCGCCAGATAATTCTCGATGGGCAGGACGCGGCGCAAGCCAGCCCGCCGCCGTCAATAATCCATCAGCAGCCGCGCGATCTCGTCGACCGGATGGTTGGTCAGGTCCTTGGCGATTTCTGCAATCACCCGCTTTTGCAAGGCTGGGCCGATCTGGCTGCGCAACACGCCCAGCGCAGTGGGCGGCGCCACGATGATCAGGTCATCGTCGGTGCCTGCAGCAGTTTGCGCCAGCGCGCCCACGGCTTCTGCAATGAACCTGTCTTCCATTTGCTGGTGGGCATCGTTCTGCCCGTGGGTATCGTGCCCGTGGCCCATGCTTGAAAACGAGACACCTGGCGCATCGGACAGGATTTCGCGGTTGGCCAGACTATCGACTGCCCGGTGCTGGATCACGGAAAGTTCAGGTGAGACGGTGTCGCCCGTGTTGCGCAGCACCAGCATTTGCGAGCCATCTGCCACCAGCAGGGTTGTTCCATGTTTCAGCTGCATGGTTCTCTTGCTCCTTCAATCTTGACCAAAGCCACGAAAATGGCTGCCAGCGCCAATCCTTGCAGCGTCAGGCCGGAACAAAATATAGGGACATATCCGGATGGCCAGCGCGCACAGGGCTTTCGTTAAGCCACCCACGCCCGAAGCTGCCTATGCCACGGTCGCCCCGAACAGATTGCCGATGCCGTAAGTGACCAGCATGGCAAGGACGCCCCAGAATGTGACGCGCACGATGGACGGCGCCAGCGGCGCACCGCCGGCCCGTGCGCCCAATGCGCCGAGCAGGGCGAGACACAGGATTGATGCAACCGCCACGGCCACAACGACAGATGCAGGCGGGGCAAACCATGCCACCAGCAGCGGCGCTGCAGCCCCCGCAGTGAACGTCAGCGCCGATGTCAGCGCCGCCTGTAACGGCCGCGCCGCTGCTGTATGGGTCAGCCCCAGTTCGTCACGCGCGTGGGTGCCAATGGCATCCTTTGCCATCATCTGGTCGGCTACGGCTTCGGCCGTAGCGCGGTTGACGCCCCTCCCCACATAAATCTGGATCAGTTCTTCACGTTCGAATTCGGGCTGAGACAGCTGTTCAGCCGCCTCGCGCGTCAATTCTGCGCGTTCGGTATCAGCTTGCGAGCTGACCGAGACATATTCCCCCGCGGCCATCGACATTGCGCCTGCAAACAGGGCAGCGACACCGGCGATCATCACGGCATTGCCTTCAGGCTGGGATGCCGCGACCCCGACAATCAGGCTGCCAGTTGAAACTATGCCGTCATTTGCGCCCAGCACTGCCGCGCGCAGCCAGCCGATCCTGCCGGAAACGTGCAATTCAGGATGATCATGTAATCGGCTCAAGTCCTGCACTCCCTGCGAAACATCGCGGCTGACTGGCGCTGGTCACGAACCGATCAGCGGCGGTTCGGCAGGCAGGTCGCAATATCGCTGCCACAAGGATGCCGTGCGCGCGCCGCTGCGGCAATAGCCCAGCACCGGACCTTCCATGGTGGCGAGAACCTGCCGCAATTCGAGCGCTTCGTGATCGCTCAACTGTCCCGGCACAATGGGGATATAGGCAAAGCCAAGGCCCAGCTTGTGGGCGGCTGCCTCCATCTCGGACGATGCAGGCTGATCGGGCGCCTCGCCATCGGGCCGGTTGTCAACGATTGACCTGAAGCCGAGGGCCGCGGCCTGTTCCAGATCCTGCACTTCCAGCTGGCCAGTGGCTGCAAAATCGGATGAAAGTCGGTTGAGTTCCATGATCAAATCCTCGCTCTTCAATATGCGGACAAAGCTGGCGTAACAACCCGTCTCCAGCCCGGACTTCGCCCGCGCATCATGTATCGATGCACTCATCTGCCCGCTACAGAATGTTGAGCGGCAGCTTGAGATAACGGGTGCCGTTGGCTTCAGGTTCGGGAAAATGGCCGCCCCTGATATTTACCTGGATCGATGGCAGGATCAGCCGCGGCATATCCAGCGTCGCATCACGGGCATTGCGCATGGCCACAAAGTCAACCTCGCTTACCCCTTCATGCACATGGACGTTGGCGGTCTTCTCAGCCGCAATGGTGGTTTCCCATGCGAATTGATCGCGACCGGGAGCCTTGTAATCATGGCACAGGAATACGCGCGTCTGCCCCGGCAGGCTGTTCAGCCGGTGGATCGAGCGATATAATGTGGCAGCGTCCCCGCCGGGAAAATCGGCGCGCGCAGTGCCATAATCAGGCATGAACATCGTGTCGCCGACAAAGGCTGCATCGCCGATGACATAGGCCATGTCTGCAGGCGTATGACCCGGCACGTGAAGGGAGATGATCGGCATTTTGCCCAGCATCAGGCAATCCCCGTCATCCAGCAGCCGGTCGAATTGCGATCCATCGCGAGCAAATTCGGTGCCTTCGTTGAAAATCTTGCCGAAGACATTCTGCACCGTCAGGATTTCGCGGCCGATGACCAGCTTGCCGCCCAGTTCCGCTTGCAGGTGCGGTGCTGCGGAAAGATGGTCGGCATGGGCATGGGTTTCCAGGATCCAGTCGACGGTCAGATCATGGCGGCGAACATAATCGATGATCGCATCGGCAGATGCCGTCGAAGTGCGTCCCGATGGCTGGTCGAAATCGAGCACGGAATCCACGATTGCCGCCTGGTTGGTCTCTGGGTCGTGGACGACGTAGCTTGCTGTAAAGGTCGGCTCGTCAAAAAACGCCTTTACTACCGGTGCCGCGCCATCGCCGCGAAGCACGGCTTCGACCTGGTCTTGCGCTGTTTTGAGATGGGCATCGTCTTTCATTCATCGCTCCTGATCGGGTCGCAGCAGTTGGTTTGGCGCAGGCTTACAAATCGCCCTGCTCCGCACATTACGGATAAGTCCTTAAGGTGGATGGCTAAAAAGGTCGAATGGGCGATGCGGTTCAGCTTGTCTTTCGCGGTTTACGATTCTCAAAAAAGATGCCCCCCGATCCGGGCGGATCAGGGGGCAGTTTCGGCGTCGGGTCGCAGATAACGCCGATTAGCAAGGGCCACCTCCGGACAATCGGTGGGAGGTGGTGAAGGTGGCCCTATCTCATTCCGTGGAAGCGGATTTGATTTCGATCTTGCGCCGCTTGGACGTCGCACCGGGGCTGCGCGGGATGGAAATGCGCAGCACGCCATTGTCCGACCTGGCTTCCACTGCATCCACCTGCGCGTCTGCAGGCAGGGCGATACGCCGTTCAAAAGAGCCGTAACTGCGTTCGGAAATGACGTAATCGACGTCCTTTTCCTCGCGCTGTTCCTTCTTTTCGCCCTTCAGCACCAGCATATCGCGGTCTATCTGGAGGTCGATATCCTCGGTCGGAATGCCGGGCACTTCAACGCTGATCAGATAGCTGTCATCCGCTTCTGTCATTTCAACCGCGGGCACACCGGCAAACTGGAATGCCGACCAGCGTGCTGGAAAATCCTCGATAAGATGATCCATGTTGCTGCGCATCCGGGCAAATGGCTCCATGAACCTTTCGGCAATTCCGCGATCGGTTGCAGGTTTGGGGGTTGCGGTAACCTGGTTGACCATGGCTCAATCCTTATTGCTTAACCCGCAGTTCGGGTCGGTTCGGGGGCTAATTTCCATGATTCGCAAAGTAGTCAGGCCGGTCAGTTCCAGCGATACGGAAACGTCCGTAAGCGGCCGCAACCTACAAGAATTGCAAGGAATTTTTTCTCGATTCAGGGCGGATAACTGCCGCATCCGGCCACACTCTGCACGCCCGCTGCCAAGCAGCTAGGGGAATACCCTGATAGACCGTTTACTGCCTTGTCTGCTGATGCTGTGCCTAGCTGCCCGGCGCAGGAAAACGGTCGCCTATGGCTCAGTTGCCATGACCTATGATAGGATCAGGTAACAAGATGGCTGGTGGAACCGATCAGAATCTGGAGAACGCGTTGGTGCCCGAGCGCATCAACAACCTGCACGCTCTTATCGATACCGTGCCTGATGCGATGGTTGTGATCGACAACAAAGGTGCCATCATCTCATTCAGCAAGGGCGCCGAAAAGATGTTCGGCTATAACGAGGCCGAAGTGGTTGGCGAAAACGTCAGCATGCTGATGCCCTCGCCCGACCGCGAGGCGCATGACGGATATATCAGGCATTATCTGGAGACAGGGGAACGGCGGGTTATCGGCATAGGCCGGGTTACCACTGCGCGCAGACGCGATGGTGGAACCTTCCCGATCAACCTTTCGGTGGGTGAACTGATAATCGGTGATGACCACCTGTTCACAGGCTTCATCAGGGATATGAGCGAGCAGCGCGAAACCGAACGGCAGCTGCATATTCTCCAGGCCGAACTTGCCCATGTCTCGCGCATCACATCCATGGGCACGCTGGCAAATTCGCTCGCCCATGAACTGAACCAGCCGCTGACTGCTGTTGCCAACTATGTCGAAGCTGCCAAGGACCTGCTGGACCAGCCATCAGCCGAAAACATCGCCATGGTTCGCGAAGCGTTGACGGAATGCGCCGCAGAGGCAATCCGCGCAGGCAAGATAATCTACCGCCTGCGCGAATTCATCATGCGCGGCGATACGGTGCGTGAAATTGCCAGCATGTCGCGCCTCGTCAAGGAAGCGACCGCCCTCGCGCTGGTTAATGGCGATGGGCGCGATGTTGATTTTTCCAGCCGGCTCGATCCTTCGTGTGACAGCGTACTGGTGGTGCCGGTGCAAATCCAGCAAGTGCTGGTCAATCTCATCCGAAATGCGCTGGAAGCCATGACCGATTCCCGGACCAAGCGGATCACCATCACATCGCGGCCCGTGGACGGCAGCAAGGTGTGCGTCTCTGTCAGCGACAGCGGGCCGGGCCTTGAACCCCACATTGCCGAGCGATTGTTCCACCCCTTCATCAGCACAAAGGCCAGCGGAATGGGGCTTGGCCTGTCGATCTGTCACACAATCATCAATGCCCATGGCGGCAAGATCGGCGCGGAACCGTCAGACATGGGCGGGACAACTTTCAACTTTACCCTGAGCAGTGCAGAAGTGGACGAGGAAGATGGCTGATTTTCCAATCTATCTGGTGGATGACGATGATTCTGTCCGCCGTTCGGTCGGCTTCATGCTCCGCACGTCAGGCTATACCGTCCACCCGTTTGAAAACGGGGTCGAATTCCTGCGCGCGACGGCCAAGCTTGAACCGGGCTGCATTCTGCTCGACATCCGTATGCCGGGGATGGACGGGCTGGAAGTGCAACAGGAAATCACCGCACGCGGCATAGCCTATCCGGTAATAATCATGACGGGGCATGGCGATGTTGAATTGGCAGTGACGGCCATGAAGGCAGGCGCAGTCGATTTCATCGAGAAGCCGTTCGAAAAAGCCGTATTGGTCGCCGCAATCGAGGAAGGCCGTAACAGGCTGGCAGATGCCAACCACCGCCACACGAAGCGCGACGAGGCGAAATTGCGCCTGAATGGCCTGACCCCGCGCGAACATGATGTGCTGGAAGGGCTGGTCGAAGGATATCCGAACAAGACCATCGGCTATGACCTTGGTATCAGCCCGCGCACGGTCGAAATCCACCGCGCCAACCTGATGAACAAGTTGGAAGTCCAGAACCTGTCCGACCTGTTGCGCATCGCTTTTGCCGCAGGGGTTGGCGAGAAGGAATAGAGTCAGGTCACAGGGCGGCCGCGGCTCCGCTCTACTTCCGCCTAGATGGGCGCAACCGAGGTGATACGGTAAGGCAGGCGTGTTCCGTCTGGTTCTGTCACAGTCAGATATTCGCCGGCTTTTACCGGGTGGTTTTCCAGGTGGAACAGGTTTTCATCATCATCTTCCCCGACGGCGTAAGAAAAGACCCAGCCACTTTTGGCGCGTAGCAGATATCCGGACTGATCCGGCTCATTGGGCCAGAACCGCCTTACCGTCGCCCGGCCGGGGTCTTCGGCCCTTGCTTCCTCGTCGATCAGGCAATCATCATCGAGCGGAACTCTGATGAGGTAGGACCGGCTTGCTGATCCTGAAGGGAAATCATCTGTGCGCGCGAGCTCGAGTTTGACAATATTCCAAGTGCTCATTTGCGTTCCCCGTGCACATAGTCTTCGCCAGTTCCTTCGCCTGATTTTGGCGATCTTCGAATACGCAAATCTACGGGGGCACACAGCGGCACACGGGGGCAGCATCAGGACATTTGCGTAATTACCGGCCATGCGCCGCGCCTATTGTTCCAGCCATCTGACGGGCTTGCGTCAATGAAAGGAACTATCATGCGTTCGATCCTGCTTCACATTCATGATGACGATTGTCTGGAGGCACGGCTGCAGGTCGCGCTTGATCTTGCCCGGCAATATGATGGCCACCTGACCTGCCTGCAGGCAGTGCCCTTCGAATTCGGCGTGCCGGGCGATATCTACGGCACCATGGCCGCGCAGGTAGCGGCGGAATATCGCAAGATCGCCAAGGAATTGCGCGACCGGCTGGAAGCGCAGCTGGCAGGCGAAGACGTGATCTGGGAATGGGTGGATTGCAATGGTTCCGCAGCCATCCAGCTGCCCCGCTATGCCCCGATTAACGATCTGCTGGTGCTGGGCGCGCATAATCCTGTCGGCAAATACAAACGTCCGGCAATGCTGGTATCCGAACTGGTATCGCAGATAAGGGCGCCAATCCTTGTGGTTCCGCCGAAGACCAACAGCTTTGCGCTCGACGTGCCAGCAATGGTGGCATGGAACGGATCGAGCGAAGGGGCCCATGCCCTGCGGGCAGCCATGCCCATGCTTTCACGCGCAACGCGGGTGCATATTCTGACGGTTGAAGAAAAGCGCGATGCAGATCGGTATGATCTGCCCTCCACCGGTGCCGCCAAATATCTTGCGCGGCACGGCATCGAAGCAGAAATCGTGGATCTGCCGCACGAAGCCCCGGCTTCTATCGCCGAAATATTGGTGGACGCAGCGAAAATTCGCAAGGGCGGCTATGTGGTGATGGGGGCCTATGGCCATTCCCGCTTCCGCGAAAGCGTGCTTGGCGGGGTAACCCGCGAAATGCTCAGCGACCCGGAATTGCCACTGCTCCTAAGCCATTAACGTAAGCTGCCCTCGTCTGGCGGAACCTCGTCAGGGCTGCGGTCAGGCTCGTCAAAATCGGGTGCGGGAGGGTCAATTTCCGGCGGCATGGATGGCACAGGCTCATTCGGCAAACCCGGTGTTTCGGGCGGCGATTGCGGGTCTATCCTGTTGGGATCATTGGGCGGTGTGGTGGCCATGGCTTCCTGCTCGTCTGAAAGAACGGACAAGAGCACATTATCGCCAGAGGGGTCAAACGCTCCTGATCCTGATGGGCAGAATTTCGCCGCGGAGCCAGTTTCTGGCCATACGTAAACCAACATAAACCCGGCGGCGCCCTGCCCAGCCCTTACGGAGATTTACATATTACCACCTGCCGCAGGCGGGTTCATCTGGTGGCATTGTCTTTTTGTAATCAACCAGGTTGCCGATATGTCAGACCCGAAGTCCAGTTCATCCAACAAAAGAGCCGTCTGGCTCATCGCCATTGCCGTGATCGTGGGAATGGGCCTTTTCTGGTCATGGACACAGTCGCAGCAGGCTGCGCGCGATGAACGGGCAGCAGCCACCCCGCCTTCGACAGAATGGACCACTGCCCCGGAAGAAGGCGTGGATGTCAAACTGCCGGAAACGCAGATGACCAACGTGCCGATGGAAAACCCGGCCCCTGCCGAAAGTGAAGCACCCGCCCAATAGTCTGCGGCGGCTTGCCTGGCAGGCGCGCCTTATTATCCGTCGCTGGCGATATTCTCGCTCAGTTCCAGCCATTCGGCCTCGAGCTTTTCGAGCCCTGCCGATAGCTGCCCGCGCTGGCGGGACAATTCGCTCATCGACATCCTGGAAAATTCCGGTGCCGCCGACGATGGCTCGAACATTGCGCGGTCAATCGCGGAACATTGCACTTCCAACCTTGCGATTTCCTTTTCGATTGCGGAAATCCGTGCCTTGTGCGCCCGCGCTTCCTCGCGGGCCTTGGCTGCAGCCTTGCGGTCTTTCTTGACCGGTTTTGCAGCGCCTTCGCTCTTGGGCTGGTTCCGCCCGAGCACGAAGTCGATGTAATCTTCCATACTGCCCGAATAATCGGTGGCCGTGCCGCTATCGACCAGCACCAGCCGGTCTGCGGTCAGTTCGACCATGTGCCGGTCATGACTGATCAGGATGACGGCGCCTTCATAATCATTGAGCGCCTGCACCAATGCCTCGCGCGCATCGACATCGAGGTGGTTGGTCGGTTCGTCGAGGATCAGCAGATGCGGCGCATCGCGCGTGATCAGCGCCAGCGCGAGCCGCGCACGTTCACCGCCCGACAGCTTGGTAACCTGCTGCGTGGCGCGCGGGCCGGAAAAGCCGAACCGGCCAAGCTGCGCGCGGATTGCGCCTTGCGGCTTCCCTTCCATTACCCGTGACATATGTTCCAGCGGGGTGGCATCGCCGGCCAGTTCTTCCACCTGATACTGCGTAAAATACCCCACCTGCATCTTGCCCGATGCATTCATGTCGCCTTCCATCGGCGTCAATTGCGCCGCCAGCAGGCGCGCCAGCGTGGTCTTGCCATTGCCGTTCCGGCCCAGCAGGGCGATCCGGTCATCCGGGTCAATCCTGAGATTGAGCCGCTTGAGGATGGGCGTATCTTCGGCATAGCCAACCGCTGCGAGGTCAAGCGTGATGAGCGGAGGTTTCAGTTCAGCCGGATTGGGAAAGTCGAAGCTGAGCGACGGGTCTTCCATCAATGCTGCGATCGGCTGCATCTTGGCCAGCATCTTGGCGCGGGACTGGGCCTGTTTGGCCGTTGATGCACGGGCGCTGTTGCGGGCAACATAATCCTGCAACCGCGCGCGCTGTGCATCCTGCGATGCCTTGGCGGCAGCCAGCTGTGCGGCACGTTCGGCGCGCTGGCGTTCAAAGCTGTCGTAACCGCCGGGATACAGCGTCAGCTTGCCGCCCTGCAGATGCAGGATATTGTCGACCACATTGTTCAGCAGGTCGCGTTCATGGCTGATGACAACCACGGTGGCAGGATAGGATTTGAGGAAGTTTTCCAGCCACAATGTCGCTTCCAGGTCGAGGTGGTTGGAAGGTTCGTCAAGCAGCAGCACATCGGGCGCGGAATAGAGCAGCGCCGCCAGCGCAACACGCATTTTCCAGCCGCCTGAAAAACTGTCGAGCGGCTGGTTCTGCATGTCTTCGTCAAAGCCGAGGCCGGTCAGGATGCGGGCCGCGCGCGATGGCGCGGAATAGGCATCGATTGCCAACAGCCGCTCGTGAATATCGCCCAGCCGGTCAGGGTCCGTGCAGGTTTCGGATTCTTCCAGCAACTCGGCCCGTTCAACATCGGCAGCCAGCACGGTTTCGGCAGGGGTAGCCGTTCCTGTTGGCGCATCCTGCGCAATATAGCCAAGGCGCGTGCGGCGCGGCATTTCGATCGAGCCTTCATCAGGATCGAGGCTGCCGATCATCACCTTCATCAATGTAGACTTGCCCGCGCCATTACGCCCGATCAGGCCGACGCGCCCGCCAGGTGGTATCGCCGCAGTCGCGCGGTCGAGGATGGTCCGGCCGCCAAGCCGCACGGTAATTCCGTTGATTCCAAGCATGGGCGCGCGCCTACCAGCCCAATCGCAAAATCCCAAGCAGCCATGTCATTCGGGCGTATTTTATGGCTGCGCAGCGCGCTGGCCGATATTCATTCGCCAAGCCGGAAATCTTCGCTAGAAAGGAAAGGCAAGCGCCCGTCCCTGGCGGAGGGCGCAATGCAGATGCAGTGGTATGAGGGGGCCTTATCCTGACCGATCCGCAGAAATCCGCAGACGACGGATTACGCCCCGCTGCCGAACCACTGCCTCGCCCGCGCTTTTCCATCGGGGTGACAGGCCACCGTGCTGGCCACCCGTCCTATCCGGCAGACAGTTCTGAAATAGAGGATCAGCTGCGCGTCTTGTTCGACCGGATCGATACAACCATTGCCCGCTGCGGTGCCGGTTTTGCCGATTGCGCGCTGGAAACCACCCGCCTGCACACGCTGGCGTCTGACGGAACGGACCAGGCCGCAGCGCATATGGCGCTGGACCGCGGCTGGGAACTGGTGATCCCCCTGCCTTTCGGACAGGCGCTCAATTCCGCCATCAACGCCCGCCCGATGTCCCCGGCCGATGCCCGCTGCGTGCTTGCCGGCACACCGCCTGCCGACAGCGCGGTTGCCGCTCGGGTCGACGCCATAAGCAAACTTGCAGCAAAGGCCCGCCTGTTCGAGATGGAGGACGAGGACGACCAGATAGAGGCCGCTTTCCTTGCCGCGATTGACCGCGAAACCGACTTGCTGGCGCAAAAAACATTCTCCCTTGATGCCAGCGCACGCTCCGCATTGGCGGGCCGGATATTGATCGAACAAAGCGACTTGGTGATTGCCGTATGGGATGGGCAATCGGCAGCAGACATTGGCGGCACTGGCCACACCATCTCTGTTGCGCTGGAACTCGGGGCGCCGGTCCTGTGGATTCGCCCTGCCGATCCTGCTGACTGGCGCATCCTGCAGGCACCCGAAGCCCTCGCCGAATGTGGCGGGCTGACAGAGATGGAAGAAAACCTTCAATGGCTGGATGCCATCGTACGCGATGCTGTCTTGCCTGAACCTTCGCGCATGACGGGTCGCCACATCGGCCCTGCCGCACTCAATGCAGCGACATGGCGCGACCACAGCAGCCGCACCGCCCATGCATTCCGGCGCGTAGAAGCCCTGTTCGGCGGCAAAGGGCTGGCAAAGCGGTTTGGCCGCATCACCCAGACTTACGAACACCCCGATGCCATTGCCGCAGGTTCCGCCGCGCCGCTGCTGTCTGCGATTGATGCCCTGCCCGGCGGCGATCCTGACTTGTCGCACCGCATCGGCACTGATGTATTGCGCCGCTTTGCATGGGCCGATGGCATATCCGCGCATCTGTCAGACCGATACCGTTCGGGCATGACGGTCAATTTCCTGCTCGGGTCCTTCGCCATCATCGCGGGCATTCTCTATTTGCCGCTGGTCGATACCAACCAGAAATGGCTGTTTGCCACGGCAGAATTCATTCTGCTGCTGCTGATTATCCTCATCACCATCCACGGCACGCGCGAACGGCTGCATGGCAGGTGGTTCGAAACGCGGCGCGCCGCTGAATATCTGCGCCATAGCCCGCTGCTGCTGGCGATGGGCGTTGCCCGCCCATCGGGATCGTGGCCGCGCGGCACCAAGAGTTACTGGCCTGAATGGTATGCCCGCCACAGTGTCCGTGCAGTCGGCCTGCCCGCAGCCAGGGTCGGGAAACCCTATTTGCGCGATGCGCTGGCCATTTTGCGCGACAGGCACGTTGTGCCCCAGCGCGATTATCACCGGCGCAAGGCCCTGCAACTCAACCGTGTGCATGAAGGGCTGGACCATCTTTCCGGGCTGCTGTTCATCGCCGCTGTCTTTTCGGTGGCAGTTTATCTTGCGCTGGTGGCGATGGATGCCATCGGCGTGATCGAGGGCGGCTGGGTGGCCAAGGCCGCCAAGATTTTCACCGTGCTGGGCGTGGCCCTGCCCACCCTGGGCGGCGCGCTGGCGGGCATCCGCTATTTTGGCGATTTTGAACGTTTCGCGTCCATCTCCGAAGTGGCGGCGGAAAAACTGGGCGTGGTGGCAGACAGGATCAAGCTGCTTCAGAACGCGCCGGAAAGCCGCCTCAACTATCGCCACGTCTCGGAACTGATCCATGCCTCTGACGAAGTGGTGTTTTCCGAAATCCAGAACTGGCAGGCCGTTTTCAGCGGCAAAAGAATTACCGTTCCGGCCTGACATCGCGCGAAGTTGGCCCTATCAGGCCAGCACGTTTATTCCTCGATTCAATCTACAAGGCGAACCATGGATCGCGCTGCAATCGTACATGAGAATTTCCTGCGCCGCGTGGCATCGGGTGACCTTCCTGCGGGCAAGGCACCGTCCGGCCCGCTGACGCCCGAAACAGCGGTTTCGATCTATCGTTCTGCCTGCCTGACGCGCGCGCTGGACCGAACCAGCCGCGCCATGCAGGCTGCCGGACAGGGTTTCTACACCATTGGTTCGTCAGGCCATGAAGGCATGGCTGCGGTCGCGGCGGCCTTGAAGCCGACAGACATGGCCTTCCTCCATTACCGAGATGCCGCATTCCAGATCCAGCGGGCAGAGCAGGTTCCAGGGCAGACCATCGCTTGGGATATGCTGCTGTCTTTCGCCTGTTCTTCGGAAGACCCGATTTCGGGCGGCCGCCACAAGGTGCTTGGGTCAAAGGCGCTGAATATCCCGCCGCAAACATCGACCATCGCCAGCCATCTGCCCAAGGCTGTTGGCGCAGCCTATTCCATCGGGCTCGCAAAACGTCAGCCGCCTGAGCACAAGGCGCTGCCGGACGATGCCATCATCATGTGTTCCTTCGGCGATGCTTCTGCCAACCATTCCACGGCCCAGGGCGCAATCAACACTGCCTGCTGGACAGCCTATCAGAAGGTGCCGATGCCGCTGCTGCTTGTCTGCGAAGACAATGGCATCGGCATTTCCACCAAGACACCTACCGGCTGGATTGCCGCCAGTTTTACCGGCCGTCCCGGGCTTGAATATTTCCATTGCGACGGCCTCGATATGTACGAAACCTACAAGGTCGCTGCCCAAGCGGCAGAATTTGTCCGCAGGCGGCGCAAGCCCGCTTTTCTCCATATCGGGACCATCCGCCTTTATGGCCACGCCGGGGCCGATGTGCCGACCACTTACCTTTCAAAAGCAGAAGTAGAAGCCGAAGAAGCGCATGATCCGCTGCTGCATTCGGTACGGCTGCTGGAACAGGCGGGCGCGCTGCCCGCTGAAGAAGCGCTGGACATATACAACCGCACATTTGACCGCGTGCAGCGCATTTCGCGCCAAGCAATCACCCGCCCGAGGCTGGAAACAGCATCACAGGTCATGGCCAGTATCATTCCGCCGCGGCGGGAATGCCAGCCCAGCAATGGCCCATCGCAGCAGAGCCGCGCGGCAGCCTTTGGCGGCGACATGAAGGCGATGGAACAGCCGCAGATCATGTCCCGCCTCATCAACTGGGCGCTGACAGACCTGATGCTGGCGCACCCCGAAATCGCCATGATGGGCGAGGATATTGGCCGCAAGGGCGGGGTTTACGGGGTGACGCAGAAGCTGTCCGCCCGGTTTGGCAGGGCGCGGGTGATCGACACGCTGCTGGACGAACAATCCATTCTCGGCCTTGGCCTTGGCATGGCGCAGAACGGTTTCCTGCCGATGCCGGAAATCCAGTTTCTCGCCTATCTGCACAATGCCGAAGACCAGCTGCGCGGCGAAGGGGCGACTTTGCCGTTCTTTTCCAACGGGCAATATACCAACCCGATGGTGCTGCGGATTGCCGGACTTGGCTATCAGAAGGGGTTTGGCGGGCATTTCCACAACGATAATTCTGTGGCTGTGCTGCGCGATATTCCCGGCCTTATCCTTGCGTGCCCGTCCAACGGGCCAGATGCTGCGCGGATCCTGCGCGAATGTGTGCGGCTGGCACGCGAAGAACAACGGCTGGTGGTCTTCCTCGAACCCATTGCCCTTTACCCGATGCGCGATCTTCACGAGCCGGGCGATAATGGCTGGATTGGCACCTACCCCGAACCGGGCGAGCGGATCGCCTTTGGCGAAGTGACAACCCATGGGACCGGCGAAGACCTTGCCATCGTCAGCGTTGCCAATGGCATCCATCTGTCACTTCAGGCGCAAAAACGCCTTGGGGCGCAGGGCATCAACGCCCGCGTCATTGACCTGAACTGGCTGTCACCCTTGCCCGAAGCGGCCATGCTGGATGCAACCAGCGGCTGCCGCAACATTTTGATCGTGGATGAAACCCGCCGCACCGGCGGCCTGGCCGATGCCTTGATGACCATTTATACGGAAAATGACGCCGTGGCTGAAGGGCGCGGCCTAGCCCGCGTCAGCGCGCAGGACAGTTTCATTCCCACCGGCCCTGCCTATGCAGTGACCATGCCTAGCGTGGATGAAATCATGACCGCCGCCACAGCATTGCTGGGGGGCAAATCATGACCACAGCAGTCGTCATCTGCCCCGGCCGGGGCACCTATAACAAGACAGAGCTGGGCTATCTGGCGCGCAATTTCCCTGATGCAGCTTTGCTCCGCGCGTTTGATGCAGAACGGAAAAAGCAGGGGCAGGAAACCCTGTCCGCGCTCGATGGTGCAGACCGGTTCTCTCTTGCCAAGCACACCCGCGGTGACAATGCATCGGGCCTTATCTACGCTGCCACGCTGGGTGATTTCCTGTCGATTGATCGCAGTGCGATTGATGTCGTGGCGGTTACCGGCAATTCGATGGGCTGGTATTCCGCGCTTGCCTGCGCAGGCGCCTTGTCGCCCGAAGACGGTTTCACCGTGGCCAACACCATGGGGACACTGATGCAGGAAGCCCTCATTGGCGGCCAGCTGGTCTATCCGTTCCTGGGCGATGACTGGTCCGCAAACCCGGCCCGCCGCGCCCGGCTGCTGGCGATGGTGGACGAAATCGGCACGCGCAAGGGGCATATCTTGCACCTGTCGATCAACCTTGGCGGGATGCTGGTGCTGGCCGGTAACGAGGCCGGGCTTGCCGCATTTGAAGTGGAGGCAGAACCGCTGGATGGCCGCTTCCCCATGCGGCTGGGCAATCACGCCGCATTCCACACAGCGATGCAGCAGCCTGTATCGGACAAAGGCCGCGCGCGCCTTGCGCCTGCGCTATTCAGGCAGCCGGACCTGCCCATGGTGGACGGGCGCGGCGCGATCTGGTGGCCCCATGCGTCTGATACGCAGGCCCTGTGGGATTATACGCTGGGCGCCCAGGTTACACAGACCTATGATTTCACCCGCGCCATCGAAGTGTCTGCGCGCGAATTTGCGCCGGACATCTTCATCATAACTGGTCCTGGCACCACGCTCGGCGGTGCGGTGGCGCAATCGCTCATCCTCGGCAACTGGCACGCGATGGCCAACAAGGATGATTTCCGCAAATTTCAGGATGCAAGCGGTCTGCTGGCATCCATGGGTATGCCAGACCAGCGCGCAAAAGTGACAGCGCAGGGCTGAACGCCTCAATATCCCAGCCGAATACCGCCCCAGAAAGTGCGCGGCACGCCAAGGTCGATCGATCCGCCGGAATTGCGCGTGACAATCGTCTCGTCAGTCAGGTTTTCGCCGCGCAGCACAAGGGAAAATCTGCCGCCCAGCGGTGCCTGGAAATAGGCGCCCAGAGTGGTGGCAGGCGGCAGGCGATCGGTTTCCTGGTCACTTTCAAACTGCGCGCCGACATGGCGCAAGGTTGCCGATGCCAGCCAGCCATCTGCCGGTCGCCACGCCACTGTCATGCTGCCGGCCCATTCTGGCGTTTGCGAAGGGCGTTTCCCATCAAGATCAATCGACGATCCGCGCCCGTCCACCGCGGCATCGGTATAGGCAAGCGACCCGTTCAGGCTGAAACTTCCGCGCTCTAGCGATGCTGCCAGTTCCAGCCCGCGGGCATCCACCGCGGGAAGGTTCTGCCGCTGGCGCATGTTGGGTGCCAGCGTCACGTTGGAAATCGCGTTCTTCACCCTGTTGTCGAACGCAGTGACTGACAGGGAAATCCCCTCGGCGGCCGTAAAATCCGCACCCGCCTCGAAACCTTCGAGCCGTTCGTTCTTCAAACTGGCATTCGCCTCGGTCACCACGGGGAACACCACGAAGGGTCGGTAAAGTTCATTGAGGGTCGGCAGGCGCAAGCCGCTATAGGCAGCAGCACGCACGCGCAATGCATCACTTGCTTTGAAAGTGGCACCGGCGCGGTAGGTCAATGTCCAGTCGGACCTGTCGGGCGAAATGGTTTCAGACACAATCGCGCCTGCTGCGTTGCGCGCGCGGTAGAACCCGTTTTCGATCACGGTCCGGTCAGCCCGAAGCCCGCCTGTCAGCACCACCCTGCCCAGGCTGAAATCATTCTCGATGAACAGGCCAAGATCGCTGTTGCGCCCGCCTGCCCGCCTTGCTTCGGTCAGATTGCCGGAAAAGGCGCTATAGGCTTCTTCCTGCAATTCGCCGCTGGCGCGCCGGTAATCCGCGCCCAGCCGCAGGACATTATCCGGCCCCACTGGCGGGCGCAGTTCCAACTTGCCGCCGATGCCGGTTGATGGCGTGTTGCGCTGGTCCAGCACCGGCACGAAACGGGTCGAACTGATGACCACATTGGAAAAGTTGCGTGCCTGCACATAGGCCAGCGCATCGAATTGCCAATCGCCGCGGCCCACCAGCCTGATGCTGGCATCCTGCCCCTGGCTGGAACTGTCAGCACCTTCGAAACGCAAGGTTCGTTGATCGTCGAACAACAGGCCGCGCGCCTGCAATTCCACCGTGTCGTTCAGCGGAACCACACCGCGCAGGCCAACCGACCAACTGTCAAAAGCAGCGCGCGCCGTGGCCGGTACTCGGTCGGATGCCGGCGTGGTGTGGAAACCCTGCCCCCTGTCCCACCGGCCATTGGCAACCACAAACCCGCTGCCCAGCTGCTGCGCGATGCCGGCGCTTGCTTCTGTCTCGCCGCGTTGATTGACGAGCATGGAAGCATTGACCGGCCCCAATGCATCTATGTCTGCGCTGGTCAGTTCCACCGTGCCGGCCAGTGCGCCTGCGCCAAACGGGCCGGAACCACCGCCGCGCGTGACGCGTATATTGCCCAGTCCATCAGGCGCAATCGCGCTCAGCGGAATATAGCCGAAAAATGGATCAACCATCGGCACGCCGTCCAGCAGGACCAATGCGCGGCTGCTGGCATTGCCGCCCAGCGCGCGAAGGGTAATGCCCTGCGCGCTGGGGTTGGACGACCGGCTGTCGGAACGGCGGAACTGCTGGAAACCTGCCACGGACGACAGCACATCCTCGATCCGCCCGGATGACGAGGTGACTATGTCTTCCCGCTCTATCTCGGTCACCGCATAGGCAGGTGCCGCAGGCGTTTCGGGCAGGCCCTTGCCCGTCACCACGATTTCGGCCGCGATGGCAGCATCGGCGGTTTCCTGCGCTGCGAGCGAAGCGGGTGCAGTGAACGCCACTGCAGCGAGTGTAAGGCACATTGGTTTTTGCATGGACCAATACCTAGCGCCCGCTTTGGCCGCCGTCAGCACCAAAAAGCGGGACTCGCCAAGCTTCCAGCGATGTGCTTACATCGATGTAAGCAGGAGAGAGAGACAATGCCGGCCAATAAACCTGATGTTGATGTTCTGATTGTCGGAGCCGGAATTTCCGGCATCGGGATGGCAGCACATATGGAAATGATGTGCCCCGATCTGACCTATGCCATTGTCGAACGGCGGGAAAATCTTGGCGGCACATGGGACCTGTTCCGTTATCCCGGCATCCGTTCCGACAGCGATATGCATACGCTTGGCTTCGTGTTCGAACCGTGGAAGCACGAAAAATCCATCGCAGATGCGCCAAGCATTCTGGAATATCTCAACCGCATCGTGGATGAACGCGATATCCGCCGCCACATCCGTACCGGCCACAAGGTCATTTCGGCAGACTGGCGCGAACAGGAATGCCTGTGGCGCGTCACGGTCGAACTGGCAGATGGCGAACGCAAACTGCTGACGGCCAATTTCCTCTATCTCGGTTCCGGCTATTACGATTACGACCAGCCCTATGACCCGGGCTTTGAACTGGGCGACTTCAAGGGCCAGGTAATCCACCCGCAATTCTGGCCAGAAGACCTCGACTATGCAGGCAAGCGCGTGCTGGTCATCGGTTCTGGCGCAACGGCGGTTACCATCGTTCCGTCCATGGCGGCCAAGGCTGGCCATGTGACGATGCTGCAGCGCACGCCGACATGGATGTTCTCGCGCCCGGCAAAGGATGGCCTCGCCAATTTCCTGCGCAAGATTTTGCCAGAAGAGACGGCCTACAAGATCACCCGCTGGAAAAACGTGAAGATGCAGGATTTTGCCTTCAAACAGGCACGCAACAGGCCGGAAAAGGTCAAGACTGCGCTGAAGACCCGCATCCAGAAGGCGCTTGGTCCCGACTATGACGAAGCGACTTTCACCCCGCCATACGATCCATGGGACCAGCGCCTTTGTCTGGTGCCCGATGCCGACCTGTTCGAAGCGATGAAATCGCGCAAGGCCAGCATCGTGACAGGCCGCATCGCCCGCTTTGTGGAGCAGGGCGTGGAACTGGAAAACGGCGATATCATCGAAGCCGACATTATAGTGACGGCCACCGGCCTCAAGATGGCGCAGGCGGGCAAAATTGCCGTCAGCCTCGATGGAGAGCCGGTCGATTTCAGCAAGCGGTTCTATTACAAGGGCTGCATGTTCTCGAACCTGCCCAATCTGGCAGTGGTGTTCGGCTACCTCAACGCAAGCTGGACCCTGCGGGCGGACATCAATTCCGACTATATCTGCCGCGTTCTCAATGAAATGACGCGCAGCGGCACAAATGTGGTGGTGCCTGTATTGAAGGATGATCACGGCCTAGAAGAAGACAATATCTTCGATTTCTCGTCCGGGTATATCCAGCGATCGCTCCACATCATGCCGAAAAGCGCGGTCGATTACCCGTGGCGGCTGAACCAGGAATATGTGCGCGATCGCAAGATCATGGCAGAAGAGGCGGTGGATGACGGAATTCTCGATTTCCGCCGCGCAGGCGCAAATGCCATTGCCGATGACGAACGGCTTGAAGCTGCGGAATAACGGTGGAAACAGTGCAATTTGCACCCTTCACCTTGCCGCATTGATGGCCTAACGCCCTGTCATGAGCGAACGTATCTGGACTGCCGGCCTCGTCATCATTGGCGACGAAATTCTTTCCGGCCGCACGCATGACAAGAACATTGCGCAGATTGCCACCTGGCTACAGGTGCAAGGCATCCGCCTTGGCGAAGTGCGCGTGGTTGCCGATGTCCAAGGCAGGATTGTCGATGCGGTAAACGCACTGCGCACATCCTATGATTACCTGTTCACCACCGGCGGCATCGGCCCCACACATGATGATATTACGGTGGATGCCGTCGCCCAGGCACTGGGCGTGGAAGTTATTGTCCACCCCGAAGCGCGCGCCATACTGGAACGCTATTACACCGATAAGGGCGGGCTGAACGAAGGCCGCCTGCGGATGGCGCGTGTGCCCGAAGGCGCGCAGCTCATCCCCAACCGCATGTCCGGCGCGCCCGGTATCAAGATCGGCAATGTCTTCCTGATGGCAGGCGTGCCGCATATTACCGCCGGAATGCTGGATGCGCTGACCGGCACATTGGAAGGCGGCGCGCCTTTGTTGTCGGAAACAATCGGCAGCTGGGTGCCCGAAAGCGAAGTTGCCGACTTGCTACGCGAGGCGGAAAAGGCCCACGAAGGGTGCCAGATCGGCAGCTATCCCTTCTTCCGAGAAGGCAAGGTCGGGGCCAATTTCGTCATCCGATCGACCAGTGCCGATGCGTTGGCAAGTTGCGCCGACACTTTGTGCGAAGGCCTCGGCGAACGCGGCTGGGATTTCACGCCCGGCGGCATTTGACGCCTTGGCGCCACCATTCGTCCGATTGGCTGAAATTCACTTCCGCAGGCTAACGAAGCCTTAACCGCTGCAGCCCGATTGTCTGCCTTCATCAGGAGGCAGATAATGGCCATTCCGGCGCATCTGGAAGAAGCACCAACCAAGGACGGATCGGACCGCGCGCGCAGACGCAGGTTGCGGCTGGAAACATCCGGCGCGCTGGCAACGGGCGAAGCGACCAATGTGGTTGTCCACAATGCGTCTGCCGGGGGTTTGCTGCTGGAATGCCGCATTGGCCTTTCAGCCGGTGAAACTATCCTCGTGGAATTGCCCCACGCCGGAACCGTGCGTGCCAGGGTTGTGTGGGAAAGCGGCCATCTGTTCGGCTGCGAGTTTGAAATGCCAATATCATCCGCAACGCTGTCTGCCGCAGAACTGCGAAGTGCAGTCGGAAGCAGCGCCGGCAGCGCCCCTGACGCACGCATTGCCGCGCCAGATCACAGCGTGACACCAGCAGCAGAACCTTTCGGTTCAAAGCTGAGGCGGCTGCGCAAGGAACGCCGCCTGACCATGGCCCAACTTGGCGAACAGCTGGGCGTCAGCAAGCCCACCATCTGGGCCTGGGAACAGGGCAAGGCCCGCCCGCTGGACGAACGGTTGGGCGCCTTGGCCGAAGCCCTCGGCATCCAGACCGAAGAATTGAAGACCAGCCGCGGAACGCCCGCAGTGCTCGACCTCATCGCAAGCAGCCGGCAACAGATCGCCAGCGCCTATGGCATTTCACCGGACAAGGTCAGGATAATGATCGAGCTGTAAGTACCGCACCTGGCGCATATCGACTGCGAATAAATTGCGCTTCTGACTGAAAATGCGCAATTAAAAATACCCAATCCCAATAATATGGTAAACAAATTGGAAGGGTGATTCGTAAGTAAAGAGAGTTAGTTAACTGCTATAACCTCAATCGTAGATTAATAAGAGAAATATTGGAACGCTCTCTTGTCTGGTTATATAGGTCAGCTTACTTTTCTTTTACTTACTCGTCTTCTTTCGGGTTCATCAGACTTACGTGCTATAAAAGCCGGGGGGCAGGGTCGAATGGGGGCTATTTTTACATCACGGGAAGAATCTGTCCTGTGTGGATTGCTTGCAGAAACAACGACAGACATCATCCTGAAAACCGACCGGGACGGGTTCATCATTCATGCATCACCCGCGCTGGAACGGTTCGGCGTGGCATTGCCATCAATGCTGATCGGACCGCATCTGCTGGACCTGGTGCATCCGTCGCAGGCCGGTGCCATAAAGGCGAAGCATACTGCCGTGCTGGGCGGTTTGCAGCCGCCCCAGTGGTCGGAATTTCTGGGCCGAACAGATAATGGCCAGCAAAAATGGTTTGAGATCCAGATGCGCGCATTGTCCGATGACAATGCCGAAATTTACGGCACATTGGCCATATTGCGCAGCATGGAAGGCGAAGGCGGCAATGGAGAGGAACTGCGCGTTTCATCCATGACAGACCCGCTCACCGGCCTGTCCAACCGCAAGGCTTTCATCGCCATCCTGGAACATCTGGTCCAGCGGGAAGATGGCGGCTGCGTCGCCCTGTTCGACATTGATCATTTCCGCGCGATAAACCTGCAATATGGCCAGACCACCGGCGACAAGGTGCTGGTGGTGTTTTCCGATTTCCTGCGCACATTCATGCGATCAGAAGACATCATTTCTCGCATCGGGGGGGAATCTGTGGGCATTCTTCTGCCCCATGCCACCCCCGACCAGGCAGAGGCGATATGCCGCAGGATTATCGGCGCGCTTTCGGAAATTCGCGATTCCATTGGCGAAAAGGGCATTTCCATCACCGCCAGCACGGGCATAGCCAGAATAGCAAGTTCGCTGGACGATACGATGAAGCGGGCCGAACTTGCGCTGTTCTTTGCCAAGGCAAAGGGCCGCAACCGGCTCGAAATAGATGGGAACGCGCAGCCGCCCTGGCTTTCCGCCCGGTATGCCTGACAGACTGCGAAACAGGCCGCGCCTTACCACAAAAGAAAAGGCCAGAGAGGTTTCCCTCTCCGGCCTTTCTTGTTCAAGCAATGGGGAAAGGGCGATTACGCGCCTTCGATCCCGGCATTGTCGATCTTGAGGCCCGGGCCCATCGTCGAGGTCAGCGAGACCTTCTGGATGTACTTGCCCTTCGAGCCCGAAGGCTTTGCCTTGGCAATCGCGCTGGTGAAAGCGTCGAAGTTGGCCTTCAGCTGCTCGTCCGAGAACGACATTTTGCCGATGCCGGAGTGGATGATTCCCTGCTTTTCAACACGGAATTCAACCTGGCCGCCCTTGGCGTCCTTCACTGCCTGTTCGACATTCGGCGTAACAGTGCCCAGCTTCGGGTTCGGCATCAGGCCCTTGGGGCCCAGAACCTTACCGAGACGGCCAACAACACCCATCATGTCCGGCGTTGCAATAACGCGGTCATAATCGAGATTGCCGTTCTGCATGTCTTCCATCAGGTCTTCAGCGCCAACCTTGTCGGCACCGGCAGCCAGCGCCTTGTCAGCGTTGTCGCCGCGAGCGAAGACTGCAACCTTGACGTCCTTACCGGTGCCCGAAGGCAGCGATACCATGCCGCGGACCATCTGGTCGGCATGACGCGGATCAACACCGAGGTTCATCGCGACTTCAACAGTCTCGTCAAACTTCTTGGCGTGTTCGCGCAGCGTCTTCATCGCATCGTCGAACGAATAGATTGCTTCCGGATCGAGCTTCTCGGTCCGCAGCTTCTGGATCTTGGTCAGTTTAGCCATGTTCTCAGCCCTCCACCACGTCGAGACCCATCGAACGCGCGGAGCCTTCGATGATCAGAGTTGCCTGGTCGAGATCGTTTGCGTTGAGATCGGCCATTTTCGCTTCAGCGATTTCGCGGACCTGCGAACGCTTGATCGTTCCGGCAGAAACCTTGCCAGGTTCTTTCGAACCGGACTTCAGCTTGGCAGCTTTCTTGAGGAAGTAGCTGGCAGGCGGGGTCTTGGTGACGAAAGTGAACGAACGATCGGCATAGACGGTGATGACCGTCGGGATCGGGGCGCTCTTTTCCATGTCCTGCGTGGCAGCGTTGAACGCCTTGCAGAATTCCATGATGTTCACACCGCGCTGACCCAGCGCAGGGCCGATCGGCGGGGATGGGTTTGCAGTGCCGGCTGGCACCTGCAGCTTGATGTAACCTTCAATTTTCTTGGCCACGATGGCCTCCTTATCACACTGTCGGCACGTTCTTCCGAAGGCGCCTCATGTTAAGCGGTAAAGCGGGGCGTCCAATCGGATTGGAGCGGCCCCTCCCGCATGGGTTTTCCTAAACTATCGCTTGGGAAGGCGCGCAAATAGCGGATGCGGCGCGAAATGCAAGAGATTCGCTCAGAAAGCGGCAGGTCTGCCGCTCAAGCAAAAAGGCGCCCGCAACGGGGCGCCTTCTGTAATTTCCGGAACTGCGTGCCGCTGCGTTACCAAAGCAACAGCAGAGCCAGCCAGGCAGCAGTATTACTTGACCAGTTCGACCTGTTCGAAGTCCAGTTCCACCGGCGTTGCACGGCCGAAGATAGAGACCGAGACCTTGACCTTGTTCTTGTCGAAGTCGAGTTCTTCGACGACGCCGTTGAAGCTGGCGAAGGGGCCGTCCAGGACCTTGACCGAATCGCCGATTTCGTAATCGACGCTGATCTGCTTCTTGGGAGCCGATTTTGCCTCTTCGACACCGCCGAAATAGCGCGCTGCTTCCGCTTCTGAAATCGGCTGCGGCTTGTTATTGGACCCGAGGAAACCTGTGACCTTGGGCGTATTCTTGACCAGGTGATAGACATCGTCGGTCATGGTCAGCTTTGCCAGCACGTAGCCAGGCATGAACTTGCGTTCGACCTGAACCTTCTTGCCGCGCTTTACCTCGGTGATCGTTTCAGTCGGAACTTCGACTTCCTCGACCGCTTCGGAAAGGCCCAGCCGCTCCGCTTCGGAGATGATTGCGTCGCGAACCTTGTTCTCGAAGCCGGAATAGGCGTGGATGATGTACCAGCGAGCCATAGTGTATCCTGTGTTTGGTAAATGTGTCCGGCCCATCGCGTCAGCGCGCGACCGGCTGCCGAAGCCGTCAGGCGAGCGTGAGAAGCCAGCGAACGATGGCGCCAAACAGGGTGTCGACACCAAGGAAGAACACCGAGAGAATGACCATCATGATCGCCACGAAAATCGCGGTGGTCACCGTTTCCTGCCGGGTAGGCCATACGACCTTGCTGGCTTCGGTTTTCACCTGACTGAAGAACTGGCTTGGGTTGGTCTTTGCCATCTACTCGCGCTTTCGCTGCTTCAAAAAAATTCCTGTCTACCGGGATGGGGTCATCGCCGCCCCGGTTCAAGTCCGGGAGGGGCTTTAATACCAACATATGTCGGAAGACGTCGTTCATTTAGGCTGCGCCGCCACCAAACGCAAGACCATCTGAACGAGATGGTATGGCAGCAGGGATGCTGCCTGCCCAATCATCCGGTTACAGTAGAAACTTGGGGCTGGCCTTGTCCGCTATGCGCCTTTAGCGTGGCGCGCTTTACGGGACGCATAAGGGGAGCCGTTCATGGCCGCTAATCCATCCGGGGCTGAGGCCTGGATCACACCGATCACCAACGTATCGGATTTCATCTGGGCAGGTTTGTGGAATGGCGAGGAGGTTCTGCCCTTCCCGCCGATGACGCTGATCCTGCTGGGCATCGGGCTCTGGGTCATGATCGGCCTGCGATTCTATCCCATCGTCAAGCTGGGCAGTGCATTCGCGGGGCTGTTCAAGGGACGCAAGGGTTCAGGCGCAGGCGAAATCTCGCCATTTGCGGCACTTTCCACCGCGCTTTCCGGCCAGGTCGGCACGGGCAACCTAGCCGGTGTGGCCACAGCCATCGCCCTTGGCGGGCCGGGGGCCATTTTCTGGATGTGGGTTACCGCCCTGTTCGGCATGGCGCTGGCATTCGCCGAAGGTTCGCTGGCCATCCGATATCGCGAAACCACGGCAGAAGGCACCTATCGCGGCGGCCCGATGAGCTACATCATGATGGGCCTTGGCCCCAAATGGACGTGGCTGGCGGTGGTTTTCTGCATTGGCACGCTGTTTTCGGCGCTGGTTACCGGCAATGCCATCCAGTCCAACGCAGTGGCGGACGGGCTTAATGAACTGTTCGGTATCGAGGAATGGCTTGGCGGGCTGATCGTGGCTGGCGCGGTATTTATCGTGATCATCGGCGGCATCAAGTCGATCGGCAATGTCGCGGAAAAGGTCGTGCCGTCCATGGCAGGCGCTTACATCGTGATGGCCGTGATCGCGCTAATCCTCAATTTCAACGATTTGGGCGAGACATTCTACCGCATCTTTTACGGCGCATTCAATCCGCAGGCAGCCACCGGCGGCTTTGTCGGTGCAGCCATCATCATCGCACTTCGTGCCGGTGTGGCGCGCGGCCTGTTTTCCAACGAAGCAGGTCAGGGTTCCACCCCGATCGCCCACGCAGTGGCGCAAACCAACGATCCGGAACAGCAGGGCCGCATGGCCATGCTCGGCACATTTATCGACACGGTGGTGATCTGCACCATGACCGCGCTGGTCATCCTGACGGTGGAAGGAAACTTCACCGGCGGCGGCCAGCCTGTGATCCATGCATGGCAATCTGACCTTACCGGTTTTGCCATGACATCGGGCGCATTTGCCGCGGCATTCCCGATGGAAGTGGGCACCATCCCCATCGGCACGCTGGTGGCCAGCGTGGCCTTGCTGCTGTTCGTCTTTACCACGTTGCTGACGTGGTCATATTACGGCGAACGGGCGATCACCTTTATCTATGACCGCGTTCCCGGCTCCACGCTGGGGGGCGAGAAGGTGCTGCATTACATCTGGCGCGTACTGTGGTGCGTGGCGATCTATATCGGCGCGGCGCAGCCATCTGAACTGGTGTGGCGCCTTGGCGATATTTCCAACGCTGCGATGGCCCTGCCGAACCTGCTGGCACTGGCGTTGTTGTCCGGCGTGGTATTCAAGCTGGCGCGCGGCGACAGGACCGCCGGTCCGGACTACCGCGTCGATACACCGGAACCGCCTGAAGAATATTGATCCTTCAACAAGGCCAAACAAAAGGGGCCCGGTCGATAATTCGACCGGGCCCCTTTTTCATGCGCAGCCTAAGCCGCGCGGTGAAGAACTAGATGCGCGAAAACAACCGCGAGAAAAATCCGGGTTCCTCAAGCGGCTGAACGGGGCCAAGCTTGCGGTGGCGCAAATTGGCATCGCTGTAAGGGCGCGGCGAAATCCAGCCATCGGGACGGCTGCTGCGAAAGGTCAAGCTAGACATGATCTACGTCCTCCATGAATTACCATTGCCTCTCCATCCAGCGCTATAAATGCTCGGTTGGTCGTGCAGGTTCCCCGAATTCGGGTGAATGGCATCTGAAGGTGATGAAACGCACATCAGGTCATGGCCCGGCTGCGGGCGTTTCGGGCGGATCTGGGGGAAGTGGCCGGGGTTGGCCGATATTGCCTGGCAGGAGCGGAGGGACTCGAACCCACGGCCCTCGGTTTTGGAGACCGATGCTCTACCAACTGAGCTACGCTCCTGCAGGCAGCCGCGCCTCTAGAGCGGCGAAGGCTGGATGGCAAGGCAACTTTGTGCAGCTGCTGCCACTAATATCGCAAACTCTATGCGATCGCGCCCGTGCAAGCTAACAGTGGAGCCAATGTCTGCGCCGCTGCCATCTGCCCCGTCTGCCATCATTCCACCGGAGCTGTTGCTGATGGCCTATCGCAGCGGCATCTTCCCGATGGCCGAAGGGCGCGACGATGAAGAAATCTTCTGGGTAGAGCCGCGTGAACGCGCGATTATCCCGCTCGACGGGTTTCGCTGTTCCAAATCGCTGCGCAAGGTGTTGCGGCAGGACATTTACCGCGTCACTTGCGACGAGGCTTTTGAAAAGGTCATTTCCGCCTGTGCGGCCCCTCGCGGCGATGAGGACGGCAGCTGGATAAGCACGCGCATCCAGGCAAGCTATCTGGCGCTGCACAAGCGCGGATATGCCCATTCCATAGAAGTATGGCGCGGAGATGATCTGGTGGGCGGCCTTTATGGCGTGAGCTTTGACCAGGTTTTTTGCGGGGAAAGCATGTTCAGCCGTGCGGACAACGCATCCAAGGTGGCGCTGGCATGGCTGGTGGCGATTTTACGCAAAAGCGGTGCGCGTCTGCTCGATTGCCAGTTCATGACCGAACATCTCGCATCGATGGGCGCTGTGGCCCTGCAACAGGAACGCTATCTGCAATTGCTTGAAAAGGCGCGCGGCGCACCGGATATGTCCGTGCCCGAAGCCTATTGGGCGTTATTGGCTGATTCTGCCTCGGCAGCAGGCTCCGTCGCCGGTGCCGGCGCTGCCGGCGCTGCCGGCGCTGCAGATGGCGCAGGCGAAGCCTCTGCATCGGGCGTCTCATCAGTGGACGGGTCAGCTGCCCCTTCGCCCGGAAAATTCATCGCGCAGTCCTTGACCCAGACATCGTAAATCGGATGTTCGACCACATTTAGCGACGGCGACTGTTTGAACAGCCAGCCTGAAAACACCTTGCGCCAGTCGCGATCGCCGCCGGTATCGCGCACCAGTACCTGGACAAATGCACCTGTTTCCTTGGGCAGTTCCCATGGCGGGGTCCGTTCACACGCGGCCAGCCGAATGATGACATTCCCCAGCCTGCGCGATTCGCCCGGTTTCATTTCCAGGTCCTGCGACAGGTTGTTGCGCTTGTTCAGCAGGCCAATGGTGGCCACGCGGTCTTCCATCGGCGTTGCGCCCGCCACAGGGCCGGTCTGACCAGTGGGCTTGGCAGCCTGCTGCAATTCTTCGGGAATGTCCGTTTCTTCAGCTTCGGGCGCAGGCGCGCCTTGCGAACACGCCGCAAGTGCAAGCATCAGCGGTGCCAGCACACCTGCCGCAGGGAAAATCCTGCGCATGATCAGCTATCCGGCGTCCATGCTTCGTAATCGCCCGTGGCGCTGGCGCGGCGGCCGCCGCGTTCCAGCGCGCCTTGCGGGCGATAGGCAGCGTCTGTGCCAGTGGCATTGGGCGTGTAATCCACTTCCCAGATGCGTGGAGGCGGCAGGTTGCTTTCGGGCACGTCATCGCCTGAACCGTGCAGCCAGCCATGCCATTCGGCAGGCACGCGGCTTGCATCATTGGCACCTTCATAAATGACCCAGCGACGTTCACGTGCGCCATCCGCCGTCTTGCGGGCGCGAAAATACGCGTTGCCCTGCGCGTCGGTGCCAACCTGTTCGCCGTGACGCCAACTGTTCAGCAACGTGCCGATCGTGGCGCCGTCCCACCAGGTGAAAATCTTGCCTAGAATGCTCATGGAATAAACCTCATGGGGCGCGCGGTTAGCCGATTACGGCCGATGGGCCAAGCGCGAAGCGCAACTTGCGCGATCACCATTCAACCTTGTTGCCGGCAACAATACCCAGTTCTGCCGCGCGTCCGCCGCGCAATTCCAGCACTAGGCTGGCGATTCCGTCAGACGTTACCGAATCCAGCGAATAAGGCACAGTGTTGGCCGCAATGTTGCTGATGCGGCCATCGGTGCCGACAAAGATGATATCCAGCGACAACGGCGTGTTCTTCATCCAGAAACTGGCCTGCGAATAGGGATCGCGAGGGAAAATCATCCCTTCATCGGGGCCAAGCTGGGTGCGGAACATCAGGCCCTTGGCCTGGTCCATTTGCGTGGCGGCCACTTCGACGCGGAAAACATGGCGCTTTGTGCCATTGATCACCGTCAATGGCACCACCTTGAGGCCGGAAACAGGATGAACCGATGCCTGCGCAGCTGCGGCAGGGGTGGCTTCGGCAGCAGGCTGCGGAGAGCAAGCGGCACACAAAGCCAGCAGGGTACCCAGGATCACGGTTCGCATAATCAGGAAAATTCCTCTTCATGGCCGCTGCTGGCCAGTTCGTTCGACCATTCGATGGCAGCCGCAGCGCTTTCGGCATCCATTATCGCGCGGACACAATCAAATCCATGCCCTGCGCGCAACATTGCGGCGATTTGTTTGTCCCGCCTGTCGCGATCGGGCGTTTCAAGCGCAAAAGGTCCAAAGCGGCGCTTGCGTGCCAGCGCCAGCGCGGCCTGCCGAATCGCATGATCGCCGTGTTCAACCGAATTGCGGGTCTGTTCGTCCACACCGGCTGCATTCAGCGCCTGCGACACCCGCCTTGGTCCGTATCCGCGCCTCAGCAGCCCGCCTGCCCGCGACCGGGCGTAGGCCGCATCGTCAATATATCCCAATTCGACAAATCGCGCGGCAATTGCGGCAGGGTCGGGATGGCCTTCTGCATCCCCGTTCCACCCCCGTTCACGCAGTTTGCGGTTTAGGTAGACTTCCAGCTTTGATGCAGTTGTCGCAAAACGTGCTACATAGGCCAGCGCAAGTTCCTGCAAACGCTCCTTGTCGAGCGGGCGCGGGGTCCGTTTTTTGCGGGATTGTGGATGATCGCGTTCGGTCATTGGCCTTATTCGTGCCACAGTCTGTATGAAATGGGAAAGTTTGCAATGCTGCTGGTCGCATTTCAGCATTGCCAAATGGTATGGAAGCGCCCTGAAAGCGCGTAGATGACGGGTTTCGTAAAATAATATGACCGATGCCACAGTTACGCCTCAGGCGTTGAAACCAACGCCAAACGATTGCCCCCTGCCGCGCCGCCGGTCGGATTTTGCGACGTTTACCGATGCGGTGGATTATGCCGCCAGAAGCGCGAAGGGTCTGAATTTCCACGATATGCGTGGCACCCTGGAACGCGCCTATACCTTCACGGAAATGCGCGAAGACGCATTGGCGATGGCAAAGCGGCTGGTGGCAGCAGGCATCGGCAGGGAAGACCGCGTTGCGCTGGTGGCCGAAACCGGCCCCGAATTTGCCGCGCTGTTCTGCGGCGCTGTCTATGCAGGCGCATGGCCCGTGCCATTGCCGCTGCCCACCACTTTTGGCGGAAAGGACAGCTATATTGACCAGCTGGCAGTCCAGCTGGAAAGTTCCGACCCCAAATTATTGCTCTATCCGGCAGAAATTTCGGAAATGGCGGCAGCAGCGGCTGCACGCCAGGGCTGCGAAGGCATGGATTGGGTCAGCTTTGCCGCGCTGGATGCGCCGGAATGCGAGCTTACCCCGCCCGAGCCGGACGATATCTGCTATCTCCAATATTCAAGCGGCTCCACCCGCTTCCCCACCGGAGTGGCCGTGACCCACCGCGCACTGCTGGATAATCTGGCAGGCCATGCCATTTCGATGGATATCGGCAGCAACGACCGCGTGGTCAGCTGGCTGCCCTGGTATCATGACATGGGACTGGTCGGCTGCTTCCTGTCGCTGATTTCCAACCAGGTTTCGGCTGATTATCTGAAAACCGAACATTTCGCCCGCCGTCCGCTGGCGTGGCTCGATCTTATCAGCCGCAACGAAGGCACCACGCTCAGCTATTCGCCGACTTTCGGCTATGACATTTGCGCCCGCCGCATTTCCAGCCAGAGCCATGTGGCCGAACGTTTCGACCTTTCTCGCTGGCGCACGGCAGGCAATGGTGCCGACATGATCCGGCCCGACGTGATGCAGCATTTCGTCAATTCCTTCGCCGAAGCAGGTTTCAAGGCCAACGCTTTTACCCCCAGCTACGGCCTTGCCGAGGCAACCCTTGCAGTCACCGTCATGCCGCCACGTGAAGGCATCAAGGTGGAACTGGTGGAAGAAGAAAAGCTGTCCGGCACCCCGCGCGACCTGTCGCGACCGGCCCGTTACCGTGCCATTGTCAATTGCGGCAAGCCGATCCCCGGCATGGAAGTGGTCATCCGCGGCCCCAAGGACAGCGTGAAAAAAGACCATCAGATCGGCAAGGTCTGGTGCCGCGGCACAAGCGTCATGCATTCCTATTTCCGCAATCCGGAAGCTACCGAGGAATGCCTGGTCGATGGCTGGCTGGATACAGGCGACATGGGCTATATGGCCGATGGCTACCTGTTCATTGTCGGCCGCGCCAAGGACATGATCATCATCAATGGCAAGAACCACTGGCCACAGGATATCGAATGGGCCGTGGAACAGCTGCCCGGCTTCAACCACGGCGATATTGCCGCCTTCAGTGTGGAAACCGAAAATGGCGAAGAAGCACCGGCAGTGCTGGTGCACTGCCGCGTATCGGACCCTGAAGAACGCATGAAGCTGCACGAACAGATCCGCGACAAGGTTCGTTCCATCACCGGCATGAACTGCGTCGTGGAACTGGTTCCGCCGCGCAGCCTGCCCCGGACCAGTTCCGGCAAGCTCAGCCGCGCGAAGGCAAAGCGCCTTTATTTGTCAGGTGACATCCAGCCGCTGGAACTGCCCGTCGCTGCCTGACAGGCCATTAAAGGCGCCGATAATTAAACAAAGCCGGTCCGCACAGGCGGCGCGGTTATTCGCCCGGCCTTACCCATCCGACGGTGAGGTTACCGCTGCGTGTTTCCGTTTCAATCGCAACATCATCATCATCACCGACGATAATGGCGCGCGCTTTCTCGACAGCATCCGCAGGGCCGGCCAGTCTGATCTTGGTGTCGAGGCGGCTTGCCGCCCATGACACCAGCGCCATGTTCTCAAGCCCTGCTTCGGTCGGTTCGCCATTGTTCATCGGCAGCGATGGCAATGGCAGAGAAGGCGGGACCAGTTCAATCTGCCAGTCAGGCTCTGTCACGGTGATACGCTTTTCCAGATCCCGATAGGCGGCAAGCGTGGCACCTGGCAAAACCTTTGCCTTGACCCGCGCATGGCGCCGCTGACGGTCGACGAGCACTTCATCCTCGGTCACCCCGGCCAGCAATGCGAGCCTGCTTGCCAGCTCGTTGGCGCGTTCATTGGCCACTTCTTCCTGCTGGGAAGCTGCCGCAAGCTGCGCTTCTTCGGCAGCGGATTTGCTGGTGCCGACCTGGTACTGCGTCAGGGTAAGGCTGATCGGTTCTTTCAATATCCTCCCCATTGCGCGTGCACCGCGCTGTTCGGCATCATCGATCAGGCCCGGGGTCAAAACCGTGGCAGAAACCTCGATCGGATCGGCATCGAAATTGATATCGAGCTGCGAAATACGAGCCCTGCCGTCAAATTCGTTCATCAACTGTGCCTGCACCTGCCGCGATGCGTTGGCTTCCCACGCGATGGTGCGCAGCGAATAGCCCAGAGGCACAGCCAGCGCGACGAAGGAGACGACAATCACGATGTTCTGGAACTGGGTTTGCCGGTCGCTCAGGGTTGTGCGAAAACCGTAGATACGCGCCATGACTGCTGCGGTCAGCGCAATGGTCATCAAGTTGGTGAAAAACAGCAGCAGCGCGCCTGAAAACACGGTCCAGTTGAACGTGGCGATGCCGAAACCTACGACGGCCAGCGGCGGCATCAAGGCGGTGGCAATGGCCACGCCGACAATGGTGCCTTCGCGCCCGCGGATCATCGCATAGGCGCCGGCCAAAGCGGAAAACAGCGCCACCAGCAGATCGAACAGATTGGGCCGGGTGCGCGCGGCAATTTCGGAAGTAACTGTCTGCAATGGCGACATGAATACGACAAAGGCGCACAGCGCGACCGCCATCAGCGACCCATATGCCAGCGATTTTGCCGACTGGCGCATCCACGAATAATCGCCAATTGCCATGGCGAACCCCAGCCCCATGATCGGCCCCATCAACGGAGACAGGAGCATGGCACCGATGACCACGGCAGGGGACGACAGCAGCAGGCCAAGAATGGCGATGCCGCCTGACATGGCGATCATGAACATATAACGGGATGACATTGCGCCGTCTTCGTGGCGCTTTTCGATAACGGCAGCCTGATCGACCGTGCCGATGACAGCATCGCGCCACCATCTACGCCAGCTCAGCACCACCCAGCCAAAGGATTGGGTGTCTGGCCGTGCGGTCACAACCGGTGTGTCATCTGTCATCTTGTCTATTGCCCTGTTTCAGTCTTGGTGCCGCTGTTAGCCTGCTTCTTTTTCAGATGAAAGGATGGACGAAGTACATGGCATGAGGCAAAAATCTTGAACTTCGTGTCTTATGACCTTAATACAGTAGCTATAGTCAATCACACCTGCATCAAGGCAGGCGAACAGGAATTGGTCACAATCGATGAGCGCACCCCAGAACAATGGCGAAACACGGACAGCAACCGCGATCGATCTGGAGCTGACTGCGCCCGATCCGGTGCCCCAGGTTGCCGCAGAAAAGGCCGCAGGGCTTGTTCCGGTCTCCGAGGAAATCCAGTCCAAGCTGCAGACAAAGGTCGAATCCTTTGTTGCAGACCTGATCGCGCAGGATGCCAATTCCCCCGAATTTGGCCAGAAGGTCGATCAGTTGACCAACATGGGCCGCAAGGAAATTGCTGCTGCCGCGCAAATGTCCAATCGCTTCCTCGACCGGCCAATACGCGCAATGGACAAGGATGAAGGTGTAGGCGCCGATCTGGCGGAACTGCGCCGCGTGGTCGAAGATCTCGACCCCGGGAAGCGGGGTAAATTGTCCGGCCCGAGGAAGATTCTGGGCATCATCCCGTTCGGCAACAAGCTGACCAATTATTTCCGCAGCTATCAAAGCGCGCAAACGCATATCCAGTCCATCCTAGGCAACCTGTCTTCGGGCAAGGACGAGCTGATTATGGACAATGCCGCGATCGACGTGGAACGCCAGAAACTGTGGGAAGCCATGGGCAACCTGGAACAGATGATCGTCATTTCCAAAAGCCTTGATGAAAAGCTCGAAGAAAAGGCGCTGGAACTGGATGCGACCGATCCGATGAAGGCCAAGGCAGTGCGTGAAACCGCCCTGTTCTATGTCCGCCAGCGCACGCAGGACCTGCTGACCCAGATGGCTGTCAGCGTGCAAGGCTATCTCGCGCTGGACCTTGTGAAGAAGAACAATGTCGAACTGGTGAAGGGTGTCGACCGCGCCAGCACCACCACTGTGGGCGCACTGCGCACCGCCGTGACCGTGGCCGAAGCAATGACCAACCAGCGGCTGGTCTTGGGCCAGATTACCGCGCTTAATGAAACGACCGCGGGCATTATCGATTCCACCAGCACCATGCTGCGTGACCAGACCGGCAAGATCCACCAACAAGCCGCCAGTTCCACCATTCCGCTGGAAACATTGCAGCGCGCTTTCCAGAACATCTACGACACGATGGACGAAGTTGACCGGTTCAAGCTGGAAGCCCTTTCGTCCATGAAGCAGACCGTCGACGTGCTGTCCGACGAAGTCCAGAAATCCAAGGGCTATATCGCGCGCGCAGAAGGCCAGGCACAGGCTTCCAAGCAAGTGACGGAATCGCCGTTGTTGAGCCTTGAAGGCTGATCGCGGGACAATATTGATGAATGATCTGACCAGAGACAGCGACCGTCTGCTTAACGATGGCAGGCGCTTGCTAGCCGACAACCGCGATGGGGGCAGGCACCGCCGTGTTTCCATCGGCAGGGGTTCGGCCGAAATCAAGACGCAGCATTTCGTGCGCAAGGTGAAGCGGATCGTGCTCGCAATCGGCGGCATTGTGGTTGCCGCGATGGTGGCGGGCCTTATCATCGACGGCATCGGCTTTACCGGTGTGATGGTGACCATGCTGGCCATTATCGCCGCCACAGTGGGCTTTTCGGCCTTCCCCAAGATGAAGGTGCCAAAGCGGGCCGACCTGGTCAAAGGCGATGTCGCGCAGATGGTGGGCCGCACTGAATTGTGGCTGGAAGCACAGCGACCCGCCCTACCCCCGCCGGCAGTCACGCTGGTGGACCAGATCGGCGTCCAGCTTGATGCGTTGGGCCTGCAATTGCAGGCAATTGACCAAAGCCACCCCGCCGCGCGTGAAGTGCGCAAGCTGGTGGGTGAACATCTGCCTGAAATGGTCGATTCCTACCGCAAGGTGCCGCACCAATTGCGAGGCGAAAAACGCGCAGGCGCTACGCCTGACCAGCAATTGACCGATGGGCTGGGAAAAATCAGCGCAGAAATCGACAGCGTGACGCGCCAATTGGCCGATGGCGCGCTGGACGATCTTGCCATCAAGCACCGCTACCTCGATTATAAATATGGCGATGCCGCCGATGGGTCGCCCGACATTGCCAAGGATACCAAGTGATGCGCGTTGCCGTGCCATTCGACATTCCGCGCGATACTGTTCGCGAACGCCTGCGCAGCCGCAGTCATGAAATCGCAGACCATATCCCTGGCGGCATGGCCGAAGTCGTGACCGACTGGCCGAGCGACGACCGTATGAACATGACAGTGCGCGCCATGGGGCAGGACCTGAACGGCGTGGTCGATATTGAAGAGAACCAGCTGGTTTTCCAGATCGCCCTGCCAATGGCACTGAGCTTTATCGAGCCGATGATTGCAGGCGCGATCAAGCAGCAGGGCCAGAAACTGCTCAAATAGGCGTCATTGCCCAGGTCAGATTGACCGGTGCAGCTCCAGATAATCCTCCGGTATGCGCAGCGATGCAGATGCCTCGCGCGTTTCCAGCAGGAACAGCATCAGCGCCGTCATCAGCAAACCGATTGCCGCAATGAAAGCGGCAGCAGCCATTTGTGGCAAGTCCTTGTGAACCAGTTCGCCCACGAAAAGGAATACAACGGTCAGCCCGATGGTGAGGCCGCTGAGAACCAGGAGCAATATGGCGCGGCCGATCAGCAAAATCCGCCGATCGAGCGAGCGGATTTCCAGCACAACAATATCATGTTCCGCGCCGGTAGTGGAACCATACTGGGTCTGCATCAGACGGCTGCGGTCCACCACGCGGCCCAGCCGGGTGGAAAGCAGGTTCATGATATTGCCTATCGCCACCAGTACAAAGACCGGCGCGAGCGCCAGTTGAATCGTTTCGGCAATCATGAAAATCACGCCCTTTTTGCAGATATCTGACTTTGAAACAGATTTTGTGATGCTTCCGCAGATATTCGGGAACACAGCTGCCTCTTCGTGGATTGATAGAGGACGAAGTTACGGGATACCAGACGTGCCGTGCAATCTGCACTCACCCCGTTGAACGCCAGTTTGGTGTGGAAAGCGAATTTTCCAGACCATCCTGTGTCCGGAGGGAATGAGTGAAGCAGGCTACAGATACCCACAACCTCCGGTCCGCACTGCGCACCATGACAAAAGCCGCGCACGACCGGTTGGACGCCTCTATTGGCACACTCGATCTTTCAGATCCGGCAGAATATTCCGATTTCCTTGCAATCCAATATGCTGCACGCCGCCCGATAGAGGCGTGGTGCGCAGCAAATATGCCAGCAGACATGTGCCCGCCGGCACAGTCGGACCTCATTGCGGCAGACCTCGCCACGCTTGGTTCGAGATCGCCCGACCACTGTCCCGCCTTCACCCCTCCTGCCAATGCAGGTTGGCTGGGCATTGCCTGGGCGCTGGGCGGATCATCCATGGGCAACCGGGCGATGCTGGCGAGGATGCACAAAAGTTCCGCACACGACTGGCCCACCGCCTTTCTGGCAGATGCCGCCATGACCGAATATTGGGCCGCGCTCAAACCGCGGCTTGAACAACCAGTTTCCGACGCCCTGATCGACAAAGCAGCAAACGGCGCCAATGCCGTTTTCCAATGCTTCGAGGCGGCAAAGACCATTTATCCGACGAGAATCGCTGCATGAGCCTAGACGACCCCAAACCCGATCTCACGCAGTGTGACAGGGAACCGATCCACCAGTTGAACACCATCCAGCCGTTCGGCGGCCTGCTGGCTGTCAATAGCGACTGGATCGTGAGCCATCATTCCGCGAACGCAGCGGAAATTCTGAAGACAAGCACCCCGATTGAATCAGGGATGTTGCTCAGCCAAATTTTGCTTCCCGAAGCGCTGGCCACCTTGCAGCAGGCATTGTGCCGGCTGAGCGGGCCGGACGATGTTGAACGGCTGTTCGGCGTCAAACTCGCCAACGATGACAATTTGCTGGACGTTGCCCTGCACACGATCGGTGGGCGGACAATCATCGAATTCGAGCCGCATGACGAGGCATCATATACCAACAGCGCCCGCGCGCTGCGGCCACTCATCGGCAATCTGGAAGGCCAGGCCGATGAAGGCACGCTGTGCCAGTTGGCAGCCGGGCATCTGAAGGACCTGCTCGGCTTCGACCGTGTGATGGTCTATAAATTCCAGACTGACGGCACTGGCGAAGTCATTGCCGAAGCGGTCGAGAACGATCTCGAACCGTTCCTTCACCTTCGCTACCCCAAATCCGACATACCCGCGCAGGCCCGCGCGCTCTATCTGCGTAACCTGTTCCGCATCATCAGCGATGTGGAAGCCACGCCTGTGCCGATCGAGCCTGCCGTATCTTTTGACGGTCATCCGCTCGATCTCAGCCTCAGCAGCCTGCGCGCGGTTTCGCCGGCGCATATCGAATATCTGCGAAACATGGGCATTGCAGCGTCACTGTCCATTTCGATCATCATCCGCGGCAAGCTGTGGGGGTTGTTTGCGTGCCATCATCGCACACCTCGCGTTCTGCCCTATTCCCAACGCACCAGTGCGGAACTGTTCTCGCAGATATTCTCCCTACAGCTCGACCGGACAATTTCGGAACGCAAATCTGCCATCTGGCATGATGGGCGCAAGTTGCATGACCGACTTATGGCGCGGCTGGCTGGCGGTGTTTCGCTGGTCGACAGCCTGCCTACACTGGGCCAGGCCATTGCCGGTATCATCCCGCATGACGGGTCCAGCGCCTATGTCGATGGCAATTACCAAGCGCGAGGCGTTGCCCCTACCGAGGCTGAATTCCAGGCATTGGTTCGGGGCCTGAATACATCTGCCACCAGCACGGTGATCGGCAATTCCCATCTTGCAAAAAGTCTGGACGCGGCATCCGCATTCAAAGACCGTGTGGCAGGGGCCCTGATCATACCTGTCTCGCGCCGTCCGCGAGATTATTTTGTCCTGTGGCGCAAGCCCCTGAAACAGACCGTCACCTGGGGCGGGAACCCTGAAAAGCCGGTCGAACAGCAATCAGGCGGCGAAGTGCGCCTGTCTCCGCGCAAGAGCTTTGCCGCATGGCAGCAGCAGATCGACGATCAGAGCGCGGAATGGACCGAGGCAGAAATGCAGATCGCAGAATCCCTGCGCGTCACGTTGCTGGAAGTGATCCTGCGCGTCACGGACGATGCCGTTCGGGAACTTGGCCGGGCCAAGGAACAGCAGGAACTGCTGATTGCAGAACTTAATCACCGGGTTCGCAACATCCTCAACCTTATCCGCGGGTTGATCAGCCAGTCCCGGACCGAAGCCAGCGAAGTAGACGGTTTCATTGACCTCATCGGCGGCCGTGTTTCTGCACTGGCCAAGGCGCATGACAATATCACGCGTGAAAACTGGAATCCCGCACCGCTCAAAGAATTGATCGGTGCAGAGGCAGAAGCGTTTTTCACAGGCAAGGAAGACCGCATAGTCGTCAACGGCGATGATGTGCTGGTCGCGCCGGAAGCCTACACCGTCATCGCGCTCGTCATGCACGAAATGATGACCAATTCGGCCAAATATGGCAGCCTATGCGACAGCAGCGGCACCCTTTCGATCATTCTGCGCCGCGACATCCATGACGATCTTGTCATCGAATGGCACGAAATGGGCGGGCCACCGGTCAAGCCACCCACACGGCGCGGCTTTGGTTCCACCATCATCGAAAAGTCCATTCCCTATGAATTGGGCGGCGATGCCAAGGTCAATTACAAGCTGGGCGGCGTGCAGGCGGAATTCATCATTCCCAACCGGTTTCTGACGCATTACACCACGGCGATGGTAGACGCGGATGCGGTGAAGAAAATGAATAACGAGCAGCCACGCGCCAATGGCACTATTTCGGGCGAACTGAAGCATGTGCTGCTGGTGGAAGACAGCATGATCATCGCACTGGATTCAGAAGATTGCCTGCGCCAGCTGGGTATCGAAACGGTCACCATGGCCAGCACGGTCAAAAGCGCGATGCGGCTGATCGAAGATGACGTGCCGCAAATGGCCATCCTTGACTATAATCTGGGTGAAGAAACCAGTGACATTGTCGCGCAGAAGCTGCGGAGCCTGAATGTGCCGTTTGCATTTGCCACCGGCTATGGCGAAATGGCGGATGAACTGGGTGAAAAGGGTGCAATGGCCGTGCTGAAAAAGCCTTACACCAAGGATGATATCGCTCAGTTACTGGCCAATTTCAAAGCAGGGTAATCCGCAGCAGCGCATTGGCTGACCGGCTGGGTAATCAGCGTTGTCAGGGCGGCTGAGAAATCTGCACTGTCGAGGTCTGGCAGCAGGCAACATTCGCCTGCCCTTACCGTAATCCCGCCGACGCGCACCGTGCCCAGCAAGGGCACGGCCAGCACGGCGCCGGGATAGCGGGAGCGCATGTCATCGCTTGGCGGGCCTGCAAGCCGGTCGAGCCGGAAATGCGGGCCTTCGATCAGCGCCGCATTGCCGCTGGTCCCGCAGGATTTGCGCAGCGCCGGATCGTGCGGCTGGCCGATGGCAACTTCCACGGCCTGATCGAGATGAAGCGCGCGCGGCCGCCCGTAATCGAACAACCGATATGTCACGTCACAGTTCTGCTGCACCTCAACCAGGCTGATGCCGGGGCCGATTGCATGAACTGTGCCTGATGGCAGGTGGAAGAAGTCACCCGGCTTTGCATCATGCCATGCGAGCCGGTCTTCAATCGATCCGTCGAGCGCCGCTGCACGCATCGCTTCTGGACTTATTTCGTGTTTAAAACCAAGCGCCAGCTTTGCGCCCGGTTCCGCATCCAGCACCAGCCAGCATTCTTCCTTGCCGCATTGGCCCAGAGGAACCTGGTGGTCGGATGGATGCACTTGGACCGACAATTTTTCGCTAGTGAACAGATATTTCACCAGCACACTGTCCATCTCGGGCGGAACATCGAACCAGATTTCACCAATCCGCTTGTTTGCTGGCGCCGTAAATGGAGCAGGCAGCACAGTGCGGCCCCAGATTTTTTCGACCATGCGGGGCCGCAGCCTGACCACGGCGCTCATGCCCCTGTCACGCCCGGCAATTTGCCGACCTTTTGCGCGCCCGATGCTGAAACCACCAGAATCTCATCCCCGTCGACGACCACGATAACGTCATCCAGACCGATGACCGAAACATGCGGCCCGTCGCTGTCGACCATCACATCATGGCAATCCACCAGGTCCGCGCTGCCTTTTATGCTGTTGCCATTGGCATCATGCACCCGTGCATCACGCAAGGCGCGCCAGTTGCCAATGTCGGACCAGCCCATGTCTGCTGCCACCACGGCAGCGCGGCGGGCCTGCTCCATCACGGCATAATCAACCGATTCAGGCTCGATCGAGGAAAAAATGGCCGTATCCGGCTTGATCAGAACGCCGTCGGCTGCGCTGGCCGCCATGGCCTGCTGTGCCATTTCCGCCATGTCGGGGCGGTGACGTGCCAGTTCGGCCAGGAAGTTTGCTGCGCCAAAAGCGAAGATGCCGGCATTCCAGCAATATCGGCCATCTGCCAGAAATTCTGCAGCCAGCGCTGCGTCAGGCTTTTCCACGAAGCGTTCGATTGTGTGGCATGACTTTTTGCAGGGCGCGGCAATCCCCTCGCCCTCAAGAATATAGCCATATCCTGTCTCCGGCCTGCTGGCCTTGACCCCGATGGCCGTCAGCCAGCCATCGCTGGCCAGCACTGCACCATCGCGGGCGGAGCGGATGAATTCGGCAATATCGGCAATGTGATGGTCGCTCGGGCACACCAGCATGACGGCATCTTCGGGCAGAATACATGCCGCCAGCGCAATGGCAGGCGCGGTATTGCGGCCGACTGGTTCCACCACGATGCGGAGGCCATCGACATCGCCTGCCTGCGCCAGCACCAGTTCCACATGCTGCTGCCCAGTCACCACAATGGGTGGGGCAAACATTTCGCGGTCGGAAACACGGGCAAGGGTCGCTTCGAACAGCGACGTTTCGCCAGTCAGCGCAAGGAAGGGTTTGGGCCGCGATGCGCGGCTGCGCGGCCAAAGGCGCGTCCCACTTCCTCCACACAGGATGACCGGTTGAATCACTCTACTTCCCGTCCAACATTTCCAATTCGAGAGGGCGAATAGGGTAAATGGTTTTCTATCTGGTTACCTTGTTGATTTTAAAACTCCCAGTCCATCAGAACCAGCGTTGCCGCCAGTAGAACGGAGCCGACACCGGATTGCCCCTCGCATCGGTCGCAGGCTTGAAGCCCAGACGTTCCACCACCAATCGGCATGTGATGCGATCAGCTTCGGGGTCTGGGCTGGCTTTGTAAACACTGCAATTGGATGCGCGCCCGTCCGTGCCGACGGTCACTTTCACAATCACCTCGGTCCCGATCCGCGCCTTGCGGCCGCCCTCTGGGACAGGATAATCCCGCGCATTGTTGATTGCGCCCGAAACATGCACCGGCTTGCTGACAGCGCCGCCGCCCTGCCCGCCGCCGCCATTGCCGCTGCCGGTGCCTAGCCCGCTTCCTGCGGCACCCGTGCCATCGCCCTGGTCTTTCGCGCCCGAAGTGTTGGCGGTGCCGGTGGATGATGCCTTGGGTGCAGGCTTGTCCCTCTTGACCGGGATTTTGGGTGGGGGCGCGGTAACGGGCTTGGGCACCGCTTCCTTGCCTTCCTCGCCCGCTGCGCCCTCATCGGGTTCAGGCTCTGCTTCGGGGGGTTTTTCTTCAGGTGTTGTCACTGTGACGGTGAAAGCAGCAATAACCGTGCGTTCAACGGTGCCGGTCATATCCGGCGCAAACGCCTTGGCGAGGCCATAGATGGCAGCCACGTGAAACAGGCCAATCATCAGCAATGTCGCTGGCCGGACCTTGCGCGAGGTGCTTGAAAATCTCGTATCTGTGGTCATGCAATCTGCCTGGAATATTCACGAAAGCTGATGTGGCCGCGCCCGGATTGGCTGCGCTCTCTCTATAACAGTCCCGAAAGGGGTCCGCGATGGGGGGCAATCAAGAAATCATGGAAGCACAGGCCGCAAAGGCGCGTGCCGCCATTCAGGGAATGCGGAACAGCGCTTTGAAGTTCCCGAATTCCGCCGGTTTGCGGCTGCGCGGCTGGCAATTGCCTTGGCTGCTGTTGATCGCATTCGGCGGCTTTACGGCGCTTGCCTATGGCGGAGTTGCCCTGACCAAGGGTGAAGGCAGCTTTGCCGCGGTGTGGATGCCCAACGCCATTGCCATCGCATTTTTCCTGCATTTCCGGCCCAAATTCGAAACCCTTCTTTATTCCGTGCTGTTTGCAGGCAGCCTTGCTGGCAATGTACTGGCCGGATCGGACCCGTGGATGGGCGCAGCCTTTTCTGTCGCGAATGTCGTGGAAATAAGCGTCGCACTATTGCTGCTGCGGATGATGGCACGCATCCCGCCGGATATGGAGCGGGTGAGCGACCTTGCCCGCTTTGTATTTCTCGCTGCACTCATCGCTCCGCTGGCGTCTTCGATCGTGGTTATCAGCGTCATGGTCCTGGCAGGAGTGGCCAGTTGGGAAGCATGGCTTGGCTGGTATGTGGCAGATGCAATGGGCATCATGCTGATCGCTCCGCCCCTGCTCATCATCATTGGCACATTGCGCGGCCAGTATCCCGTCGTCAGGCGGCACTGGGGTGAATGGCTGGGCATCATGGCAGGCGGTTTCTTCGCCACTTTTGCCATTTTCTGGCAGGATGGTTTCCCCATCCTGTTCCTGACGGCACCTGTGCTGGTGCTGCATGCGTTTCGCCTCGGCAGCTTTGGCACGGCGCTGGCGCTGGCGCAGGTGGCGACAACCGCCACTATCATGACGGCACTGGGCCATGGCCCCGTGACGCTGGTGGATGGGCCGATCAACGAACGGCTGATGATCCTCCAGATTTTTCTGGTGAGCGGCTTTGTCATGAGCCTGCCGGTTGCAGCAGCAGTGGCTGCCCAGCACCAGACCATGCGCCAGCTGCGGATGCGCAAGCAGCAGTTCAAGATGCTGGCCAAGAATGTCAGCGACGCGGTCATGCAATATGACATGACCGGCGTGTGCACCTATGCATCGCCATCCGTGCGCAATGTACTGGATCTGCCGCCAGAACATTTCATCGGCAAGGTCGCGGATTCGCAGATCCACCCGGAAGCGCAGGAAGCCATCAGCGAAATTCAGCGGCGCCTGCTGTCTGGCGAAAGCGCCAAGGAACGCTTCACCTACCGCCGCCTGCTGGACGATGCAGATGGCGAAGCTGTCTATATCGAGGCCGATTGCGTGCGCAGCAGCGTCGATCCCGATGATCTGGATGACGAACAATCCATCTTCGTATCCTGCCGCAATGTCACCGCGCGGGTGCAGCTGGAACGCAATCTTGTGCGCGCCCGCAAACACGCGGAAAATGCCGCAACGGCAAAGTCGCAGTTCCTCGCCAATATGAGCCACGAAATCCGCACACCGATGAACGGCGTATTGGGCTTCACTGAACTTCTGCTGCAATCTGACCTGACGCCAAAACAGCGCCATCATGCTGAACTGATTGACGAATCCGGCAAGAGCATGATGCGGCTGCTGAATGACATCCTCGATCTTTCCAAGGTGGAAGCAGGCCAGATCGAAGTGACGCAGGAACCTGTGGAACTTGCGCAATTGCTCCGGTCTTGCGCCATGCTGCATTCGGCCAATGCCAGCCAGAAGGGGCTGGCGCTGGAAGTCGATCTCGATCCTTCTTTGCCGCATACCATCATTTCCGACAGTCTGAGGCTGCGCCAGATCATCCTCAACCTGGCCGGAAATGCCGTGAAATTCACCGAAAGCGGCACGATCACGCTGCGCGCCGCGTTAAATGGCGACACTATCCTGATCGGCGTGGAAGATACCGGTATCGGCATACCAAGCAACCGCGTGGAAGGAATATTCAAGCCATTCGAACAGGCCGATAATGCGACATCGCGCAAATATGGCGGAACGGGACTCGGGCTGGCGATCAGCCGTCAGATGGCGCAATTGCTCGGCGGGTCGCTCAGCGTCAGCAGCATCAGCGGCACCGGCTCCTGCTTCATGCTGCGTTTGCCTGTCCGCTTGCCAGAGCCCGATACAGAACGAGCCGCTGCCCCCAAGCAAGCTCCGGTCACGACACAATTGCCCCGTTCGGCGCGCATCCTTCTGGCCGAGGACCACGACATCAACCGCATATTGGTGACCACTATGCTGGAAAAATGCGGCCAGTGCGTTGAAACGGCTGAAAATGGCGAGGAGGCCTTTGCCGCAGTCATGTCTGCACACAATGAAGGCAGGCCTTTCCAGCTTGTGCTGATGGATATCCAGATGCCGCTTTGCGATGGTTACAGTGCCACCCGCCAGATCCGCGCAGCGGGTGTCACGCCAAGTGAACTGCCCATCGTGGCGCTGACGGCCAATGTTTACGATGAAGACAAGCGCGCCGTGATCGAAGCGGGGATGCAGGCGCATTTGTCCAAGCCACTGGTGCTGAATGAACTGATGGAAGCACTGTGCATGTGGCTGCCCGAAAGAAACACCTTACCAGCGATGGCTGCTACTGTGCCCGATCCTGCTGCGCCTGCGGCAGCCAGCCAGCATTCGCCTGCCCTGCTCGCCAAATGGCAGCTGCGGCGGCAGGAAGCATTGGATGCGGTGTCTGATGCATTGCGGACGAACAGGCTGGAAGGCGCAAGCGCGCAGGAACTTGCCCGCATAGTGCACAAGTTGGCCGGCACTGCCGGGATGTTTGGCGAGGCAGTGCTTGGCGCCAAGGCACTCGCCTTCGAACGGGCGCTCAAGGATGAATTATCCGCAGGCAATCGCCAGCGTCTTGCCGAAGAATTGCTCGTCGCAGCCTGACGCGGGCAAAAATCCGCCGCACAAAAGCAAACGGCGGCATCCGAAGATGCCGCCGTCTGTGTTTTAAGACTAATCGCGAAGATTAGAATTCGTAGCTTACGCCCAGCTGGATCTTCCAGAGCGAGGAGCTCGACTGGATGACCGGTGCACCATAGTCGAGTGCACGCGAGTAGATGTAGCGACCGCTTGAATCGATACCATCAACCCGGGCAGCTGCTTCGGTGTAACGATAGCGCTTGAACAGGTTCGAGCCGCTGTCGACAAGGTTCAGGAAGTTGTCGAAATCGACGAACAGCTTGAGCTTGTCTTCAGTGACACCGAAGATGCTCGCCGGACCAGGGAGTTCCTGGCTGAAGCGCAGATCGAGGTCGTAGAACCACGGGTTGGTGCAGCTGTTACGCGGCAGGGTCATCCCACGATACTTGTTGATGCACGACTTGCTCGAGATGAACGCATCCAGGTCGGCCAGAGCAGCCGCGTTGCTGGAAGGCGATACATTCGGATCGCTGATGCCGGTGGGCACGTAGAGCAGCGAGTTGAAGTCACCGCTTGCGCTGTCGTTCAGCACGCTCGACGGACCATTGTCCCATACAACGCTGTATGGACGGCCCGAACGGGCAACGAAGATGAAGCCGAAGCTTGTATCGTAGTCGCTGAAGAACTGTTCACGAACATTGAGGCCCATCGTGAAGTTGTGCTTCGTCTGGAACTCGGCCGTTGCCACATCAACGCTCTGGCGATCAGCAGCTGCGACGATGTCGAAGCTGGAAGTCGCGGTCGAGCTGCTGGAGTAACGGTTGTTCTCTGCATCGGTATAGGCATAGCCGAGGTTGAAGTTGATGCTTCCGCCATCGGTGATGAAACCACGGTTCCAGTTCTTGGACAGGATTACCGAAGCAATCTTGCTTTCGAAGCTCTTGCCGTTGGTCAGCTGGATTTCATCGTCACGGCCGGTGCTGAAGCAAGCCGAGGTTACGCCGGTGTAGGTTGGCGGCGAGCCGCCCTGGTTCTGCAGAACTGCATTACAGCCAGTCACCGTCGGGTCGATTGCGCGGTAGATGGGGCGACCATCGACCGTGTAACCACCGAGGCCCAGAGCCGGGTTCACGACCTGCGAAAGGTCAACGAAGTCCACTGGGTTGACGAACTTGCTGTAGATGAAGTCGACATTCAGGCGCCAGTCGCTGAAGAAGCCGGTTTCGGTGCCGAACATGGTCGACAGGCCGAAGTTGGCACGCCACACGGTCGGCATTTCGAAGTTCGGATCGGTCGACTGGGTGTCGGCAAGGCCGCGTGAGGACTGAACGCCGCCAGCATCGATGATGCACTGCGGAATACCGCTGTAGGTGCCACCCGGGGTTACGTCGATCTGTGTGCCAGCCGGACCGCAAGCGGCATTGCCGGTCTGGCCGAAGCCGACTGCAAAGCCGTTGTTGGAAAAGGCGTTGGAGAAATACACAGCCGGGTCGCCGCCGGTGAAGCGGCCAACACCACCCTTGATCTGGGTGTTGCGGAAGAAGCCGGAGTTATCGACATCATAGGTAAAGCCAACACGCGGCAGGAAGACCGGGTCGATCTTGCCGAAGCTGTTGGCATTGGTGAAGCCGTAACGGTTGAAGAAGTTCTGGTTGCCCGTTGGTGCATCGCCCGAAAGCCATTCAGCACGGATACCGGCAATCACGTTCAGCTGGTCGGAAACCTGCCAATCGTCCTGCGCATAGGCAGTCCAGGTGGTGCGCTGCCAACGTGCAGCTGCATCGTTGATGTCGCCGCTGCCGGTGAAGTTGCCGTATGCACCAGCAGACTGGCCAGCCACGATGGCATCGCCGCTAGGGAAGGTGTTGGTGCCGCCCGACAGAAGGCCATTGGCGAAATCGGTCAGGTTGTTGAAGGTCAACGTGCCAGTCGCATTCTGGGCGAACAGGTTAAAGACCTTCAGCTGGTTGTATTCACCGCCGATGGTGATGGTGTGGTTGCCTGCATTGAGACGGCCAAGCGCCTTAAGCTGGGTAACCGTGGTCTTCAGATCGTTGGCGCCGCGCGAGAAACCCGGGCCGCTGACGATGGAACCGTTTTGACCATTGTTGGAAACACCGACAACGATACGCGGGATCGGGTTGCCCGACTGCGCTTCGCCGCCGCCAACCGGGCCCTGAACGTCCTGCACTTCGGCGCGCGATGCGCGGATCTCGGTGGAGAATACGTCAGACCAGTCGGAATAGAGACGCAGCGAGTAGTAATCGCTGACCGTGCCTTCGTCTTCAAAGGCGTTGTAGCCGGTGAATACGTTGCTGGTGCGCGAGAAATCGTCCGGCTCTACGTTGGTTTCCTCAAGGCGCTGATAAGTCGCTTCAAGGCGGTGATCTTCGGTGATGTAGGCATCGAGACGGCCGAAGTAGCGAACGCTGCTTTCTGGCAGGCTGCGGGCAAGGCCGCCGGCTTCGAAGCCGTAAACGCTGCTGAGGATCTGCGAATACTGGTTGAACTGGTCCGTGGTGACGAAGCCGAGTTCGGTCGGGTAGCCTTCGCCAGCCGGACCTTCTTCCTGGCTGTCTGCCAGATCGGTTTCTTCATAGGCAGCGAAGAAGAACAGGCGATCCTTGATGATCGGTCCGCTCAGCGTCGCGCCCCAGCGCTTTTCCTTGTAAGGCTGGCCAGAGAAATCGACGCCGCCGGCAGTGTCGCCCTGCAGGCTGTCGCTGGCATAGGTGAAGAATGCCGAACCGTGGAAGTCATTGCCGCCAGACTTGGTGACAACGTTGATGGCGCAGCCGGTGAACTGGCCATACTGCACGTCAAACGGTGCGAATTCGACAGAGGTTTCGCGAACAGCGTCATAAGGAAGCGGCAGCGAGTTACGGCTGGCAAACGGCGTACCGTTCAGGCCGAAAAGGTCGGACTGGGCAATACCGTCAACCGTGAAGGCGTTGGTGCGGTCGTTACCGCCGAGGCAGGACACGCGGTCAACTTCGTTCGAACGGTCGAGGCTGACACGCGGGTCGATACGGATGATGTCGCGAACATCGCGGCTGATCGAAGGGAAGGCTTCGATCGTGTCGGTGCCGAAGGACTGGCCCGGGCCGATGGCGCGCTGCGAAAGCTGCACACGTGCGCCCGAAACGACGATGACGTTATCTTCACTGCCGGCGGTTGCGGCCAGCTGGAACGTCAGCTGCGAGTTGCCTTGCAGGTTGATGTAGATGTTTTCGACAGTCTGACCTTCGAAGCCAGCCGTGGTGGCCGTCACTTCGTAGGGACCGCCGGTGATCAGGCTGTCTACGCGGAACTGGCCATCCGAACCGGTGGTCAGCGTGCGCGACTGACCGGTGCGGGTGTCGGTGATGACAACCACTGCGCCAGCAAGCGGCGCGCCGTCTGCGGACGAAACACTGCCTTCGATGCCCGAAGTGATCTGCTGCGCCATGGCAGGCGCCGGCATGATTGCCGCTGCGGAAAGGCTGACAACACTGGCAGCCAGGAGATATTTGATTTTCATTTGAGCAGTCCCTTGCGTGACGTTCGCGGAAATAGTGAGGAATGACTTGGCCCCGATAAGGGCGATGGACGACGCTAAAAAGTATCTTTTGTTACTGGACTGTGACAATCCACGCGAATCTGGCGGCGGACTTTTCAACAGGCCCAAAAACCGCGCATTTCTGCGGGTTTCAGGCATGTTGCTGCAATGCAACAATGCCAGACAAAGTTCGGCAGTGGAAAAATGCGAGAAATAATGGCCCTGTTCAGGCCAGATTTATCTCGCGCAGGCGCTGCATCAGGAAATCGTGACTCGAAATCGGCTCCGGCGGAAGGGCACCCGATTCGCTGTCGATGCAGCCCGGCAAGGTCTCGATCATGTAGTCCGGCCGGAAATGCAGGAAAAACGGCATGGAATAGCGCGATCGGTGCGCCGCTTCGCCCATTGGGTTCACCACGCGGTGGGTGGTCGACCGCAGTTTTCCATTGGTCAGCCGGTCCAGCATATCGCCGATATTGACAGCCAATGCGCCTTCAGGCGGCGAAACGGGCAGCCATTCGCCCTGCTTGGTCAGAAGTTCCAGCCCGGCTTCTTCTGCACCCAGCAGCAGGGTGATGGTGTTGATGTCGCCATGGGCCGCCGCGCGGATTGCACCTTCGGCATCTTCGGTTTCCAGCGGTGGATAATGCAGCAGGCGCATCACCGAATTGCCGTCCTTCACCGTGGGAACGAAGAAATCTTCTGCCAGACCCAGATGCAGCGCGATGGCGCGCAGGATGGTGTCGCCAGCCTTTTCGAAAGCAGAATAAAGTGCCTCAAAAGTTTCCCTGAAGCCTTCCACTTCCGACGGCCACAGGTTGGGCGCCATGAATTCCGACAGGGGGTGGCCCTTGGGCAGGTCGCGGCCCACATGCCAGAATTCCTTCAGGTCGTGGACCTTGGCATCCTTGGCTTTTTCCGTGCCGAACGGCGTGTAGCCGCGCGCGCCGCCGCCGCCTTCGATCTTGTATTCGCGCTTCACCTGGTCTGGCAGGGCGAAGAACGCCCTGGACATGTCTTCTGCCCGCGCGATGAGATCGGCCGGGATGCCGTGATCGCGGACAATGGCAAAGCCGAATTCGGAAAAACTGCGGCCAAGTTCGTCAGCCACGTCTTCCAGCGGCCGGGACAGGGAAACAGAGGCAATATCGGTCATGTGGATTCTCAGTAGGGAAGAAAGAGGCCAGCTAGCGCGGCGCTCATCAGATTGGCAAGCGAACCGGCAGCAAGGGCACGCAGCCCGAGGCGCGCGATGACAGGCCGCTGATTGGGCGCGAGGCCGCCGGTAACCGCCATCTGGATGGCGATGGAACTGAAATTGGCAAAGCCGCACAGCGCGAAGGTTACAATGGCGCGGCTCCGGTCGCTCAGGACTTCAGAGGTCAGCTGGCCGAGTTCGATGAAGGCCACAAATTCGTTCAGCACCACCTTGGTGCCGAACAGACCGCCAGCAACGCCTGCTTCCTGCCATGGCACGCCAAGCAGGAACATGAAGGGTGCAAAAACCCAGCCCAGCACTTGCTGGAATGAAAGGTCAGGATAGCCGAACAGGCCGCCTGCTGCGCCAAGAAAGCCGTTGGCCATCGCCACCAGCGCCACGAATGCCAGCACCATGGCGCCCACGGCCACGGCCAGCTTCACGCCTGTCTGCGCGCCTTGTGCGGCAGCTTCGATTACGTTGGCAGGCTTCTGGCCTTCCTCGAATGTCTCGGCCACTTCGACTTCATGCGCCTTCCCGCCTTCGGTGAGGGCTGCCGGACCTTCGGAACTGATCCGCGCGCTGGGCAGGGCAATATCGCCATCGGCAGTGGCAGGCTCGTCTTCGTCATCAGGCATGATGATCTTGGCCATCATGATACCGCCTGGCGCCGACATGAAGGCCGCCGCCAGGAGATAAGGCAGGTAATCAGGGCCGAGCAGGCCGGCATAGGCTGCCAGAATGGTGCCTGCCACGCCTGCCATGCCCACTGTCATCAAGGTGAACAGGCGCGATGGCGAAAGTGCAGCCAGATAGGGGCGAACCACCAGCGGGCTTTCCGATTGGCCAACAAAGATATTGGCCGCAGCGCCCAGCGATTCCACCTTGCTGATGCCAGTCACCCAACCAATCGCACCGCCCACCCAGCGCACCACGCGCTGCATGATGCCGAGGTGGTAGAGGATGGATACCAGCGCGGCGAAGAAGACGATCACCGGCAATGCGCCCAGCGCAAAAGTGTTGGCCAACGGGTTTTCCGCGCCGAACAGGAAGGATGTGCCTGCATGCGCATAAGAAAGTAGCGCCGCCACGCCGTCCGACATGGTTCGGATGGTCACCCGGCCCCAAGGCGTGCTCAGAACCAGGAATGCCATCAGCACCTGCAAGGCAAATGCGGCCCCGACAATCCGCAGCTTTATCCGCCGTTTCCCGGTCGATAGCAGGAATGCGAGCAGAAGGATTGCGGCAATGCCGAACAGGCTGGTGAGGATAGGGGGCATAGGATCTTTCGAAAGAGCAAATTTCGAACACGCTCTTCGCCTTTTGCGCGGCTAAGGTCAAACATACATGTCAAATGCATCACCAGCAGCGATATTCGCCTGCCCCTGCCAACAGACAGCTTCCCTTTTCCTGCGCGAGATAATAGGCACAGCGCGATGAACGACCAAGATCACGCGAAACACCCCGCCATCCCCCGCTCCCTGTTCGTCTTCGCGCTGATATATGGCGGGATGACGGTCATCGCGGGCGTATTGGGCTTCAAACAGGTGGCTCTGGGGCCGCTTGCCGTTGAAGCCGGTATCTTTGCCTTTCTGATGCTGGTCGTCCTGTCGAGCACGGTGGCGCAGCTGCATGGCCAGGCGATTGCGAACAGGCTGGTTTTCTGGGGCTTCCTGCCGCTTGCAGGGTCCGCATTGCTCGTCTTGCTGGTGCTGATGCTTCCACCTTCGGCCAACATGCCGCCGGAAAATATCGCCGCATTCAAACAGGTGCTGTCGCAGACACCGCGAATCATGGCTGCGGGCCCTGTCGCCTATGGTGTATCGCTGCTGCTCAATATCTGGATTTTCGAACGCCTGCGCGGCAAATCCGATGGAACGGGCAGCATGGGGCTGATGCTGCGCGGGGCAGTTGCTTCTGCGCTCAGCCAGGCAATCGACACGCTCATCTTCGTGACCCTCGCCTTTTATGGCGAATTTCCGATTGGACCGCTTCTGATCGGCCAGATGCTGGCCAAGGTGGTGCTGAGCTTCCTGCTGGTGCCCGTGCTCATCACCTTGTTCGTCGGCTGGGCCAAGAAGCTCGACACCAAGCCGCTCTAAGCCGCTACTCTTCACAGCGCACGGGGGCTGCGCCCCGCCCGAAGGGGCCGGTCCATCGGCAGTGTCGGTGACAGGAAAATGGTGGTGAGCCCTGCTGGGTTCGAACCAGCGACCTACTGATTAAAAGTCAGTTGCTCTACCGACTGAGCTAAGGGCCCGACCACCGGCGGCTCACCTAGGGGCGGCGCGCGGGCGGGTCAAGCGCCCATGAAGCTGCTTTATGGAAAGTCTTGTAATCGGGTCGCGCCAATCGGGGGAAATCGCGGCTGCCGGGGCCAGCACAAAGTCCCTTTCCTGCATGGCAGGATGCGGGATTATGAGAGAATCGCTGTGAAAGCAGCCGCCTGTCCACAGGATTATATCCAGATCAAGCACACGGGCCCGCCAGCGCTGCCCGCGCGCCCTGCGGCCAAATTCACGTTCGACGGATTTTAGAGTCTCCAACAGACCTTCAGGGTCACTGCTGGTGGCAATGATGGCGGCACCATTGGCATATTGGCGCATCGACGGACCGACAGGCGCGCTGTGCATGACAGGCGACGCGGCCAGCACTTCGATACCTTCATCAGCGAGCCGGTCCAGTGCCGCGGCAAGCACCTTGGGCGGGCTGCCAATGGCTGGATGGCGAACGTTGGAGCCAAGCGCGATGAGGTATTGGTGGATCAGATATCCTCGCAAATACGTCCGTAAAGCTGCGGGCGGCGATCACGGAAGAAGCCCATCCCTGCGCGGTGCCTGGCCGCCTGCGCCAGATCGAGAGTGGCGGTCAGCACGCCTGTTTCAAGGGCCCCGAATTCAGCAAGGTAATCGCCCCATTCGTCGCTGATGAAGCTGTGGCCGTAAAAGCTCTGCGCGCGATCTGCCGGCCCTTCGTGGCCAATCCGGTTGGCAGCAATGACCGGCATGCAATTGGACACCGAATGGCCCAGCATGGCGCGCCGCCACATCCGGCTGGTATCGAGATCCACATCATAAGGTTCAGAACCGATGGCGGTGGGGTAGAGCAGAACTTCTGCGCCCATCAGCGCCATCACGCGGGCGCATTCAGGATACCATTGATCCCAGCAGATACCCACGCCGATGCGCGCGCCGAAGACATCCCACACCTTGAAACCGTCATTGCCGGGCCGAAAATAGTATTTTTCCTCGTAGCCCGGTCCATCAGGAATATGGCTTTTGCGATAGGTGCCGATGATTTCGCCATCCGGCCCGATCATCGCCAGCGTGTTGTAATAGTGGTGACCGTCCCGTTCGAAGAAACTGGTCGGTATCGCCACTTTCAGCTTCGCTGCAAGATGCTGCATTGCCTGCACCGAAGGATGCTGACTGGTCGGACGCGCCAGCGCAAACAGCGCCTCATCCTCTTCACGGCAGAAATAGGGGCCGGAAAACAGTTCGGGCGGTAGGATAACCTGCGCGCCACTGGCGGCAGCATCTTCTACCAGCGCGCAAACAGCAGCAATGTTGCTTGCTTCATCGTCAGAGCCGAGGGCAAGCTGGAGGGCGGCGACAGTCAGTTTGGTCATACCGCCCGTTTATTTGCGGACGATTGTGAAGTCCACAAGGGAACGGCTGCGCAGCGGCGAACTGCGCCGCGCAGCCGTTTGCACCATCCTTCAGTTTATTTGCGCTTGCGGAAAAGCAGCGTCATCCGGTCGCTTTCGCCCAGATCCTTCAGCTCGGGACGCTTTGAACCCCAGCTTGGCGGCATTTCCCAGACACCGCGCGGGTGGTCAGCCGGGTCTTTCGCATTGGCATTGATTTCACTGGTGCCGACCAGTTCAAAACCATGGGCCTCGACCAGCCCGATCACATCTTTCTGCCGCAGATAGCCGCGGCTGCCATCGGTATAGGATGCAGGTGCCCACGCCTTTGCGCGGTGCTGCACAATGCCGAGCATTCCGTCATCCTTCAGCAGATTGTGCATGGTCGCCAGTTCATAATGGAGGAAGCCGAAGCGGTGCAGATTGTGCATTTCGCGGAAGATGAGCACGCGGTCGACGGTGCCATGCATCGCCTCTGTCACTTCGTCGCTGTTGAGGCCGACTGCATTGGTGCCAGCAAGGCCCCAGCCCGCCAGATCGTTCGGGAATGACTTGGCAAGACCCGCCCAGTTTTCCGCGGTGCGCGTAGAATTGCTGTGCGCGACATCAGGGTTGAGGCCGATATATTTACCATCCTTGCCAAGATAAGGGGCAAGGACGCGGGTGTACCAGCCAGAGCCGGGCACCACGTCAACCACGGTCATGCCCGGCTTCACCTGGAAGAATTCCAGCGTTTCGGCAGGGTGGCGATACTGGTCGCGCACGGCATCATCGGCGCGCAGGGAAGCAGCCAGCGCCGTCTTCATCGCAGTGTTTTCCATGTGGTGGTCTGCAACAGCAGGCGCGGCCATGGCAAGTGCGGCAAGCGCAGCGGTCGCTGCAAGAATTGAACGCATTAACTCTCTCCGAAACATATGAATATCGTGTAATGCGCACAGTAAGGCTGGAAAATGCGAAGACAAGCCACAGATGCAAGATGAACCGATGACAAGTGCCCGCAGCGTTCCTATCTGCCACCACGAGCCAATCGCAATACGACCCTATGACCTTGCAAAAAGGAAAGCGCATTTATGTCACACATGGAACAGGCCATCATCGCAGGTGGGTGCTTCTGGTGCACAGAAGCCGTCTTTCGTGATGTGATCGGGGTGAGCGAAGTGGAAAGCGGCTATATCGGCGGCACAACTCCTAACCCGACCTACAAGGAAGTTTGTTCAGGCGCGACGGGCCACGCCGAAGGCATCCGCGTGACGTATGACCCCGAAGTGATTTCCTATGCCGAAATGCTGGATGTGTTTCTCGGCACGCATGATCCGACGCAGCTGAACAGGCAGGGCAATGATGTCGGCACACAATATCGTTCGGCCATCTTCCCGCTGGACGATACGCAGCGCGCCGAAGCGGAGGCCGCAATCGAGCGCGCCAATGAAAGCCATAATGGCAAGGTCGTCACCACGATTGAGGAGGCGACCACCTGGTATCCGGCAGAAGATTACCACCAGGAATATTGGGACGGCGAAGGCCAGCGCAATCCCTATTGCATGGCGACCATCCCTCCCAAGCTGCTGAAACTGCGTAAAAGCTTCCAGAACAAGGTGAAGCAGGGAGCGTGAATCGAATCCGGGCGTGAGGGGGCAATCAGACAGCCCGCTGCTCCAATGGCTGAGATAAAGGCGGACTGTCGGCTAACGACCCGATAGCGGACATTCCGAGGGCCGGGGGTGACTGCGCGTTACGTGCCTGTTAGGTGATACCGCTAATGGCGATCGGAAGTCGATCAGCCTTCAGGAGAGTATGCGTGCTTTTTCACACCATGGTCGGATCGAACGACATTGAACGATCCAAGCGCTTCTACGACACGGTGCTCGGCGCCTTGGGTGCAGGGGAAGGGACGCGGAACATCGCCGACAGCGGCCAGACCCGTCTGATCTACAATAATGGCAACGGAACCAACTTCATCGTCAGCCAGCCGATCAACGACGAACCGGCAAGCGTCGCCAACGGCAGCACAGTCGCCTTTTCCTGCGACTCGCCCGAGCAGGTGAAGCAGCTTCACGATACCGCCGTTGCCGCAGGCGGAACCTCGATCGAAGCTCCGCCCGGACCGCGCGAAACTGCCTCCATGGGCACCATCGAGCTGGCCTATTTTCGTGATCCCGACGGCAACAAACTTTGCGGAATTCATTTTCCTGCCTGATCCGTCCGGCACGGGTCTGCTTCTAAACCTGGCGGACCTCGATCATGCGATCCCGCGAATGTGCGCTTTCCACCCAATAGAAGAATTTTGAGCCATAGATTAATAGCGGTTAGACCTGACTGTCCGCTAACGGGCTTGTCCGGGCAGCCCTACTTGACCCAGCGCCCGATGAAGAACCCGTCAAGCCCGCCGGCATCGGGCAGCATGGATGGGTCCGTACGCAGCCAGCCATTGTTGTCAGGCTGCAATCCTGC
>JAHEAX010000034.1 GCA_024642525.1 Erythrobacteraceae bacterium | reverse complement strand
CGCCGGGCTGCTATTCAGTGCCGGTTGCCGAACAGGGCACTGCCAACGCGTACATGCGTTGCGCCAAGCTGCACCGCGATTTCATAATCGCTGCTCATGCCCATGCTTCGCCCGTCCAGTCCATGGTCGCGTGCCAGCTTGTCGAGCAAGGCAAAGAACGGGGTCGGCTCTATCCCCGCTGGCGGAACACACATCAGGCCCGCAACGGGTATATCTGCGGCGCGTGCCTGTTCGACGAGGGCAGGCAAGTCGCCAATCGCGCAGCCGCCCTTCTGTTCTTCCTCGCCAATGTCCACCTGGATGAAACAGGGCACGCGCTTGCCTGCCTTGTCCATCGCCTTGCCCAGCGCGGCCACCAGGCTGGGCCGGTCGAGCGAATGGATGAAATCGAACAGGGCCACTGCATCGTCTGCCTTGTTGGACTGCAACTGGCCCACGAGATGGACCTGCGCCGCGGGATGGCGTTCGCGCAATTGCGGCCATTTTGCCTGCGCTTCCTGCACCCGGTTCTCACCGAAGATGCGCTGGCCGGCAATCAACAGCGGCTCTATCGCCTCTGGTGGATGTGTCTTGCTGACGGCAATCAGCGTGATGTCTGCGGCTTTCCGGCCGGCGATCCTGGCTGCGCGCGCGATGTTTTCGCGCACCTGCTCTAGCTTGGTGGCTGCATTTTCCATTGGATGCGCGCTATAGCGTGGCTGTGACGACTTGCCATACCTTACAGCACACCAGCATCCCTGAAATTTGGCTGCTGAGCGATGCCCGTAACGATGCTGCGCTGGACGATGCGCTGCGCGCGCTGCCGGAAGGTTCAGGCTTCGTGTTCCGCCACTATCATCTTGAAGAAGCCCGGCGCAGGGCGCGTTTCGATGCGCTGGCGGCGATTGCGCGGCTATGCGGCCACTGGGTCATCCTGTCAGACCACGGCCCGCTGGCGAAACATTGGGGCGCTGATGGAATTTACGCAGCTCCATCCCGCCTCGCAGGGGCAGAAGGCATGATCCGGCTGGCCGCAGTGCATGATGAAGAGGAAATCAACGCCGCCAACAGGCTGGGTGCAAATGCCGTCTTCCTGTCGCCCGTGTTCACCACACGCACCCATCCCGGTGCACGGGGAATGGGGGCAGACCGGTTCCACCAGCTGGCGGCATTGGCCGAAATGCCGGTCATCGCGCTTGGAGGAATGACCGCGAAACGCGCGCAATTGCTCGATTGGCCGCACTGGGCGGCAATTGATGGACTCGTTTCAGCGCAGGATTCTTGACGCAGGAGTCCTGTCCGGCGCATTATGCACCTATTACACCTAGGCTACCGTAAACAGGGGAGTAGCAATGGCCACCCGCGCAATCGGGAAATCATCTGCAGCAGACTGGCGCGCCGCCTTCCGGCGTTCGCTGCGCCGCGCCTTGCAAATGACAGGCGCGGCCCTGTTGCTGGGCCTGCTTGTTTTCCTGACGCTGGCGTTGGCCAGCTATACCCAGACCGATCCCAGCCCGTCCACTGCGGCATCCGATGCAGATATCGCCAACTGGATGGGCGCAGCTGGCGCATGGGCGGCCGAACGCGTGCTGTTCTGGTTCGGCCTGTCATCGCTGTTTCTGCTACCGCTGATCTATATCAGCGCGCGCAAATTGTGGCGCGATGTAGAGGAAGAAGACCGCGACACTGACACACGCTGGTGGTTGCCGGTGGGCATGCTGCTGCTTGCGATGATGCTGGTTTCCACCGTGCTTTCGCTCGCTTTCGAAGGGCCGGGCGGCGCATTTCCTGCGTCACTTGGCGGTATCAGCGGCCTTTTGGGCGCTGGCGGCATTGAAGCGATTGCCGGACGGCTGCCGGAAAACGTCCAGGGCTGGGCCATCCTGGGGCTCGCGCTCGTCTGCCTGGGCGTGGGCGCAACATTGCTGACTCGCGTCTTCGCGCTGGACTGGGCGCAATTGCTCACTTTGCCTGCCTTCCTCAAACGGCACCCAAGCCTGCCCGACACCGACCTGCCTTTCATCCCCAAGCGTGCGAAGAAAGAGCGCGAAAGCAAGGCTGCTCCACAAAAGACAGTGCCCGATACAGCGCGGCGTGCGCCTGAAATTTCAGACCCGACGGCCCCGCCCAAGAAGGCGGCAATGGCCAAGACCAAGCAGGCGGACATGTTCGCCGATTATCAGCTACCCGGTCTTGACCTGCTGGAAGAACCGCCGGTTCACACCGCGCCCAAACTCGACAAGATGGCGCTGGAACGCAACGCGCGCCTGCTCGAGACCGTGCTGGATGATTTCAATGTGAAGGGCGAGATTACCGCGGTTCGCACTGGCCCGGTCGTCACCATGTACGAACTTGAACCGGCGCCGGGCATTAAGGCAAGCCGCGTGGTCGGGCTGGCAGAAGACATTGCTCGCAACATGTCCGCCATCAGCGCCCGCGTTTCGCCCATTCCCGGCAAGACGGTGATGGGTATCGAACTGCCCAATGCCGACCGGCAGATGGTCGCCCTGAAAGAACTGGCTGCGTGCGAGGCATTTGCCGAATCCACGGGTAACCTGCCCATTATCCTGGGCAAGGATATCGCTGGCGAGCCGGTTGTGGCCGACCTTGCCGCCATGCCTCACCTGCTGGTTGCAGGCACCACCGGTTCGGGTAAATCGGTCGGGCTCAACTGCATCCTGCTGTCGCTGCTTTATCGTTTTACACCGGCGGAATGCCGCCTGATCCTGATCGATCCCAAGGTGCTGGAACTGAAAAGCTACGACGATATTCCGCATCTCCTCTCGCCCGTGGTGACAGAACCGCACAAGTCCGTTCGCGCCCTGAAATGGGCGGTCGAGGAGATGGAGCGGCGATACCGGATGATGAGCAGCATCAATTCGCGCAACATCAACAGCTTCAACGACCGTGTGAAATCCGCCATTGCCAAGGGCAAGCCGCTGGGCCGCAGGGTGCAGACCGGCTTTGACCCTGAAACCGGCGAGGAACTTTTCGAGGAAGAACAGCTGGATTACACTCCGCTGCCCCAGATTGTGCTGATTGTCGACGAACTGGCCGATCTCATGGTTACTGTCGGCAAGGAAATCGAGGTGCTGATCCAGCGCCTTTCACAGAAATCGCGCGCGGCGGGTATCCATCTCATCATGGCCACGCAGCGCCCGTCGGTCGATGTCATCACCGGCGTTATCAAGGCCAACCTGCCAACCCGCATCAGCTTCAAGGTCACCAGCCGGATCGACAGCCGCACCATACTGGGCGAACAGGGAAGCGAGCAGCTGCTCGGCAAGGGCGATATGCTCTACAAGCCCAACACCGGCGCCACCGTTCGTGTCCACGGCCCGTTCGTATCGGACGAGGAAGTGGAGGCAGTGGCCGACCACTGGCGCGCGCAAGGCAAACCTGAATATGTCGATGCCGTCACCGAAGAACCGGAAGATGGCGGGTTCGGATTTGATGATGAGCTGACCGCGAGCGACGACCCGGACGAGCGCAAATACCGGCAGGCATGCCAGATCATCTTTGAAAACCAGAAAGCGTCTGGAAGCTGGCTGCAGCGCCAGATGGGCGTGGGCTATAACACTGCAGCAAAATGGATCGAACGCATGGAAGGTGAAGGGCTGGTTGGCCCTGCAAACCACGTCGGAAGGCGCGAAATTTACCGCGATCGCGACGGAAACCCGATGTAGCGCAGGTTTTTAGCAAATAATTTCGCGAGTGAACGTTCGTTTTTTCTCTTAATTTACAAAGTCATTATCCACTTCACGGATACCGCCGTATTAACCAACTGTCGGATCGCAAGCCTATCTTTACCAACGGACTCTAGAGTTGCCTGACAACGCCCCCGTAAATCGGGGCGAATAAGGGTTAACCGGGGTTCCGCCGCTGCGATGATATCGAAGCTGAAACAGATTCTGGGCGTAGATCGTATCAGGCAGGTCCTGATCGCTTGCGTACTTGCGTCTGTTCTCGGCCCGCAGTTTCTCTATCCTATCGACGATCTGATCTGGCACAGCCAGGCGCGCTTTGCCTCGCATGATGCATCGGGCGATATCGTTTTTGCAGGCGCACGTGACGACCTGGCCGACCCTGATTTTCCGCGCCGCAGGATACATCTGGCGTCGGCGCTGCGTTCGCTGGACGAAGCGGGTGCAAAACGCATCTATGTCGACCTGTTGTTCGAACAGCCATCTGACCCTGCGGCTGACCAGGCGTTGCATGATGCTATTGCGGAACTGGGCGACAAGGTCTTCCTTGTCCGGCGCAAAGTAACCGGACTTGCCGGTGAAACGGATTTCCAGAATTCCATCCCCTCGATCATGGGGCAGGCAAAAGCGATCCCCAATGACCGCTTCATCGATTTCATGGGCTACACCTGGTCCATGCCGATGGCATTCCAGACGGATGTCGGGCTCGAACCCAGCTTCCCTGCATCCATGGCAGGCCTGAGTGCGCCAGCGACCAAAGAAGTCGAGATTGTCTACAGCTTCGACCCGGCGACCATCCCCAATATCGACCTTGCGACGCTCTATTCGCAGCGCGCAGCAGAGCGGCAGGCTGACAATGGCGATGCGCCCGACCTTGCCGGAAAGATTGTCATCATTGGCAGTTCCAGCCAGCTTTCTGATGCCGTTGCCAATATCCCGGGCCAGGTCGATCTGCCCGCCAGCTATGTCTCGATCTACGCCGCAGAAACTCTGAAGGCAGGCTTCACCGCCCAGTTCGGCCAGCTGCCGACCTTTCTTTTCTACCTCATTGCGCTGCTGGCGATCGTAACTGCACGGATGCAGGACCGCGCGCGTCGTTTTGCCTATCTTGGACTGTGCGTATCAGCACCATTCTTTGTTCTGCTGTTCGCGCAGTTAGGGATGCGTGCCAACCTTTCCTCCGCGACCGCCCTGCTGATGGTGTTCGGCGCGCTGCGCCTGCGTGATCGCTGGCAGAGCAAATTCGCGCTGACAGATGCAGCGACCAAGCTGCCTACCTTCCGCGCGCTTGAACGCCTGCTCGACAGCAACAGCCCTGACGATGCGATGGTGGTGGCCAAGATCCATCGCCTCGACGAAGTGCTGTCCACCCTGCCTGAAGGGCTGCACGCAGAATATATCCTGCGCATCACCGACAGATTGCGGGTCGCGGACAAGAAGCTGGAAATCTACACCAGCGGCGATCGATACCTCGCGTGGCTGACGCCGGAAGCGGATATGGGCGATCTTGACCAGCACCTCAAAGGGCTGCGCGGCCTGTTTGCGCAGCCATTGCTGGTGGGCGGAACGGCAGTTGATGTCGGCATTACCTTTGGCGTGGACCGAACGCGCGGCACCAAGGGTCGCCAACGCGTTGCCTTGGCGCTGACGGCCGCCGAACAGACCAGCGAAGCGCACCGCCCGGTGAGGATCGCGGAAGAAACCAGCGAAAGCGACAGGCTGTGGAATATCTCGCTGCAGTCCAAGATCGACGCCGCCCTAAACAAGGGCGAAATCTACGTCGTCTACCAGCCGCAGGTTTCCCTCCACGATGGTTCGATGGTGGGCGCAGAGGCGCTTGTGCGATGGGAAGACCCGATGCGCGGGTCAATCTCGCCGGCCTATTTCATCGAGCAGTGCGAAATGGCCGGGCGCATGGAACATCTCACCAGGCATGTGCTGATGGAAGCGGTGTCGGGCTTCATTTCGCTCGACAAACGAACGCCGGAACCTGCCTTGTCGGTCAACATATCGGCAACGCTGCTGCACGATCCCAACATCCTCAACATCGTGGATGAAGTCCTCGCCGAGACGGGCTTTGACCCGCGCAGGCTGGTGCTGGAAATTACCGAAACATCCAAGATCACCGATCCGCCCACGGCGCTGGCCCTGATCACCCAGTTCAAGTCCCGCGGGATCAGGATTTCACTGGACGACTTCGGCGTCGGTTCAGCCAGCCTTGAAACCTTCCTCGAATTCCCGTTCGACGAGTTCAAGATCGACCGGTCATTCATCAGTGCAATGCAGCACAGCAGCAAGGCTCAGGCCATCGTCAAGAACCTGCTCGCCATGGGTGAAGAGGCGCGAATCACTGTTGTCGCGGAAGGCATAGAAGACGAGCAAACTCTTAAAATTCTTGGCTCTTTTGGGCTCCATATCGCTCAGGGATACGCAATTTCCTACCCGCTTAAGATTGACGACTTCCTGCAATATCAAGGACTTAGGAATTCCCAAATCAGAAAAACATGATTAATCCTTTACAAACAAAGATGGTTAACGCATTTTCATGCTTCCTAACAGGAGGCAGGATATGTTCCGTTTTTGGGATTGGCTCTTCCCCGGTAAATCCGGCTGATAAGAGTTTTCAAAAGATTCTAGGGGTCCTTCGGGGCCCCTTTTTCTTGTCCGGCGCCTTTTCAGGACCAGGAATCCGGCTTTTCAGACGTCGTCGAGCGGCCAGTTTTTCCGGTCGATCCTGATCTGGTCACTGCCCCGCCAATACCATCCGGCACCATGGGCACGGCCGACCAGTTTCATGGCAGGCGCATCAATCCGCAGGCGGCCATTCTCTTCGCCGAGAAAGCGGTCATCTATCTCGATGGCGACAACTTCGCCCAGAACGATGCCGGCATTGGTCGTGGTTTCGATGAATTGCCACAATCTGCATTCATAGGTGACAGGCGATGATGCGATGAGCGGCGGCGTGACCATGGTCGAAGGCTTCGTCGCAATACCCAGCAGATCAAGTTCGTCCACGCCTGCGGGTGCATCGACTGCGCTCAGAACCATTTTTTCCGCGTCGCGTTCAGTCACCAGCGCAACAGTAAATTCGCCCGTTTCGCGGATGGCGCGCAGGCTGTCTTTCTGGCCCGGCTCTGTCCTCACGTCGTCAGGCCCGATGAAAATGGCCACCAGCGCCGGATCGGAACCCATCGCGTTGAAGAAACTGTAAGGCGCTGCATTACGCTGCCCCTTGCCATCTTCTGTCACCACCCAGGCAA
>JAHEAX010000019.1 GCA_024642525.1 Erythrobacteraceae bacterium | reverse complement strand
GTCGGCAGGCTAGCGCTGCTTCCATGATCACTTCCCTGCTTATCGCCAATCGCGGCGAAATTGCCTGCCGCATCATCCGCACCGCCCGCGAGATGGGCGTTCGCACCATTGCCGTCTATTCAGATGCCGATGCCAAGGCCCTGCATGTGCGGATGGCGGACGAAGCCGTGCATATTGGCCCCAGCGCGGCTTCGGAAAGCTATCTGGTGGGCGAGAAAATCATCGCCGCTGCACAGCAGGCTGGCGCTGATGCCATTCATCCGGGCTATGGCTTCCTTTCCGAGAATGCCGATTTTGCTGCAGCAGTCCAGGCCGCAGGAATTGTCTGGGTCGGACCTGATCCTGACAGCATCCGCGCCATGGGCCTGAAGGATGCAGCAAAAAAGCTGATGCAGGATGCAGGTGTGCCGGTAACGCCGGGCTATATGGGGGATGACCAGTCACCTGAAAGACTGAAACAGGAAGCCGATGCCATCGGATATCCGGTGCTGATCAAGGCTGTTGCGGGCGGCGGCGGCAAGGGAATGCGCAAGGTCGATGCTGCGCAGCAATTCGTTGAAATGCTTGAAAGTTGCCAGCGTGAAGCCAAGGCAAGTTTTGGCAATACGCATGTGCTGCTGGAAAAATGGATCACCAGCCCGCGCCATATCGAGGTGCAGATTTTTGGCGATAGCCACGGCAATGTCGTGCACCTGTTCGAACGCGACTGTTCGCTGCAAAGGCGGCACCAGAAAGTGATCGAGGAAGCCCCCGCGCCGGGCATGGACGATGCCACGCGCGAAGATTTATGCTGCGCAGCAATTCGTGCAGCAAAAGCGGTCGATTACAAGGGCGCAGGGACGGTCGAATTCATCGCCGATGCCAGCGAGGGCCTGCGGGCAGACCGTATCTGGTTCATGGAAATGAACACCCGCCTTCAGGTTGAACATCCGGTTACAGAAGAGATCACCGGTATTGATCTGGCCGAATGGCAATTGCGTGTCGCCAGCGGCGAGGCAATCCCGCTGGAGCAAGACGATATCGTGATCGACGGCCACGCCATCGAGGCGCGGCTCTATGCCGAAGACCCGACAAAAGGCTTCCTGCCAAGCACGGGCATGCTGGACCATCTCGACCTCGGCACCGAAGGGCGGATCGAAACTGGCGTAGAAGAAGGCGATGCGATTTCTCCCTATTACGATCCGATGGTGGCGAAGCTGGTGGCGTGGGGCGAAGACCGCGAAGACGCGATCGAACTGCTGATCGAGATGGCGCAGGACGCGGAAGTCTGGCCGGTGCGGACCAATGCCGCCTTCATCGCCAATGCCCTGTCGGACGGGGATTTCATCGCCGGAAATCTCGACACATCCTTTATTGAACGAAAAGGCGATGCACTGATCCCCGCAGCAGAGCCGGACGAGGCTGTATTCCACGCTGCGGCGCAAATCGCCTTCGCCGCCAATGACGATCACCCTGCCGAACTGACGGGGTTCCGGCTGAATGCCGCGCCCCGCCTCAGCGTTGCGCTGGGCCAGGCAGGCAATTTCACCAACGTCACCCTGTCGCAAACTGAAATGCAGCCCACCATGACCGGTTTTGCCGATGGTCCGCGCATCGTGGTGTTCGACAGCGGGCAGGCCCATGGCTTCACGCTTGATGCGCGCGGTTCGGGCGCAGGCGCAATATCGGACGGAGCCATCGTGGCGCCGATGCCGGGCAAGGTCATCGCGGTGGACGTGGCCGAAGGCGATCACGTTACCGCAGGCCAGCGCCTGATGGTGCTGGAAGCCATGAAGATGGAACACGCACTGACTGCGCCGTTTGATGGCGTCGTCGCTGAAATGAGCGCCAGCGAAGGCGCACAAGTGCAGGTAGAGGCTGTTCTTGCGCGGATCGAAAAGGCCGAAGAATGAGCTGGAAGCCCGAACTGGAAGAATTGGAAGCTCGCCGCGCTCTTGCAGAGCAGATGGGCGGCGCAGACAAGGTTGAACGCCAGCACGGACGAGGCAAACTTGATGCGCGGGCGCGGCTGGCAGGGCTGGTCGATGCAGGCTCTTTCCGCGAAATTGGCAAGATCGCGGGCAAAGGCAGCTATACCGACGAAGGCGAGCTGGAAGCGGTCATGCCCGCCCCGTTCCTGTTTGGCAGGGCCAATATCGAAGGCCGGCCAGTAGTCGCCAGCGCCGATGATTTTACCGTGCGCGGCGGCGCAGGCGATGCCGCAATCTACCGCAAGATGACGCAGTGCGAGGCAATGGCAAACCAGATGCGCCTGCCGCTTATCCGCATGATTGACGGCACAGGCGGCGGCGGTTCGGTGAAAACGCTGGAAACCATCGGCGCGACCTATGTGCCTGCCGTGCCGGGGTGGAGCGATGTGGTCGCCAACCTCGACACCGTGCCGGTCGTGGCGCTGGCGCTCGGCCCGACAGCGGGCCTTGGTGCCGCGCGCGTTGTGGCCAGCCATTATTCTGTCATGGTCAAGGGATTGAGCCAACTGTTCGCCGCCGGGCCGGCAGTGGTAGAAGCGCTGGGCGAAGCATCGGACAAGGAAAGCCTTGGCGGCAGCGAAATCCATACGCGCAACGGCGTGGTGGATGATGAAGTATCAAGCGAAGCAGAAGCCTTTGCAGCAGCGCGCCGGTTCCTGTCCTACCTGCCGGGCCATGTCGGTGCACTGGCCGCCCGTACGCAGCCGCACGACATGGTGGACAGGCGCGAAGAGGCGCTGCTGAGCCTGGTCCCGCGCGAAGCGAAACGGGTCTATTCCATGCGCCGCGCGCTGGAGATGATTTTCGACAAGGGCAGCACGTTTGAAATGGGGCGCCTGTGGGGCCGTGCTGCTATAACAGCCTTTGCCCGGCTTGATGGATATCCCGTTGCCGTGCTCGCCAGCGACCCCAGTTTCCTGGGCGGTTCCTGGGAAGCCAAGACTTCCGAAAAAGTCACCCGCTTTGTAAAACTGGCAGACAAGTTCCGCCTGCCGATTGTTCATCTGGTGGATAATCCGGGTTTCATGATCGGCAGACTGGCCGAAGAAACCGGCACCATCCGATATGGCGTTGAAACGATGAATGCGATCTATCAAGCGAAAGTGCCGCTGGCATCTGTCATCGTTCGCCGCGCCTATGGCATTGCCGGCAGCGCGATGAGCAATGCCGACCAGTTCCAATACCGTTTCGCATGGCCATCGGGCGATTGGGGCAGCCTTCCGATCGAAGGCGGTATCGAAGTTGCCTACAAATCGGAAATCGAAGCGGCAGACGATCCAGCTGCCCATCTGTCTGCCATTCGTGACCGGCTGAACAAGGTCCGCAGCCCGTTCCGCAGCGCTGAACGCTTCAGCGTTGAAGACATTATCGACCCGCGCGACACGCGGCCCTTGCTGTGCGAATTTGCCGAGCTGGCCTGGCGCAAGCTGGAACAGCGCGGCTAGGCCGCACTGGCAGGCAATTTCCTAGATAACGTCATGCATGGCAAGATACCGGCGTGCCTGCCGCGGCCGGCGAAACAACACACCCCGTTCGCTGAACAGCACCAGCAGAAGCGCGGCAAAGCTGGATGAAAGAAGCGCGATAGCGAGTGGCAACGCGCTGTCATTATAGGCCTGGCCAATCAGCATCCCGATGCCTGCCCCCATCACCATGCGAATGAAGGACTGGGCAGACGATGCAGACCCTGCGGTGGCTTCAAACGGTTGCATTGCAATGGAGCCGAAATTCGCGCCCATGAAGCCCAGCAGGCAAAGGTTGGCCGACATCAGCGGGACAAACCAGTACAGCGACCCGCCGTGGAACAGCGCGGCATAGACTTGCAACGCAGAGACAATGAAGAACACGCACAGCGCACTATGCGACACGCGCCTTGCGCCGAACCGTTCGACAATGCGGCTGTTGGCAAAACTGCTGACCGCCAGCGTTGATGCCGTCGCGCCGAATATGATCGGGAAATTCTCGTCCTCGCCGAAATGTTCGCCAATCAGCTGCTGCGCGCTGTTGATATAGCCGAACATCGCCCCGAAAGTGAGGCCGCTGCCCAGCACATAGCCAATGGCTTCGCGGGTGCGGAAAGTGAGCGGCAGATTATGCAGGATCGTCTTTAGGTCGATCTTCTGCTGGTCTTCGGCTGCCAGCGTTTCCGGCAAACGGATATGGGCCCAGACCCACACGCCGCCTGCCAGCGCCGCCATGGCGACAAAGACCCAGCGCCAGTCAGCCACCATCAGCACAGCCTGCCCAAGGCTGGGTGCGAGCACCGGCACAACCATGAAGACGATGAAGATGAGCGACATGAGCTTTGCCATCTGGTCGCCTTCGAACCGGTCGCGGATGATGGCGGCAGGCAGCACGGACAGGCCAGCAGTGCCAAAGCCCTGCACCACCCGCAGCACCAGCAAACTGTCGAAGCTGGGGGCCAGCGCACACATGAGCGATGTAACCACGTAAAAACCAAGCGCGACAAACAGCACCCTGCGGCGGCCAAACCTGTCTGCAAATGAACCCGGCACCAGGCAGCCAACACCGCTGGCAAGCAGATAGACACCCACTACAAGCTGACGCTGGTTGGGGTCTGTAACGCCGAGATCAGCGGCAATTTCGTCAAGCGCGGGCAGCATTCCGTCGATTGCCAAGGCACCCAGCGACATCAGTGCCGCCATCAAGACAACAAATTCGCGTCGACCGACAGCCCGTGAACTGCCGTCTGCAGAAGATATTGCCTGAACCATGCATCGCCCATGCCCGCAGCAACGCAGCATGAAAAGCAATTTGTCTGCGGTGCCGACCATTTACCGACAATTGCAGGAAGCGTGCTTCACCTGCCGCGATCATGCAGGTAATATCCGGCGATGGATGGCGTTGACCCTGCTGCCCCCGATGAGCGGGACGATGACGAGGCACCGGGTCTGCGCAAGATCATCCATGTTGATATGGATGCATTTTTTGCCAGCGTCGAACAGCGGGACAATCCGGAACTGCGCGGCAAGCCAGTGGCGGTGGGCGGTGCAGGCGGGCGCGGCGTGGTTGCCGCCGCCAGCTATGAAGCGCGCAAATTCGGCGTCCGTTCTGCCATGCCGTCTGTGACCGCAAAGCGACTTTGCCCCGATCTCATCTTCTGCAAATCGAATTTCGACACGTATCGCGAAGTCTCGCAGCAGATCCGCGAAATCTTCCGCCAGTTCACGCCCCATGTCGAACCGTTGAGCCTTGATGAAGCCTATCTCGACGTGTCGGACGACATATTGGGCATCGGGTCTGCCACCCGCATTGCCGAGCTGATCCGGCAACGTATCAGGGAAAAGACCCGCCTCACCGCCAGTGCCGGTGTCAGCTACAACAAGTTCCTGGCCAAGCTGGCGAGCGACCAGAACAAGCCCGATGGCATCTGCGTTATCCGGCCGGGCGAAGGCGCCGCCTTTGTCCAGTCATTGCCGGTCCGCCGGTTTCACGGCGTTGGCCCCAAGGGCGCTGAAAAAATGGCCCGGCTGGGGATCGAGACAGGGGCCGACCTTGCAGCGAGGGACATTGCCTTTCTACGCGAAAATTTCGGCAGTCTTGCCGATTATTTGTTCCGTGCAGCGCGCGGCATAGACCTGCGGCCGGTGCGGGCCAATCGCATCCGCAAATCGGTGGGCGGTGAACGCACATTCAGCGACGATATTTCGTCAGGCGCGGCCTTGCGCGATACGCTGGAACGTATCGTCGATATTGTGTGGGAGCGGATCGAAACGTCCAGATCGCAGGGCCGCACGGTAACCCTGAAAATGAAATATAATGATTTCACACTGGTCAGCCGCGCGAAATCCATGCCGCGCAATATTTCGGGCAAGGCAGAATTTGGCGCAATGGGGCGCGAATTGCTGGAAGAACAGCTGCCCCTGCCCCTGCCCATACGCCTGATGGGCCTGACCTTGTCGAACCTGGAAAACCACCCTTCGCAAACAGGCGACCAGCCTGAACGCAAGCCCGATACAGCCCAGCTATCGCTTCTTTGAATGATCCCGCCACATGGCCAGCCGCTGACGGGTCATTTCGGTGATGGGTTCCGGCAAGGAGTGGAGCGGGAAGAAGCGGGCTTCCACCACTTCGCGATTATCCGCCCTGGGCTGGGCCGAAACCTTTGTGGCAAAGACATGGACGGTGTTGCGCGCACCATGGAAATTTTCTTCCTGCACGCCGAGCAGCACCATCGAATTGGCATCGCAACCCGTTTCTTCGCGGAATTCGCGGCGTGCGGCCGCTTCGGGCGTTTCGTTGCGGCCAACCCCGCCAGATGGCACTGTCCACGCTGGCGAACCATAGCTGAGCCGAACCAGCAGCAGCCGGTCCTGCAAGTCTATGGCAACTACCGAGCAGCCCTTGAGATGTGGCCTGGTCAGCCGCCACCATTTCTTGCGCAAGGCATGGGCTAGGCGGTAGGCGGCCCGGTGCAAGGCCGCAGGCATCAGGTGAAGCATGTGACATCCTGCCGCGCAGAACGCAGTAGCCGCGCAACCGGCAGATCGCTTTCACCCCTGGCGGCAGCATCGAACACAGCGCGCTTTTCATCGCCGCGGATGACGAACATCAGCGCGTCACTGTCGAGCAGGGCGGGTATGGTCAGCGTAATGCGGTCAAACGGCGCTTCGGGCGGCAGCGGGTCGGGCGTGAGCCTGCGTATCTTCTGCGGGTCGTCCGCCTTGGGATCGGTATTGGGGAACAGCGATGCAATATGCCCGTCTGCGCCCATTCCCAACCACGCGAGCGCAAAATGCGGCACCTGTTCCATGATTGTCAGGGTGACGACTTCTGCACCCACCGGTTCAAGAAGGGCGCGGATGCGGCCTGTGTTGCTGGCTTCATGGGTCTCTGGAACAATCCGGTCATCGCCCGGCCACACGGTGATGCGGCTCCAGTCAAGACCGCTGCGCGCGAGTTCTTCCAAAATCGGAAACGGGGTTGAGCCACCCGGAACGGTAATGGCAACCGGCCCTACCTGCGTTGCCAGAACACAGGCGAGGCGCGCTTCGATCCATTGCGCAATGGTGCCAGTGTCGGCATTTTCCATGATTGTCGGCTGTCCCATGGACCGCACATAGCAAAAAGGCCGCCCGCGCATAGACAAGTCCATGCGCCGGGGCGACCTTTCCGGGGGAAATCCACTATTCAGCCGGACTGCTGCAATTACTCTGCAGATAGGCTGCGGCGCTATTTGCTGGTCTGATTGAGAAACCAGACACGTTCTTCTGCCAGATCGATCCAGTCATCGACAACACCGTTGGTTGCATTATCGCCTGCTGCTTCGGACGTGCTTTTCACTTCCTCGAGACGCTTCAGCAGCTTGCGATTATCGTCGCGCAGTTCTGCCACCATGTCGTCTGGTGTGATGGTCACATCGTCCTGATTGGCGATATTGGTCAGCTTGCCGATATTGCCGATGGACGTGACGGTGAATTCGTCATTCTTGCGGACACGTTCACCGATTGCATCGGTCACGCCGATGATCTGCGCAGCCTGTTCGTCAAACATCAGATGCAGGTCGCGGAAGCGCGGTCCTGCAACGTGCCAGTGGAAATTCTTGGTCTTTACATAAAGTGCCAGATGGTCCGCCAATGCACCATTGAGTGCTTCTACGAGTGCTTTTTTCGAATTGCTGCCAGTGTCAGCCATTATCTGTATCCCGTTTATTCGTGTTGGTTCACTTACCAAACGGACAGGCGGCATCAGGGTTTCAAGGAATATGGTCATTTCTGAAATCGGAAAAACCGATTAGTTGACTAGACCTCTTGCGGACAAAGCGATTATTGTCGCAGCAACCAGCACCAGCGCAGCCAAGGCTAGCCGCAGCCACCGCACTACCGGCCGAGCTGCCCATTGTTCTGCGCCCAGCCAGCCCAGCGTGATGGCCGCGCCGCCGCCTATCGCCCCGCCTATTCCGCTCAAGATGGCCGCAGGCGCGGCCGCGGCGATGGCGAACACGAGGAAACGCCCTGCATCGCTCAGCTGGCGGACCAGCAGGACAGCGGCAATGGGGAACAGCGACCGCGTCGGCTCGCGAGCGGTGAAATCAGGGATTTTCCACGCCAGTTCGATTGCCGCCAGAAACAGCGCCATCGCCACCAGCATGGATTTGGCCGACGGGGCCAGCATTCCTGCCACTGCATGGCCGCCCCATGCCATGACCGCAGCCGAGACAATGGAGATAGCCCAACCTACTGCAAGCAGCGCATTGCTGCGTCCAAGTTTGCCCGCAAGATGGGCCACCAACAGCTGGTCGCGGCTGCCGATGGAGGTGAGAAGCACACCCAGGAACGCGAGGAAAAAGGCTGACATCGGCTCCCCTCAGCCCGCCATCCCGCCCGCGGCCTTGCAGCCGGTCATGAAATCCACGGCCCCGTAATCGCCAACGTAACCGTGGGGCTATAGGAGTTGACGAACAGCACCTTGCCATCGGGCGAGAAACACGCGCCCGCAGGCTCTGTCTGCACGCGCAGCCGAGCCAGCGGATAGGCAATGCCATCGGGAGTGATACCGCGCAGATGGTTGTCCACCACGTCGGTATACTGGTCTTCGCACACCACCAGATGCCCATTTTCTGCCACGGTCAGATTGTCGCCGTAATTGAACTGGTCGGGCGAAGTGGATTCGTAAAACAGCGAAAGTGCGTCCGGCCCTCCTGCCTTGCCAGGGCGCAGGCGGAACACCTGGCCCAGCTTGGCCGCCCCGCCGTTGGTGCAGCAGAAATAAAGCTCGCCCTCGCCCATGTGAATGCCTTCGCCGCGGGCAAAAACCACCGCGCCTGCGGCCGCGCCGCGCGTGCGCAGATCATCTTCCGGCGCTTCCACATCGTCCAGCTCGATCCAGCTGGCCGCGTGCATCGTGCCCACGGCCATGTCCGCGCCGTCCCAGTTGCGGCTGTCTGCAGGGCCGCCTTCAAGCACCAGTGCCTGCAATTTGCCGCCCTGGGCCAGTTTGCCCGGAACCTTGGGAATGAAACGGTAAAGCAGGCTGTCACCCCTGTCTTCGGTCATATAGACAATGCCCGTGCGCGGATCGACAGCGGCGGCTTCATGGTTGAACCGGCCCATCGCCTTCAGCGGCACGGCATCGACCAGCCTTCCGGCATCGGCAGGCACTTCAAACACCCAGCCATGGGCTTGTGCATTGCGGTCGCTGGGTGAAACCACGGCCTCTTCACAGGTCAGCCAGCTGCCCCACGGGGTGGTTCCGCCAGCGCAATTACGGATAGTCCCTGCCAGCGAACGATATTGCTGTTCAACCGCCAGCGTGGCGGCATCAAGCACGATGGTGGTGGTGCCGCCCGGCATGACCACCTTGCCGTCTATCTTGTCAAAACCGGCAGGAATGTTTCCGCCCGAACCATCTGTCGGGACCAGTTCGTGGTTCCGCACCAGCGCAATCTTGCCATTGCCAAGATCGAAGCAGCCCATGCCATCTGCCTTGTCCGGCACGGTAAGCCCGTCGTCCATCGCATCGCCAAGGCGCGAAACCACGCGGTAAGAAAAGCCCTTCGGCAGATCGAGCAGGCCTTGCGGGTCTGGCACCAGCGGGCCGTAGCCCACAGCCCCTGTTGCGCCTGCGCCCACACGCGCACCGGTGGTGCAGCCGCTGGCGGCCAGCGCGGCAAAGGCGCTGGCAGTCACATTGAGAAACTGGCGGCGATGGAGTGCGGGGTTCATGTCAAGGCTCCGTCTGGATTGGCGTATCTCGGGCTTGCGATAGCAGCGTGAACAGCACATGACACCTGCGAAAATAATGCGGGAGAGATGCGATGAAACTTGAAAGCGGAATGGCTGCAATCGTCACAGGCGGGGCATCAGGCCTTGGCAATGCCAGCGCGCGGGCCTTGGCGAATGCGGGCCTGAAAGTGGCAATTTTCGACATCAATACTGATGACGGGCCAGCCAGGGCCGCAGAAGTGGGCGGAACATTCCACCATGTCGACATCACCCATGAACAGTCAGTCGTCGATGGCTTTGCCGCAGCACGCGCTGCCCATGGGCAGGAACGTGTCACCGTCCATTGTGCAATGGCCAGCCGGCGTGGAAAGACCGTCGGCTTCGACAAGGAAAGCGGCGGCTATAAACGCCTGCCGACCGAAGATTTCGAATTTGGCGCGCAGGGTATTCTGGTGGCCAGTTACCGCGTGGCATCCCATTCCGCCCTTGGCATGGCCAATGCCGAACCGGTCAACGCCGATGGCGAACGCGGCAGCATCATCCTGACAGCATCCGTTGCCGCGCAGGACGGGCAGATTGGCCAGGTTATCTATGGATCGGCCAAGGCGGGGGTTAACGGCATGGTCCTGCCCATGGCGCGTGACCTGATGAACCTGGGCATCAGGGTCAATTCCATCATGCCGGGCATTTTCGCCACACCGCTGATGCTGGGCATGAAGGACCGCAACCCGGCCATGTGGGACCAGCTCAACGCTTCTGTCCCCTTCCCCAAACGGCTGGGCGATCCCGACGAATTTGGCAGCCTGGTGATGGAACTGGCCCGCAACAGCTATTTCAACGGGCAATGCCTGCGGCTGGACGGCGCAATCCGTATGCCGCCACGCTAGGCAGTATCCCTGTATCTTTGCCTTTGACGCATCGGGCAAGATCGTAGACGTTCGAAGGCGCATGGAACCAATCAGGCAACAATCCCGACCATTTGCAAACGGCAATCGGGACACGGAGAGAACAATGGCAAATGCTACGAATGAATATCCCGCCAAGGGCTATGCCGCGACTTCACCTGAAAGCGGAATGGCACCGTTTGCCTTTAACCGGCGGGGGCTGCGCGATGATGATGTGCTGATCGACATCAGCCATTGCGGCATCTGCCATTCAGACCTGCACTCAGCCCGCAATGACTGGGGGCGGACGGTATACCCCATTGTGCCGGGTCACGAGATTACCGGCCATGTTGCCGCAGTGGGCGAAAGGGTAACGAATCACGCCGTGGGTGACCGTGTGGCAATCGGTTGCATGGTCGACAGCTGCATGGAATGCGACCTGTGCAAGCAGGGACTGGAGCAATATTGCAAGAAAGGCCTGACCGGCACTTACAATGGCAAGGACCGGCGCGATGGCAGCACGACTTTCGGCGGATATTCGGACAAGATCGTCGTGCGCGAGGAATTCGTCATCAAGGTGCCCGATGCGCTGACCATGGCCGATGCAGCGCCGCTGCTGTGCGCAGGCATCACTTCCTATTCCCCGCTGCGGAACTGGAAAGTGGGGCCAGGCAGCAAGGTTGCGGTCGCCGGCCTTGGCGGGCTGGGCCACATGGGCGTGAAATTCGCGGTGGCGATGGGGGCAGAAGTCACCGTCCTCAGCCGCAGCGAGGACAAGCGCGCCGACGCACTTGCGCTGGGCGCAAGCGATCTCCTGCTCACCACTGACAGGGATGCAATGCGCGCAAGGTCAGGCTATTTCGATCTCGTGCTGAACACCATTCCGGTGCAACACGATGTTGCGCCCTATCTGATGCTGCTGAAGGTGGACGGGGTGCAAGTGCTGGTCGGCATGATCGACATGGTGCCCGAATTTCATTCCGGCCTGCTGCTGATGGGCCGCAAGGTGCTGACCGGATCGGGCATTGGCGGCGTTGCAGAAACGCAGGAAATGCTCGATTTCTGCGCTGAAAAGGGGATCACACCCGATATCGAGATGATCGCCATGAAGGAAGTTAACGACGCCTATGACCGGATGGAAGCAAGCGATGTCAAATATCGCTTCGTGATCGACATGGCGACCCTGGGCGACGGATGACAGCATAAGGAGCAAGCGGAATGGCGATGTTCAGGATATTTCTGGCTGCGGTATTTGTCGCGATTGCCAGCTATACAATCGTGACCGGCACAAATCACGGCTGGAACCTGTTGCCGGTATTTTTCGGCGACATGGCGGCGATGGCCTGGCCTGGCCAGTTCAATTTCGACTTCTTCACCTTCCTGCTGCTGTCCGGCCTGTGGCTGGCATGGCGCCATCATTTCAGCGCGGCAGGGCTGGCTTTGTCTGTTGCCGGCGTGCTTGGCGGAATGCTGTTCCTGTCAGCCTATCTCCTGATTGCGAGCATCCGTGCCAAGGGCGACATTGCCGAAACCATGCTGGGCCGCGCCAGAGCATCCGCCATCGGCCGGCAATAAAACCGCAGTCTATTCGATCCGGTAATCCAGCACCGTGAAGCGTGCCGGCGCAGTGGCATAAACGCCATGTCCGCGCCCCGATGTGCCGCCGAAGATAAAGCCGACAGTCGCGGTCTGGCTGATCGCCGCGTCGAACGCCTGCGGCAGGGTGTTTGCATCCCCGCCCATCATGGCAATCCACGGTTCATCCAGATTGATCGAGACAGTATGAGTGCCGGGCCGCAGCGGCATCACCCGGTTGTTGGGCGAATACCAGCGGTGATGCGGCGTGCGTGCCGACCACCTGTCACCCCCACGCTGGAAATAGAGCGAAAGCGTCGCATCGCCGCCAGGATTTTCCTGCGCCAGAAAGCGAGTGCCGGGCTTTGCATCTATCCGGTAACGCAGCGTAATCCGCCGCGCCCCTTCGAGCGAGCGCAGGGGAACGGTCACATAATGCACATGACCCTGGGCAGCCGTGGGATAGGGAAAATCAAACGCTGGCCCGTCACGTGTATCGAACAGGGTCTGCGGCATATTGACGGAATAATTCCGCCCCCTGATGATCGGCCCGATCTCCCATTGCGATGCAGAAGGGCCGGATGCCTGCGCGGCTACATTGGGCACAGCAATCGCAGCAGCAATGGCGGACGCGCCGAGAATGATTTTTTTCATCATGCCAGAATGATACGAACCAGCCGCTTGCAGGCTGCTGAACATCCGCGCAATGCTGGCGAAAGGCTTTGTGCGAAGCGTCAGGCTGGAGCGGGTGAAGGGAATCGAACCCTCGTCGTCAGCTTGGGAAGCTGCTGCTCTACCATTGAGCTACACCCGCAAGTGGTTGAAAAATTTCAACCCGGACTGTGTCTATTCGCACAACCTGTGCGCGGGAATTTGGGCCTGCGCGAAATGTGCCCGGCGCTTGCCACGATATTGCCGCCATGGTCAACGTATGTTGTGCAAATCGCTTGCGAACCGCCTTGTGGCTGGCCCTGCCACCGCGTCAGTGGCATGGGCGGGTTATTCGCGAAAAATCATCCGAGTCCGGCCTTGCGCGTTGCCTGCGCTTAGCTAGAGGGGTGACAATAAAAGTTACAGGAGAAACCGGATGCGCCAGATTGACCACTTCATTGTCGGCGGTGCGGGCAATCAAGCCGCCCGGCATCACGATATTTTTGACCCGAACCAAGGCGAAGTGCAGGCACAGGTTACGCTTGGCGACGCCGCATTGCTGGACCGCGCTGTTGCCGCGGCCAAGGCTGCGCAGCCAGAATGGGCCGCGACCAACCCGCAAAAACGCGCCCGCGTGATGTTCGAATTCAAGCGGCTGGTCGAATCCAATATGGACGAACTGGCCCATTTGCTGAGTTCCGAGCATGGCAAAGTAATTGCCGATGCGCGCGGCGATGTGCAGCGCGGGCTGGATGTGATCGAATTTGCCTGCGGCATCCCGCATGCGTTGAAGGGCGAATTCACCCAAGGTGCCGGCCCCGGCATCGATGTCTATTCCATGCGCCAGCCGCTGGGCATTGGTGCGGGCATCACCCCGTTTAATTTCCCTGCCATGATCCCGATGTGGATGTTCGGCGTGTCCATCGCGGTGGGCAATGCCTTTATCCTGAAGCCATCCGAACGTGACCCGTCCGTGCCTGTTCGCCTTGCCGAACTGATGCTGGAAGCAGGCGCGCCGGAAGGCATTTTGCAGGTGGTGCATGGCGACAAGGAAATGGTCGATGCCATTCTCGACCATCCCGATATTGCCGCTGTCAGCTTCGTCGGATCGTCCGATATTGCCCATTATGTCTACAAGCGCGGTGTTGCTGCGGGCAAGCGTGTGCAGGCCATGGGCGGCGCGAAGAACCACGGCATCGTGATGCCGGACGCCGATCTCGACCAGGTGGTGAACGACCTCAGCGGCGCAGCCTTCGGCTCGGCTGGCGAACGCTGCATGGCCCTGCCAGTGGTGGTGCCGGTGGGTGAAGATACGGCTGACCGCCTGCGCGAAAAACTGATCCCTGCAATCGAGAAAATGCGCGTGGGTATCTCCACCGACAGCGACGCGGATTACGGCCCCGTTGTCACCGCAGAACACAAAGCCCGTGTCGAAGGCTGGATTGCCACGGCCGAGAAAGAAGGCGGCGAAATCGTCATCGACGGGCGCGGCTTCAGCCTGCAGGGCCATGAAAAGGGCTTCTTTATCGGTCCCACGCTGATCGACCATGTCACGCCCGACATGGAAAGTTACAAGGAAGAGATTTTCGGTCCCGTGCTGCAGATGGTGCGCGCCGCGAATTTCGAGGAAGCGCTCGCCCTTCCGTCCAAGCATCAATATGGCAACGGCGTCGCCATTTTCACCCGCAACGGCCATGCCGCGCGGGAATTTGCCGCGCGGGTCAATGTCGGCATGGTCGGCATCAATGTGCCGATCCCCGTTCCGGTTGCCTATCACAGCTTTGGCGGGTGGAAACGCAGCGCTTTTGGCGACACCAACCAGCACGGCATGGAAGGCATCAAGTTCTGGACCAAGGTAAAGACCATCACCCAGCGCTGGCCCGATGGCAGTGCGGGCGATGAAGGCAATGCCTTTGTCATCCCGACGATGGGGTAACATCCATGCGGCAGCGCGCTTCGTCTGGATCCCCCTATGAAGGTCAATTCGGTTTCTCCCGCGCAGTGCGCGTGGGGGACCGGATTATCGTGGCAGGCACCGGCCCGATCGAGGATGATGGCACGACCACCAAGGGCGATGCCGCAGCGCAGGCGGCCAGATGCTTCACGCTGATAGTAAAGGCGATTGAAGACCTGGGCGGAAGCGCATCTGATGTCGTGCGCACCCGGATGTTCCTTACAGACATAGACCAGCAAGATGCCATCGGCGAAGTGCATGCGCGCTTTTTCGGCATGGCACGGCCTGCTGCCACCATGGTGGGCGTGGCGACATTGTGCCGCGCTGAATGGATGGTGGAAATAGAAGCGGAAGCCGTAGTAGAGGCAAGTTCATGACTGACCAGTTCCAATTGAATGAAGACCAGCTTGCGATCCAGGAAATGGCGCAGCGGTTCACCGCCGACAACATCACGCCCTTCGCGGCCGAATGGGACGAAAAGAAGATATTCCCCCGCGATGTGATCAAATCCACTGCCGAACTTGGCTTTGGCGCGATCTATGTTTCGGAAGAAAGCGGCGGCATCGGCCTTGGCCGGCTGGAAGCAGCGCTGATCATGGAAGCAATGGCCTATGGCTGCCCTGCCACCAGCGCCTTCATTTCCATTCACAACATGGCCGCATGGATGATCGACCAGTTTGGCGGGCAGGAATTGAAGGACAGATACCTTCCAGACCTCGTCACCATGGAAAAGATCGCGTCTTACTGCCTGACAGAGCCTGGCTCGGGCTCTGATGCGGCCGCGCTTAAAACGACGGCAAGGCTGGATGGCGACCATTACGTGCTGAACGGCACCAAGCAGTTCATTTCCGGCAGCGGCGTGAACGATGTCTATGTTACCATGGTCCGCACGGGCGATCACAAGTCGAAAGGTATCACCTGCCTTGTGGTGGACAAGGACACGCCGGGCGTTTCCTTTGGCGCGCCTGAACGCAAGCTGGGCTGGAATGCATCCCCCACTGCGCAGGTCATCTTCGACGATGCGCGGGTGCCGGTGGCCAATCGCGTGGGCGATGAAGGCGAAGGTTTCCGCTTTGCGATGATGGGGCTGGATGGCGGCCGCCTGAATATCGGCGCCTGTTCGCTGGGCGGCGCGCAGCGGTGTCTGGATGAAGCGATTGCCTATACCAAGGACCGCAAGCAGTTCGATACGCCGGTGGCCGATTTCCAGAACACCCAGTTCATGCTGGCCGACATGGCGACCGATCTGGAAGCAAGCCGCGCGCTGCTGTATCTGGCCGCAGCGAAAGTCACCGCCAATGCGCCCGATAAATCGCGCTTTTCCGCGATGGCCAAGCGGCTGGCGACCGACAATGGCAGCAAAATCGTCAATGACGCACTGCAATTGTTTGGCGGTTACGGCTATCTGCAGGATTATCCGATCGAACGGTTCTGGCGCGATCTGCGCGTCCATTCGATCCTTGAAGGCACCAATCAGGTCATGCGAATGATCGTGGGAAGGGACTTGCTGCGCCAATGACCGATCAGGTTCACATCCACACCCATGGTTCGGCCGGGCATCTTTCGCTCAACCGCCCCAAGGCGCTGCACGCGCTGACGCTGGACATGTGCCATGCGATGAGCGGGGCGCTCAGCCAGTGGGCATTGGACGATGCGGTAAAGACAGTCATCATAGACCATGCCGAAGGCCGCGGCTTCTGCGCGGGCGGCGACATTGCCTTCCTGCGCAATTCTGCGCTGAACGATGGCGGCACCAGCGGACGCCGGTTCTTCCACGATGAATACCAGCTAAACCACCAGCTGTTCACGTATGGCAAGCCGGTGGTCGCCTTCATGGACGGCATCACCATGGGCGGCGGAGTTGGCATCAGCCAGCCGGCCAAATTCCGGGTGGCGACCGAACATACAAAATTCGCCATGCCGGAAACGGGTATCGGCCTGTTCCCCGATGTGGGCGGCGGCTGGTTCCTTTCGCGCCTCGGCGGGCGGATGGGCCAGTTCCTGGCGCTGACCGGCGCACGGCTGGATGGGGCGGAATGCCTGTGGTCCGGCCTTGCGACCCATTATCTGCCGAGCGAAAGCCTGGCCGAAGCCAAGGCCCGCATTGCCGCAGGCCACGAAGCTGGCGGCGTGCTCGCCGCGCTGTCCGAAACTCCGCCGCCCGCGCGGATCGAAGGCAATGCCGGCAAGATCGCCAAACACTTTGCATCCGACAGATACGAAGACATCCTCGCCTCGCTCGAAGCAGAAGACAGCGAATGGTCGATCAAGGAACTCGCGACCTTGCGCACCAAGAGCCCGCAAACCTGCAAAGTGGCCCTGCGCCAGCTGGCGCAAAGCGCGCAATTGACGGATTTTGCCGACAATATGCGGATGGAATATCGTATTGCCAGCCGGGTGCTGACCCGCCCTGATTTTGCCGAGGGTGTGCGCGCTGTCATCGTCGACAAGACCGGCGATCCGCAGTGGAACCCCGCAACGCCGGAAGGCGTGACCGAAGATCTGGTTGATGCAATCTTCGCGCCCCTGCCCGAAAATGAAGAATGGAAGCCCTTATGAGCTATGAAACTATCCTGACCGAACAGCAGGGCGCGGTTACGGTCATCACTCTCAACCGTCCGCAGGCGCTCAACGCACTCAGCAGTGTCGTGCTGGATGAATTGATCGAAGCCTTCGCCGCTTTCGAAGCGGATGACAGCCAGCGCTGCGCCGTGCTGACGGGATCAGGCGAAAAGGCCTTTGCCGCAGGGGCCGATATCAAGGAAATGTCGGACAAGCAGGTGGCCGATTTCTACCTCGAGGATTTCTTTGCAAAATGGACCAGCCACCTGGTCAAGGCCGTGCGCAAGCCGTGGATTGCGGCAGTCAACGGCTTTGCGCTGGGCGGCGGCTGCGAACTAGCGATGATGGCCGATTTCATCATTGCATCTGACCAGGCAAAATTCGGCCAGCCGGAAATCAAGCTGGGCGTTGCGCCGGGCATGGGCGGCAGCCAGCGTCTGACCCGCGCAGTGGGCAAATCCAAGGCCATGGAAATGTGCCTGACCGGGCGAATGATGGGCGCAGAAGAAGCCGAACGCGCCAATCTGGTCGCCCGCGTGGTGCCGCATGATGAACTGATGACCGAAGCAATGAAAACCGCTGCCACTATCGCCGCGATGCCGCCAATGGCCGCCATGGTGAACAAGGAAATGGTCAATGCTGCCTTTGAAACCGGCCTCGACCAGGGCGTGGCGCTTGAACGCCGCCTGTTCCAGATACTGACTGCCAGCGAAGACAAAGCAGAAGGTATGTCTGCCTTCATCGAAAAGCGGGAAGGCAAGTGGAAGGGGCGGTAATGCTCAAGGGCATCGCGCTGCTTTTTGTCGGGGCAAGTTTCATATGGGCAGGCGTGTCGGCATGGAAAGATCGGCGTGAACAGCGGATTGGCGTTCTGGAAGCCGCTATTCTGAAGGTTGGCCAAGCAGAGCCTCTGCCGGAAAACAGGTGGGACCGGGCGATGGCCTATGTGCAGCCCGTTCTGCTGCTTACCTTTGGCCCGATTATGGTATTCCTCGGCATGGTAATATTATTTGTCTAATCGGAGAGACACATTGAAGATCGCATTTATCGGCCTCGGCAATATGGGCGCGGGCATGGCAGCCAACCTTGTGAAGGCAGGCCACAATGTGCGCGCATTCGACCTCAGCGAAGTTGCGTTGGGGCAGGCCAAGGCCAATGGCTGCGAGACTTTCCCGACTGCCCGCGAAGCTGTTCAGGGCGCAGAAGCCGTGGTTTCCATGCTGCCCAATGGCGGCATCGTGAAACGTGTCTTCACTTCCGATGTCATCGGCCACGCGCCTGGTGACGCGATACTGATCGATTGTTCGACGATCGACGTTGCAACTGCCCGTGAAGTGACGCAGGCTTCCACAAAGGCAGGCTATGAAATGGTCGATGCGCCCGTATCGGGCGGTATCGCCGCGGCCAGCGGCGGCACGCTCACTTTCATGGTGGGCGGCACGGATGAAGCGTTTGCCCGCGCGGAACCCATTTTGTCTGCCATGGGCAAGGCAGTCATCCACGCAGGCGATGCAGGCGCAGGCCAGGCGGCCAAAATCTGCAACAACATGCTGCTCGGCATCCAGATGATCGGCACGTGCGAAGCCTTCACCATGGCGCAGAAGCTGGGCCTCGACCCGCAGACATTCTATGATATCAGCTCGGTCAGTTCGGGCCAGTGCTGGTCCATGACCAGCTATTGCCCTGTTCCCGGCGTTGGCCCGCAAAGCCCGGCCGACAATGGTTACCAGGGCGGCTTTGCCACGGCATTGATGCTGAAGGACCTAAAACTGGCGATGGAAGCCGCTGAAACGGCAGGCGCAGGCACGCCGCTGGGCCATCATGCGAAAGACCTTTACCAGGCATTTGCCGAAGAAAATGGCGGTCTCGATTTCTCCGCCATCATCAAGTCGCTCTAGCCTTCGATCGCGGCAATAATGCCGCCCAGCCAGTCGCGCGGGGCTTGCCTGCGGCCGATATCGGCCACGAATTCCTGTCCCCGCGCCACGCTTTTCAGCCGGCATCCCCGCAACCAGCGGTCGGGCCGGTCATGGTAAGTGAAGCCGCCCTTCTTCAACCAGTGCGGGCGATCCCACAGGCTGGGCGGCCCGCCATCGACCGTCAGACGCAGGCTGCGTTCCGCTGACTTCGCCAATCGCCCACGCCCGCTGTAGATTACGTCATTGCGCCCATGCATCCCCAATGCATGGGGGTGGCCGAAATCTGCAAGCGCAGCGCGCACGGTATCATGACAGGTCGAAAGATAGAGAATTTCCGCGATTTCCAGAAATCCGAAAATCCTGTGGTGCGCCTCGCCACTTGTTTCTTCCCTGAACAGGCCAAAAAAGACAAAGGTGTCGCCAACGCCCACCTGCTGGTTCGCAAGATGGGTCTGCGCGGCGCCGCATTGGCCGAACAGGCAGTTGCCATCATCGCGGAACATCGGGTCATGGTGGCAAAAATCTTCCGCGCCCAGCGCGCCCCTGCTGGCAATTCGGGCATGGCTGCCAAGACCAAGATCGCCATAAGTGGTGCGCGAAAAGCCGCCGCTGGGGATCGGCAGGCTGACGGGCGCGCCGCCGACGATGGGCGATGCACCGCCGCCTGCCGCGCTGTCGAAACCCTTGCGGCTGAAGATTATCCGCATGATGCCGCCCTTGTTCTGGCTGAAATCGCCCGCCCGGCTGCAACATGACAAGTCTTGCGTAAAATGAACACGGCTTTAGGGAGCGTTCCTGTGAAAGTTACCGCTATGATCCTTGCCGGAAAACGATCCGGCGCACTCGACCCGCTTGCCGCAAATGCAGGTGTGGCGCAGAAATGCGTCGTTCCTGTGGGCGGAAAGCCGTTGATCGAACATGTCGTTGGCGCCCTTGCCGCATGCGACAGGGTGGCCGAAATTCGCATTGTCGCGCACGAGCCGGACGAAATCGAAGCGATTGCGCTGGTAAAACAGCTGAAGGACGAAGGGCGGCTGGTTTTCCGACCGGGTGCGTTCAATCTGGTCGATAGCGTCTTTTCAGGTGCCGAGGGTGCCAAATTCCCGATTCTGATCACCACCGCTGACAATGTGTTGGTGACAGCGGAAGGCTACGCCGAATTCATCGACAAGGCACTGGCCGCCAATGCCGGCGCAGCAGCCGCCCTTGCCCGCAAGGAAGATGTGCAGGCGGCAGACCCTGATGGCCAGAAGCGTTTCTACGAATTTCGCGATGGCGGATTTTCCAACTGCAACACCTATTGGATCGGATCGCCAGAGGCGCTGTCAGCGGCCGAAATCTTCCGCAATGGCGGACAGTTCGTGAAGTTCCCCCGCCGCATAGCCAAGGCTTTCGGCATTATGAATCTCATCCGTTTCAGGCTTGGCTGGGGCGCGATTGACCCGCTCTTTGCCAAATTGTCCCGCCGTTTCGGTTTCAAACTCAGCGCAATTATCATGTCGAAGGGCGAATTTGCCATCGATGTCGATAACCAGCGCACTTACGATGTTACCGAAAAGATGCTCGCAGCCCGTGCTGCGGCTGCGGACTGAACGGCCCAGGGGCCACAGCCATGCGCCGCCTCATTCGCAATATCGGATGGCTCCTTGGGGGGCGCGGCTTTAATGCCGTCCTCAGCCTGGTCTATCTGGCGTTGGCAACGCGCACTCTGGGGCTTGAAGGTTTCGGCTATTTCGCGCTGATTGTCGCGCTGGGCCAGACTGTTACCGGCCTTGCCAATTTCCAGACATGGCAATTCGTGGTTCGCTGGGGCGCTGATTCAGATGGTGCCGGCGAAGCCACCGGTTTTGCCATCGCGCTTGATATGTTGAGCCTGCTGCTTGGCTCTGTTCTCGCTGCGGGCCTGGTCTATTCGACCAGGTTCTGGCTACCTCTGCCGGACGAATTGCGGTGGCTGGCCTTTGCCTATTGCATCGTCTCGCTGGCTTCGATCCGCAGCACGCCGACCGGTCTGCTGCGCCTGCGCTTCAAATATGGCCTGTCCACCGCTGCTGATGCGGTACAGCCTATTGTCCGCGCAATAGGTGCAGGCCTTGCAGTGCTTTATATGCCGACAGTCACCGGCTTCATCCTTGCCTGGGCTGCATCGGAAGTGTCCGTGGCGATTGCCTATTGGGTGATTACCGCGCGCGACCAAAAAATTGATTTTTCGCAGATCAGCCTGCTGCGCATCCCCCGCCACCACCCCGAAGCATGGCGGTTTGTGTGGTCCACCAACATGTCTGGCAGCCTGGCTGTAGGCGGCAAGCAGGTGATGATCCTACTAGTCGGCGCAATTGGCGGCGAGGCATTTGCTGGCGGGTTCCGCGTGGCATCGCAATTGGGGCAGGCGCTGGTCCAGCTGGCTCAAACCGTGTCCAAGGCAATTTATCCTGAGCTGGTCCATGCGCAGGAAAATGCGGTCGAGATAGCGCGGCGCATGGCGCAGCTCGCACTGGTGGGCGGCATAATCGCGGTGGGCATTGCCATCCTATTTGGCCGGTGGGGGCTGGTCGCCATTGCCGGACCGGAATTCCGCATTGTTTATTGGGCCATGGTCATCCTCGCCATCGCAGGTGCGATTGAACTGGTCGGGGCAAGCCTGGAATCGCTGCTGGTCTCCGCTGGCCGTGCGGGCACAGCCTTCCTGACACGGGCGGCACCGACATTGCTTGCCATGGCGCTGCTGCAAACAGCCATGGAATGGAACGGCCTCAAAGGCGCGGCATTCACCGTGCTCGGTTCGAGCGCGCTTGCAGTAATCGGCTTCTATGTTGCGGTGCTGTCGCTGGCAAAAATCCGCATCACCATCGACCCGCCCGAAGTTTCCAAACCGCAGGGCTAAGCGCCAAAGCGGACCTGGGCGGGCGTTACCTGACGCCGAGCAGGTCTGCTTCTTGTTGCAGGCGCCTGGCCTGCGAAGGGTTGGCAGAAACGGCATCCTTCAATGCCTGGGCCGCCTTGTCTTTCTGGCCCAGGGTCATCCGGCTGCGCATCAGCATGACCCATCCGTTCACATCAGAAGGTTCCTTGCGGAGCCGCGCATCCAGCCGTTCGACCATGCTTTCTGCCATTTGCTGCTGTTCTCCCGGCGGAATAGCGCGGGCAGCGGCAATCTGGTCTTGCGACGGGCCGGGAATGGCATTGCCGCCGGTCAGCTGGCCATTTCCGCCCGCCAAGGCTGCCGACTTCGGCGCAGATGCCGCGCGTTCCCGATCGACCTTCGCAATCATCGGCGCAGTGTCGATGGAATTGATGGTGCCGACCTGTTCGATTGTGCGGCGCAAATTGCTTTCCCAGATTGCGCCGGGCGGTGTTTCCTTCAAGAGCGCCAGCCAGTCATCAATCGCCCCCTGGTGATTGCCATCGAGGTCTTTTTGCACACCGAGGAAATAGCGCGCCCGCGGATCGGACGGATCTAGATCGACTGCTTTGCGGAATGCCGTCACCGCGTCAGCGGGCATGGGATCGTTTTCGCTGGCCATGACGCGCGCTTCCCCCAGCGCCGACCATAATACCGCATTGTCGCGGTCACCTTCGATTGCCTGCCGATATGCCCTGGCGGCCTGGCCATACCCGCCAGCTGAAAAATGGGCGAAAGCCAGTTCCTGCCATGCCTTGGAATCCAGCGGATCGCGCTCTGCCCGCGCCTGCAATTCGGTGATGGTGAGCGGCGCATCTTGCGCCCCGGCCATTTCTTCCACCGCCTGTTCCGCCGTAATCGCGCGGTAGCCGATGGCACCTGCGACAAGCGCGGTACCGACGATGAAAGCGATCAGGCCAAACCGCTTTGGGGCAGGCGCTGCAGGCGCATTGTCAGCGGCATTTGCCGGAAGTGAAGTGTTCTGGTTCATCCATTGCAGCTAGCAGCGATGGCAGCGGCGGGCAACGACATGACAGCTTTGCCGCGGGCCTTCTGGCCTGTGCATATTCAGGGGTGGTTCTTTGGGGATGTTGCCTTATGGTAACGTGCAAGTTGGACCGCGCGATCGAAGGGGGAGATCACGCATGGCTGATCAGTATCGCGTCGCCATTATCGGCTCTGGCCCTGCGGGTCTGAGCGCTGCGGCCCATGCGGCGCAGCTTGGCATGACGCATGTGCTGATCGAAAAGACCGATCACCTGTCCGACACCATCTTCAAATACCAGAAGGGCAAGCACGTGATGGCGACGCCCAGCAATCTGGTGCTCCGTTCCGATCTCGATTTTGACGCAGGCAAGCGCGAATTCATCCTGGATACGTGGGACGATCAGATTGCGGGCAACAAGGTCAACGTGCAGCTCAATTCCGAGGTAACCGGAATCACCGGCGAAACCGGAAATTTCACGATTGAAATAATGGGCGGCAAAATGGTGCATGCCGAAGCTGTGATCATGGCCATCGGCACGCAGGGCAACCCCAACAAGCTGCGCAGCCCGGGTGCAGATTTGCCCCATATCCAGTACCAGCTGGACGATCCCGGCGAATATTTCGACGAACATATCACCGTTGTCGGGTCGGGCGATGCCGGCATTGAAAACGCGCTGGGCCTCGCCGCCGACCCCAAGCAGAACAACACCGTTTCCATCCTCAACCGCGGCACCGATTTTGCCCGCGCCAAGGCTGCCAATGTCAAACTGCTAGAAGAAGCAGAAGCGGCAGGGCGCATATTCGTGCGGCGCGAGACAACACCTGCCGAAGTGCGCGAGAAGGAACTGGTGCTCGACACGCGTGACGGGCAGGAAACCATTCGCTGCGACCGGATAATTGCGCGGACAGGCTCGCAGCCGCCGCGCGGGTTTGTCGAAGGCTGCGGCATAGAATTTACTGGCGAGGATCGCGGCGCTTTCCCGCGGCTTTCGCCCAGTTTTGAGACGACCAAGTCCGGCATCCACGTCATCGGGGCGCTGGCGGGATACCCGCTCATCAAGCATTGCATGAACCAGGGCTATGACGTGATCGAATTCCTCAACGGGAATCTCGACCTCAAGCCTGCGGACGAGCCGATACTGGCCGAGAAATTCTCTGCCCTGCCCGGCAGGCGTTCGGTTGACGAATGGCTGGAAATCTTCCGCAACAATGTCGTCATCCTGCAGGAACTTTCACCCCTGCAAATGCGCGAACTGATGCTGGATAGCACGGTTGCGGCCTATTCAGCTGGCGATGTCATTTTTGAATGCAACGATCCGGGTTCATCCATGTTCGGCATTGCCGAAGGATCCGTGCTGGTTGAAGTCAATCCGGACGACCCGTCTATCACCGTGCCAATCGAACAAGGCTCAATCTTCGGCGAAGTCGGCCTGATATCGGGACGGCGTCGCGGCTCCACCATTCGCGCTGCGGAACCGACAGTGGTGATGGAACTCAGCCGCAACGCCGCGCTCAAACTGGTGGCCACCACGCCATCGGCGGCCCGCGCGGTCAACGCCATTTCGGTCGAGCGGCAATTGTTGCAGATGTTCGGGTCCGGCCTCACCAAGGAAGATGTGGCGACGCTGGTGGACGCTGCCGAGGTGGTTGACGTACGCGCAGGGCAAGCGGTGATCGAGGAAGGCGCAGAAGACAAGGATGTCTATGTCATCCGGCGCGGGTCGATGATCGTCGAAAAGAAGATCGGCGGAAACCCCGTTTTCCTGTCCTACCTTCCTGCCGGCACCTATTTTGGCGAAATGGCCGTGGTGGATGGATCGCCGCGCAATGCCACTGTGAAGGCCGCGATCAAATCCCAGGTCGTCCGTTTTCCCGGCCAGGCCTTTGTCGATCTGCTGGAACGCAATCCCCGCCTGCGCGAAAGGGCGATGGCCGAAATGGCCGGTCGCCGCGAGACGAATTCCTTCATCGAAAGCCGGAAGGACAGCTTCGGCAGCGCAGTCGACATGTATTCCGAAACGGCCCGTTTCCTCATCGACAATGGCATCGGAGAAGCAACCGATGTGCTGCTGATCGACGAGACAATGTGCGTTGGCTGCGACAATTGCGAAAAAGCCTGCGCCGACAGCCACGAAGGCCTGTCGCGGCTCGACCGGGAAGCAGGAAGGACCTACGCACATCTGCACGTGCCGACTTCTTGCCGGCACTGCGAACACCCGCATTGCATGGCCGATTGCCCGCCCAACGCCATCAAGCGCGGGCCGGATGGCGAAGTGTTCATTGACGAAACCTGCATCGGCTGCGGCAATTGCCAGCGCAACTGCCCCTATGGTGTGATCCGGATGGATGCAAAGCCGCCCAAAAAGCCATCTCTCCTCAGCTGGATGTTGTTCGGGTCCGGCCCCGGCCCCGGCGAAGCAAGTTATAGCTGGCGCAAGAAAACCGCTGAGAAGCGAGGGCTGGAAAGCCCCAAGACTGCCATCAAATGCGATATGTGCTCCGGCATCGAAGGCGGCCCTGCCTGTGTTCGCGCGTGCCCCACCGGCGCGGCTATTCGCGTTGCCCCTGAAAAATTCCTGACCTTCACCAAGCTGGCGGAGGATGCAGGCTGATGGCGACCCTTCCCGGACAGGACGAGAATTTCCGCGAACAGCGGCAGGCTTCCGACCATGAAAGCTTCCTTTCGCACAAGCGGATGCGCTGGCTGAAAATTGCCCTCGTGCTGTGTTTGGTGGCAGTGGTTTCCTATTTCTGGATTGACGTGACGCCGCGCCACAATGGGGGCAGCTGGTATGGTTATACGCTGGGCACAATCGGCGCGGGCCTGATCGTGTGGCTGTCGCTGCTGGGCATCCGCAAACGCAATATGAGCGCGGGTAGGTGGTCGTTGAAGGCGTGGACATCAGCCCATGTTTACCTCGGCCTTGCGCTGATCGTGATCGGCACCTTGCACACCGGATTCCAGCTTGGCTTGAATGTCCACACGCTTGCCTATGTGCTGATGATGGTGGTCATTCTGTCGGGCATTTATGGCATCGCTGTTTATGCGACGCTGCCCGCGGCGCTGAGCAACAACAGCAAGGAAATGACTCGCAAGCAGATGGTGGAGGCCGTCGCCGCCATCGACCGTCAATTGCATGATGCTGCCCAGCCGCTTGGCCGCGAGGACTCCGACCTGGTCATTGCCGCTTTGGAACAGGATACGTTCGATTGGGGCATCGGCGCGCGGCTATCGGGTCATTACCGCAATTGCACCACCACCCGCGCGCTGAACCATTTTGCATCCGACTGGTCGCGTCCTGTCGGCAGTGAAGAACCGGCGGACAAGGTCCGCGCGCTGCTGGGCCGCCGCAAGAACCAACTGGACCAGATCCGCCGCCATATGCGGATCAAGGCGCTGCTCGAAGTGTGGCTATATGTCCATATCCCCGCAACCATCGCATTGCTGGCAGCGCTGACCGCGCATATCGTCAGCGTGTTCTATTACTGGTGAGGGGCGCGGCATGGCTTTCCTGATCCGGACAATCGACACCACCGCCGACGGCCGAGAAATCGTCCGCGACCGCAAGGTGCCAACCAGGACAGTCACGATTGGCCGCGGGGCCGACAATGATATTCACCTGCCAGACCTGGCAGTGGAAAATTATCATGCGCGGCTGGACCAGCTGGGTGACAGCAAGATGCGGGTCGAAGCCGCAGGGACGCTGGGTTTCCATGTCGACGGGCGCGTTACCAAGCTGGCCAAGTTCGATGCGCATGAAGGGGTCGAGCTTGGCTTCGGATCATTCCGGCTGCTCGTTTCGCAAGAAAGCGATGGGCCCATCACCGTGACCATCAGCCAGGCTTTGCCCGATGCGGCGAGCGCAGATGCACTGGCGGGCTTTTCCCTTGCCAGCGCGCTGCCGGGCAAGAGGGTGATGGCATGGCTTGCACTCGGCATCATCCTGTTCGCATTTCTGGCGGTGCCGATTTACTCCAACCTCACCCGCACAAAGGTGGAACCTTCCATCGCCGAAGCGGGACAAGTCGCGATGGATGCCAGCTGGTCGACCGGCGCTTTAAGCCAGGCGCATCACGGGCTGGAAGACAATTGCGAGGCATGCCACGCAGAACCGTTTGTGGCGGTTCGCGATGAAACCTGCCTCACCTGCCACAAGGACATTGGCGACCATGCGGACAAGCCTCGCCTCGCCAAGGGCCGCGGCCCCATGTCAAAGGGTGATGCATTGCAATGGGCAGTGGCAGAAACCTTCGGCAAGGAGGGCCCGGGGTCATGCACCACCTGCCATACAGAGCATGAAGGTGCAGGCGCGATGGAGCCTACCCCCCAGCAATTCTGTTCCGACTGCCATGGCACGCTGGGTGCCCGCCTCACTGACACCGAACTGGCCAATGCGGCGGATTTTGGCACCGCCCACCCCCAGTTCAAGGCGCTGCTGACCACCACGCCTGGCCAGTCGGACCCGACCCGCGTTTCGCTGGGCGACAAGCCGAAGGAATTTAACGGCCTGCGCTTCCCCCATGACATGCATCTTGCCGGCAATGGCGGGGTTGCCCGGATGGCGATCAATCTGGGTTCGGCCAAGGGCTATGGCGCACCGCTGGTCTGTTCCGACTGCCACACGCCCACTGCCGATGGTGCCGCCTTCCTGCCGGTCAGCATGGAAGAGGATTGCGAAGCTTGCCACAGCCTTGTCTATGACAAGGTTGGCCCCACGTTTCGCACGCTGCGCCACGGCGATGTGGCCCAGATGCAGGCAGATCTCGCCGCAATGGACCGCAGCCCGCGCCGCGCCGCAGCCAGCGGCCTGAGCGGAGCTGAAGGCGGAAGGCGGCGGCCGGGCGCATTTGCGCAAGGCGGCCTCTATTACCAGAATTTCGGGCGGCCAGTGCAATCGCTGGTGGCCATCAACCGCGCCCTGTCTCGCGACGGGGTTTGCGGCGAATGTCACATACCTACCACCACCAATGGCAAGCCTGACGTGATGCCGGTGAAGCTGCAGGACCACTACCTTGCCCATAGCTGGTTCGACCATGCCGATCACAAGCAGGAACAATGCACCAGCTGCCACAAGGCCGACACGTCTGAAACTTCGGCCGATGTCCTGCTGCCCGGAATCAGCACTTGCCGCACTTGCCACATGGGCGAAAAGGCGCAGTCTGCCGATGTTCCGTCAAGCTGCGCCATGTGCCATTCCTACCACCCGCGGGGCGGTTCAGGCGCACCTGCGAACATGCCGGGCCGCAAGAAGAACCCGCCGGTTGACAGCATCGCATTTCTTGAACGCAGGACGCCCTAGATGGCCGCAACGGGGGGCAGAATGTGCTGATCGCGCAGATGACCGATATCCACATCGGGTTTGACCCTGATGCGAAGCCTGAAGAG
>JAHEAX010000033.1 GCA_024642525.1 Erythrobacteraceae bacterium | reverse complement strand
GGCAAACCACCTCTTAGCAGTCGAGCGGGTGCTGTCAGTCTAGCCACGATCCGGACCACTTCAGGTGACGAATTGAAATAGCGGAACGGGTTATCAGCCTTGGTCATCCAGGTCGGCTAGCACCACCCTGCTCGCTCAACCAGTTTGCTTTGACAGAGCCTTCAAACGCCGCCTGAAATGCCAGGAGACTGCACAAGAAAGCTGCCGCGTTGGCGGATTGTTGCGCGCAAGCGAGCCTGCACCGCGCCTTTGCGCAAGGGCCCTGATATCAGAGACAGGTGCTGGGGGTCGTTGGCGGAGAGACAGGGATTCGAACCCTGGGTACGCTTACGCGCACAGTAGTTTTCGAGACTACCCCGTTCGACCACTCCGGCATCTCTCCGCGGAACGTTACAGGGGCAGGAAACCCGCGCCCCGGTCGGTTGGAGGGAGGCGGTTAGCGGAAGGTCGAAGCCTTGCCAAGCCCTTACGCGCATCGATTTCGAGCAAACTTCGGGGAAGAACACAGCTGGCAACTTGTTTCGCACTTGCGAAGGGCTATATTCCACCAATCATGGAACGCATCCAGTTCTTTTCACAGGCAGCAGGTCGCACGATCGACGTGCCTCGCCATGCACGTGCGCGCTTCGCGATTGGCGATGTCGTGCGCCACAAGATGTTCGATTTCCGCGGTGTCATATTCGACATTGATCCGGTTTTTGCCAATAGCGAGGAATGGTACGAATCCATACCCAAGGAAATTCGCCCCAAGCGCGAACAGCCTTACTATCACCTGCTGGCCGAGAACGAGGAATCGTCCTACGTCGCTTATGTAAGCCAGCAGAACCTTCTGGCTGATTCAGAAGGCGGGCCGGTCGATCATCCCAGCGTATCGGAACTGTTCAACGAATTTGAAGACGGGCGCTACAAGATGCGTCGTTCGCTGACCCATTGATCGCCTAGTCCTTCAGCTTCCATCCTGATTTCAGGACTTTATAGACAATCACTGCCAACACCAGGTTGAGTACGCCCAGACCGGCTGCTGCGCCAAGCACTGCCATGTTCGTATCGCCGATGTCGCTCTGCCCAAGGAAGCCGAAGCGGAAACCCGAAATCACGTAGAAGAATGGGTTGAGCCTGCTGATTGTCTGGAAGGCAGGGGCAAGGTTGTCGATCACGTAAAACGTGCCGGACAAAAGGGATAGCGGCGCTATCACGAAATTGGTGACAGCAGCGTTATGGTCGAACTTTTCAGCCCAGATCGACGCCAGCAGACCCAAAAGCGCCAGCAATGCAGCCCCCATCAGCCCGAACCAAGCCACGGCCCATGGATGCGCAACGCTGAGCGAAACACCGGGCCACAACGACATGGCTAGCGCCACAGTGCAGCCCACCATGATGGCGCGGGTTACTGCGGCAAATACGATGCCCGCCATCAATTCCCCTTCGGAAAGGGGCGGCATCAGCAGATCAATGATGGTTCCCTGGATCTTGCCGGCGAGCAGCGAGAAGCTGGAATTTGCAAAGGCATTCTGCATCATGCCCATCACAATCAGGCCCGGTGCAACGAAGGTGGCGAAAGGCACACCCAGCACTTCACGCCCTGTTCGGCCCAATGCAACGGTGAAAATCACCAAAAACAGCAGAGTTGTAACCGCAGGGGCCCAAATCGTCTGCGTCTGCACCTTGAGAAATCGCCGAACCTCCTTAATATAGAGACTCCACAACCCGATGCGATTGATGCCATGAATGATGGGCACGCCGCGCGGCGGAAACCGGCTTCCTTCGCCGGAAACGTCCCCGGTCCCAATTGTGCGGACAAGGGACGTATCAGAGTTTTGTTGGGTGCGGGCTTGATCGGCCATGAGGGCGCGCCTAGTGCCAACTGCTTCCGCTGGCAAGCCCAGCTGGACCATCGATTATTGGATAAGAGTGCATGAGCTGGACTGACGAACGCATCGCGACGCTGAAAAAGTTGTGGGAAGGTGGATCGACCGCCAGCCAGATTGCTGAAGAACTGGGCGGTGTCAGCCGCAACGCCGTGATCGGCAAGGCGCATCGTCTTGGCCTCAAATCACGTCCTTCGCCAGTCAAGGCCAACGACAAGAAGGCGGAGAAGAAAAAGCCTGCACCAAAGCCAGTGGTGAAAAAGGCAGCAGCGCCCAAACTGGAACCGGCCAAGGCGCAAGAACCTAAGCCCGAGCCGCGCGAAGAGCCAGCCCGCGCGAAATCTGCCGAAAGCGATATTCCTTCGCAGCCACTGCCCAACCCGTCGACCAATCTGCCCAAGATCGTGTCCGTCGGCCCCGGCGGTTTTCTGCGGCAGGGTCCTGGCGATCAGCAGGCCCCCATCCCTCCAGCTCCGCCGCGCCGCCTCGTGCCGGCCAAGCCCAGCCCGGACATTGCCGACAAGACCAGCTTGCTGGAACTGAGCGACAAGGTCTGCCGCTGGCCGATGGGCCACCCTGGCGAACCGGATTTCCATTTCTGCGGTCAGGACGTGAACCCTGGCTTCCCCTATTGCGTTGAACATTGTGGACGGGCTTTCCAGGCACAGCTGCCCCGTGGTGCGCGGCGTCCCCCTCCACCCCTGCCATTTGGCGGACCACGCGTTCGCTGAGGCAACAGCCAATCACCTGATGAAGGGCGCGTTTCCACAGGGAGCGCGCCCTTTTTCTTGGCGCAGCCGGCAAAGTTACGGCTTGGTCGGGCTCCGGCGAGATAAAGGGGATGACCGGCCCACACCGCTTGGCTTATGCATCGCAATGATGAATCCTCCCTCGCTCTTCTTCCTATCCGGCCCGCTGGCTTGTATGCTGCTGGTGGTGTCCGCCTGCTCTGGCAACGGTGAGCGCAGGCAAGATCACCAGAGCGCGCCGGTCATTCTTGCCGCGGCGAGCCTTCAGGAAGCGATGGAAGACATCGCCGATGCCTGGGCACAACAGGGCCATATCCGCCCTTCCCTGTCTTTTGCCGGCACACCAACGCTTGCACGGCAGGTGGAAAATGGCGCGCCTGCTGATGTCATCATGCTGGCCGACGAGGAATGGATGGACGCGCTGGAGGCACGAGGCTTGCTCAAACCCGGCACACGCCATGCAATCGTGAGCAACAGGCTGGTTATCATTGCGCCAGTCAAGACAGTCCCGGCGCCGGAACTGGCGACACTGGCCGATCTTCCCCTTGCCCTTGGCAGCGGCCGGTTGGCGATGGGCGATCCTGACAGTGTGCCTGCGGGGCGTTATGCGCGGGCAGCCTTGCGGTCCCTGGGCCTGTGGGACCGGTTGAAAAACCGCTTGGCGCCAGCAGAAAGCGTCCGTGCTGCCATGGCCTTGGTCGAACGCGGCGAGGCCCCCTTCGGTATCGTGTACGCAAGCGATCTTGCAGCATCACCGAAGGTCCGGCAGGTCGCGATGATCGACGGGGCTTCCCACCCGCAAATCCGCTTTCCAGCCGCCGTGCTGGACACATCGCGCCACCCGGATGGACCCGGCTTCCTTGCTTTTCTGCGTTCCGACGAAGCGGCACGCGTTTATGTGCGCCATCACTTCACACCGATGTCCCGGCCATGATTACTGCCCTGGAATGGTCCATCATCGCGCTGTCCCTCAAGGTGAGCCTGGTTGCCATCACACTGACCATGCCTGTGGCCTATACGCTGGCATGGGTGCTGGCACGGCGGCGTTTCCCGGGAAGGTTCCTGCTTGATGCGATGGTCCACCTGCCTCTCGTGGTGCCACCTGTTGTGACAGGCTGGCTGCTGCTGGTGCTGCTTGGTCGCAATGGCCCCATCGGCAGCATGCTTGATAACTGGTTCGGGCTGACGCTGGTCTTCCACTGGACAGGCGCTGCTGTGGCAGCATCTGTGATGGCATTACCGCTGATGGTGCGGGCAATGCGGCTTTCGATTGATGCTGTGGACCGCAGGCTGGTGGGTGCAGCACGGACACTGGGCGCGACACCCTGGCAGGCATTTCGTACGATCACCTTGCCTTTGAGCCTGCCCGGAATTCTTGCTGGCGCAGTGCTGGGATTTGCGCGTTCGCTCGGCGAATTCGGCGCGACTATCACCTTTGCGTCCAACATCCCTGGTGAAACGCGAACATTACCGCTGGCAATCTACACCGGCTTGCAGGTGCCCGGCGCAGAAGGCGCAGTTACGCGGCTTGCCATCATATCCATTATATTATCGCTGACGGCATTGGTGGTGAGCGAATGGCTGGTCAGGCGGGCCAACGGCGGGGGCGCGCATGTCCTTTGACATCGTGCTGCGACATCGCATTGGCGAGCGGACAATCGAAATTGACCATCATTCCGATGCCAGCCTGATCGCCATCACCGGGCCATCAGGGTGCGGCAAGACGTCTGTGCTGAACTGCGTGGCCGGGCTTATCACGCCGGATTTCGGGAAAATGGCCGTTGGCGGGCGCATATTGCTGGATACTGAGCGCAATATTGCCCTGCCCATCGAAAGCCGCCGCGCCGGATATGTATTTCAGGATGCACGCCTGTTTCCGCATATGCGGGTTGCCGCAAACCTTGCCTATGGCGCACGATTGCGGGGCACAGGCGATGCTTCGACACAAGGTGCCGCAATTGATGCAGATGCCGTTGTGGATGTCCTGGACATCAAGGGCCTTGCTGAACGTTGGCCGGCAACCCTGTCTGGCGGAGAGATCCGGCGCGTGGCAATTGCCCGCGCCTTGATGTCAGGACCCGATTTCCTCTTGCTGGATGAGCCACTTGCATCGCTTGACAAGGCGCGCAGTGTAGAAGTGCTGTGCATGATAGAGCGGATCCAACAAGAACTCGGCGTCCCCATGCTTTATGTCAGCCACGATCCTGCCGAAGTAGCGCGGTTGACGCAAAGCATCATCAAATTGGCCTAGGGGCCTTGTCCCGCACGTGTCAGCGCCGCTAGGAAGCATCCGAGGTTAACTTTTCCGAGGCAATGACATGGCCCTTTCATTACATTCCGCAATCGTCCCAAGCATGTTGCAGGTTCTCGGCTCTGCCGAAAATTTCGTGAACACAGCAGAGGCATGGTGCGATGAAAACGGCCATGCGCATGAAGAGATTATCGGCGCACGGCTGATTGATGACATGCTGCCGTTTTCCTATCAGATCAAAAGCTGCTGGACCCATTCTGCGCTTGCTATCGCTGGCGTTAAAGACGGCCTGTTCAGCCCAGAAATGAGCCCGCCGCCCGATAGTTTCGATGGCCTGCGTGAAAAGCTGGCAGAGGCGGTTACTGTTTTGACACACGTGACCGAAGCAGAGCTTGAGGAACTGGCCGGCAACGATATGCGCTTCCAGATCGGCGACAGGCTGCGGATGGACTTTACGGTGCAGGATTTCCTGCTCAGCTTCAGCCAGCCGAACTTCTATTTCCACGCCGCCACAGCGTATGACATCTTGCGGATGAAGGGGTTGAAGCTCGGCAAGCGGGACTATCTCGGCGCATTGCGGCTCAAGGGATAGGCTGCGGATGCTCCACCGACTTGTTTCGCCTGCCCTTGCCTTCCTGCTGCTTTCCACACCCCATCTCGCCCACGCGGAAATGCCCGAACCGGTCCGCGCGATGATCGACGCTGCCATTGCAGGCGGCGACCCACAGAAAGTGGCCACCATCATCGAACTGGCGCGGGCGACCAATCCAGCAGAAGCGGAGGCGCTGGACGCTATCGAGGCGGAATTTACGCAGAAGCAGGCCAGGCTGGCCGCTGAAAAAGCAGAGGCGACAAGGGAAGCCATCCGCACGGCAGGCGCGTTGCGCAACTGGAGCGGGAGGGGCGAACTGGGCGCATTCCGGTCCACCGGGAACAGCAGCAACACCGGCGTGTCAGCGGGCCTGAAGCTTGAACGCAAGGGCATCGACTGGCGGCACAAGCTGAATGCGCTGGTCGACTATCAGCGCAGCAATGGCCAGACAACGCGCGAACAATATCTGATGGCTTACGAGCCGAATATACGGATTTCACCGCGCGCATTTGTCTATGGCCTTGCCCAGTTCGAGCGAGACAGGTTCCAGGGATATCTGGCGCGCTATTCCGTCTCCGGCGGAGCGGGCTACCGTTTGATAGACGATGACGACATGAAGCTGTCGGTTAAAGGAGGCCCCGCCTGGCGGCGCAGCGAACTGATCGGCGGCGAAACCGCCCATAATCTCGCGCTGCTGGCAGCTGGGGAATTCAATTACCGGATTAGCCAAAACATCAGCCTGACGCAGGATGCCAGCGCCTATTTCGAAGAAGGAAACGGCACCTATACCTCTGCCACGGGCCTTGAAGCAGGGCTTGGCAGCGATCTCAAGGCAAGGCTGTCCTACACGGTTGAATATGACAGCAATCCGCCCGGCACTTCCACTGCGACCGATACGAAAAGCAGGTTTACGCTTGTTTACGGCTTCTAGGCATCATCAACCAATCAGCGAGGGCGGGCGAACCATATGGTGTGGCGCGGCCCCTTGTTGTTGGGGCGGGCGCGCACTTCGCGCACTTCAACGTCGAAGCCGCAGCTTTCCATTTTGCGCGTGAATTTATGGTCAGGCGCGGCAGACCAGATGGCCAATACGCCGTTCTTTGTCAGCGCGCGCCGGGCAAAGCGCAGCCCTTCGCGCGAATAGAGGCGGTTATTGTCTTCGCGCACAAGTCCGTCAGGCCCGTTGTCGACATCCAGAAGAATGGCATCATAAGGCTCCCCGCCATCAGCCGCCTGCTCGATAGCATCGCCCACATCGGCCATTCGCAAGGTGACGCGCGGGTCTTCCAGGCAATCCCCCGTCAGTTCCGCCATCGGTCCCAGTGCCCATTCGATGATTTCGGGCACCAGTTCGACCACGGTGGCATGGCCCTTCTTGCCAATCCGTTCGAGCGTGGCCCGCAGCGTAAAGCCCATGCCATAACCGCCGATGAGCACATGCGGCGCGGAATTATCCAGCCGGTCGATTGTCATGTCGGCCAGCTGTTCTTCGGAAAATTGCATCCGCGTGCTCATCAGCTCGTTCCGGCCTAGCCCGATGATGAAGTCCCGCCCGTGGCTGAACAGTTTCAGTTCTTCACCCCCGGGCACCTGTGCAGTGCCGAGCAATTCGCGTGCGATCATTGTGTCATTTCCAGAAAATTCATCCGCGATCAGTCGCGGTGTGTAAGCCCCCTTATAGGGCAAGTGGCGGCCAGTGTCATTTGGCTTTCCCCATAACCGATGCCGCAGCCATTCCGGCTTCGCCGCATTCTATGTCTTCCGACGATTCAGCACCTGACGTGCCAACCCCGCCAAGCGGCGTTCCATCTGCTGCAAAAAATGGAACGCCGCCGCCCCAGCTAGCAATGCCGGGGGCATTGCCGCCCCAGGTGCCGGTTTCCTGCGTGGTTTCCTGCATGGTGGCAGCAGATTTGCCCTTCCACTGGGAAATGGCTCCCACCGCCACGGGCGCTCCGTCCATATGGGCAAAGGCTATGAGAGTGCCCTGCGGATCGAACACAGAAACGGCCACTTTGAGATTGTGCTTGCTCGCCCATGCAATGCAGCCGTCACGAATGGCGGCCGCGGTCTTGTAATCCAGCGTGGGGCGCATGGTCTGGCCATTGGCAGGTCCGGCAAGCA
>JAHEAX010000032.1 GCA_024642525.1 Erythrobacteraceae bacterium | reverse complement strand
TCCGTTTATGTTGGCGACCAGAGCGTAAGTAGCAGTCAAAACCGCCAGTGCCGTCCCGGTGAAAGGGCATATATGGACCACTCTCGATTCGGTCAAACCCTTTTTGGAACTTTATTACAAAGATTGCCGAAAGTGGCGGAATTCTGCGGGTTTAGAAGCCCGGCTTGCTCGCGATCCAGCCACCGATCCCCACTTAGGCGGGTGGCGTCGGCCGCTTCAACTCCTTTGAATCGCCCGATTCAGGGCAGAATTTCCTGCCTAAGCGCTGCGATTTATTCATGATTCACCGTTAACGCGCGATCTGTGATGACGAGCATCCATGAAACCTTGACTGGCCAGGCCAATGCAACTGGCACATTGCAGCCTGACACCGGCTTCGCATCCCGTGTGCGCAGCGCGATGGTATGGCGCTGGGGCAGCCAATTTCTGGCCCAGATCATCACTTGGGCATCAACACTGGCAGTCGTCCGGCTGCTGAACCCTGCGGACTATGGCCTCTTTGCCATGACGCAGGTCGTGCTTGCTGCCCTCGCCTTTCTTAATGGCTACAGCTTCGCCACTTCTCTTATCCAGGCGAACACGATCGACAAGCGGCGTGTATCGCAGGTCTTCGGGATGCTGATCCTTGCCAATGGCGGGCTGGCTGCGACGCAGTTTCTACTCGCGCCTGCGGCAGCTGCCTATTACGGACAGCCCTTGGTCAAGGACATGCTGCAGATCCAGTCAGTCATTTTCCTCGCCACGCCGTTCATTGCCCTGCCTTCTGCATTGCTGGCGCGGCGGATTGAATTCCGCAACCAGGGCGTGGTCAATCTTGGTTGCGCGCTGGTGGGTGCCAGCACTGCGTTGCTGCTGGCGTGGCTAGGTTACGGAGTGTGGGCGCTGGTCTACGCGCCCATTGCCATGGTCTTTGCCCGCGCAATCGGTCTAACCTATGCGGCGCGCCTGCTGGTCATGCCGACGTTTAATTTCAGGGGTGCAGGCGATATACTGTCGTTCGGCGGAGCGCTGACATTGTGCCAGCTGTTCTGGATCATCCAGAGCCAGAGCGATATCTTCCTTGCGGGCCGCGTCTTCGATACCCACGCGCTCGGCCTTTATTCCGAAGCCTTGTTTCTGACGCTGGTCATCACCGGGCGCTTTTTGCCGCCCATCAACGAAGTTGCCTTTCCTGCCTATGCCGAACTGGCCAAGGCAGGACAATCGATCGCCCCATTCTTCCTGCGCACCCAGCGCACCGTGCTGCTGGTGACGGCCCCTATATATATAGGGCTGGCGCTGACGGCGGAGGATGCAATCCTGACATTGTTCGGTCCGAAGTGGCAGGAAATGGCGCCAATCGTGGCTGGGCTGGCACTCGCCATGCCGGCTATGGCACTGCAGATCGTCTGTTCGCCTGCGACCAACGCGCTGGGCAGGCCACGTATATATGTCACCACCGCAGCCATTGGCGCCTTGCTGTTCCCGGCCCTGTTCGTTGTCGGGATTGCCTATGGCCCGATGGGCCTTGTGCACGCATGGTGGGTGGCGGCTCCTGCCTTGTTGATTGTAACACTCTTTTTCACATTGCCTGCCGTGGGACTGTCCTTCGCCAGGTTGGCGACTGAACTGGTGCCGGTTGTGGCGGCCTGTGTTGCCATGGGCCTGTCGGTGATGCTGGCAGAAGCTGTCTTGCCAATCGATACTCCGCAATTGCGCCTGCTGGTCATCGTTCCGTTGGGCGCGCTGGCCTATGGTGCAACCTTGTGGCTGTTCTGGCGGCCGATGGTGGTCGAGACATGGGCCATGCTGCGCCAACGCCGGATCGCGCCGGCAGCCGCCTGACCCGGCCCACGACAATCCGCCTCCTGCCCGCGCTCAGCCTAACTGGCAGGCATATGCCAAGCATGGTATGATGTACTGACGCTGCGAATTCAGACGCAGCGCAGGAGAGCATGGATGCCCCTACCCTTTGTCATCAGCGCTGCGCTTGCGGCCGCGCTGGGAAGCACGCCCGCCGCATTGCCTGCGAGCGAAGTCGTCGCATCCGAAGTCGCCAGCGCCCCGTCAACAGAAGTGGTGGACGGCGTGGAAGACCGGTATCAGCGCATGACTGTGCCGGTGACCATCGATGGGCAGGGCCCGTTCCGTTTCATGATCGATACCGGATCACAGGCTACGGTGGTGACACGCGGTCTCAGTGACAAATTACAGTTGCGACCAGTGGGCGTGGCAACCGTGGTGGGCATGGCCAGCCGGGTACCGGTGCAGTTGGTGGCGCTGGACGGCCTCGAATTTGCCGAACGGGTGTTCGACAATATTTCTGCCCCCATGCTGGAGGCACGCCATGTGGGTGCAGATGGTATTCTGGGGCTGGACAGTCTGCAGGACATGCGCGTGCTGATCGATTTCAGGTCAGACACCATCGCAGTGGACCAGGCGAGCGAGCTTGGCGGCAACCGCGGCTATGAGATTGTCGTGCGCGCACGGCGCAAGCTTGGCCGCCTCATCATTACTGACGCAGTGATTGACGGCATTCGCACCGCGGTGATTATCGACACAGGCGCGCAGAACAGCGTCGGCAACATGGCATTGAGTCGCAAGCTTAGGGCGAACAAGACCGAAATGGTCAGCGCAACCGATGTGAACGGCGAAACGATGACGGGGGCGCAGGACATTGCCCGTATGCTGAAAATACAGGGCATGCAGATCAACAATGTGCCGATCACCTTCACCGACAGCCCCGCTTTTGATGTGCTGGACCTGACCAACAAACCCTCGCTGATCCTGGGCATGGGGAATTTGCGCCTCTTTGACCGCGTGGCCATTGATTTTGCCTCGCGCACGGTGCTGTTCGATTTGCCGGTGGAGGCAGGTTTCCAGAACGGCATAAGGAAGAAGTTCCGGCCTTCGCGCATCTGACACAGCAAATGTCGAATGGCTGAACACGCCTTCCATTGGCCCAAGCCCATTGCGTAAAAGGGGCATCGGCACCAGATGAGTGGCCCATGCCACCCGATTTTCCCACTCCGCCCTCTGAAAACCACGACAGCTGGAAAACGCTGCGCAGGTTCCTGCCCTATCTGTGGCCGGCAGACCGGCCGGACCTGAGATGGCGCATCATGATCGCCATGGTCGTGGTGCTTCTGGCCAAGGGCATTGTGTTGCTGACCCCGCTGGCACTGAAGCGGGTGGTCGATACGATGGCGCTGGACGGCAACCCTGCCATCCTGTTGGCGCTGACTTTCGTCATTGCCTACTGCGTGGGCCGCTTTTCCAGCACGCTGTTCGACAATATCCGCAACATTGTCTTTGAACGCGTAGGTCAGGACGCGACCCGCAAGCTGGCCGAGGATGTGTTTGCCCGGCTGCACCGCCTGTCGCTGCGCTTCCATCTTTCGCGGCGCACTGGCGAGGTGACCAAGACCATCGAACGCGGGACCAAAAGCATCGATTCGATGCTCTATTTCCTGCTGTTCAACATTGCGCCCACGATCATCGAGCTGATCGCGGTTGCGCTCATATTCTACACGATGTTCGGCATCGAACTGGTCATTGCCACTGCGACAACCGTGGTTGTCTATATCTCCCTCACCCGCTGGATAACCGAATGGCGTACCAAGCTGCGCGCCGAGATGAACGATCTTGACGGGACCGCTCTCTCGCGGGCGGTCGATTCCCTACTTAACTACGAGACGGTCAAATATTTCGGGGCCGAACAGCGCGAACAGGAACGCTACGCCAAATCGACCGGTGCCTATGCCAAGGCAGCCATCAAGAGCGAGAATTCGCTGGCCGTGCTCAATATCGTGCAGGCACTGGTGATGAATGTGCTGATGTTGGCGGCACTGGCGTTTACCGTTTGGGAATGGAGCAAGGGCCGCCTCAGCGTAGGTGATCTGGTGGCCGTACAGACCTATCTCACGCAATTGTTCCGGCCGCTCGATATGCTGGGCTGGGTCTATCGCACCATACGGCAGGGCCTGATCGACATGGCGGCGATGTTCAAGCTGATGGATAGCGAAGTGGAAGTGAAGGACAGGCCCGGCGCGCCTGCCCTCGCCGTTCGCCAGCCAACCGTAACCTTCGACAATGTCGTATTCGGCTATGAACCTGACCGGACCATCCTCCACGGCTTGTCGTTCCACGTGCCGGCAGGCGGGCATATCGCGCTGGTCGGCCCGTCGGGTGCGGGCAAATCCACCATAGCCCGGCTGATGTTCCGCTTTTACGATCCGTGGTCGGGACGCATCCTGATCGACGGGCAGGATATCAGGGAAGTAACACAGGACAGCGTCCGCGCAGCAATCGGCATTGTCCCGCAGGATAGCGTGCTGTTCAACGACACGGTCGGTTACAACATCGCCTATGGCCGCGAAGGCGCAAGCGAGGCGGATATCGTCAGGGCGGCACGGGGCGCTTCAATCCTGCCCTTCATCGAAAAACTGCCCAAGGGGTTCGATACCGAAGTCGGCGAGCGGGGGCTGAAGCTGTCCGGCGGCGAAAAGCAGCGCGTGGCCATCGCCCGGACACTGGTGAAGAACCCGCCTATCCTTGTGTTGGATGAAGCCACCAGCGCGCTCGATTCCCGCACAGAGCAGGACATTCTGACCACATTGCATCAGGTTTCGGAAAACCGCACCAGCCTGTCTATCGCCCACCGCTTGTCGACCATTGCAGATGCTGACGAAATTCTGGTCCTGAACGAAGGGCGCGTGGCGGAACTCGGCAGCCATGCGGCGTTGCTGGAACGCGATGGCCTTTATGCTGAGATGTGGATGCGCCAGCAAACCGAAACCGGGGCCGAACCCGTACTCGCAGAGTAACGGTTCCGGCCCCGGTCGGGGTGTTGCATTCTGGCCCGACCTTTGCCGGAAACGCGTTTTCCTATTCGGCGGCCTTGCGCAGCGTTGCGCTGTTAAGATCAAGATCACTTGCCGCGATCACTTCGACATCGGGGCGCAGCTTGCGCAAATCGTCGATGAATTCCGCAGCATTGCCGACGATGATGAGCGTGGCAGCTTCGGGGCGCACGACACGCGCAGCAACATCCAGTGTCATTTCGGGCGAAACGGCCAGCAGCCGCTCTTCCAGCCTGGATGCTTCATCAGGCGAAAGGCCCTGCTGCAGCAAGCCAGCCGTAATGCCGTTGAACCCGGCGCTGGTTTCCAATGCACGGGCATAGCTGCCGCCAAGGAACAGGCGCCGCTTCTGCAACACGTCGTCTTCCAGCGGAGCAGTGCCGAGCAGCTTGAACTGGTCGAGGATGACCTGCGCCACTTCATCGGCCGTTTCGTTCTTGGTCTGCGCGCTGGCGGTCAGGATGGAATCCCCTGCCAACGGCGCGAACGCGCTATAGGAACCATAGCTAAGCCCGCGCTTGGTGCGCACTTCCTCGAACAGCCGGCCGTTGGAGCCTGAACCCAGCACCGTGTTGGCCAGCATCAGCGGATAATAATCATCACTGCTGCGCGATACGGCGCGAACACCGGCAATGACCGCAGCCTGGCCTGCTTCCGGCATGTCGATCACCAGAGTGCGTGCCTTTGGCGTGGTTCCGGAAGGGTCGGCAATGGCCACAGGCGCTGGCTGGTTAGATTTCCAGCTGCCGAATAGCGTGTTTGCCACCGACTTTGCGCGGTCGGCAGAAATCCCGCCGCTCACCACGACCTGGGCTGCGGCAGGATGCCACCATGTGGTGCGGAAGGCTGCAAGATCAGCCTGCGTGATAGCAGTCAGGCTTTCTGTCGTGGCAACGCCGCCATAGGGCGCCGCGCCATACATCACTGGCGAAGCCACCATTCCAGCCAGACTGCCGGGGTCTTTCATCGCCACCTGCAGCCCGTCGATTGAACGTTTACGCTCACGCTCCAGCTCGGCTTCGGGATAAGACGCGTTGCGAACGACATCGGACAGGATTGCGCCTGCCGCATCCAGACTGCCGACCGGCGCAGTCAGGCTGATGAATGTACCGTCGGAACCGGCCTGCGCCGACAAGGATGCGCCAAGGCTTTCCAGCGTCTGGGCAATCTCTTCAGCGCTGCGCGTGGCGGTGCCCTGGTTGGCAAGGCCAGCAGCCATGGATGCAAGACCGGCCTTGCCGCGCGGATCAGCGCTGCTGCCACCGGGCAGCACCACGGTGATTGTCGCCAGCGGCACTTCGCCGGTCTGGGTCGTCACCAGCTTGATGCCATTATCAAGCTGGCCTTCAATCAGCACGGCCCGTTCCACAATTGGCACGGCGCCGGGTGCAGGCGGCGCCTGGCGGACGGCTTCTGCATTCAGTTCCGCTGGCTTGCCCGTGGCGGCAGGCACGGTGCGGAAGGTCGGCATCGGCACCGGATTGGCATAGCTTGAAGGGTCAGCTTCACCTGCGACATAGCGCATGGCAACCTGCCCGCGCGGGTCGAGCCATTTCTTTGCCACGCGCATCACATCGGCGGCTGTGACCTTGCCGATGTCAGCCAGCAATTTATCAGCCGACTTGGGATCGCCAGTGGAAACCAGCGCTTCGCCCAGTTCAAAGGCGCGGCCCCGTGCCGTTTCACGGCGGCCGAGCGTGCTCGACACCCATTCATTCTTGGCTTCGCTCAGTTCTGCATCGGTCACAGGCGTCGTGCGAAGATTCTCGAATTCGGCTGCCAGCAAGGCGGAAACCTCGTCCATATCGGCAGCAGGGTTGAGAATGGCAAAGCTGGTGAAATAACCGCCTTCTTCGCTGGTATTCATGAATTCCTGCGCCTGAACGGCCTTGCCGCTGCGGACGAGGGATTTGTACAGCCTGCTGTTCTGACCGCTCGACATGATGGCATCGAGAACGCTCAGCGCAGCAATGTCAGGGTTGGCCTGACCCGGCAGCTGCCACAGGTAACCTACAACTGGCAGAGGCACGTTTGGCGCGGTGGCGACAACGCTGCGCGGCTGGGTGCGCGTGGCTTCGCGCGCGGTGATTTCTAGCGGAATGGCATTGGCGCGGCGCGGGATAGCGGCGAAATACTGGTCCACCAAGGCGCGCAGCTTTGCCGTTTCAAAATTGCCGGCAACAATCATGGTTGCCGTATCGGGGCCATAATAGGCCTGGTGAAATGCCCGCGCATCATCCAGCGTGGCTGCATCGAGCTGTTCGATGCTGCCGATGCCGGGGCGGCGGTGCGGCAGGATGTCATAGCCGTTTTCGGCAAAAACCATCCGCAGACGGCCATATGGCGGGGCAAGAATGCGCTGGCGCAATTCTTCCTTCACGATCGAGCGTTCCTTTTCGAACACTTCTTCATCCACCACCGGGCGGGCCATGCGTTCGGCATGGGTCCACAGCATGGCTTCAAGATATTCGGCAGGCACCGTCTCGTAATAATTGGTCCGGTCATCGCCGGTTGATGCATTGCGCTGGCCGCCGACATCTTCGGTCAGGCGGTTGATCATGTTGTAAGGCATGTTCTCGGTCTTGCGGCTGAGAATATGCTCGAACAGATGGGCAAAGCCGGAACGCCCCTCGGGGTCGTGTTTCGAGCCGACATCATACCAGATCGACGTGGTGACAGTGCTGGTGCTGGCATCAGGAATGGCAATGACACGCAGCCCGTTGGTCAGCGTCCATTCCTCAAAATCGATTTCCGGCGCAGTCAGCGCCCCTGCATTGCCTGCATCCTTGGCGGCCAGCGGCATGGATGCCGTCAAAGCCAGCGCAGCGGCACCGGATGCGAGAATAGTCCTGA
>JAHEAX010000058.1 GCA_024642525.1 Erythrobacteraceae bacterium | reverse complement strand
AGGCAGACTCCGATGTGCCTATCGCCATCGGCCCTTCTGCTTGATCTGTCCCTCTGTTGAACGTTGCGGCGTGCGGCCCCCTTCCAAAGGATGGATTGAACGAAGGGGCTGTTGCGGCAAAAATACCGCGCCTTGGCCGATTATCCGGGGGGGGGATTTCATCTCTCCAAAGAGGCCCGCCGGCACCGGATTATTTGAGATAGGGAGCCGGAGCCTTGTGGGATCGCATCACAAGGCTTGCTGCCAAATATAAGGCTGCGGTCAGGTCGAATATCATGCAGAATCCTGGCCACCATTCGGGAACGCCAGCATTGGATACGATCTGGTGATGAACCAGATCCAATGCGCCATGGCCGGCCAGTGCCGCCACAATCAACCACGAATTGGTACGAAAGCCAATTATCGCAACAAGAGTAAAAACCACGGCGATGGCCGAATCCAGCAAGAGGGCTTCACTCGATCCTCCCATGGCTGCAAAGAGACTGTAATAGGATGCGATCACGATTACGACGACAGGGTAAAAGTTCCGGTCGCGGTCAAAGCGCACCAGACTTGCCATGCTGTTTGTGCCGAGCGCCAGAATTGCACCGATGAAATATTCCATGCTTTGCTTCCTTGAAGGCGGATTAGCCAGAAATGAGGGTGTGAAATGATCCGGCGAACAGCACTGCAAATCCGCCAAACTCGCCGATGGCGAGCGCGTAAATGAAAATGCTGACAACCGAGCCATGAACAGGATGCTCACCAATCTTGTGCGGCCGGCGAAGTTGATTGTCGGTATCGTTGAGCATGCCGTGAAGCGCGTAACTTGCCACAGCAGCTGCAAAAAAGGTCACAGGCACGGCGACTGCAGCCAGATTTACTTCGGCAGACCAACAGCTGAGCCGGGCAAATTCGGCCAGAACAAGGCAGGCGAAGGCATACATCAGCGATGCGCGGTGGCAAATGTCGACATAGGCAGGGGCATGTCCTGCATCGCTGGTTATCATTCCGCGATACTTCCACAGGCCGGTGATAAGACCGAAGATGAAGAACATGCCGCAGCTAAGCAGGGCAAGATTGACAGGACTCATGGTGGCCCTTTCCGTTTGAAGGGTGCGGCGAAAAGGCTGTCTGCCAGGCGCCAACTCACGCTGGTGCGGGGGTATGGGCTGACAGTCCTTCTCGCCGCTTAGCTATCAGTTCGAACAGCCGCATTCCGGGCCGCACTTGCATGATGGGCCGCAATTACAGGCTGTGGGCTTAGTGGAGCACTTGCATTCCGGGGTGCAGGTGCATGGGTTACATTTGCATTGTTCAGTCATGGATAAACTCCAGTATTAAGGTTTGTGGTCCGAGTGTGATACAGCTGCGGCAGCGTTGAAGATTGAACGTAGCGGCTGAAGTTACAAAGCCGGCGCAGGATTGGGATATGTGCTGGAATTGTCTTGCGAGCAGGAGAAACGGGCATCGCTGTCATTGGCCAAGGGCGAATAGTGGTCTGGGAAGGCGCCAGCCTCTGGATCCTCGCGGGGCACCAGGAACCGGCTGCGCTGGATTCCCATTCGCATCACGCCATACAAATCACATTCCAACTGAAGGGTTCATTCGAATTTGGCATCGGTGGGGAGCTATTGAAGGGCCCCATCGCAGTGATCGGATCGGACACACACCATACGTTTCGGGCAAGCGGGGCGGCGGCGCATTTATTCATTGAGCCGGAAAGTCCGGCTGGAATTGCACTTGGTGAGACGCTGCTATCAGGCCGGTCCGGCGTCAATATTGCAGACGGCCCGATGATCGAAACGCTGGAAGAATTGCGTAAATGCTACCAGCGCGGAATTTCCAGCGATGAGGTTCTGAAATTGGGTAAGTCGATCCTGGGTAGGTTGCCTGTGGTGGAGGTGGGATCGCTGCGCGACAAACGGGTCCTTGAAATGATCGCCTACGCGAGGCGTAATCTCGAAGACACCGTGTTGCTCCCTTCCGCAGCCGATCACGTGCATCTATCGCCCAGCCGGGCACGCCATCTGTTTGCAGGCCAAACCGGTCTGCCTTTCAAGACGTTTGTATTGTGGCTGCGGCTCGAACGCGCCGTGGCTCTTTACGCAGGCGGCAGCACACTTACCCAGGCCGCACACGAGGCCGGATTTGCGGATTCA
>JAHEAX010000031.1 GCA_024642525.1 Erythrobacteraceae bacterium | reverse complement strand
TTGGGGATACGCGATCAGGAACAGTTTCCGCTGATCTTTTACCGCGAGAATTGTGCCGACATGGCGCTGTGCGAAGATGACATCGACGAAGATTTCATCACCTCGGCCCGCGCGGTTGTGCCGACGGGCACGCATCTGAGCCACGCGCGCACCCGTGCGGCGGTGATCAAGGCGCTGAAGATCGCCCGCGCGGACGGGATGAAAACGGCGCTGGACATCGACTATCGCCCGAACCTCTGGGGCGTCTTGGGGCACGGCGATGGCGAAAGCCGGTTTGCCGCAAGTGCCGAAGTCACGGCGCAGCTGCAGTCGACCTTGCATTACTTTGACCTGATCGTCGGCACCGAAGAGGAATTCCACATCGCAGGCGGCTCGACCGATACGATTGCCGCGCTGCGGGCGGTGCGGGCGGTGTCTGCCGCAACGCTGGTGTGCAAGCGCGGTCCGATGGGGGCTGTGGCCTTTGTCGGCGACATTCCCGACAGTCTGGATGATGGCCAGACCGGCCCCGGTTTCCCCATCGAGGTCTTCAACGTGCTGGGGGCGGGCGATGGCTTTATGTCGGGGCTGCTGAAAGGCTGGCTGGACGGCGAAGACTGGCCGACGACGCTGAAATACGCCAATGCCTGCGGGGCCTTTGCGGTGTCGCGGCATGGCTGCACGCCCGCCTATCCCAGCTGGGAGGAACTGCAATTCTTTTTTGCGCGCGGCATCGTGCAGCCCGATCTGCGCAATGATGCAGAGCTGGAGCAGGTCCACTGGGCCACCAATCGCCACACTTTGCCCGGCGGCGATTGGGCTGATCTGCGGACCTTTGCCTTTGACCATCGCCTGCAGTTGGAAGAGATGGCGGGCTATACCCCGGCAAAGGGTGCGGCGTTCAAGCACCTGTGTCTGGACGCGGCGCTGCAGGTGCAGGCGGGCCGGGCTGGTTATGGCATCTTGTGTGACAACCGCATCGGGCGCAGCGCGCTGCACCGTGCCTCTGGCACAGGATTGTGGATCGGGCGGCCGACGGAGCATCCGGGGTCGCGCCCGATAGAATTCGAGGCCGATCTGGGCGAGGATTTTGGGCGCTTTCGCGAATGGGCGCGCGAGGATGTGGTCAAACTGCTGGTCTTTTGCCACCCGGAGGATGACACCCAGACGCGCCAGACGCAGGAACGGCGCGTAAAGCGGCTGTTCACCGCCGCCCGGCGCAACAGTCTGGAGTTTTTGCTAGAGGTGATCCCGTCAAAGGTTGCCGCCGTTGATGACCAGACAACCGCCACCTTGATCCAGCAATTCTATGACATCGGCGTCTACCCCGACTGGTGGAAGCTGGAGCCGTTCAAGACCGGCGCCGCATGGCAAAACGCGGTGGACGCGATCACGCGCAACGACCCGTGCACCCGCGGGATCGTGGTGCTGGGTCTGGATGCGCCCGAAGCAGAGCTGGCCGCCAGCTTTGCCATGGCGGCCAAGCAGCCTTTGGTCAAAGGCTTTGCCGTTGGGCGCACGATCTTTGGCGATGCGGCGCGGGCGTGGATGACGGGTGCGATGACCGACGCAGAGGCCGTGGCGCAAATGGCTGCGCGCTTCACGCGGCTGTGCAATGTTTGGGACAGCGCGCGCGCTGCAAGCAAGGGATAAGGGCGATGACCAAGACAATCCGACTGACCGCCGCGCAGGCCATGGTGAAATACATCGCGGCCCAGCATACGTCTGATGGGGTTCCCTTTATCGCGGGCTGCTGGGCGATCTTTGGCCATGGCAATGTCGCCGGGCTGGGCGAGGCGCTGTTTCACGCCAAAGACAGCCTGACCACCTATCGCGGCCATAATGAACAAACGATGGCCCATGCGGCAATTGCCTATTCCAAACAACTGGGCCGCAGCCGGGCAATGATGGTCACCTCTTCGATCGGGCCGGGGGCGACGAACATGGTGACGGCCGCCGCCTTGGCCCATGTCAACCGCCTGCCGGTCTTGCTGGTGCCCGGCGATGTCTTTGCCAACCGTGGGCCCGACCCGGTGTTGCAACAGATCGAGGATTTCCACGACGGCACCGTCAGCGCCAATGACGTCTTCAAACCCGTCAGCCGCTATTTCGACCGTATCACGCGGCCCGAGCAATTGGTGACAGCCCTGCCGCGCGCCTTTCGCACGATGACGGACCCGGCGGAGTGTGGGCCGGTGACGCTGGCGTTCTGTCAGGATGTGCAGGCCGAAGCGTTTGATTATCCTGAAAGCTTCTTTGAGGTCAAAGTCTGGCATCCGCGCCGGATCCGCCCCGACACGGGCGAGTTGTCGCGCGCCGTTGCCCTGCTGCGGGCGGCAAAGCGCCCGGTGATCGTGGCGGGGGGTGGCGTGCATTATTCCGCGGCCACCGATGCGCTGCGCCGCTTTGCCGAGACCCACAACATCCCTGTGACCGAGACTCAGGCGGGCAAATCCGCGCTGCCTTGGGATCACCCGCTGAACCTTGGCCCGATTGGCGTGACAGGTGGCCAACCCGCCAATGACGCCTGCGCGAAGGCGGATCTGGTGCTGGGGATCGGCACGCGGTTTCAGGATTTCACGACGGGTTCATGGGGGCTTTTTGCCAATCCGGTCCGCAAAATTGTCAGCCTGAACATGCAGGCCTATGACGCGGAAAAGCACGGCGCGCTGCCGGTGCTGTGCGACGCGCGGGTCGGGATCGAAGAGATGTCTGCCGCCCTTGGCAGCTATAAGGCGGGTGGCGATGCGGCGGCGTCAAAGGCGGATTGGTTTGGCAAGGTTGACCCCCTGACGGACGCGCCGACTGACAGCAACGCCCTCGCCACGGATATGCAGGTGGTGGGCGCGGTGCAGCACGCCGCGACAGTGGATACCGTTGTGATGTGCGCCGCCGGGACAATGCCCGGAGAGTTGCACAAGCTGTGGAAATCCACGCGGCCGATGTCCTATCACATGGAATACGGCTTTAGCTGCATGGGCTATGAAATCGCCGGCGCCATGGGCATCAAGATGGCGCAGCCTGATCGGGACGTGATCTGCTTTGCCGGCGACGGCACCTATATGATGGCGAACTCGGAAATGGCGACGGCGGCGATGCTGGGTGTCTCCTTTACCGTCGTGGTCACCGACAATCGCGGCTATGGCTGCATCAACCGGCTGCAGATGGGCACGGGCGGGGCCGAGTTCAACAACCTCTTGGCCCATTCGACGGGCGGGCAGAATTCGGCCATCGACTTTGCCGCCCATGCGGCTGCCATGGGGGCCACGGCTGTGCATGTCGCCTCTGTTTCCGAACTGGAAGAGGCGCTGGCCAAACGCGCCGGGGTCAAAGGCCCCTATGTCATCGTGATTGATACCGACCCCTACCCAAGCACACCGCATGGCGGGACATGGTGGGATGTGGGCGTGCCCGAAGTGTCAACCCGCGCCGAGGTGAGGGCCGCGCGCGCGGCCTATGACCAGAACAAAACCGACCAGCGAATTGATTAAGGATACCTGCGATGGCTGTGAAAATTGGCATCTCTCTGATCGCCTGGCAGAACGATGATCTGCCCGATCTGACCGCAGCCTATACCACCGAAGGCGCGATGGAAGATGCCGCCCGCATCGGCTATGCCGGGGTAGAGCGGGGCCGCCGGATGCCCGCCGACACCGAAGGCCTGCGCGCCTATCTGGACCGTTATGGCGTGGCGCTCTGTGGCGGCTGGTGTTCGGGCAATCTGATGGTTGCATCTTTGGCCGAGGAAAAGGCAGCGATCCGCCAGCAGGTCGAGCAGTTTGCCGCCCTGAACGCGCCCTGCATCGTCTATGCGGAATGTTCCAACACCATTCAGGGCGATATTGCCCGCCCGGTCAGCCAACGCCCGAAACTGACCCGGGCCGAGGTGATGGCCTATGCCGCCAAGCTGTCTGAACTGGCCAAGTGGTCGGCCGATCAGGGCTGCGTGCTGTCCTATCATCACCACATGGGCGCGATGGTGCAGGACGCCGATGACGTCGATCGGTTGATGGAGGGCAGCGACCCCGCCCTGACCCTGCTGTATGACACCGGCCATCTGCACTTTGCCGGGGCCGATCCGCTGGCTGTGCTGGATAAGTGGGGCGACCGCGTGCATCACGTTCACTTCAAGGACGTGCGCCAGCCCGTGCTGGATTGGGTCCGGGCCGAGGATCGCAGTTTTCTCGATGGTGTCGCGGCGGGGGTCTATTCGGTGCCCGGCGACCCCGAGGGCTGCATCGACTTTCAGGCGATCACAAACCGGCTTGCGGCGATGGATTACGCGGGCTGGATCGTGGTTGAGGCGGAACAGGACCCCGCCAAGGCTTCGCCCTTTGCATATTCAAAGATCGGCTTCGATCATATCGTGGATATCTGCGGCCGCTCTGGCCTGCAGATACAGGCGTGAAAGGATAGAGACTTGCGCGATGGCACAAAGGAAACGACCGGCTGGTTCGCCGCCGACGCGGGCGATCTGGCGTCATTGCGTGGCTTGATCGCGCGGCGTCTGGATCTTGCATCCGTGCCGCACGCGGCAGAAGTGTCCCACAATGTGCCGCTTTACGACATGACCGCCCTTGCGCCGGTCTTGGCGGACGCCGCAGGGCGGCTCGCGTTGATGGCGGAATGGGCCGAGGTGCTGCGTGCCTCTGCCGGGGTTATCGTTCTGAAAGGTGCCTACGCCGACACCGGCCCCATCGACCGCGCAACCGACGTGTTCAACGCGATCATCGCAGAGGAACGCGCGCAGGGGGCGGGCAAGGGTGACCACTTTGCCGCATCCGGTGCAAATGACCGGGTCTGGAACGCCCTGCAAAAGCACTGCCTGCGCGACCCCGAAGGCTTTGCGCTTTATTTCGGAAACGACGCCATCGCCGCCTCCTGCGAAGCCTGGCTTGGCCCCGCCTATCAGATGACCGCGCAGGTCAACCAAGTCCGACCGGGGGGCAAGGCCCAACAGGCTCACCGCGATTATCACTTGGGGTTTCAGACCGCCGCAACCGCCGCCCGCTATCCTGCGCATGCCCATGCGCTGACGGCGGCGCTGACCTTGCAAGGCGCCATCGCGCATGTCGACATGTCGGTGGACGCGGGCCCCACAAAGCTGCTTCCTTTCTCGCAGCTGTATCCCGAAGGCTACATCGCCTTTCACGACCCCGCCCATCGCGCGCTGTTCGAGCAGACCTTCGTCCAGCTGCCGCTGGCCAAGGGCGACGCAATCTTCTTCAACCCCGCCCTGTTCCATGCGGGTGGAGAGAACCGCACAACAGACGTCAATCGGATGGTCAACCTGTTGCAGGTCTCTTCTGCATTTGGCCGCGCGATGGAGACAGTGGACCGTGCAGCGATGGTGCGGGTGCTGGTCCCGGTGCTGTCACGCGGCGGGCTGTCCGGCCCCCGCCGCGCCGCCGTGATCGCGGCCAGTGCCGAAGGCTATCCCTTTCCGACCAACCTTGACACCGACCCGCCCATTGGCGGCAACGCGCCAGAGTCGCAGGCAGACCTGATGCGCCGCGCACTGGCGGAAGGATGGGGCGCCGAGGCTTTGGATACCGCACTGACCGACCTTGCCCGTCGCCAATGGCCCTGAGCGACGCGGCATTCAATGGCGAAAGGGGCTGGCCGCGTTGGGCCGAACCCCGGATGCCAACGAAGCGCGGTCAACGACCTGAACTCATAAAAGGACCCCGATCATGGCTGACCTTCTGTGCAAACCCTTTGGAACCCGTGGCAAAGTGCACCAGATCACGCCCGAAAGCGCGGGTTGGCGCTATGTCGGGTTCTCGCTCTACCGCTTGCGGGCGGGCGACAAGGTGGTCGAGGCCACGGGTGACCGCGAGGTTATCTTGGTGATGGTCGAGGGGAAGGCCGCGATCACCGGCGCGGGGCAGGATTGGGGCGTGCTGGGCGACCGGACGTCCGTGTTCGAGAAGACCCCGCCGCATTGTCTTTACCTGCCCAATGGCAGCGATTGGCAGGCCGTGGCCGAAACCGATTGTGTGATTGCCGTCTGCACCGCACCGGGCAAAAGCGGTCACAAACCCCGCCGGATTGGCCCCGACGGCATCACCCTGACCGAACGCGGCAAGGGCACCAACACCCGCCACATCAACAACATCGCGATGGAGAACGAGGATTACGCCGACAGCCTGCTGGTGACCGAAGTCTTTACCCCGGCTGGCCACTGGTCCTCCTATCCCAGCCATCGCCATGATGAAGATGACTTTCCGCGCATCACCTATCTGGAAGAAACCTATTACCACCGCCTGAAGCCGGCTTCGGGCTTTGGCATCCAGCGGGTCTATACCGATGATGGCCGTCTGGATGAAACCATGGCTGTTTCCGACGGCGACGTGGTGCTGGTGCCGCGCGGCCATCACCCCTGCGGCGCGCCCTACGGGTTTGAGATGTATTACCTGAACGTCATGGCTGGCCCCTTGCGCAAATGGCGATTTGTCCCCGCGCCAGAGGTTGAATGGATCATGGAGCGAGATGCCTAGAGGTCAGGTCGACAGGATGGCTGCCACGCAACACGCACCATCCTTGCACGTCTCTGATCGCTCTCAACTTCGGAACATCTTCAAGCCAAAGCGTGGGAGGCAACCTTCAATTTCGATTTGTTTACAGTATCGAAAGATTCGTTTGATCAAGACGATGCGCTAGATCCATGTGTGTAAGGCCCCGATAAACTGATCGGCGATCTATGACCGCTTTGGTCAATCGGGTTGGTTCGGCATATTAGCGCAGCGAACGACCGCTTCCCGCCCATTGTGTTGAAAAGCTCTGATTCTGGCGAAAACTGCTAAAGAAGCGGCCCATAGAAAGCCCTTCGGAAAGTTCGACGAGGGGGGGGCGGCCAAAATGCTGACCTGGCAATGTGAGAGGTCTCTATGGCTTGCACTGACCGTTCGGCGCCGACTTGGATGATTCACTGGGTTTTGGCAGAAAAATGTGGTGGTCGAATTTTCGAGTTTTTCAACAAAATCCGCCCATATCTACACCCATCATCTTTCCAATTCTTTCGCGGCTTTGATATGGTTGCAGTCCACTAGCCACTCCCGGCATACACCGCAGTACATTTTGCCAGTGGAGCCATGGCGCTCCCAGTTCGACATTTCACGCCACTCTGCGAGGGACACGATCCTGCCCGTCCACGTCTTTTTGGCATCGCCGGCCACTTTGCTCTGAGGGCTGCCGTCAATCTTTTTGCTGGTCTCTGGGATTTCTTTTTCATCAGTTTCGTCTGCAGTATGCGTCAAAACCTGCAAAAAGCCATCCGACCCATGTTTTATTGAGGTTTCATTTGCCGAATTAGTGTCCAGCAATAAGTTGCGAGAACCTGCAGAAAGCCCAGTTGCATCAGGCAAACATGCTTTTTGCAGGTTATTGCAGTTTTCTGCTGGAGTCGTGCGCGCGCGCTCAGTCCGACTGTTTATTTCGCCCTCGACCCTATTTGCAGGTTCTTGCCCTTTTTGCGGTGGCGGCACTGCTTCTGGTTCGATCGCCAAGGCTAACCATCTATTCATTGGGAAGCCCTCAACTTTGGGTTCACGGCATAAGATATTGACGGACGGCCGCCGGTTTCCTGCTTCACTTCGCGCAACCAGTCAGCGTCAAGCAGGACCGTCAACGCAGCTGCCACTTCTTTTGCCGATCCGAGATTGGTGCGGTTGCGCTGCTGGATGTCCCTGACCTTGAATAATCTCAAATCCTCCTTCTGGATAAGATCCGCTACTGTGGCGGCCCCCTTTCGCTCGGGTGATAGCTTGTTGGCTCCATAGGCGCGGTGGGCATGTCCTCTAAGGTGTTCACCCACGTAATAGCAAGCGCGCCCCACGTGACGCTTATCAATCTGCG
>JAHEAX010000018.1 GCA_024642525.1 Erythrobacteraceae bacterium | reverse complement strand
GCTTGTCCGGGCAGCCCTACTTGACCCAGCGCCCGATGAAGAACCCGTCAAGCCCGCCGGCATCGGGCAGCATGGATGGGTCCGTACGCAGCCAGCCATTGTTGTCAGGCTGCAATCCTGCTGGCAGTTCGCCGGCGCTGACCGGTTTCTGGCGCAGCGGCACTGAAGCGGCCTGCCCTTCGCCTTCTTCTTCCTCCAGCGAACATACCGCATAGACCAGCGTCCCGCCTTCGGGCAGCCAACCGGCAGCGCGGGCGAGGAGTTTCTGCTGCAATTCCGCCATTTCATGAATTTGCCGTTGGCCGATGCGGTGCAGCACATCGGGATGACGGCGGCAGGTACCAGTGGCCGTGCAGGGCGCATCCAGCAAGATCGCATCGAATTGCTTGGCAGGCTGCCACGTCAGCGCGTCGGCAGTGATGATTTCAGCGGCAAGGCCAGTGCGTTCCAGATTGTTGCGCAGCCGTTCCAGCCGCCTCTCGCTGATGTCCAGCGCGGTCACTGTCCAACCGGCAGCAGCCAGTTGCAGTGTCTTGCCGCCCGGCGCTGCGCATAAGTCGAGCACGCGGCGGCCTTCGCCTGCGCCCAGCAGGCGCGCCGGCAGCGATGCAGCCAGGTCCTGAACCCACCATGCGCCTTCTTCAAAGCCGGGCAACTGGTCCACAGGCGTGCCGCGCGGCAGGCGAATGTGGCCCGGCGCAAGGCTTTCGCCGCCAAGTTCACTCGCCCATTTTTCCGTTTCGACATGATCGCGCAAGGCAACGTCGAGCGGCGGAGGTTCTGCCAATGCCGCCATGATGCCAGCCGCCCTGTCGCCCCAGCGCATCGCCACGGCGTCACTCGGTGTCGGTCCTTCGGGCAAACTAACGCCGCGTTTGGACAAAGTAGAGAACACGCCGTGCGCCAGGCGGCGGGGCCCACCTGTCAGCAAGGGCAATGCGGTGGCGATTACCGCGTGGGGCGGCGTATCGAAACGCAGCCACTGGACCAGCATCAGCCGCAGCACACTGCGCGGCTTGGCATCATCAGGCAGGCGCTTTCTTGTGGCGCTGTCGATCATGGCATCCAGATCGACCAGCCAGCGCATTGTTTCTGCCGCGATGGCCCGCGCGAGCGCACGGTCCGCCGGGCCATTGATGCTGCGCAATGCGCCGCGTTCGGCCTGTTCCAGCGTTTCGCCACGGTGCAGAACGGCGTCCATCATGCGCAAGGCTGCGCGGCGTGCGGGTAATCCGGGTGTATCTACCATTGGGCGCCCCTATCCGCGATTGCATTGCACCGCCAGAGGCACCATCTCTAAAAAATGACCAAGCGCGCAACCAAACGGCCTGAAAACTTCGACAAGCCACCTTACTGGACCGATGCACCGGCCCCAAAACCTGCCGCGCCTGTGCCGGATGATGGCACTGCCGATGGCGACCGCAACGGACTTAGCCCTACCCGCTATGGCGACTGGGAAAAGAACGGGATTGCGATAGATTTCTAAAGTGGTTTGAATGCCACTTTCAGCCCGTCCCTTGGCTGGGGAATGGGCCATGGCTGCCATTCTGGCGCATAGCCATCCTCTATCTGGATGTCATAGCGCGTCAGCACATTGGCCATCAGGATCTTCACCTGCATATAGGCAAAATGCAGGCCAAGGCACATATGCGCGCCGCCGCCAAACGGCACCCATGCATATTTATGCCGCGCTTTCACCAATTCCGGCGTGAATCGCATCGGGTCAAACCGCATCGGGTCGGGCCAGTGTTCTTCCTGATGATGCACCAGATGGGCATTGATGCCCACAGCCGCGCCTGCAGGGATGGTGTAGCCGCCAAATTCAAACGCCCGCAGAGCACGGCGCGGAGTGGAAGGCACAGGCGGGATCAGCCGCAGGGCTTCCTTGAAGGCCATTTCTGTAAGTTCCAGCTTGCCCAGATCATCATAGGCCAGCGGCTTACCCGGCCCGCCGGTGACGGCCATCACTTCCTGACGGACTTTTTCCTGCCATTCGCGGTTTTTCGCCAGCAACCACACCAGCGAAGTGGCGCTGGAAGTAATCGTGTCATGCGCGGCCATCATCAGGAAATTCATGTGATCGACCACGGCATCGACCGGCATTAGCGAACCGTCTTCATGCGTGGCGGTGGCAAACTGGCTGAACATGTCTTGCCCGCCGCCTTCCGCGCGCCGCCGCAGCGTTTCTGCCGTGAAATATTCGACCAGGAATTCGCGGCCCTTTACGCCCCGGCGCATGAGGGTGAACGGCAGCGGCTTGCGGATGGGCGCAACCGATGCCTGCACCATGTCGGTAAAGGCGCGGTTGATCTGTTCTGCTTCCGGACCTAGCGGGAGGCCAATGAAGCTTTCCGCCGCCAGATCGAGCGTCAATTTCTTGATTGCCGGGTAGAACAGCAACTGCCCGCCATTTGCGCCCTGCCCCCATTCCTGCACCTGCGCTGAAATGCCACGGTTAAGTGCATCGGCATAATGCCGCATTGGCCCCGGTTTGAACGCGATCGACAGCGCGCGCCGGTCGGCCCGGTGATGGTCGAAATCTATCAGCATCAGGCCGCGTGGAAATAGCTGGTCCAGTACGGGGCCCCAGCCTTGTTCGGATGAAAACAGCTTTTCGCGGTCGAACAGCATCAGTTCATTGGCATCAGCGCCGATCAGGCCGACATTCCAGCGCCCGAACGCCCTGTTCTTGTAAACCGGCCCATAGGTTTCATACATTCTCTGCGCGAAGCCATGCGGGTCCGCCAGCATCTTGAAGGTATTGCCCACCAGCGGCCAGCCGGTTTCGCCGGGAATATGGTCCATCGCATGGGCGGGCAAAGGCTCGCTCCAATGCCGGGGCGGCGTAGCAAGGCCCAGTTGGGCGGCGGGAACCATAGAAGCTGCAGTGGCCATGAACTCTCCTTACTTACCTTTGTGTAAGTAAGTTTGCGCCCTAAATCCAGCCTGACAATTCACGCCTGATAATGGCTTCCAGCATTTCCATGCCCGCTTCATTGGCGTTGAGGCAGGAAAGCGCGGCAAATTGTTCGCCGCCCGCTGCCATGAACTGCTCGCTGCCGGTAATTGCCAGCTCTTCCAGCGTTTCGAGACAGTCGGCAGAAAAGCCCGGTGCGGCAATCGCCAACCGTCTGGTTCCGGCCTCTGCTTCTGCTGCCAACGTGGCGTCAGTCGCCGGTTCCAGCCACTTTGCCCGTCCAAAACGGGACTGGAAGCTGGTAACAAAGCGCAATTGCGAATGCTCGCCTGCGGCCTTCATTTCTGCTTCCAGCAAGCGTGCGGTCTTGCGGCAATGGCAATGATACGGATCGCCCAGGTGCAGCGTCCGCTCGGGCATTCCGTGAAAGCTCAGCAGCAGAACTTCGGGCTTGAAATCGAGCCGGTCCAGCTGCCGCGTCAAATCCCTGGCCAGCGCGCTGATATAGGCAGGGTCGTCATGATAGGGCGGCAGAGTTCGCAGCGCCGGTTGCCACCGCATCTGCCCCAGCGCTTCTGCCGCCTTGTCGACCACGGTGGCCGTCGTCGCACCGCTATATTGCGGATACAGCGGGGCCAGCAGGATACGGTCGCAGCCTGCATCCTTCAGGCGGGTCATTTCCTTTGCGATGGACGGATTGCCGTAGCGCATCCCCCAGCCGACCTGCACGTAATCTCCCAGCCGCGCCTGCAATGCCTTTGCCTGCTGCGCGGTTATGGCAGCAAGCGGTGAACCGTCCTCGCCCCATACCTGCGCATAGGCATGAGCAGATTTTTTGGGGCGGGTGTTGAGGATGATGCCCCGCAGGATCGGCTGCCAGGCAATCGGCGGAATTTCCACCACCCGCCGGTCAGACAGGAATTCCGCCAGATATTTTTTGACCGCTGCCGGTGTCGGCGCATCCGGTGTCCCCAGATTGACCAGCAGCACCCCGATATTGCCGCTTTGCACTGGCGGGTGTTCTGCAGGCAGTTTCTGTGTGGTCCAGGTCATAGTCCCTCGGAAAATAGCGGAAGGCGGCGTATGCGCAGCCCGGTTGCGGAATGAAGGGCGTTGGCAATGGCAGGCGCGGCAATAATCGCGCCCAGCTCGCCCGGGTCAAATGGTGCGCTGTCGCTGGCGATGAAATCCACCTCGATTTCAGGGCAATCAGCCAGATTTGGTAGGCCAAGCTGGGACAGGCGCTTCAGCGTCGGCACGCCAAATGCGTAAGTCATGCTGGCCCCGAGCGCCATCGCCATGCCGAAAACAAGCCCGCCTTCGATTTGCTGGCGCGCAATATCGAGATTGATGATGCGGCCGATATCGACAGCCGCACTCAGCCGCGTGACCTTGGCCCCGCCACCATCACGCCGCGCCGTGGCAATGCAGGCAATGCGGCCTGCGTTTTCGCCATCACCGATGCGGTGACAGGCAAGGCCCTGGCCGCTTTGATCCTTGCCGCCGTCCCACCCGGCCAGCCTGCTGGCACGTTGCAGACATTGCGCCAGCCGCACATCGCCGCCGAGCATTTCCATGCGGTATGAAAGGGGTTCACGCGCCTGACGCCAGGCCATTTCGTCAATGAAACTCTCGGTTATAAACGCAGTCAAGCCATGGGCATTGCCCCGCATCCGCCCGGTGGGCAGCGGCAGGCTGACCGGCACATGATCGACCACCGCGTTGGGGATGGCATAGACCGGCATGGCCCCTTCCAGCGCCATGGGATCGGCCTTGCCTTCCGATTGTTCGATCGCGGCCCAGCTGGTCTTGTTTTCAAACAGGCGCTGGCCGAATTCGTGGGTGGCTGGCGGCGCGGCAATCCTTATGCGGATTGTTTCCAGCTCGCCATTACCGCCGGACCGCAGCCTGCCCGACACCAGCGCAGCAGCAGGCATACGGGGCTTTCCGGCAAGCAAATCCTGCCCGCGTGACCACATCAGCTGGACCGGGCGGCCAACTTCCCGGGCGATAAGCGCCACTTCGATTGCATGGCCATGTTCCAGCCGCGCGTCAAAACTGCCGCCTGCGGGCATGGGATACAAAATGACATCGGAAGGCGAAATGCCAATGGCTCTGGCCGCGGCTTCGCGCGTTGCTTCGGGCGCCTGGCTGGCAATCCACAATTCCAGCCGCCCGCCCGAATAATGTGCCGTGGCAGTGGCCGTCTCGAGGGTGGCATGGATGGCAGGGGCGATATCGTAACGCAGCGCGATATTGGGTTTGCCCATCAGATCATCACCCTCACCGCGGGTGTCTATCCGCTGGGCTTCTGCGGTGCGCAGTGCATGGTCGAGCATGGCGTCAAGCTTTTCGCTGTCTAGCGCCTGCGCCACGTTGAACTGCGGCCGCATCTTTTCGACCGCCTTGTCCGCTGCCCACCAGGTTTCGGCAACAGCTGCCAGCCAGCGTTTGCCCGCCACGATGCCAACCAGCCCCTTGGTTCCGGCAACGGCATTCTTGTTGAAACGGGACAGTTCGGCCCGGTCCACCGGACCGTGGCGGATGGATGCAAACACCATTCCCGGCAGGCGGACATCGCCGGCAAACAGATATGTGCCATCCACCTTGGAAGGCATATCCAGCCGCGGATAGGCGGTGGGCGCATCTGCGGCCCCTGCAATGGGTTCTTCTAACGGTGCCTCGGGCCGCAGTGGCGGCGGATCTGGCGGCGAATAAGTAACAGCTTCTTCCACCAATTGCGCAAAGCTGAGGCGTTTTTCGCCGTGCATCACGAAGCCGCCCTGCGCTTCGCATTCTTCCCAGCCAATGTCCCAGATATCTGCCGCTGCCATGGCCAGCATGGCCCGCGCCGCAGCAGCAGCGTTGCGGCAGGGCATTTCATAGGCGGCCACAGAGGTGCCATCGGCAGTTGCGTTGAACCGGTTGTTCTGAGCAAAGCGCCGCGCCAGAAAATCATCGGGTTCATCCGCCAGGCCGGGCGCCGAAGGCATCCACAGTGGTGCCCATTTGGCAGCCAGCGGAATATTGGCATAGGCCCCGCTGACAGGCGCTGGTTCCACCGCAACCTGCCGCCAGTCTGCCCCCAGTTCCATCGCCACGATCTGCGGCAACAGAGTGGTCACGCCCTGCCCCATTTCCAGCTGGGGCACGGCCACTGTCACTACGCCATCCTTGCCGATTTTCAGCCATGCATCGAATGCAAATTCATCGCGCCCAGGCATCAGCGGGGTGGAAAATGTGCGCGACTGGAAAGACCATGCGGCCAGCAGTCCGCCGCCAATTGCAGCGCCAACCAGAACCCCGCGGCGGCTGATTTCCATCGTCAGTCGGCCCTTCCATCCAGCCAGTCCGAAAGGCGTGCGGCGATGGTGGCAAATGCATCTGCCTGCGGGCCTTCGCCGGCAGCGGTTGGCGTGCCGGCATCGGCCTGCTGGCGGATTTCAAGCGCCAGCGGAATACGCCCCATGAAGGGTATGCCGGTCGCTTCTGCCGCTGCTTCCACGCCGCCGCGTCCGAACGGATCGCTCGTCTCGCCGCAATGCGGGCAAGTATATCCGGCCATATTTTCGACCAGCCCGATTATCGGCACCTTGCCGCTTTCAAACAGGTTGGCAGCCCGCTGCGCATCTATCAGCGCGAGGTCTTGCGGGGTGGAAACAATTACCGCGCCAGCAGGCTTGTACCGTTGCAGCATGGTCAGTTGCACATCGCCTGTGCCAGGCGGCAAATCCACCAGCAGCACTTCCACATCGCCCCAGCGCGCATCAATCAGCTGGCCCAGCGCATTACCCGCCATCGGGCCGCGCCAGGCGATCGCCTTGCCCGGTTCCACCAGATGACCCATCGACAGCATGGGAATGCCCAGCGGGCTGGCAACGGGAACCAATTTATCGCCTTCGGCCTGCGGGCGCTCGCCCTTGGTGGCCAGAATGGTGGGCTGGGACGGGCCGTAAATATCCGCATCGACAACGCCGACCTTGCGGCCAGCGCGCATCAGCGCCACTGCCAGATTGCCGGTGAGGGTGGATTTGCCGACCCCGCCCTTGCCTGACCCCACAGCGATGATGATCGGTTTCTTGGCAGCTTCGGGTGCGGGCGAACCGGCAGGCTCTGCGCCGGGCGCGCGATCTGCCATCATGGCCACACGCACTTCGGAAACGCCCTCAATTCCGCCGATCACATCCTTGATCGCAGCTTCCAGTCCCTGCCTGCCGGCAGCATCGAGGCCATCGGCCCCGACCACCAGCGTGGCGACGCCATCCTTCATCCTTGCGGACTGAACCCGCTGTGCAATCGAGCCGGGCAGCCGTGCCTTCAAACCATCTTGATCCATCGGCAAAGCCCCTAGCATCAAATTCAGATGCGCAACCCCTGTTTTTCCGCCAGCGGCCCCCTATAAAGGTCTCATGGATATTTTGGGCGGTTTAACCAACAAGATCGGGCTCGCCATGGCTGGCAAGAGCCCCTGGGGCGGAAACAAGGGCGATGGCTCCGGAGAAGGTTCCGGCGGCGATGGTCCTGAACCATCGGGTTCGGACGACAAATCCGGTGGAAAGTCAGGGGGTCCGCGCAATCCGTGGCTACCTTCCGGCAGCGATGATGCGCGCCGTTCCGCAAAGATAGAAGACATCTTCAAGAATCGCGGCCCCGAAGGCCCACGGCGCGGCGGCGGCGGGCCAGGCGGCCCCGGTTTCCACCTTCCGCCACGGTCGAACGGCAAGAGCTGGGTTCCAGTGCTGGTCGGCGCAGCTGTTCTTGGCTGGCTGGCAGTCAGTTCGGTGCATTTCGTGCAGCCCAAGGAACAGGGCATCGTCACCACCCTGGGCAAATATTCCCGCACGCTTGAACCTGGCACCAACATGACGCTGCCCTGGCCGATCCAGCAAGTTGACGTCGAGCAGGTCAGCACCATCCGTTCCGAACGCATTCCTGTGGGAGGCGAACAAAAGCTGATCCTGACCGGCGACCAGAACCTGGTCGACCTGTCCTACCTCATCCGGTGGAACATCAAGGATCTGAAGCAATACAAGTTCCAGCTGGCAGAACCTGACGAAACCATCCGCGAAGTGGCAGAAGCCGCCATGCGCGCCTCTGTTGCAGAGCGAACGCTCGACGAAACATTCTCGGGCGCTGGCCGTGCTGAAATCGAACAGCGCGTACGTCGGCGGATGCAGGCCATTCTCGATGCCTATCGTGCCGGTGTTGCCGTGCAGGGCGTCGAAATTGCCAAGACCGACCCGCCAGCAGAGGTCAACGAAGCGTTCAAGGACGTGACTGTTGCCGAACAGGATGCCGATGCCGCGATGAACACTGCCCGCGGCACCGCGCAGCAGATTCTCGAACGGGCGCAGGGTGAAACCATCGCGTTCGACAAGGTATATGAACAATACCGCCTTGCCCCCGAGGTGACCCGCAAGCGCCTTTATTACGAAACAATGGAGCGTATCCTGAGCCAGACCGACAAAACCATTGTCGAAGCAAACGGGGTGCAGACCTATTTGCCGCTTCCGGAAGTCCGCAAGCGCGCCCAGGCCACGCCCACTCCGGCCGAAGGACAGTAAGCCATGGATACCATCTGGGAAAATCACAAGCTCACCATCATCGCCCTTGCAGCAGCGTTTGTCGCGCTGATGCTGAGCGTGGTGGTCGTGCCTGAAGAACAGCAGGCCGTCGTGGTCCGCACGGGTGAACCGGTGCGTGTCATCAACCGTTTCCAGCCCGATACCGCTTATGGCGATACTGGTGCAGGTATGGTCCTGCGCATTCCGCTGGTGGAGCAGGTGCAGTTCATCGACAAGCGCGTGCTTGCGCTGGATATGGAGCGTGAACAGGTCCTTTCCAGCGACCAGCAGCGCCTGCTGGTGGATGCCTATGCCCGTTTTCGCATCATCGACCCTGTGCTGATGGTGCAGACTGCCGGCACGACAGAAGGAGTGCGGACCCAGCTTGAGCCGATCCTCAATTCGGTCCTGCGCCAGGAACTGGGCCGACGCACCTTTTCATCGCTGCTGACGGCAGAGCGCGGCCAGGCCATGTCCAACATCCGCGAAAAGCTGGATGTGCAGGCCCGCGAATATGGCGCGCAGGTTATTGATGTCCGGATCAAGCGCACCGATCTTCCCGATGGAACGCCGCTGGAATCAGCATTCCGCCGGATGAAAACTGATCGTGAACGCGAAGCCCGCACCATCCGTGCGCAGGGCGAACGTAACGCACGCGTCATCCGCGCTGAAGCAGATGCCGAGGCCGCCCGCGTCTATGCCGCAAGCTTTGGCAAGGACCCGCAGTTCTACGATTTCTATCGCGCCATGCAGAGCTATGACCAGACATTCGCCAAGGGTGAAGGCCGCGGTGAAAGCAGCATCATCCTGTCGCCTGACAATGATTACCTGCGCCAGTTCCGCGGCAGCCGTTAGTAAAGGCGGTGATGCAGCCGGTCGAACGGCAAAGTCGCCTGTCGAGCCAAGTGGCCCCGCAGGCTCGCCGTTCAATTGGCATTCAGGGATCAGGGCCTGAAAAGCGTCCCTGAAGGGTCCGGCCGAAGAGTCGGGACCAATCGATCAGGGGCCAGAAATGAGGGGCGATTTAGAAACCCCGGGTGCAATGCGCATCTGATGAAGACCAAGAAGAGGAAATGAAGCCTGTGCGATATGCTTACGGACTGACTTCCGCCCTGCTGGTGGGCGGCGCCGCAATTTCACTGGTAACCGGTTATCCTGCCGGAGCGCAGGTGGCCCAGAATGACGATAGCCGCATGGTGGGCGTTTCGCCCCGTGCAGGCGCGCCCGAAAGCTTCGCCAATCTGACCGAGCAGCTGCAACCGGCTGTGGTCAACATTTCCACCCGCCAGCGCATCGAAGTGCCGCAGCAGAACAACCCGTTTGCCGGCACACCCTTTGCCGAACTGTTCGGTCAGCGCGGGCAGGCCCAGCCGCAGCAGCCGCAGACACGCGAAGCGCAGTCACTGGGTTCCGGCTTCATCATTTCGGCAGATGGCTATGTGGTGACCAACAACCATGTCGTCAGCCCGACCGGCCGCGGCACGGTAGAAGAAATCACCGTGACGATGCCTGATGGCACAGAATATCCGGCAGAACTGGTGGGCAATGACGCCGCATCGGATCTCGCCGTTCTCAAAATCAAGCGCAGTTCGCCATTTCCTTTCGTGAAATTCGGCGATTCCAGTCGCGCCCGCGTTGGTGACTGGGTGATTGCCATCGGCAATCCCTTCGGCCTTGGCGGAACAGTGACGCAGGGCATTGTCTCGGCCGTTTATCGCAACACCGGCAGCGGCGGCGCATATGACCGCTACATCCAGACCGATGCGAGCATCAACCGCGGCAATTCGGGCGGCCCCATGTTCGACATGCAAGGCAATGTCATCGGCATCAACAATGCCATCTTCTCGCCTTCGGGCGGCAGCGTGGGTATCGGTTTTGCCATCCCTGCAGAAATCGCAGCCCCGATCGTGGAACAGCTGAAATCCGGTCGCGAGATCGAACGCGGATATCTGGGCGTGCGTATCCAGCCGGTTACCGATGATCTTGCCGCCTCGCTTGGCCTGCCCAAGAACCGCGGTGAATTCGTGCAGGCGGTAGAGCCGGGCGCTGCAGCAGCTGCTGCCGGTATCCAGGCCGGTGACGTGGTGGTCGAAGTGAACAACAAGGCTGTGACTTCTGACCAGTCGCTGTCCTATCTGGTTGCCAACATCGCGCCGGGCACCCGCATTCCCATCCAGCTTTATCGCAATGGCGAACGCCGCACGGTCAATGTGACCGTTGGTAAACGCCCGACCGAGGAACAGCTGGCCGAACAGCAGATGTTCGACCCCGATGCAGAAGCGCCAATGCCAGAAAACGGCAGCAGCGGCGTCATCGAACAGTCAATCGGCCTGCAAGTCATTGAACTGACCCCGCAGATCGCCAGCCAGTTGGGCGCGTCTGCTGATACGACGGGCCTAGTCATTGCAGCGGTTGATCCCAACTCCGATGCTGGCCGGAAGGGCCTGCAGCGCGGCGACATCATCCTGACAGCCAATTACAAGGCGGTTTCGTCGCTCGATCAGCTGGAAGACGTGGCCAAGGAAGCGAAGAGCGCAGGGCGCGAAGCAGTCCTGCTGCGCATCCAGCGCCGTGGCCGCCCCGCGACCTATGTGGCAGTCCGCATCCGGTAAGGACGGTGCACACTGAATAAGGAAAGGCCCCTTTCGCACATCAGCGAAAGGGGCCTTTCTTTTGGTTGGCTGCGGCCAGCAGGACCGTGCGCGCCTCTAATTGGGTGGTTGCGTCTGGCGCGGCGGCGGGAACTGGACCGGCGACGGCGTGCCGCGCCTGTTGGCTGGCGGCGCGGGAGGGCGGTTCTGCCCTGTTGCCCTGTTCAGGAAATCATCGCTGGCAGCCTGTGGTGCTCCATCGGCAGGCAGCGCCTGGTCAGGGTTCTGCTGATACGGCGTCTGGCCGGGGGGCAGACCTTCGCCTTCCACGGGGAACGGCATCGGCGCAGGCTGCTGCCTGCCCGGCTCGATCAGATTGCCCTGCTCGTCGATGTAATAATAATCATCCGGGTCGCCAAAGTAATATTCGTCGTCAGGTTCCAGCTGCCATTCGGGCAGTTTGAGCTCGGTCTCGAATTCCTCGACCGGACGGTCCTTGACGGCATAGCGCATAAATGCGGCAAATGCCTGCGCCGGCGCGCGCCCGCCCTGCAGGCCTGCAACAGCCTTTGCATCGTCGCGGCCCATCCAGACACCGGTTGTTACCCCGCTGGAAAAACCGACGAACCAGCCATCCTTGTTGGAACTGGTCGTGCCGGTCTTGCCTGCAACCGGACGGCCAATCTGCGCGGCCTTGCCAGTGCCGGTGTTGACCGCAGTCTGCAACAGGTCCGTGATGCCGGCAGCAACATAGTCCGGCACCAGCTGCACCTTGCGGGAAGCTTCATGTTCATACAGCGTGTCACCCGCCGAATTGGTGACTTTCACGATGCCATAGGGTTCAACCGAGGTGCCCTTTTCGGAAACGGCAGCAAAGGCGCGGGTCAGGTCGATCACGCGCACTTCGGAACTGCCCAGCACCATCGAAGGATAGGTCGAAATAGGCGTGGTAATGCCAAACCGGCGCGCCATGGATGCAACAGAGCCAAAGCCAACTTCATTGCCCAACTGGGCGGCGACCGTGTTCTTTGAATAGGCAAAGGCAGTGCGAACATTGATGTCGCCCGCATATGTCCCGCCCGAATTGCGCGGCGTCCAGCCATCAATCGTGACAGGCACATCCTTTACCTGGTCTTCCGGCGTATAGCCTGATTCCAGTGCGGTCAGATAAACGAACAGTTTCCATGCAGAACCCGGCTGGCGCAGCGCATCTGTGGCGCGGTTATAGCTGGTGGCAACATAATCCGTGCCGCCCACCATCGCCAAGATTGCGCCATCACGGTCAAGGCTGACCAGCGCCCCTTGCGCGCCCTTGGGGGTATTGGCCTTGATCGCGGCCGTGCCTGCGCGCTGCATCCCCACATCCAGCGTGGTCCAAACCTCGATCGGTTCGAAGGTTTCAGGCAGCAGCACATCCAGCTGCGGCAGCGCCCAGTCGGTGAAATAGCGGACGGAATTCTGCGCCTTGTCCTGCTGCAGTTTCACTGCGGACACATCGACAGACGCTTCATCGGCGGAAATGCGGCCCTGTTCGCGCATCAGCTGCAAAACCACATTGGCGCGGCCGACGGCGGCCTGCACATCGGCCGTGGGGGAATAGCGGGAGGGCGCCTTCACCAACCCGGCTATGATTGCGGCCTCTGCGGTGTTGAGTTCAGTTGCCGGATGGCTGAAGAATTTGCGGCTGGCGCTGTCCACGCCGTAGGCACCGCCACCAAAATAGACCTTGTTGAGATAGAGTTCGAGGATCTGTTCCTTCGAAAATTTCCATTCCAGCGCCATCGCCAGCACCGCTTCGCGCAACTTGCGATCCAGCGTGCGATTGGAATTGAGAAAGACGTTTCGGGCCAGCTGCTGGGTGATGGTGGACGTTGCGCCAAACCGCTTTTCGCCTGTCGCCCAGACATAGACCGCGCGGGCAAGGCCCAGCGGATCAACCCCGAAATGCGAACGGAAGCGCCGGTCTTCCACCGCCACCATCGCTTCTTTCATGACATCGGGAATCTGGTCGCTGTCGAGCCACTTGCCGAAACTGGGGCCGAGTTCGGCAATCTTCGTGCCATCGCGGGCGCGGACGACGATTGTCTGCGCGTTCTGCGTGGCTTTCAGCTGGTTGTAACTGGGCAGCGATTGCGCGGCAAAAGCCACCGCAAGGCCAAGAAACAGGGCCCCGAGCAAAGCCAGTCCGCCGCCCCAAATGAGCAGCCGCCTGGCCCAGCGCCCCATCCCCGTTTGCTGCTTCGCCTTCGGGCTTGATCGCCTGCCGGAATTACGCCGGCTTCCCCGCCTTGCCATGGGTTACGAATTACCTTTTCACCTTGCGCCAAGCGCCAAACAAGAAGCCTCGGAAAGGTGCATAGGACACTTATAACCTCGCGTGAACGGGCAAATCGCCGGCGCTGGTTTCAGGACTCGTCTTCCATCTCGTCTTCGGGGACGAATTCCAGCGCTGCACTGTTGATGCAATAGCGCAGACCTTCAGGGCCGGGGCCATCAGGGAAGATATGGCCAAGATGGCTTTCACAGCGCGCGCATTTGGCTTCGGTGCGGATCATGCCAGCCGAAAAGTCGCGCTCTTCCTCCACCGCATCGCCATCTGCTGGCGCGGTAAAGCTGGGCCAGCCAGATCCACTGTCATATTTATCATCGGATTCAAACAGCACTTCGCCGCAGGCAGCGCAGCGATATTCGCCCGATGCCTTGTTCTTTTCCAAAGCGCCGGTGAACGCCCGTTCAGTCCCTGCCTCGCGCAGCACATGATATTGCTCTGCAGTCAGTCGCTCGCGCCATTCGGCATCGGTCAGGTTCAGCTTTTCGGACATGATCAGGTATCTCCTTTGCAGCAGATATGGGGAACAGCGCCTGAAATTCTAGCCGTCGATTTCGCCATAATGGCTAGGCGGCTGGATAACTTCCATGCGTTCCGACAGAAGCGGACGGAAGCTCGGGCGGCTCTTGAACACGGAATACCAGCCGCGCGTCTGTTCGTGGCCCGACCAGTCAATCCCGCCCAGATAATCTGCCACGGAAATCTGTGCCGCTGCAGTCAGGTCAGCCAGGCTCATGGTCGATCCGGCCAGCCACGGTCGCGTGTCGATCAGATAATCCATGTAATCGAGATGGCCGTGGGCCATTTTCATTGCTTCGCGCACCGCCTTGGAATCTGGCGGCTGACGCAGCACCAGCCGCTTTTTCATGCGTTCGTGCAGCAGCGGGCCAGTGACATCGTAATAGAAATTCTCGTCAAACAGGGCGACAAGCCGCCGGATCTCCGCCCGGTTGGCCACCGTGCCGTTGATCATCGGCATTTTTTCAACGGTTTCTTCGAAATATTCGCAGATTGCCCGGCTATCGCACAGGGTGATCTTCTTTTCCGGTTCATGCAGCACCGGAGTGCGCCCGGCCGGGTTCAGCGCCCAGAATTCGTCGCTCGCTTCCCACGGGTTTTCACGCCACAATTCATAACCAACGCCCTTTTCGCTCAACAAAAGGCGCACCTTTCGGCTGAACGGGCAAAGCGGAAATTGATAGAGACGCCACATTGCCCGTCTCATGCCGCATGCTGCGCCAAGCGTCCACTGTTCACAGTAGAAAACCATGAATTTCAGTGGGGATTGTGCCTAGTCGCCAGTATCGGGCAATTTTCCCGTGTTTTCCTGCGCGATATTCTTTGCCTGCGCCTGCATTTGTTCGGCCATCTGGCGCAGCATTGGCAACATGGTGCCAAGCCCTTCTGCCATCACCGCGGCAGTGCCCATCAACTGCGGCAGATGTTCCTCCAATTGGGCTGGCACTTGGCTTGCTTCAGGGCCGCCTATTTTACGCAAAGTTGTATCGGGATCGACATTGGCGGCTTCTTCACCGGCCATCTGTGCTGCGGCATTGGCCAACGGGGCCAGCGGCATATCCAGCAGGATTTCGCCTATCACGCGGACAGATTGCGCAAGGGCCTTCTGCGTTTCAGGATTGCTCAGCTTCTCGGCCATCTTGTCCGAAATTTCAGACGTCGTGTCATCACCATGAGAAGCCTGCCCATGGGCAGAAACCGGAACGGTGGCCACTGCGGCAGCAGCGCAAAGTATCAGCGAACGCATTGACGGACCTCATGAAAACAATGGGTAATGGCGCAAGGGTTACCTTGATTCTCGTGACCACTGGCTGAACGTGCCTTGCTGCCCAGACGGGATCAGAGCCCTGATGCTTCCAGCAGCAGCAGACATGGCGGCATCACCATGTCGAGCGTGTCCTTGCCGCCCTTGCCGGTCTTGTTCTGAGCATCGACCAGCCTGGCCGCTTCTGCCTGCAATTCAGCCGCGACCGCATTTCGATCAAGCCCGCTCGCATCCATAGCCTGCGCGCTGCTGCGCACGAAAAATTCCTGGCCCCGGCGGGCGAGCGGCGGATAGGCCAGCGCCCTTTCATCGCCCCTCGCCTGCCGGTCCGCCACGATGGCAAATGCCGCAGCACAGCGCAGCGCCGTGCGGCTTTCCATGCTGATTTGGCTGGCTGGCGCCTGCACAGCAGGCCCCTGCGCGGCAGCAGGAACGCAAGAAAGGACGAGGGCGGGAGCGAGTGCGCGTATAAGCATTGCCTGCCCATAGTCGCGCCATCCTGAACGACACCCGACTGCTTTTTCCAACACCCTGCCTGGTGAAATCTGCCGCCCGGGGTGGGAAATGTTCTTCCGCACCCTATGTGGCATGCAGAACAAACCCCAATCACCGCCCACCGGCCACTGCCGCGGCGGCAGCCCGAGGAATGCCCCATGACCGATTACCCCGCCCTTCACATGATCATCGGCGGAAAACAGGTGGGGCCAAGTGGCCGGGACACGTGCAATGTCGTCGACCCGGCAACAGGCGAATCCATTGGCGAACTGCCTCTGGCAAATTCATCCGATCTCGACAGTGCTCTTGAAAATACCGCCCGCGGATTTCGTATCTGGCGCGCAACCGCGCCAGAAAAGCGCGCAAAGGCGCTGCAGGATGGCGCAAATCTCATCCGCGAACGGGTCGACACGATCGCCCGCCTGCTGACACGCGAACAGGGCAAGCCCTTCCCCGAAGCCAAGGGCGAAATCCTCTATGGCGCCAATTTGCTGGATTTCTACGCGGGTGAATGCAAGCGCAACTACGGCCGCACGCTGGTGCGCCCCGCCGGACAACGCGCCGAAGTAAGGATGGAGCCTGTCGGGCCTGTCGCCGCGTTTGCCCCGTGGAATTTCCCGGCGCTGAACGTAATCCGCAAAATCGGCGGGCCGATTGCGGCAGGCTGCTCTGTTATTGTCAAACCGGCAGAAGAAACTCCTGCCACCGGCGTTGCTGTGGTGCAGTGCATGCTCGACGCAGGTTTGCCGCCCGAAGTGTGCCAGGTGGTATTCGGCGTGCCCGACGAAGTCAGCCGTCACCTGCTTGGCTCCCCCATCATCCGCAAGCTGAGCTTCACCGGCTCCACCAAGGTGGGCAAGCACCTGGCAAAGCTGGCTGCAGAAGACATGAAGCGCACCACCATGGAACTGGGCGGCCACGGGCCGGTGCTGGTTTTTGGCGACATGGACGTAGACAAGGTGCTTGACACGATGGCCGCAAACGCATTTCGCAATGCCGGACAGGTCTGTGTCAGCCCCACGCGGTTCATCGTGGAAGATAGCGTGTTTGAACCATTCCGTGACGGCTTCATCGAACGGGCCAAGGCCATGAAAGTGGGCAATGGTTTTGATGACGGCGTGCAGATGGGCCCAATGGCCAATCCGCGCGGCCCCGACCAGATCGAACGCATGGTGGCAGATGCGGTGGAACATGGCGCAAAACTGGGCACTGGCGGCGAACGGATCGGCAACCAGGGCTTTTTCTATGCCCCCACCGTGCTGTCAGAAGTGCCGACAAGTGCCGAAATCATGAATGAAGAGCCGTTTGGCCCGGTTGCGATCATCAACCGTTACGAGGACGAAGCCGCCATGGTGGCAGAGGCGAACCGCCTGCCCTATGGCCTGGCCGCCTATGCATGGACCAATGATACCGCGCGCCGCCGCCGTCTGATTGACGAAATCGAAGCGGGCATGGTGGCCATCAACACGGGCGGCGTCAGTGCGGTGGATGCCCCGTTTGGCGGGGTCAAATGGTCGGGCCACGGCAGCGAAGACGGTGCCGAGGGCGTATCAGCCTGCATGGTGCTGAAAACGGTTCACGAAGGCTGATTGGTCTGGCAAGCAGGTTTCCGAAGAAAAATACGAATACGGAGTAAGACTGGCCCATGAAAACCCGCGCTGCTGTTGCCTTCGAGGCGAAAAAACCACTCGAAATTGTCGAGCTTGACCTTGAAGGACCGAAGGCTGGCGAAGTGCTGGTTGAAATCATGGCGACCGGCATTTGCCACACTGATGCCTACACGTTGGACGGCCTCGACAGCGAAGGCCTGTTCCCCAGCGTGCTGGGCCATGAAGGTGCCGGAATCGTGCGCGAAGTGGGTGCCGGTGTAACTTCGGTAGAAGCAGGCGACCATGTGATCCCGCTCTACACGCCGGAATGCCGCCAGTGCAAAATGTGCCTTTCCGGCAAGACCAACCTGTGCAGCGCCATTCGTGAAACCCAGGGCAAGGGCCTGATGCCCGATGGCACAAGCCGCTTCAGCTACAAGGGCCAGCAGATCTTCCATTACATGGGCTGCTCCACTTTCTCCAACTTCACCGTGCTGCCTGAAATCGCCGTGGCGAAAATCCGCAAGGATGCCCCGTTCCAGACCAGCTGTTATATCGGCTGTGGTGTGACCACGGGCGTTGGCGCAGTGGTAAACACCGCGCAGGTACGCCCCGGCGACAATGTCGTTGTGTTCGGCCTCGGCGGGATTGGCCTTAACGTGCTGCAAGGCGCGAAAATGGCTGGCGCAGGGCGCATTGTGGGCGTGGACATCAACCCCGACCGCGAGGAATGGGGCCACAAGTTCGGCATGACCGACTTTGTGAACCCCAGGAATGTGGGCGATGTCGTTGCCCACCTCGTCAACATGCTGGATGGCGGCGCGGATTACAGTTTCGACTGCACCGGCAACACCGATGTCATGCGCCAGGCGCTTGAATGCTGTCACAAGGGCTGGGGCACCAGCATCATCATTGGCGTGGCCGAAGCGGGCAAGGAAATTTCCACGCGCCCGTTCCAGCTGGTCACCGGCCGCAACTGGCGCGGCACTGCCTTTGGCGGGGCCAAGGGGCGCACCGATGTCCCCAAAATCGTGGATTGGTACATGGATGGCAAGATCGCCATCGACCCCATGATCACCCACGTCCTGACGCTGGATGAAATCAACAAGGGCTTCGACCTGATGCATGCGGGCGAAAGTATCCGCAGCGTCGTCGTTTACTGAACTACCACCAAGGAGAGAATGCCATGTATAGCCACGTGATGCTGGGCGCCGACGATATCGACGCCGCCAAGAAATTCTATGACGCCACTTTCACGGCTCTGGGCGGCCAGCCGGGGATCGTCGATCCCAAGGGCCGGCTGGTCTACATGAACAATGGCGGCATTTTCCTTGTCACCAAGCCGATCGACGGCCAGCCCGCATCCTGCGCCAATGGTTCCACCATCGGTTTCGCCGCGGCAAGCCCGGCGCAGGCTGATGCATGGCACAAGGCCGGTCTCGAAGCTGGCGGCACCGCCATCGAAGACCCGCCAGGCGTGCGCGACCCCGAAGGCATGAACCTCTATCTGGCCTATCTGCGCGATCCGGCCGGAAACAAGATCTGCGCCATGCACCGCATGGGGAGCTGAGGCTTGGGCCTTACGACGCTGAGTGAAAACAGGTCGCACGGCGGCATTCAGGGTGTGTATGACCACGCCTCGGATGCCGTCGGCACCACCATGACATTTTCTGTCTATGTCCCGCCGCATGAAGACGGCGCAAAGCTGCCGGTCCTCTGGTATCTTTCCGGCCTCACCTGCACCCATGCAAATGTGACCGAAAAAGGCGCCTACCGGCAGGCCTGCGCGCAGCATGGCATCATCTTTGTCGCGCCCGATACATCTCCGCGCGGCGATGATGTGCCGGATGACGAGGCCTATGATTTCGGCAAGGGCGCGGGATTTTACGTCGACGCGACGCAGGAACCATGGGCGCGCAATTTCAGGATGCGCAGCTATATCGAAAACGAACTGCCGAACCTTGTCGCCGCCAATTTTCCGGCGGACATGGCGCGGCAGGGCATCACCGGCCATTCCATGGGCGGCCACGGCGCTCTGACCATTGCGCTTCGCAATGAAGGCCGCTTCAAATCCGTCAGCGCATTTGCGCCGATTGTCTCACCGCTGAACTGCCCCTGGGGCGAAAAGGCGCTGGGCGGCTATATCGGGCCGGATAAATCCGCATGGCGCGAATATGACACAGTTGCCCTCATCGAAGACGGTGCCCGCCTGCCAGACCTGCTGGTGGACCAGGGCACAGCCGACAATTTCCTGAAGGACCAGCTGAAAACCGGCCTGCTCGCACTCGCTGCAAAGAAGGCGGATATCCCCGTCACGATCCGCATGCAGGAAGGCTATGACCATTCCTATTACTTCATCGAAACATTCATGGCCGACCATGTGAAGTGGCATGCAGAGCGTTTGAGGCAAACGTAATTTACTTCGGCTGACCTCTATTCAGGCGCTTGTTTCTTGCTTTGCTGTCAGGCAGATGGCGGCAGATGGACATTCTCGCACTTCTGACAGACCCCGCCGCATGGCTTGCCCTGCTGACCCTGATCGCTCTTGAGGTCGTATTGGGGGTCGATAATCTGATCTTTATTGCCATCCTTTCGAATAAATTGCCGGAACATCAGCAGGCCAAGGCACGGCGCATCGGCCTGTCGCTGGCGTTGGTGATGCGGATTGGTCTGCTGATGCTGATCGGCTGGATCGTAACGCTGCAGACGCCGCTGTTCGATCTGGGGCTACAAGGCGCGCCGAACGAATATGGCGAAGTGACGTTCGAAACGGCCTTTTCCGGGCGCGACCTGATCCTGCTGGCTGGCGGACTGTTCCTGCTGTGGAAGGCAACCAAGGAAATCCACCATTCGATGGAGCCGGAGGACGACTCCGGAGATTTGCTGGACAAGACACCCGGAATAGCCGCGGCCGCCACTGCCAGCTTTGGCGCGGTCATTGCGCAGATCATCGCCATCGACCTGGTATTTTCCATAGATTCCATCCTGACGGCAGTCGGCATGACGGACGATATTCCCATCATGGTAACAGCCGTGGTCATCACCGTGGGCGTGATGATGGTGGCCGCCGATCCGCTGGCCAAATTCATCGAGAAGAACCCGACACTGGTTATGCTGGCACTCGCCTTCCTGGTGATGATCGGGCTGGTGCTGATTGCAGACGGCTTCGGTTTCCATGTGCCCAAGGGCTACATCTATGCCGCAATGGGCTTCTCCGTCGGGGTGGAACTCCTCAACGTAATCCAGCGCAACCGCCGGATGAAGCAGCGGCAAACTGCCAGCGCCGAATCATAGTATTGCCACGGCAGAACGCCTAACGGCTCAGCTGGAAAACCGCATATTCGGCGCGCCAGTTTGCGCCGGTGGAGCCGATCTCGCGGCCGCCAGAGAAAAACCAGCTGCGGTCGGCCCTCACGCCCTTGTCGGACAGCAATTCGCGGAAATCGGTCACGGTTACGTGGTGGATGTTCTGCGTTTCATACCAGCTGACGGGCAAGTGGCGCGTTACCGGCATCCTTCCGTGCAGCAGCAGGGCGCGGCGCATCCGCCAATTGGCAAAATTGGGGAAGCTGACGAAAGCCTGCCTCCCTACGCGCAGCAATTGGTCCAGCATCAGGTCCGGCCGTTCTGCGGTCTGCAATGTCTGGCTCAAGATCGCATAATCGAACGATCCGTCGGGATAATCGGCAAGGTCGCGGTCGGCATCGCCCTGCACCACCGAAAGCCCGCGCGCGACGCATTGTTCGACTTGCGCAGCATCAATTTCCAGCCCGCGCGCATCCACCTGCTTGCTGTCGCGCAGCACCGCCATCAGCGCCCCGTCGCCGCAACCTATATCCAGCACCCGCGTGCCTGCATCGATATGTTCGGCGATAACGGCAAGGTCAGGCCGCAGCTGTGTGGTGGCCCCGTTCATTCCAGAAAGCCTTTCACCACCCGGTCAAGCGCAGGCACATCCAGCAGGAAACTGTCGTGCCCGAAGGGGGCTGACAATTCGACAAAGCTGACCGGCGCACCCGATGCGTTGAGAGCGTGGACCACGTGGCGGGATTCTGCCGTGGGATAAAGCCAGTCACTGTCAAAGCTGACGAGGCAGAAGCGGGCTGACGTTCCGGAAAAGGCATTGCCCAGCTTGCCGCCATGTTCTTCTGCAAGGTCGAAATAGTCCATCGCGCGGGTGATATAGAGGTAGGAATTGGCATCAAACCTGCGGGTAAAACCGCTGCCCTGATAGCGCAGGTAACTTTCCACCTGAAAATCGGCGTCGAAGCCGAAGCTCTTGGCCCCTGCCGTGCCATCGGGCCGGTCCTGCAGGCGGCGACCGAATTTCTCGGTCAGGCCGGCTTCTGAAAGATAGGTGATATGCGCTGCCATGCGGGCCACCGAAAGCCCCGCCACAGGGCGTGTATCGCCAGCATAATAATCGCCGTCCGCCCATGCAGGGTCAGCCATGATCGCCTGCCTGCCCACTTCGTGAAAGGCAATGTTCTGCGCTGAATGGCGCGCAGTGGTGGCGATGGCCAGCACCCGCGCTGCACGGTCGGGGAAATTGGCCGCCAGGCTCAACGCCTGCATCCCGCCCATCGACCCGCCGACGACGGCATGAAGCTGGTGTATCCCCAGCCCATCCAGCAGGGCAACCAGCCCGCGCACCATGTCGCGGATGGTGATGACGGGAAATCGCATCGCATAGGGCTTGCCATCAGGCGCGAGGCTGGCTGGCCCGGTGGACCCCATGCAGCTGCCCAGCACATTGGCGCAGATTACGTGGAAGCGGTCTGTGTCGATCGGCTTCCCGGGGCCGACCATCCTTTCCCACCAGCCCGGCTTGCCTGTCACCGGATGCGGCGATGCCAGATATTGGTCGCCCGTCAACGCGTGGCATACCAGTATGACATTGTCCCGGTCTGCCGACAGTTCGCCATAGCTTTCATAGGCAATGGTTACGCCTTCCAGCGCCTCCCCGCTGTCGAGCGGGAGGCTGGCGGGCAGCGTATAGCTATGGGATGCAGTTGGCGCAGGCATGGGCCGCGTGGCTTGGGACAGGTTGCGCATAGTGTCAATCGGCCCAATCTGCCAATCAGGCTGTCCTTACGCGGCCAAAGCGGCTATTCGCGCGGCCCATATGGCAAAGCACCCAACACCCAAACCGTGGATCGCAGATATTCATGCCTATGTGCCCGGCAAGGCGCATGGCAATGACGGGCGCGAACTGGTCAAACTATCGGCCAATGAAAATCCGCTGGGCAGCAGCGAAGCGGCGCTGGCGGCCCTTGCCGATGCGAAAGCGCCATCAACCTATCCCGATCCGGATTCGTCCGCCTTGCGCGAAGCCATTGGCCAGTTGCACGGGGTTGATGCGGCGCGCATCGTCTGCGGCACAGGATCGGACGAATTGCTGAACCTTGCAGCGCAGGCCTATGCCGGACCGGGCGATCAAGTGCTTTATTCGCGCTTCAGCTTTGCGGTTTACGAAATTGCCGCCAAGCGATGCGGCGCAACGCCTGTTGTCGCGCCTGACCATGATTACGGCACCGATGTGGATATGCTGCTGGCGCATCTCAGTGACAAAACGCGCGTCATATTCGTGGCCAATCCCAACAATCCGACGGGCAGCTATCTTGATGCCGCAGAGATTGCGCGCCTGCACGCCGGCATTCCATCCGATGTGCTGCTGGTGGTGGACCAGGCCTATGCCGAATATCTTGCAGATGGCGAAGATGATGGCGGGCTGGCACTGGCCGCGGCGCATGACAATGTGCTGGTCACACGGACATTTTCCAAGATTTACGGCCTTGCCGGCGAACGGATTGGCTGGGCCACGGGCGCACCGCATCTGGTGGCCGACCTCAACCGTATTCGCGGGCCTTTCAATGTCACCAACCACGGGCAGGCAGCCGCGCTTGCCGCCGTGAGCGACCAGGCTTTCGTTCGGGCATCGCGCGACCATAATGCGGCCGAACTTGCCCGCTTCACCACTTTTATCGAAGGCCTCGGCAATTATGGCCTGCGGCCCATACCGAGCAAGGCGAACTTCCTGCTGGTATTGTTCGAAGGGGCTGTAACTGCCCGGATGGCGCATGATGCGTTGGTGGAAGCAGGCTATGCCACGCGCTGGCTGCCCGGGCAGGACCTGCCGCAGGGCCTACGGATCACGATCGGCACGGCAGGCCAGATGGATGATGTCATGGCCGCACTGCGCAATCTGGTGGAGCGCGCCTGATGGCTGTCCGCAATGTCGCCATCATCGGGCTTGGCCTGCTGGGCGGGTCAATCGGCCTCGCCATTGCAGAGTTTCTGCCAGATGTTGCCACCCGCGGTTATGACGCCGGCGCTGACGTGCGCGAAAGGGCGAAGGAACGCAAATTGGTCGGCACGGTGTGCGATAGCGCCGCACACGCTGTTGCCGACGCGGATCTGGTGATTTTCTGTGTGCCGGTCGGATCGATACCGGCAGCAGCGCAAGAAATTGCCGAACACTTGCCCGCCCATGCCATCATTTCCGACGTCGGTTCGTCAAAGCAGACTGTCGGCGAAGCCCTGCGCGCTGCCCTTCCCGGCCATGTGGTTATCCCGGCCCACCCTGTCGCCGGCACTGAACGCAGCGGGCCGGATGCGGGCTTTTCAACCCTGTTCCAGCATCGCTGGTGCATCCTCACTCCCGGTGACGATACGCCGGAGCAAGCACTGGCGGACCTGCGCAGCTTCTGGGAAGGGCTTGGCGCGCGGATAGAGATCATGGATGCGCAGCACCATGATCTGGTGCTGGCTGTTACCAGCCACATCCCGCACCTCATCGCCTATACAATCGTCGGCACTGCATCCGATCTCGAGGAAGTGACGCGCGGCGAAGTCATCAAATATTCCGCAGGCGGTTTTCGCGATTTCACCCGTATCGCCGCATCGGACCCGACCATGTGGCGCGATGTCTTCCTGCATAATCGCGGGGCGGTGCTGGAAATGCTGGGCCGTTTCACCGAAGATCTGACCGCGATGCAGCGTGCCATTCGTTCAGCCGATGGCGATGCCCTGTTCGACCTGTTTAGCCGCACCCGCGACATCCGCCGCTCGATCATCGAAATGGGTCAGGATGATGCACGGCCCGACTTCGGGCGTGCCGACCATCAGGACCCCTGAGCAGCTTTTTTAGCGCTGCTTTCAGTTCAAGGCGTTGATTGCTTCTGACACGCGCGCTTCTATTTCAGCGCGCGGCAGGCCGGGCGGAATTTTCTCGCCAATCTTGTAGGTTATCGTGCCCGACTGCTTCCAGAAACGGTGGTAGAGCGGGCCGCTATTCACCGCTACCGGCACCACCGGCAGCCCGATCAGCTTGTATAGACCGGCAAACCCTGCCTGCAATTTTGCGACCTTGCTGTGCGGAACGCGGGTTCCTTCGGGGAAGATGACGAGCGGGCGACCTTCCTTGGCATATTCCCGCGCGGCGGAAACCATCTTGCGCAATGCCTTTGCGCCCTGGTCACGTTCCACGAATATCATGCCATAGGCTTTTGCTGCCCTGCCCCATCCGGGGATGAGGAACAGCTCGTATTTCGCAAAAGGCACCGGCGCATCATACATGGCCGGCGCGTCAATCGCTTCGAAGAAGCTCTCGTGCTTTACCGCGTAGAACACCGGCTCGTCCGCATATTCGCCTTCGATCACGATATGAATGCCGAGGATGTTGCGCAGGCAGGCCCTGTGAAAACGCGCCCACCCTGCCACTGCTGATCGCAGTGGCCCCGGCCCGACCGGGATCGACAGCACTGATGCCAGCACGTAAAAAATGCTGCCGAAATAAAATACCGGATAGAAAACAAGGTTGCGCAGATGGACCACCGGATTCAGCCTGCCTGCCACAGCCGCGCGATCTGGCTCGCCAGTAATTTATGATATTCCAAAAACAATATCCGCAGCGATGGTTCTGACGGCACGGCATCTTCAACAATCCGGACATTGTCCGGCAGCGCCTGGCGCAATTCCGCCGATGCGCGCAGCATGTGCCAATCAGTCGTCACCAGCCGGACAGACCCATATTTGCGTTCGGCAATCCAGTCCGCGGTCTCTGCCGCATTGCCGCGCGTATCGACCGCGGCATAGCCCAGCGTGACGCAGCATTTCATGGTGCGCATCGGCACGTCGAATTCGGCTGCGAATTCACCCGGCTTCACTTCAGGGTCAACCCCGCTGACCAGCATCATCTGCGCATTGCCTTCGCCCAGCACGTCCAGACCGCGCTCGATCCGGCCCGCGCCGCCGGTTGGCACCACGACCGCATCAGTTTTCACGCCTGTAACCGGCCCGGGCAGGCCCACTGCGAACCAGGCAAAGCCCAGCGCCCAGATAATCAGGATTGCAGAACCAAGCCGGCGGATCACAGCATCCGCCTCAGCGCTGTCATCACGGTCAGCCGCGCAGTCAGAATGGCTATCACCACCCCTGCCAGCGGAATTGCCGCCAGCACCAGCCAGTCCGCACCCGCAAGGCCGCCGCCTGCGATCATGCCGGAATCAAGACCCGAAAACTGGTTGCCCAGCATCATGACTGCGCCCACCCCCAGAAGAAGGCCGACCGTGCCGCCCAAAGTCGCGTCGAGCGCGATGGACCGCTGGAATATCCGCGCGATCTGGCTGTCTGTTCCGCCCAGCAAATGCACCACCTCGATAGTATTTCGATTAGCCCCAAGGGCGCTGCGCGATGCCAGCCACACGGCAGCAGCACTGGTCAGCCCCAACAGCACCACCAGCGCAATCGCCAGCCACTGCAGCGATGTTATGGCCGAAAAGACGGGCTTGAGCCAACTGGATTGTGCATCAATTCTTGCTGCCGGTGCCTCGGCTGATACCAGCCTGCGCATGGAATCCAGCTCTGCCTCTGTTGCCTCTGTTCGCAGGCGCAGATCAATCAGCGCCGGAACGGGGATGGATTCTCCGTCTGTGCCTGCGCCAAGCCACGGTTCCAGCAAACGGTCAAGCTCTGCATCCGGCACACGGCGCAACGATGCAACGGCGGGGTGCTGCGCCAGCAGGATTTCGGCGGCTTCTGCCTGCCGGTTACGCTCTGTGGGTGATGGTTCGACGATCTGCACCGTTGCCCCGCCGGACAATTCGTTTTTTGCTTCCATGGCAAGGTTGTGCATGGCCAGGCCGCCAGCCGCGGCAATGACGGTCAGTGCGACCATGATCGCAATGACCCAGGGCATTGGCCCTCCCAGCCGCGCCTGCGGCACCAGCTGCGATGCACGTTCCCCCCTGAAGGGCGAAAAGCCGCGGGCCACAGCACGGCTAATGGTTGGTGGGCGCTTCAAAATTCGATCCCGTCATCATCGCGCGGCATGATCTCGCGGCGGGGCGGATAGCGCAATGCGCCGGTCGGGTCGGACAGCCGCCCCTTGTCGAGCCGCATGATCAGCGATTCGGGCACTTTGCGCAGCAGGTGGACATCGTGGGTGGCCACCACCACCGTAGTGCCAAGCCGGTTGAGCGCTTCGAACAGACGCAGCAGCTTCAACGCCATTTCAGGGTCGACGTTACCAGTCGGTTCGTCCGCCACCAGCATATCGGGCCGTGCAATGACCGCACGCGCAATGGCGACACGCTGCTGTTCGCCGCCCGACAGGGTGGCGGGTTGTGCATCTGCGCGATGGCTGAGACCGACCCATTCCAGCATATCGGCCACAGGCTTGCGCAAATCCGCCTCGCGAACGCCCGATACGCGCAGCGGCAATGCCACATTGTCGAAGGCAGACAAATGCGGAACCAGCCGGAAGTCCTGGAAAACAACGCCCAGTCGGCGCCGGAAAGCAGGCAGGCGGGCGCGCGGCAGGGTGATGACATCAGTGCCGAACATCGAAATCATGCCGCGCGAAGGGCGCTGTGCCAGATAGAGGAGTTTCAGCAGTGAAGTCTTGCCCGCACCGCTGGCGCCGGTCAGGAAATAGAAGCTGCCGGGATAAAGAGTGAAGGACACATCGCTTAAAACTTCGCGATCCGTACCATAGCGCAGCCCGACATTATTGAATGTCACCACTTCCGTTTCAACGTTCTTCATCGCCCGGCCGCACCGTTAAGGGCGCCGACAAATGGGCTGACGAAGAAGAAAAATGGCGTTTTGGGCATGGTGAGGGGCCTATAGCTATGCTTCGATGTGGAAAAAAGCCATCGTATTCACTTGTTGCGGCCCAGAAGCCTTGTTGCGATTCCCGCTCCGGCCTAAGGTTTGGTGCATCATGATCATTTCCTGCCCCGCCTGCTCCACGCGCTACGTCGTTCCCGACAGTGCCGTTGGCGTGGAAGGACGCACAGTACGCTGCGCCAAATGCCGCCACAGCTGGTTTCAGGAAGGCCATGCTGTCGAACGGCCCGAAGCCCCTGCATCGCCCGCGCAAGCCGAAGCGATGGCGGAAAGTGGCGCAAGTCCAGTCGCAGAACCTGTCGCAAATGCTGCCAGCACCGCAGATCAGGACTATGGCGCGCAGGAAGATACTTCTGTCGCTGTGGCGCAGGCACCGGCCGTAGACGAAGCGGAAGACGAAATTGCGCAGGACGATGTTGCGTCAGATACCGCGGCAGGCGATGAAGCAGGGCTGATCGAAGACAGCGTTGAAACGCCGCCAACCGTGGTCGAAACAGCGCCAGCGCCCGAACCAGTAGTCTACGATGACACAGAAGTTTCGCAGTTCGATTACGAGCCGCCATTTCAGGCTCGTCGCAATCCGCTGAAGCTGTGGACTGCGGCAGGGGCAATCTTCGCTCTGGTCGCGTTCGGCACCATCGCGGCCGTCAGCTATTGGGGTCTGCCTGACTGGGTGCCTGTCAGCCGTCCAACCTTCGCTGTGAACCAGCCCGATCTGGTGCTTGAATTCCCACCGGGCCAGCAAGATCGCCGCACGCTGCCCAATGGAACCGAATTTTTCGGTGCCAGCGGGACCATCACCAATGTCGGACGCGAAAGCCACCAGGTCCCCTCCATCCTCATTATCCTACGTGATGAGCGGGACCGTATTGTTTACAGCTGGGAAGTCGCACCGCCGCAGCCGAGCCTTGCCCCGGGCGAACAGGTGACGATCAACGAAGCGGTGACCGACGTTCCGCGCTCTGCCAAATTTGCAGAAATTGGCTGGAAGCCGGGCTAATCCGATATTCGGAAGGCCCGCCGCGCAGTTCAGCTAAATTCGAACCACAAGGTTCCGTCTCGCCCGTCGCGGATTTGCGGCTGGTTCTCACCATCACTCTTGCGGTGTTTGAAGCGAATCTGCGTGCCTGCAACGATTCGAACGCTTGCGCTTGCCTGCACGGCGATCGGTTCCGGCCGCGTCACCTGCTGCGCAGCCTGCGCCGCAGGGGCAGCAGCCAGAAGCAAAATGGTAGCGGACAGGCTCATGCCCAATGGTTGACCGCTTCTTAACTACCTTCGCAAGCAAAGCATTAACCCGGTCCCGCTGCGGGACAGTCACGTTGCCGCCCGTTCACACCATGCAAATCGAATTGTGGCGAAACCTGTGCTTGCGCAGGTGATGGGCCTTTGCTAGTGGCCCGCTCCTACCCCGCAGGGAAGCGCTCGCGCCCCCTGACTTTTGAGTGCGGTCGTGGCGGAATTGGTAGACGCGCAACGTTGAGGTCGTTGTGGGCGAAAGCCCGTGGAAGTTCGAGTCTTCTCGACCGCACCAGACAGTCCCGAGCGGGCTTCAAGATATCGATGGACATCATGCCGCAGCCCCGAAAGGCGCGGCACTGTCTTGGATCACGTCATTCATGCTTCGCGGTATTCGCCGCGCTGAAATGCCTAAGGCTGTTTGTCGGCTTCCTGCGCGACGACATAGAGATAGTCCACGAATGCCATGGACGCTTCATCCAGCCCGTTGATCTTGGGGTCGGCGCTTTTCACCAGAAACCATTCGTTGGGCGCATGGGCGCCGTCGCCCCGGCCAAGGCCGAATTGGGATGCCGGCAAGTTGAGCGGCGCGCCGTTGAAGATCACGCCCGGCCAGCTGCCCGCATTTCTTGGCGTGATTGAATAGGGGATATTGCTCCGGTCGAAGAGGATTTTCTGTGCGCGTATAAGGGCGCTGTCTTCTTCGGTTTCGTTCGGTCCGTAGCCGCCTGACACGGTGACCTGCACATCATCGAAACCGCGCTTGGCGAGATGCGCCTTCAGCTTGGTAACCGCTTCATCCTTGGTCATCGCGGGGACGAGACGGAATTCCAGCTTTGCCTCTGCCCTGCCCGGCAGCACGGTCTTGCCGCCCGGCCCGGTATAGCCACTGCTGAGGCCCTGGATATTCACGGTTGGCTGCGAAAGGAACCGCTCGAGGCTGGTGACATAAGGTTCGTCCCCGATCCAGCGCCCCACACCAAGGCGCTTCTTCGCTTCGTCTTCGGGGTTGAGCTTCGCACCTTCGGCGATCAACTGCTTCTGCCGGTCAGTCAGGGGGCGCACATTCTCGAACCAGCCATCAATGGCTGGCGTATGGCCATCGTCCGCCACCAGCGTGTCGAGCGCCTTGACCAGCCGCCATGCAGGGTTTTCGATGCGCGCGTGATTGGATGAGTGAATGTCGGTCTTGGGATATTTGTCGGATGTTTCGCCGCCCACCACCAGCTGGAATTCAACCGCACCTTTCGCACCCAGCGTGATATTTGCGCTGCCATCCTTGCTCTGCGCGGCGGCCGGGATGAAGACGCCGATGGTTTTCTTCAAAGCCTCTCGCACGGCTGGCACAGCCACTACCTGGTGGAAATTGGTGGAAGCGACTTCTTCCTCGCCTTCTGCGACCAGCACCAGATTGACCGGCAGTTTGCGCCCGCTGGCCTGGATTGCCTTGAGCGCGGCGAGGAAGGCCATTTCCGGCCCCTTCTGGTTGACCGCACCGCGCCCGACGATTGTCTGGCCTTCGCCCGGCCGGTCGACCAGCCTGCCTTCAAGCGGCGGCGAATTCCATTCCGACGGGTCGAACTGCTTCACATCATACATGAAATAAATGCCGAGCGTCGTCTTCGCACCTGCATCCAGCGTCGCAAACACACCCGGCACCCCATCAGTCGGAATGACCGTGGCCTGCTGGAAACCGGCATCCAGTGCCAGCTTGCGCATATATTCCGCGCCTTCTGTGACATTGCGCTTTTCAGCCGCGATGGTTGGCAGCGCAATCCAGTCCTGCAGCGCCTTTACGGTTGAATCATGTTGCTGCGCGACAACGGCGACAATGGCATCGCGGTCAGGAGTTTGCGCCATGGCCGGAAATGCCGCCAAAGCGAGGACTGCTGCCCCGCACATAAACCCAGCCATACGCACCATAATCACTCTCCCCCCAACATGAAACACGCCGAGGTTACCACCGCGCCCACCAACCGCAATGGGTTTGACGCGGATCAACCTGTCGCCGCTGCTCAACTGGCTGGG
>JAHEAX010000017.1 GCA_024642525.1 Erythrobacteraceae bacterium | reverse complement strand
CGCGTTTCGGAGCAGACGCGGCATAACCTGGCCGCCGCGCGCGCTGCCTTCGAACGCAACCGCCGCGGGGGCATCATGGCGCTGGCGCTCTTTGCCCTGTCGCCCGTGCCATCGGCCCAGCTGTTCGAGGCGGCGGGCCTTACCGGCGTGCGCCTGCTGGGATTTACCGCCGCGTTTTTCGCAGGACGGCTGGTATCCTATACGATTTACGGGATGACAGCGCACAGCATCCGGCATTCGTCACTTGGCGAAGTGTTCGCCGCTGGTTTGACCAGCCCACTGGGCATCGGTTTGCAGCTGGCAATGATTGCCGGATTGATCGCGCTGGCCCGGATCGACTGGCAGAAATATCTGAACACAGCTGCCAGAAACCCTGATTGACAATGCCGCCCTTCAAGAGCCAGCCTCGTGGCAAGATCTACAAAAGCGAGGCGAGCATATGTCGAACCCCTCCCTGTCAGTGACCTTCCACGGTGCCGCGCGGACCGTGACCGGATCGTGCATGCAGTTCAAACTTGGCGATAGATCGGTGCTGGTCGATTGCGGACTTTTTCAGGGTTCGCGGACGCTCGAAACGCTCAACAACCGGCCCTTCGAATTTGACCCGAAGGATATCGCCGCTGTCGTGTTGACCCATGCCCATATCGACCATAGCGGGCTTCTGCCCAAGCTGGTGGCAAAAGGCTTCAGGGGCCGCATCTGGTGCACGCAGCCCACCTGCGACTTGCTCGAATATATGCTGGCGGATTCAGGACGCATCCAGGAAGCAGACGTCGAACGCCGCAACCGTCGGCGCGACCGCGTAGGCGAACAGCCTTTCGAACCGATCTACACCGAAAAAGATGCGCTGGCCGCATGGCGGGCATGCGAGACAGTGCCGCTGGAACACTGGTTCGAACCGGCCGACGGCTTTCGCGCAAGATTGTGGAATGCAGGCCATATCCTTGGCGCCGCATCGGTGGAACTCGAAGCTGATGCAGTGCGCATCATGTGTTCCGGCGATATCGGCCCGGAAAACAAATCGTTCCAGCTCGACCCGGCCGGGCCATCAGGTTTCGACCATGTCGTTTGCGAAGCAACCTATGGCGACCGCGAACGCGACACCATCACGCTGGAAGCGCGCCGCAAATTGCTGGAGGCAGAAGTGGTTGCCGCTCTGACCCGGGGCGGCAATCTCATCATCCCGACCTTTGCGCTGGAACGGACGCAGGAATTGCTGCTCGACCTCGCCTTTCTGCGCCATTCGGGCCGGATTCCCACTGTACCGATCTTTATCGATTCTCCGCTGGCGAGCCGCACCACAAGCGTTTTTGCGCGCCATGCAGAAGAACTGGAGGATACAGGCGGGATCAATATCTTTGCCGACCCGGCATTCCATTTCACCGAGGAAGTGGCCGAATCCATCCGCCTCAATTCCATGTCGGGCGTAATTATCCTGGCCGCATCGGGCATGTGCGAGGGGGGGCGCATCCGGCACCATCTCGCCAATAATCTCCACCGGCGCGAATCTACTGTATTGTTCGTGGGTTTCCAGGCGCAGGGCTCGCTCGGGCGGGTCATTCTCGATGGTGCCAGGCGCGTTCGCATTTCCGGTTCCGATGTGCGCGTAAGGGCGCAAATCCGGCGGATCGACAGCTATTCCGCCCACGCCGACAAGGGTGAACTGCTCGACTGGGTGGCAGATCGCGGCCCCATTCATGGAAGCCTGTTTCTCGACCATGGCGAAAGCACCGGCATGGAAGAAATGCGCCGCGAATTGCAGCGCCGCGACCCGCAATTGAGCGTCCGCCTGCCTGAAATCGGTGAAAGCTACAGTCTGGAAGCAGGCAAGCCTGCCAAGCGGATAAAAACCGGCGAAGCCGAATTGCAGGCTGCCGTCGGGCGCGACTGGCAGAATGAATATGCCGAATTTGCCACTGGCCTGAAGGACAGGCTGGGCAAGATCCGCAACGAACAGCAACGCGAGAAGGCAATCAGGGAGATGCGCGAAATCCTCGACAGCTATATGCAGTTCAAGGACGATCGGAAAAAAGCATCAGGCACCTGATTGCAGGCGCTGCGGCGACAACCGGCCCGACCGGCCAACATCCAGACCCGCATCCAGTCCCGCATCCAGTCCCTGGGCGTAAATTGATCTCGATCAAGGCCCGATCAGCAGGGCCGGTTCACATTATGCAGATGCAAACAGCAAGCGCCCTTGCCCCAGCCGTTCCAGAACTTCGTCAATGGCGGAACGTTCAACCGCGAAACAGCCAAGGCTGCGGCCGATACGCCCCTGCATCCTTACAAGGTCCTGTCCGACATAGGATGCGCCATGCACCACGATGGCGCGCTCGAATGCCTGGCTGTTCACGGGGTCCAGCCCGTGCAGCCTCCGCGATCTGCCATGTTTGCCGACATAGGTGGCACCGGTGAGAAAGCTGCCCTCTGACGATGCATTGGAACCCGGCCTGTTGGAAAACTTCTGCGCCCAGCCGCTATTCGCCGGGTCGGACCCGCGCCCGTGGGCGACGAGATATGATGCATCTATCCTGCCATTTGCCACATCGATAATGCTGAAGCGCATTTCGCGGGAGTGGGCTGAAAAATCGACGATGCCCATAACATCCCGGGCAACCAGTTTCGGATTTTGTGAGTCCAGTGCGGCCAGTGCACGCCGAAGCAAAACTGGTTTCTCTGGCAGGGGCGGCCATGCAAGCGCGCGCGTGCCGGAAACCATAGCAGCGGATGCCACTACACCGCGCAGCAGACTGCGACGGTCAATAGTCATGTGTACGATCCCGTATTCTTTCCCGTATTCTTTCGACCCTATATGTAGGGTTAGATGCGCAATTGGGAACACAATGGAAGGTATGTTGCGATGAAACGAAGCCTGTTTGCGATTATTGCGGCGGCCCTTTGCATCGCTGCTTCGCCGTTCCAGAACCCTTCTGAACCACCCCGCGCACTATGGTCGAAAACCGACATTGACACCCTTAAACAATGGGTTGCAGCGACACCTTCAGACGCGCTTCCGCCCCTTTCCACCACAGCCCTGGATGCTGCAATTGATAGCGGAAACCAGCAGGAAACAGACAGGCTGGCAAACAGCACTGCCCTGCGCCTTGCGCGGATACATCTACTGGGCTGTGCCACGCAGCAGGAACGCGCAGGCTGGAACATTGTCGACACTGACAGGGATCTCGATATCGAACCGATGCTGAAGGCTGCACTGGCGGACGGCACGCTCAACACCTTCTTTGCGCTGATGCGGCCCACCCATTCCGATTACGCTTCCCTCAAAGCTGCCTATCTGGCCGAACCAGACGAAGCCCGCCGCGCCACGCTGGCACGTAATATGGAACGTTGGCGGTGGATGCCCCGCACGCTGGGTCAGGAATATGTCATGGTCAACGCCGCCTTTTTCGAAGCACGTTTGTGGCGCAGCGGCGTTCAACAGGGCAGCTGGCGCGTTATAGTCGGCAAGACAAAGACACCAACCCCCGTCTTCGACACCAGGATCACGGGGGTCATCCTCAACCCGTGGTGGGAAATCCCCACCAGCATAGTCCGCGAAAGCGTGGGCGCGCTATTCCGGCGCAATCCGTCGCTTGCCCGCCAGCGCGGCTATGTCCGCAGCGGTGGCCGCTATCGCCAGAAGCCGGGGCCGGGCAATGCGCTGGGGCTAATGAAGCTGGTCATGCCCAACAGGTTCAGCGTCTATATGCACGACACGCCCAACAAGGCACTTTTCGATGAAGAGGTAAGGGCATTCAGCCATGGCTGCGTGCGCACCAAGGATGCGCTTGGGTACGCCGCCACCTTGTTGGAAGGGGCCAAGACCCGCGAGGAAGTGGATGCAATAATCGCTTCGGGCAAGACAACCACGGTCGACCTGGCTCATCCGGTGCCTGTCTACATCACATATTTCACCGCCGGGCCGGATGCATCAGGCACAGTGCAGATACAGCCTGATATTTATGACCGCGACACGCGCATTCTGCCGCCGCAATCATCCGGCAAGGCATGCGCATTGTAGGGCAAGCCGCAACAAGGCCGCGCACGGCGCATTGCCTGTTTTGTGCTTGGAAATGCCCGTTGGAGGGTAGAGAATAAGCCTATGAGCAACCCCGATTCCAAAGTCATCGTCTGCCCGTCATGCGCAGCACCCAACCGGGTGCCGGCCGAAAAACTGGGTGCAGGGGGCAAATGCGGCAAATGTCATGCAGCGCTGTTCAATGGCCAGCCGGTCGTCCTGACCTCGGCAAATTTCAACGCCCATGCATCCAGAAGCGATATTCCGTTGTTGGTGGATTTCTGGGCCAGCTGGTGCGGACCGTGCCTGCAGATGGCACCGGCCTTTTCCGCCGCCGCCGCCCAGCTTGAACCCTATCTGCGTCTGGGCAAGCTCGACACAGAGGCAGAACAGGCCATTGCCGGGCGCTATGCGATCAGGTCCATACCGACACTGGTCATGATATCCCGCGGCAAGGAAATCGCGCGGCAATCAGGCGCGATGCCCGCGTCTGCCATCGTCAGTTGGGCACGGCAGAATATCGGCCGGAAAGCCTAGGCAGCGCCGCCCAGAGCCACCATCGCCCGCGCCAGTTTTTCACGCACGGCAGATGCTGCCTTGTTCAGTTCCGGATTGTCGATGCCCTTCATCGAAGCGACTGGATCGACAGCCGCTACCTCAACCGTGCCATCGGCCAGTTGTTGCACCACCACATTGCACGGCAGCATGGTTCCGACCTTGTCTTCCAGCTGCAGGGCTTCGTAAGCCAGCGAGGGATTGCACGCGCCAAGAATGGTATAGGGGCGGAAATCCACGTTGATCTTGGTTTTGAACGTCTGCTGGATGTCGATCCGGCTGATGACTCCGAACTGCTCTGCCTTCAGCGCTTCTTCGGTCAGCGCGATGGCCTTGTCGAAAGGCACCTTCAAAATGGCGGAGATGTAGTAGCTCATGATTTTATCCTGCTGCTGATGTTGCGGGGGAACTGCGCGCGGTCCTGAACCAGAGGCTGGCAAGGGCCGGAATAAAGCCAATGGCGGCAGCGGCAAGCCAGTTCGGCCATGCCACTGGTGCCAGATGGATAAGCGATGCAAGCGGCGCATACTGGACCAGCAGCAGCGCGCTGACGACCGCGGCTGCCACGACCGCATTGCGCGCCGCACTGCGCCGCGGTGCCAGCAGAAACACCAGCATGGCGAGTGCGGTCACCAGGCACACCATGGCCATGGAACGGGCCTGCTCAATCGAATCGCCGCCTGCCAGTGCCTGGATGAATATGGCCAGCAGCCCTGCACAAATGATGCTGCCGGTGCCGATGATGCCAGTCCATTCCCGCGCGCTGAAGAAGGATTTATCATGGCCTGTGCTTTCTTCTTCGGAAAGCCGGTCGGCACCGTTCTGAAATGCCAGAATGGCGGCAGGATGGATCAGCAGTTCGAGCCACACGATATGGGCAGGCAAATAAAGGATGGGGTAGCCGAGGAACGGAATCAACGCCGCACTGGCCACCAGCGGCAGGTGGATCATCAACAGGAAGGCAAAGCTGACGCGCAGGTTGCGGAACAATTGCCGCCCTTCCCTGATCGCTGAAATGATGGTCGCGAAATTATCATCCATCAGCACCATCGCGCTGACTTCGCGGGCGCTGCGCGTGCCGCGTTCGCCCATGGCAATGCCAACATCGGCAATCCGCAGGGCAGGCGCATCATTTACCCCGTCGCCAGTGACTGCGACAATCTTGCCGATTTTCTGGAATGCCTCCACCAGCAGGACTTTCTGCGCCGGGCTGGCGCGGGCCACCACGCTTACGCGTGCAAGATCATCCTTGCTCATGCGGGCCAGTGTCGCTTCAAGATCATCGCCCAACACGGTCAGCCCGTCATGCGGAATGCCCGCCTCTGTCGCGATGGCGCGCGCCGTATGGGGATGATCGCCGGTCACCATCACCACCTGGATGCCTGCGCCAATTGCCTGCACCACGGCATCGTGCACGCCGATGCGGACAGGATCTGCAATGGCGATGAGGCCGCTGAAGCGGAAACCATCGCCAGCCTCTGTCTCTGTTTCGCAATGCCCTTCCCTGCTGGCGCAGGCGATAATCTTCTGCCCCTTGCCCGACAGGTCGCGGGTCATTTCCAGCCATCCCTCGCGCTGGGCCTGTGGCATGTCGCACAGGGCAATTATGGTTTCCGGCGCGCCTTTTACGACCACCATTTCCTCGCCCTGCCCGGCTTTCCAGCAGGCGGTTTCGCGGCGGCGCACCTCGGTAAAAGGGAACAACCCAATGCGCGTCCAGTCGGCGGCAATTGCCGGTGCCTGCTGGAAGATGGCGGCATCCAGCGGATCCCCTGAATCCTTCCGCGATGCCATGGCGGCAATTTCCAGCAGGCGGCTTTGCGTCATGCCTTCGGCAGGCAATGCGTCGCGCAAAGTCAGGCTGCCTTGCGTGATGGTGCCGGTCTTGTCGCTGCATATGACAGAGATGCGGCCGATGTTTTCTACCGCCACGCCGCGCCGCACCAGCACCTTGGCGCGGGCAAGCCGGTAGACCCCGACGCCGAGGAAGAATGTCAGCACCACCGGAAATTCTTCAGGAATGGCCGCCACGGCCAATGTCGCCGCGCTCAGAAATGCATCGAGCGGCCCGAAACCCTGCCACAGCCGGACTGCCGCCAGCAGCAGGCACAGCAGTGTAGCCGCAAGCAAAAGCCATTTCACCAGCCGCGCAACCGCATATTGCAAGGGTGTGCGGCCCGGCGGCCCGCCGATGGCAGAATGGACGATTTCGCCAAAAATCGTGTCCGCACCGGTGAAGATGACGCGGATTTCCGATTGCCCTGTCAGCAATCGCGTTCCGGCAAATGCCCAGCTACCTTCTTCAGGCGGCATTGCGCCTGCAAATGCGGTTTTAGCCACCGGATAGGCTTCACCTGTAAGGGAAGATTCCTCTGCCTGAAGGTCACTGCCAGACACGATGATGCCATCTGCCGGGATGCTTTGCCCCGCCTCCACACGCACAAGATCGCCTGCCACCAGCCGGTCGGCCGGAACATGGTGCCATGCACCGTCCCGCAAAACTGTGGCGGTTGAGGCGAGCACGCTGCGGAGCCCCTCGATCGATGCCTGTGTACGGTGGTGGAGATAGAAATCCATCCCCACCAGGGGTGCAATGGCCAGCAGCAACACGGTCATATCGGTATATTGCCCGAGCGCGCCGAATAATGTGCTGGTGAGGAGGAGGAACCAGATCATCGGATCGGCCGCAGTATCCCGTGCAAGGCCCGCAAAAGTCCCGGGCGGGTCTTCGGCGATCAGGTTAGCGCCAAATTCCTCGCGCCGCTGAGCCGCCTGTGCCTCTGCGATACCGGTGGCCGCATCCATTTCAAGAAAGCGCAACCGGTCCTGGGGTATGGCGCGCTTCACCTGTTCATGTCTCTTTCTGGCCCTTCGGTTTGCCGTGGAAGCGGGCAATCAATGCCGCCATTTCCGTGCCTTGTCAGCGCGAAGCGGCATCGATGCCTGTTTCCCGACATTGTCCTTGCATGCACCAAAGATCGCTTCCTTGATCTGGATCAACTGTCTAACGCCACACATATAGCAATAGCATGGCAGATAATCGCGTGACACCGGCACTGCGCCGTGCATTGGACGCCGGACTGCCGGCTAATCACCCCGCCACGCCATTTTCTACAAAGCCAGGATGCCATGGAACTCCAGAATTTCGACACCGCAGGTTTCCTACGCGACAGCTGGCAGCAACAGCCGCTGCTGATCCGCAACCCATGGGCGCGCTGGGACAATCCGATTGAACCTGACGAGCTGGCGGGACTTGCCTGCGAGGATGAAGTGGAAGCGCGCATCGTCACGCATGGCGTGGACGGTTGGCGGCTGGAACACGGCCCCTTCCCCGAAAGCCGCTTTGCAGAACTTGGCCCGAAGGAATGGACGCTGCTGGTGCAGGCGGCCGACCACCATGTGCCGCAGGTCGCCGCGCTGATCGAACCGTTCCGGTTCATTCCCGACTGGCGGATTGACGATGTCATGGTCAGCTGCGCGGCAGATGAAGGGGGCGTTGGACCGCATTTTGACCAGTATGACGTGTTTCTGATCCAGGGTCTGGGCAAGCGCCGCTGGCAGATCGGCCCCAAATGCGACGATGCATCACCGCTGCTCAACCATGGCGACCTGCGCCTGCTGGCCAATTTCGAAGCCACACAGGAATGGGTGCTTGAACCTGGCGATATCCTCTATGTGCCGCCCGGCTTTGGCCACAACGGCATTGCGGTGGGCGATAATTGCATTACCTATTCGGTCGGCTTTCGCGCACCGTCCCGTAGCGAGCTTATCGGCAGCTGGAGCGATGATCTGCTCGAAGCGATGAATGATGACGACCGCTATGGCGATCCCGATTTGGAAGCGCAGGCCAACCCCGGCGAAATTACTTCCGCGGCGATCAACCGGCTGCACGCCATGATTACCGAAAAGCTGGGTGATCGCGCTGCCTTTGCGCGCTGGTTCGGCCAGTATAATACTACGCCCAAATATCCTGAAATGGACTGGCAGCCCGAAGACCATATAAGCGAAACCGAAGTGGCCGAACTGCTTGCCAGCGGCGAGGCGCTGCGCCGCAACCCTGCCAGCCGTTTTTCCTTTATTCGGCAGGATGACGGGACAACATTGCTGTTCGTGGACGGGCAGGAATATCAATGTTCAGGCGCGCAGGCTGAATTCGCCCAGCAAATTTGCGGCCATGCCAACCTTGTCGCAGATGCAAGGCAGGCGTCCTCGCAGCAAACCGTCCAAATGGCGGCCGCACTGATCAACAAGGGCAATCTCGCCTTCGACCAAGGCGACTAGGCCCGAAGCGGCGCTCTCACGGTCAGCAAAGGTGTAATCCCGGCATCTTGCATGACCGGTGCAACGGGCGTATTCCCGCTGGCAAGTCGCGCCATGGGGGGAGGCATTTCATGCCCTACAGACACGCGAATTACTTCATCGCCTTTGTCCTGCTGATCACCGCTGGCGGTTTCTGGGCGAGCTATTTCACCCGCATCGGCAATGTCCCATTTGCCTTCCATCTCCACGCATTTTCAGCGACCAGCTGGCTGCTGCTGTTGCTGGCGCAGAACTGGGTCATCCAGAAACGGCATAACCAGCTTCACCGTGTGATGGGGCGGGCAAGTTTTCTGCTGTTCCCGCTGCTGATCATGGGGTTCGTCGCCATCGTGAATGTCGCCGCTGCACGCTATGCCGGCGGCAATGATGACCGCGTTCTCATCCTCGGTCCGGCATTCGGCATTGGCATGGCTGTCGCCATTTCGGCCTATCTCGTTCTTTTCTACCTCGCCTTGCGTAACCGGCAGAACATCCGCCTTCATGCAGGCTATATGCTGGCAACTCCGCTGATTTTGTTTGAATCGCCGTTCAGCCGCATCATGGGCAATGCAATGCCGTGGATGAACTTCATCGGCAGCGAAGGGCCGCGCGCTATTCTCGACACGATCGCCATAAGCGACCTGATGGCCATCATATTCGCGATGACGCTTTATTTCCGCAGCCCTAAACATGGCCAGCCGTGGCTGATTGCCTCGGCGTTCATGGGGCTGCAGGCCGTCCTCATGTGGTTTGCGCCCGATATCCCGCTGCTCAGCCGGATGTTTGCGGCCTATACCGCAGTGCCGCCACCTGTCACTTTCCTCTGCGCTCTTGTCCTTGCCCTCGCGGTCACATGGGCGGGCTGGCAAAGGGGCAGCAAGCAGGCCAGCCGGCCACAGGCCGCTGCCGCCTGAACGGCAGGCTGGCGCTAAACCGTTTCTTCGCGCCATTGCCCCTGCGGCAATGCGTCCAGTGACCAGTCGCCAATGCGCCAACGCACCAGTCGCAGCGTGGGATTGCCCACAGCCGCAGTCATGCGGCGCACCTGCCGGTTGCGCCCTTCGCGGATGGTCAGGCTGATCCAGCAATCAGGCACGCTCTTGCGAAACCGGACCGGCGGGTCGCGCGGCCAGATGTCCGGACCGGCGATGCGTTCCGCCTCGGCAGGACGGGTCATCCCGTCTTTCAGGCGCACGCCTTTTCGCAGCTGTTCCAGCGCCTCGTCGGTCACTTCGCCTTCGACCTGCACCAGATAGGTCTTGGCCATCTTGAACCTCGGATCGGCAATGCGCGCCTGCAACCTGCCATCATCTGTCAGCAGCATCAGCCCTTCGCTGTCGCGGTCCAGCCTGCCAGCGGGATATACGCCGGGCAGTTCGATGAAATCCGACAAGGTCTGACGGGCGGTTTGCGTGCCGCGATCGGTAAATTGCGAAAGCACCCCGAATGGTTTGTTGAACAGGATCAACCGCGCCATGGTGCTGGTTCCGTCATTTGGAAAAACTCGTCCGCCCCTGGCTGCCCTGCGTTGCCTGCCCGTCTAGGGCGCATCGGCGGCAAGGTCCACGGCCGCGTCACTGGCGCGGCGCAGATTGATCGAGATCAATGACGGGTCCGGCCCCGATACGCCAATTGGCGCTGCGCTTCACTTTCATGCGCGGCCAATGGTGATACCAGTCAATGCAACACATGCGAATGCCTGGAACTTCCGGGGATGAACGGCACGCGGTTTTCGGCAGCATCCCCGATTGCGAAATGGCCGGATTATTCGCCGCTGCCCAGACGCGCAATCTGGCATCGGGGGAAAGCCTGATCGAAGAAGGCGAAGATCTGAATCAGGTCTTCATCGTCGAAGCCGGTGCTCTTAAACTCAAGAAATCCACCCGCGATGGCAGGCAGCAGATTTTCGCCTTTGCCTTTGCGGGCGACCTTATCGGCAGGCCATTTGCCTGCAAGTTCCGCCATGGCGCCTTTGCCTTGCAGCCATCTCGGCTGCTGGCATTTCCGGCAGGCGAATTTGAACGGCTGACAAGCCGCCACCCTGCGTTCCTGGAAAATATCGCGCGGCTGGCTTTTGCCGATCTCGATGCCTGTCGCCGCCTGAGCGTGCTGCTGGGCCGGAAACACGCCGATGAAAAGGTCGCCTCCTTCTTCGTGGAACTGGCAAACTGGCAAGGGCAGGCAGCGGCGATGCGGTCAGGCCGGGCCATTTCGCTGGAACTGCCGATGAGCAGGCAGGACATGGCCGATTTCCTCGGCCTCACCATCGAAACCGTCAGCCGGCAGGTCACGGCGATGAAAGATGCTGGCATGATCCAGTTTCCCGGAAGATGCCGCGTAAGCATTCTCGATCCCAAAAGCGTATTGCGCGCAGCGGGATAGTTGAAGTGCAGAAAATGGCAGAATTAAATTTCGCAAAATTGATCTGGATCAATGCATATCAAAGTGCCACCCTTCAAAAGGGGTGAAAATAGGGGGCTGATCCACAATGGAATCTTCACTTACGAAAGTAGGGCTGTGGTTTGCCCTTCTTGTACTTTCCATTCTGGCCGTAGCTGGGGCGCAAGACTCTGGTTTTGCTGTGCATATGTGGATTTTCGCGGCTGTTGCCTTTGGCGGCATGTGGATCACGGCTGCACGTTATGATCCGCTGGCCAGGGTGCAGGGCATTTTCCATATGCCCACAGACCCCACCCGCTATGATGACGACCCGATCCGCTGGGGCGTAATCGCCACCATGTTCTGGGGAACGGCGGGCTTTCTGGCTGGCCTGTTCATCGCCTTGCAGCTGGCATTCCCTGCCTTGAATTTCGAACCCTATCTCAATTTTGGCCGGGTTCGTCCGCTTCATACATCTGCGGTGATCTTTGCCTTTGGCGGCAATGCTCTCATCGCGACCAGCTTCTATGTTGTGCAGCGCACCTGCCGCGCCCGGCTGGCGTTCCCCGCGCTCGCGCGGTTTGTGTTCTGGGGGTATCAGCTGTTCATCGTGCTGGCCGCCAGCGGATATCTGATGGGTGTGACGCAGTCGCGCGAATATGCAGAGCCTGAATGGTATGTCGATATCTGGCTGACGATCGTCTGGCTCAGCTATGCCGCCGTATTCATCGGCACCATCGTGCGCCGCCATGAACCCCATATCTATGTGGCGAACTGGTTCTACCTCGCCTTCATCCTGACCGTGGCAATGCTACATGTGGTCAACAATCTGGCTGTGCCGGTCAGCTTCCTGGGTTCACGCAGCTATAGCGCCTTTGCCGGTGTGCAGGATGCGCTGACCCAGTGGTGGTATGGTCATAATGCCGTGGGCTTCTTCCTGACGGCCGGTTTCCTGGCGATGATGTATTATTTCGTGCCCAAGCAGGCCGAAAGACCCGTCTATTCCTACCGCCTGTCGATCATCCATTTCTGGTCGCTGATCTTCCTCTATATCTGGGCCGGTCCGCACCACCTGCATTACACTGCCCTGCCCGACTGGGCGCAGACGCTGGGCATGGTGTTTTCCGTGATGCTGTGGATGCCCAGCTGGGGCGGCATGATTAACGGGTTGATGACGCTCAATGGCGCGTGGGACAAGGTCCGCACCGACCCCATCATTCGCATGATGGTGATGGCGCTGGCATTTTACGGGATGAGCACATTCGAAGGGCCGATGCTGTCCATCAAATCGGTCAATTCGCTGTCCCACTATACCGACTGGACCATTGGCCATGTCCATTCCGGCGCGCTGGGCTGGAACGGGATGATCACTTTTGCCTGCGTCTATTACCTCGTTCCGCGGCTGTGGAAGCGCGAACGGCTCTATTCGCTGCGGATGATTAACTGGCACTTCTGGCTGGCGACCATCGGCATCGTTTTCTACGCGGCATCCATGTGGGTGGCGGGCATCACGCAGGGCCTGATGTGGCGCGAATATGGCGCTGACGGCTATCTGGTGAACAGCTTTGCCGACACGGTTTCAGCCCTGCACCCTATGTATCTGATGCGCGCCTTTGGCGGCCTTCTCTACCTGTCCGGCTTCGTCATCATGCTGGTTAATGTGTGGAAGACCATTGCCGGCTGCATCCGTGTCGAAGTGCCGATGAGCGATGCCGCGTTCGATCCTGAAAAGGACCGGCCAATCGCAACCAATCGTGCCGCCGTTTCTGGCGCAGCCATCCCTGCCGAATAGAGAGTTTCAGATCATGAACATGGCAGAAAGCCACAAGAAACTGGAACGCAACGTCACACTGCTGGCGGTGGGGGCCTTTGTTGCCGTTGCAATCGGCGGGATTGTTGAAATCGCGCCGCTGTTCTGGATCGACAATACGATCGAGAAAGTGGACGGGATGCGCCCCTACACCCCGCTGGAACAGGCCGGGCGCGACATCTATGTGCGCGAAGGCTGCTATAGCTGCCACAGCCAGATGATCCGCCCGTTCCGCGATGAGGTGGAACGCTATGGCCATTACAGCCTTGCTGCGGAATCCATGTATGACCACCCGTTCCAATGGGGGTCGAAACGCACCGGGCCTGATCTTGCACGTGTGGGCGGGCGCTATTCCGATGACTGGCACGTCCAGCATCTGAAAAACCCGCAATCGGTTGTGCCTGAAAGCGTGATGCCGTCCTACGGCTTCCTCTCGGATACCACGCTGGTGGTTGCCGACCCTGCCGCGCAGCTGCGCGCGCTCAGCCATGTGGGCGTGCCCTATGGCAAGGACGAAATCGCCAATGCCGAAACCGACCTTGCAGCCCAGGCAAATCCTGACCTTGATGGCGAAGGCCTGGCCAAGCGATACCCCAAAGCGCAAATCCGCGACTTTGACGGCGATCCTTCCCGCCTGACGGAAATGGATGCGCTGGTTGCATATCTCCAGATGCTGGGAACCCTGGTGGATGTGAACAGCGCCGCCGCACAGGAAGAACTGGCGACGGAAAAGGGCAGGTGATGGATTACAACACTCTTCGCCATCTGGCTGACAGCTGGGGTCTGTTGGCCATGCTGGCCATTTTCGTGTCCCTTTGTGCCTGGCCGTTCCGCCCGGGCGCCCGCAGCCGCAATCGTGATGCGGCCACGCTGATTTTCAAGGATGACAATGATGGCTGAAAAACGGATCGATACGCCGACCGGCACCGAAACCGTCGGCCATGAATGGGACGGTATCGAGGAACTCGACACGCCCATGCCGCGCTGGTGGGTGTGGACCTTCATCGCCTGCGTCATCTTCGCCATCGGCTATGTGGTGGTCTATCCCGCCATCCCGATGGTCAAAAAAGCGACCGACGGCACCTTTGGCTGGTCCAGCCGCGGGCAACTGGCGGCAGAAATGCAAGCCGAAGATGGCCGGCGCGCACCCATGCTGGCCGCGCTTTCGCGCATTCCGATCGAACGCCTGCCAGAAGATAGCGATCTGATGCAGCAGGCCGTTGCTGGCGGACGCGCAGCCTTCCAGGTCAATTGCGTGCAGTGCCATGGTTCGGGCGCGGCGGGCTCCGGCGGATACCCCAATCTCAATGATGACGACTGGCTGTGGGGCGGCGATTTGAAAGCGATCGAATATACGCTGGTTCACGGCATCCGCCATCCTGGCGACGATGCCACGCGAACCAGCATGATGCCTGCCTTCGACGGCATTCTTTCGCCTGCAGAAGTGCAGCAGGTGGCAGGCCATGTCCTGTCGCTTACCGGCAAGGCTGCGCCCAATCCGGCAGGTGCTGCCTTGTTCGATACCAATTGCGCGTCGTGCCACGGCCTGGACGGCAAGGGAGACCGTGCTTTCGGCGCGCCCAACCTTGCCGATGCGATCTGGCTTTATGGCAGCAGCCAGCAGCAGATCACGCGGCAGATCCTTGCGCCGCGTCACGGCGTAATGCCTGCGTGGCAAGGGCGGCTTGATCCGGTCACGATCAAGATGCTGGCAGCCTATGTCCATTCACTCGGGGGCGGGGAAGACTTCGTGGAGGTCGCCGAAGACCCGGCGGTACAGGTAGATGAACAACCCTGACATAGATGGCCACAAAGATGCCGGTATCGACTGGACCCGCCCGTCGGATTCGCAGCCACACACCCAGCCGCCGGTCAAACCGCAGAAGTTTTTCGAGAAACGCAAAAGCGTTCACCCCCAGCGGATTGATGGCCCCTTTCGCCGCTTCAAATGGCTGGTCATGCTGGTCACTCTGGGGATTTACTATGTAACCCCGTGGCTGCGCTGGGACCGCGGCCCCTATGCGCCCGATCAGGCCGTTCTGGTCGATCTGGCGCATCGCCGGTTCTACATGTTCGGCATCGAAATCTGGCCGCACGAATTTTACTTCGTGGCCGGGCTGCTCATCATGGCGGGCATTGGCCTGTTTCTGGTGACCAGCGCAGTTGGCCGCGCATGGTGCGGATATTCCTGCCCGCAAACCGTCTGGACCGATGTGTTCCAGCATATCGACCGGTTCGTCGATGGCGACCGGAACGCAAGGATGCGGCTGGACAAGGCCCCTTGGGGACCATCCAAGATTGCGCGGCGCGCGTTGAAATGGACAATCTATCTCGTCGTCAGTTTCTGGACCGGCGGTGCGTGGATCATGTATTTTGCCGATGCGCCGACACTGACAGTGCAATTCTGGTCAGGCACGGCAGCGCCGGTTGCCTACATCACCGTTGCCATACTGACAGCGACGACCTTTGCGCTGGGCGGTTTCATGCGCGAACAGGTGTGTATTTACATGTGCCCGTGGCCGCGCATCCAGACAGCCATGCTCGACGAAAAATCCCTGCTGGTAACCTATAAGGACTGGCGGGGCGAACCGCGCGGCAGCGTCAAGAAATCCGCGAAGAACCCGGAAGAATTCGGCGATTGCATTGATTGCAACCAATGTGTCGCCGTGTGCCCGACTGGCATCGACATACGCGAAGGGCCGCAAATCGGCTGCATCACTTGCGCCTTGTGTATCGATGCGTGCGACAGGGTGATGAAGGAAGTGGGCAGGCCCCGCGGCCTGATTGATTATGCCACGCTGGAAGACTGCACCCGCGAAGCGGCAGGCGAAACCCCGCGCCCGGTGTGGAAGACATTGATGCGTCCACGCACGCTCATATATTTCAGCATCTGGGCGGCCATCGGTCTTAGCCTGATGTTCGCTCTGGGGACACGCAGCCATACCGATCTGACCGTGGCGGCGGACCGCAACCCGCCCTTCATGCTGATGAGCGACGGTTCGCCGCGCAATGCCTTCACGCTGAAGCTGCGGAACATGCAGAGCCGCCCGCGCCAGATGGAAGTATCCCTTTCCGGCCTGCCCGGCGGTGTGGTATGGAATGACAGAATGCCGCGGGGCGATGCCGCAAGGTCGATGACATTGACCGTTGCAGCCGACAGCACACAGGCCTTGCGCACTTATGTCCTGGCACCGCCCGGCACCGCATCGCAGGATTTCGCCTTTGTGCTCAAGTCACTCGACGCAGAAGGCGAAAGTGCGCGCAGTGAAACCCGCTTTTCCGCCCCCGGAGAATAGCCATGACCAGAAATTTCACCGGACGTCACATGGCAACCATCCTCGTTGTCGGTTTTGGCATCGTGGTGGCAGTCAATTTCACCATGGCCCGTTTTGCATTGTCCACATTCGGCGGCATCGTGGTCGAAAATTCCTATGTCGCCAGCCAGAATTACAATGGCTGGCTGGACAAGGCGCAGGCGCAGGAAGCACTTGGCTGGCAGGCAGGCGTCTCGCGCAGCGCCGATAACCGCGTCATCGTGGACACAGGCAATGTGCCTGAAGGTGCGCAAATCATCGGCATGGCGCGCCATCCGCTTGGCCGCGAAGCAGACCAGAACCTGACATTCACGCCCACATCTGACCACCAGCAGATATCGATTGAAACACTGAAACCGGGCCGGTGGACCGTGCGCCTGCGGATTACGTCTGCTGGCGAGGTCTGGCGCGGAGAAAGCGCCCTGCGATGAACACCCATCCAGGCACCTTTGCAAGCCCGCCTGCACAAGGCGCAGAACCGACTACTGACAGCCGATTTACCGTCCCGTCCATCCATTGCGCAGGGTGCATCGGCAAGATTGAACGGGGCATCGGCGCGGTCCCCGGTGTGGCCGCAGTGCGGGTCAATTTCTCGGCAAAACGGGTGGCGGTGAGCCATACTGACCAGATCGACGACGGCCAGATCATCGAGGAATTGCACCGTTTGGGGTTCGAGGCGGAACGCGCAGCGGAAAACCCGCTGGCGCGCGATGATGCCAGTTCCCGCCGGCTGGTGCGCGCCTTGGCCGTCGCCGGATTTGGCATGATGAACATCATGCTGCTGTCAGTCAGTGTCTGGTCCGGCGCGGGCGGTGTAACGCGGGAAATGTTCCATTGGCTGTCAGCCCTCATCGCCGTCCCCGTGATCGCTTATGCAGGCAGGCCGTTTTTCGCTTCTGCGGCCATGGCGCTGCGTTACCGCACCACCAATATGGATGTGCCCATTTCAATCGGCGTGTTGCTGGCTACCGCCCTCAGCATCTATGAAACGCTGATTGGCGGGCAGCACGCCTATTTTGATGGGGCAGTGATGCTGCTGTTCTTCCTGCTGGCAGGGCGTGCGCTGGATGCGACCATGCGCAATCGCGCGCGGTCCGGCATCGAAGCGCTGCTTGGCCGGATGGGCCGCGGGGCGACCATCATGGACGGTGACGGGCGGACCCGCTGGGTCAACGCACAGGAACTGCGGCCAGGCATGGTCATGCTGGTCACCGCCGGGGAATCGCTGGCAGCGGACGGCACAGTAATTCAGGGCAGCACCCAGTTCGACAATGCCATGCTGACAGGCGAAAGCGCGCCCGAACGCGTAAATGTGGGGGATGTCGTCCATGCAGGGACGATGAACCTGACCAGCCCGGTGCAGGTGGAAATCACCGCCACAGGCGATGACACCACGATTGCCGAAATCGCCCGCCTGATGGACGAAGCTGGCCAGTCCCGTTCCCAATATGTGCGCATCGCAGACCGTGCCGCACGGCTTTATGCGCCTGCTGTGCATACGCTGGCCTTGCTCAGCTTCGTCGGATGGATGATCGCGGGCGCGGGCCTGCACCAGTCGCTGACCATTGCGATTGCCGTGCTCATCATCACCTGCCCCTGCGCGCTTGGCCTTGCGGTGCCTGCAGCGCAGGTGATTGCAGCCAGCGCGCTGATGAAACGCGGCTTGCTGATCAAGGATGGCAGCGCGCTGGAACGGCTGGCGGAAGTCGATGTTGCGCTGTTCGACAAGACCGGCACGCTGACACTGGGCCAGCCGCGACCGGAAAACCTGGACAGTCTGACGGACGAGGAACGCAGCATCGCGCTGGCGCTGGCACAATCCAGTCGCCACCCGCTCAGCAAGGGTATTGCCGGTTCGCTCCGCCTGCTGCCTGTCAAACCGGCAGCACTGACCGACGTTACCGAAACGCCGGGTGCAGGCGTGTCAGGCATGTGGGGAACCGTGCCTGTCTCCTTCACCCGCTCGCACGATGAAAGCGCGGGTCTGGCGACCGATCTTGTTATCGGGGACAAGCGGATCACGCTGACCTTTGCCGACCCTCTGCGCCCCGATGCGGCAGATGCGCTGGCGGCGCTGCGCGGGTTTGGCATCGAAAGCGCCATCCTGTCAGGCGACCGCGCTGCCGCCGTGCAGGATGTGGCAGGCACCCTTGGTATTGAAGCGGCAGGCGGGCTGAAACCGGCTGAAAAGCTGGCAGACCTTGAACACAGGAAAGCGCGCGGTGAGCATGTGCTGATGGTGGGTGACGGGCTGAACGATGGCCCCGCCCTTGCCGCCGCCCATGCATCCATTGCGCCCAGCACTGCCAGCGATGCCAGCCAGCAAGCGGCAGATGCGGTGTTTGTGGGCGCGGAATTGATGCCGGTTGCATGGTCAGTGCGCGTTGCCCGGCGGACCATGCAGATCGTTCGCCAGAACTTCGGCTTTGCCATCGGTTACAACATACTGGCCGTTCCGCTGGCGCTGGCAGGGCTGGTCACACCGATGGTTGCCGCCATTGCCATGTCCGCCAGTTCGCTGGTGGTGGTGGGCAATTCCATGCGCCTGGCGCGGGCCGCGAAATGACCGGGCTGGCGGTCCTCATCCCGCTTGCATTGGGCATGGGCGCATTGGGGCTGGCCGCATTCTTCTGGGCCATGAAAAGCGGCCAGTATGATGATATGGACGGTGCCGCCCACCGCGTGCTCCTGGAAGATGATGATCTCGACTAGGCTGGCGCTAGCTCGGCGTCTGCCCGCCTTTGCCTGATCGCAGCCTTTCCAGCACGAATTGCGGCGTGCGCTTGCCTTTTGTGCGGCTGGTCAAGTGGAACTGGAAACAGCGGTCACACCGATAGGGCCTGAGCGGGTATTCGGCCCGCCCGGCCACTATCAATGCATCTTCATGCGTATTGTAACGCTTTTTCTTGCGGCAGATGCTCAGCCTCGTGCGCTTCATGCCAGCCGCCTTTTCTTTGCATCAGCTGGTGAAACGTTCGCCGGCTTCTGCCTTGCGGCGCAGATAATCGCTCACCGGAAGGCCATGCTTCTCCAGCCCTTCGACGATGGTCTTGAGGCCAATCGTATCAGCCCAGAACATCGGCCCGCCTGTGTAAAGTGGCCAGCCATAACCGTTGATCCACACCACATCGATGTCGCTGGCGCGCTGGGCCATCCCTTCATCGAGGATGAGCGCACCTTCATTCACCATGGGGTAGAGCAGCCGTTCAAGGATTTCCTGCTTGGAAATTTCGCGCTGCGCCAACCCCTCGCGGGCGGCAAAATCGGCGATGATGGTCTTGGTTTCTTCTGACGGGGTGCGGCTGCGCGATGCGTCATAATCGTAATAGCCCTTGCCTGCCTTCTGGCCGAACCGGCCAGCGGCACACAATGCCTCGCGCACGGTTTCAATCCGCGTCGGATCCCGGTGCCAGCCGATATCGGTTCCGGCAAGATCGGCCATCTGGAACGGACCCATGGGGAAGCCGAAATCGATGAGGACATCGTCAATTTCCCAGTAATTTGCGCCTTCCATGATCATCGCATTGGCCTGCTGCTGGCGCGGGCTGAGCATGCGGTTGCCGATGAAGCCGGGGCACACGCCAGACACAACCGCGATCTTGCCGATTTTCTTGGCCAGCTTCATCGAAGTCAGCAGCACGTCATCACGGGTTTCCTTGCCCCGCACGATTTCCAGCAGTTTCATGATATTGGCGGGCGAAAAGAAGTGCAGGCCCAGCACATATCCGGGCCGCGAAGTTGCCTGCGCAATTTCATCCACGTTGAGATAGCTGGTGTTGGAAGCGAGGATTGCGCCCTGCTTCACCACGCTATCCAGCTTGGCAAACACTTCCTTTTTCACGTCCATATTCTCGAACACAGCTTCGATCACCAGATCGCAATCCGCCAGGTCTGCATAATCGAGACTGGTGGAAAGGTTGCCCATCGCCTGTTCGACCTGCTCCGGCTTCATCCGGCCCTTCTTGGCCGTGTTGTCGTAATTTCTGGCAATCGTGGAAGTGCCGCGGTCCAGCGCTTCCTGCTGCATTTCCAGAATGGTGACGGGAATGCCGGCAGAAAGGAAATTCATGGCGATGCCGCCGCCCATGGTGCCAGCGCCGATGATGCCCACTTTCCTGATGTCGATCAGCGGCGTGTCTGAGGGAATATCGTCAATCTTGTTGGCGGCACGTTCCGCAAAGAAATAATGGCGCATGGCGGCAGATTGCGTCCCGCCCATCAGCCCAAGAAACAGCTCGCGTTCCTTCTTCACGCCTTCGGCATAGGGCAATTCGCCCGCGGCCTTGACCGCGGCAATCGCCGCTTGCGGCGCATCGAAACCTTGCAGCTTGCGGCCGTTTTTCTGGCGAAATTCGTCGAAGATCGCAGGGTTGCGGACCCCGTCCTGGTTGGCCGTGCCTTCCGAACTGCGCGGCACGGGCTTGCCAATCTGTTCGCGCGCAAAGGCAATCGCATCGGCCTCAAGGCTGTCTTCGCCCACGATTTTGTCGACAAGGCCAATGGCTGCAGCCTGTTTTGCGCTGATCGGATTGCCGCCGACCACCAGCGGAAGGGCAGCTTCTGCGCCCACCAGCCGCGGCATACGCTGTGTGCCAGCCGCACCGGGGATGAGGCCCAGCTTCACTTCGGGCAGGCCCAGTTTCGCAGATGGCACAGCCACGCGGTAATGGCAGGCCAGTGCGACTTCGCAGCCGCCGCCCAGCGCCGTGCCATGAATGGCAGCGACCACCGGCTTGTTGCTGGCTTCCATCTTGTCCAGCGTTTCAGGCAGGTTCGGCCCGACAGGCGGTTTGCCAAATTCGGTAATGTCCGCGCCGGCAAAGAATGTTCGCCCATCGCACCGAATGACAACTGCTTCGATACTGTCATCGGCCAGTGCTTCGTCGATACCCTGTGCCAGCCCTGCACGCACGGCCTGCCCCAGCGCGTTCACCGGCGGATTGTTGGAAATGATCACCAGGACATTGCCATGGCGCTGGGTGGTAATAGGAGAAGTCATCTGGGCGTTCCTCTGTGTCAAACGTAGCTTTGGTCGAGCGCTGAATAGATCAGCGTCTTCAACTGCCGGCGGATCGGGTAAATGCTGGATGGGTAAACCTGCGTCATGAAGACCATGGTAATCTCTTCCACCGGATCGACAAAGAACGCCGTGGAATAGGCCCCGCCCCAGTAAAATTCGCCCTTGCTCGACGGGATCAGTGTGCGGGCAGGATCAATCACCGTCGCAAAGCCGAGGCCGAAACCGGTGCCAGCATTGTTCGCTTCTGAAAACAGGCTTTGCGAAACTTCGGTCAGGTCCTTGCCGCCCGGCAGGTGGTTTGCCGTCATCAAGGCCAGCGTCTTGGGCGAAACAATCCGCGCCCCGTCCAGCTTTCCGCCGTTCAGCAGCATGGTGGTGAAGCGGTGATAATCGGCAATCGTGCCGATCAGCCCGCCTCCGCCGCTATCAAACTTGCCACCCTTGTTCAAATGGCTGTCTGGCCCGCGGTCGATCATGCGCGGCTTTGCGCCCGGCACATATTGGTAGGCATCAACCAGCCTGTCTGCCTGCCCTTCGGCAACGCCAAAGCCGGTGTCGACCATACCCAGTGGGCCAAAAATATGCTGCTGGAAATAATCGCCCAGCCGCATGCCGGACAGACGTTCGACCGCGATGCCCAGCACATCGGTGGAAACGGAATAATTCCACCGCTCGCCCGGCGTGAATTCCAATGGCAGGCGCGCCAGCGCGGCCAGATATTCGTCCGAATCGTGGTGCTGGCGGGCCATATCCAGCGACGCATCGCGGTATGCCGCATCCACATTTGTGCGGTTCTGAAGGCCATAGGTAAGGCCCGACATATGGGTCAGCAGATCGACAAAGCGAATGGGCGCTGCCGGGCGCGTCGGCGCAAAGCCGATCTGCCCACCGCCGCCTGTATAGATGCCCAGATCCGCCAGTTCGGGCAGGACGCTGCCAATCGGGTCTTCCACGGCCACCTTGCACTGTTCCACCAGCTGCATGAAGGCAATGGACGTCACTGGTTTGGTCATGGAAGCAATACGGAACAGCGCATCATCGCGCATCGGCGCGCCATCTTCGCGCCTGCTGCCCATGCTGCAATAATGCACCGGATTGCCTTTGCGGGCGACCAGCAGCTGCGCCATCGGCAGCCTGCCGCTTTCCAGATAGACCTTTCGAAGGAACGGTTCGATCCGCCCGAGGCGGTCTGCATCAAAGCCAAGCGATGCTGGATCGGACAAGTCGAACATTCGGTCTCTCCCCCGGCAGGAAGGCATCACCAAGGCAATGGTTTCGATGCGCTGCCATTATCGTTTGGTGGGGGCTAGAACATAGGCGGTTGCCAGAAAAGGGCTAAGTTGCCCTTTGCAACCGGCCATCCGGCCTGCCGTAGCGACAAGTGGGCATCTTTTAGGCCGATCAATGCTTGCAAGGCATGAATTGCTGACCCTAGTAAGGTGAAAATAGAAAACCGGAACAGGTGGCTGCAAGCCGCGTCTCCACGAAAGTGGCCCGCAATTGCACTGTCTTTCACGGCACTGGGAAGGGCTGCAGGAATGGGAAGCGAAGCGACAACGGATCTGGCCGCGGCAATCGGCTGGGTTCCGCCGGCAAACTGGCCCGCACGCAGTCTGAATGAATGCGCGGCCATGCTGACTGGCCCCGGACAGCGGTTCGAAATGACCACTGTCGAAATTGACGGCATTCCCACCCGCACGTGGAAAAACGCGCCTGACAGCCTGCGCCATATTGCCGAAATGGGGCGGTCCCACGGCCAGCGCGAATTCCTGATCTATGAAGACGAGCGTGTGACTTACGATGCGTGGTTCCGCGCCGTATCCGCACTGGCGCATGAACTTGCCGCACGCGGCATTGCCAAGGGCGACAGGGTGGCGCTGGCGATGCGCAATTTGCCTGAATGGCCGGTGGCCTTCTTTGCCGCCACTTCGATCGGCGCGATCTGTGTGCCGCTCAACGCATGGTGGACGGGGCCAGAACTCGCCTATGGATTGTCCGATTCAGGGTCCCGTCTGCTGATTTGCGATGATGAACGGCTGGACCGCATCGCCCCGCATCTTGATTTGTGCCCGGCATTGGAAGGTGTGCTGGTTGCGCGCGGCGGAAATGCAGACGGCATTATCAGCCGCCTTGAAGACATCATCGGCACCCCGTCCGCCTATGGTAATCTGCCAGCCTGCGAATTGCCGCCGGCAGACATAGCGCCGGATGATGCGGCGACCATTTTCTACACCAGCGGCACCACCGGCAACCCAAAGGGCGCATTGGGTTCGCACCGCAATCTTGCCACCAATATCATGTCCTCTGCCTATAATGCCGCCATTGCAGTGCTGCGCCGCGGCGAGGAACTGCCCCAGCCGGTGCACAAGACCGGCCTCACCGTTATCCCGCTGTTTCATGTAACGGCGTGTTCCGCCGGGCTGATGGGCAGCATCTGGGCAGGCAATACCCTCATTTTCATGCACCGGTGGGACACGGTAAAGGCGTTCGAGATAATCGAGCGTGAAAAGGTGAATACGACAGGCGGCGTTCCGACCATTGCCTGGCAAATGATCGAGCATCCCGAACGCGCAAAATACGACCTGTCCTCGCTCGAAGTCATTTCCTATGGCGGCGCGCCTGCAGCTCCTGAACTGGTACGCAAGATTTATGAAGTGTTCGGCGCTTTGCCCGGCAATGGCTGGGGGATGACCGAAACAATGGCGACTGTGACCGGGCATCTCAGCGAAGATTATCTCAACCGCCCCACCAGCTGCGGCCCGCCAGTGGCGGTCAGCGATATCCGTATCATGGATGAAACCGGCACGCATGAAATGCCGGTCAGCGAAGTGGGCGAATTATGGGCGCGCGGCCCGCAGATCGTGAAGGGATACTGGAACAAACCCGAAGCCACGGCAGAAACATTTGTCGATGGCTGGGTCCGCACCGGCGACCTTGCCCGGGTTGATGAAGAAGGGTTCTGCTACATCGTCGACCGCGCTAAGGACATGATCATTCGCGGCGGCGAAAACATCTATTCGTCCGAAGTCGAGAATGTCCTTTATGACCATCCGGCCGTAACCGACGCCGCGCTGATCGGCCTGCCGCACCGCACGCTGGGCGAAGAACCCGCAGCTGTCGTGCATCTGGCGCCGGGCACTTCTGCCACCGAACACGAATTGCAGGAGTGGGTGTCTGCCCGCCTCGCCAAGTTCAAGGTGCCAGTACGGATCGTCTTCTCGGAAGATACATTGCCGCGCAACGCCAATGGCAAAATCCTGAAGCGCGACCTTCATGCCATGTTCTCATTCGGCTCCGGTTCATGAAGATCCCCCCACCCTGCGGTGGCCCCATCAAACAGCAGGAAAGCCATGCTACATTCCGCGACTTTTCCTGTTTTTGAAGAAAAGGCTTGCCAAGCTGCCCGCTCGCGGGTGATTGTGCGGGCTTCCGTAAGGTCCTGTTGGTCGCAGGGACGATTAGGCGATAACATCATAGTATCGAACCGCTTTTGACCGCGCCCAAGCCCACTTCCCGCCGCTTGATCAGGACACCCGGCCAGCAATTGCTGGCTCTGGCCGTCGCTTCTGTCATTGGCATTGGACTGTTGATGGCGGCCCTTTCCATGGCCGCTGGCGGCTCTGACGTTAAGAACGGCGTCGACCCTGCTTCCAAGACAATCACCATCTCCATCGAACAGGAACCGCCTAACCTTGATGGCAGCCTTACGGCAGATACCATCAGCGGATTTGTGCTGGGCCATGTGATGGAAGGCCTGCTGCGGCTGGACCAGAACAACCAGCTTGCCCCCGGTGTCGCGGAAAAATGGGAAATCGGCGAAACCGAAGCGACTTTCTGGCTGCGCAAGGATGCCAGGTGGAACGATGGCAAGCCTGTAACCGCGCATGATTTCGTCTTTGCATGGCGGCGCACGGTCGATCCTGCCAGCGCATCGGAATATGCCAATATCATGTCGCCCATCCGCAATGCGGACGAAATCAACACCGGCAAAATGCCCGTTTCATCGCTGGGCGTGGAAGCGATTGGTGACCGGATCCTGAAGGTCCATTTCGTAAAGCCGGTGCCCTATTTCGCGCAATTGACCGCGTTCAATGTCTTCTTCCCGATCAGGGAAGACTTCTTCAAATCGACCAATGGCCGCTATGCTTCCGGCGCGGAGACGCTGGCCTATAATGGCCCGTTCAAGATTACCAAATGGGTCCACGGCGCGCATCTGACGATGCAGAAGAACGAGCAATATTGGGGCCGCGACAGAATCAAGATCAACACGATCGACATCCCCTATTTCACCACTGACCCGAGCGCGCGCATCAACCTGTTCCGCGATGGCAAGATTGCCCTGACGCCGGTTGCGCAGGAAAATCTCGAAGAAGCCCAGATGCTTGGTTGGAACATCAAGAGCTTCAGGGATGGCGGCGTGTTCTATGTCGAATTCAACCATCGCGAAGGGCGGATTGGCGGGAACAAGAACTTCCGCAAGGCCATTCAATATGCGCTGAGTTCCTCTGTCGAAGTAAACAAGGTCATCAAGGTTCCAGGGTATCTGCCTGGCAAGTCGCTGTTCCCCGTGTGGCTGGACGGCGTGGATGACAAGCTGCGCAAGGAATATCCAGCCCCAGAATACACGCCCGACACTGCAAAGGCGCGCGAATATCTGGAACTCGCCAAAAAGGACCTCGGCCTAAAAACCATTCCGCCGATCATGCTGTTGTCCGGCGACACCCCGCTTTCAAACAGGATTGCGGAATATTACCAGGATACGCTGAAACGGCAGCTGGGCCTCGATGTCCGTATCGACAGCCAGATTTTCAAACAGAGGCTGGCCAAGATGCTGGCGGGCGAATTCGACATCGTGATGACCGGTTGGGGTCCTGATTACGCCGACCCGCTGACCTTTGGCGACCTGTTCATGACCGGCAACGTCAACAACCGCGGCCATTACAGCAACCCTGCCTATGACCGGCAGTTGAAGATCGCGCAGAATTCAAACAACCCGGCAGAACGCATGGCGGCATTCGGCGCGATTCAGAAAATCGTCTTCGACGAAGCTGTCATCCTGCCGGAATACGAACGCGCACTGCTCTATGCTGTGGATCCCGAAATGAAGGGTGTCGTGCGGCGGGTGTTCGGGGCCGACCCTGATTATTCCTATGTCACGATTGCAGAGGATTGAGGCGCTAGAATGTGGAACTACGCTCTGAAGCGCCTGATCCAGGGCCTGATAACCGTCTGGTTTATCGCAACGGCCACATTCCTCGCCATGCATGCCGTACCGGGTGACCCGCTCAGCGGCGCAAAGGCGATGACACCGGAAATCCAGCAGAACCTGGAAAAGAAATATGGCCTCGATAAGCCGATCGGCCAGCAATATCTCATCTATATGAAGAACCTGGCCCAGGGTGATCTGGGCATTTCCTTCACCCAGAAAAACCGTGAAGTGAACGACATCATCCGCGAACATTTCCCGGTATCTGCCACGCTGGGTATCATGGCCGTGGTGTTTGCCGCATTGGGCGGATCGCTGTTCGGGGCGCTGACCGCGCTATATCGCAATAAGTGGCCCGACAATGTCATCATGCTGGCGGTTATCCTCGGCATTTCGGTCCCGAGCTTCGTTTTCGCCGCCTTCAGCCAGCTGGCCATCGTCAAACTGAACGGGCTGCTTGGCGTTTCGCTACTGCCTGTCGCAGGATGGGGTACCATCTCCCATATGCTGCTGCCTTCGCTGGTGCTGGGCCTTGGCACCATGGCCTACCTCACCCGCCTGATGCGTAGTTCCATGCTGGAAATCCTCAGTTCCGACTATATCCGCACAGCCAATGCCAAGGGTCTGCCTGCCACCCGCATCTTTGCCCGCCATGAAATGCCCAATGCCATCCTGCCCGTTGTGACGGTGCTGGGGCCCGCCATTGCAGCCATCACTACCGGCGGCTTCGTGGTGGAACTGGTTTTCGCCATTCCCGGCCTTGGCCGATACTTCGTCCAGGCGGTGCAGCAGCTCGATTATACCGTGATCATGGGCACCACCGTGTTCTTTGGCGCATTTCTGGTGCTGATGGTGATCGTGGTCGATCTTCTTTACGGATTTATCGATCCACGGGTCAGGGTGAGCTGAGCGATGACACAGACTGCACCTGCTGATCCGGCCATGATGGATGGCGCATTCGACCCGCTGCACAGCGAATTGCGCATTCAGGCACTGACCCGTCCGTCCCTGTCATACTGGCAGGATGCGTGGAAACGGCTGAAGGCGAACAAGCGGGCAATCCTGTCGCTTTATATCATCATAGCCATGTTGCTGTTCACAGCCCTTGGCCCGCAGGTCTGGCGGGTGAACCCGGCAGAGCAGGACCTGCTACAGATCAGCAGCCCGCCCGGCGCTGACCGCTCCGCCATTCTGGTGGCGCCTTATGTGCCATGGGCGGTGGAAGAAGCCCCCACGCCCGTCACCCAAAGCGATGCGCCCGATGGCACACAAACCCCCGCCGTCGTTACCGCGCCTGCGGCCGATGCAGGTCTGGAACTGGTCGGCACTGCGACCACCCAGATGGTCCGCCTCAAATGGAACGCCATGCCCGGCGCAGCGGATTATGCCGTCTATCGCAACATCATCCCTGCCAAGGGGCCGGGCACGTACGGCCTGCCACTGGGCAATACCGATTCTGCCGAAGTCACCCGATTTGAAGACCTGCTCGATCTGCGGGCCGGCACGACCTATTATTCAGTCGTCCCGGTTGACCAGACAGGCGCAGAAATGCCGCAGAGCATCAACCTCAAGGTAGATGTGGTCAATTCCATCACCATGGAAGAAGCGCGCGCACGGCGGCTGCTGAAAGATGGCGAAACGCCCGAGTTGGGCAGCACGGTCAATTTCGCGCTGCATCCGATGGGTACCGATTATCTGGGTCGCGACATGCTGGCCCGTCTGATGCAAGGCGCGCGGGTTTCGCTGTTCATCGGCATTGTCGCCCCGCTGCTGTTCGTCATGTTCGGCGTTGTCTATGGCAGTATGGCGGGCTTCATCGGCGGCAAGGTTGACCAGTTGATGATGAGGTTTGCCGATTTCGTGGTGGCGCTGCCATTCCTGCTGTTCATGATCCTGTTCAAGATCGCCTTTGGCATCGGGCCGGGTGAAAGCGGTATCATGCCGCTGATCGTGGCAATGGTGATCCTGCTGTGGCCCAGCACTGCACGCCTCGTGCGCGGACAGATCCTGCAGGTGCGCGAGGAAGCCTATGTCAATGCAGCCCGCCTTCTGGGTGCGCGCACCGGCTATCTCGTCATGCGCCACATGATCCCCAATACGATGGGCGTCATTCTCGTCACGCTGACTTTCGCCATTCCCAGCGCCATCTTTACCGAGGCGTTCCTGTCCTTCATCGGCATGGGTGTGGCCGCGCCAACCGCTTCCTGGGGCAGCATGAGCAATGACGGCATCAAGACGATGCTGACGCATCCGCACGAACTGTTTTTCCCTGCCTTGATGATCAGCATCACGGTGCTGGCGTTCAACCTTCTGGGCGATGGCCTGCGTGATGCGCTGGATGCGAAGATGAGGTCACGCGAATGACGGAGCCAATTTCTTCTGTAAAGCCGCCGCTGCTCGACGTGCATGACCTCAAGGTCGAATTCGATACATATGGCGGCACGGTTCAGGCCGTGCGCGGCGTCAGCTTCGCTGTCGAAGCAGGCAAGACGCTGGCAATTGTGGGCGAATCCGGCTGCGGCAAATCCGTCACCGTGCAGGCGCTGATGGGGCTTGTGCCCATGCCGCCGGGCCGGTTGACATCAGGAACGGCCGAACTGCGCGGGCGCAACATTCTCGGCACATCCAAGATAGACGGGCAGGATTTCCGCGGCAGCGAAATCGGCATGATCTTCCAGGACCCGATGACATCGCTCAACCCGACCATGACCATTGGCCGGCAGATTGCAGAATCGCTGGAAGTCCACCGCGGGTGGAGCCGCAAGAAAGCGATGGCACGCGCTGTCGAACTGCTGGAAATGGCGCGCATCCCCGAGGCGGCCCAGCGCGCCAAGCAATATCCCTTCGAATTTTCAGGCGGCATGCTGCAACGCGCGATGATTGCCATGGCCATTGCCTGCGAACCGGCCATTCTGATTGCTGACGAGCCGACAACTGCGCTCGACGTGACCATTCAGGCGCAGGTACTCGACCTGCTGGGCGACCTCCAGCGCGACCATGGCACGGCCATCATTCTTATCACGCATGACCTTGGCGTGGTTGCCCGCATGGCTGACGAAGTGGCCGTGATGTATGCAGGGCAAATCGTGGAACGTGGTAGCGTGGACGATATCTTCTATCGCCCCGCCCACCCCTATACCGTGGGCCTCAGGGCCGCCATGCCAAGCAACAATCCCAATGCAGAACACCGGCTGCTGCCCATCGATGGCAGCCCGCCCGATCTGTTCTCGCCGCCTGCCGGCTGTGCCTATGCGGCGCGCTGTCCCCACGCCATGCGCATCTGCAATTCGCATGAACCTGCGCCCTTCACCGTGGGGCCGGGCCATTTCGGCAAATGCTGGCTGCATCATGAAAAAGTGCCGAACGGCGCGCAGACCATCCTTTCCGCCGTTGAAGGGACACCTGCCGGCGACCTGGTTGCTGCTGCAAGCCAATCTGCGGAGGAACATTCTTGACCACTGCAACGCCACTTGTCGTCTCGGACAATCTGACCAAGTATTTTCCCCTGCCCAAGGGCAGGAAAGTCCATGCGGTTGACGGCATCGACCTGACTATTCACGAACGTGAAATCGTCGGACTGGTCGGCGAATCCGGCTCTGGCAAGACGACCTATGGCAAGACGCTGATCGGTCTGCTGCCCAAGACAGGCGGCACTGTTTCCTATCGCGGCGAGGTGCTGCCACAAAAATACGAACCTGCAGATTTCAGGCGCCATGCCAAAACGATGCAGATGATTTTCCAGGACCCCTATTCATCGCTTAACCCGCGCATGACCGTGGGCGAAATCGTCGGCGAGGGGCTGAAGCTGCACAGCAATATTTCAGGCATTGAAACGCGCGACCGGGTGGCGAGCTGGCTCAGCCGGGTGGGGCTCGAACCTGATTACATGTCCCGGTATCCGCATGAATTTTCCGGCGGCCAACGCCAGCGGATCGGCATTGCGCGGGCGCTGATACTCGAACCCGAATTCGTCGTCTGCGATGAACCTATTTCCGCGCTCGATGTGTCGGTGCAGGCGCAGGTGGTCAACTTGCTGGAAGAACTGCAATCTTCCATGGGCCTCACACTGCTGTTCATCGCGCATGACCTGTCGATGGTGCGCTATATCAGTGACCGCATGGCGGTCATGTATCTTGGCGCGTTGGCCGAAGTGGGTCCTGCGCATGACGTGTTCTTCAACCCGAAGCACCCCTACACCGAGATATTGATCGCCTCCAATCCGGAGCCTGACCCCAATCTTGAACGCCAGCGCCCCTCCACCACTATTACAGGCGAGATACCTTCGCCGGTTGATATCGGGCCGGGCTGCCGATTTGCCGGGCGCTGTCCCCATGCGATGGACCGTTGCCGCGTGGAAACACCGGCGCTGCTGCCGCTGGCGGACCAGCCCGAACGCCAGGTTGCATGTCACCTTTACAGCTGATTTTGCGCATGATGCTGGCAGCCTGAACACCAAATGCAACGCGGCGGATTTGCCAAATCAGACCATTCATGAGACGTTGCAAATCGGGTCGCTGAATGTGTGGCGTTTTGTGCCGCCACCTTACCGGGGGACCTTTCATGAAAACAGCAGCCAGAATGGGTGCAGCGCTTGCGGCAACAGCCACGCTTTGCCTTGTCGCGGCCCAGCCAGCCAGCGCCGCGCCAGCAGCAGATTTCTTCAAATGCAAACTGAAGGATGGCGCGACCCTGGAACAAGCAGCCGCAGTTGCGGCGGGTGTTCTCAAGGATGCGAAGGCCCAGAACCAGATGGAAGGCTATTCCATTCGTTTTCTGCAACCCGTCTATTCAGGCGATACATCGAACGGCGTATTTTACTGGGTGGGCGCGGGGCCATCCATCGGTTCGGTTGCGGCTACCAATGATTACTGGATGTCGGAAGCAAACAAGGCGCACCGCGAAGCATTCAACGCATTGGTGAAAAGCTGCAGTTCAGCCAGCCTCCACTACATCATCGAAGTGCCTGATCCGGAATAGGTTTACCCAAACCAGGGCGTTAGCCTCTATTTGCGGCTCTTTTCGAACAGGTCGATCAGCTCGTTGAATTTCTGGCGCTGCTCGGCATCGTCGCCAGATGCAATGGCCTCTGAAACGCAGCATGCCGCATGGTCCTTCAGAACCGCGCTCTCAACCTTGGTGAGCGCGGATTTGACGGCCTGGATCTGGTGCAGGATATCGATGCAATAGCGGCCTTCTTCCACCATCCTGGAAATGCCGCGCACTTGCCCTTCGATCCGCGCCAGGCGGTTCAGCTTTTGCGTTGCTGCGTTTTCAGCCACCGATTTCACCTTCACTTGAATACCCAAGGGGGGTATATGCACCCGCCATGGACAAATTCATAGACCCCCTCTCGCGCCGGGGCTTCATCGGCAGCATGGCCGCACTCAGCAGCCTATATGCGCTGCCGATGCCGGCATGGGCCAAGGGCGGCCTGCATGGCGCAGTGCGCAAGGGCATCGATGAATTGCGCGGGCCTGCGGTTGATCTTCATGTCGGCCAGGGGCAATTCCATATGGGCAGCCGCAGC
>JAHEAX010000030.1:7236-8439 GCA_024642525.1 Erythrobacteraceae bacterium | reverse complement strand
GATGGGCGGTCAGGTTTTGACCTGCCCGCCAACAGCCCATAGGACAGCAGCCGATGGAACAACCTTCCAACTCGCTGCTTGAACGTGGCTCGCTGCTTGAATTTGTGAATGTCAGCAAGGCATTCGCCGATACGATTGCGGTCGATGCAGTCAGCTGCGCCATAGCGGCGGGCTGCTTCGTCGCACTGGTGGGCGCATCGGGGTCGGGCAAATCCTCCCTGCTCAAAACGGTAAACAGGCTGGGCGATCCTGACAGAGGCCGGGTGCTGCTGGCAGGCGAGGATGTGCATGATGCCGCCCCCGCCATGCTGCGCCGCAGGATTGGCTATGTCTTCCAGGGTGTCGGCCTGTTTCCCCATATGAATGTGGCTGAAAACATCGGCATCGGGCCGCGGCTGGCTGGCACACGCGCCACGGCCGGACGCATCGCGCAACTGCTGGAACTGGTCGAGCTCGATAATTCCTATGCGGGCCGGATGCCACATGAACTGTCGGGCGGGCAACGCCAGCGGATTGGCGTGGCGCGGGCTCTGGCGGGCAATCCGCAGCTGCTGCTGATGGACGAACCCTTCGGCGCATTGGACCCGCTGACGCGTGATGGCCTCGGCAAAAGGGTGCGCGCATTGCACGATCAGCTGCACCTCACCACCATGATGGTGACACATGACATGGCCGAAGCCTTGCTGCTGGCGGACCGGATCTTGGTAATGGACAGCGGCCGCATCGTGGCTGACGAAACGCCCCGATCGCTGCTGGCAGGCGCAGGCGGCCCGATTGCCCAGGCGATGGTTTCGGTGCCGCGCGAACAGGCAGAGGCCCTGGCGCGGATGGCCAACATCGACAGGCCGCCAGCATGAAGGAAATCCTCGTCAATCTCGCCAGTCTGGGCGACAAGCTGGCAGCCCATGTGCTGCTGGCCGCATCGGCGCTGGCGCTGGGGATAGTGATTGCATTGCCGCTGGCTGTTTGGGCCAACCGTTCGAAAACCGTCTCCCGCGTGGCACTGGGTTTTTCCAGCCTGGTGCAGACCATTCCCGCCCTTGCCCTGCTGGCACTGTTTTTCCCCGTTCTGCTTTCCTTGCGCGCTGTCTTTGGCGAAGGGCTGCCCACGCTCGGCTTCTTGCCCGCCCTGCTGGCGCTGACGCTTTATGCCCTGCTGCCCATCCTGCGGAACACAGTCACTGCGCAGGAACAGATGGAAGC
>JAHEAX010000030.1:3724-7136 GCA_024642525.1 Erythrobacteraceae bacterium | reverse complement strand
GCGCTGTCTTTGGCGAAGGGCTGCCCACGCTCGGCTTCTTGCCCGCCCTGCTGGCGCTGACGCTTTATGCCCTGCTGCCCATCCTGCGGAACACAGTCACTGCGCAGGAACAGATGGAAGCGGGCGTGCTGGAAGCCGCCGACGGCGTTGGAATGACACGGTGGCAAAAGCTGCAACTGGTCGAAGCGCCGCTGGCCGCACCCTATATCATGGCAGGCATCCGCACGGCGGCCGTGTGGACCATTGGTGCTGCCACCCTTTCCACCACCATCGGCCAGACCAGCCTCGGCGACCCGATATTTGCCGGGCTGCAGACGCAGAACTGGGCGCTGGTGCTGGCAGGCTGCATTGCCTCTGCCGGGCTGGCGCTGGTGACAGATGGCCTGCTGGGCGCAATTGAACGCGGGTTCCAGACCCGCAAAAGCTGGCTGGTCTGGACGGGCGTGGTGCTGGCGCTGGCAGGCATCCTGACTGCAGCCTTTGCCCAGCGGCCCACGGACGATCAGGCAATAGTCATCGGCGCAAAGCCGTTTTCCGAACAATATGTGCTGGCCCGGCTCATCGGCCAGACGTTACAGGGCGCAGGTTACCGCGTGGAATATCGCGACGGGCTGGGATCAGCCGTGGTCCATGAAGCTGTCTCCAGCGGGGCCATCGACATTTCCATCGATTACACCGGCACTTTATGGACCAACCAGCTGAAGCGTGACGACAACCCCGGCCGCGATGCCATGTATGAACAACTGGTGCAGTGGGAAGCCGAGAGCACCGGCACGCTGGTGCTGGGGCGGCTGGGTTTCGAAAACGCCTATGCGTTTGCCATGAAATGGGACCGGGCAAGGCAGCTTGGCATCGAAACCATGGAAGATCTGGCCCGCGAGGCACCTCGCCTGACAATAGGCGGCGATGTCGAATTTTTCAGGCGGCCCGAATGGCTGGCAGTGGAGGATGCCTATGCGCTGAATTTTGGCCGCCAGCGCACGTTCACCAGCACTTTCATGTATGATGCGCTGAAGGGCGGCGAGGCGGATGTGATTTCGGCCTATACTTCCGATGGCCGCGTGGCCGCAGATGGGCTGCTGGTGCTGAAAGACACGCGCGGCGCATTTCCATCCTATGATGCGCTGGTTCTGGTTTCGCCAAGGGCTGCGCGCGATGCAAAGCTGCTGGCGGCGATTGAACCGCTGGTTGGCGCGATTTCGGTGGAAGATATGCGCGAGGCGAATTACGCGGTGGACAGGCTGGACAACAAACGCAGCCCCGCACAGGCCGCGCGGGAACTCGCCCGAAAGATCTCCGCGCCCTAGGCGAAGGATGTCAGTTGGAAAAACCGGTTCCGCTGCCCCAGCCGGGTGCCGCCAGCCCCATCACCTTGAACAACAGGCCCATCTGGTCATCTGCGGTCAGCCGGTGCTTCGCCTGTTCCAGCGCGACTTTATATTGCGGCGCCTGCCGTGCCAGTGCCTCGGCGCGCATGTCGATGCCGAGCCGTTTCAACCATTCGCCCTGCGTAACCGTGCCAAGCCAGCGTGCGCCGTTCGCCTGCGCCACCTGCGCCAGCGTGGCGAAATCCACATGGGCAGTGAGATCCGCCTCGCCGGGGCTGAGGAAGGGGTCCACCTTCTGGTGGCTGCGAACCGCCTGAAGGGTTGACCCGCCGCGTCGGTCCACATGGCCATAATCGATGAACAGCGCAGCGCCGCCCTGCTGTTTCAGCCGCGATGCGACTTCGGCCATGATTGCCGACGCGCCGGGGCAGGTTTCGATAATCGCGCCTTGCACGGCCTGCCGCCAGTCATCAGGCACTGCGGCATCCATCGGCTGGCTGCCTGCTGCAAAAACGAACGTGTCGCCTTCCAGCGCGACCATGCGTTCGCGCCACCCTTCGGCAGCGCGGACAAGCTGGCGGATGGGCAGGGCATCGAAAAATTCATTGCCCACCACCAGCAACGGGCCATCTGTAGGGACAGTCGAAAAATCATCATGGTGGACGACATCGGGCACTGCTGCGCGCTGGATTTCGCGCAAGGCGGGCGACCCTTCAACGAAATGGGGTGCGAGATGCAGCCCGTATCGTTTTGCACTGCGCAGCGCATCTTTCGCCAATGTCCCGCGGCCCGGCCCCATTTCCACATAATAGACAGGGTCGCGGCGGCCGGCGCGCATCCACATATCGGCCAGCCACAGGCCGATGAGCTCGCCAAACATCTGGCTGATTTCAGGCGCAGTGACGAAATCGCCCCTAGTGCCCAGCGGGTCCTTGCTGGCGTAATAGCGCGCGTTGCTTTCGCCCATGAACTGGGAAAGGGAAATCGGGCCGTTAGTGCGGATCAGCCGGCGGACCATTTCCGCCGTATTCAAAGTGCCGTCGTTCATGCTGCAGCAGGGGTTCCTGTCCCGCTTGCCAGTGGACGCCGAACCAGCGCCCGAACAGTGATGACCACGCCCAGCAGAATGAGCGGGATCGTCAGCCACTGGCCCATCGAAAGGCCGGTCTCACGCGCAAATTCGGCCAGCTGCGAATCCGGCTCGCGGAAGAATTCGACGATGAAACGACCCAACGCGATGCCCGTGGTGAAGATGCCCACCAGCAGGCCGGGGCGATAACGCGCACGGCTTTTCCAGAACATCAGCATCAGGATGATGACCAGTATCGCCCCTTCCAGCGCCGCTTCGTAAAGCTGCGAGGGATGTCGGGCGAGCGGCCCTGCGCCGGGGAAAACCATGGCCCATGGCACATCAGTGGGGCGGCCCCACAATTCGCCATTGATGAAATTGGCAAGGCGTCCCAGCATCATGCCGACCGGCACATTGACCGAGATATAATCCGAAACACGCAGGAAATTCAGCTGTCCGCGCCAGCAGACATAGGCAATGGCCAGCAGCACACCCATTAATCCGCCGTGGAAGCTCATCCCGCCGGTCCACAACTGGAACAGTTTCATGCTGGTCCACAGGGACGGGTCGTAGAAAGTGGCATAGCCCAGCCTGCCGCCGATAATGATGCCTAGGGTGCAATAGAAGAACAGGTCATCGACATGGCGCTGGGCCATTGGCGCGCCGGGTGCCTTGATCATCCTTGACAGGTGCCAGTAAGCAAACAGAATGCCGCCCAGATAGGCCAGCGAGTAAAACCGCAGGGTAAAAAAGCCGAGATCGATACCGGGCTGAAGCCCAAGCTGCGTCCATTGGATGGGCTGGGAAGCGGCCGCAGAGGCCAGTAGTGACAGCAAGAAGCTTACCCCTTAAGTGAATGGAACAACACAGTGGCCCCAATGATGCCTGGCATGGTGGCCGGGCACGTGTGGCTTTTGGCATAGCGCGGAGGCAGGTGGAAGCCTGCACTGCAAGCGAATCCGCTAAAACAAGGCGGATCGCATAATCGGGAACAGGAGATACCGCCAGATGGCAA
>JAHEAX010000030.1:0-3624 GCA_024642525.1 Erythrobacteraceae bacterium | reverse complement strand
TGGCCGGGCACGTGTGGCTTTTGGCATAGCGCGGAGGCAGGTGGAAGCCTGCACTGCAAGCGAATCCGCTAAAACAAGGCGGATCGCATAATCGGGAACAGGAGATACCGCCAGATGGCAACGGAACTGGACAATACGCTGAATACCATCATGGACACGTTAGTTCAGCCGGGGCAACCGTTTGAAACGGTGCCGCTTGAACGGTTCGGCCTTGAAATTCCCGTCTTCAAGAATGCCCCTCCCAGCCTGGCGCATTATTTTGCGCATTACTGCAATGAACATGCCGATCTCACTTTCCTGGTGGATGGCGAAACACGCCTGACCTTCGCCGAAACCTATGCCGCGGCCCATGCGGTTGCTGCCGGCCTCGTATCGCGCCACGATGTAAAGCCGGGTGACCGCATCGGCATTGGCGCGCGCAATTCTGCCAACTGGATGATCGCCTATATGGGCGTGTTGATGGCAGGCGGCTGCGTCACGCTGCTCAACGGGTTCTGGACAGGTGACGAACTGGCCTATGGCATCAGCCTTGCCGAATGCACCATCGTGCTGGCGGATGACCAGCGGGCCAATCGCCTTGAAGGCACCGACCACTGTGCGCGCATCGTGACTTTCGGCCATGGCGGCACACCATCACACGGGCTGGCCCCGATCTGGGCAGACGGCGCGCCGCAGGATGTTGCCCTGCCTGATCTTGGACCGGACGACATGGCCACGATCCTGTTCACTTCGGGTTCGACCGGACACCCCAAGGGCGCATGGTCCGACCATCGCGGGGTTGTTTCAGGCACCATGAATTACGTCGCGCAAAGCGCCATGGCCGCGATCATGCTGGCCCAGAAAGGCGAAGAACCTTCAAGCCAGCCATCCGCGCTGATTGCCGTGCCGCTGTTCCACGTGACCGGCGAAGTGCCGCTGTTCCTGCAAAGCTTTGCCATCGCCCGCAGACTGGTGCTGATGCCCAAATGGGACGCGGTGGAAGCCATGCGCCTGATGGAAAAAGAAGCTGTCAGCTATTTCGTCGGCGTTCCGCTGATGAGCTATGAAATGGCGAGCCACCCCGACAGGGACAAATATGATCTCACGGCATGCAAGAGCTTTGCTGCAGGCGGCGCGCCGCGCCCGGTCGACCATGTTTCCAAGATCAAGGATTCCTTCCCCGATGGCTTCCCGCTGCTGGGTTACGGCCTGACCGAGACAAACGGCGTTGGCTGCGGCAATTACAACGAAAATTACCTTGCCAAGCCGGGCAGCACGGGCCGCGCCAGCCGCCCGCTGGTGGATCTTGCCATCCTCGATGATGACAGCAAGCCAATGGCGCAGGGCCAGGTGGGCGAAGTGTGCATTCGCACTGCGGCCAATTTCCGCGGCTACTGGCGCAATGATGAGGCAACCGAAGCCGCCTACACGCAGGAAGGCTATTTCCGCACGGGCGACCTTGGCTATCTCGACGAAGACGAATATCTCTTCATCGTCGACCGCAAGAAGGACATCATCATCCGCGGCGGCGAGAATATTTCCTGCATCGAGGTGGAGCAGGCAATCTATGCTCACCCGGATGTGACGGAATGTTCTGTCTTCGGCCTGCCGGATGAACGCTTTGGCGAGATTGTGGGCGCGACCTATCTCGTGCGCGATGGCAAGACTTTGAGCCCGGCCGACCTGTCGCATTTCCTGCAAGGCAAGCTTGCGCCGTTCAAACAGCCTGCCCATTTGTGGCAGACGCGCGATGCTTTGCCGCGTCTGGGCACTCAGAAGATCGACAAGAAATCCCTGCGCGCCAAATACACAGCGCAAATGGAAGCCACTTGAACAAGATACGCATCACCAACCAGCGCGCGATCATTGACCGCCGCACCATCAGCGCGAAAATAGATGCGCTGGCCGCCGATAATGCAGCCAAGGCCCGACCTGAAATCGTGGCCTTGCTGCGCGGCGCACTGGATGATGGGCGAAAGGAAATTGCCCGCCGACTGGCTGAAAGACCGTCTGCCGGGCATGAATGTTCGGCAGGGCAGGCCTTTCTGGTCGATCAGCTTGTCCGGTTGATCCACGACCATGTCGTGCGCGATGTCTATCCGCCCGGCACCAAGACCAAGGGCGAACGGCTGACCATCATTGCGGTGGGCGGATATGGGCGGGCGGAAATGGCGCCCCATTCCGATGTCGACATCGCCTTTTTCACGCCCACAAGGCACGCGCCGTGGTGCGAACAGGTGATCGAGGCGATCCTCTATTTCCTGTGGGATCTCGGCCTGAAAGTAGGCCATTCCAGCCGCACCCCGGATGACATGGTGCGTATGGCGCGCGAAGATCTCACCATCCGCACCGCCCTGCTGGAAGGGCGCTTTGTGTGGGGCGACAATGACCTTTACGAAGAAGGCCGCCGCCGCTTCTACGCCGAAGTGGTGGCCGGCACTGAACGCCAGTTCGTGTCCGAGAAGCTGGAGGAAAGAAACGCCCGCCACAAACGCATGGGTGACAGCCGCTATGTCGTCGAACCCAATGTGAAGGACGGCAAGGGCGGGCTGCGCGATCTGCAGACGCTCTACTGGATCGGCAAATATATTCACAAGGTGCGCAGCGCAGCCGATCTGGTGGAAGTCGGGCTGCTGACACAGGCGGAATACCGTTCATTCCGCCGCGCAGAGAATTTCATGCTGGCAGTCCGCTGCCATCTGCACATGATTACAGGGCGCGCGGAAGACCGGCTGACGTTCGATCTGCAACGGCAGGTGGCAGAACGGATGAATTTTGCCGATCGCACCGGCAAAAGCGCGGTCGAAAGGTTCATGCAGTTCTATTTCCTGCAGGCCAAACGGGTCGGCAGCCTGACAGGCGTCTTCCTTGCCCATATCGACCAGCAGTTTGCCCAGCGGCGGCGGCGGCGCGGTTTCCTCGCAGGCTTCACTGCCCGCCCCCGCGAATTGAAGGGTTACCGCGTCTTTGGCGGCAAGATCGAGGCACCGTCGGACGACTGGTTCAAGAAAGACCCTGTCCGCCTGATCGAGATTTTCCAGCTGGCCCAGCAGGAATCGCTCGAGGTCCACCCTGCCACCATGCGTCAGGCCGACCGGGATTCCGGCCTGATCGACAATGCAGTTCGCAACAATCCGCGGGCGAACGCGCTGTTCCTTGATGTGCTGACAGGCCGCAACGATCCTGAAATGGTGCTGCGGTGGATGAACGAGGCCGGCGTTTTCGGAAAATTCGTGCCGGATTTCGGCCGCGTCAACGCGCAGATGCAGTTCGACATGTATCACCACTATACAGTGGACGAACATACGATCCGCGCGATCGGCCTGCTTAACCGTATCGAAAAGGGCGAATTGTCCGAAGACCATCCCCGGGCCAGCAAGCACATCCACAAGGTGGAATCGCGGCGCGTCGCTTATGTCGCTGTCTTGCTGCACGATATCGCCAAGGGGCGCGGCGGCGACCATTCCGTGCTGGGCGCGGAGGTAGCGAAGAAGTTATGCCCCCGTTTCGGACTCGACGAATCAGAAACGGAACTGGTGGCATGGCTGGTGCGCCAGCATCTGCTGATGAGCGCAACCGCATTCAAGCGTGACCTGACAGACCCTGCCACGATCGAGAATTTCGTCGGCGAAGTGCAAAGCCTGG
>JAHEAX010000002.1 GCA_024642525.1 Erythrobacteraceae bacterium | reverse complement strand
GCACGCAGGGACCGGCCCGATGCGCGGCTGTTGGTCACAGGCTGCGCAGCCGATATTGAACGCGAAGCCTTGTCGGCCATGCCGGAAGTCGACGGGATCATCGCCAATACGCAAAAACTCGATGCCCGTGCGTGGAACGTGCCTGAATCTGCTCCGCCCGTCACATCAGGCCACACGCGCGCCTTTGTGGCGGTGCAGAATGGCTGCGACCACAGCTGCACCTTTTGCGTCATCCCGCAGGGCCGTGGACCAAGCCGGTCGCTATCTGTTGCGCAGGTTCTGAAAGAGGTGTCACGATTTGTGGATCGCGGCGCACCCGAAATCGTGCTGACCGGGGTTGATGTCACTTCCTGGGGGCATGATCTGCCCAACACACCGGCTCTCGGATCGCTGGTTTCAGCCGTTCTGGCCGAATTCCCGCAGCTGAAGCGCCTGCGGATGTCATCGCTCGACGGGGTTGAAATCGACCCGCTGCTGGTCGAACTTTTCGCCAGTGAAGCCCGCTTGATGCCGCATCTGCATCTTTCCCTGCAACACGGCCATGACATGATCCTGAAGCGCATGAAGCGCCGCCATACCCGAAATGACGCCGTCGAATTGGTTGCGCATCTCCGCAGCCGCAGGCCGGACCTTGGGCTCGGGGCTGATCTCATGGCCGGCTTCCCCACTGAAGACAAGATGATGCACGAAGCCAATATATCAATCATCACGGAACTTGGCATCGTGCATGGACACGTCTTTCCCTATTCGCCGCGGCCGAACACGCCTGCAGCGCGGATGCCTCAGGTCGACCGGCAAATGGTCAGGCAGAGAGCTGCCGAACTTCGAGCGCAGGTCACCCGCGTACGGAACAATTGGCTTGATGCCCATGTCGGCACACCGCTGGAAGTTCTCGCTGAAAAGGATGGCACCGGCTACTCGCCCGATTTCGCCCGTGTCGCCGTGCCTGAGGGTATCGCGGCGGGCACAATCACCACCATTACGCCTACAGGACATGAAAAGGGCCTGCTTACATGAGCGATACGAGCTGGGCCGACCGGGTCTTTGGCGGTTTCCGCAAGACTTCCGAACGGCTTTCTACCAATCTTTCCGGCGTTGTCGGCACCGCGAAGCTGGACGATGCCACGCTGGACAATGTGGAAGATGCGCTGATCGTATCGGATCTCGGCCCAGCCGCCGCGGCGCGAATACGCGCCCGACTGTCGGACAAGCGGTTTGGTCTCAACATTACCGAGCAGGAACTGAAAGAGGCTGTTGCCGAGGAAATCGCCGCCATATTGCGGCCCGTGGCTAAGCCGCTTGAAATCACCGCCTTCCCCCGCCCTCAGGTCATTCTGGTGATTGGCGTCAATGGCAGCGGCAAGACCACAACCATCGCGAAGCTCGCGCATCTGTTCCAGGAAGATGATTACAGCGTCATGCTGGCAGCGGGCGATACGTTTCGCGCCGCCGCCATCGGCCAGTTGGCGACCTGGGCGGACCGTATCAACGTACCGCTGGTGCGTGGGCCGGAAGGCGGCGACCCTGCCAGCGTCGTATTCGACGGGGTCAAGGCAGCAACCGATCAGGGTATCGATGCGTTGATTGTCGACACTGCCGGCCGGTTGCAGAACAAGCGCGAACTGATGGACGAGCTTGAGAAGATCCGCCGTGTGCTGGGCCGTCTCAACCCCGAAGCGCCGCATGATGTCGTGCTGGTGCTGGATGCTACCAACGGGCAGAACGCGCTGTCACAGATCGAGATTTTCAAGGAAGTTGCTGGGGTGACCGGCCTGATTATGACGAAGCTGGACGGCACCGCGCGCGGCGGTGTGCTGGTTGCGGCGGCTGAACAGTTTGGACTGCCCATTCACGCAATCGGCGTGGGTGAGAAAATTGATGATTTGCGCCCGTTCGATCCTGATCTGGTGGCGCGTGTTATTGCCGGGGTTGCATGATGGCTGACGAAAACGCTCCTGCCGCAAAGAAGCAGGCTTCTGGCTGGCTTAACGTGATCGTGGATTACGGGCCGCTGGTCGCGTTCCTCGCCGTTTACAAATACTACTCTCCCGCAGAGCCGGAAATCGCCGCTGAAATCGGTGCGATTATCCGCGGCACGCTTACCTTCATGGTTGCTGCCATCGCCGCTTTGGCCTTTTCCAAATGGCGCTTCGGCAAGGTTTCCCCGATGCTGTGGCTTTCCACCGCCCTTATCGTGGGCTTCGGCAGCCTCACCATCTATTTCCGCGATCCTGATCTCATCCAGATCAAGCCGACCGTAATATATGTCGGCTTCGGTATCGCGCTGATAGTGGGCTGGACGCGGCGCAAGGCTTTGCTCAAGATCCTGCTGGAAGCCGCCTTTGAAGGACTGGACGATGCAGGCTGGCTGAAGCTTTCGCGCAACTGGGGAATTTTCTTCCTCATGCTTGCGGCGCTGAATGAAGGCCTGCGGTATTTCTATAATCTGGAAAATGGCAATTTCGACACATGGCTATGGGCCAAGATCTGGGTCTTCATGCCGCTGACCTTCCTGTTCACCTTCTCCCAGATCCCGATGCTGTTGAAGCACGGGCTGGGAATTGAAGGCTTGAAGGAAGAAGAAACAACGCCACCGCCCACTGCCTGAGGCAGCGGGCTGGAAGCGACCACAATCGTCAGATTTTAACCTGGCTGCCCAGTTCAACCACGCGGTTGGTGGGCAGACGGAAGAATTCCATCGCGGTGGCCGCGTTGCGTAACATCCAGGCAAAGATCTTCTCGCGCCAGATGGGCATGCCCGGCTTTTCGGACGGCAGCAAAGTCTGGCGTGACAGGAAAAAGCTGGTCTGCATCATGTCGAACTTGCCGCCACAAGTATCCATCTGCTTGAGCGCTGCCGGCACGTCCGTTTCTTCCATGAAACCGTAATGAATTACCGCGCGGAAGAACCCGTCACCCAGCGAGTGGATTTCGAAGCGACATTCCGGATCGACATAAGGGATTTCGGCGATCTGGACTGTCAGGACCACCACCCGTTCGTGGAGCACCTTGTTGTGCTTGATATTATGCAGCAGCGCCGACGGAACGCCGCCCGTGCTTGATGCCATGAAAATGGCCGTTCCCGAAACCCGCACGGCGCTGTTGTTGGCCGACTTTGCAAATATCTCGATGGGCAGGGCGACTTCAGTCATCCGTTCACGCATCAGTTTGCGTCCACGTGCCCAAGTGGTGAGCAAAGTAAAGGCAACTGCGCCGATCAGAAGCGGGAACCAGCCGCCATCGGCAACCTTGGTGAGGTTTGCGGCGAAGAACGCACCGTCCACGATCAGGAATACAAGCACGACCGGCGTTGCATACCACCATTTCCACTTCCAAACAGCCATCAGCAGCACGGCCATCAGCAAAGTGTCGATTGTGACGGCGCCGGTAACGGCAATTCCGTAGGCAGAAGCAAGACTGGAGCTGTTCTGGAAAGTCAGGACCAGAACGATCACTGCAACCATCAGCGCCCAGTTAATGCTGGGGATGTAGATCTGGCCTGCTTCGGTCACGCTAGTGTGACGAATGGAAAGGCGGGGGATGAAGCCCAGCTGCATTGCCTGGTGGGTGATCGAAAACGCGCCTGAAATCACCGCCTGGCTGGCGATGAAGGTCGCGAATGTTGCCAGAATAACCAGCGGCAAACGCCACATTTCAGGGGCAAGGAAGTAGAACGGGCTTTCGATGGCCTGCGCAGCGGCAGCATCGTCCAGCCCGACAATCATCGCGCCTTGCCCGAAATAGTTGAGTAGCAGGCACGGCATCACAAAGCCGAACCATGACAAGCGCAGCGGCCCTTTGCCGAAATGGCCCATGTCCGAATAAAGTGCTTCCGAACCTGTGACTGCCAGCACGACAGAACCCAGTGCAAGGAACGCCAGCGTGCCATCAGTCATGAAGAACTGGACGGCGTACCAGGGATTGAGAGCATACAGGATCTGCGGGTTCTGGACGATCTGCATCAGCCCGAGAAAGGCAATCACGGTGAAATAAACGATCATCACAGGCGCAAACAGCGCGCCCACCTTGGCTGTGCCGCGCTTCTGCAACATAAACAGGGCAACAAGCAGAACCAGCGCAATCGGGATAACGAATTTCGACAGGCTGGCTTCGACTACGGTAAGGCCCTCAACCGCAGAAAGAACTGAAATTGCGGGCGTAATCATACTGTCGCCATAGAATAGCGATGTCGCAAAAACGCCCAGCAACACGGTTATCCAGCCATATTTGGACTTGCCTATCTTGCTGGAAATCAGCGCCACCAGAGCTAGGCTACCACCCTGCCCCTTGTTATCTGCGCGCATGAGGATGGAGACATATTGGAGCGAAACGACGAGCGTCATCGACCAGAAAATGAGGCTGACCACGCCAAAGACGTGAAGCGTATCCAGCGCAAGCGGATGCGGCCCGACGAATGTTTCGCGAAAAGCATAGAGCGGGCTGGTGCCGATATCGCCGAAAACGATGCCGATCGCGCCGACCGCCAATTTTGTGGTCGACGCGTGATGGCCGCCCGTTGCGCCCGCCGGAGGTCTGATTGTGTGGAGGACTGTGTCGCTCATGAGGGGCGTCGTTTCGATACCATCGCTAGGCAGCCTTTCATACGGCACAACCAAAGGCGGCGGCGATTAGCAGCAAGATTACCGGCCCGCAACAACTTGCAGCTATCCCGCCTTACTGCGCGCCGATCTGGCTGATCAGTTCATCAAGCCGCGCAAGCCGTTCTTCAAGCTGCGGGCGCCAGGGCGCATCGGCAGGGGCATTTGCCAGCGTTTCTGCCCATAATGCCCGCGCATCTCCGGCCCGGCCCGAACGAATAAGCGCAACACCAAGGAAATATGGCGCGCCCGGGTGGCCCGGCAGCACCTTTTCTGCCTGGCCATAGGCATAGAGCGATGCGGGCGTCAGCGTGCCATTGGCGTGTTCCACCAATGCATTTCCTAGCGCCAACCACGCTTCTCCATCATTGGGGTTTTCGGAAACTGCGCCGCTCAAAAGGCCCGCTGCATCCTCGAACTTGCCGCGGCGGGCAAAGCCGTCTGCCACAGTCACATAGCGACTTGGCACCATGTCAGGGTCAAACATCTGCCGGCGCGCATCCACCAGGGCAAAATTCGACTCGGCATTATCGACAGCCGCCATCTTGGGCGCGCCTGCCAAGCCGGGCGATCCCTGCAAGGCATAGCCAGCAAGCCCAAACAGCAGAGCCGCAGCAAACAAGGCCCATGCCGATCGGGGCAATTTCACCAGCACAACCGCGACAGCAAAAGCAGCGGCAGCCAGCGCAATAAGTGGAAGCCAGATCATGCGCGCCTCCTGAAACGCCGCCATAGTACAATTGCGGCCACGAGTATCAGCAACAGCGGGATGGCAAATAGCGGCCATGTCGTTTCGCTGACAGTCGGCGCATAGCTGACGTAATCGCCATATCGCTCGATCAGCCATGCGCGGATATCTTCAGGATCTTCGCCCATTGCAATGCGTGTTCGCACCTGATGCCGCATATCGCCTGCCATCGGTGCATCGCTATCGGCAATGGACTGGCTTTGGCATTTCAGACAGCGCAACGTTTCCATCAACGCCTGCGCTGCGGCTTCCTGCTGCGGATCGTCCAGCTGGTTATAAGCATAGGGCGCAGGCGGCAGCGAATCCTGCGCTGCCACAGTCGAAGGCGCAGCAGCAAGATAAATGGCCACCAAAGCGGCAATGAATGGCCAGAATTTCATCGCCGCGCCTCTTCCAGCTTTTCGAGCAGAACAGGCACGTCGCTGGCACGAATATCGCCAATATGCTGATATCTGATCACGCCCTTGCCATCGATGACAAAGGTTTCCGGCACGCCTGACGAACCAATGCCAAGTTGCACTTCTGAAAGGTCATCAGCGCCAATCTTGCTGTAGGGATTGCCGTAGCGGGCCAGAAAATAGGCAACATCTTCAGGGTGGTCACGGATTGCGACAGAGACGATGTCTGCCCCGCGCCTTCGCAACGCTTCCAGCTGCGGTGCCTCGGCAGCGCAGGGAATGCACCAGCTGGCAAAAATGTTGAACAGCCGAGGCTTGCCATCGCGAAAATCTGCGGAGGATAGCGCGGGCCGGTCCGCCACTGCAGCCCGCAGCGCAAATTCCGGAAGCGGCTTGCCGATCATGGTGCTGGCCACAAATTCGGTCTTTGGCCGCGTCAACTGGTAGGCAGCCAGCGCGCAAAAGCTGACGAACAGGGCCAGTGGCACCCACAGGGTCCAGCGCTTCATGCTTGTGCTTCCCGCCTGGCAGCGCCGCGTGATTTGACGGAACGACGCTTCAGATCATTAAGCAGGCGCCCGATCAGCGCAAGAACCCCGCCCAGCGCAATGAGCACACCGCCATACCAGATCAACGTGACAAATGGCTTCCACCACAGGCGTAATTGCCACCGCCCGTCACCAGCCTCGCGGCCGATCACCGCGTAAAGCTGGCCGTTCCAGCGAGTAACCAACGCACTTTCGGTGGTTTCCTGAGGCGGCGCCCAGAAATTTCGCGACTGCGGATCAATTTCGCGGGGCTTGCCGCCGTCGTAGCTGACCATCAACCGCCCTTCGAGTGCAGTCCAGTTGGGCCCGGCAGTCGGACGCACTTCGGATAGGGCCACGCTCCACGGCCCGACTTCTGCGCTATCGCCAATTTCGACTGCGGCCAGCGTCTCTTCGGAAAATGCGCTTTCACAGGCCATGCCGAACAAGGATACCGCTATGCCGAAATGCGCCATGACCATGCCCCAGGTCGCAAGTGGCAACATACGCAACTTGCGGCCACGCAGCGGCATGAAGCTGGCAATTGCCAGGCCAAAGGAAAGCGAAAGACCAAGCAGTGGCAGAATGCCGATATCGCTGGTGAGCATGACAAGAAACAGCACCGCAAGTGTCGCTGTGGCCGCAATCACCATCGGCAGGCGGATTCGCGCAACGCTGTCCTGCCGCCAACGCAGCAGAGGCCCCACGGCCATGACGATCAGCATAGGCACAACGAAAATAGCGCCAACCGGATTGAAATAGGGAGGTCCCACGGAAACGCGCACATCAAAGGCTTCGGTGACCAGCGGATAAAGCGTGCCCAGCAGGACAATGCCCAAAATCGCACTCAACATGACATTGTTGAACACCAGTGCGGCTTCGCGGCTGGTGACGGAAAAACGTTCACCTTCGGCCACAGTACCTGCCCGCAGGCCGAACAGCAGCAATGCGCCGCCAATATAGATCGATAGCAGGATCAGGATGAAAGTGCCGCGTTCAGGATCGACCGCGAAAGCATGGACGCTGGTAAGAATGCCCGATCGCACGAGGAAGGTGCCGACCATCGACATCGAAAATGCCACCACGCCGAGCATGATGGTCCATGCGCGCAACGCATCGCGCGCGGCCAGAACGCTGGCAGAATGGAGCAAGGCCGTGGCAGCCAGCCATGGCATAAGCGATGCGTTTTCGACCGGGTCCCAGAACCACCAGCCACCCCAGCCAAGTTCGTAATAGGCCCAATAACTGCCCGCCGTGATGCCCAGCGTCAGGAATATCCATGCACCCAGCACCCACGGACGCATCGCCCGAGCAAAGTCAGGTGTGACCTGACGTGTCAGCAATGCGCCAACCGCAAAGCTGAAGGCCACCGACAGACCCACATAACCAACGTAAAGCGTGGGCGGATGGAAGACGAGGCCAATATCCTGCAGCAGGGGATTAAGCCCCATACCTTCCAAGGCAGGTTCAGGCAGACGCTCAAACGGGTTCGAACTGAACAGCAGGAATGCATAGAACCCCAGCCCGACAAAAGCCTGCGCGCCAAGCGTTGCCATCATCGTGCGTTCAGGCAGGCGGCGTTCAACAGCCGCGATCAGCGCGCCGGCCAGTGCCATCACCGTAATCCACAGCAGCATCGACCCTTCGTGATTGCCGAATGCGCCGGACAATTTGAAAATCATTGGCTTGGCCGAGTGAGAATTCATCGCCACCAGCTTCACAGACAGGTCGGTCCGGGCGAACAGAATCAGCAGCATCAGGAAGGAAAAGGCAGCAAGCAGCCCCTGGATAATTGCTGCAGGGCGTGCCAGCGCGGCAAGTTCCGCGGCGCCGTCACGCTGGGCAAAGGCGCCAGCCACCAGCTGCAATGCGGCCAGCGCAGCGGCCAGCCACAAGGCCGCAAGACCAAGTTCAGCGATCACGCGCCTGCTTCCGTTTCTGCAACGACCTGGTTTTTCTGGTGCTCTGTCATGTCCTGCAATTCACGCGGGACATAGTTTTCATCATGCTTGGCAAGCAGATTGTCGGCCACAAATGTCCCGCTGGCATCAAGCTTTCCTTCAGCGACCACGCCAGAACCTTCGACGAACAGATCAGGGAGAATTCCTGCAAACCGCACCGGCACCGTGACATCACCATCCCCGACGAGGAAGGTGATGGTTATGCCGTCTGACATGGTCTTGAGCGAGCCTTCCTGCACCATTCCGCCAAGGCGCACCGCCTGGCCGGGCGCTGGCGGGTCTTCGGCCATCTGGGTGGGGACGTAGAAATAGCTGGCCTGATTCCGCAATGCCGACGCAGCAAGCAGTCCGGCACCGATCAGTGCCACCAGCGCGATCACCACCAGCACCAGCCGCTGATGCTTTGCTTTGAGCCCGCCCATCATTTCCGCCTCGTCTCATCGCGTCGTGCCTCTGCCCGGCGCATGGCGACCCAGCACCATGCAACCAGGGCCAGAGTGCCGATCACGCCAAATGCGTAAGCGGCAATCACAAACTCCATCTGGTCGAGGCCTTCGCGCATTCTTGCTATCCCAATGCCTTGCGGCGCAGGCGCGCCTCTGCCTGAATTTCCGCTAGCAGCGTGCGCATCCTCGCCAGCACTACCCCGCCGAACAGCAGCGAGAAACCCAGTACGGCGACCAGCAACGGAACAAGAAATTCGATGTCGATCGCGCTTTTGCCCATGGTGATACTGGGCGGCTGATGCAGCGAATTCCACCAGACAACCGACCGGTTGATGATTGGAATGTTGATCGCCCCGACCAAGCCGAAAATTGCCGGAATACGGCTCGACCCGCCCTCACGACTGACTGCCTGGGCCAAGGCGATGTAGGCGATATAAAGGAACAGCAGCACCAGCATGGAAGTCAACCGGCCATCCCAAACCCACCATGTGCCCCATGTCGGCCTGCCCCAGATCGATCCGGTGACAAGGCAAATCGCGGTAAAAACCAGGCCGGGCACTGCTGCGCCGCGCGCAGCGAGACTGGCCAGCGGGTGACGCCACACGAGGAATACGAGGCTGGAAATGGCAATCGCGCTCCACCCGCCCATGCCAAGCCACGCTGAAGGCACATGGAGGAACAGGATACGCACTGTATCGCCCATCAGCCGGTCTGGTGGAACCATGAAATAGCCCCAAGCCAATGCGCCGCCCGCGATGAGCAAGCCGCTGACAAGCAGCAGCGGTGTAAGCCAGCGCGCAATGTTCAAAAAGCGCTTGGGGTTCGCGAAGCCATGCATGAGTTAATCCATCCGCGCGCAGCTTTGGCAGGACCAACCAGCACTCGCAAGGGCCAGAAAGCGAAATAGACGGGTATCAGCGCCCGATGAGGTGCTGTGCCATCCGGTCGGACACGACATCTGGTGAAACGCCCGTATCATCGGACTTCTGCCAGATTTCCTCCAGCCTGCCAGGGATCTGGGCCAGGCGTTTGCGTACTTCGTTGATATCGCAAGGTTCGCCATGCTGGCGGCACAGATATTCCAGCGTTACGCTGATGATGCCGCCTGCGTTGATCACATAGTCCGGCGCGTAAAGAATGCCGCGCTCTGCCAGCATCTTGCCATGGCCCTGCCGGGCCAGCTGGTTGTTCGCGCCGCCTGCGACAATCGGGGTATCAAGCCGGGCGATTCCCTCGTCATCGAGAATTGCGCCCAGCGCATTGGGGCTGAACACATCGCAGGAAACGCCCATGATGGCATCAGCAGCGGCAGTTTCAGCGCCAAGATCAGCTGCGAGTGCAGCAGCGCGTTCGTCATTGATATCAGACAAGGTCAGTTTCGCGCCGTCACGCGCCAACAGGCGGGCGACCCCGCCGCCAACACTGCCGGTGCCCTGAATGGCAACATGGACACCCTTGACCGAATCCTTGCCCAGCTTGTGCTGAACAGCGGCCTTGATGCCCAGATATATGCCCATGGCAGTGAACGGGCCGGGATCGCCCCCGGCAGCATCTTCACCTTCGACAGGCAGGCCGGACACATATTTGGTCCGCTTGGCCACTGCCACCATGTCTGCTTCGCTGATGCCGACGTCTTCTGCGGTGACATAGCGGCCGTTCAGCGCGTCGACTGCATCACCAAATGCAGCGAGCATTTCCGGCGTCTTCGTGCCGTCCTTCGGCGCAAGGATAACGGCCTTGCCGCCACCCATGGGCAGGCCAGCCATTGCGTTCTTGTAGCTCATCCCGCGCGACAGGCGCAGCGCATCGCGCAGCGCGTCCTTGCCATCGGGATAATGCCAGAATCGGGTGCCACCGGCACCGGGGCCGAGGTGGGTGGAATGCAGGGCGATAATGGCGGTCAGACCTGATTTCCGGTCGCGCACCAGCTGAACCAGCTCGTGATCGTCAAAATCCGCTTCGGTCCAGAATGCCGTCATCAGTCACGCCCCGATATCGCGCGGGCAATGCCGCGCTAGGTGTCACGGACCACATATCGGGAAAATGGGGCGATCGAGGGGTCTCGAACCCCCGACCTCCGGTACCACAAACCGGCGCTCTAACCAACTGAGCTACGATCGCCACAGGCCCCGAAAATGCCGTGATGCGGGGCTGATAGACTTAACGGAGCAACGGTCAAGTCGCTTCCCGTAAGGCGGCGAGCCTGTTGCATAGGTTCCTGCATTTGGGAAGTAAAAACTGCGTCAACGCGGCTTTGACGTAAGATTATTACAACGCTTGCTCTGAGTGCCTTCGCAGGTATCAATAAAATCCGTGAATCAGCGTTGCGAATCTGTAGCAGCCCGATTGCTGTCCCTGCGCGGCATGCAACGCGTGCCGACAGACCGGATGGAAATGTTCCAGCTCCGCGATTTCCTCGCGCCGTCCTTGTGCGAGGCATTGATTCGATTGATTGATTCGGGCCGCCGCCCATCCACCATCGCAGATGACAATGGCGATCGGTACTTCCGCACGAGCGAGACTTGCGACCTCGATGCCGACGAGGGGGCCGTGGCAGAGCTGGAGGAACGGCTTTTCGCAATTGCCGGCATTGCACACGAGCTGGGCGAGCCTGTGCAGGGCCAGCGATATGATGTCGGACAGGAATTCAAGCCCCATACGGACTATTTCACGCCCGGCGGGCCTGACTATGACAAATATTGCGCACAGGCTGGCCAGCGGACCTGGACCTTCATGGTCTATCTCAACCAAGTTAAGAGCGGAGGAGGCACGCGTTTCAAGGCGATAAACAAGATTTTCCAGCCCGAAACCGGCAAGATTCTATGCTGGAACAACCGCAGGCCCGACGGCAGCGTAAACCCGTTCACGCTTCATCATGGCATGAGGGTCCGCAAGGGCCTCAAATATGTTATTACCAAATGGTACCGCGAAAAACCTTGGGGGTAGATTATGTCCGATTACAGCCAGATTGCAGATCAGCTGCGCAGCCGTCTTGATGACCTGATAGATCGCGCAGAGGTAATCGAAGATGATCTGCGACACCCGCTGGACAAGGACTGGGAAGAACAGGCAATTGACCTTGCCGATGACGAGGCACTGGCAGGCGTAGATGAAGTTCTGCGCAACGAAATCCAGCAAATACGCCTCGCTTTGATGAGAATCGAAAACGGAACCTACGGGCGCTGTGCCAAATGCGGCAAGGAAATCGGCCTCAAGCGGCTGGAAGCGCGCCCTATCGCCACACGCTGCATCGAATGCGCATCGGAGGGCTGAACCGCCCTCTTCTCTTACCGTGAAGCTGGCGATTGAACGAAAAAGGGCGGCCCCGTCGGACCGCCCTTCCAAAAGCAACCTTGCGGCTGCCTAACTCGTAATCGCTCTTATTTCTTGAGCGAAAGACCGCCGAAACGCTTGTTGAACTGGGCAACGCGGCCGCCTTCCTGAAGCTGCTGCTTGCCGCCGGTCCATGCCGGGTGGCTCGTCGGGTCGATGTCGAGGGTCATCGTATCGCCTTCGCTGCCCCAGGTGGAACGGGTCTGGAATTCGGTGCCATCGGTCATCTTGACGGTGATGGTGTGGTAATCAGGATGGGTATCGGCCTTCATGGCGGTATTCTCCGTGCGGGTGGCCGGTTCCGACCGGCCTTGCATTGGTAATAGGTAAACTGGAAAGGCGGCCCAATAGGGGCCAGCGCCGTGTTTGGCAAGCCTTAGCTGGTGCCATGTCGCCGGCGACTGTCAGGCAGGCGGATCGGCGATCATCGCAGTGAAATTCACTTCGCAGGTCGTCTTGCCGTCAATCGAAGCCTTGCCCCAGAACTTGCACACCTTCGCGCGCTGCTGGACAAAGCCCGCCTTGAGGTCGAGAAGGTAACCCGGTTCCACCGGCGCGCGGAATTTCGCGTTCTCGATCGCCATGAAATAAACCAGCTTGCCGCTACCTGCGAGGCCAAGCGTTTCCACTGCAAGAATGCCGGCAGCCTGAGCCAGCGCTTCGATCTGGAGGACACCGGGCATGATTGGCCGGCCAGGGAAATGGCCCTGGAAAAATTCCTCGTTGAAGCTGACAGCCTTTACCGCGTGAATTTCTTCACCGGCGGTCAGCGACTGGACACGATCGACCAGCAGCATCGGGTAACGGTGAGGCAGGGCCTTGAGCACCTTCTGAATATCATACGCCTGCGCTTCGGCTGCGCCTGATGTGTCTTGTGTGCTCATTGCCCTGCCCCCGTTGGTCTTGCTTAGCGGCCCTGCGGCTGTGCCGGAGCGGGCGCGGTGCCCTGCGCGGCGGCCTGTGCAGCTGCAGCAGCTTCCTGCTGCTGACGCGCTTCGCGTGGCAGCCAGCCCTGCGGCGGCACCAGCTGAGCAGAAGGCAGCAGGGTGTTGAGTTCGTTCACAACGTCCTGCGTGATGTTGTATTTCGCATCAGCATAGACAACCACACCCGACGACGGATCGAGGATGAGCGAAACGTTCTTCTTCTTGGCTGCAGCCTGCACCGCATCATCAAGCAGTTCTTCGATCTGTTCCTGCACATAGGCACGGCTCAGGGCCAGTGGCTGGATGATCTGGTTCAGTTCGCGCTGGCCAGCCTGTTCAAGCTGCTGGATTTGCGCAGCCTGCTGCTGCAACGTTGCCTGGGAAACATTGGCCTGCTGGTCGGTCCGGAACTTTTCGTAAAGCGGGTTGAGCTGCGCGGTCAGCTGGTCGCGGCGCGTATTGGCCTGATCGAGCTGTGCCTTGTAGGTTACCGGACGCTGCTGTTCGGCAATCTTGAAAGCGTTGGAATTGGCGACCACTGCCGGCAGGCTGACTACGCCTACGCCCTGCGCGATCTGCTGGGCTGCAACTGGTGCAGAAAACATCGGAGCCGAAGCAGTCAGCACGAGACCGGCTGCAAGAACGGGCTTGAGAAATTTCTTCATTAGAATTGTGTTCCTACGTTGAACGAGAATTTCTTGGTGTCATCGCCCGGCTGGGTTTTCAGCGCGTGGGCGAAATCGATACGGAACGGCCCGAATGGCGAGTTCCAGTTTACCCCGACACCAATAGTGATGCGTGGGGCAGCCGAATCGCCAAGGAAGACTTCCTCGAACGGACCGGCGATTTGCGTGAGGACGGGGTCATATGCATTACCCATGCCATCATCGGGTGATGTGGTGGTCTGGATCGGGGTGGTGCCCGGAATGGAATAAAGCAGGTCGCCGTCAGCATTGCGCGACTGGATGGTGATACCGCCTGGGAACGGGCTCTGCTGCAATTGCGGCTCTTTCACGTCGAACAGCGCGCCTACGTCCATGTAGATGGATGGACGGAGGCCCAGCTCACTTGCGCCTGAACCGAGCGGAATTTCCAGCTCGGCACGGCCAAGGTAATAGGCATTACCGCCAAGGGCATCGTCACTGACCTGCTTGCGGTCTGTGACCACAACCGGGTTGCCTTCACCGTCATCGATGATCTGGCGGCGCAGAACACGCGGACCAACGCCGCGAATGTCAAAGCCGCGGATCTGCGGTTCACCCAGGAAGAAACGGTCGTTGAGGCGCACGTCGTCGCCATTCAGGCCCTTGATGTACCCGCCCTCTGCGGTGACCGAGAAGATGAAGCCGTTAAAGACATTCCAGTACTGGGCCGCTTTGCCGCGAACACGCAGGTAATTCACCGTTCCGCCTAGACCGGCATATTCGGCGCTGACAGAAGCAGACCGGCCACGCGTCGGGCGGTAGCGGCTATCGGTGGCATCATAGGCCAACGTGACGCCCAGGATCGAACTTGTCCGGTTGCCCAGTGCCTCACAAAGATAACGGCCGGCAATCAGCGGTTCGCAGGTGCGGATACCGTCGCCGTCGAGATCAGCGAAGAACTGGTTTTCGCTCAGCGAGATCTGGTCATAGTTGAAGGTGTAGCTGCCGATCAGCGACATATATTCAGTCAGCGGCACGCCAAGACGCATCGATGCACCAGTGGTCGCCTGCTGGAAGGTCGTGTTGCGGCTGTTGTTCAGATAGTTGAAGCTGTTGAGATCGCGGCGATAGATATCGATACCGGCCGAGATGTTCCGGTCGAACACATAAGGTTCGGAAAAGCTCAGGTTGAACGAACGCGAATAGCGCGAATAGTTGACGCTTGCGCCAATCGTCTGGCCGCGCCCGCGGAAGTTGCGCTGGCGGATGGATGCCGACAGGATGAAGTTCTCGATCGAGGAGAAGCCAGCCGAAAGCTGCAATTCGCCCGTCGCCTGTTCTTCGACATTCGCTTCGAGAATGATCCGGTCAGGCTGGCTGCCCGGCTTCTGTTCGACTTCGAAGTTTTCCTGGAAGAAGCCAAGCGACTTGATCCGGTTGGCCGAACGTTTGACCTGCAGGGAGTTGAACGCATCGCCTTCCGACAGGCGGAATTCGCGGCGGATGACCTTGTCCTGCGTCAGCGTATTGCCGTTGACGTCCAGCCGTTCGACATAAACGCGCGGTGCCTCGCGAAGGACAAATGTAATGTCCATCGTGAGGTCTTCCTTGTTGCGGTTGAAGTTCGGCTGCACGTCGGCAAACGCATAGCCAAATGTCCCCGCAAGCTCGCTCATCTGCTCGACCGTGTCTTCGACCGACTTGGCATTATACCAGTCGCCGCTCTTCATCGGCAGATTGCCGGTCATGCCTTCGCTGTCGAAATCGCGCAACTGGCTGTCCACGGCCACGTTGCCGAACTTGTAACGCTCCCCTTCCTCGACCACGTAAGTGATGATGAAGTCGCGCTTGTCCGGCGTCAGTTCGGCCACGGCGGAAACGACGCGGAAATCGGCATAACCTTCAGTCAGGTAGAACTGGCGAAGCTTCTGCTGATCGAACGCCAGGCGATCAGGGTCGTAGCTGGTGTTGGAGCTGAGGAAAGACGTCAGGCGGGCCTGCTTGGTGACCATTTCCCCGCGCAGCTTGCCGTCGGAAAACTCGTCATTCCCGATGATGTTAATCTGGCGGACCTTGGATTTGGGGCCTTCGGTGATTTCGAAGACGATATCCACGCGGTTCTGGCTCAGCTGCACCATCTTCGGTTCGACCGAAGCGGCAAAGCGGCCCTGCCGCTTATAGAGTTCGATAATGCGGGCAACATCCGCGCGAACCTTGGAACGGGTGAATATCTGGCGCGGTGCCAGCTTGATTTCAGGGACAATCTTTTCATTCTTGAGGCGCTTGTTGCCTTCAAGGATGATGCGGTTGATCACCGGGTTTTCCACCACGTCAACAACCACGTTGCCGCCATCATTGCGGATGCTGAAATTCGAGAACAGCTCGGTTGCTGCCAAGTCTTTCAGCGCCTGGTCGGCATCGACCTGGGTATAGGGCTGGCCAACGCGAAGCCGGATGTAGCTGAGGATCGTCTGCGCTTCGAGACGTTCTGCACCCACCACGGTAATCGACTGGATAACGTCCTGCTGCTGCAGCGACTGGGGCAATTGAGCCTCTGCCGCAGGCTGCACCGCATCCTGAGCCAACACTGACGCAGGCATACCGGCAAGCATTGTGCCGCCCAGCAAAGCCAGCGCGAGCCGCGCGGCAGGTTTCATGATCGTGTCGCCTGCCATTGTCCGTCCATTCATCGACGCGGGTATCCCGTGCAATTTAAACATGTGTTCTTCCAGACCGCCAGACCAGCTTCGTGCCGGGACGGTTTAGTGCCGCCCTGTGCCCGATGCCGTGTCCCCAATCAAGCGATCCAGCGCGCCATCCCCCGCGCTTTTTACAATTCCCGTCAAAACTGCCGCCAGTTAGCCCCCGAAAATAGGGAGCGAGATGATGTCATTTGCCGTGACGAACAGCATGAGCATCAGCACCAGCGCCATGCCCGCACGGAACGCCATTTCCTGACCGCGAGGGCCAATGGGTTTGCGACGAACGGCCTCGGCTGCATAAAAAACCAGGTGCCCGCCATCGAGAGCGGGGATTGGCAGGAGGTTAATGAATGCCAAGTTAATTGAAATCAGTGCGACGAAATTCGCGAACGGCAATGCGCCCAGGCTTAACTGTTCGCCAGAAAATTTGGCAATCTTGATCGGCCCGCCCAACTCGCGGACAGACCTGTCTCCGGTGAAGATCTGGCCAAGGCCGGTGACCATCATCCTGACCAGCCCGACACTGTGATCGACTGAAAGATACATCGCTTCGACAGGGCCGACAGAGACGTATTCCTGCGATTGGGAGAATACGCCCAACCGGCCAACGCGGGATTCATTGCCGAACTGGTCTTTTTCGACCGAATCCGAAAGCGTGACTGGCACCACCAGTTTCTGACCGTCCCGTTCGACCCCCACACCCACGGTCCTGCCGGGGTAGATGATCACGCGGTCGATGATATCCTTGAATTCGGCAACCGGTTCACCGTCAATGGAAATGATGCGGTCACCTATTTCCAAGCCTCCGTCACGGGCAGCGGACTGTTCGGCAAATTTGCCGACCACATTGGTTTCAGTCGGGTCAATCGTGACAGGCTTGCCGAAAAGCATGAAAAACGCAGCGAAAATTGCCAGCGCGATGAGTAGGTTCATCATCGGGCCAGCAAGAACCACCAATGCGCGCTGCCAGACGGGTTTGAAATGGAACACGCCTTCGCGGTCCTGCGCAGAAACGTCTTCCAGTGCTTCGCCATCAGGCATGCTGCTGGGGTTCATATCGCCCTTGAACTGCACATAGCCGCCCAGTGGCAGCATGGAGAGCTTCCAGCGGGTGCCGCGCTTGTCTGTCCAACCGGCGATTTCCTTGCCGAAACCGATCGAGAAAGCATCTGCCTTGATCCCGAAAATACGTCCGACGAGATAATGGCCCAACTCGTGCAAAGTCACGAGCGGACCCAGAACCAGCGCGAAGCCGACCAGCCACATCCAGACAGGGGGAGATTCAAACACTCAGCAAGTCTCCAGAATTTCAGTCGCCTGCGCGCGGCCCAGACTGTCTGCCGCAAGCACATCGGCAAGACTGGCAGGCACAGCAGGTATATCGCGATGCAGGCATTCCTCCACCACTACGGCAATCTTTGTGAATGCTATCTTACCAGCAAGAAACGCCGCAACCGCCACTTCATTGGCGGCATTGAGGATGGCAGGCGCGCTTCCGCCCTGATGCACTGCCTCGCGGGCAAGTCGCGTGGCGGGGAAAAGTTCCTCGTCCGGCGCAAAGAAGCTCAATTCGCCAATGGCCGGCAAATCCAGCGGGGCGCACGGCGTATTCATCCGCTGTGGCCAGGCGAGGCATGATGCAATCGGCACGCGCATGTCAGACGGTCCAAGCTGGGCCAAGGTCGACCCGTCCCGATATTCAACCATTGAATGGATGACACTTTGCGGGTGAACCACGATGCGCAGCCGGTCCAGGCCGACAGGGAACAGGTGATGCGCCTCGATGAATTCGAGGCCCTTGTTCATCATTGTGGCAGAATCTACGCTGATCTTGGCGCCCATGTCCCAATTGGGGTGCGCCACCGCCTGCGCAGGGGTCGCCGCCGCAATCTGCTGTGCAGACCATGTCCGGAACGGGCCGCCACTGGCAGTCAGCGTAATCCATCGCACATCGGATACAGAGTTATCTGCAAGGCACTGGAAAATAGCGTTATGTTCAGAATCGACCGGCAGCAATGTCGCGCCATGTTCGGCCACTGCGGCGGTCATCACGTCGCCAGCAGATACCAGCGCTTCCTTGTTAGCGAGCGCAATGGTTCCGCCCTGCTCTATCGCAGCCATGGTAGGTGCAAGGCCGGCACAGCCCACGATGGCCGCAACCGTCAGGTCGACCTTTCGCGAAGCTGCCTCGCACAGCGCCTCGCGCCCGCCAGCAACCTCGATACCGGTGCCAGACAGTTCCGCGCGCAATGAAGGCAAATGAGCCTCATCACTGACGATGGCGATTTGCGCGTCAAATTCCCTGGCCAGCGCGGCCAGTTCGCTTGCGCTGGAATTGGCAGTCAGCGCGACCACCTGCCAGTCAGCAGGATTGCGCCGTATCAGATCGAGCGTGGACGCGCCGACTGACCCAGTTGCCCCCAGGATGGAGATTGTTCTCGCGGTCAAAACAGCACACTCAGCGCGCCGACGAGGATTGCCACCGGAAGCAGCCCGTCGATACGGTCAAAAACGCCGCCATGGCCCGGTATAAGGCGCGAGCTGTCTTTCACCCCCGCCTTGCGCTTGAGCCAGCTTTCAAAGAAATCACCCGTCTGCGCGGCCACGGCCAGTATCGCGCCGATCAATGCAGCACCAAGTGCATCTTCCCACATGGCCTCCATCAAATCGGCAAAGGTCACGTTGCCGCCGATGAAATGGAACGTCCCTGCCCAAAGGCCGAGCCAGATCGCAGCGCAAAGCATGCCGCCAAACAGGCCTGCCCATGTCTTTGACGGACTAATGCGCGGGGCAATCTTGGGCCCGCCAATGGCGCGGCCAAAGAAATATGCGCCCGTATCCGTAGCGATCACAGCGCCAACCGCAGCAAACAGGAAATAGGAATCGAGCTGCGCCAGCACCACGGCAGCAGTGCCGATATATACCGCGCCGCCCAGAATGCCCGCCAGACGAAAGGGAACATTTCGCGTTGCCTTCACCACCAGCAGGACGAATTCGACCATTGCGGCCAGGGCAACTGCTGCAATGAAAGTGTCGAACACTCTCCCGCCAAGGTAAAATGCACCGCCCGCTACGGCCAGCATAACCACCGCCGATGCCACGCGGACACCGAGGTCGGACTTGCCCTTGGCCGAAGCCGCTGGTTGGCCACTGGCAGCTGGTGCAGCCATATTATCGTCCGCCATACCGGCGATCCCTTTGCGAAAAGTCGTCAATTGCTGCCTGCAGGTGTTCCGGCGTAAAGTCCGGCCAAAGTACATCAAGGAAACTCATTTCCGCATAGGCGGCCTGCCACAACAGGAAGTTCGACAATCGCACTTCGCCGGACGTGCGAATAAGCAGGTCGAGCGGCGGCAAGTCTGCGGTAAAAAGGTTCGCGGCAATGGTTTCCACCGTCACTTTGCCAGCTTTGGCCGCAAATGCGGCTGCGCGGGCAATTTCCTGCTGCGAACCATAATTGAGCGCCACAGCCAGAATGCGCGAGCCACCAGACGTTTTTTCCAGGGCATCTTCAAGCATCTCGACAATGTCAGGCTCCAAAGCCTTGTAATCACCGATAATCTTCAGGCGGACATCATTGGCGATGAATTCTGGCAAATCGCTTTTGATGAACTTGCGCAGCATCCCCATCAGGTCGGAGATTTCTTCCTCAGGTCGCTTCCAGTTCTCACTCGAAAAGGCATACAGCGTCAGGCAATCGATGCCCATCGGCTCAACACTGCGCACAAGCTTGCGCACGGCTTCCACCCCGCGCTTGTGCCCCATGGCGCGGGGCAAATGGCGCTTCTTGGCCCAGCGGCCATTACCATCCATGATAATCGCGACATGGCGTGCGCGGTTTTCCGCGTCAGTCACAGGACCGCTCCGGATACTCGCACCCTCACTGGGTCATGATTTCCTTTTCCTTGGCCTCTGCCGCTGCATCTGCCTCTGCCACATATTTGTCGGTCAACTTCTGGACTTCATCCTCGAGACGCTTGCGATCGTCCTCGGAGATTTCCTTCTTCTTCTCGTCTTCCTTCAGCATTTCCATGCCATCGCGGCGCACATTGCGGATCGCGATGCGGGCTTTTTCCGCATATTGGCCAGCCAGCTTGGCAAGGTCTTTGCGGCGGTCTTCTGTAAGATCGGGGATCGGCAGGCGAATTGTCTGGCCATCGGTCATCGGGTTAAGACCCAGACCTGCTTTGGCGATACCCTTTTCAACAGCGCTGACATTGCTCTTGTCCCACACCTGCACGGACAGCATCCGCGGTTCAGGCGCGGAAACCGTTGCCACCTGGCTCAGCTGCATCATGGCGCCGTAAACTTCGGCAACAACAGGGTCGAGCAATGCAACGTTGGCGCGGCCGGTCCGCAGGCCGGAAAGATCGCTCTTGAACGATTCCACGGCGCCTTTCATGCGGCGCTCCAGGTCGGCCTTGTCATACTTTGCCATATTCAGGATTCCTCTTGTACGATTGTCTGGACGCCTTCACCTGCCAACACACGTGCGACATTGCCTCGTTCACGGATCGAAAAGACCACGATCGGAATGTCATTTTCACGGCATAGGGACACGGCCGCAGCATCCATGACTTTGAGATTGTCTGACAATACCTTGCCATAAGTAATTGTATCAAAACGCTTGGCAGCAGGATTAACCTTGGGATCGCTGTCATACACCCCGTCAACGCTGGTGCCTTTCAGCAGCGCATCGCAGTTCATTTCGGCCGCACGCAACGCAGCGCCAGTGTCGGTAGTGAAGAACGGATTGCCGGTGCCGGCTGCGAAAATAACGATGCGGCCCTTTTCAAGATGCCGCTCGGCACGGCGGCGGATGTACGGCTCGCACACAGATGCCATTGGAATTGCGGATTGCACCCGCGTCGGCACACCCAGCTTCTCAAGTGCGTTCTGCATTGCCAGCGCATTCATCACCGTGGCCAGCATGCCCATGTAATCACCGGTGGTCCGGTCCAGTCCCTTGGCCGCGCCTGAAATGCCGCGGAAGATATTACCGCCGCCAATCACCAGACAGACTTCGAGACCGGTTTCTTTCGCCGCTTTCACTTCTTCTGCAAGCCGCGAGACATAAGCGGGATCAATGCCATATTCCTGTTCGCCCATCAGCACCTCGCCCGAGAGTTTCAGGAGGATGCGATTGAGTTTGGGGAGAGACATTTGGATCAGGTCTTTCAGACAGGTTCGGGGAAGCGCTGCCCTTATAGTGCCACGCCCGTTCCTGCCAAGGGCGAAGGCACCGCTTTGGCATCGCCAGAAAAAATTCGGCCGCCGGACCCGGCAGGGTCCGACGGCCGCAATTTCAGTCACGCAGCGCCGCAAGGACGCAAACGCTTAGCCTTTAACGGCGGCTGCTACTTCTGCTGCGAAGTCACTTTCTTCCTTCTCGATGCCTTCACCGAGCTGGAAGCGGACATAGTCCTTGAGGACGATCGCGGAACCGGCAGCCTTGCCAGCCTGTGCAACAACGTCAGCGATTGGCGTCTTGTTGTCCATCACGAAAACCTGGCTGAGCAGCGCGTTTTCCTTGGCGAACTTCTTGATCGCACCATCGACCATCTTTTCCTGCACTTCAGCAGGCTTGCCGCTTTCAGCAGCCTTTTCAGCAGCAATCGCGCGCTCACGCTCGATCACGTCTGCATCAAGGTCGTCTGCATTCAGCGCCATCGGGAAGGCTGCAGCGATGTGCATCGCCAACTGCTTGCCCAGCGGTTCAAGCACGTCTGCGCCCGCTTCGCTTTCCAGAGCAACCAGAACGCCGATCTTGCCGAGGTTGGTTGCCGCAGCGTTGTGCACGTAAGGAACGACGATGCCGTTCGATACAGAAACGCTCTTCATCCGGCGGACCTGCTGGTTTTCACCAATGGTCGCAACATTGTCGGTCAGCTTGTCTGCAACAGTGCCGCCGCCGGGGTAGGAAGCAGCCTTCAGGGCTTCAACATCATCACCGTCAACACCCAGTGCGGTTTCCGTGGTCTTGCGCACGAAATCCTGGAACTGGTCGTTCTTGGCCACGAAGTCGGTTTCAGAGTTTACTTCGACGGCAACGCCCTTGGTGCCTTCTACAGCAACGCCGACGAGGCCTTCAGCAGCCGTGCGGCTCGATTTCTTCTGGGCAGCAGCGAGGCCCTTGGCGCGCAGTGCGTCAACCGCAGCTTCGACATCGCCATTGGTTTCGGCCAGGGCCTTCTTGCAATCCATCATGCCCGCGCCGGTCTTCTCGCGCAGGGCTTTTACGTCAGCGGCAGTATAAGCGGCCATCTGTCATATCCTTTTTTAAATAGTTCAGGCGCCGGGCCAAATCCATATGGTTGGCCCGGCGCTCTAATTCGCAATTGTGACAACCCTGCGTGATGCAGGGCATCCGATCACGCGGTGACTTCAGCCGGCGGTTCAGCCATCGCGCCGACATCCTGGCCGGAGTCAGCAACGGCACCACCCTTGCCTGCAATCGCCGCATCGGCAATCGCATCGCAATAAAGGCGCACTGCGCGGCTTGCATCGTCGTTGCCTGGAACGGGGAACGAAATGCCCGACGGATCAACGTTGGTGTCGAGAACGGCAACGACCGGGATACCCAATACGTTGGCTTCCTTGATGGCCAGTTCTTCCTTGTTGGCGTCGATGACGAACATCACGTCAGGAACACCGCCCATGTCGCGGATACCGCCGAGGGACAGTTCCAGCTTGTCGCGTTCGCGGGTCAGCTGAAGAACTTCCTTCTTGGTAAGGCCCGAAGTTTCGCCCGAAAGCTGCTCTTCAAGGGTCTTGAGACGCTTGATCGAACCGGAAATGGTCTTCCAGTTGGTCAGCATTCCGCCCAGCCAACGGTGGTTGACGAAGTGCTGGCCGGAACGGCGAGCTGCTTCTGCAATCGGGTCCTGCGCCTGGCGCTTGGTGCCAACAAACAGAACCTTGCCGCCAGCGCGGGTTGTGGAAGTGACGAATTCCAGAGCACGCGCGAAAAGCGGCACGGACTGGGAAAGGTCGATGATGTGAACACCGTTGCGGGCACCGAAGATATACGGCTTCATCCGCGGGTTCCAGCGGTGGGTCTGGTGGCCGAAGTGGGCCCCGGCTTCAATCAATTGCTGCATTGTGACGGTAGGTGCCGCCATAAGATAATTCCTTCCGGTTGTTCCTCTGGAAAACTGGAACCATCGCGGAGTATCCCGCATCTGGCACCGGTATGTGCGTTTTCCATGTGAATTTGCCTGCTTTTAGCCGACCAAAAATGGCCGGATTCGCGGCAGACGCGGCGCTTTAGCCAAAGATTTTGAAGAAAGCCACCCTCTATTCGTCGCACAAAAAGGGTTTTCCGGCGCGAATATCGCTTGACAGGACGGAACAAAAAGAGAACATTGCTCTCATCGGGGAACAAACCCGCCTGAATAGGTGTTTTCCACTAGATATCCACAGGCTGTCAACCGGCTTGTGAGCATTGAAAGAAAGATGTCGCGATGATTGGTTTTCTGATTGTAGCCTTGTTTGCAGCCGGCGCTATCGCCGCAACCGTCTCCCTGGCTGACAGCAGCCTGCGCGGCGTCCGGGCTTATCGTGCGCTGAGCGCGCAGGTTTCCCACGGCGCAAAATATGCGACTGTCATCACTCGGGTTGAAACTGTTGAACGCTATTCGGAACGCTATGCGCCCCGCCCTCGCCTGGTCAGCCAGATAGGCCGGTCACGTCAGCTGGTTCCGTCAATGGCGCAGCGCGCTGCCGCCTGACCCTTCCGTATTTCATCATGCCATATGGCATGAGCAACAAATATCCGCCCGAAATGACAGCCAGCGTCCACCACGGTTCCTGAAGCAATGCTGCAAAAAGTATGCCGACCCCGGCGATAAGTTCCAGCCGAACATTCTTGCGCGGCCTGATCGACGTCCAGCTGAGCGTGGCGACGTTCGAAATCATCAGGAACGCGATCAGTGCCATCCAGATACCCATGAAAACGGGGTTCCGGAATTCTTCCAGCTCTGTTGCCATCCATAGATAGAATGGCAGGAAGGCCAGCCCTGCCCCCACCGGCGCAGGAACACCTGTCAGGAAGCCGGCGGATTTATGCGGCTGTTCGTCAGTATCGATCTGCGCATTGAAACGCGCAAGGCGCAGCGCACAGCAGATGGCGAATGCGAGCGAGGCAAACCAGCCAAGGCGTGGCAGGTCCTGCAAGGTCCAAAGATAAAGAATGAGCGCAGGCGCCATGCCGAAGGAAAGCGAATCAGCGAGGCTGTCCAGTTCGGCGCCGAAACGTGACTGTGCTTTCAGCAAGCGGGCAATACGCCCGTCTATCCCGTCCAGAACACCGGCCAGAATGACGGCGATGATCGCTTCGCGCCATTGGCCCGAAATCGCGAAACGGATACCTGTGAGGCCCGAACATAGCGCCGCAGCCGTGATTGCATTGGGCAGCACTGCACGTAGCGACAAACCCTTGGTCCGCCCTGCAAGCTGCGGAATTTCATCTTCCGCTGCTTTCGGGCCAACCCGCTCATCTTCAAGGTTCATTGTGCAATACCTTCGATAAGCTGTTGCCTGCCAATTTCGGCAAGGACGGTTTCGCCAGCGACCATTTTCTGGCCAATCAGCACCTTGGGGTCAGTCCCCTGCGGCAGATAAACGTCGACGCGGCTGCCAAACCGAATGAGGCCGACCCGCTGGCCAGCAGCAATCATGTCCCCCGGCTTCACGAATGGAACAATGCGGCGCGCCACCAGCCCGGCAATCTGGGTAAAGGCGATCGCAACTCCGTCGCCGCGCTCGATCAGAATATGCTGACGTTCGTTTTCGTCGCTCGCCTTGTCGAGATCCGCATTCATGAATTTGCCCGGGATATAGACGAGACGCCGCACCGTGCCGCCAATCGGCGCACGGTTGATGTGAACGTCGAACACACTCATGAAAATCGAGATTCGGGTGACCTTGCCCGGCGCAAGGCCAAGCACGCCCGAACCATCATCACCCATCAATTCTGCTGGCGGGTCCATCTCGCAAATCTGGGAAACCATGCCGTCTGCAGGTGACACGATGCAGTGATCGTCCAGCGGCACAACCCGCTCCGGATCGCGGAAAAAGGCGAATACACCTCCTGTCAGAGCCAGCAATGGCCAGCCGACCAGTTCCCAATCGAATACGAGCAGAAACAACATACTGACCGCAAAAGCTATCAGTCCGAATTTGCGTCCTTCAGGGTGGATTGCCGGCCATTGCCAGGCAGCATCTCCACGACCCTTGTTATCAAGTAGTTCACCGGCCATGTTTTCTACCTAGGCCCAAGCGCAGTGCGGGACAAGCGCGGCAACCCGATTTGGCCAGGAAATCGAGTTCCTGCGTGGCCCGGCAACCCACTCGCCCGATGCTCAGCCCGCCTTGCGGACAAAGACAGTCCCAGCCGAATAGCCTGCACCAAAGCTGCAGATGATGCCTGTATCGCCTGCTGCCAGATCATCGCTGTTGAGATGAAATGCAATGATCGAACCGGCGCTGGAAGTGTTGCCATAAGTATCGAGCACAGTGGGGCTTTCATCCTCACTGGCTTCATGTCCCAATACGCGATGCGCGATCAGCCTGTTCATGCCTGCATTGGCCTGATGCAACCACATCCGCCGAAGCGCAGTTGGATCAACCCCGAGCCGGTCTGCCTCCTCCACGATCATGGTGGCGACCATCGGGACCACTTCCTTGAAGACCTTGCGGCCTTCCTGAACGAATAATTTGTCGTCCTGCCCGATGCCATCAGGAGTGGCACGGTTGAGGAAGCCGAAATTATTGCGGATGTTGTTTGAAAAAACGGTCTTCAGCTTTGTGCCGATAATATCCCAATGGCTGGCTGGTGCGATGGAGGAATCTTCCACCAGAACTGCAGTCGCCACATCGCCAAAGATGAAATGGCTGTCCCGGTCGCGCCAGTTGAGGTGGCCACTGGTGATTTCAGGGCTGACCACCAGCACTGACTTTGCATTGCCCGCGCGGATGTAATCGGCAGCAGTCTGTATGCCGAATGTGGCGGAAGAACACGCAACATTCATATCGAAGGCAAACCCGTCGATACCCAGTGCCTGCTGGATCTCGATCGCCATGGCAGGATAGGGGCGTTCCATATTGGATGCTGCACACAGCACGGCATCGACATCAGCGACATCGCGGCCAGCGCGTTCCAACGCCTGCCTTGCTGCCTTCACGCCGATTTCAGCCATCATCGACAATTCTTCATTGCTGCGCGTTTCCCAGCGCGGCTCCATCGTATGCGGGTCGAGGACAGGCGCCTTGGACATGACGTGGCGCGCCTTGATCCCGCTTGCTTTCTCGATGAATTCGACAGAGCTGTGCTGCAGCGGTTCTAGTTGCCCTGCACCAATTTCGGCAGCATGCTGGCTGTTATAAAGGTCCGCATATGCATTGTAGCTGGCAACGAGTTCTTCGTTAGAAATGCTCTGTTCCGGCGTAAAAAGACCGGTTGCGGAAATGACGGGATGGTTGGTTGATTGCATGGCGCGTGAATATCTTTGCGCGTTGCCATGGGCAAGCCTTGTGAAACCCGGCCTCGGCTTTTTGCCCCGTTATGGCATGCCGGCTTTCAGGGAATAAGCCATGCCTTTATGGCATATGCGACGATGCCCAGCACGCAGACGCTGGCCAGCCAGATTGCCCCCATCCACCCCAGCCGCTGCAGCAACGGCGCCTTACCGTCGGTCGGCCTGTCCGCCATCAATGATATCCATCCTGGCCAACCTTGCCGCGAAATACCCAATAGGCCCAGGCGGTATAGGCAAGGATGAGCGGCAGGGTGATACCCACGCCCACCAGCATGAAAATCTGGCTTCGTTCAGGCGCGGCAGCATCCCAGATGGTAATCTGGTCTGGTACCACATAGGGCCACATGGACACGCCCAGACCAGCCATCCCCAGCAGGAACAGGCCGAGGGAAAGCCAGAAGGGCGATGCTTCGTGCTTGCGCCGCAATCCGCGGAACAGGAAGTAGGCGATGATTGCTGTCAACAGTGGAACCTGGCTGGCAAACAGGAAGCTGGGCATTGCAAACCAGCGATCAAAATAGGCCGCATCGAGGAACGGCGTATAAAGGCTGACGCATGCAAGCAGGACCAGCGTCGCAATGGCGCTTCTGAAGGCTAGCCTGTAGGCATGGCTCTGCGCATCGCCTTCCAGCTTCCAAACGAGCCATGTCGCGCCCAGCAAAGCATAGCCTGCCACGGTGCCGATACCTGTCAGCAAAGTATAGGGCGTCAACCAGTCGAACCAGCTGCCTGCATAGGTACGGCCCGATACTTCCACGCCCTGAAGCAATGCGCCCAGGACCATGCCCTGCGCCATGGCAGCAACCAGCGAGCCGCCGGTAAAGGCAAAGTCCCAGAATGCCCTGTGCCGCGGATCACGCCAGCGAAATTCAAACGCCACGCCGCGAAACACGAGGCCCAGCAGCATCGCGATAATCAGCGGATAGGTCGCAGGCAGGATGATGGCATAGGCCAGCGGAAAAGCTGCAAACAATCCGCCGCCGCCCAGCACCAGCCAGGTCTCGTTCCCGTCCCATACAGGCGCGATGGAATTCATCGCCTGATCGCGTTCCGCCCCCACTTTGAAAGTGGGAAACAGAATTCCGATGCCGAGATCGAAACCGTCCATCACCACATAGGCAAAGACAGCAAAGGCGATGATGAAGGCCCAGATGACGGTGAGGTCCATCAGACTTCTCCCTCGTTACCAGGCACAGGCTGGGTGCCGCCCGGGTTTTGCGTTGGGCCAGGCGTGATACCAGCGGTGCGGATGGGGCCTGTCTCGGTGCGCTTTACGCCCGGTTCAGCTGGATGGGGGGCAGAGCTCATCAACTTCATGATGTACCATGTGCCTACCGAAAATACGGCGAAGTAAACCAGCACGAATGCCAGCAGCGACGCGCCCACGGCTGGTGCAGCCAGCGGCGATGCGGCATCTTCTGTGCGCAGTAAATTGTAGATCACATAAGGCTGGCGGCCTACCTCGGTGGTAATCCAGCCCGCGATGACCGCCACAAAGCCCGATGGCGCCATGACAAGCGCGGCGCGGTGCAGCCAGCTCCAGTCATAAAGCTTGCGACGAAGCCGTGCCAGCAGGCTCCACGCACCAATGCCCAGCATGGCAAAGCCGATGCCCACCATGATGCGGAACGACCAGAAGACGATACCGACAGGCGGTTCCTGATCATCCGGTATCGTATCGAGGCCCGCCAGCGGAGCGTTGAGGTCATGCTTCAGAATGAGCGAAGACGCCTTGGGTATCTCGACCGCATATTTCACGCGCTTTTCAGCGCTGTCAGGGATGCCGAACAGGATCAGCGGTGCGCCGTCAGGGTGGCTTTGATAATGCCCTTCCATCGCCATCACCTTTTGTGGCTGATGTTCCAGCGTGTTGAGGCCGTGCATATCACCTGCAAAAATCTGGATTGGAGCAACCAGCGCAGCCATCCACATGGCCATAGAGAACATCTTTCGCGCATGACTGTTGCTGGCCTCCTTGAGCAAATGCCAGGCGCCAACGCCGCCCACCACGAATGCGGTGGTGAGATAAGCAGCGATAACCGTGTGGACGAGGCGGTATGGGAAGCTGGGATTGAAGATGATGTCCCACCAGCTTTTCCCCGGCAGAAACTGGCCGTTGGCACCCATCTCGAAGCCGGTTGGCGTCTGCATCCAGCTGTTGACCGAGAGAATCCAGAATGCGGAAACAAAAGTGCCCAGGGCCACCATGCAAGTCGCCGCGAAATGCAGCTTTTTGCCGACCCGGCTCATACCGAACAGCATAACGCCAAGGAACCCTGCCTCCAGGAAGAAAGCGGTCAGGACTTCATACGCCATCAGCGGCCCGATAACCGGCCCGGCCTTGTCCGAAAACACAGACCAGTTGGTGCCGAACTGGTAGGACATGACGATGCCTGACACGACGCCCATGGCAAATGCGACCGCGAAAATCTTGAGCCAGTATCGGAACAGGTCGAGATAGAGCTGCTTGCCCGTTTTCAGCCACAGACCTTCAAGCACCGCCAGATAGCTGGCGAGACCAATTGAAAAGGCCGGAAAGATGAAATGGAAGCTTACCGTGAAGGCAAACTGGATGCGGGCGAGGAGCAGAGCGTCGAAATTATCGAACATGATTTTCAGCCCCTAGGCCGCTTGGTGAAGCCAGCAAAACGCGAAATTTGCAGGCTGTGTTGCGTGGAATGCAACACAGCGGTCAGATAAGGCCGCGTGCCTCGTAGAAATCTGGCGGGCCGGCGGATTGGCCATCATCACGTGCAAGTTCGGTATAGGCCCGTTCCTGCGACAAATAGACGCGGCCATTCAGTTCTTCGAGGAAATGGGCGCGTTCAAGCCGGTCCATCACGGGGCCCTTCACTTCTGAAAGATGGAAGCCAATTCCGCCATCCGCCAGCCTGTGATTGATCGCCTCCAGGCTTTCCAGCCCTGATGCGTCGATCTCGTTCACTGCTGAACACATCACGATCACATGGCGCAAGGCAGGTCGCTCCGCCACGCGTTCCAGCACGTATTCTTCCAGCCAGCGCGCGTTGAGATAGGTCAGGCTTTCGTCGACCCTGATCGACAGGACATGGGGGACGGTGAGGACATGATGCCTGTCCACATTGCGGAAATGTTCGGTTTCAGGAACCCTGCCGACAATGGCCGCGTGGGGGCGCGAAGCGCGCCACAGATACAGCAGCAGCCCCACGCTGACGCCCGCAATCACGCCGATTTCGACGCCTGCCAGCAAGGTGACACCAATGGTGGCAATATGCGCTGCAAAGTCAGCCTTGGAATAGACCCACAGGCGAACCGGCGTCTTCAGATCAACCAGGCTGAGGACGGCAACGATTATGGTGGCCGCCAGGGTCGCAATCGGCAGGTTGAATAGCAGCGGCGTGAGGAACAGCGATGCCAGCGCAATGCCAACCGCCGTAAAGGCACCAGCCGCTGGCGTTTCAGCCCCTGCATCGAAATTCACGACAGAGCGGGCAAAGCCGCCTGTCACAGGATAGCCGCCGGACAGCGCCGATGCGATGTTGGACGCACCAAGCCCGATCAGTTCCTGATCCGGCATGATACGCTGGCGGCGTTTTGCGGCCAAAGTTTGCGCGACTGAAACGCTTTCTACAAAACCGATGATGGAAATGAGCAGAGCCGGAACCCATAGCTGCGCGACAAGGCCAAGATCGGGCGTGGGAAGTGCAAAAGGCGGCAGCCCCTGCGGGACAGCGCCGACCAGCTTCACCCCCTTGTCAGCCAGATTGAAAAGCAGAACTGCGACGATCGTCACAGCCACAGCCAGCACGGGGCCAGCCTTTGCGGTGATCTCTGCCGCACGGGGTTTCAGCCCCATTGACACAAGTGCAGGCTTGGCACCCCGCCTCACCCAGAACAGGAATGCGGTTGCAGCAGCGCCAATGCCCAGTGTCCAGAAATTCGTCTCACCAATGCTGGTGGCAAGCGCGCCAAGCATATCCGGCCAGGTGTCCCCGCCGCCCTTCACGCCAAGGATGTGCTTCAGCTGGCTGGTCGCAATCAGCAATCCGCTGGCCGTGATGAAACCGGAAATGACCGGGTGTGACAGCAGGTTCGCCAGAAAGCCGAGGCGAAGGAAACCAAGAATTGCCAGCATCACGCCGGACAGTGCCGCCAACATGATGGCCGCTTCCATATATTCAGGTGTGCCCTGCGCAGCCACCGCGCCCGCGGCAGATGCCGTCATCAACGACACCACCGCAACAGGCCCGACCGCAAGCGTGCGGCTGGTGCCGAAAATGGCATAGGCGACCAATGGAAGGATCGAGGCATACAGGCCCACCACCGGCGGCAAACCGGCCAGCAGCGCATAGGCCAGGCTTTGCGGGATGAGCATGATGGTGACGATCACCGCCGCCATCAGATCATTGCTCAGCACGCTGCCATTATAGGTGCGGCCCCATTCCAGTATCGGCATATACCGCGCCAGACCGCTTAACTGCCGCTGCGGAGCGGCTGTTGGTGTGGCAGTTGCTGAGGGTTCGTTCGCGCTCATGCTTCAGGCTTTTTTACAGGCGCGACGAGCCATTCGCGGCCCTTGAGCATACCATTCCAGTAAACCCAGGGCAGCACTTCGGTTTTCAGCAGCCAGGAGAGGCGGCGCGGCTTCGTGCCGTCAATCAGCCATTTGGGGAAGCTGGGGAGCAGTTTGCCGCCATAACCGAATTCAGCCAGAATGATCTTGCCGCGTTCGACCGTCAGCGGGCAGGAACCATATCCGTCATAGTCGGAAACAGGTTCACCGCCGCTCATCACCGCCAGCGCGTTGACTGCCACGATTGGCGCCTGCTTACGCACCGCCGCCGCCGTCTTTGCATTTGGCATTCCGCCCACATCGCCCAGTGCGAAGATGTTGGGGTATTTCTTGTGACGCAGGGTCAGGTCATCCACATCGACAAAGCCTGCGGCATTGGCCAGCGGGCTTTCGCGAATGAAATCCGGAGCGACCTGCGGCGGCACCACGTGCAGCATGTCGAACTGGCGTGTGACCAGCCCATCTGCCGTTTCGAAAGTTGCCGCCTTGTTGGCACCGTCCACCGCAACCAGCTTCGAGCCAAGCTTAAGTCTGATGCCGTAACGATCGACATATTCCATCAGGGCCGGAACATAGGCTTCCACCCCGAACAGCACGCCCCCGGCGTTGCAGAATTCGACTTCGATATTGTCCAGCACGCCCGCGCTGCGCCACACATCGCACGAAAGATACATGGCCTTCTGCGGCGCGCCTGCACATTTGATCGGCATCGGCGGTTGGGTGAAAATCGCACGCCCTTCCTTCAGAGCCGCCACCAACTCGTAAGTGTAAGGTGCCAGATCGTAACGATAATTGGATGTTACGCCATTATGGCCCAGCGTTTCCTCAAGGCCCTTTATCTGCCCCCAGTCGAGCTTGATGCCAGCTGCGACGATGAGCAGATCGTATTTGACCCTGGTGCCATCTTCGAGGGTGATGGCGTTTTCTTCCGGCTGGAAGGATTTGGCGGCCTGCCTGATCCAGCTCACCCCATCCGGGATAACGCTTTCCATGGCGCGGCGGGTTACAGGGGCATTGAATACGCCTGCACCCACCATGGTCCAGCCGGGTTGATAGAAATGTTCGTCACGCGGTTCGACAAGGACGATATCGAGACCGGGGCGGCGTTTCAGCAAAGACGATGCGGCGGCGATACCGCCAGCACCGCCGCCAATAATCACGATCTGGTGATATTTGACTTCGCTCATCAACCAATCCCTTCAACCATTGCTGTCGTCCGGCCTGCCAGCGCCTATGAAAGTGGGCGGGTCCGCATAATCCGGCCAAACCGGCCCATAATAACTGCCGCTAGAACTTGCTTTCCACCATCCGGAATATCCCCATGCCGGCCAACATCGAAGCAACGAAAATCGCCGCCGGAACGAAACTGGTCGCAAGGGATGCAATGGCGGGCCCGGGGCAGAGGCCCGCGATGCCCCAGCCAATGCCGAACAGCACAGAACCACCGATCAGCTTGTTATCGATCAGCTTGGTCCCGGGAAGCGAGAATTCATCGCATACCAGCGGCACATGCATCCTTTTCTGGATTTGCCATGCCACTGCCATGACGGCCAATGCCCCGCCCATGACAAATGCCAGTGTGGGGTCCCAATTGCCGAAAAGATCGAGAAATCCCCTCACCCTGAGCGGGTTCATCATGCCGGACAAGGCAAGTCCGAAACCGAAAATGGTGCCGGAAGCCAGCGCTACGATAGATCTCTTCATGACCAGCCCCATCCCAATGCGTTGATGATCGCGACCGTTACCATGCCGGAGACAATGAAGGTGGCGGTTGCCAGCATTGAACGCGGGCTGAGACGAGACATGCCGCACACCCCGTGACCGCTGGTGCAACCGCTGCCCATGCGCGTGCCGAAACCTACAACCAGGCCGCCTGCAATCAGCCATCCGGCTGTTGGCGGAAATGCTGCCTCAACCGGCCCCACAAAGGTGGTGTAGACAGCAGCACCCAGCGCAAGTCCGCCCACGAAAAGCGCCGCCATTGGCCATGGCGCGCCGCCTTTAGACAAACCGACTGCGCGTGCAGCCATGCCGCTTACGCCTGCAATACGCCCAGCCCCCAGCAACATGATTGCCGCTGCAAGGCCGATGAGAAGGCCGCCAACCAGTCCTTCGACCGGCGCAGCACCTGGAAAGCCTGGCAGCGTCATACTGCGTTCACCGGTATCTTGATGTAACTCACGCCATTATCCTCCGGATCGGGCAATCTGCCCCCACGTATGTTGACCTGCACCGACGGCATGATGAGGTTCGGCATTGCCAGCACCCGGTCACGTTCTGTGCGCATCGTCACGAATTCATCTTCGCTTACCCCGTCGCGCACGTGGATGTTGGCATCCCGCTGCTGGCCTACGGTGGTTTCCCATGCATAATCATCGCGGCCCGGCGCCTTGTAATCATGGCACAGGAACAGGCGCGTTTCGCGCGGCAGCGACAAAAGGCGGCGGATGGATTGAAAAAGCTGACGGGCATCGCCGCCGGGAAAATCCGCGCGCGCCGTGCCGAAGTCCGGCATGAAAATCGTGTCACCCACAAAAGCCGCATCGCCGATTATATAGGCCATGTCAGCCGGAGTATGGCCCGGCACATGCAGGGCAATGCCCTCCAACTCTCCCAGCATGAACCGTTCGCCATCCACGAAAAGATGGTCAAACTGCGATCCATCGCGTTCAAAATCGCTACCGGCGTTGAACAGCTTGCCGAATACATCCTGCACCCGGATGATATCCTTGCCGATTGCCAGTTTCCCGCCGAGCTTTTCCTGCAGGAATGGCGCAGCGGATAGATGATCAGCATGGGCGTGGGTTTCGATCAGCCACCTCACATTCAGATTTTTAGATGTAACATATTCGATAATTCTATCAGCAGAGCCGAAAGACGTCCGGCCCGATGCCGCCTCGTAATCAAGGACGGAATCGATGATCGCCGCCTCCATCGAGGCGGGGTCGTGAATGACATAGCTGACGGTGTTCGTCGCTTCGTCGAAGAAGCCTGCAATCGTTGGCCGCAGGCGATGATCGGCGCTGGCAGCTTCGATCAACTGCGCGGCCTGACCCACGGGATTATCTGAAGACTCGATAGCCATATGTTTTTCCAAGTTCATTTACACATAATATGTATATGTATTGCCAACACAGAGTCAAGGATATAGGATTAATGTTATGGACAGCCACGCCCACCCCGCGCCCAACCTCAGGATTGGTGATCTTGCGCCCAATTTTTCGGCCCGCAGCACTGCTGGTGAAATTTCACTGGCCGATTATCGCGGCAAATGGCTGATGTTGTTTTCCCATCCGGCCGACTTCACCCCTGTCTGCACCAGCGAATTTGTCGCCATTGCCGAGGCTGAAGACAGGTTCACACAGATGAACTGCCAGCTCGTCGCCCTGTCAGTGGATAGTCTGTTTTCCCATTTTGCCTGGATTCGCGCGATACGGGACCGGTTCGGCGTTGAAGTTCGCTTCCCGATTGTCGAAGACCCGACGCTGGTGATCGGCAATGCCTATGGCATGGTCTCGAACGACGCTGCCGACAGCGCGACGATGCGCACCACCTTCTTCATCGATCCGGATGGCTATGTGCGGGCGACAAGTTCCTATCCCGCCACAGTTGGCCGGTCGGTCGATGAAATGATCCGCACATTATGCGCCTTGCAGGCGGTCGACGCCAACGGATCGCTTGCCCCTGCAAACTGGCAACCAGGCAAGGAAATGCTCCTGCCCGCCCAGCCTACGCTCGACGATGTGCTATCGGGCAAGAACCCGTCAGACTGGTTCTATTCCACGGGTAACAAGACATGACTGACCATGCACTCGACCAGTTACGCGCGATCGCCCACCCGCTGCGCTACAATATTCTCGCCGCCATCCGTAACGGAGAAAAAAGCGTGGGCGAAATCGAGGAGATCAGCGGAATCAGCCAGCCAGCCCTGTCACAACAATTGGCGTTCCTGCGCAAGGCAGACCTTGTGAGGACAAGGCGCGAAGCCAAGCTGGTCTATTACGCCATTAACAGCGAACAGCTGGAACCCCTGATCCACTTTCTGGACCAATTACGGCCAAGTGCTGCAATAAAGCCCGTCCATACGGACGAGGATGCAAGGAAACGCCCCGCTTCCAGCGCAGCGACTTTCGCCAAAATTACCTGAAGAACCGTGCCTGGGCCGAAAATGGCAGCCGCTCGTCCCCAGCCCCGGTTACAGACTGTTGGCGCGCATTGACCACTCACTGGGCGAACAACCGTGCCACGAGTGAAATGCACGGGCAAAGCTGGCAGCGTGGCTAAATCCTAGTGCTTCTGCGATCGTTCCAATCGGCAAATCGCCCACGTCCAGCATCTCGGAACCCAGCTGTGCACGTATTTCATCCACGATCGCCTGATAGGTCACCCCGATTTGCACCAGCCGGCGGGAAAAGGTGCGTTCCGATACCCCTTCGGCAACGGCCAGTTCCTTCAGCCGTGGAACGCGCCGCTCCTTCGAAATGACCTGCAGGACATATTGTTTGAGCTGCAAAACGGAATGGCTGTTGGCGCTGGCGGCTTCATGCTGCTGGATTATTCTCAACTTTTCCGCCCAGACCAGCGGATCGTGTCCAGGGTTCAGTCGTTCGCACTGCTCCCTTGAAAGGATCAACTTGCTGGCATGGCGACAATTCTGAAATTCCACATTCGGAACTGAAGACAACACGTTCATCAAGGCTGCTCGGTCAGCGCTGGTCTTAACCAACATTGGCTTTCTCGTCTCTGATGGTCGCAGGCTTGTTTCAAAAAAGCGGAGGATATGGATGAGATGGACCACAAAAATTTGTTCGAAAAATGTGCCGATATCGCCAATTTCTGGAAGCGCAGTGAAGGTCAGGCCGAGGTTTTCGGAAGTGACTTCCACATCACATTTCACAAACTGATTGCTGATGGTCAGAACGCGGCAGCGACCTTCCAGCATGGCCCTGGCATTTGGCGCGCTGAAAATATGCGCAACAGAAGTTGGCGAGGCGCCCGGCAATGGATTCATGCTGACGGCTTCCAGCATTGCTTCAAAGCCCAGATTATCGAGCATGTTGCTGACCAGGATGATTTCGTCACCCGCCCGCATTTGCAAGGGCAGTGGCCGTCGTGCGCACCCTAACCCGGCATAAAGCCACTCAGGCTGCCCCAGGTCGCGTTCCCACATCCGGTATGCGTTTGCACCGATCGGTCGATTCACGATGTCGGGCAATTTCGGCAAGGCATCCTGGGCCTGCCTTCTGAAAAAAGTCCGGGAACGCACCAAGCAGGCAACTCCAGTGGCGCCGGCCCCGCGACTGGGATGGCACGGCAGTTTCTGATTTCGGAAGCAAACGCGACAAGACATCGCCACGCGCTCTTTGGCAGCAAATGCTTACACCGAGTCAGCATATAATGATAGCCGCCTACTTCTCTCGTCGTTAGCCTACCCTCCTATTGGAAATCTGCCCCTCGGAAGATGAAGTCGTTTATGAAACAAGGATTTGTATTGGCGATTATCGCAGCGTGCACAGTTGGTGCCTGTGTTGGACCTTCGGTTCCGCCACCGCCGAATGTGCCGTTTTCCACCCTTGAAAATACCAGTTGGCGATTGGTCGAATTCCAATCAATGAACGACGCGCAAGGCTCGGTGCGGCCGGACGACAGATCGAAATACACCTTAACATTTGGAGAGAATGGACAGCTTTCCGCGCGACTGGATTGCAACCGTGGCGCAGGAACATGGAGAAACGAGATTTCCAATGCGACAGGGGGCACCCTGGCTGTTGGTCCCATGGCAGTGACCAAGGCGCTCTGCCCCGCACCGACCATCGGTGAACTGATCGAGCGCCAGCTTCCCTATGTCCGCAGCTTCACAATTCGCGACGGCCGACTGAACATGGCCCTGATGGCCGATGGCGGGATAATTGTCTGGGAGCCTGTCAAGGCGATGTAATTGTTTCAGCCTATCATTTCTGCCTCGGCCGAAGGTCGTTCCCCAAGCTACGATCCGCCGAAGTAAACGTTTGAGGAGTTATCCAAATCTGACAGCGAAGGTAAATTCATCGTCAAATTCGGCGGGACCGTAACGAGCAGTGGTCAAGCAGGTGCCGCTGCCGGATTTGGCATAACGTTTTAAAAGAGCCTGAAATAAATCATCGCTAGGAAGGGAAATTCAGATGAAAAAGTTTATTCTCCTGGGAGCTGTTGCTGCCATGGCTTCAACCGCGGTTCTGGCCGAAAAGGCCAGCCAACTTTCGGACATCAACGGTGCGCGGGGCGGAGACGCTGAATCGGCCCTGCAATCAAGGGGCTTTGCCCATGTATCTACCAACAAGAACTCTATGGGTTATGCCTACAGCTATTGGTGGGACGCACAGGATGACAACTGCGTCCAGGTCGAAGTCTATGATGGACGTGTTATGACCATCAGCGATGCAACCGATCAGGATTGCGGACACCACAAGGGTAGTGACGCTGCGACTGCAGCCGGTGTGGTTGCTGGGGCTGCGCTGCTCGGCGCATTGCTGACCCACAAATCGCATCACCATGAAGATGGTCAGCACAACGCGGACCAGAAAGCCGAGGCCGACTACGAACGCGGCTATACCGACGGTCTGCACAACGCTTCTTATCACAACTATGATCGCTCGGACGCTTACTCCAGTGGATACACAGCAGGTGTTGACGAACGGAATGCCAATCTCAGGCACCACCATAACCGCGGCGGCTATGCTTCGGTGGCCGAATACAAGGACCTCAAGGGCGCTCGCGCTGCCGGTGCGATGAGCGATCTCGAAAGCCGCGGTTTCCGCCAAGTCGATAACTTCTTGTCGGGCAATGATCGGATCAGCATCCAGTGGCGCGCCGCGTCGCGCCAATGCTTGCAGGTTATTACTTCTGACGGACGGATTTACGACGTCCGCGACATCCAGACCCATCCGAAGTGCCGCTGATAGGCACTTTCTATGACCCTGCACTTTCCAGGCCCAAGACAGCCAGGCGAAAGTGCAGGGTCATACCTGTTGTAAGGCAATTGATATGAAAAACGTCGCACTGTCTGGCATCGTTGCTATCATGCTTGCCGCCTGCAACAGTGCGAGCGATAACGCCGCCGCCCCCTCCCCCGCCCCCAAATTCGCGGAAGAAACTGGAGTTGATGGCAATGGCCCCCCTCCTCCTCCTGATGATCAGCTTGCCGGGACGGCAGAACTAACTGCACCCAGCCTCGCTGAAACAGATGGGATAACCGAACAGCGACTAAGCTTTGAACGCGGTTCATCCTCGGTCCGGGTCGATGGCTCCATCACAGGTTATGAAACCATCGACTACCTGCTCAATGTTCGCGCCGGCCAGGCGATGAACATCTCGATGGTGTCCCCAAATAGCGCAGCCTTTTTCAACCTGCTTGAACCGGGCGAAACAGAAGTGGCAATCTTCAACGGTTCGAACGGTGAAAACATGTACGAAGGCGTTGCCAATGAAAGTGGCGACTACCGCATTCGTGTTTACCTTTATCGCAGTGCAGCGCGGCGCAAGGAGAAGGCTAGTTACGGTCTGGAAGTGATCGTCATTTGATTGGCGAACGCAAATTGCGAATTTTCGTGACCTGCAAGGCCAGTATAACCCTGTTGGACTGCGGAATGGTCATGGCTTGTGGCACCGCTTCAAGGCCGGCTTTATTGCAGAAGCTAAACCAGTGACGAAGGGGCGCCTTGGACTTCGCGGCGAAGAACGAGGCAAAATATGAGCAAAACCCGTCTGCCTGTCGCATCAATTATCATAGGCCCTTTGGCCGGAGGAGCATCGCAATGAAGTGGGCATTTTTCGTTTTCCTCGGCCTGTATGTCGTGGCCTTTTTGCTCTTTTTAACCGGAACATTTGGATGGTTCGGTCAGGATGAAGATGCTCTTTCGGGAGTTTTTCTACTACCACTAGGCTTGCCATGGAACATCCTCATGGACAGGATCGGCGTGTCCAATCTCGTACCAATGCTGCTGGCTCCCGCTATAAACCTCGGGATTTTGTTCTGGCTTTGGAAAAAATGATGCAGCGCACGCTCTTATGTGAAACTTGTCGTCGCACTTCCATTTCTGGTGCCTATGTCGATGGCCGCAGCCCAGGAAGCGCTACAGCAGAACCTGGTGGTATTTGATCGGCTGGACCGGAACAAAGATGGTCAACTCAATCAGAGCGAATTTGCCGCTTTGACGAACCCATATGCGATAAAGATCGATCCCAATTCGCTGATGAGCCTGTTTGATACTGATAGAAATGGGCAAGTGACATTGATCGAATATCGGATCGCGACGCAATCCAGCTTCGACCGAATAGACGGTGATCGCAATGGAGTGGTCACCGCATTGGAATTGCGAGCATCGGGTATTTCGCCATGATTTGCAGCGCAATGGTGAAGAAGCAGGATTCTGCATCCGCCTGGCAACTGTCCGGTACGCATTCCGCAGGGTATGATTGAAGGAATTCCGATGAGAATTGTAGCCGCCATTGCGCCTTGTCTCTTATCGATAGGTTTTCCTGCAACTGCACAGGAACTCCCCAAAAACCAACGTTTGGAAAAATGTTTTGTCGACTTGCCGGATAGCATCGCGGGCAATGGCGGCGCGGATTGCGGTTATGTTCTTGCCGGGCAGGACCGCCAAGACGCCCACCCGGGTGAAGTTCGCTAGGCGTATATGCGTATACCCGTGGCTTTCCCGTAAAAATACGAGAAAGGGCAAGTGGTGGACAGGGCTGGATTCGAACCAGCGTACGCTTGCGCGGGCAGATTTACAGTCTGCTGCCTTTAACCACTCGGCCACCTGTCCACTAACTTGCCGCAGGGAAAACCGAACTCAGATGAGAGCGGACATCCTCGCAAAATAGGCAGCCCCGTTGCCGGAGCCATCAGGCCGAGAGGCGCCCCAATGGCGAAGCTGCGCTTGCCTGTCAATGGGGCTACTGGCATGGGGCCACACCAAGCTGCATTTCTAGGAGTTTCAGATCAATGGCCGACCGTAAGCCAGACCGAAAGCGAGCGCTGCGTGGACGCGCAGGCCGGATGCAGGGTGGCCGCGGCAGCGGACGCGCCAGCACGGGCCAGGTGCGCCTGTGGGGCCACCATGCTGTGGAAGCAGCATTGAAGAATCCCGACCGCTCGCACCGCAAGCTGTGGGCAACGCGCGAGGCGATTGCCGGACTGGATGGGGAATTACCCGAAGGTTTCCCCGTCGAATATGCACAAGGTGTCGACCTTGCCCGACTGGTAACACGCGATACGCCGCACCAAGGCCTGGTGCTTGAATGCGCGCCGCTGGAGGATGTTCACCTCGACGAAGTGATCGATTCTGCAGAAGATCGCCCCATCGTCGTGCTGGACCAGGTGACCGACCCGCATAATGTCGGGGCGATTCTGCGTTCTGCAGCGGCCTTTGGCGCTGCGGCAATCGTCACGCAGGATCGCCATGCCCCGCCCGAATCGGGTGTCGTCGCAAAATCCGCATCTGGCGCGTTGGAAGTCGTGCCATGGGTACGGGTCGTGAACCTGGCCCGCGCGCTCGAACAGCTGGCCGAGGCAGGCTATTGGCGTATCGGCCTTACCGGCAACACCGAAGCCACCCTTGCAGAAGCTTTGCCATCTGGCAGGGTCGCACTGGTGCTGGGCGCTGAAGGCGAAGGCATGCGACATAATATCGCAGGACATTGCGATGCGCTGGCGCGTTTGCCGATTGGCGAGGCGATAGAAAGCCTCAACGTTTCCAATGCTGCGGCGATTGCGCTTTACGCGGTGGCCACGCGCGAGGAATAGGATCAGCTCAAAGGGGGGCAACAAATGCGTAGCAAATCGAATCTGAAACGAGCTGTGACCATTGGCTTTACAGCGATGATGGCCATGCTTTTGACCGGCTGCCTGCTTTCCCCGGGCAAATTCACATCCGAATTGCACCTGCGAAATGGCGGGACCTTTGCCTATTCGTATAATGGCGAGATCTACCTGCTTGCCCTCAGCAAACTGGCTGAAATGGGGAACAAGGCTGAAAATGCCGGTGCCGAATTCGTCCAGCAGCCCTGCTATGCCGAAGACAGCTTCGAAGAACGCGATTGCACCCGGGAAGAAATTGCCGAGCAGAAGCGGGAATATGCAAGCGCGCAGGAGAAAAAGCAGAAAGATGCTGAAATGATGCGCGGGATGCTGGGCGGAATCGATCCGGCGGATCCTGAAGCAGCAGCCGAACTGGCAGACCGCTTGCGCCGCCAGAAGGGCTGGAAGCAGGTCGACTACAAGGGTGACGGCCTGTTCATTGTAGAATTTGCGATCGAGGGCCGGTTGGACCACGATTTCCTGTTCCCGACGATCGAACGTTTCCCGATGTCCAATTTCTTTGTGTTGGTGGCCAATCGTGAAGGCGGCACGGTGCGCGTCGATGCTCCCGGCTTTTCCGCGCAGGCTGGCGGCAATCCGTTTCAGGGGATGATGGCCGGCATGGCAGGAATGTTTAATGCCGCTTCCGAAAATGAGGAAGAAGGCGCGCCGGTCTTGCCGGAACTGTCCGGCACGTTCCGCATCGTGACAGATGGCGAAGTGCTCGCCAACAATACCGACGAAGGACCAGCGGCCAGCACTGCGGGGCAAGTGCTGGAATGGAAGGTTAACAAGCGCACACAGGTTGCGCCTACTGCGCTTATCAAACTGGCAGACTGAAACTGGTCAGCCCCCACGTCGGGCGGCTGCCACGTAATAAAAACGCCGCGCCTGCCATTGGGCAAGCGCGGCGTTAATATTTTCAGACCGCGAGGCGTGCGGCCAGATTTCCCGGCGTCTTAGTTGACGGCGTCTTTCAGGCCTTTACCTGCCTTGAACTTGGGCTGGTTGGAAGCCTTGATCGTCATTGGCTCGCCAGTGCGCGGGTTACGACCTGTGGAAGCCTTGCGCTTGGCCACGGAGAATGTTCCGAAACCGACGAGACGGACTTCATCGCCACCCGACAGCGACTTGGTGATGGCGTCGAAAACACCTTCAACCGCGCTGGAAGCGTCGCTCTTGGACAGGCCGCTGGAATCCGCAACTGCGCTGATGAGATCGTTTTTGTTCATTATTGAAACCCCTATTTACCTACTGAAACGAATTCGGTGAATCGCCTCTTCGACAGCGCGCGATTGAAGGGATTTTTGCCGTCCCTGTCAAAGGCAATTCGGTCGGAAATCAGCTATATTGCTAGATAAATTCGGGATTTGCGACGAACGGTGCCACCTACGGATGGTTAACCTGCGTAAGGCAACCATTCCGTAGGGTAACATTCATTCCGAGTCGCTGCATTGCAGCATGGTCAATGAGCAGTCTGGCCCGGTCCGCCTACCGCCGAAACAGCGCCCGGCTGACTGGCCAGATCGTCCGCTTCGGTCCACTCGATCGGGGTTGGCAAACTTGTCAGCGCAAGCTCCAGCACCCGGTCGACGTGGCTGACCGGAATAATCTCCAGCCCGTCTTTCACATTGGTCGGTATTTCCGCCAAGTCCTTCACGTTTTCTTCGGGGATCAGGACGGTCTTGATGCCGCCGCGCAATGCAGCCAGCAGCTTTTCCTTCAGACCCCCGATTGGCAGGACGCGGCCACGCAAGGTCACTTCGCCGGTCATCGCGACATCAGCCCGCACTGGGATGCCGGTGAGCGTCGAAACAATGGAAGTGACCATGCCGATACCTGCGCTCGGCCCATCCTTCGGCACCGCACCTTCGGGAAGGTGGATGTGGATGTTCTTGCGCTGAAACAACGATGGCTTGATGCCATAGGCAGGTGAACGTGCCTTTACGAAGCTGAATGCAGCGGCGACACTTTCATTCATCACATCGCCCAGCTTGCCGGTCGTCTTCACTTCGCCCTTGCCGGGTGTGGTGACACTTTCGATAGACAGCAGTTCGCCGCCCACTTCAGTCCATGCAAGGCCGGTGACCAGGCCGACTTCGGCCTCTTCCTCGCTCATGCCGTGCTTGAACTTGCGGACCCCGGCATATTCGCTGAGATTTTCAGCCGTAACCGTGACGCTGTCCGTCTTCTTTTCGAGAATCTGGCGCAGACTCTTGCGGGCAAGCCGTGCAATTTCACGTTCCAGCGTACGCACACCCGCTTCACGTGTGTAATACCGGATGAGGTCGCGCAGGCCGTCTTCGGTCAGCGTGAATTCGCTTTCCTTCAGACCATGCGCCTCGATTTGCTTGGCAATGAGGTGCCGCTGCGCAATCTCGACCTTTTCGTCTTCTGTGTAACCCTCCAGCCGGATGATCTCCATTCGGTCCAGCAGTGCCTGCGGCAGATTGAGGCTGTTGGCCGTGGTGACGAACATGATGTCCGACAGGTCGAGGTCGAGTTCCAGATAGTGATCCTGGAATTTCGAATTCTGTTCCGGGTCGAGCACTTCAAGCAGGGCCGAAGCCGGATCGCCGCGAAAATCCTGACCGAGCTTGTCGATTTCATCGAGCAGGAACAACGGATTGGACGTGCCAGCTTTCTTCAGATTGGTCACGATCTTGCCAGGCAGCGAACCGATATAGGTCCGGCGGTGGCCACGGATTTCCGCTTCGTCGCGCACGCCACCAAGCGACTGGCGCACGAACTCGCGGCCCGTGGCGCGAGCGATGCTCTTGCCAAGGCTGGTCTTGCCAACGCCCGGAGGTCCGACGAGGCACAGGATTGGCCCCTTCAGCTTATTGGTGCGCGCCTGGACTGCCAGATATTCGACGATCCGGTCCTTCACCTTTTCCAACGCGTAATGGTCAGCGTCGAGGATTTCCTGCGCCTTGGCAATATCCTTGGTGAGCTTGCTCTTCTTGCCCCACGGCAGGCCGAGCAGCACGTCGAGATAATTGCGGATCACGGTCGCTTCGGCACTCATCGGCTGCATGCCCTTGAGCTTTTTCAGCTCTGACTGCGCCTTGGCCTTGGCTTCCTTGGACATTTTGAGCGTGTCGATTTTCTTCTGAAGTTCGGCCATCTCATCGCCGTCTTCACCTTCGCCGCCCAGTTCCGACTGGATCGCCTTCAGCTGCTCGTTCAGATAATATTCGCGCTGGGTCTTCTCCATCTGGCGCTTCACGCGGCCACGGATCTTGCGTTCCACCTGCAGCACGGAAAGCTCGCCTTCCATGAAGGACATGACCATTTCCAGCCGCTTGCGCGGGTCAGGTTCGGTCAACAGCGTCTGCTTGTCGGCAACCTTGGTATTGATGGATGCGGCAATGGCATCAGCCAATGCGCCGGCATCGTCAATTTCGCCCAGATCATCGCCGGCCCCATCGCCCAATTTCTTGTTGAGCTTGGCATATTCGCCGAACTGTTCGACGACACTGCGCATCATGGCGGTGATTTCGCTGCCCGAAACGGTCTGGACTTCGTCCACCGTCACTTCGGCAACAACGAAATCGCCTTCAGGGCGCAGGCGTTCGAGATGGGCGCGCGATGTGCCTTCCACCAACACGCGAACGGTGCCGTCCGGCAGTTTCAGCAGCTGCAGCACCTGCGCCACCACGCCGACGTCGTAAAGATCATCACGCTCGGGGTCGTCACAGCCCGGGTCAAGCTGGGCAAGAAGGAAGATATCCTTGCTGCCTTCCATCGCTGCTTCCAGCGCGGCCACCGATTTGTCGCGACCGACAAACAGCGGCACGACCATGCCAGGAAACACGACGATGTCGCGCAAGGGGAGGAGAGGGAAAAGGCTCATGGTTCAATATCCGGTTATGGTCATCGCGCGTGAGAATGAAGGATGCGCGACACTTGACCCGAATATGGGAAGACTTGCCCTGCCCTGCAATGGTCAAGCCAGCGGGAACTGTGCACAGGGCCGGCATAAGCGGCCCATTTGGAATTTAGCTGCGATAGCTGGGGTCAATCCGGTCCAGTTTTCGCAGCAATGCCGGCCATGCCAGCCCCTGCGCCACCATGGCCATGCCTTCGCCAGGCGTCTGAGCCTTCACCTTTTCGGGCGTGCCTTGCGGCGGATTGTTCAGGTTTTCGCGGCCTGCCGACAGCATCTTCACCTGCACATCGCATGCCCGTTCAAGGAAATAGAGACGCAGGAAGCATTCCGCCACGGTCCGGCCAATCGACAGCGTGCCGTGGTTGCGCAGGATCATGATGTGATTGTCGCCCATGTCCTCAACCAGCCGCTCGCGTTCCTCAAGATCGGTCGCGATGCCTTCATACTCGTGATAGGCAATGTCATGCGCTGCAATCATCGCGGTCTGCGAATGGGGCAGCAATCCTTCGCTCATCGCGCTGACAGCCTGGCCCGAAGGCGTATGCAAATGCATCACCGCATGGGCTTCGTCGCAATTCATGTGCAGCGCGGAATGGATGGTAAAGCCGGCTGGGTTAACCGGATGCGAGGTCGGGATGACTGGCTGCCCTTCCACGTCGATCTTGACGAGGCTGGACGCGGTGATTTCCTCGAACATCATGTCGTAAGGGTTGATGAGGAAATGATGTTCCGGCCCCGGTACACGCGCGGAAAGATGGGTGAAGATAAGATCATCCCAACCATAAAGGGCAACGAGACGATAGGCAGCGGCAAGATCGACACGAACTGCCCATTCAGCATCGCTGACCTGTGCGCGAACATCTGCGTCAGTGCCCTGACCATTGTCGTTCAATACTGTTGCCACGTTCTCGTCTCCCTTGTTTGGCCAGGCTATACCAGATGCGGCAAAATCAGCCCATACCCGGCAGATTGAAGCCCGGCGGAAGGCCCATGCCACCCTGGATTGCCTTCATCTCGTCATTGGAAACACGGTCTGCCTTGTCCCGCGCATCATTGAAGGCAGCGGTAATCAGGTCTTCCAGCATTTGCTTTTCAGACTGTTGCATCAGACTGTCATCAATTTGCACACCCAGCATCCGGCCCTTGGCCGTGCAGCGCACCGATACAATACCTCCGCCTGCCTTGCCTTCTACCTCGATCGAATCGAGCTTGGCCTGCATTTCGTTCATTTGCGTCTGGATCGTTTCAGCCGCCTTCTGGGCTGCCTTGATCATCTCTTCCATCGATTGCATCGCGCTATCCTTTAAGCTTTGCGGCTCCAGCCCGGGGCCTGTTCATGTGCGTCAGGGTCTTCCGGGACAATTTCTGCATCCGGAAATGCTATGAGCGCCGCGACGACCATGGGGTCGGCCCGAACGCGTTCGGCTTCCATTTCGCGTGATGATGCCTCGCGTTCAACCAGCGAGAGACCACCTGTGTTTTCTTCCTGCTTAACGGTCCAGCCACGATCAACCAGTTTGGTCAGCGTGTCGCGGATTTCGCGTTCGAGATTGTCGGTAAATCCGGCCGCCATGGAATAACGCAGAATACCCGCCCCCACTTCGATGGGGGCGGCCTGCATCCGCAGCTTTGCGCCCAATTGCATATGGCCGCGCTGCTCGAGCCAGGCGACGAATTCCTCGAATTTTTCGTATGGATCGGATGCTGGCGCAGAGGCAGGCGTGGCAGTCTTTATGTCTTCGCCTTGCGCCATTTTGCCAGTTGGCGAGGTTGCTGGTGCTGGTGGCGATGCAGCGGCAGAACCAAGACCTGCCTGCCCCATTTCTTCCAGCTTCTTCGCCAGTTTGCCCGGGTCTGGCATATCGGCTGCGTGCAACACGCGCAGCAAGGCCATCTGGGCCGATACAAGCGGATCGGGCGCGCTGCGCACTTCGTCATGGCCCTTGAGCAGCAATTGCCACAGACGGTGCAATTGCCCGGCGGACAGCTTGCCAGCCCAGTCCTGCAACGCGGCACGTTCTTCCTCGGTCGGCGCATCGGCCTCGCCGCCGCCCACCTGTGCGACGGTGACGCGGTGGACAAGATCCATCAGGCCGCGCATCAGCGCCAGGGGTTCCACGCCCAGCGCATATTGGTCGGCAATGGCCGCCAGCAGCGCCTTGGCATCACCCGACAGTAGATTGCCCAAGAGGCGCCGCTGCGCACCTTTGTCTGCAAGGCCAAGCATATCACGAACGCGCGCCGCGGTTACCTTGCCGCCATCTTCATGGGCTGCATCGAGGTCGGCATGGGCAATGGCCTGGTCCAGAATGGAAAGACCGTCACGCACGGAGCCTTCTGCCGCGCCCGCGATCATATGCAGCGCTTCGGGCTCTGCCTCGACGCCTTCCTTGCCGCAGATCATCGCGAAATGTTGTTCAAGTTGGGCGGCATGGATTCGTCGCAGGTCAAACCGTTGAGTCCTGCTGAGAACTGTGACTGGCAGCTTGTCGACTTCAGTCGTGGCGAACAGGAACTTCACATGGGCAGGCGGTTCCTCAAGTGTCTTGAGCAACGCATTGAAAGCATTGCGAGACAGCATGTGAACTTCGTCGATGATGTAAATCTTGTAACGCGCCGAGACCGCCGAGTAGCGCACGGCCTCGATAATCTCGCGAACATCGTCCACGCCGGTATGGCTGGCAGCGTCCATCTCGATCACATCCATGTGGCGGCCTTCGGCAATCGCCACACAAGGTTCGCATACACCGCATGGATCGATGGTAGGGCCGCCCTGCCCGTCCGGGCCGATGCAGTTAAGCGCCTTGGCAATTAGCCGCGCGGTGGATGTCTTGCCCACCCCGCGCACGCCGGTCATCAAAAAGGCATGCGCCAGCCGGTCACGCTCGATCGCATTGCCAAGCGTTCGGACCATCGGTTCCTGCCCGATCAGTTCTGAAAATGTCTGCGGACGATATTTGCGGGCAAGGACGCGGTAGGGCTGGTTTTGCGCCGCAGGTTCCACAGCCGGCTTTGGCTGAGGATTAGCTTCAGCGGATGGCACGATTGACGGTTCTGGCGCCGAATCGGCGCCTGCCGCCGGTGCATCGCTGAACATGGCGGATTGACCCGCGTCCTCCAGCTCCTTTGCTGTGGGCGTGGTCTCGACCGGCTCGGTTTCCCAAGGCAGGCCGTCAGAATTTTCCGGTGAATCACCCATGGCACTCTAGGTAGGCAACATGGATGCAAATGTCATGGCCCACGCAGATGTCATGCGGGGAAATACGCAGGTCCTGCGAAGAAAGTTCAGCTGCCGTGAGGAAAGAAGGAGCCGGGCGACCCGCCGCAAATCGTTGTGGCTGCTTCCTTCCGGACCTGACCAGGTTGGCGAACGCAAACGTCCACCCGACTCCCGGGCGGGCATATGGCGATGGTTTCGTTGATTTGCAACCGTGTTGCTTGGCGCAGCATCTGCGCAGCAACACTCAGCGGAAATTGTCGGCGTATGCCTGCAGCTTCAGCGTCTTGGGCGGCGTGGCGTGGATGCGCGCAGTAATCCCATGCTTTTCGGCATAGGCTTTTGCCGCTTCCATTGTGGGAAACGACAGATGCACCTGAGCCTGCGTGTCGCCGCTGCCGGTCCAGCCCATCAACGGGTCGGGCTTGCGCGCTTCGGATTGCTCAAATTCCAGCACCCACTCGTCGGTGCGGGCTTTACCGGACTGCATGGCATTTTTCGGGCGTTGGTAAATACGGGCTGGCATGGGAATGCTCTCTAATTCAGCTTTGGCTTCGTGAAAAGGCGTTCTTGGTCTTCAGGCTCGGCTTTTCGGTCCAGGGTTCGTCAGGCCACCTGTGTTTAGGGTAGCGGCCCTTCATATCCTTGCGCACATCATCCCAGCTACCGCGCCAAAATCCGGGCAAATCCCGGGTCGACTGGATGGGGCGACCCGCGGGGCTGGTCAGCTTCAGCAGCAATGGCTCCCTGCCCACCATCGGATGCACATCCAGTCCGAACAAGGCCTGCACCCGCACTTCGACTGATGGGGCATCGTCGCCTTCGTAATCGATGGGGTGGTGGCTTCCGGGTGGCGATACGAATTCTCGCGGGGCGCGCGAATCCAGTGCCTGTCTGATATCCCAGTCCAGGTGGCCCAACAGCGCATCTGCCAGTTTGCCGCGCGGCACATCGAGATCGCGTCTGCAGGCAAGCAGCGGGGTCAGCCACATCTCAGCATTTTCGCGGAGATTGGAGAGCGAGAGTGCCTCTATGTTGCTGTGCCGCGCCCGCGCCATAAGGCTGGCGGGCAAAAACTGCTCCAGCTCATCAAGCGCCTTTTCCAGCAGCAAGGCAGCCACCGCATCGGCATCGGGTTTCGGGTCTGGTCCTGAGGCAAGGGTAATCGCGCCGAGCCTTCGTTCCAACCGCGCTTCCACGCGGCGTTCAGCGCCGTTCCAGCGCAGGACTGAGCGGCGCTCGATCAGATCGGCGAGATGTCCTTCCACTTCTTGTGTCGACAATGCCGCAGCAGAAGTTATGCGCGCGCTTTTTGCCTGTCCCTGCGCATCGCCGATCACCAGCCATTCTGCCCGGGCGAGCGTGGATGCCGGGTCGAGAAAATAACCCCGCCCTCCCGCTGACAGCCAGTTCTCTCCTGCTGCGTCACGGCGGCGGGCAATATTGTCGGGCAAGGCACGGGCAAGAAATAGAGCGGGGTTGGTATTGTGGGGTTTTTCGGTCGATACCAGCTTGGCAGCCTGATTAGCCCAGCGTTCTGCCAATTGCGCAGATGCCTTGGCCCGCGGCGAATTGTCGGTTGCCCAGCGGGACAGCCGCGCTACCAAATCTTCTCCGCGGCCACCCAGCCCGCGTTCCTGCAACAGCAAGGCAAGGCGTGCTGCATCACGGGCATGGCCAGCCAGCGCGCCAAACAGGACCATGGCTGCATGCACAGGGTCCATCGGCAGGCTGGCGACCTTCTCGCCCCAAGGCGTGATTCTCCCATCTGCATCCAGCGCGCCCAGCCTTTCCAGCTGGCCGCGTGCCGCCAGAACCGATGCGGCAGGCGGTGCGTCCAGCCATGGCAGGCTGGCGGGATCACCCGTCCCCCACTGTGCCAAAGCCAGCAGGAGCGGCGCAAGATCGGCCGTTTCCACTTCGGGCGGGTCATAGGGTTGGCGGCCGGCATGGCCTGCCTCTTCCCACAAGCGATAGGCAACGCCCGGCCCTTGCCGCGCTGCGCGGCCTGCTCTTTGTGCAGATGCAGCCTGGCTGGCGCGTTGGGTCACAAGGTGGGTGGACCCTGCCGCTCGGTCAAATTCCGCACGGCGGGAAAGGCCGCTGTCGACGACCACGGATACGCCATCCAGCGTCAGTGACGTTTCCGCAATGGCAGTGGCAAGGACGATGCGCCTGCGCCCCATCGCGTCACGCCGGATCGCTGCACGTTGATCAGCCGGCATCACCTGGCCGTGCAGCGGCAGGATGGGCGTGTCGGGCAATTTTTCCGTCAGGCGCTCCCGCACACGCTCAATCTCGCGCACACCCGGCAGGAATGCCAGCAGATCGCCTTCTTCGGCACGCCATGCTGTCATGATGGCTGTGGCCACGGCATCTTCAATCCGCAAGTCGGGCCGCGACGGCAACCATTCCAGCCGCAATGGAAAGGCTTTGCCTTCGCTTTCGATAATGCGCGCATCAGCGCCCAGCAGGGCAGCAAAGCGCGCACCATCGATGGTGGCGGACATGATGCAGATACGCAGGTCTTCGCGCAGCATGCTGCGTGTTTCCAGCGCCAGCGCCAGCCCGAGATCGCTGTCGAGATTGCGTTCATGCGCCTCGTCAAACAGCACCGCGCTGATACCTGATAATTCAGGGTCGCTCACGATGCGGTTGACGAAAATCGCTTCGGTCATGACTAGCACCCGTGTTTTTGCCGATTGCTTGCTGTCCATGCGAGTAAGGTAGCCGATTGTTTCGCCCGGCTTTTCACCCAACATTTCCGCCATGCGTTCTGCAGCGGCGCGGGCGGCCACGCGGCGGGGCGATAAGAGAATGATCGTGCCGCTGCACCATTGCTCGCCAAGCAAGGCGGGTGCAACTGCCGTCGTCTTGCCAGCACCGGGCGGCGCGACCAGCACGGCTGCGCCCTCTGTTTCCAGCGCAGCCAGCACGTCTGGCAAAACGGCATGAATGGGAAGGTCGACGTTCACCACGAGAACGGGTGCCACTTTGCGATCAGGACAGGCTCAGTAGCCCCGGGCAACGGCAAATTCGGCTGCTTCCGCCATGGCGGCGCGCGCTTTGCCATCGGGGAAGATTGCCAGCGATTCAATTGCGCGGTCGGCAAAATGGCGGGCGCGATCCCGGGTGGCTTCGACCGCGTCATATTTGCCGATCAGTTCGACCGCTTCGGCCAGATCATCATCCGAAGTGCGGTGGCCCGAAATCGCTGCTTTCCAGAATTTGCGCTCTGCTTCCGTGCCGCGGGCATAGGCGAAAATCACTGGCAGGGTCATCTTGCCTTCGCGGAAGTCGTCGCCCCGGTCCTTACCCATCTGTGCCGCATCGGAATCGTAATCGATCGCGTCGTCCACCAACTGGAAAGCAATGCCCAGATTTCGGCCATAACTATCGAGCGCCAGTTCCTGCACATCGTCGCATTCCGCCACCACCGCCGAAATGCGGCTGGCCGCAGCAAACAGCGCCGCTGTCTTTGCGCCGATGATGGAAAGATAGCGTTCTTCGCTGGTTTCGATCTGCCGCTGCGCGGTCAGCTGGTCCACTTCGCCTTCTGCGATGATCGCGCTGGCGCCGCTCAAGATCTTGAGAACCTTGAGGCTGCCGTCTTCCACCATCAATTCAAAGGCGCGGCTGAAAAGGAAATCACCCACCAGGACGGTGGCGGGATTGCCGAAAATGATATTGGCCGCAGCCTTGCCGCGTCGCAGGTCCGACCCGTCCACCACATCATCATGCAGCAGGGTGGCCGTGTGGATAAATTCGACAGAGGCAGCCAGTTTGTGATGGCGGTTGCCCTGGTAACCCACCAATTGCGCGCCAGCTAGCGTGAGCATGGGGCGTAGCCGCTTTCCACCGCCTGAAATAAGATGGCCAGCCAGCGCAGGAATCAGGGGAATTTCACTCTGCATCCGGTCAAGAATCACCGAGTTGACCGAATTCATGCCGGACGCTGTCAGCGACAGCATCGGGTCGAGCGTAGGCAGGCCGGCAGGCTCGCCAGCAGGCTGTTTACGCGGAAGAGGCACAATCTCGGCAGTCATTTTGGCTCGCCAGTCATATTCGCAGCGCACATGGGCGGTAGATGCCTGATTGGCAAGCTTGGAATCCTGCCATCGCCCGTGATAAGCGTTTGGTGATGACCGATACAATGCATGATCCTGAAAGCGATCTCCACGCCGATCAACAGCTCGCCGCATTCAGGCGCAGCATTGATAATATCGACGCAGCCCTGATCCACATGCTGGCAGAAAGGTTCCGCATCACGCAGGCTGTGGGCCAGTACAAGGCGAAAACCGCCCTTCCCCCGTCTGACCCCGGGCGCGAGGAACGCCAGATTGCGCGCCTGCGTCTAAAGGCAGAAGAAGCGCAGCTCGACCCTGAATTTTCCGAGAAGTTCCTGCGGTTCATTATCGAGGAAGTCATCCGGCACCACGAACAGGCACGCGGCGAGTAAATCTGGCGGCAGCTATCGACTGCCCGAGGTCATCAGCCAGCCCGAGGCAGGATCAGCTTCACCAGCAACCCGCCCAGGTCTTCACTTTCGTCCAGTTCAACATTGCCGCCATAAATTTCGGCAACATCGCGGACAATCGCAAGACCAAGGCCCGTGCCGGGCTTGCCGGTATCCAGCCGCGCGCCGCGGTCGAAAATACGCACGCGGTCTGCAGGCGGAATGCCCTTGCCATCATCTTCAACCCAGATGACACATTGGTCCATGTCGGGCTCTGCATCGACCGTAACAAAGACACTGCCGCCGCCATACTTGGCAGCATTTTCAATCAGATTTCCAAGAATTTCGTCAAGGTCCTGACGCTCGATCGCGACCTTTGCATTCCGGTTGCCGTCAATATCGAACCGCACTTCGGGATAGAGCCGCTCCACCGCGCGGCGCACTGCTTCTGCGCTTTCGCAAACCGGCGTCTGCGCATGGCCCACGGCGCGGCGGCCGACTGCGCGCGCGCGGGCAAGATGGTGGTCCACATGGCGGCGCATGGTGGTTGCTTCGCGGATTACCGTGTCCGGCAAATCAGCTGCCTTGGCCGTTGCTGCATTGTTGATTACCGTCAGCGGGGTCTTCAATGCATGCGCCAGATTGCCGGCATGGGTGCGGGCTTCTTCTGCCTGCTTTTCCGAATGGGCGAGCAATGCGTTCAATTCTTCCACCAAGGGCTGCACTTCCAGGGGGAGCGGGTCGGTAACACGGTTGGTGCCGGTGGTGCGGATGGACTGGATGGCATCGCGCACACGGCGCAGCGGGCGCAGGCCATAATAGCTTTGCAAGGCCGCCATCACGAACAGGCCAAAGCCCAATATCGCAAAGCTCCACGCCAGGATCGATCGGATACGGCTGATCTGGTAATCCAGCTCTTCCCGCGCCGATGCGACAGTGAAAGTCCAGCGAGTGTCGCTGTCAGGCAAAATTACGGAACGTTCGACAATGCGCAGCGGTTCAGCCGCGAATTGCCCACTGTCGTAAAAATGCGTTTCGAGGTCGAAATGATCGCCCTGTGTCTGCAGGCTCCGGTCCCACAGACTGCGCGAGGGGAAATCTTCATGCCCCTTGCCGCTGATCTGCCAGTAAAGACCACTGCCAGGCTCCAGAAATCGCTGGTCGCCCAGTGATCGGTAAAAGAAAACCTCGCCGTCCGGGCCGATTTCGGCCGATGCCACCATGGCGGTGAGCATATATTCCAGCTGATCGTCAAAATTGCTTTCAACCAGCCTCGTCAATGTCCGGTCCAGTCCGAAGCCGCCAGCCAGAAGAAGCACAGTAATCCAACCGGCTGCAATCAGCATCATCCGGCGGGAAAGGCTGCCTGTATGCGGCGGGGTCTGGGTCTGGTCAGTCACGGGTGCAACAATCCTGCCGGTGGCCTGGCAACCTGGCCCCGCGCATTTTCATCAAGATGCGCGAGGCGCGTCTGCCGGGTCGTCCAAGCTGTAGCCAAGGCCTCGGATAGTTGTGATGACCTCTGCTCCCAGCTTCTTGCGGATGCGCGTCACGAAGACCTCGATCGTATTGGAATCGCGATCAAAATCCTGGTCATAGATATGTTCGATCAGCTCTGTGCGACTGACGACCTTGCCCTTGTGATGCATCAGATAGCTGAGCAGCTTGTATTCCTGCGCAGTCAATTTGACGGGTTCACCATTCAAGGTGACGCGGCCCGAACGCGTATCAAGGCGCACTTGCCCGGCCGTCAGTTCGGACGACGTATTGCCCGATGCACGGCGGATAAGCGCGCGCAGGCGGGCGATCAGCTCTTCTGTCTGGAAAGGTTTTGCCAAGTAATCATCAGCGCCGGCATCAAGCCCTGCCACCTTGTCCGACCAGCTATCGCGAGCGGTCAGCACCAGCACGGGGAAAGTCCGGCCTTCCTTGCGCCACATGCCAAGCACGGTCAGCCCGTCAATTTCAGGCAGGCCAAGGTCGAGGATCACGGCATCGTAATCTTCTGTGCTTCCAAGATAATGCCCGTCCTCGCCATCGGTGGAAAGGTCCACCGCATAGCCTGTCTGCTCGAGCGTGCTCTTCAATTGTTGGCCGAGTGTCGGTTCATCCTCGACAATCAAGATCCGCATGCTGGATAATTCCCCTGTGAAAACGCACCCGCTAAGTGGGCTTTTGTATGAAACGCGTCAACTCGCGTAGTGTTTCCATGGCGGGAAATCGCGCTGCGGCTTAGCGGCTGCGCTGAAGGATGCGGCCCGTACGGGCATCAACGTCGACAAAGGTGACCCGGCCATCCTTGATGAACTTCAGCCGATACGCCATCGCCGTGGAATCGTAAGCCGGGCCGAGATATTCGTGCCCCTGCGACTTTAGCGGATCAACCACCCGGCGTTCGATTTCACGCAGCGACAGCACGTTGCCCGCGCGCATTTCCTTGCGCGCTTCACCCTGATCCGTGCGCGGCTGGGCAAGCGCGGTAGGCGCAGCCCAGCCGGACATGGTCAAACCGGCGACAACACAGGATGTGACAATCTTTTTCATCATGCCTGTTTGTCTAAGGCTGCTGCATTGAACAAGGTGTGAATACGCCTAATTGCAATCGTTCAGCCTTTTTACGCCGCCTATCAGCGGGTCATTTCATATTTGACGGTCACGTTCACCCCAGTGCCCACAAGGCCCGGCTCAACCGGAGTAGGCGGCGCAGAGGCAACCGCGTCCATCGACTGGCGCATCATCGGCATCGGTTCGTTACCAGAAATGCTTTCGCTCACTTCCAGCAGGCGAATGCCGGTGTAACCAGCCCAGCCTGCATATTCCATCGCCTGCCCGCGGGCGCGCTCCATTGCTGCCTTGCGGGCCTGCGCCTTGGCAGAAGTGTCATCATCGATCGAGAACTGCGGCCCGCCAATGTCGGTCGCGCCTGCGGCAACCAACGTGTCGAGCACGCTGCCTGTCTCGGCAACCTTGCGCAGTATGACGCTGACACGGTTGGACGCGGAATAGCCCCTGAAGACCTGCTTCTGCGTATCACGATCATAATCATAGCGAGCATTCAGGTTGATGCCCGTTGTCTGGATGTCTTCAGACTTTATGCCCAATGCTTTGATCTTTCTGACCACGGCATCCATTTCAGCGGCATTCTTGCGCATGGCTTCTACTGCCGTGGGCGCTTCACTGGTTACGCCGGCGCTGATCGTCGCGATGTCCGGACGGGCCCTGACGGTTTCGCTGACAGACAGCTCGATGACAGGTCCGGTTGCCTGGATCTGGACCTCTGCTGCGGCGGCAGGCACGCTGATGGCGGCCATCGCGGCCAGCGGCATGAAATAATTCTTCATTTGGAAAGTCTCCTAGGGGGTTTCCCGTGTGATGGGGTGCCTTCACTTACGCTTCAATGAATGGGCTGGTTCCGGCACTGTCAGAATGGCAGGCAATTTGCCCTTGCGACGGGGACCTCTGTCCCGCCCTTGCAAATAAGCAGCGCGAGGCACCTTGTGGAGCGGTGAAACCTGCCCTACCTCGCGCCGCAATGGCGCAACCTCCAATCTTGAGCTGGGAAAAGCTGGGTCTGCAGCAGGGCGGCCGCTGGCTGTTCGAAGGGCTGGACCTCCATGTCGGCCCGCGCGACCGGCTCGCGCTCATCGGGCGTAATGGCGCAGGCAAGACAACCTTGTTCCGCATGATCATGAACCAGGTCGAAGCCGACAGGGGCGAACGCAAGGTAAAGCCGGGCATCCGCATCGTGGCGCTTGAACAGGAGCCAGATTTTTCCGGCTTTGAAACGCTGATGGATTTCGCCCTCGCAGGCAAGGATGCACCAGCGGCCCATGAAGTAGAGGCAATCGCGGGCCAGCTCGGCATTGACATGGCCACCCCGGCGAAAGGCGCAAGCGGCGGCGAGCGGCGGCGTGCAGCCATTGCCCGTGCATTGGCGCAGGACCCTGATCTTTTGCTGATGGACGAACCGACGAACCATCTCGACCTTGCCGCAATCGAATGGCTGGAAGACTGGCTGACGCGTTACAAGGGCGCGTTCATCGTCATCAGCCATGACCGGACTTTCCTCAAACGCCTGACCAACGCCACCATCTGGCTCGACCGAGGCATTCTGCGGCGCAAGGATGTCGGCTTCGGCGGGTATGAGGCGTGGGAAGAGCAGGTCTATGCCGAAGAAGCGCGCAATGCGCACCGGATGGATGCCAAGCTGAAAATCGAAGCGCATTGGCTGGAACGCGGCGTGACCGCGAGGCGCAAGCGCAACCAGGGCAGGCTCGAAGCATTGTACAAGATGCGCGCCGCCCGCGCCGCCATGATCACGCCGGGCGGGACAGCCAAGCTTGGCTTGTCTTCCGATGAAGAAAACAAGTCCAAGTCGGTGATTGTGGCCGACAAGGTCAGCAAGAGCTTTGGCGACCGCAAGATCATCAAGGACTTTTCCCTGCGCATTCAGCGCGGCGACCGTATCGGTATCGTCGGCTCCAATGGTGCGGGCAAGACGACCCTGCTCAAGCTGCTGACTGGCGAACTTGCACCTGACAGCGGCACTATCAATGTCGCAAAATCGCTGAACGGGGTGATGATCGACCAGCAGCGCAGCCTGATGAAGCCTGAAAAATCGGTGCGCGATGTGCTGGCCGAGGGTGGAGACTGGATTGATGTGCGCGGTGTTCGCAAGCATGTGCAGGGCTATCTGAAAGAGTTCCTGTTTGACCCGGGACTGGTCGATACCAGGGTCGGCACATTGTCGGGCGGCGAACGATCGCGTCTGCTGCTTGCCCGCGAATTCGCGCGGAAATCCAACCTGCTCGTGCTCGACGAACCGACCAACGATCTAGATCTTGAAACCCTCGATCTCTTGCAGGAAGTCATCGCGGATTACGACGGCACTGTGCTGATCGTCAGCCATGACCGCGACTTTCTCGACCGCACGGTAACCATCACGCTTGGCCTCGACGGCAGCGGCACTGTCGATATCGTTGCAGGCGGCTATGAAGACTGGGAAGCCAAGCGAACGCGGCAGGCCGTTTCCGGAAAGCCCAAGGCGGCCAAGGCAGAAAAGCCCGTCTCGCCGCCCTCGCCGGCTGCCAGAAGCACCAAGCTGAGCTACAAGGACCAGCGGGATTACGAACTTCTCCCGACGCGCATCGAGGAATTGGAAAACGCCATCACCAAGGGCGAAGCAATCCTGTCTGACCCCGATCTTTTCACCAACGATCCGCAAAAATTTGCCAATATTTCCAAGGGTATCGAAAATGCCCGGGCAGAGAAAGAAACAGCCGAAGAACGGTGGTTGGAACTTGCAGAAATGGTCGAAGGATAGGCGAACACGCCTGTCACACACATTGCTCCGTCAATTAATGCGGTAATAATCCGCAACGCGTTCCAGCGCCAGTTTCAGAACCAGTTTCCCGCTCCTTGCGGGCCATGAAAGCACCTTTTCTGCATCTGGCAGGGATTCGCAGCCGCAGGCGACGCGCCACAGAATATCGGATAATCCGCTACCTGCAGCAGCCATAGCGCCATCGAAGCGGGACTTGGCCGCGATCTGCCGTTCTGTAGCAGTCAGTCCGCGATCACCACTGCCCTTTAACCTCACCGGGTCCCAGCTCATGGTTACCGAAGGCCCAAGCGAGGCTCGTTCGTAATCAGCGCGAAGGCGCTCCCCTGCATCGAACAGGCGATCATCGAGATGTCCGCGAGCGTGAAGCCAGGTCAACGGCGATTCAGCAACGTTCACCGTGACAGAGCGCGTCCGGGAACCATGGGCACCGTCGCCTCGGCGCGCGCCTTCGGCAGTAAGTTCACGTTCCACCAGATGTCGGCGCATAAAAATCCCCATATTGCTCTAAAATCAGCACTTGCCAAAACGAACCGCTTGTAGGAAAGTTAAAAACCCATTTGGTTAGTCAGGTAAATACGATGATCAATCGCATCCGCGATATCCGTAAGGAAAAGGGCATGACTCTGGCCGATCTGGCAGAAGCATGTGACCCGCCGACCACAGCCCAGACCATCGGCAGGCTGGAAACGGGCATGCGCAACCTGTCCATCAACTGGATGGACCGGATTGGAGGCGCGCTTGGAATTGACCCTGAAATGCTTGTGCGTTCCGATGCAGCCACCCATCCGCAAGTGGTGGCGAAGCTGATGGAAAACGGCCCGGAAGCGCTCGGCAAGCCGCGCGATGCCATATTGGCGACCGACCTTGGCGGCGATTTGCCGCTGATGGTGCTGTCCATTGAAGCCAGCGTCGGAGAATATCGCCCGGGTGACCAATTGTGGCTCCGCCAGATTGACCCTGCTGATTTCCAGCGTGCGATCAACCGCGATGTACTGGTGCCGCGCAAGGGCGGCAGGTTTTCCTTTGGCAGGCTGATTGACCGGCAAGGTTCAATGGTTGGCGTTTTGCCGCCGGGCGCGGGGCAAAAACAGCAAGTGGTCGATGACCCCGCGTGGCTGGCAGTGGCAGAAATGCTGGTCCGCAAATTATGAGGCGCCTTCTCGCGATCTCTACACTCTACCCCAATTCCAGCGCCCCACGGTTCGGCACATTTGTTGCCCGATCTATGGAAGCGCTGGCCGCGCGGGGGGATTGGCACGTAACGCTGATCAATCCGCTGGGCATTCCGCCTATCGCTTTTGGCAAATATCGCAAACTTGCCGAAGTGGCTTCCGAAGGGAACAAGGCAAATAGCGGTGCGGAAATGGAAAAGGGCGTCGAAGTCCATCGCCCCACTTTCCCGCTGATACCGCGCTTTGGCGCGCGCCATAATCCGCAGCTTATCGCGCGCGCCATTCTGAAACTGGCAAAAAAACTGCACCAGCAGCAGCCATTCGATCTGGTCGATGCGCAGTTCTTCTACCCTGATGGCCCCGCGGCAGCGATTGTCGCGGCTGAACTCGGGCTTCCACTTTCAATCAAGGCGCGCGGCTCGGACATTTCCTATTGGGGAGGCGTCGGTTTCGCGGCCAGGCAAATGCTCGAAGCGGCGCGCGCTGCCCGCGGCCTCGTCGCGGTATCGAGAGCCCTTGCCGGAGACATGGCGGCGCTTGGCATGGAGTGCGAAAAAATCACCGTGAACTATACCGGCCTCGACCGGGACCGGTTCCGCCCTCTCGACCATCCGACAATTCGCAAACGGCTGGCGGATGAACTTGGTCTGCCGCTGGGCGGGTTGGAGCCATTACTCGTAACCGTTGGCGCGCTGACCCCGCGCAAGGGCCAGGATTTGGTCATCTCTAGCCTGCCAAATCTGCCCGAAGCGCGTCTGCTGGTGGTGGGTAAGGGGGAAGACCGAAATAGGCTGGAAAACCTTGCCCGCAATTTGGGCGTGGCAGGACGCGTCCACTTCCTTGGCTCAGTCGATCATGATGTGCTGCCGATCATCCTTTCGGCAGCAGATGCAATGGTCCTGCCTTCTTCGAATGAAGGGCTTGCCAATGCGTGGGTCGAAGCCCTCGCCTGCGGTACGCCGCTGGTCATCTGCGATGCAGGCGGCGCGCGCGAACTTGTCACTGGTCCTGATGCAGGCCTTATCGTCGATCGCAGCGTGGACGGTGTGACCGGCGGCATCCGGCAGATACTGGCCAACCCGATTCCAACCGAAGCCGTAACCGCGATGGCGGAACGGTTCAGCTGGGCTGCTAATGCAGCCCAGCTGGCCGATTATTATGAAAGTCTGGTTCGGGGATAATGCCCCGGTGCAGCGTGATGCCCGGCGAGCAGATTACATCTCGCCGCGAGCGACCTTTTCCTGGCGCTCTGCCACGCTTTCTTCCGGAACGAAGCTGTGCGAATCCACGCCCAGCCAGATCAGGATTGGCGCTGCCATGTAGATCGAGCTGTAAGTCCCGACGAAAATACCAAGGGTAATTGCGGCAGTCAGACCAAACAGGCTGGCAGGGCCAAACAACAGCAACGGCACCAGAGCGACCAGCAGCGTCAATGAAGTCATCACCGTACGCGCAAGCGTTTCATTGACCGAAAGATCGAGCAATTCCGGCAGCTGCATCTTGCGATATTTCTTCAGGTTTTCGCGAATACGGTCATAGACCACAATCGTATCGTTGAGCGAATAACCGATGATCGCGAGGATGGCCGCGATAATTTGCAGGCTGAATTCCATCTGGAACAAGGCAAACATACCAAGTGTCAGCGAAACGTCGTGCACCAGCGCAAACAAGGCCCCGACGCCAAACTGCCATTCAAAACGCACCCAGATATAGAGCGCAATCGCCAGCATGGCGGCCAGCAAGGCATAAATGGCCATCTCGCGGAATTCGCCAGAGACCTTGCCTGAAACAGAATCGACGCCGTCGATACGAATGTCGGCATATTCTGCCTGCAAGGCCGTTGTGATCGTGCGCGTCATCGCGTCAGCATAGGCGGGGTCGCCTTCAGCTTCAGGGGGAAGCTTGACGCGGATCGACACTTCATTCGCAGCGCCGAAACGCTGGATGACAGGGTCACCCACATTGTCCAGACCCGCGACCGTATCGCGCAGTTGCGGGATCGGTGCTTCGGCCTGCTTGGTAAAGGTCGCGCGGATTTCCTGGCCACCGGCGAAGTCTACGCCGTAATTAAGCCCCTGCGTAAAAACGAGCGCCCAACTGGCTGCCATCAGCAACAGGCTGACGACGTAGAACGGCACACGCCATTTCAGGAACTTGATATTCGTATCGTCGGGGACGAGTTTCAGAAGTCGCATTTTTCAGGTCCCCTCAGACGTGCAGTTCTTGTGGCCGCGCTTTACGCAGCCAGCTTGCGACCCACATCCGGGTCAGGGTCACGGCGGTGAATACGCTGGTGAACAGGCCAATGATAAGCACGACGGCAAAACCGCGGATCGGGCCAGAGCCGAAAATGAACAGCAGCACACCGGCGATGAAGTTGGTGACGTTGGCATCATAAATCGCGCGGCTGGCTTCCTTGTAGCCATTTTCCACCGCTGCAACCACGCGCCGCCCTCGCTTGCGTTCTTCGCGTATGCGTTCGTTGATCAGAACGTTGGCATCCACTGCCGCGCCAATCGTCAGCACGAAGCCAGCAATACCGGGCAATGTCAGCGTGGTGTTGAGAACCGCCATGATGCCGAGCAACATCATCACGTTCAGCACCAGCGCCGCCGTGGCGTAAATGCCAAACCGGCCATAGGTGAAAATCATCAGCGCGATAACCAGCAGCGAACCGATGCCCATGGCGAGCAGGCCCTTACGGATCGAGTCGGCACCAAGGTCAGGCCCGACGGTGCGTTCTTCCACTACTGTCAGATCGACCGGCAATGCGCCGGAACGCAGCGAAATGGCCAGTTGGTTTGCCGTATCCACCGTGAAGCTGCCCGAAATGGACGCGCTGCCTCCGCGGATCGGTTCGTTGATGTTGGGTGCAGACAGCACCTTGCCATCAAGGATGATCGCAAATGGCTTGTTGACGTTTTCAGATGTCAGCTTGGCGAATTTTGCGCCGCCCTGCTGGTCAAACTGGATGGTAACGTTGGGTTCGTTGGTCTGCGGATCAAAGCTCTGCTGCGCATTGGTCAGCTGATCGCCCTTGATGCCGCCCAGCCGGCGCACCGCAACCGAAGACCCTTCGAATGGCGTGCCCGCAGCATAGGGGAAAATCTGGCTGCCTGGAGGGGCAATGCCTTGTTCCACATCAGCAGGCAGTGCATTCTGGTCAACCAGCTTGAATTCCAGCTTGGCGGTCTGGCCCAGCAGGCTTTTCAGCTGCTCCGGATCTTGCAGACCGGGGACCTGCACCACGATTCGCGTATCGCCCTGGCGAATGATTGTCGGTTCACGCGTTCCGAGCGAGTCGATACGCTTGCGGACGACTTCGGTCGCGCTGTCCATTGCCTGGGTAACAGCATTTTCGATGCCGCTGGCAGTAGGAGAAAGCGAAAAGCGCGTTTCATCGACAACCCGCAAATCCCACTCACGCGTGAGGCCGGTGCCATTCACGAGCGGCAGCAACAATTCGCGCGCACGGTCAACGTCAGCAGCGCTATCCACCATGAAGCTGAGCTGATTGCCGCTGGTGGAAACATCGCCAATGCGGATGCGAGGGCTAGCCTGCCGCATGACTGAGCGGACCGATTCTTCCATGTTTTCAAGCCGCTGGTCCGCAACCTGCGAAGGATTGGCTTCGAGCAGGATGTGGCTACCGCCAGCAAGGTCGAGCCCGAGGTTTATCATCGGGTCCGGCAGTGCGTCAGGCCAGCGAACACTTGTCATGGAAAGAAGCGACGGCAATGCGGCGAGGATCGCCAGCAAGGTGATCGCCCAGAGCCAGATCTTTTTCCAGCGCGGAAATTCGAGCATTTTTGTGCTTTCGCTTAGTCGTTTGCCGCTGAGCCAGCGGGCGGGACGATGTCGCCAATAGTGCTTTTAACAGCTTTCACGCGAACGCCCTGCGCCAGTTCGAGATCGGCATAGACATCATCAACCCGAACGACCTTACCAATAAGGCCACCTGCGGTGATAACTTGATCACCCTTCTTGAGGCCGCCAATCTTGGCCTGATGTTCCTTCTGCCGGCGCATCTGAGGGCGGATGATGAGGAACCAGAATATAAGGCCCATGCCCACCAGGGGGGCAAACTGGAGCCAGGCTGGCGGAGCTTCCGCACTGGCGGCGGCGGCAAGAAAATCGATCATCGGGAGAACCTGTGAACTGCAAAAAATCAAGGTGGGGAGAGCAGTCCGAAACGCAAGTCACCTGCGCACATTTGCACCTCCCGGCGATAGAAGCGCGCGCCTAGCACCTTCGTTTGACAAGGGCAACGAAGGACGGGCAACCGATTTTGCAAGAAGAAGCGATGACCAGGCCCAATTCACCGGTATTAGGCTTGCCACACTTTGAAGGCCGCCCTATAGGCGCGCCCTCCACCGGTTCGGGACGTAGCGCAGCCTGGTAGCGCATCACACTGGGGGTGTGGGGGTCGGAGGTTCGAATCCTCTCGTCCCGACCAGTGGAAAATCATTCAAATCCAGAAATTTGCCGCGATACGCTGCCGCTGCTGAGCGGCAACGGGGAAAAGCCTTCGTGCGCCAGCAGCTTGGCCGCGCGCAAATACCATTCCGGCCGCTGCTCAACCATTGCACCTGCGCCCCTCCCATTCTAGGCCAAGCGTCAAGGAGACGCACGAGTGACTGACAAAGCGCGCACTGCATTCAAGGCAAGGTCATGGCTGTTTGCCCCCGGCGACAGCGAGAAAAAGATGACGAAGGCTGCCGATGGCGCCGCCGATATCGTGCTGCTTGATCTTGAAGATTCGGTCGCGCCCGAAACCAAGCCTGCCGCGCGCCTGTTGGTTGCCCAATTCCTCCGGTCCCGGCCCGACAGGCACCGGCTTTGGGTGCGCATCAACCCCATCCATTCCGATGAAGCCAAACGCGATCTCGATGCCGTGATTGGCGCAGGCCCGGGCGGCATCATGCTGCCGAAGGCGTGTGGCCGCGCCGACGTGGAAGCACTGGATGAAGCGATTACGCGGCTCGAAATTACTGCCGGCATTGAGGCGGGCAGCATAAAGGTCGCAGCACTGGTGACGGAGACAGCCGCCGCCATGTTCAAAACGGGTGATTACGCAGGATCGCCCAGGCTTGTCGCCATGAGTTGGGGCGCAGAAGACCTTTCCTCTGCTCTGGGTGCGAGCGAGCAGTTCGGTCCTGATGGCCAATATGCACCCGTGTTCGAACTGGCGCGAAGCTTGTGCCTGCTTGGCGCTGTGGCAGCCGAAGTCATACCGATCGAGACAATCCAGGCTGATTTTCGCGATCTGGAGGGCTTGAAAAAACGTGCCATAAGGGTTCGCAAGTCGGGCTATCGCGGGATGCTTGCGATTCATCCTGCGCAACTTGATATCATCAATGAGGCCTTCACCCCTACAGCAGAGGAATTGGCACAGGCACAGGCGATAGTGGACCTGTTTTCCGCCAATCCTGGCGCGGGGACCGTAGGCCTTGACGGCGCGATGATTGACCGGCCGCATCTGGTTCTGGCACTGGCACTGCTTGCCAGCGGCGCTGGCGAATAAGCAAGGATCGACTTTCCTACACGAACCAATACGGTTATTTGCTCGCACATCCAAATTATAGGAGCGCGCCAATGCCTTTCGTCGAATCGCTAGTCGGACCGATCACATCAATCCTCGACAAGATTATCCCGGACAAGGAAGCCCGCGCCCACGCCAAGCTGGAATTGTTGAAGCTGGAAGGCTCACACGAACTGGCGACAATAGAAGCGCGCCTGTCAGCAATAGTCGCAGAAGCACATTCGCAAGACCCGTGGACCAGCAGGGCGCGCCCCAGTTTCCTGTATGTGATGTATGTCATGATCCTGTGGGCATTGCCCATGGGCATTCTTGCCGCATTCGACCCGGGCGCTGCACGAAATATCGGCACCGGAATGACTGCATATCTGCGCGGCCTTCCCGAAGAACTCTATGCGTTGTTTGGCACAGGCTACCTTGGCTACACCGCCGCGCGCCAATGGGGCAAAATCAAGGGCGTGGAAAAGTAGACACTGCGACCCTCCCGCCCCGTTCAAAGCAAGATCACTTCTATACGGGCTCTCAACTCCCCGCTAATCATGGCGCCATGACAGACACGATCTACGTTCTAAACGGCCCCAATCTTAACCTGCTGGGTTTGCGCGAACCGGAAATCTACGGTTCGGCAACTCTCGACGATATTGCAGGAATGCTGGAAGACCGCGCACGCGAACTGGGCGTGGAAGTGGATGTTCGCCAGACTAATCACGAAGGCCACCTGATCGACTGGCTGCACGAAGCGCAGGCCGAAGGGGCTAAGGCAGTCCTGCTCAATGCGGCGGCCTATACGCACACGTCGATTGCGCTGCTTGATGCGATCCGCGCCATAAAGGTGCCGGTCATCGAAGTGCATCTATCCGATCCCAAGACGCGCGAGGAATTTCGCCATCTTTCCTATGTCGGCATGGCAGCGGTACAAACCGTGGAAGGGCTTGGCGCGCAAAGCTATATTGTCGCGCTTGACGCTGCGGCATTGCTGTAAACAGGCGATTAAAGACTGGCCTCCCCTCTTGCCAGCCAGCGTCCAGCAACGCATAGGCGGGCGCTTAGACATAACAAGAGGCATTTCATGGCCGAAACCAAAGCCACGACCGGTAGCAAATCCGGTATGAGTGTTGATACAAATCTCGTGCGCGACCTCGCGGAAATGCTGGCCGAAACCGGCCTGACCGAGATCGAAGTCGAAGATGGCGAGCGCAAGATCCGCGTTGCCCGTGGCGGCGTTGCTGCCCCTGCCTATGCTGCCCCTGCCCTGGCTGCACCTGCGCCGGCAGCGCCTGCCGCGACAGCCCCCGCCCCTGCAGAAAGCGCCGCACCAGACCATTCCAACGCGCTCAAATCGCCAATGGTCGGGACGGTTTATCTTGCCGCAGAACCTGGCGCTGCCAACTTTGTAAAAGTGGGCGACAAGGTGAAAGCTGGCGACACGTTGCTGATAATCGAAGCAATGAAGGTGATGAACCCGATCACGTCTGACCGGGCCGGCACTGTTTCCGATATTCTTGTCGACAATGCGCAGCCGGTCGAATTCGACCAGCCGCTGGTCTTGATCGCGTAAGGCGAAAAGACATGGGAATCAGCCGGATACTTATCGCCAACCGAGGCGAAATCGCTTTGCGCATCCACCGCGCGGCGCATGAAATGGGCATCGAGACTGTTGCTGTCCATTCCACTGCCGATGCCGATGCAATGCATGTCAGGCTGGCAGACCACGCCGTCTGCATCGGTCCACCTGCTGCGAGCGATAGCTACCTCAATGTTGCGGCCATCATTTCTGCGGCCGAAATCGCACATTGCGATGCGATTCACCCCGGTTATGGCTTCCTGTCCGAAAATGCGAAATTCGCCGAGATCGTCGAAGCGCATGATATCAAGTGGATTGGCCCCAAGCCTGAACATATCGTCACCATGGGCGACAAGGTTCAGGCCAAGCGTACGGCTGGCGCGCTGGGCCTTCCGCTGGTGCCCGGTTCAGACGGCGCCATCGAAGATGTGGCCGAAGCTGCAAAAATTGCGGACGAAATCGGCTACCCCGTTATCATCAAGGCGGCATCAGGCGGCGGTGGCCGCGGAATGAAGGTCTGCAACCGCCCTGACGAACTTGAAACCCTGATGAAACAGGCCGGTTCGGAAGCAAAGGCCGCTTTTGGCGATGCGACCGTCTATCTCGAAAAATACCTCGGCAATCCGCGCCACATCGAATTTCAGGTCTTTGGTGATGGCAATGGCAATGCCATCCACCTTGGCGAACGGGACTGTTCACTGCAGCGCCGCCACCAGAAGGTGCTGGAAGAAGCGCCCTCGCCCGTCATTTCTGACGAAGACCGCACACGGATGGGCGAAACCTGCGCCAAGGCGATGGCCGATATGGGCTACCGCGGTGCGGGCACGATCGAATTCCTGTGGGAAGATGGCGAGTTCTACTTCATCGAAATGAACACCCGCCTTCAGGTCGAACACCCGGTGACCGAAATGATCACCGGCATCGACCTTGTTCGTGAACAGATCCGCATTGCCGATGGCAAGCCATTGTCCGTCACCCAGGACGAGGTGGAATTCAAGGGCCACGCCATCGAATGCCGGATCAACGCAGAAGACCCGTTCACCTTTGCGCCTTCGCCGGGCCAGGTGACTGCCTATCACGCAGCGGGCGGCATGCATGTGCGTGTGGATAGCGGCCTATATGCCGGATACCGCATTCCGCCCTATTACGATTCCATGATTGCCAAGCTGATTGTCTATGGCCGGAACCGTGAAAAATGCATCATGCGCCTGCGCCGTGCGTTGGAAGAAATGGTGGTCGAAGGCGTCAAGACATCCATCCCGCTGCATCAGGAATTGCTTAAGCAGGATGATGTGCTGAGTGGCGATTATTCCATCAAATGGCTGGAAGAATGGCTGGCGACACGGGAAAGCTGACGATCGGCCATCCCGAAACCGTTACTGGATTGGCGGTTTGAAATCCTCAGTGCGCAGCGTGATGATGTAGGCGGCCAGCACGTCGACATCCACTTCCACCACTTCGAAATTCATCGTTTCGGGGAAGTTATGCGAATCGCGCAGAAAATCGCGCAGCGTGACTTCGGTCAGGCCTTGCGTGTTGGCGATCATCGCGAATGTCGGCGACAGCGGATTGGGCGAAATCTGCCCGGCAGAAATCGCATGGCATCCCGAACACAGCGCCTGTGATAGATCATAACCGGCCTTCGCAGGGCCTGATGCGACAAATGCCGAAGGCGCTGCAGGAACGGGCTTGTCGTCGCCTGCCGACTGGCAGGCAGCAAGAGCAAGGGCGCAGGCGGCGATCGCGGGTTTTCTGAACATGGCTGCCTGATATCACCTGAACTCAGAGGCGGCAATTCAGACGGCATTCAACCTGTCAGGAAGATGCAACCCAACTCCAGAAAAGAGGGGAATTCGATGTTCGCAAGCCTGATGGTCGTCGCCGCGGCGGCGGCAGCCGCACCTGCGCAGGAAGCCCCGCGGGATCGGAATGTTCGGCAATCTGCCCCTAAGGAGGGTCAGCTTGAACAGGTTCCCACCATCCCGCCGTTCAAAGACACGCCCGAAGCGCACGAACAGGCGCGCGAAGCTCACGCCATTCTGAAGTCGAAGCGCGTGGATGAAAAGCCAGAAGCCCCGATTGCTCAGGACCAGCCGGAATAGACACCAGATAAAACAGCCGTATTGCAGGCCAGTCAGCCCGCCCACTTGCTTCTATTTCGGCAGGGGAACGCCAGGTTCGTGCTTGGCGGTGCGGATTGTCAGAGAAGTCTTCACACTGGCCACATTGGGCGCAGGAGTGAGCTTACTGGTCAGGAATTCCTGAAAACTCTGCAAATCATGGCTGACGATCTTGAGGATGAAGTCGATTTCGCCATTCAGCATATGACATTCGCGCACTTCGGGAAGTTCGGCCATATGCTCTTCAAATTCGCGCAAGGCGCTTTCGGCCTGGCTCTTGAGGCTGACCATGGCGAAGACGGTAATCGCGAAGCCGAGCTGCGATGCGTCCAAATCTGCATGGTAGCCGCGGATAACCCCTTGTTCTTCAAGAGCGCGGACACGGCGCAGGCAAGGAGGCGCTGTCAGGCCAACGCGTTGCGCAAGTTCCACATTGGTGACGCGCCCTTCATCCTGCAATTCGGCAAGCAACTTACGATCGATTTCATCAAGATTGGCCAAAGCTTGCTTCCCCTGCAGTCTGACGCACTGAATATACCGTGCGGCCGTAACGAAAGCCGCTTCCTAACAGGCTGGCGGCTAATATTATTATTCTTGCCAGCAATTGTCCCGCTTTGCAACGCACGGTCTGCAAGGCGTATCGCAAGGGTTTGAAACTGGTAGGAAGCAATTGTGCCGGAATCTGTCCGGTGCTGGCGCCTGCCCTTGCAGCGTCTGACTGCAACCACGATCTTCAATGCCGGAGAACCAATGCATTTCGATGACCGCCTTGCCACTGTGCTGCGCCACCGCGCTGCTGGCGAGCGTGCGGCGCGAACGCAGTTCAGGCAGCTGCTCGATCTTCTGGGCAGCAGGTCCGGCACGCGCGATTCCAACCTCATGGCCTCTGCATGGCTCCGGCTGGGCGCGTTGGGCGAACAGATCCCTGCCGATGACCGCGCCGCGATGATCCGCGACCCGGGGATGCGTTTTCGCAATGCCGAGCTGGCTGCGCATCTGGCGGAAGATGAACCGCAGGTCGCAGCAGCAGCACTGGCACGCGCCGATCTTGCCGATTCGGAATGGCAGGCCCTCATTCCGCGGCTGCCGATCCGCGCGCGCGGCTTCCTGCGTTTACGTCGCGACATGCCCGAAGGCGCGACGCGGCTGCTGGAGAAGCTGGGCATCCATGATCGCGGGCTGCCATTGCCTGACGTGAGCGCAGAATATTTCCCCGAGGCAGCAGACGTGCCGACGCGCCCTGCCCCGCGCCGCCCAGATCAGGCACCCTCCGCACCGGACAAGATGATACCGACGCCGGTCGCGGCGAATGATGCCGCGCCTGTTGCAAGACCGATCGTCGAAACGACCACTCCAGACATTGCCGATCTTGAACTATCCGAGGCGGAAGACAGCGAAATCGGCGCATTGGTCAAACGCATCGAAGCGTTTCGGCAGGCCCGTATCGGCACGCCTGCAACTGCTGACGCGCCGCGCCTCCCGCTTAACGACAGGCAGGCAGAACAGATCCAGCCGAAACTCGCCGGATTTGGCTTCACTTGCGATTCTGAAGGCAAGATCGACTGGGCAGAACTGTCTGTTGCGCCAATGGTGGTGGGCAAGCGCCTGACCGATGAAGGGGCTATTCCAGCCCAGGTTATGGCACGCCATCAGCCGCTCGTGGCTCTCGCTGTTGCGCTCGATGGTGCGCCGCTGATTACGGGCGAATGGATTGTCGACGCAGCGCCGCGCTTCACCCGACCTGACGGTCGTTTTTACGGCTATGCTGGCAAATTCCGTCGCCCCGCCGCCATGCCCAAGGGTGCTACGACCAAAAAGACTGACAGCGAGGCAGACCGCATCCGCCAGCTACTGCACGAATTGCGAACGCCGGTGAATGCCATTCAGGGTTTTTCCGAGATCATCCAGCAGCAGCTGTTTGGCCCGACACCGCATGAATACCGCGCCCTTGCCGCCACAATTGCTGGCGATAGCGCGCGAATACTAGCCGGGTTTGACGAGCTCGACCGCCTTGCCCGGCTGGAAAGCGGCGCGATGGAGCTGGAAGAAGGCGCATCGGCCTTGCGCGGTATGATCGAGCGGACAATTTCCCAGCTGCAATATGTCATGCGCCCGCGCGATGCATCGTTCGCAGTCAGTATCGGTGCCAGTGATTGCACAGTTCCGCTTGCACAGGGTGAATGTGACGCGCTCGGCTGGCGTTTGATGGCGACTTTGGCCAGCGCGGTTGGAGCAGGTGAAACCGTTCAGATCAGCCTGCAGCAGGATGCTGGCAAGGCAGTCCTGCGCTGCGAATTGCCATCGGCGCTGGCGGGGCTGGATGATGTCTTCGCGGCAAGCGCGCGGCCCGCCAATGGCGCGCTGAGCGCCGGAATGTTCGGTACTGGTTTCGCCTTGCGACTGGCGCGTGCAGAAGCACGGGCCGCCGGCGGCGATCTGAAACCCGTCGATGGCTGGCTTGTGCTGAGCCTGCCGCTCTTGACCAGCGCCGAGGCGAATCCTAGCGAGATGAACGTATCGGGCCCGAAGGACAGGCCTGCCGGGGGCTAGCAATTTCTGCGCGGCAAGCCGGAAGATGGGAGGCAAAGTCACCATGAACCGGCCATTCGGCGATCCGGCGCGTGAAGGTCGTGCGGCGCGCTTCATTTCCGGTTTCGGCCAGCGATCTCTCCTGACGGTGGACACCGAAGAAGAATTCGACTGGTCCGGCCCCTTCCGGCAAACCGGCCATGGGCTTGACCATGTTTCAAGACTCGGGAAATTCCAGCAGTTTTGCGAAGGGATTGGCGTAACGCCCGTCTATCTGGTCGACTGGCCCGTCGCCACCTCTCCGCTGGCCATCGAAGTGCTGGGTGCAGCGCTGAAATCCGGCAAGGCCGAAATCGGCATCCAGTTGCACCCCTGGGTCAATCCGCCGCATGACGAGGAAATCAATCCACACAATTCCTATGCAGGCAATCTGCCGCAAGAACTGGAGAGAGAGAAATTCAACCGGTTGCGCGATGTGATCGAGGAGAACTTCGGCACTGCACCCATGATTTATCGGGCGGGCCGTTATGGGCTGGGTCCGAATTCCGCAGAAATATTACGCGATGCAGGTATTGCGATCGACAGTTCCGTGCGCAGCAAGTTTGATTATCGTGACGGTCACGGGCCGGATTTCAGTCATCACCCCCTTGTGCCATATTGGCTGGATGAACCGCGCGGCGTGCTGGAACTTCCGCTGACGACGGTATTCTGGGGCATGCTGCGCAAGCAGGGGGACTTGCTCTATCCGTTGCTTCGCCGTCACCCGCTTGCGCTAGGCATCCTTTCCCGCCTGGCCTTGCTGGAACGAATCCCCCTCACCCCCGAAGGCGTGTCGGCCGAAGAAGCCTTGCGCGGCATAGATATCGCGCTGGATGACGGATTGCCGCTGCTGGTGCTGTCGTTCCACAGCCCTTCGCTGGAGCCGGGCAATACGCCCTATGTGCGCACGGAAGATGATCTGGACCGACTGTATGACTGGTGGCGCAAAATTTACGCTTACCTTCAAAAACGTGGAGTTAGGCCCACAACAGTGGGTGAAATCATCAAATCTGTAGAAAATTGACCGGCTTTTTTGCCTAATGTCGGATTTGCTGCATCTTGGCGCTTGCCACCTGCCTCAAGCCAAGCTAGTCGCGGCCCCGCTGATCGGCATCGGGTATGTCCTTTCGGGGGCCTGTAGCTCAGTTGGTTAGAGCTGGCCGCTCATAACGGCTAGGTCGGGGGTTCGAGTCCCTCCGGGCCCACCAGGGTTTCTAGCCAGTCTTTCTGGCAAGATTGCCTGAAGCTCGAGAAAAGTGTCGGGGAGTGGCGCAGCCTGGTAGCGCATCTGTTTTGGGAACAGAGGGTCGCAGGTTCGAATCCTGTCTCCCCGACCATTTTCGAGTTTTTACCTAGTCCTCGCCCTTGGGGCGGGACGATCTGACCAGGGCAAGCGCGCTGCCGCGCAGACCTGTTCGCCCCCAATTTCAACTGTCTCGCCCAGTTAGGTGGAGCGCTGCCTTCACCGGCTGCCGCTGCCTTATGCCTTGACATGACAGGCGTCTCAGCGTTGAATTCACCCAAACGGGCATCCAAAAATGGACCAATAAGCACCGTTTCGCTTGGGGAGGCATGTTATGAACAAGTCGATTTTACGCCACACGTGCGCGTTTTTTGCACTTACGACCGGACTGCTTGGAGCCACAGCAGCTTCTGCACAAGCGACCCCGGATACAGGCGATGACCAGGAAGCGATCGCGGCGCGCGAAATCGTCGTTACTGGCAGTCTCATTCGTGGCACCCCCGAAGATGCCGCCTTACCCGTTGACGTTGTTTCATCAGAAGAATTGACGCTGAAGGGTATCAATTCTCCACTCGATTTCATCAAGGAACTGCCATCTGTCGGCTCGGTGCTTGGCGATACAAACCAGTTCGCCACGACATCCCAGGGCTTCCAGGGCAACGGCTCCATCAACCTTCGCGGCCTTGGTTTTACCCGCACGCTGGTGCTGCTGAATGGCAAGCGCACGATACAGGCACCGGGTGACGGTTTTGCAGATACCAACCTCATCCCGCTGTTCGCGTTGGAACGCGTCGAAATCCTGAAGGATGGCGCTGCTGCGACCTATGGTTCTGATGCGATTGCCGGTGTGGCAAACTTTATCACCAAGACCAATTTCACCGGAGTGGAAGTCAGCGGTGACTGGACCTTCATTGATGGGTCGGATGGCAATTACAATGTCAGCGCAATTGCAGGTGCCAATTTCGGCGATCTGAACGTGCTGGTCGGTGCCGGCTGGCAGCACCGTTCGGAACTGGCCACCACCGCGCGCAGCTATACGCAGCAAGCCTATACCGAAAATGCCTCTGGCTATTCCGCGCTTGCAACGCCGGGGCTTTTTGCGGTGACATATTTGGGCGCAACCGGGCTCAATACCCAGCTCCGGCCGGACGTCGGCTGCACCGAACTGGGCGGTTTCGTGACCAGCCCTGTGTGCCGCTTCACTTATATCCCCTTCGACAACATCACTGAAGAAGAAGACCGCTACCAGGTCTATGCGCAGGCAACCGCGGACCTGAGTGATACGGTCCGTTGGCACGCCAGCGGGCTTTTTGCCAAGACGGATCTTGAAAGCCTCAATTATTCACCGGCCTTCCCGCCCACGCAGGGCCCCAAGGGTTCGGGCTTTGTCAGCGCTTTCTCGACATCGCCCACCAACCCGGGTCTGCCTGCCTTCCTTAACCAGGTCGGGCTGCCGCAATCAGGCGGCGCCAACGGCACAATCGTAGCGGTAACAAATGTTTACTACCGCCCCTTCGGCTTCCTGGGCAACCCCAATGACCCAGGACGCGGCGCGGGTACGGGCCTTGCGAAAAACAGTGCATGGCGCGTAAACACGGGCCTCGAGTTCGACATCGGTTCAAATCTGGTCGCTAATATCGATGGCACTTACTGGCGTTCTTCTCGTGACGCATATGCGCCCGGCATTGTTGGCTCCCGCCTGCAAAATGCGCTGAACGGCCTTGGTGGGCCGAACTGCACCGGCACAACGCCTGGCGCCAATGGATGTCAATATTTCAACCCGTTCGTAAATGCCGGACCAGAAAATCCCACCCTCGGGATTGCCAATCCGTTTTACGTACCCGGGAACGAAAACAAGAGCGATCTGATCAGCTTTATCCAGATTCCAAACGGTACATTCCAGCGCGAAGAACAATTCGTCATCGATGCTGTGATTTCCGGCGGAACCGGCTTCGAGCTGCCCGGGGGCGAAGTGGCATTCGCAATCGGTGGACAGTTCCGGAAAAACAACTTCATCAGTCGTCCGTTAAGCGATACCTCTAATCTCGACATCAATCCGTGCTTCAAGGAAGGCGACCGGAGCTGTATCGGGACTGTCACCGATGGCGTTGGCCCCTTCATCTTCTTGGGCGGCACGCGGCCATCCAGTCTTTCGCAGGAAGTCTACGCAGTCTTTGCGGAAGTTCAGCTGCCAGTTCTCGACACTCTCGAGGTTTCTGCTGCCGTCCGCTATGAAGACTACGGAAGCCCCATTGGATCGACGATCAATCCGAAGGGTTCCTTCCGTTTCGAAGCGACCGACTTCCTCACCCTTCGCGGTTCCATCGGCACAACCTTCCGTGGGCCGTTGGCGAGCAACGTGAGCCCGAACGGCGTTACGACGCTGCAAGGCCTCACCGCGACGGGCGGCAACTACAAGTCAGTCGACGTGTTTGGTAATCCTGCTCTCAAGCCGGAAACTGCCCTGACTTATAACATCGGCTTTGTTGTAAACACCGGTGGGCTTACCTTCAGCGCAGACTACTGGACCTACAACTTCGATGACCAGATCACGACAACGCCTGCCGATGCAATCGCCAGCCTTGTTGCCAATGGTCAGACAAGTGGCGGTGTCGCAGTCAATTGCGCCAGCCCCCTGGCAGGTCTGATAACCTTTACCGGAAACCAGTGTATTCAGGGGACCACGCTTGGCCTCGACATTGCCCGTGTCCGCACGGACTTCGTCAACGGGCCGAAGGTCAAGGTCAGCGGCATCGATCTGGCGCTGAACTATGACATCGAGGCTGGATTTGGCGTAATTTCCGTTGGCGGTAACGCAACCTACAACATGAATTACAAGATCTCCGACTTCATCGTGAACGGCGTGCTGGTAACGCCAGGTTTCGATGCAGTGGGCTTTGGCAACTATGCCCGCGACCCTGGCACTCTGCCGGAATGGCGCGCCAACGGATATGTGAACCTGAATACTGGCGGGCTTAACCTGCGCTATTCAGTCAACTATATCTCGAGCGTGTTTGACGAACGTTGCGAAAACAGGGACCCCTGCTTCGTATTCGCAGGTGGCAGCAGCAATTACGGCGTAAACAGCGGTTCCTACGTACAGCAGGATCTGGTTGCGAACTATACCCTGCCGGTTACCTTCGCAGACGTGAACCTGACTGCCGCAGTGCGCAATATTTTCGACCGAGCACCTTCCCAGGCTTATCTGCCGCTGGGCTACAACCCCTATATCGGCAACGCTATCGGACGGAACTTTTCGCTCGGCCTGAAAGTGAAATATTGATCTGATCGATTAGAAAAGACGTCAAAAAGGCCGGCAGAGCGATCTGCCGGCCTTTCTATATGGTTTGGGCATCGGATGGCCCACGCCGCCCCAAATGCCTAACTGGCAGTTCTGACGCCTTCAATCAGTTGGTCATTCAACTTCTCGCCATGCAGGACAGAAACATCCCCTGTCGCTTCCAGCACCACTGCCCTCACTTCGCTGAAATCCAGCACATTGGCTTCGCGCAGCTTGGCAATCAGGTCCGTTTCAGTCACCCGCGATTGCCTCAGCGCTTCGTGTAGGATCTTGCCATTGCGCATCAGCAACAGCGGCTGGTTCTGCACCAGCCCTTCAAAACCGCTCGCGCTTTTTCGCAGCCGTGCTGCCAGCCACTGGATGGCGAACAGTCCGGCCATGGCAACCAATGGCTGGCTGAACTTCACCCAGTCATCGGCCTGGGAAGCGGCGGCGACCAGAGAACCCAGCGCAACGGTCATCACAAAATCGAACGGTGTCATCTTGGAAAGTGACCGCAGTCCCACAATCCGCACCAACACGATGACCCACACCAGCGCGGCGCACGAAAGCAAAATCCCGCGCGCAGTCACATCTGCTGCAACAGCGCTGAAAATCATGGTGCTGGCTGAGGCGTGCCCATGATGGGGGCAGGTTCATTGGCCAGCACTTGCACTACCGCGGTCCACACAGCGACATTCTGGCGCAGTTGCACAGGGTCAATCTTGTCCAGCGTATCATCCGGCGTGTGATGCAGGTCGAAATAGCGGGTGCCGTCCTGCTGCAGGTCGATGATCGCCCCGCCCTGTTCGCGGCTGATGTTGATGTCGGCACCGCCAGTGGCAATTGCGGTTGAACTTGCCACTCCGAAACGGGCGACCGCGGCTGCCAGCTTCTTCACCAGTGCCGGGTTGCTGCCTGCAAAGTTGGTTTCGATCTGCCAGATACGGTCAGCCCCGAAATCGCTTTCCAGACCGACACCGATCTTTTCATTCGCATGGGCTGCGGCATAGGCCTTGCTGCCCCACAGGCCGGTTTCTTCAGCACCTGCAAACAACACACGAATGGTGCGCAGCGGCTGGCTGGCCATTGAAGCATGGCGTGCGGCGGCAGAAATGATCGCACAACCTGCGCCATCATCCATCGCGCCCGTTCCCAGGTCCCAACTGTCAATGTGGCAAGCCAGCAGGACAGGCGGCAATGAAGGGTCGCGGCCGACGATTTCGCCCACCACATTGCCCGAACGGGTCTGGCCCAGATTACGCGGGGTCAGGGTCAGCTTCATCTTCACCGGAGCACCATTTGCGCGATCGAACATGCGTTCAAGGTTAGCGGCATCGGGCAGGGAAATTGCCCCTGCGGGAATTGGCGATACGCCCTCGGCAAAAGTCGTCCCGCCTGTATGAGGGTTGCGGTGCATATCCGTGCCAACGGATTTGATTACGCTGGCGACAGCGCCCTTGCTGGCGGCAAGGCTGGCACCCACCCAGCGTGCAGGGCCGGCAAAGCCATATTGCGAACCGTTCTGCGTCTGCGTCATGGAATGGCTGATATAGGCGATCTTGCCCTTGAGTGATCCTTCAGGCGCAGCACGCAGATCATCGACAGTCCTGAATTCAACAACTTCGGCGGTGATCCCGCCTGCAGGCGTAGCGGCGCTGCTGCCAAGAGCAGTGATGTGGAAGGGCTGAGGGAAAGGCGAAACGATCTCTGCGGTTTCCGTACCGCGCACCCAGGTATCCATCGTGAATGGTTCGTCAGCGACATTGGCAAAGCCGTTCGCGCCCAGCCAGCGCATGGCCCATGCGCGCCCCCGCGCCTCTGCCTCCGTCCCGGCCTGACGCGGCCCGACTTCGGTGGTGATGCCTTCGACGAAATCCCAGGCAATTGTATCGGTTTTCAACGCGATATCGGCATGATTTGCCGATTGCGCCATGACAGCAGTTGTTGAAACCGAGAGCGAGAGCGCGACCAGCGCAGAGGCATATTTGTGCATGGCGGGCTTGCTATCGGCGGTTTCATTCCAAGTCCAGCTTGCCCCGCACGGCATGACACCCTATTTGACACTCAAATCGCGGACGACAGTTCCGAAATCATCATCAGATACGCATCCGAAGGACGGGCAATGGCCGCTCAATACGCATACGTCATGAAGAACATGACCAAGACTTTCCCCGGCGCGAAAAAGCCGGTGCTGGAGAATATCAACATCCAGTTTTACCAAGGTGCCAAGATCGGCATCGTTGGCCCCAATGGCGCGGGCAAGTCCACCCTGATCAAGATCATGGCCGGAATCGATACCGATTTCACGGGCGAAGCATGGCCGGGCGAAAACATTACAGTTGGCTATCTGGCGCAGGAACCACAGCTGGACGAGAACAAGTCCGTGCTGGAAAACGTCAAGGATGGGGCGCGCGAAACGGCCGACATGGTTGACCGGTTCAATGCCATTTCCGCCGAAATGGGCGACCCGCAGGACGACACCGATTTTGACGCGCTGATGGAAGAAATGGGCGTGTTGCAGGAAAAGATCGACGCGGTTGACGGCTGGACGCTCGACAACCAGCTCGAAATTGCGATGGAAGCCCTGCGCTGCCCACCATCCGATGCGCCTGTTCAAAACCTTTCCGGCGGTGAAAAGCGCCGCGTCGCGCTGACGCGGCTGCTTATCCAGAAGCCGTCGATCCTCCTGCTGGACGAACCGACCAACCACCTTGATGCCGAAAGCGTCGAATGGCTGGAAAACCACCTCAAGGAATATGCCGGTGCGGTGCTGATGATCACCCATGACCGCTACTTCCTCGACAATGTGGTGGAATGGATTCTCGAGCTCGATCGCGGTTCGTACTATCCGTATGAAGGCAATTACTCGACCTATCTGGAGAAGAAGGCCAAGCGCATGGCGCAGGAAGACCGCGAGGATTCCGGCCGGCAGAAGGCATTGTCAGAAGAACTGGAATGGATTCGTCAGACACCCAAGGGTCGCCAGACCAAATCCAAGGCCCGCCTGCGCAAATTTGAACAGCTGCAGGACGCCCAAAGCGACCGCAAGCCGGGCAAGGCGCAGATCGTTATCCAGGTGCCTGAACGTCTGGGCAGCAAGGTCATCGAAGCGCACAACATCTCCAAGGCCTATGGCGACAAGCTGTTGTTTGAAGATTTGAGCTTCACCCTGCCGCCCGGCGGTATTGTCGGGGTGATCGGCCCGAACGGTGCCGGCAAGTCGACCCTGTTCAAGCTCATCACCGGTCAGGAACAACCTGATTCGGGCACCATCGCCATCGGTGAGACTGTCCATCTGGGCTATGTCGACCAGAGCCGTGACGATCTCGACCCGAAAAAGAACGTCTGGCAGGAAATTTCGGACGAGCTGGACTACATGAAGGTCAATGGCCACGACATGAGCACGCGTGCCTATGTCGGCGCGTTCAACTTCAAGGGTGCAGACCAGCAGAAGGTCGTCGGCAAATTGTCCGGCGGTGAACGCAACCGCGTGCATATGGCCAAGATGCTGAAAGAAGGCGGCAACGTTTTGCTGCTCGACGAACCGACCAACGATCTCGACGTGGAAACGCTGCGCGCATTGGAAGATGCGGTCGAGAATTTCGCGGGTTGCGCCGTTGTCATTTCGCATGACCGCTTCTTCCTTGACCGTCTGGCGACGCATATCCTGGCATTCGAAGGCGATAGCCACGTCGAATGGTTCGAAGGCAACTTCGAAGCTTACGAAGAAGACAAGCGCCGCCGCCTTGGCGATGCGGCCGACCGTCCCACGCGTCTGGCTTACAAAAAGCTGACCCGATAAAGACAGGCAACGCGTGCACAGCGCCGCGTAACTGCACAAGGCCCCGCAGGAGCACAGCTTCTGCGGGGCCTTTTTACATCAGGAGCATGGCAAGACGGGCATATTTAGCATGCTCTGTTCGCATTTCGGCAAGGATTTGCACTTACAACACATCGTGTAGTCGCCACGGAATGGTCTTACCTTGATTGACATAGAAATTCAGAACGAGACCCATCAGTCTCATGAACGGATCAAGATGGCCGTGATGCCCCGCATTGGCGAAGGGATCAGGTTGCAGGAGCCCAATGGCTTCTGGGCGTCTTACGACATTCTGGACCTGTGGTATCAAAAAGCGGATTACGGCGACATCTGGGTGCCTTATCTTCATGTCCGCCGCACGCCTTCAGAACATGATCTGGCCACCGATGCCGATGTGCTTCACGATTCCGGGGAGTCGTTGCCATTCGCGATCTGATCAAACGCATGGGCCAAGATGCGCCGCAGCAGCGCATGGTGCCCCCGCAGGACGAACCGGCCGCCAGCAGGCCTGAACCTGTGCAAACAGAGGACGTGCGTACCCATCAGCCCGAACCGCAGGTTCAGGGGCGCAGGCCCGCTGCCGCCAACGGCCCGCCGCAGTGCTTGCTGGTGGACGATTCGCGGATGATTCGGAAAGTCGCCCGCCGCATTATCGAAAGCGTCGGTTATCAGGTGAATGAAGCGGAAAACGGCGAGGAAGCACTGGCCAAGTGCAAGATCGCCATGCCCGACCTGATTCTGCTCGATTGGGATATGCCGGTGATGACCGGCATCGAATTTCTTGCGGCCCTTCGCGCCACACAGGGCGCCAAGCGCCCAAAGGTGGTTTTCTGCACCACCAAGTCAGGCGCATTCGATATTCACAAAGGCATCGACGTTGGCGCAGACGAATATGTCACCAAGCCGTTCAACGAGGCGAGCCTGCTCGACAAGCTGATCAAGATCGGCGCAGCCTGACAGGCGAAAGTCTGTTTTGGGATCAATTGGATTTTGCCCGGATTTCGCCCAGGATCGGCGTACAAATGTAGAGCGCCAGCCCTTCATCGTATTCATTTTAGAGCGTCTAAAGATGAACGGCAGGCATCGTGATCCGTTCAGTTTTGTGTCAGGTTTACTGAACTAAAACCATTCTCATAGAGGGGCTGCTACCACTATTCGGCGGCCTGAGGATGGAGAGTCGGTATGACTTTTAGTGACTTATTCAAAACCAGCGGAATTTCCGCACTTGCCGTTGCAATGGCAATCACGGCTCTGCCGACCGAAGCTGCCGCCCAGAACCGCGGTGACCGCGAACAGCGCGCCCAGCAAGGTGATCGCGCCGAAGCCGTGGCCGAACGACGCCAGGAAAGGCGCGAAGCACGAGAAGCAAGCCAGCGCCAGCAGCCGCGTCAGGAACAGCGCGCACAGGTCCGTCAGGAACGCAGCGCGCAGGCGCAGCCAGCTGCCCGGGCACAGGAACGCAGCGGCCAGGAATGGAACCGTAGCGATCGCCGCGGCCGGGACTGGAACCAGAGCGAACGCCGTGCTGACCGTGCGACCGAGCGTTCGACGGCCGGCGTTACTTCCCAGGATCGCAGGACTGCAGAAACGCAGCGCAACCGGTCTTACACCGATCGCAGCCGCAATACGTCCTACACGCCGGATCGCCGCGACACCCGCGATGCAGTTCGCACCCGCGATGCCTATCGTGATGGCCGCCGCGACGGATATCGGGACAACCGGGACGCTTACCGTGACGGGCGCCGCGACGGTTATCGCGACAGCCGGAACAATTACCGCGACAGCAGCCGCGACCAGCGCCGCTGGGACCGGAAGCGGTGGCGCGATAACAATCGCTACAACTGGTATAACTACCGGTCGAGCAATCGCAGCCTGTACCGCCTTGGCCGCTATTATTCGCCCTATCGTAACTATCGCTACAACCGCATCAACATCGGCTTCCAGCTAGGTTCGCTGTTCTACACCAATCGGTACTGGATCAACGATCCGTGGCAGTATCGCTTGCCGGAAGTTTACGGCCCCTATCGCTGGGTCCGCTATTACGACGACGTACTGCTGGTGAATATCTACACCGGTGAAGTGGTCGATGTGGTGTACGACTTCTTCTGGTAAGTCCCCTTGCATGCCAGATGCAGGCGGCAGGTTGATCAGTGCCTGTCGCCATCAGAAACCCCCGCCAGTCAAACTGGCGGGGGTTTTCATTTGTCAGTGATGAATTGAAAAATCAGCGCTTCACAGTGCCGAACGGAAGCATCTTGTAAAGCGTGCCGTCCTTGTCCCAGAACGTGTGCTTCAGCGCGCCAAGGATATGCAGCGCGATGAGATAAATCATGATCTCGCCGCCGGTCTTGTGCAGGCCGATGATGGCTTTTCCGGTATCCTTTGCCTCACCCACAGGCAGGCCTGGCAGGGTGAACATGCCCCACATGTCGATGCTGCCGCCCAGCATCGAAACGCCAAGCCAGCCGCCAATCGGCAGCCCGATCAGCAAAACATAGAAAATGACATGAACCGTGCGGGCAAGCGCCTTTTCCCACTTGGCATAGGTGTTTGGCATGGCCGGAACAGGATTTGCAAAACGCCACAACAACCGCAGCACGCTGAGCACGAGGATGGTAATGCCAAGTGCCTTGTGCTGCCCCATCCAGAACGCTTCGTCTGCCTTTGATGCATGGTGCGCGGCTTCCGCGATGCGCCAGTTGGCGATTACCGCAATCGCAATCAGCCAGTGAAAAATCATGGCAACGGAAGAATAACGGTTTTGCCCAATCGCAGTCATAAGCGTCCCTTTCGGTATCAATCCCGGTGCGATTTCTATCATGCCTGTAAAAACCGGCAAGCACCTGCTTGCAGATGTCTTGCGGGCTGCTAGAAATTTGCCATGACCAAGACCGCGATTATCCCTGACAAAGATGCCCTTGCCCGTGTCGGCGCTGCTGTTCGCAAACGGCTGGAAGCGGACCCCAAGGTCTATAAAGTCCCCACCGACAGGGCCGAGATTTACGCGATCGGCAAATTTCTGACCGGCGCGGAATGCACTCGCCTGCTGCGGATGATCGACGTGGTCGCGCAGCCAAGCAAGCTGTTCGACATGGATTATTCCAAGGGTTTCAGGACGTCCTATTCAGGCAATGTCGACGGGCGCGACCCGTTCATCAAGGGCATTTCGCGCCGGATTGACGATCTGCTCGGCATGAAGCCCGAATGCGGTGAGACAATCCAGGGCCAGCGTTATCTCCCTGGCCAGCAGTTCAAGCCGCATAATGACTGGTTCTACACCGATCAGGATTACTGGAAGCAGGAACGCAAGCGCGGTGGCCAGCGCAGTTGGACCACGATGGCCTTCCTCAATCCGGTGGACAAGGGCGGCCAGACGCAGTTCACAGAAATCGGCATCAATATCGACCCGCAGCCCGGCGTGCTGCTGGTGTGGAACAATGCCCTGCCAGATGGCACCCCCAACCCCGACACATTGCATGCAGGCATGCCGGTGGAAGAAGGCGTCAAATATGTCGTCACCAAATGGTACAGGACGCGCCGCTGGAGCTGAAGGTCATGCCCTGGCGATAGCCTCGGCAATCAGTTTACGCGTGTTTTCAATGCCATAAAGGACAATGAAGCTGCCCATACGCGGGCCTTGCGAACTACCCAGCAGTGTTTCGTACAGCGCCCGGAACCAGTCACGCAGGTTCTCGAAGCCGAATTTCTCGTCCTTGCCGATTTCATAGACTTTCGTCTGCAGATCTTCTGCCGGAACATCATCACCCAGCCCGGCGAGTTCGGCATCCAGCGCCTTCAGCGCTTCTGCTTCATTTGCAGTGGGCGCACGCTTCTGCATGGTCGGGGCCACGAAATCGCGGTTATAGGCCAATGCGCAAGTGACCAGCACATCAAGATCGGGATGGTTGGCCGGATCGGCATCTGCCACGTAATTGGACAGGTATGACCACACCTGTTCGCGCGTCGCATCTGCCCCCAGCACGCCCACCAGGTTCAGCAGCAGGCCATACGTAACAGGCAATGTATCGCCTGCGCCCGGTGCTTCGCTGCCGGTGCATCCACCATTGGCGCGGGCAAGATGCCACACCGGATTGCCCAGTTGCTTGTCCAGCGGCTGTTCGGCAAGGCTACCCCTGAACTGCCAATATTCGTCCACCGCGCGCGGAATGACGCCCACGTGCAATTGCTTGGCGCTCTTGGGATTGGGGAAGATATAGAACCCCAGAGATTCTTCGCTGCCATAGTCGAGCCATTCCTCGATCGTCAGGCCGTTGCCTTTCGACTTGGAAATCTTCTCGCCATTCTGGTCGAGGAACAATTCGTAGATCAGACCTTCCGGCTTGCGCCCACCCAGCAACTTGGCAATCTTGCCCGACTGAACTCCGCTGTCGGTCAGATCCTTGCCATACATTTCATAATCGACGCCCAGCGCCACCCAGCGCATGGCCCAGTCGACCTTCCATTGCAGCTTGGACTGGCCGCCAAATGCCGATTGTTCGACCGTTTCGCCGTTTTCATCGGTAAAGCGGATCATTCCTGCATCGGCATCGACAATTTCAACCGGAACCTGAAGCACGCTTCCCGTGGTTGGTGAAACGGGCAGCACCGGCGAATAGGACGCTGCACGTTCTGCCCGCAAGGTCGGCAGCATGATATCCAGAATGGCCTGGTTATGGCGCAGCACATTGCGCAGCGCATCATCGAATTCGCCCGAATTATACCGGTCAGACGATGACACGAATTCATATTCGAAACCGAACCGGTCGAGAAATTCGCGCAGCTTGGCGTTATTATGCGCAGCAAAGCTTTCATACTTCTCGAACGGGTCGGGAATGCGGCTGAGCGGCTTGCCAAGATGTTCGGTCAGCATGGCCTGGTTGGGGACATTGTCCGGCACTTTGCGCAGGCCGTCCATATCGTCACTGAAGGCAACCAGCCGCGTTTCCTCGCCTGTCAGCGCTTCATAGGCGCGGCGCACGAAAGTTGTCCGCAACACTTCCTGAAATGTGCCGATATGCGGCAGGCCCGATGGGCCATAGCCTGTCTCGAACAGCATCGGGCTGCCGCCCGGCTTCCCCTGCGGATGACGTTTCAGCAGCCGCTGCGCTTCCTGAAATGGCCATGCCTTGGATTGCGCTGCAGCTTCGCGGAGTGTGGTGTCAGTCATGGCGACAGGCTTTTGCGGGTTGTTGCGAATTGTGCAAGTGCGAAACGCTTTACACGCCGAAGGTCTGGCTGTTCGCAATGGCGTTCAATCGCGGCGACAGCTTGCTATCCAAAGCATTTTTGCGCTCGCGGCTTCACACAGGTTGCCTTTTCGTTCTATCGACGGGGCATGGCGCAGCCTCTCCCCCTCCCCGCACTGCACGCCAGCCATGCAGGGACGTGGCTGCGCGATGCCAATGGTGCGACACGGGGCGTTTCCAAGGGTGAGGCGATCATGGCTGCGGCTGATACGCCGCTGTTGATGCTGAATGCCCCGCTTGTCGCATCGCGCCTCGGCTATCCCGACCTGTCCGGCCTCGACCTGCTGGAACTGTTCGCCTTCATCCATCCGGCGCGTTTCATGGTGCCGACGCCCAAGGGGCTGGCCCACGCGCTTGGCCTGCCTGAACCTGAAAGCGACGATGAAGTGCCTGCCCTGCTGCAGCTGGCGGCAGGAGCATTGCTGGAAACCTGCGAAAGTGGCGATTGGACAGAACGTGACGGTGCATGGTCAACGCTGCAATCGCTTATCAAGATGCGCTGGCCGTGGGCGCAGGTTTGCGCGCCCCGCATTCACCGTCCTGAACGGGCTGAAAAATGGCTTTTCGCAAAATTGCCCGAATGGGAAGAAGCGCCTGACCGGCCCCAGCCGGGGCAAGTGAAGTTGGCAGAAGATGCCGTCGAAGCACAACTTGAATATCTGACCGGCGATGGCGCAGAACGGCGTGAAGGCCAGCGCCTATATTCACGCGAAGTGGCAAAGATTTTCGCGCCCCGTTCCCGGCAGGATTTGCCGCATATGCTGCTGGCACAGGCTGGCACCGGCATCGGCAAGACGCTGGGATACCTCGCGCCTGCCTCTCTCTGGGCCAGCGCGGCACAGGGCACGGTTTGGGTTTCAACCTTCACCAAAAACCTGCAGCGCCAATTGCGCGCGGAAAGCAGGCGCGCATGGCCCGAACGGCGCAGTGACGGCACGCAGCCCGTCGTGGTGCGCAAGGGCCGCGAAAACTATCTTTGCCTGCTAAACCTCGAAGATGCCTTGCAGGGCGGCTTTGGCGGGCGCGCGGCCATTCTGGCGCAACTTGTTGGCCGATGGGCTGCATATTCGCGCGATGGGGACATGATTGGCGGCGATCTCCCCGGCTGGCTGGGCACCTTGTTTGCCAAGCGCGGCATTGCGGCGCTGACAGACCAGCGCGGCGAATGCGTCTATGCCGGCTGTCCGCATTACCGCAAATGCTTCATCGAACGCGCGGCAAGGGCCAGCGCGCAGGCAGATCTGGTTATCGCCAACCATGCGCTGGTAATGATCAATGCCGCGCGCGGGCGCGATCCGGCGCAGCGCCCCAGCCGCATCATCTTCGACGAAGGCCACCATGTCTTTGAAGCGGCCGATTCCACCTTTGCCGCTGCCCTCACCGGACAGGAAGCCATCGAATTGCGGCGCTGGATTATCGGGCCGGAAAAGAAATCGCGCGGCAGGCGGCGCGGCCTTGCGGCACGGCTGGCCGATGTTGCCAGCTATGACGAAGCGGGCGGAAAAGCAGTCGAAGATGCCATCAATGCAGCGCAGGCCCTGCCTTCTGAAGGCTGGCTGCAACGCCTGAACGATGGCGATGCCTGCGGGCCGCTGGAACAGCTTTTTGCAGGTGTTCGCGCTGTCACCTACGCCCGCGATGAAAGCGGCGGGCAAGAAGCAGGTTATGGCATCGAGACCGAGGCGGCAGGGCTGGACGGCAATTTCGTGCAGCTGGCAGGCCAGGCGCAATCTGCACTGTCGGCAATACGCCATCCGCTGGTGACGCTGGGCGGGCGGCTGGAAGCCGTGCTGGAAGATGCGCCCGACTGGCTGGACAGCCAGGGCCGCGCGCGGATCGAAGGCGCGCGTCATTCGCTGGCATGGCGGGTGGATCTGCTGGTGGCGTGGGAATCGCTTCTCAATCGGCTGGGCGGCCCGGCTGACCCAAAATTCGTCGACTGGCTGGCCGTGGACCGTTCCGACGCCCGCGAGTTCGACATCGCCATCCACCGCCGCTGGCTGGACCCGATGAAGCCCTTTGCCAAGGTTGTGCTGGAACCGGCGCATGGCGTGATGCTGACATCCGCTACCCTGCGCGACGGGGAAGACTGGGACGCTGCCATCGCCCGTTCCGGCGCGCCGCATATCGACGCCAATCCCCATCTGACCACAGCCGAAAGCCCGTTCGATTATTCGAAGCAGGCAGAAGTGCTGATTGTGACCGATATCAAGCGCGGCGACATTCCCGCGCTGGCAGGGGCATATGCCAGGCTGATTGAGGCAGCGGGCGGCGGCGTGCTTGGCCTGTTCACCGCAATCAGGCGGATGCGCGCAGTTCACGGGCGGATTGCAGACCGCCTCGCCCGCGCTGGCTTGCCGCTTTACGCACAGCACGTAGATCCGATCGACACTGGCACGCTGGTGGATATTTTCCGTGATGATCCGCGGGCAACGCTGCTTGGCACTGATGCCCTGCGCGACGGGGTAGATGTGCCGGGCGAAAGCTTGCGCTGCGTGGTGATGGAACAGGTGCCTTGGCCCCGCCCAACCATTCTGCACCGTGCACGGCGGGCGGCAAACGGCGGCAGCGCCTATGATGACCGGCTGATCCGCGCCAAGTTGGCGCAGGCATTCGGACGGCTGATCAGGAGCAAGGATGATACCGGCCACTTTATCGTGTTGAGCGCTGCCTTCCCCAGCCGCTTGCTCGATGCCTTTCCCGCTGGCACCCCTGTCACGAGAGTGACATTGGAGGAAGCTTTACAACGCGTCGGCAAAAGTGTTTGCGAAGAAGTGCTGATCGCCGATACATCCGCACCCACAGATTGAAGGTAGCCTGCACCTCGTGATGAAACGCCTGTGAAGAAGCTCGGCCTGCTGCGCCACGCCAAGTCCGACTGGGACGATATGGCGAAACGCGATTTCGATCGCGGGTTGAATGATCGCGGGCGCAAGGGTGCCAGTCTGATCGGCAAACATATCACACGTCAGGGCCTGGATTTCGATCTGCTGCTGGCCAGCCCGGCAGAGCGGGTGCAGCGCACGCTGGAAGCAGCCCTGCCCGAACTTGCACCGCAATTCGACCAGCGCCTGTATCTGGCAGGCTCTGACACGCTGATGGATGTCCTGCGCGAAAAGGGCGGTGATGCCGCTGCAGTGTTGATCGCAGGCCATAATCCCGGCCTGCAGGAACTGTTGTTCGCGCTGGTGCCACCGGCATCGGAAGATGCCCTGTTCGACCAGGCTGCGAGCAAATATCCGACTGCCACATTCGCCCTGTTCGAACTCGACATCGACGATTGGGCAGAGCTTGATGATGATTGCGGCAGGCTGGTGCAATTCACCCGCCCGCGCGATCTTGACCCGACGCTGGGGCCTGAATTCTGATCATATCCGGGGGACGCACACCATGAAATTTGCACCACGCCTTTTGGCCGCCACCGCGCTTGCGCTGGGCGCCACGCCTGCACTGGCCGAAACATCCTATGTCACGGCAGGCAGGATGCTGGACGTGGAAAGCGGCCGCTACGTGCAAAATCCTCTCATCACTATTATCGATGGCAAGATCGCGGCGGTGGAAAGCGGCGGCACTGCCCCTGCAGGTGCAAATGTGCGGGACCTTGCCGGAATGACCATCCTGCCCGGCCTGATTGACATGCATGTCCATCTGGATGGCAGGCCCGAATATGGCGGCTATAGCGGCCTGCAGTTTACCGACCGGTTCTGGACCGTGCTTGGCGTCGTCAACGCGGGCAAAATGCTGAAGGCGGGCTTTACTTCAGTGCGCAATCTTGGAGCGGATGATTACAACGTGGTCGGCATTGATCAGGCAATCGAGGAAGGTTGGCTGCAAGGTCCACGCATCGTCAACGCGGCCCACGCGCTTGGTGCGACAGGTGGCCATTGCGACAGCACATTCCTGCCGCCAAGCTTCGATTCCAAAAGCCCTGCCGTGGGTGACGGCCCTGCAGAATTGCGCAAGCGCGTGCGCGAACAGCGCAAATATGGCGCCGAAGTGATCAAGGCCTGCGCCACCGGCGGGGTATTTTCACGCAATACCGCACCGGGCGTCCAGCAACTGACGCTGGAAGAACTGACCGCCATTGCCGAAGAAGCCCATTTTTGGGGCCTGAAAGCCGCGGCCCACGCGCATGGCGCAGCAGGTATCAAGGCTGCCATTCGCGCTGGCTTCGATACTATCGAGCACGCCAGCTACATCGATGACGAAGGCATTGCGCTTGCCAGGCAGCGCGGCACTTTCCTCAGCATGGATGTGTTCAACACAGAATACACCCTGTCAAAAGGCGCTGAAAACGGTGTGCTGGAAGAAAACCTCGCCAAGGAACGCGCTCTCAGCCAGGTGCAGCGCGACAATTTCCGCAAGGCCCACAAGGCTGGCGCAAAGATGGTCTTCGGCTCTGACGCAGGCGTCATGCCACATGAAGATGTGGGCGGGCAGTTCCGCGTGATGGTCGAATATGGAATGACACCGATCGAGGCCATTCGCGCTGCCACGATCAATGCGGCAGACGCACTTGGCCAGTCGGGCGAAGTGGGCATTCTGAAAGCGGGCGCGTGGGCAGACCTAATTGCCCTCAATGGCGACCCGCTGGCCGATGTGGGCGAACTGGCCGATGTCGATTTCGTGATGAAAGGTGGCGTTGCCGTCGACTGAGGCGGCAGCCTATCCCAGCACGAAACGCGGGCCAGACCCGCTCTGGGCTGCATCATCCTGCGGGTTGTACAGCTGGCATCGTGACAGGCTGAGGCAGCCGCAGCCAATGCAGCCGTCCAGCTTATTGCGGGTCAATTCAAGCTGCCTGATCTTGCGGTCGAGTTGTTCCCGGATGGACGCGCTGATCGCCCGCCAGTCACGCGCATTGGGCGTCCTTCCCTGCGGCAATTTGGCCAGTTCGCCTTCTATTTCAGACAGGGCAAGGCCCAGTTGCTGGGCGATGAGGATAAAGCTTAACCGGCGAATGTCCGATCTGAGGAACCGGCGCTGGTTGCCGCTGGTCCGCAGGGACTGGACCAGGCCTTTCTCCTCGTAGAACCGGATGGCTGACACAGACAGACCCGTGCGCCGCGCCAGATCGCCAATGGGCAAAAGATCATTCCGGTCGAGTTTCGTAGCCACCATCTTGCTTTCTGATTTAATCCTTGACCTCAACTTAACTTGAGGTTGCATGATTGGCAAATGCGATGATTCGCAGCAACGAAAACCGACAATCATCGCTTCATGAACAAAACCGCAAAGCAGCCCCCGAAATCGGGGTGAACGCTTCAGAACAGATGGAATGAAATTATGCCAACCGCCACGCTTGAACACGTGAACCTGACCGTCACCGACCCTGCGCGCACGGCCGCACTTTTCAGAGATTTGTGCGGTTGGCACATCCGCTGGCAAGGCCCGTCAAAAATGGGGGGACAGACAATCCACGTCGGCGACGACCGGAATTACCTCGCGCTCTACACCAACGAAAATGCGGTAGCCGCCCTGGCCAAGGGAACACCGCTCAACCATGTCGGCATCCTGGTGGATGATCTCGATACCGCAGAGGCCACCGTCGTCAACTTGGGACTGAAGCCAACTGGCCATGATGATTATGAACCGGGCAAACGGTTCTATTTCTTCGACTGGGACGGCATAGAGTTCGAAATTGTCAGTTATTCCTGACTGCAAAATCAGCCAATTTCTGATGGCGCTGCATATTGAAAAACTCTCGCCCGCCCGATAGTTATTCCTGCAGCAATTTCCGGAGGAGGGAAGCAAGGTGACTGACGGGGGCAAGCAGAAGCTGGAGCATGAGCTTCGCAATTTGCAGGCAGAAAAAGCAGCGCTTGAAAATATGCTGGGCGATGCCGCAGACAAGCTCGAAGAAATCGCCGAGAGTGATTGCGAGGATGAAGACACGGATAAAGCCAAGGCAGCAGCCAAACGTTATCGCAGGGTCATCAGCTGACGGGCAGCTTGGTCTCAGCTGCGGCCTGACCAGCTTTGGTCGGTGCGTTCGATTGCCAGATCGCCCTCCCATGGCTTGCACAGGCTGAATGCCTCGGGGGGCTCTCCTTCAACGAAAGTCTGATAGTCTTCCGGGCGAAGCACAACCGGCATCCGGCTGTGCAACTCTGCCGCTGCACCTGCCGCGTCGGTCATGATCATGGAATAAACATCGCCCCATTCGTCAGACCCGCGCCAGATGCCGGCCACGGCAAACACGCTGTTATCCGGCATGCTCATCCAGCTGCGGGTCATTGCACCTTTTGGCCCTTCTGCCTCTGCCCAGCCGGTGAGCGGGATGAGGCAGCGGCGCTTTTCGAATGAGCTTTTCCAGAAGAAACCCGATAATTTGTCTGTCCGCGCATTATTGACCGGCTTGGGTTTGAGCGGCTGGCCCTTTGCACCCTTTCGTGGCAGCGGAAATCCCCAGTTCATCACGGCAAGCCTGCCGTTTTCCACTACCATGCCCGGATAGCCGGGATAGACTTCAGCGCCCAGATTGCGCCCCGTTGCTTCGTTTACCGCGCCAAATAACCTGGCAACTTCGTCAACGTTTCTGGTCATGCGGTAGAGATTGCACATCAGGCATTACCTACCACGAAACATGCAGCCGCCACCAATGCCCCTGCCAGCCTGTTCGACCGGAAGCGCGCAAGCGGATTGTCCGCGTCTTCAGCGTCGAGCGTGACAACTTGCCAAGCAAGGTGAACAGCCGCAGGAGCCAACGCGAGCAGAGCGAACGGATCGCCGCGCAGCAGCCAGAATGACAGCATCCAGAATGCCACCGCAGCAGCATAAAACGCCCCGACACCGGCTTTGACCTGCGCCCCCATGCGCAGCGCGCTGGAACGGATGCCGACCAGCGCATCGTCCTCGCGGTCCTGCAAGGCGTAGATCGTATCATATCCGATGACCCAGCAGATGGCGCCGGCATAGAGCGCTGCCAGCGCATCCACATGGTCCGACCGTATGGCGACCCAACCCACCAGTGCGCCCCATGTGAAGACCAGCCCCAGCCATGCCTGCGGCCACCATGTTATGCGCTTCATGAATGGATAGGCTGCAACAAGCGCAAGACTGGCCAGCGCAACCGCCTGCGCCTCCAGTCGCAGTTGGAACAGCACCGCAAGCCCGATAAGAGACAGGAATGCCAGCCATGCCCAGGCAAGTTTCCTGCTGATCCGCCCGCTGGCAACAGGCCGTGCTGCCGTCCGGGCAACCTTTCGGTCAAGATCGGCATCCACAATGTCGTTGTAGACGCACCCTGCCCCGCGCATGGCAATGCTTCCGATTAGCAACCAGCCCAGCAGCACCACCTGCCAGCCAGCGCCAGCCAGCCACACCCCCCATGCACAGGGCCAAAACAGGAGCCACCAACCGATTGGCCGGTCAAAACGGGCCAACTGTGCCAGGTCACGCGGGACTTGCGGCAGACGTGCGACAAATCCGCGGTGCTGCGTATCGGGGACGATGGTTTCGTTCATGCTTGCGTCCTACCGAGGCCGGAGCCTAGTGGGAAGAGATGCCTGCAACACCCGCCTGGCCCCCGCGCAGCGCGCCGCGCCTGTTTGTCCCCGGCCCATTGGCCGAAGGGATGCCTGTCTGCATCGAAGGAAACCAGGCCCATTACCTGACGCGCGTGATGCGCGTGAAGGAAGGCGATGTTGCGATATTGTGCGACGATATCACCGGTGAATGGGCGGCCCGCATCACCGGCGTAAGCAAGCGCGAAGTCAGCCTGTTGCCTGCCGGGCAACTGCGGCCGCGCGAAAATGTCCCCGATTTCTGGCTGTGCGCGGCACTGCTCAAGAAAGACCGCTTCGACATGGTGCTGGAAAAAGCGACCGAACTGGGTGTCGCCCGCATTTTGCCAGTCATCACGAGGCGCTGCGTTGCCGACAAGCTGAACCTGGACCGCGCAAGGATGATTGTGACCGAGGCTGCAGAACAATGCGCGCGAACTGCTCTCCCGGAAATTGCAGAACCGGTTAAGCTCGACGCATTGCTGGCAAGCTGGCCTGCCGAGCGTGCATTATTCTTTGCCGATGAAACGGGCGGAGAACCGGCAATCCAGCGCTTTACCGCTGCCAGCGCGGCTGCTGCATTGCTGATCGGGCCGGAAGGCGGGTTCGACGATGGCGAACGCGCCGCGGTGCGAAAGGCCCCTTCTTCCGTTCCTGTCACCCTTGGCCCGCGCATCTTGCGCGGCGAAACAGCGGCCATTGCGGCGACCGCTTTATGGATGGCGGCAAAAGGTGACTGGAGCGAATAAGGCTTCCCTCTTTGCAACCCGTTGCGTATCGCAACCTGCATGAGCACGCGTGAAGCTGGCGGGTCCGAAGACCCCATAATCGAAAGCCGCGACCAGCTGGTTGCGCCAATGCAGGCTGGCGAAAAGCCGAAGGATGCATGGCGCATCGGCACAGAGCATGAAAAGCTGGTCTATAAGCGCGACGATTTTCACGCCCCTTCCTATGACGAGCCATGCGGCATCCACGATATGCTCATGGCCCTGCGCGAATTCGGATGGGAGCCGGTGGAAGAAGGCGGCAAGGTCATTGCCATGCGCGGCGATGATGGCACTGTCAGCCTTGAACCTGCGGGCCAGCTGGAACTGTCGGGCGCACCGCTTGAAAACCTGCACCAGACCTGCGCGGAAACGGGCCGTCATCTCGACCAGGTAAAGGCCATTGGCGAACGCTGCGGCGTTGGTTTCCTGGGCCTTGGCATGTGGCCCGACAAAACGCGCGAAGAACTGCCGATCATGCCCAAGGGCCGCTACGAAATCATGCTGCGCCATATGCCGCGGGTGGGTAATCTCGGCCTCGACATGATGCTGCGGACCTGCACCATACAGGTCAATCTGGATTATTCTTCAGAAGCGGACATGGCCAAGAAGTTCCGCACCGGCCTTGCCTTGCAGCCGCTGGCAACCGCGCTGTTTGCCAATTCTCCCTTCACCGAGGGCAAGCCCAACGGTTTCCTGTCTTACAGGAGCCATATCTGGTCAGACACCGACCCGCACCGCACGGGTATGCTGCCGTTCGTTTTCGACGAAGATTTCGGCTACGAACGCTATGTCGATTATATGCTCGACGTGCCGATGTATTTCGTCTTCCGCGACGGCAAATATATCGATGCCTCCGGCCTCAGCTTCAGGGATTTCCTGAATGGCGAACTGTCTGCCCTGCCGGGTGAAAAACCCACGCAGAGCGACTGGTGGGACCACCTTTCCACCGCGTTCCCAGAAGTGAGGCTGAAAAGCTTCCTCGAAATGCGCGGTGCTGACGGCGGGCCGTGGTCACGCATTTGCGCCCTGCCTGCCTTGTGGGTCGGCCTGCTTTACGATCAGGGCGCGCTGGATGCCGCATGGGATCTGGTCAAGGACTGGACCATGGAAGAACGCGAAAACCTGCGTAATGCTGTCCCTAAAATGGCGCTGGATGCGCCTGTTCCGGGCAGCGGAACCTTGCGCGATATCGGGCGCGAGGCATTGGCGATAGCGCGCGCTGGCCTGACCGCACGGGCCCGCATGAACACCAGCGGCGATAATGAGACGGGCTTTCTCGAAACACTTGAGGAAATTGTCGCCAGCGGGAAAGTGCCTGCCCAACGCCTGCTCGACCAGTTCCACAATGAATGGAACGGCGACATCAAGCAGGTGTACAAACACCACTTCTGACAGGAGAGACGCGATGATCCAGATTAATGGCACAATCCGCCTTCAAGGCGGCGCAACGGATGATGCGAAGGATGCCATCGTCGCCATGGTTCTCGCATCGCGCCAGGAAGATGGATGCCTCGACTATTCTTTCGCGCAGGATCTGGCTGATCCTGCCACGCTGGTGCTGTTTGAACGCTGGCGCGACGATGATGCGCTTCAGGCCCATTCGCAAAGCGCGCATATGGCCGAATTCCGCAAGGCGATGGAAGCCAACCCGCCAGCCACGCGTCAGCTCAGAATGTATGTGACTGACGATGGCCAGCCCATCTGATGTTATTCCGCTGGCTGCAATGCCGGCTGGAAAGCTGAAAGCCTGCGCCTCAACGCCCTTAATTGCGCCGTGATCAGGCCGTTTTCCTGCATCCAGTGATAGTATTCGCGGTATTTGCTGTCTTCGCGCAGCAGATGCGCTTCCTCCGTCTTGGCCCGCCAGAAATAGATTGCACTGACACAGCCGAGAAAAAACGAGTTGCGCACCACATCCACGATCGATCCGCTGGTGACGATGAAAGGCATGGTGGAAAGCCACCAGAACAGGTTCTTCGACAGATAGGCAGGGTGCATGGCATAGCGGTAAGGCCCGTTGGTCAGCACCCCGCGATAGGTGAGGTTTGAAAAACGCAGGCCGAATGCCATGGTTGCCCAGGCATAGATGCCCGTCAGCGAGACCAGCAGCCCGGCCCACAGCCACAGCAGCGCAGTCTGGCCTTCGAACCAATGCGCCCAGCCCGCAGTGTTGACTTCATAAGCCAGCACTCCGTCGCCGCCCATGAAAGTGAAAACGATCGGCGGATAGCAGATGAGGGCTGCCACCCAGCCAGCCAGAAACGGGTTGCCGCTGCGAATATGCGCATCCAGCGGCCGCATCGTCACCAGATATCCAACGGTGCCGATCTGCACATCGACCACGAACAGGAAACCGATGAGGAAATAGGCAATCCGCACCGGATCACTGGTGATGCCGGTGAAGTCTGCATTCACCACTTCGGCAAATCCGCCGGGCAGAATGGAAATCATGAAGGCGCCGAAAAAGCCCTTGATGATCCATGCCCGCCAGTGCCGCTTGATTTCGTCGGCATCCCAGCCGCCACGGCCAAGCAGCAAGGCTCCGAAATGCCAGGCATGATCGCGCCTTTCCACCAGCACGCGGTCGAGCCAGAAAACGTAGGGAACAGACAAAATCACCAGCGGAACCGCGGCAAATGCCAGCACATCCATCGCAAACAGATATTGCCCCTGCCAATACCATCTGCCGAGGCAATAAAGCGCGCCCAGCATGGCCCATGTCGCCCATAATCCGAAGATCTTGACCAGCGATGTGCCTGCATCATCGCCCCATTCACGGGGCTGATGCCAGTCAATGCCTGTGGATGGCCTGCGATGAACCTTGTCCACCAGCAACGACCACGCAGCCATCGGGCCAGCGCTGAACAGAACAGCCGCCAATGCTGCATGGGGGCCGGACATCGGCGCTCTCGGGCCGGAAAAATCGAAAAACTCCGATACCGACGCATAATTGCGGCAGAAGACAATCCACGCCACCAGTCCCAATGCGCCCACAATGCCCACGGCTGCCGAAACATCGCTTTGCGGCAATGCGGCAGGCGCAGGCATATAACCGGCATCAGTTCGGGCATCGTTCATGCCCGCCCGATTAGCCCAAAAGGGTTAAAACTGCGGTAAGGCAGCGATGCAGAAAAGAACAGGCAGCGCCTGCCGGATAAAATCAGCGATAGGCGTGAATAACGCCATCATCATCCAGCAGGAACAGCGTATTATTGGCCACCACGGGTGCCAGCGAGATTTCCGTCTTCAGATCGCGGTAAAGGCTGGAAGAGCCTTCGCCAACGCTGACACGGTAAATCTTGCCTTCAGTGTTGGTGATCCACAGCTGGTTACCCGCAAGAACAGGTCCGTTCCAGAAAATCGGGCCCTTCTTGTCCTCTTCATCGCGGTACCGTTCAAGCTGGGTAATCCAGCGCACCTTGCCCGTAGCGCGGGCAATGGCCAGCAGGCGGGCATCGTCGGTTAGCGTGAAAATCCATTCACCGGCAATCGCAGGGGTGGAAATACCGGCAAGGTTCAGTTCCCAGATGCGCTGGCCGGTGACCAGTTCATAGGCAGCCATGCGTCCGCCCTGCCCCAGCGCATAGACGCGGCCTTGATCAATAATCGGGTCGGCATCAATGTCAGTCAGCGCGCCCACTTCGGTGGAAATCGACGTGCGCGAAAGTGCGTCGGCCCACAGCGTCCTGCCATTTTCATAACGATAGGCTGAAAGTTCGCCCGAGCTGTAACCGGCGATGACGGTGCCCTGCGCTGCTGCGGGGGCCGCAACGCCGAACACGCCTGCCTGCGCGCTGGAGCCTGATTCCTGCCACTGGCTGGAACCGTCTGCGGTCGAAAGCGAGAGGATCTGGTTGTCCTGCGTCATTACGAACACAGCGTTGAATGCAATGGTTGGCGAACCGCGCAGCGGGCCTGCAGGCTTAACTTTCCAGATTTCAGCGCCGGTGGTTGCATCGATGGCGGCAACTTCGCCAACACCATTGGTGGCATAGACACGGCCTGCCGAATAGCTGGCACCGCCGCCAAATGCGGAACTGGCCAGATCGTCATCGACCTTCATCTGGTAGGTCCAGCGGCGCGCGCCGCTCTGTTCGTCAAACGCATTCACGACACCGTCTGTGCCAACCGCGATGACCATGCCGCCGCCAATAACGGGCGAGGATGCCAAGCGGCGCCGATTAGTGGAGCCTGCCACCGACGCGGTCCATGCCTGCGAAAGATTGTCGCCCAATGCGAGATGACCATAGGACTTGCTGGCGGTGCCGCCTGCCTGCGCCCATTCGGTATTGGCCACTGTCGGCGGAAGGACAACGGAAACACCCGCAAGAGCAGGATCGACCTGCGCGCCGCTTTCGATGCGGGAAAGCACCGGAACGCGGTCACCCACTGTCGGTGTGGTCTTTGGTCCCTTCTTTCCGAACAGGCCCCCGCCACATGCAGTAAGGCTCGCTGCCATGACCACGACCAGCGTGGTGCGGGCGATTTGCGATAGGTATTTGCCGTTCATCGGGTCAGATATCCTCGAAATTTATTCCGCTGCTTCTGCAGCTTCATTGCCAGGTACGGCCAGTTCTTCCAGAACCTTGTCGACATCCTCGATCGCATCGACACCCAACAGACCAGCCATCTGGCGCGAGCGGGAGCGCAATCCGTCGGGTACTTTTTCATCCTTGGCGATTGCGGCAAACAAGGTGCCAGCTTCTGCACGCTTGCCCTGTTCAAGATATGCCATGGCAACCATTTCACCCGCACTGCCAAAGAAGGCGTGGCCAGGAACGGCAAATGGTTTCAGCTTCGCAATCACGTCTGCCGGCTTGCGGCTGTCGTAAGTGGCGGCAATTTCGCGAATGGTGGCAAGATCGCGCATGACCTGTGGCGCATCGCCATCAGCAGAAACAGCAGCGAACAGTGCAGCTGCCTGCTGCGTCTTGCCCTGTTCCATCGCAATGCCGGCCTTCAGCATCTTCGCTGCGGTGCGGATGCCCGCTTCCTTGTCGGCAAGCAGCGGGTCGAGCGTGGTGGAACCTGTGTCCAGATTACCCGCTTCGACTTGGTCAAGCGCGCCCACCAGCGTTTCAGAACGCGCTTCGAGGTCCGCTTCGTTCTGCTTTTCCCAATAGAGATAGCCGCCAAATGCCGCGAGGCCGAGCACAAGCGCGCCAATCAGCGGCTTGCCGTAGGTGCTGGCGAAATTGGCATATTGGTCCTGGCGCACCGCATCGTCGACTTCGCGCAGAAGAACGTCCTCGGACGCGGCCTGACGTTCGGCTTTCTTGTCGGTTGCAGCAGGGGAGTTCGGATTTGTTGGTCTCAGGGCCACTTTTACAGTCTCTCGGCCATCGGAGGGCCTTTGCAAATTACGAAAAATATCAAGGTTCGGGTCTTTAGCCGATGGGCATCAGTATGCAATTGGTGTTTGCCTGCCTGTCCCCCGACGCGTGAACGCGCGGTGAAGCGGAATTTGGCGCTTTATGCCAGCCTGTCACGACCCATCGCGGAAGAATACAGCCTGCGATAGGTGTCAATCATCTTTTTCTCATCGAATTGCGCCCGGGCCTTTTCCCTGTTGGCCTGCCCGGTTTCCGCCCTCAAAGCCGGTGTTCGGGCAAGGGCCATGAGGGAATCGGCCAATCCACCTTCGTCACCTGGCCGGGTAATCAGCGGCTGATTGGGTTCTGACACCATGTCGGCAATGTCGCCGACGGCAGGCGCAACCACTGGCAAACCAGCGGCCATCGCTTCCACCACGGAAATGGGGAATTGTTCGCTATCGGACGACAGCGCAAAAATGTCGAACAGCCCGACATAGCGCGCAGGGTCCGGCACGAAGCCGGGCATGTGCAGGCGGTGGCCGATTTCAAGCCGGTCAGCCTCTGCGCGGATCGCGTCTTCTTCCGGCCCTTCGCCTACGATGACCAGTTGCCATTCTCCGGGCAGGGCAGCAAAGGCGCGCACCATACGGGGCAAATTCTTGACCGTCCGCAGGCCAGCCATCGTGCCGACCCAATATTCACCCTTGCGCTTCACCACCCCGCGCAAGGCATCGGGGCGCGGTTTCCTGGCAAATGCCTTCGTGTCGATGCCGTTGGCAATGCGCTTGACCCGGCCGAGCGGCTGTTCCCAGGCGACAAGGGCAATTTCTTCCAGTTTCTCCGAAGGAACAACCAGCCCCGAAGACCTGCCAAGTGCAATACGGCGATACCAGTTCCGACGCTTTTTCAGGCGCTTGAATTCGTCTTCGTTAAAACCGTCTTCATGATGGATGAGCGGCGGCAGCTTCATTGCTTCGCCAAACAGCGTATGCGCCATGACCGCGTCGATCGCGCCCCAATTATACGTCAGCACCAGATCAAAAGGTGCCATCGCGCGCGCCAGTTTCTGCAACCGGCCAGGAGTTGGCGACCCTTGAAGTGATGGAAAGTCAGTTGGGTATGATACTGGAATCTGGCGTAATATCTGCTGCGCTGCTTCCATTCTGTCTGGCGTTGCCGAAACGATGGAGTGGCGCACAGCTGGCCCGAAGGCATTGATCAGCCGGACGCTGCGCAATTCCTTGCCGCCTGCCGCAAATGTCGAATGCAGATGCAATATATGCGGCGCGCCGTCCTTTTGGCGGGTCATCGGGGCACCCCCAGTAAACCTGATGTCACTGACGGATTCTCACGCGATTCTGGCCAGCAACCGGTCGATGGCGGCACCAGCTTCAGGTTCGTCCAGCATCGGCGCATGGCCCACGCCCGGCACAGTGACGGCATCTGCCGCCGGAATGCGGCGCTGCATTTCTGCAAGGGTTTCTGCTGTCAGCAGATCGGACAATTCGCCTCGCAGCAATGTCAGCGGCACGTTGGCCAGGGCTTCGAATGCAGGCCACAGGTCGGGCGGCGCCGCGCCTTCATCCTGCTGGAAAGGCTCTGCAATATTCATATCGTAATCATATCCGATCCGGCCGTTCTGCTGCAGAACCAGGCAGCGCTTGGCCATTTCGAGCCAATCTTCAATGCCGTAGCCGGGGTGCGCTCCGCCGTGCATTTCCTGCATGGCGCGCGCCGCGTGCATCCAGCTGGGGTAGCTGCGGCCCTGCCCCACATATTCCCTTATCCGGTCGATACCATCCGGATTTACTACAGGCCCGATGTCGTTGAGCAGCGCCCCTGCAATCCGCGTGGGGTCCTTGGCTGCCAGCAGCATGGTCATCAAACCGCCCAGCGAAGTGCCGATGGCAACAAAGCGGTCAATGCCTTCCTGTGCCAGCAGCGCCTCCACATCCGCCACATAGGTCAGCGGATTGTATGTCATGGAATCCTTGGCATATTCGCTTTCGCCGCGGCCGCGCATTTCAGGCACGATCACCCGCCATTCGCCTGACAGCCGGTCGGCCAGATGGGCAAAATCCCGCGCATTTCTGGTCAGCCCGTGCAGGCACATCACCGGTGGCCGGCCAGAAGGCGCACTTTCGCCAGCTGGATAATCACGAAAATGCAGGCTCAGGCCGTCCGGGCTTTGCCAGAAACGGTCATCAAAAGCTGAATCCATCGGCGCGCTGCGCTTCCCTGTCATGTCTGCCCAATATGCGCTGGCCCGCTGCAATATGCCCGCAGATCGAAAGACCGGCTGATGAGCTATTGCGAAGCTGCCCGCGCATCCCCACTATCGCTGTATGCGAGCAGAACCGCAACCCGCAGCCTATCGTGCTGATCCGGTAATTCTGGAATTGGCAGATTGGCTGGCATCACCCGTGTCTGCCGCTGATTTTCCGGCCAATACCCTGCGCTATCGCAATGACCGGTGGGCTGCCGCAGTCGGGCTGAGCGCGTTGAATGACAAGGAATGGCTCAGCCATTTTGGCCGATTCGAGCCATTGCCGGACAATCTGCCGCAGCCGCTGGCCCTCAAATATCATGGCCACCAGTTCCGCGTGTATAATCCTGAAATCGGCGACGGACGCGGATTCCTCCATGCCCAGATCCGCGATGGCGACAACCGCCTGCTGGATTGCGGCACCAAGGGTTCAGGCACAACGCCGTACAGCCGCGCAGGTGACGGGCGGCTGACGCTGAAGGGGGCTGTGCGCGAAATCCTCGCGACCGAAATGCTCGAAGCACAGGGTGTCTATACCTCCAAGACCCTGTCAGTGGTGGAAACGGGCGAGGAATTATGGCGCGGTGACGAACCTTCGCCAACACGTTCGGCAGTGATGGTCCGCCTCAGCCACGGTCATATCAGGATCGGCACTTTCCAGCGGCTGGCTTTGCTTGAAGAACCTGAACATATGGCTGCGCTGGTCGATTATTGCCTGCAAAACTATCCCGGCCCGCCCCCACCTGCCGGTGCGCCGGGCGCTGATGAGCCTGCCGTTCGCCTGCTGCACCAAGTGGTGGAACGCATGGCAGACCTTGCCGCCAGCTGGATGGTCGCAGGGTTTGTCCACGGCGTGCTCAATACCGATAATATGAATATCTCGGGCGAAAGCTTCGATTATGGCCCGTGGCGCTGGCTGCCTAAATGGGATGCGAGCTTCACCGCAGCCTATTTTGACCAGCAGGGCCTTTATGCTTTTGGCCGCCAGCCCGAGGCGCTCCACTGGAATTGCGGGCAATTGGCCGTGGCCCTGCGCCAGGTGGCCGAAGCCCCTCCGCTGATTGCCGCGCTGGAACGGTTCGGGGCGCTTTACATGGATGCCATTGCGCGGCGCTGGACGTGGCGGCTGGGCGTAAAACCACAGGGCAGCGAAAAGGATGCACAGCTTGTTGCCACCTGCGAAGCAGCTATGCGCCATAGCGATGTGGAACCTGAGGAATTCTGGCTGAGGCATCGCGGCGGCAGAAATGCCAAGGGCGGCCTGGCAGATGCGCTGGCAGGATATTCGCCGGTGGAAGACGATTCCGCCTATTGGGATCGCGCCCCCGTCCAGAGCATTCTGATTGATGGAGTGGAAACGATCTGGTCAGCGATTGACCAGCGGGACGACTGGGGGCCATTGCAGGAAAAGATTGCCGGAATACGCCAGTTGGGCGCGGCACTCGGCACCCCGCCAACCCCGGCAGGCCAGCCATCCACAAGCAATAATTGACCGGCCCGCAGGGCGCATTAGAAGAAAATCAACACCGCCTTTACCATCAGGGGACGTCATGACGTCCTTTCCCGATCAGAAGAAAGCATCTACCGAGTGTCCCAGACTGAAATCATCTCCTACGAACCGGCAACCGGTCTGGAACTGTGGCGCAGCGAAGCTGGCGATGTTGACCAGGCGGTTGGCCGCGCAAGACGCGCATGGCCTGCATGGGCAGCACAGCCGCTGGGCAGCCGCATCGAATTGTGCCGCCGCTTCGCCAATGAGGTGCGCAAGCAGGCAGAACCCTTTGCCGAACTGATTTCTCGCGAAACGGGCAAACCCTTGTGGGAAGCCCGGACCGAGGTGGAAACTGTCATCAACAAGGTCGACATTTCCGTCACCGCCTATGCCGAACGCACAGGACAGAAAAAATTCGATAGCGCGCTTCAGGGCACTGCCGCTGTGCGCCACAAGCCGCACGGCCTGCTGGTGGTGCTTGGCCCCTATAACTTCCCCGCGCACCTTCCCAACGGGCACATCGTTCCGGCGTTGATCGCGGGCAATGTAATCATCTTCAAGCCAAGCGAGAAGACACCTGCTGTTGGCGAAATGCTGATCCGCTGCTTCCACAATGCAGGCTTTTCACCGGAAGTGGTGCAGTTTCTTCCCGGCGGGCCGGAAGAAGGTAAGGCGCTGGTCGCACATCGCGGCATCGACGGGGTCCTGTTCACCGGCTCTGCCCAGGCGGGCATTGCCATCAACAAGAAGCTGGCCAACAATCCGGGCAAGATTGTCGCGCTCGAAATGGGCGGCAACAACCCCATCGTGGTGACAGACACGCCCAAGATACCCGATGCGGCCATGCTGATTGTGCAATCCGCCTTCACCAGCGCAGGCCAGCGCTGCACGGCTGCGCGCCGGCTGATCATTACGTCGAGCATGTATGACCCGATTATCGAGGAACTGCGCAGCCTGACGAAGCGGATAATCGTGGGTGAACCCTTTGGCGACCCAGCTCCCTTCATGGGGCCGGTGATCGACAATATTGCTGCCGAACAGCTGATGGACAGTTTCCTCTACCTGCTGTCGAACGGCGGCAAGGCGATCAAGCACATGACGCGGCCCGATGAAAATCTGCCCTTCCTGACACCTGCCATCATCGATACCACCAGCATGACCGAAAGGCCGGATGTCGAACTGTTCGGACCTTTGCTGCAAGTCATCAAGGTCGACACTCTCGACCAGGCGATTGCCGAGGCGAACCGGACACGGTTTGGCCTGTCCGCATCGCTGATTGGCGGCACGCCGCAGGATTATGACCGGTTCTGGGCAAATGTGCGCGCCGGTATCGTCAACTGGAACAGGCCGACCAACGGTGCATCTTCCAATGCCCCGTTTGGCGGCATCGGCCTTTCAGGAAACCACCGTCCGGCAGCATATTATGCGGCGGATTATTGCGCCTATCCTGTGGCCAGCACTGAAATGGACCAGCCGCGCGCCAGCGTTGGTGTCGGTTTCAGCACCTGACGCCTATTTGCCGCTGGTAACGAGATCCACTTCGGTCAGCCCGTTGGACTGCCGCCGGGCATAGACAACATAGGATGCCGAACCCTTGGTTCCGCTGACGATATTATCGCCGCCGTGGATGAGGTGTTCGGATGAATAGCCCGCCGCCTTTGCCCGCGTATGGTAGAATGACATCACATCATCCAGCGGCACAGGCGTCAGGAAGTTGACCACGCGAAGCGCGCAGGCACCCTTGTCTGTCCCTGCTGCTTCCTGCGCGCTGCCACGCGGATAGACAGGAAATGCCAGCGGAAGACGCGCTGCCCATGCGGCGGAATATTCAGCCGCTTCGGCACAATTGGCACCGCCCGGCGTAACTGCCGCGCGTGCTGCTGCGGTTAGGGCTGCGGTTTCCGGTATATTGCCGGTAATCTTGCGGGCCTGGGGTGCGGGCTTCAGGTTCACGCTCCCGCCGACCAGCGCCATTGCCTCTTCCCGCGCAGACTGGATGGCCGCAGGTGTCTTCAGTTCTGCCGGAAGCGAACGGTCCGTCGTGCCGGTCAGGGCTGCATTGCCTTCATTCTGGCTGGCAAGATCAGGATCGACCATGATCGGATCGTTCAGCGCGGCCTGCGATGCAGGGTCCATTTCGCCGTCCGCGCCAGCATCGTCAGCACCATCGGAACAGCTGGCAAGCAGCATCGCAGGAAAAATGGCAGCAGCAAGAACGGGACGAAAATTCATTGTAAACTCCACCAAGGCACAGGATCGCCTTTGTCACTTACAACGAAATCAAGCTGATGAGGTTAACGAAACCTTTGCAATGATGGTTAATTTCCGCGCTGTCCCGTTAAGGGATGGTTTGGCCGCGAATGGTTCCGAGATGCCATAAACCGCAATTACAACGACAAAGGCGCCCCGCAGCCCCAAGGGATGCAGGACGCCTTCCACGGCCCGGTGGGTACCGCGCGCCGGCCACGGTGGGGTGGCCGAAGGTCATCTCAGATAATCAAACGATCAAAACCGGATTCGGTGCCCTGTCCGCCTGTTTCAACGGCAGCGGGAATTGCTGCGGTCAATGGAACGGCCGAGGATTGCACCGCCAGCGGCACCCAGAATTGCGCCCAGGGTGCGGTCGCCGCGGCCAGCAACTTCGTTGCCGATCAGGCCACCAACCGCTGCACCGACAAGCAAACCGGTGGTTCCGTTTTCACGGCGGCAATAATAGCGGCCATTATCTCCGCGCCAGATGCGGGTGTTGGCGTAAACGGGCTCGCCATAGCTTACGCGGCCGTAGTTGCTGCGATAATCACGGTCACGATATTCATAATCACGATCATGGCCGCGCCCACGATAACGGCGATCCTTGTGCTTTTTGCCATGTTCGAACACCGTGTCGGAATAGACAGGCGCGTGAGCCATAGCCGATGCGTAGGCTGGCGCAGAATGGGTTGGCGCTGCGGCCATTGCAGGCGCTGCCAATGCCAGGCTGGGGATTGCCAGTGCCAGTGCGGCGATGTTGGTGTTCTTAATCTGCATTATAAAATTCCTTCGCATCTTTCAGAACCTGGGTTTCGATGGGCAACCTCGGCTGCTGACTTTCGAATCCCTTGCTCTATCCATTCATTTATAGCCTCGCTTTTCTGAACAGAATGCAACAAGAAGTGCAGGAAACGGCAGCTGCGATGAACCGAGCAAATTTGCAGGACGAAACGCAGCTTGCCGCCCGAATATAGCCGCCCTAAGGGCTGGCGATGCCAGAAACCTCCGCCAATCCAGCCACCTCATCCAGCCGTTCGGGCCTGCCCGCAGCGCTTGGTGCTTATCTGATCTGGGGTTTCCTGCCGCTCTACCTCATTTTCGTGAAGTCGGTCCCGCCGGTCGAATTTGTCGGCTGGCGCATCATCTGGACGGTGCCGATCTGCCTTTTGATCGTGGCGTTTCGCAAACAGGGGCCAGAACTGCGCGCGGCGCTTGGCAATATGCGGGTGCTGTTGACGTTAACCGCCAGCGCCGTGCTGATCGGCGTGAACTGGCTGGTTTACATCTGGGCGGTGCAGGATGGCCATGTGCTGGCTGCCAGCCTTGGCTATTACATAAACCCGTTGGTGAATGTGCTGCTGGGCACGCTGGTGCTGGGCGAAAAGCTGAGCAAGCGCCAATGGATTGCCGTTATCATTGCGGCCATCGCCGTTTCCCTGCTGCTGGGCGGCGCGCTTACCACCTTGTGGATCAGCCTGACGCTTGCGATCAGTTTCGGAACCTATGGCCTGCTCCGCAAGCAGGTGGCCGTTGGCGCATTGCCCGGGCTGACGATTGAATCGGCCATTCTGCTGCTGCCCGCTGCCGCCGTTGCCTGGTATTATGCCGGCACCCCGCAAGGCCCGTCATTCGGGCAGGAACTCGGCCTCAGCCTGCTGCTGATACTGGGCGGCTTTGTTACCGCCATTCCGCTGCTGATGTTTGCCATTGCTGCGCGCCGGATGGATTATTCCACCCTCGGCTTCATCCAGTTCCTGGCCCCCACGATTGTCTTTTTCCTGGGGATTTTCGTGTTCGGTGAAGAACTGAAGCCGGTTCAGCTCGGCTGCTTCATCCTGATCTGGACTGCATTGGCCGTCTTTGTCTGGGATCTGCTTTCAAAACGAAACGCCAGGACCAAGGGCAATGTCCCGGTATAGGCCCTAGCGAAGCCGCCACTTCAATGTTTCGCCTGCGTGGAACGGCACGATGTCCGTCCCGTTGGCATCAACCCTGTCCGGCACGGCAATATCTGCACGTTCCAGCGTCACGGTGCCTTCGTTAAGCGGCAAACCATAAAAGCGGGGGCCGTTTTCGGACGCGAAGCCTTCCAGCCGGCCCAGTGCGCCTTCCTCGTCAAAGACAGCTGCATAACTTTCAAGCGCGAAAGGCGCATTGAATATGCCCGCACAGCCGCAGGCATTTTCCTTGGCGCTGACGGCATGGGGCGCACTGTCTGTGCCGAGGAAATATTTGACTGAACCCGAAGTGGCGGCCTTGCGCAGTGCCAGCCGGTGCTTCTCGCGCTTGGCCACGGGCAGGCAATAGGCATGGGGACGGATGCCGCCCACCAGCATGGCATTGCGGTTGATATGGAGATGCTGCGGCGTGATCGTCGCGCCCACATTTGGCCCTGCTGAATCGACAAACTGCACGGCATCTTCGGTAGTGATATGTTCAAACACCACTTTCAGCGCAGGCATATCGCGCACGATTGCGGCCATTGTCCGGTCGATAAACACGGCCTCGCGGTCGAAAATATCCACATCGGTGTCGGTGACTTCGCCGTGGACAAGCAGAGGCATGCCCACTTCCTGCATCCGCTCCAGCGCGGGGCGGATCGCGGCAACATCGCTGACACCAAAGGCGGAATTGGTCGTGGCATTGGCCGGGTAGAGCTTGGCAGCAGTAAATACGCCGCTTTCAAAACCGCGGGCCAGTTCCTCCGGATCGCTCGAATCGGTGAGATAGCTGGTCATCAGCGGCTGGAAATCCAGACCGGCAGGCACCGCATCCAGAATTCGTGCCCTATATGCCTCCGCCGCAGCCACCGTTGTAACCGGGGGTGACAGGTTGGGCATCACGATTGCGCGGGCAAACTGGCGGGCAGTATGGCCCACAACGCCGCGCATGACATCGCCATCGCGAAGGTGGACGTGCCAGTCATCGGGCCGGCGGATGGTCAGAATCGGTGTTTCAGACATGACATGTCCCATAATGACCGCGCCCCGCTCTGGCCAGAGATCAGCACCCCGCCTATTGGGCAGGTCTGTGTCCATGCCGGAGAATCACGCAGCACCATGAAAATAGGTTTCCTCGCCTGCCCCGGCACGCTCACCGGATCGCCCCTGCGGCGCGCAGATGCATTCGAACATGATCAGCAAGTAACTGCCTTGCGCAGCGCCATGCAGCCTGCAGGCATGGAACTGGTGGAAATTGACTGGCGCAGCACGGCTGATGCTTTTGCAGGCCTGCCGCTGGTGCTGCTGGGGACGGTTTGGGATTATCAGGACAGCAAGGACGATTTCCTCGCTCAACTGGATATGCTCGAACAATCGGGCATTACCCTGTGCAATTCTGCCGGAATCGTCCGGTGGAATATCGACAAATCCTATTTGCGCGACCTGGGCAACGCAGGCGCGCGCACAATCCCGACCTTGTGGCCAGACAGCCCAACCGCAAAGGATGTGGAAGATGCCTTTGACCAATTCGGCTGCGACAAGGTGGTAGTAAAACGCCGCGTGGGCGCAGGCGCTGAAGGCCAGTCCATTTTCACGCGCGGCGACGCCGCTCTTGCAGGCTGGGCAATGGACCGGCCCGCGATGATCCAGCCCTTCCTTCCCGCTATTACCGGTGAAGGAGAATATTCCTTCATCTTCATCGATGGCGAATTATCGCATTGCCTGCTGAAAACCGCCGCATCGGGCGACTATCGAATCCAGTCGATCTATGGCGGCAAGGAACAGGCGGTCAAACCTGCACATGCCGATCGCGCCGCAGCCAGTTCCATCGTCGCGGCCTTGCCGTTTTCGACCCCGCTGTATGCCCGCGTCGACATGGTTCGCAATGCAGATGGCGAACTGGCCGTGATGGAAGCGGAAATGATCGAGCCCTATCTCTATCCGCTGCAAGGCCCGGATCTTGGTTCGCGCATGGTGGAGGCCATCCGGCGGCGCATTGGCTGATCTGGCGCTCGGCCCATTGAAACATGCCGGAAAGGAGCGCACCTAGGCAAGATGTCCGCCACCCGCCTGTTCGATCGCGCCGTTATCCGGCTGTCCCCGCAATATGATGATGAAGGCAATGCTGCCGACGACGTGGCAGGCTTCCTTCAGGGCCTGGTCACGAATGACGTGGCGGGAATGCTACCGGTATGGGCAGGTCTATTGAGCGCGCAGGGCAAGGCGATGTTCGATTTTATCGTCTGGCCCGCCGGAAACGGGCAATTGCTGCTGGATTGCGAGGCAAGCGCAGCCGACGATCTCGTCAAGCGCTTGTCACTGTACCGGCTGCGCCGGAAAATCACGATTGCCCGTGATGATGGCGTGGCCGTTCACTGGCAGGCTGAACAGGGTGATGGCGGCGCGGCTGATCCGCGCCTGGGCGATCTGGGCCAGCGATGGCTTGCCCCTGTAAGCGAAGACGACAAGCCCGCCGATGAGGCATGGCTGAAACACCGCTTATTGCTGGGCGTGACCGAAGGCGCAGCCGAATTGCGCGATATTCTGTGGCTGGAAGCCAATGCCGTGGAATTGCACGGCGTGTCCTTCGAAAAGGGCTGTTACATCGGGCAGGAAAACACCGCACGGATGAACTGGCGGCAAAAAGTGAACCGCCGTCTCGTTGTGGTCCCTCTCGGCCAGTCAGATGAAAAACGCCGCAGGATTGCCTATCCCGTGCTCGATCTGGCGGTGGACCATCGCAGGGTCGAGGATATCGGACCCGATTTTGCGCCGCATTGGATGCAGCTGGACAAGCCTGAACAGGGCTGACCTGCCGATTAACCTGCGTCTTGTGCGGCGTGTTCCAGCACTGAAGCCATCAACAATTGTTCGGCACGGTCGCGCGCGGTCTGGCGCGGCAGACCAAGCGACTTTGCGAGTGCCTGCCCCATCAACGCGTCGCCAAGGGCCAGCAACACCAGCGTCAGCGTATCTTCATGCACCCGCATTCCGTCCAGGCGACCATGTTCGGCTTCTTCGGGCGCTATTTCATCAACCAATGCGTGGATTGCTTCGATAATAGGGTCCAGCGCATCTTCGTTGCCCGTCAGCAGCATCCAGCCGGCAAGTGCGCCTGCGCCTTCCTTGTCAAATGCGTCAAACGCCAGGTCCACCACTTCACGCGGCGTGCCCAGCCCCACCCTGCTGGCGCGGACGGCATCCTTGATTGTTTCGCAAACGGTCCAGGCCAGATGTTCCGCCAACGCCTTTTGCAGCCCTGAAGCAGAACCGAAGTGATGCAGCAAATTGGCATGAGTGCGTCCAATCCGCCCTGCCACTGCCTTCAACGTGACTGACTGCGGCCCTGATTCAATCAGCAGTGCGCGCGCAGCCTGAAGCGCTGCAGATCGAGATTCTTCGGGAGAAAGGCGTTTGCGGGGTGCCATGGGGACCTTTGTCTTGCCGGGCCATTCATTGTCGTCCCCACTCGCCTAGAACGCAGGGCCGCATGAAACAAGGGCCAGACTCAAACGGGGCACCACCTCTCGTCCGCGCAGAAACAAGGCTCTCTCATGCGCAAGTTTGCTGAAATCTCACTATTGACACAAATGTAAGTAAGGCATATTTACACTGATGTAAGTAAGCATGGATAGACCAATGAACGCTCCTGCAAAGATCAATCTCGATACCACCAGCCGCAGCCCGGACGATCTTGATATCGTCGTGCGTAACCGCAAATTCGGTCGCGGCACCAAGTCACGCCGCTGGTGGATGAATGGCGACCCTGTCGCAACCGCATGGTTCAACGCCCTGTCAGCGACCTTCCCTCGCGGCGAAGCATTTTTCATCGAATCCGTTAAAGCGCACCGCGACGGCGCATCGCCGAAGCTGGAAGCAGAGATCCGGGCATTCGTGAAACAGGAAATCAATCACACCCGCGAACACATCGTTTTCAACAAGCTCGCTGAATCAGCAGGTTATGACATTTCCTTCATCGACAAGCGCGTTGAGGAAATGCTCGCCTTGACGAAAGACCGGCCGCAGATTCTCAATCTTGCAGCCACCATGGCGCTGGAACATTTCACAGCAATGCTCGGCCAGGAACTGCTGACCAACCCCGCGCATCTTGATGGTGCGGATGGCGACCTTGGCGATCTGTGGCGGTGGCATTCGGCTGAAGAAGTCGAACATAAAGGCGTCGCTTATGACACCTGGCTGCATGCCACGCGCGATTGGACGCGTTTCAAGCGGTGGAAGGTCAAATCGCTCATGATGCTGATTGTGACCAAGAACTTCATCTCGCACCGCGTGGACGACATGGTCGAACTGCTGGCGCAGGATGGTATTCCGGCAGGCGAAGCAAAGCGCAAGATTGCCGCATATCTGCTGTGGAAGCCGGGCTTTCTGCGCAGGATCACCGGCCAATGGGCAGCCTATTTCCTGCCCGGTTTCCACCCATGGAACCACGATGATCGCGCTTTGATCAGGAAATATGAAAGCGAATTTCCAGACGCAGTAATGCCTGCTGCCTGAATGCATATGCGGGCGGCCGTTCAGGCCGCCCGCATCGATTGCATTTCTTCTGCGGCAAGATCTCGTTCGTAGAATACGCTTTCCACATTTGCGTCGCGCGCCATGCAATATGTCGTCGCAACGCGTCCCGTGGGCCGAAAACCCGCCTTGCGCAGAACCTTGCCGGACGCCGGGTTATCCACATGATGGGCAGCCGAAATGTGCTTGTGCCCCAGCATCCGTCCGACCTCGACAACGGCACGAGCGGCCTCTGTGGCAAAGCCCTGCCCCCAATAAGGGCGCGCAATCCAGTAACCGATATGCAGTTCGCCATCCTCGCGCGGGAGCAGGCTGCACATACCCACCAGATGCGACGTATCGCCCGCCGGCAAAGTCAGCAGAAAACGCGGAAAGCGCGGGTCCTGCGGCCAGGACAGGAAATCGCGCGCGTGATGCGCCGTATAGGGCCAAGGCGCGGTCGCCAGATGCCTGACGATACCTTCGTCCGAGATGCCGCCCAGAAGGGCTTCCCAGTCCTCTGGCCAGGCCGGCCTCAGGAACAATCTTTCACTGCGATGGAACATAACCCGCCTCCTCTCGCCTCGCAGCGCCCCGATAATCGGTCTGCGTGACATTCCCGTTTCGGCGAAAGACGAATTCGCCGGCCCGAGAGATTTTTGCGAGGGAGATACGACAAGAGGGAGACAGGTTGGCCCTATCTCCCTCTACGGTGCCGGTCTGAACCGGCTGGGCCATCCTGTTGGACGTCCCCTTTATCGGTACGTCCGCTTATTCTGCGGCTTCAGCCATAATGTCTACCGACACATATTTGCGGCCTTGTTTGCCGGAATGGAATCGCACGCGGCCTTCTGCGGTTGCAAAAAGGGTGTGATCCTTGCCGAGGCCAACATTGGTGCCCGGGTAGAACTTGGTGCCGCGCTGACGCACGAGAATATTGCCGCCGATCACTTCCTGACCGCCGAACTTCTTCACACCAAGGCGCCGACCTGCTGAGTCGCGACCGTTGCGGGATGAACCGCCTGCTTTTTTATGTGCCATCTCGTATAACTCCTAAGTCTTGCGACTTACTTCTTGTCCGCTGCCTTGACAGCAGGTGTTTTCTTGGCGGCTGGCTTCTTGGCAGGTGCCTTCTCGGCTGCAGCCTTCTTCGGCGCGGCCTTCTTTGCAGCAGGTGCCTTTTCAGCAGCGGCCTTCTTGGCCGGTGCAGCCTTGGCTTCTTCTGCCTTGGTTGCAGCTTCAGCCTTCGGAGCAGCTTTCTTGGCAGGTGCCTTCGAATCGCCGACCGAAAGGATGCGAAGCAGCGTCAGCTGCTGGCGGTGGCCGTTCTTGCGGCGATAGTTGTGGCGACGACGCTTCTTGAAAACGATCACCTTCTCGCTCTTGGCCTGCGCGATGATTTCTGCCGAAACAGCAACCTTCGACGGATCAGCGATCGAATCGCCTTCGCCGGCGAGCAGGATGTCGCCCAGGGTTACCGTGTCGCCGGCTTCGCCAGCGAGTTTTTCAACTGCGATCTTGTCTCCGGCAGCAACCCGGTATTGTTTGCCGCCTGTGCGCACGACTGCGAACATGGTGATTTCACTTTCAATCTAAATGCTGTGCCAATTCCAACAATGAAACCGGCGCGACCGAAACACCGCCAAATAGCGGGCCCCGGAAAGATGGGAGCCGTTAAGGGATGACAGCCGTCAAGTCAACGCCAGACAGCATGGTTTTTCATTAGAGGCGCTGCTTTTGCTTCAACCTCTGGTGTGCAGCGCCCGCCGTGCTAAAGACGGAGCGATGATACAACGCCCTACCTACCCGTGCTTGCTGGTTCTGGCCACCATTCTTTCTGGCTGTGCGTCTGCAGGCGATAAATACCCATCGCTTGCGATTCGCGATGCTGAACGCGTTACCGGCACATTCGAGACAGACACGGCAATTGCACCTGTCGCAGTGCCTGTTCCCGCCAGTGCTGACCTGGTTCAGCGGTTGGCCCGGTTGCGCGCCGATGCGACAAAGGCGCATGACGATTTCATGCAGGCTGCCCCGCGCGCCACCAGCCTGGTCAATGCCGCACGCGGCGCTGCTGTGGCCAGTGATAGCTGGGCCAGCGCGCAAGTCGCCCTTGCCGATCTCGATTCGATGCGCAGCCTTGCCGCCGTCCCGCTGGGCGATCTCGATCTGTTGCACAGCGATGCAGCCGTCAGCTTCGAAAGCAGCGGTGCCATTACCGACACCAGGGCCGAAGTTATCGCCCTTGTTTCCGAATTGGACGCGGTCCTGAACCAGCTTCGCGCGAAGATGCCTGCATGAGCATTGCCTGTGCCAGTTGCCCCGTGCGCGACCGCGCAGCCTGCTCTGTCCTTAACGATGACGAGCGCGAGGCACTGGCCGCAGCCGGGCGTATCCGCGAAATAGCGCGCGGCGACATCCTGTTTCATGCAGGAGACGAGATGACCGCCTGCGCCACCCTTATCAGCGGCGCGATGAAAGTGACGAGCATCGACCCTGACGGTGAAGAGCGCATTCTCGCACTGGTGCATCCTTCAGGCTTCATCGGCGAACTGTTCCAGCCATTCGCCCAATATGACGTGGTTGCGCTGACCGACAGCAAGCTGTGCACGTTCAGCAGGGCCAACATGGACGGCGCGATTGATCGTTATCCTTCGCTCGCCCGCGCACTATTACGCCGTTCGCAGGAAGACCTGCACCGTGCGCATTTGTTACTGCAGCTGACCGGCAAGCATTCCGCCAACGAGAAAGTGGGCAGCCTTATCCTCGCGATGGCGCAGGCTGCCAGCGATTCGCCGTGCCATCCAGCCGCCCAGTTCGAATTGCCGCTGAGCCGCGGCGAAATGGCCAACATGCTTGGCCTGACGATTGAAACCGTCAGCCGTCAGCTTTCGCGATTGGAAAAAAGCGGCATCATCAGACGCGAAGGTGCACGCGGGATCGCCTTGCTGGACCCCGCGCGCCTTCAGCTTTCCGGCATTGGTGCGATTGTTTCAGACTAACGCTGCGATTGTCACCACAGCCAGCCCCCACAATACGATCAGCACTGGCAGGACAAGGACCTGCACCGTGGCTTCGCCCGCGCTCAGATGGCCGGTCAGGGTCGAAATACCCCGACTGTTGAACTGGTTGGAAGCCATCGGCTTTTTCGCGCTTTCAGGTGCCATGCGCGCCCATGCCGACGGAACGCCAAAAATGGCGAAAATGGTCAAGACACAAATCGCGATCGGGATGATGAGGCCGGGCGAGGCAAAGGCAGTCGCCAGCGTGGCCAGAAACGCAAGATAGCAGCCGACAGTTGCCATGTAGAGGCCGGTAGGCAGTTCGAACGTGCGGTCCACCTTCGTGCGCGGGCGCGGCGTTTCAAGAACGGCACCATGGTCTGCAATGAGTTCGCGGCTGTAATGCTTGGACATATCGAAAGCTCCCTAATGTGAGGGAGTTTCTGCACTGCGTTTCAGTCAGCATCTTTGACCGGAATCAAATTGCGCCGCTTTATCTCCAGCGGGCAATGTCCTCATGATCTGCTTCACGCGGGGAAATCCAGTGCCAGCCATCGCTGCGTTTCTCGCGCTTCCAGAACCAGGCCGCGCTTTTGAGATGGTCCATCACGAAATCCACCGCGTCGATTGCATTGCGCCGGTGAGTGGCTGCGGCCGCCAGCAGCACGATGGGCTCGCCTGGCATCATGGTGCCAACGCGGTGCCATGCCAGCGCGCCATCGAGGACAAAGCGGGCCTGCGCCTTTTGCACGATGTCTTCCATGCCCGCCAGCGTCAGCGGCGCATAATGGGTCAGTTCAAGCGCCTCGACCCCTCCGCCAGGGCGCACTTGCCCGCAAAAGCTAGCGACCCCGCCTGCCTCGCCATGGGCCGCAGTAAAGGCGTGCAGCGCCCCGGCGGGTGAAAATATGCCTTCGATCAGCCGAATATCCAGCATGGCCTATCCGCCGCTGACCGGGGGTAGCAAGGCAATCTCGTCGCCATCGCGTGCATCCAGCAATGCCCTGTCGGCCAGCAACTGCCCGTTTACAGCCAGTTTGACCGTATCGGCGCGCACTGCATCGGCCAGTTCGGTTGAACCATGGCTTTCGAGCAGATCAAGCAGCCCTGCCCAGCCAAGCCCGTCCGAAGTTGACGCAAAATCGCTTTGCGCTTCGCGCGCAATGTCTGCCAGCTTGCCCAGATAGACGACCTTGATCATCGCTATCCGCCGGTCATCGACATATGGCGCGGCTGCGAGGGTTCAGCTCCGCGCGCATCAATCCTGAAATGATGCCGCTCCGGCTTGATTTGCATCGCTTCATCCAGCGCCGCATCAAGCATGGCTTCAGGGTTGTCAGAGCGCATGGCAGCGCGAAGGTCCACCCGTTCACCGCCGCCAAGGCATGGGTAAAGCTGACCGGTCGCTGTCACCCGCAGCCGGTTGCAGCCAGCGCAGAAATTATTGGTGAGCGGTGTGATAAGGCCCAGCCTGCCGCCAGTTGCCGCGATGTCGAAATAGCGCGCCGGTCCGCCAGAGCTGTGGGTGGATGGGCTAAGTGACCAGCGTTCTTCAAGCCGGTCCTGAACAACGCAAAGCGGCAGGTAATGATCGACACGGTCGCCTTCCACTTCGCCCAGCGGCATGACTTCGATGAGCGTGATGTCGTGGCCCTGCGCATGGGCCCATTCAATCAGATCGGGCAATTCAGCCTCGTTCAGGCCTTTGAGCGCAACGGCATTGATCTTTACCTTCAGCCCCGCTGCCTTGGCTGCAGCGATACCTTCCAGCACCTTGTCGAGCCGGTCTCGCCGGGTGAGCTTTTCGAACAGGGCCGGATCAAGCGTGTCGAGCGATACATTGACCCGCCTGACGCCCGCCGATGCCAGGCGGTCGGCAAACAGCGCCAATTGCGTGCCATTGGTAGTTATCGTCAGTTCATCGAGGCCATGGCCAAGCCGCGAACCCAACGCCTGCACCAGTTCCACCATGTCACGCCGCACCAGCGGTTCGCCGCCTGTCAGCCTGATCTTGCGCACACCGCGCGCGATGAAGGCGAGCGCCAGCTTGTGCAGTTCTTCCAGCGACAGAACCTCGCTTCGGGGCAGGAACTTCATCGCTTCGGGCATGCAATAGCTGCAGCGGAAATCGCACCGGTCTGTCACAGACAGACGCAAATAGGTGATGCGCCGCTGGAAACCGTCGACCAAGGGAGCACGGCCGGTCATTTCAGGCCGCCGGATTTCCAGCGCCACTGCCATCCAGCGCCAGATAATGGCCAGTGATACCGGCTGCATTTTCAAGATATCGGGCGGTTGCCGCAGCAGCCGCACTGTCGGCGCCGGAAATCATGTTGACCCGGCATGGCGCGGCATTACGGGCAAGGCCGCGCACAGCGGCGAGCCGCCAGTCGCGGTGGCTGGCCGGTGCATCTGGCAAGACCAGCAGCAGCGAAGTGCATTGCCCATCCAGCAAGTGCATGGCCTGGCCTAACCAGCCTTTGTAAAATTCGGCAGCAGCATCAACCTCGCCGCCTGGCAGCGTATCGACCTTCAAAATGGCCTGGCCAGATGCTTGGCGCGCGCTCAACGTCGCTCGCGCGTCAGGGTAATGCCGATTTTTTCATTGGCTTCGGCAATGGCAAGTTTGACGATCTTGACCGTAACCACCTCGATCCGGTCATCCTGCACCATTAGCGTTTCGCAAATATAGTCAGCCACGGATTCGATCAGTTTGAAATGCACACCTTCAGGCAGACCTTCGCTCGCCGCGAATTTGAGATCCATGTAATTCTTGCTGGCATCCAGCGGCGTTTCGGGCTTGTAGCGGTCGGCACATTTCAGCTTCACGCTCATGCTGATGCGCAAAGGCTGCGGCTTGCCAGTTTCTTCCGAATAGATGCCCGTCAGGACATCAACTTCGAAATCGGCAACTTCAAGGATAAGGCTATCGGCCATGGCAGGCGATTGGCACCCTAAGCGCTGCATTGCAAGCAGCAGCCGGTCGCTCAATCATTCTTCCACCTTGCAAAAATGGCAGTGGGCAACAGCCTGCCGCCCTCGCCTTCTTCGCGCACGGCAAGATCGCCATGTTCGATCCTGCCCGGCATATCTGCGAACAGTTCCGCCAGCAATCCGCCCAGCGCAAGGCTGGACATGCGCACGGCATATACCGTCAGAAACAGGAACCGGCTGTCTGCATCCAGCAGGAAGCGGCAGTCGCTCACCAGCGGGGCAAGGCTTTCCTCGATCCGCCATGTTTCGTTCTTTGGGCCTCGGCCGAATTTTGGCGGGTCGAGGATGATGCCGTCATATCGCCGTTCACGCCTGACTTCGCGCGCTGTAAACTTAGCCGCGTCATCGACCAGCCATCGGATCGGCCGGTCTGCCATGCCGGCCAGTTCCGCATTTTCGCGTGCCTGCGCGACAGATTTCTTTGACGCGTCCACATGGGTGACAGGCCCGCATTCGCTGAGCGCAAGGCTGCCTACACCGGTATAGCCAAACAGGTTGAGCGTCTGGGCATCGGGCTTGCCTTCAAGCTGTTCGCGCATCCAGTCCCACACAGGGGCCATGTCGGGAAAGAAGCCGAGATGGCGGAATGGCGTGCATTGCGCCGTGAAATTCACTTCGCGCCATGACAGCGGCCAGCCATCTGTCGGCACGGGCTTTTCATAATTCCAGCGGCCGCCGCCATCTTCGTCGGAACCGGGCACAAATTCGCCATGCGCTTCCCAATTGCCCAGCCTTGGTGCCCACATTGCCTGCGGTTCGGGCCGGATGAAACGGTAGCCGCCATAGCGTTCAAGTTTGCGGCCGTTACCACTGTCGACCAGGCCGTAATCATGCCACGCCTTACCCTCCAGTATGACCGGCTGTTCGATCAGCTGTGCCATTATGCGCTCGGGGTCGCGCGTTCGGCGACATAGGCGGCAACCGCATCATAATCGCCGGGAAGCTCGTCAAAGGCTTCCTCGCGGGCAAACAGGTCGCCCACCCTGCCCGGCAATTGCGGCCGCTGTCCGGTGGCCCGTTCCACTGCGTCGGGGAATTTGGCGGGATGCGCAGTCGCAAGCGTGACCACGGGAATGCCTGCCGGCACATCTGCAGAGCGCGAAGCGTGCAGGCCGATGGCTGTATGCGGGTCGATAATCTCTCCGCAATTCTCGCTGGCCCAGCGCATCGCATGCGCCATGTCGGATGCATCGGCGCGTGCGCTGGTGAACAGGGCCGACGCACCTTCGCGCTGCGCATTGGTCAGCCTCATGGCTTTGTCCGCCTCGAAACCGCGCATTTGCGCAGCCAGCGCAGTGCCATCGCGGCCGCCGCAATCAAATAACAGGCGTTCGAAATTGGAACTGACCTGGATATCCATGGACGGCGCGGCGGTGGGCGTGACCACGCCGGCCGAATAATCGCCGTCAGACAGGGCGCGGTGCAGTATATCGTTGATGTTGGTGGCCACGATCAGCTGCGCGATCGGGAGGCCCATCTGCGCTGCGACATAGCCGGCAAACACATCACCGAAATTGCCCGTGGGAACTGAAAATGCCACCTTCCTGGCAGGCGCACCCAATTGCATGGCAGCAGCGAAATAATAGACAACCTGCGCCATCAGCCTTGCCCAGTTAATGGAATTCACCGCACCGATATGGAACCGGCTGTTCATCGCGCTGTCGTTGAACATGCGCTTCACCATGGCCTGCGCATCGTCAAAGCTGCCTTCGATGGCGATATTATGCACATTTGGCGCCAGCACGGTGGTCATCTGGCGGCGCTGCACATCGCTTACCCTGCCCCTCGGGTGCAGCATGAAAATGTCGATCCGCTCGCGTCCGGCAACGGCATCGATTGCAGCAGAGCCTGTGTCCCCGCTGGTCGCGCCGACGATGGTCAGATGGTCCTTGCTGCGGGTTAGGAATTTTTCAAACAGCAGCCCCAGCAATTGCAAGGCCACGTCCTTGAACGCCAGCGTTGGCCCATGGAACAGTTCCAGCAGCCACTGCTGTTCGTCAAACTGCTTCAGCGGAGTGACCGCAGCATGGGAAAACCGGCCATAGGCCTGCTTGCAAAGATCGCGCAATTCGCCTGTTGAAAGGCTGTCGCCCACAAACGGCTGCATGACCCGCGCGGCCAGTTCTGCATAGGGCAGCCCGGCCATTGCGGCGATTTCGCTTTCGCTGAAACGCGGCCATTCACGCGGGAGATAAAGCCCCCCGTCATCTGCCAGTCCGGCAAGTGTTGCACCTTCGAAGGTGAGCGTGGGCGCACTGCCGCGGGTCGATACATATTCCATAATATCTGCGCGGTTAGCTGCGGGATGATGCAAGGGCAAGCGAGCGGCGCTTTATGCGCGCAAAGCTCAGGTCGCAGCGCCGGTTTTCCGGGCGCGCCGTTTCAGCGCCAGGAAATAGATAATCAGCGCAGTCAGCGCGAAAAAGAACCATTGCCCGGCATAGGCAAGGTGGTTGTTGGGAATATCCGCCGGATCAGGCTTCGCAAGTCCGGAAAGGCCCGCCAGCGGTGGATCAGCGACGATACGGCCGCCCGGCGCGATAATTCCTGTGACCGCACCGCCTGAATAGACAGGTGGCTGCGGATCCCGCGACCAGCCCAGTGCCACTTCGCCTGTGCCGCCGCCTGAAATTTCGCATGCGGCGATATGCGCCCAGCCCTTGGCACCCTTGATAGACGTGCCTGACACTGACCGGATGCCGCTGACGCGCGTGCAATCGAAGCTGCTGCGGCGGTAAAGGTCGGCTTCGAGCGCCGCATCGTCCTGCGGATAGGTGACCGAAGTGCCATCATCCTGAACAGCGCCATAGCGGGCCAGCAACGCTTCTTTCTGATCGAGCCTGTCCAGCTGCCAGAAACCCAGCGCAACCATCGCCACGACGGCCAGCAGCACGATCAGCGTGGACAATACGGGGAGATCGCGCAGTTTCATTCGCCACGTCCTGCTTCACCGGCCTTGTTGCGATATTCTGCCAGCATCAGCGCGGCCTTGGCTGCCCGCAGACCAAAGATCACCAGCGCTGTGGAAAGAGGTACCCATAGCAAGGCATGAACCCAGAAGGGCGGGGCTACGCTGACTTGCAGCCATACCGCCAGCCCGACCACCAGTGCGCCGACAATCAGGATGAGGAACGCCGCAGGCCCGTCACCTACATTGAACTGCGTATAATCCAGCCCGCAGACACGGCAGCGCGGCGCAAATTTCGCCACCCCGCCAAACAGGCTGCGCGCCCCGCATCTGGGGCAAAGACCGAAAAGGGCAGCCTCGGCCATGCCGGGCTGCCCCTTCTGGTGATCAGGATTGCCTGATGGCATTAGTGGATTTCAGCGCCCCAGCCGCCCCATACATAGACGACGACAAAGAGGAACAGCCAAACCACGTCAACAAAGTGCCAGTACCACGCGGCTGCTTCGAAACCGAAGTGCTGGCGTGGGGTGAAGTGGCCCTTGTATGTACGTACGAGGCAGACGATCAGGAAGATGGTGCCGACCAGCACGTGGAAACCGTGGAAACCTGTGGCCATGTAGAAGGCCGAGCTATAGGTGTTCCCGCCGAAGGCAAACGGTGCATGGCTATATTCATACGCCTGCACCGCGCTGAACACGATGCCGAGTATGATCGTGGCCCAAAGGCCCTTCTTCAGTCCGTCACGATCGCCGTGGATCAGCGAATGGTGCGCCCAGGTAACCGTGGTGCCGGAGCACAGCAGGATCAGCGTGTTGAGCAGCGGAAGATCGAACGGATCCATCACTGCTTCGATTGCCTTGGGCGGCCAGACGCCGCCGACAACTTCCGAAATGCTGCTGGGGAACAGGGAGAAATCGAACCAGCTCCAGAACCACCCGACAAAGAACATCACTTCCGAAGCGATGAACAGGATCATTCCGTAACGCAGGTGAAGCTGCACGACAGGCGTGTGATAGCCGCTCTGCGCTTCTTTCACGATGTTGGAAAACCAGCTGAAGAAGGTGGCGATAAGCCCGGCAATGCCAAGGCCCAGCACGAGATGGGCATTTGCCATTTCATGCATGAACAGCACCATGCCGCTGGTGAATGTCAGCGCCGAAACAGAACCCAGGAAGGGCCAGATGTCGGGCGGAAGAATGTGATAATCGTGATTTACGTTACCGGCCATGAATCTCTTGTCCTGTCAGATCGGTTTCGCCTGCCCTTAATGGGCCATGCGATGTAGGTCCAGTGCCTAGGAAGGCATTGTTGTGTGTTCGATTACAATTCCGGCTTTATCGCCTTGTGGAATGTATAGCTGAGGGTGATCTGTTCCACATTGCTGGCATTGTCATCCTGCATGATCGCAGGATCGACGTAATACAGCACTGGCATATGAACGGTTTGCCCCGGTTCCAGCGTCTGCTCGGTAAAGCAGAAACACTGGATCTTGTTGAAATATCGTCCGGTCTGCTCCGGCTCCACGTTGAAGGTCGCGGTTCCGGTGATCGGTTCGCTGCTGTCATTGGTGGCGGTGAAAAACGCCATCTTGCGTTCGCCCAGTTGCAGGGTCTGGGTCACCTGATCGGGCTTGAACGTCCACGGAATGTCGCCAGCGGTAGTGCCATCGAACCGCACCGAAATTGTCGGCGCACCCGCGCTTTTGGCCATGCGTTCAGCCAATGCCGCATCGCTTAGCGTGGCGCGCTGCGTTGTTCCGCCAAAGCCGGTCACCTGGCAGAACATGCGGTAAAGAGGCACAGCTGCAAAGCCCAGGCCAAGCATGCCCAATGCCATCAATAGGGCCAGCGCACCGACACGCAGGTTCTTGTTGATGGTAATAGCCGACATTTCGATCAGTCTCCCATCCGTACAATCGTGATGGCGTAAAACAGGATTGCCAGAAACACGAGCAATCCGCCCAGCGCAAGGTTGCGGCTTTTCTGGCGGCGGCGCAATTCTGTCTGTTCTTCGGGTGTCATGTGATCAATCCCTAAAAGGTAAATCCGTACTGCGCGGCAACGCGGTCAACCACCAGCGCCCCGAACAATGCGAAGAGGTAAAGGATGCTGAAAGCGAAAAGCCGCTTTTCAGGCTTCATCGTATCGCCTTCTTCGGACCTGCGCAAAGCAACCGGCACTGACAGGCCAAGAAATGCGAGCGACAAGACAATCGCAGTCACCCCGTAAATCGCGCCTGTCCCGCCATTGAACCAAGGCGTAGCGGCCAGTGGGAGCAGGAGGATGCAATAGATAAGTATCTGCTTGCGAGTGGATGCCTGCCCGCGGACGACCGGCATCATGGGGATGCCAACCTTGGCATAATCGCTCTTGATGAACAGGGCGAGCGCCCAGAAATGCGGCGGGGTCCAGAAGAAGATGATGGCAAACAGCAGGACCGGCATCAGCGTGATATCGCCTGTCACTGCCACCCATCCGATCATCGGCGGGAATGCGCCCGCACCACCGCCAATCACGATGTTCTGCGGCGTCCGCGGCTTGAGCCAGATAGTGTAAATGACAGCGTAATAGACAATCGACAGCGCAAGGATCGACGCGGCCAGCCAACCCACTGCCAGCCCCATGATGCCGACCGAAGCAGCCGACAGCATGATGCCGAAATCACGGGCATCGGTGCGCTGCATCCGGCCTGCGGGAAGCGGGCGGGACGATGTGCGCTTCATGCCGGCGTCAAGATCTGCTTCCCACCACTGGTTGAGCGCAGCAGCGCCCCCTGCCCCAATGGCGATGCACAGGATTGCGGTAAAACCGATCACCGGGTTGATCGAGCCAGGTGCCGCCAACAGGCCGCATAGCCCCGTAAAGATCACCAATGTCATCACGCGCGGCTTGGTCAGCGCAAAGAAATCGCGCCAGTCTGCTGGCAGTGCCTGCGCTTCCAATGGGGCGATGGTGGTCATTATCCGCTTTTGCAGCCTTCGCAGGCCTACTCCTCAAACGGGGATATGCCCCGAGATTTGCAAGACGGGGGCGCACCGTACCCGGCACGCCCCCCGTCGATTTTCGGTTCGGCAGCCTTGCGGCCAGCCGATCGATCAGGCCGTAGCCGGACGATGATCGTGGTAGTCGTGATGGTCTTCGATCACGGGAAGCGTTTCGAACTGGTGGTATGGCGGCGGGCTGCTCAGCGTCCATTCCAGCGTCGTTGCGCCTTCACCCCACGGGTTGTCGCCCGCTTTCTTGCCAGCCAGGAATGCGTAGGCAAGGTTGACGAAGAAGATCACCATCGAAGCGGCCATGATCATGTAGCCGATCGACGAGATGTTGTTGAAGTAAGCGTAGGCATCCGGATAATCCGGAATACGACGCGGCATGCCGTCCATACCCAGGAAGTGCTGCGGGAAGAAGATTACGTTCACCCCGATGAAGAAACCCCAGAAATGCAGGTGCGCGAGGAATTCGCTGTGCATCTTGCCGCTCATTTTCGGGAACCAGTAATAGAACCCGGCGAAGAGCGAGAACACCGCCCCCATCGACAGCACGTAGTGGAAGTGGGCAACCACATAATAGGTATCGTGCAGAACGTCATCCACGCCGCCATTGGCCAGCACAACACCCGTCACGCCGCCAACGGTGAACAGGAAGATGAAGCCCATCGACCATACCAGCGGAGATTTGAATTCGAGGCTGCCGCCCCACATCGTGGCAATCCAGCTGAAGATTTTCACGCCGGTCGGAACCGCGATGACCATGGTGGCCGCAGTGAAATACATCTTCGTGTTAACGTCGAGGCCGGTCGTATACATGTGGTGCGCCCACACGACGAAGCCGACAACGCCGATTGCAACCATGGCATACGCCATGCCGAGATAGCCGAACACTGGCTTGCGGCTGAAGGTTGCCACGATCTGGCTGATCATGCCGAAGCCCGGCAGGATCATGATGTACACTTCAGGATGGCCGAAGAACCAGAACAGGTGCTGGTACAGCACAGGGTCGCCGCCACCGGCAGGATCGAAGAAGGTGGTACCGAAGTTACGATCGGTCAGCAGCATGGTGATTGCAGCGGCAAGCACAGGAAGCGCGAGCAACAGCAGGAATGCAGTGACCAGTACCGACCATACGAACAGCGGCATCTTGTGCAGGGTCATACCCGGCGCGCGCATGTTGAAGATGGTGGTGATGAAGTTGATGGCGCCCATGATGGACGCAGCGCCAGCAAGATGGAGCGAGAAGATCGCGAAATCGACTGCCGGTCCGGTTGATCCTGTCGTCGACAGCGGCGCATAAACGGTCCAGCCGGTGCCAGCACCGATGCCGGTGCCACCTGGCACGAAGGTGGAGAACATCAGGCTCGAGAAACCGGCAACGGTCAGCCAGAACGAGATGTTGTTCATCCGCGGGAAGGCCATGTCGGGCGCGCCGATCATCAGCGGCACGAACCAGTTGCCGAAACCGCCGATCATGGCTGGCATGACCATGAAGAACACCATGATCAGGCCGTGAGCCGTAATGAGCACGTTCCACATATGCAGATTGGCATCAAAAGCGGCTTCGCCGCCCATCAGTTCAACCCAGTAACCGAGATACTGGATGCCTGGCGCTGCCAGTTCCATCCGCATGATACCGGAAATGAAGCCGCCGATGATCCCTGCGCAAATCGCGAAGATCAGATACAGCGTCCCGATGTCCTTGTGGTTGGTGGACATGAACCACCGCGCAAAGAACGCAGGCTTGTGATCTGCATCATGGCCCCCGTGATCGTCGGTGTGAGCCTGGAAGTTTTCGGCGGTAGTAGCCATGGCGTGTCTCTGGACCTTCAGTGAATCTGTATCGTGCGACTAGTTCGGTGCGTAATCAGGCGGCTGGCGCTGCAATCGGTTCAGCTTCAGCATCAGTAGCAGCCGGAACGGCAGCTTCGGTGGCTGCGGCAGGCGCAGCTTCTTCTGCTTCACCGCCGACAGTGCCACCCTGCGAACGGACCCATGCTTCCCACTGGGCGCGTGGAAGAGCTTCGATGGCGATGGGCATATATCCGTGACGCGCGCCGCACAGTTCCGAACACTGACCATAATAGATGCCAGGTTCTTCGATGGTGAGCATGCGTTCATTCAGACGGCCCGGAACAGCATCAAGCTTGAACCACAGCGACGGAATGGCAAATGCGTGGATCACGTCGGCAGCGGTTGTCTGCAGACGGATAGGAGTGTTTGCCGGCAGCACGAGACGGTTGTCCACCGCCAACTGGTGCGGCTCGCCATTTGCGTCAGCCTGTTCCTTGGTCAGCATGTTCGAAATGACTTCGAAGCCGCCATTGTCTGGATAGGTATAACCCCAATACCACTGGTAACCGGTAGCCTTCACGGTGACTGCGTCGGCTGGCGGCGATTCGTACTGGCGCGCGAGCAGCGTGATCGAAGGGACTGCGATACCAACCAGGATGAGCACCGGAACCAGCGTCCACACCACTTCGATGAACGTGTTGTGCGTCGTCTTGGACGGAACCGCATTGGCGCGGCGGTTGAACTTCACCACGACCCACAGCAGCAGACCAAGGACAAACAGGCAGATTACCGTGATGATCGGCAGCAGAATGGCATCATGCATCCACAGCGCGAACTTGCCGTCCTTGGAATATTGTTCCTGGAAAGTGATTCCCTTGTCGACCGGCTGGCCCTTGATCCATTCGGACCCAAGCGGCGTGTAGGCATCCGTCGCTGCCACTGCATCAGTAGCAGCGGCATCTTCAGGAGCAGCTTCAACCTGTTCAGTCGCAGGTGCGGAAACCGCAGCTTCCGTAGCGTCCTGGGCCGACAACGCCTGAGGCGCAACAGCCAGGGCGGCCGCTGCAGCAAGGGTTGTAATCATACGTACGGCCCCGCGGGGCAAATTACCGAAATTCATCAATCAGACGCTTTCCGTTTAGCATTTTGGGCCACTATACAGCAGCCAAGAAGCCCATATGTAGGACCGGTATGGCGCGGCCTATACGCGCGCTTGCCCCCTCCCTCAAGCGCTTCTAGGAGAATTTTCCGCAACCGAGCTTGTCTGAACGCAAACTTGCGGGGGCAATCAGCACCAGGATGGCAAAACAGATACCATGACAGAAGAAGAAGTTCTCTCCGAATTCCGCGCCAGCGAAGCATTGCTGGAAGGCCATTTCAAATTGTCATCAGGCCGCCACAGCGCGCATTACCTGCAATGTGCGCGCGTGTTGATGGAACCGATGCGCGCCAGCCGCCTTGCTTCTGCCATCGCCGCCAAGCTGCCCCGCGAAATGCGCGCGGAAATCGACAAGGTGGTTTCGCCTGCAATGGGCGGTATCATCATCGGCCACGAAATGGGCCGCGCTCTGGGCAAGGAAGCGATTTTCCTGGAACGCCCCACAGGCACCTTCGAATTCCGCCGCGGCTTCGACCTGAAACCGGGCGAGAAAGTGCTGCTGGTCGAAGACGTAGTGACCACTGGCCTTTCCTCCAAAGAAGCGATGGTAGCTGTGGAAAAAGCGGGCGGTATTGTCCTGGCCCTGGCATCGCTGGTCGACCGCACGGATGCCGATGTCAGCTTCGATGTGCCGTTCCACCCGCTGGTGCAGATTACCTTCCCGACCTATGCCGAGGATGAAATCCCTGCGGAACTGGCTGCTGTCCCTGTGACAAAGCCGGGCAGCCGCAAGTAAGGTGGGCGGCCTCATGGACACACCCGTGCTTGCCCCGGAATATACCGGACGCCTTAGGCTGGGGGTCAATATCGACCATGTTGCGACCATTCGAAATGCACGCGGCGGCGACCATCCCGACCCTGTGCGCGCGGCTGAAATTGTCGCGAGGGTGGGCGGTGACGGTATTACGGCCCATCTTCGCGAGGACCGACGCCATATTCGCGATGACGACCTGAAGCGCATTCAGGATGCGACCGACCTTCCGCTGAACCTTGAAATGGCAGCGACGGAGGAGATGCTGGCCATTGCTCTGCGGCACAAGCCGCACGCGGCCTGCATCGTGCCGGAAAATCGCGAGGAACGCACAACCGAAGGCGGACTGGATGCAGCCGGCCTGCATAACCGGCTGGCACCGCTGGTTTCGCGGCTGGTGGATGCAGATATCAGGGTTAGCCTGTTTATCGAGGCAGACCCGCGCCAGCTGGAAGCCGCCATGCGCCTCGGTGCGCAAGTGGTTGAATTCCACACCGGCGAATATGCCCATGCCACGGGCGAAGCGCAGGCTATCGAACTTAAGCGCATCGCCGATATGGCAGCCCTTGCTGTAAAAAACGGGATTGAGCCGCATGCCGGCCATGGCCTGACCTATGAAAACGTGCAGCCCATTGCTGCCATTCCGCAATTGGCCGAACTCAACATCGGACATTATCTGGTGGGCGAAGCGGTGTTTGTCGGGTTGGAAAGCGCCGTGCGGCGGATGCGCGAATTGATGGATGATGCGCGATGAGGGCTGCGCCATGATTATCGGCATCGGGTCCGACCTGTGCAATATCGAACGTGTCGAGAAAGTTCTTGATCGCCACGGCGAACGCTTTGAAAATCGCAGCTTTACGGAAATCGAGCGGGCCAAGGCAGCCAAACGCCCTTACACAAGGGCAGGCACTTACGCGAAACGGTTCGCCGCCAAGGAAGCATTTTCCAAGGCGGTGGGCACAGGTTTCTTCCGCGGCGTCTATATGAAAGACATCGGAGTGGTGAATGCGCCGTCAGGTGCGCCCACACTTGCCTTGACAAATGGCGCAGCGAAGCGGCTTGCGGAACTGACGCCTGCGGGCCATGAAGCAGTCATTCATCTCACCCTCACCGACGACCATCCATGGGCGCAGGCATTCGTGATCATCGAAGCCATCCCACTTTGAAATCAGGCCTATACATGAGTTCCGGCATCAACACTGTGACAGATACCCCCATCAAGAAAAACGGCGACGATGCCGAAAAGGTCAATTGGCTGGCGGAATTACGCGGCCTCGGGCTGATGCTGCTGGCGGTGCTGGCCTTCCACAGCTTCGTGGCAAAGCCGTTCTATATCCCGTCACCCAGCATGATGCCTAACCTGCTCGAAGGCGACCGGCTGGTGGTGAGCAAATATCCTTACGGCTGGTCATGGGTTTCCGCATCATTCCATATGCTGCCGCGCAGCACCACGCGCATCTGGCCCGCAACCCCTGAATATGGCGACATCGTCATTCCGGTTCCGCCGCATCAGGATGCAGACTATATCAAGCGCGTTGTCGGAAGGCCGGGCGACAGGCTGGCTGTTGTAAATGGCCAGATCATCCTCAACGGCGTTCCCGTACCGCAGGAAGTCGAGCCGGCGATCCAGATACCGATCGATGCCAACAATCCGTGCGACCCTTATGAATATCCGGGCATGGCCATTACGAAACCATCGGGCGAACGGGTCTGCGAAATGCCGACTTACCGCGAAACGCTGCCCAATGGCGCGACCTATCTCATCATCGACCACATGACGCAGGATCTCGACAATTTCGACGAGATTACCATCCCTGAAGGCCAGGTCTTCGTGATGGGCGACAATCGCGATCATTCTGCTGACAGCCGCGCACCTGCTTACCGTAGCGGCCTTGGTGGCCCGATTCCGCTTGAAAATATTGGCGGAAGGGCTGAATTCATTACTTTTTCCCTCGATGGTTCGACCAGCTGGAATCCGCTGACATGGTGGAGTTCACTGCGCGGTGACCGGGCATGGACAACGCTGCGGCCGGCAATCGTCAAACCCGCAGCCAAACCGGGTGGTGCGAATGAGTGATCCCAAAGACAAGCGCAAGATGTTCTCCGACGAAGAGAAGGACATTACGGCCATCGGCTCCAGCCCGACGCGGATTTCCGATGAATCGATGAGGACCGAGGCCAAGCGCGCTCTGGTCTGGGCCAGTGTGATCGGCCTGATCATCCTGACGGTTTACATCTCGCAATCGCTGCTGGTCATTTTCGGGGCAATGGTTCTGGCCTCGATGATTGATGGCGGCGCGCGCCTGATTGGCCGGGTGATCAAGATTGACCGGACATGGCGCGTGGTCATCGTGCTTGTCCTCACCCTCGCCTTCTTCATCTGGCTGGCGACTTACGCCGGTTCGCAGATTTCGCGTGAAGCTGCCCAGTTGCCGCAGATAATCGAAGGGCAACTGTCCCTCGCGATTGACTGGATGGACAAGCAGGGCTTCGGCATAAAGCAGGAAGATATCAAAGGCTTCGCAGGCAGTCTTGTCAGCGGCGTTGGCACTGTCACCAAGGCGATTGGCGGCATTCTGGGCGGCCTGACGACCCTTTTCCTGATTGCGATCATCGGCATTTACGTTGCCATGGAACCCCAGCTTTACGAACGCGGCGTCGCGTGGATGCTGCCGCTCGAAAAGCGTGAGGAATTCTACAAGACCGCATCGGTGATGGGCACCACCATGCGCAAGCTGATGGCTGGCCGGCTGGTCGGCATGGTGTTTGAAGGCGCAGTCACCTGGGTGATGCTGTCGGTTTATGGAGTGCCGATGGCGGCGTTACTGGGCATTCTGACAGGATTGCTCGCCTTCATCCCGAACCTGGGCGCACTGGTTGCAGGCGTTCTCATGGTGCTGGTCGGATTTTCCGGCGGGACGGACATGGGCCTTTATACTATCTTCGTCTATTTCCTGGTGCAGACGTTCGACGGATACGTGGTGATCCCGCTGATCGCCAAGAAAACGGTCGACCTGGCACCTGCGCTGGTGCTGGCAGCACAGTTGATCATGGGCATCCTGTTTGGCGTGCTCGGCCTGTTCCTGGCCGATCCGATGCTTGCCATGATCAAGGTGATGCTGGAACGCCGCGCCGAAAGAAATGACGAAACAAGCGCAGCCCAAACCGAGGTGGCGACAGCCGATGGCACGTAAATTCCTGTATCTTGTTGCTTCGATCATCATTCTGGTGATCGCGGGCGCATTCGTCCTCAACATCTGGTCGAAAGAACTGACCGAATTTGCGCTCGTCCCGCGGGGCGATTTTGTCGAGCAGCAACCCCTCGATCAGAATGCCTATCAAGATCCGAATATGTGGTTTTCCCGTCCGGGCATCGGCATTGACGATCCGGCGCGGTGGCAGCCAGCCATGAAGGGCGAAGGCCGCGTTTTGCCATCTGCTGGTGCGTCGCAAAGCAAATTTGCCGTCTTTTTCGTGCATCCCACCAGCTATCTCGACCGCACCAATTGGAACGCGCCGCTGGATGATGCGGAATCCCAGCGCATCGCACGGCTTTACCTGCGCGGTATGGCCAGCCCGTTCAACCAGGCGAGCGAGATATGGGCGCCCAAATACCGGCAGGCCACGATTGGTTCCTTCCTGACCAATTCCGAACCATCCCTCCGCGCCAAGAAGGCCGCTTATGATGATGTGAAGCAGGCTTTCAGCTTCTTCCTCGCCAGTGTGGACAAGGATACGCCCATCGTTCTGGCCGGCCACAGTCAGGGTTCGCTGCACCTTATGCAGCTGCTTCAAGATGAAATCGGCAACACTGACATCGCGCCGCGTATTGCTGCAATCTATGTTGTCGGCTGGCCCATTTCTATCGAGCATGACTTGCCTGCCCTTGGCTTTCCAGCCTGCGCGACCGCGGAACAATCCGGCTGCATAATGAGCTGGTCGAGCTTTGCCGAACCGGCAGACCCGAGCCTGCTTCTAGACTCTTATGGAACGTCCACGGGGTTTGACGGCAAGCCGCGCGGCAACAGCCCCATTCTGTGCACCAATCCGCTCACCGGCGGCATTGGCGGCACTGCGGCAGCGACCCAGAACCTTGGCACGCTGGTTCCTGATGAAAACACATCCAGCGGCGAACTGGTGGCAGGCGCAGTGCCTGCACGTTGCGGCGAAAGTGGGCTGCTGCTGATTGGCGACCCGCCGCAAATGGGCAGCGCAGTGCTGCCGGGCAATAATTACCACGTTTATGACATTCCGCTGTTCTGGAAAAACCTGCAAACCGACGTTGGCCGAAGGGTGGACCAGTGGAGTGCAGCACGCTGATTACCGATAGCGCCCGTGAATTTGGCGATGCGCTGCCAGATGGCGGCGCATTGCTGGCAATTGACCTGGGCACAAAGACGCTGGGCACGGCGACGTGCGATGCAGGTTGGCAATTTGCCACGGCTGGCAAGACCCTGCCGCGCGGCAAATTCGGGCGGGACAGGGATGCGCTGGCGGCCATCATCGCAGAAAGAAAAGTGCTCGGGATGGTGATTGGCCTGCCCCGAAATATGGATGGCAGCGAAGGGCCGCGCGCGCAGGCCAGCCGTGCCTATGCCCGCAATCTCAATGCCGCTTTCGAATTGCCGGTGTTGCTGTGGGACGAACGCTGGTCGACCGCCAGCGCCGAAAGCGCGATGATCGGCCAGGATTTCAGCCGCAAGAAACGCGCCGAGCGGATCGATAGCCACGCCGCAGCCATTTTTCTGCAAGGCGCGATCGACGCGATGGCTGGCAGCATTTTCTAGAGCGGCATCTGCTCCAGCTGCGCTCGCCGCGCGCGGGCTTCTTGCGCAACCATCCGGCTTCCTGCCTTTTCGGCATCACGCCACAGGTCATCCTGCCCTGATCTGTCCAGCAACAAAGAGCGCGCCTCGAAACTGGCCAGCCGCAGCCGGTCACTGGGATGGTTGCGGCCGAAGCGTTCAGCAAGCTCGATCGCATTTGCATCCCCCAACCCGACCGCAAGGCGAAGAAATGTCTCAGTCGATGTCGGGTTCAGAATTGCGCTGACGCTGTCGGTGGCGGTGTCGAACCCATATTGGTCGTGCCAGCCCTGCGCATCGTCAATGCCCATGACATTGAGCGAAACCGACATGCTGGCAGGTGGCAACTGGCTGTGGACATCAACATTCGCCCGGTACAGCATCAGCTTGCCCGGCGTCAGTGTGCTACGCTCGACAAATCGCAAACCCGCTTCTTCTCCTCGCCAGCCAGCCACTTGCTCATAATCATATTCATAATAGTCACTGACATATCCGGGGCCAAAATATCCATGGGTCAGGAAGCTGAAATTATGGTCATGCGGCAGTTCATAGACGAAGCTGGCCGCACCGCTGGCGCGGTAGGCATGGTCATCGGCTGACGGCCAGATATTGGCCCGCAGGAAAAACCCCGCCTGCGCCGATGACAGCATAATGGCCTGCGCCCCATAGGCGCTGCCATCCGGAACCCCGGTGGCCCGGTCCTGCAATTCGCGGACCATGATATCGCCAAGGAACGTGCGGTTGTTTCCCAGCCGCCCCAGCCACTGTGATGCGTGCATGATGCTGCCTTCATCCCGGGCATCAAAACCTGTCGAAGCGATGGCATCGACACATTCGCCGAGGGCGCAACTGGCGTCCTCGTCAAGGGAAATAACGTGCGGCATTATGCGTTCTCCATCAACGTAAGGGCGGGATAGGTCCGGATGAGATTGTCCTTCAACCCGGCCGCTTGCGGCGCCAGACTGTCGCCAACATTGGCCGCCAGCTTCGAAAGTGCGGCAAAGCCTGTGCCGGTATCGAGCGCCAGGCATTCGCGCAGGGCCTGCCAGCGCAGATGATCGCTGCCGTCCTCGGTCATCGCTGCCATCGCCGGGGCTGCATCGCTGCGACCCATTTTGCCCAGCAGTGCGAGCATCATCTCGTGGCGGCTATCCTGCCTGTTGCCGCTGGCCTGATGCACCAAGGCCCCGTCCGACAGGCGAAATTCCATGCTTGGCGCTGGCTTTGCCGGAGTACGGCTGAGGCGCAGGACAACCAGCCTTCCGTCAACCTGCTCCACTTGCTTTGTTGTGTGAATGCCCGTGAGGCATAAGGCCTGCCCCCGCGCAAAATGGAGCGGCTCGCAGGAGATCTCTGCGTTGCCATCTGTGTTTGCCGTCCACGAAAGCAGCCGCATTCTTGCTGAGCCTGCCAACGCCATCTCGTGCCGTTCGCTGTCGGTGAAGCACACCGTCTGCGCGGCAGACGACTGCGATGTGCGTTCATACAGCACCAGCGACAATGCTGCCCTTCCCGCCTCAGTCACTTGGATGACTGCCATGCCGCCTGAATATTGATGGCGAAATGGCACATGGCCGAGCGCGCATTCTGACAGTTTCGGCACCACCGCGCCCACCAGCGATGCGGCAAATTCCGCTGCCGCAAACGGGCAGAAAAACAGGTTTTGCAGAGCCGGACAATCAGCCAAAGCTTCGCCGCTGCCGAACTGCGCCAGTTGATGCAGCGCGGCACGGTTGGCGGGCGCTTCCTGCCAACTGGCCCTGGCCTGCTGCAATTTCGATTGCGCTTTGCGCTGCGGAGCAGGGTCGCTCCGCAGCGCGCGCACGATTGGGTCGATACGCATTGTCAGCCCCGGTGGTTCAGAGCAGGCCTTCAGGCGGAATAAGATCGTAAATATAGACCATGATGACCACTACGCGATCATCCGTCGACGCGCTGGCAAGGTCTGAAAGGCTGCCGAAAGTACCGGTCAGCCGGTCAAGATCGGGCAAGGAGGACAGGTCAATGCTGGGCAGCGAGAGGGAGGGTAAGTTCATAGAAAGTCTCCGTAATTGGCGCACGGATTGTGTGCCGCCCGCATGCTGCTGCCGTGCCGGGCCGGCTGCGTTAAATTAAAAGATTGAAAAGCATGGAACCTGCCCGCAGAGGGTCGGCATGGCCGAACAGACCAATCGCTTCGATCCCAGCCGCGCTGCCCCGATGTTGCTGTCCCACGGACATGCCGGATGGCTGGGCCTGGAATATTGCCGCCACGGCGATGATTGGGTGGAACTCAAGCTGCCCTGGCGTGAAGACCTGTTGGGCGAAGAAGATCACGAAGTGCTCGCTTCGGGTCCGATCATCAGCCTGATGGATATGGCATCGGGCCTGTGCATCTGGACGAAGATGGGCGGTTTTAACGCCATCGCCACACTGGACCTGCGGGTTGATTACCAGCGCCCTGCCCGGGAACGTGCAGCCGTAATCGGCCATGCGGAATGTTACCGGCTAACGCGCTCTGCCGCCTTTGTCCGCGGATTTGCCCATGATGGCGATCCGGATGACCCGGTGGCGCATATTGCCGGCGTCTTCATGTCCATCGCAGGGGACCCGCGCAATGTCTGATCCGGTAGAACACGGCCCTGCGGACAAGCAGCTTACCCCCTATGCCCGTTCGCTGGGTATCACGGTACATGGCGAGGAAAGCGGCGCACCTGTTCTTACATTCGAATTTGGCGGCGGTGTGGAAGGGCGGCCCGGCCATCTGCATGGCGGCGCAACCAGCGGCCTGCTGGAAACTGCTGCCTATGCCGTGCTGCGCAGCGAACTTGCACGATTGGGGCGCAAGCACAGGCTCAAGCCGATCAACATCACCGTCCAGTTCCTGTCAGCAGGCAAACAGCGACCTACCTATGCCAAGGGCCGGATAACCAAGCTTGGCCGGCGCAATGCCAATATCGCGGTGGAAGCATGGCAGGATGATCGGGACCGGCCGATTGCAACGGCGATACTGAACGTCTTGATGGGCCCCGAAGACCGCTGATCTGGCTTGATCGCAGGTGCCTGCCCCGGGAACCCCAGTTTTCCGGCCCTAGTTTTCCGGCCCCAGTTCTCCTGGGCTAGTTTTCCGGCGGTGGGGGCGCCTGTCCCGGCTCCACCTTGATACCCCTGTCATCCAGCCTGATTTCGATCGGCACGCCCTGCACATCGGTGGTGATTGTCAGTCCTTCGCCGTCATCCACATTGAGGCGGGTGCCATTATTGCCAATCGGGATATCCCCAAGGTCAGGCACGTCGAGCGGTTGGATCGGCCCTTCAGGGTCAACTTCCTGCTGACGCGGCCTACCGGCAGGGACATTCTGCGCCTGACGCATGAAATTGGCCCATATCTTCGCAGGCAGCCCGCCGCCGCTGACGCCGTTGAGGGGGGTATTATCGTCATTGCCGATCCACACGCCCACCACCAGATCGCCGGCATAGCCGATGAACAGTGCATCACGGTTGTCCTGGCTGGTGCCGGTCTTGCCGTAATTGGGGATGGACAGCATGGCTGAACGGCCGGTGCCGCTATTGATGACGCTGCGCAGCATTTCCTGCATCGCGCGGTGCTGCGAACTGGAAAGGTGGCTTTTTGAATTCCACAGCCAGTCGAACCAGCCCTTCTCCTCTGCTGGAAACGCGCGCGGGATGACGGGATATTCATTGGCCGCAACGCCTGCATAGGCAGCGGTCAATTCCAGCAGCGTGACCGTGGATGTTCCCAGCGCCAGGCTGGGGTCACCTTCTGCCAGCGGCGATGTAATGCCAAAATCACGCGCTGTGCGGATCACTGCCTTGTCGCCCAACTCGTTGAACAGGCGCACGGCGGCGACATTGCTCGACCGCGCGAATGCTTCCTTCAACGTAATCGTATCGGAATAGCGCCCGCTGGCATTTCGCGGCTGGTAGCTGCCTTTGTCGAAAGCGCGGTTATCGATCAGATCATCGGGGTCCATCCCTGCATCCAGCGCCGTCAGCCAGACGAACAGCTTGAAGGTGGAACCCGGCTGACGTTTCGCCTGCGTTGCGCGGTTGAAGGGAGATTTGCGGTAATCCTTGCCGCCAATCATCGCCACGACATCGCCATTGGGCCGCATCGCCACCAGCGCCACCTGCGCATTGCCAAGCCCCGCGCGGCTGACCACGCGGCTGGCAATGCCCTGAAGCCTCGCATCCAGAGTCGTGGTGTAAGTCTGGCTGGAATAGCTTGCGCCCGCCATCTTGCGCGCTTCGGGCAATGCCCAGTCGGCAAAATAGGTGCCAGTGGGCAGGTCATTGCGCGTGCGTACATCCAGCCGTGGCTTGCGAATTGCGCGCGCTTCACCCTCGGTAATGAAATCTGCATCGACCATGGCATTCACCACCATTTTCATCCGCTTTTCGGCACGGTCATAATGACGTGTCGGCGCAAAGCGCGACGGTGCCTGAACCAACCCCGCCAGCATCGCCGCCTGCCCCAGCGTCAGATTTTCCGGCTGGCGGTAGAAGTAATGAAGGGACGCTGCCCGCAGACCATAGACGTTATCGCCGAAATAGGTGTTGGACAGATAGCGTTCGAGAATTTCTTCCTTCGTCAGCCAGGTTTCCAGCCAGAATGCGATCAGCATCTCCCGCGCCTTGCGCGTCAGGCTGCGTTCCGGTGTGAGAAAGGTGAACTTGGCAAGCTGCTGCGTGATCGTGCTGCCGCCTTGAGTGGAACCACCAGTGAAGTTCGACAGCGCAGCACGGGCAAGTCCGCGCGGGTCAACGCCCCAATGGCTGAAGAAACGCCGGTCCTCGATGGCAAGAAATGCTTCGACAACATGTTCCGGCAGCTTTTCGGTATCGACGGGCGCGGCAATGATCGCTCCGTTCCGGGCAATGGGCGTGCCATCTGCGGAAAGCAGGGTGATCTGGGGCGGCGCAATCGGTTCGAGAGATTTTGACAGCGGGGCTGTAATTGCCAGCCACGCTACCGTCAGCATCAGCAGAAACAGGAATGCGGCAACCCCGCGGCTGAACCACCACCAGCGTGTATGCTTCCTTACAGCAGGAGCAGGCGCAGGGGCTGCACGATAATCCGCATAATCGGGGTCGTCATCATCCCACCGGTCGCCATACGGGTCCTGCAGCGAAAAATAGTGGTTCGCGCCCCGCCGGTCTGGCGCGGGACGATGGGCATTGCCCTTCAATCCTCTGAGTAATTTACCGATCATCTCTAACTGTATTATTCAAACAATACAGCAAAAGCGAGTGGTTTTTTCCGCAGGCCGGACGTGGCAGGACGCCGCATCAGACCTTGGAAACAACACTTTCAGGCAGTTCTGTGCCGAATACGCGCTGGTAATATTCAGCCACCAGCATCCGTTCTGCTTCGTCACATTTGTTGAGGAAGCTGAGGCGGAATGCGAAGCCGACATCCTTGAAAATATCGGCATTCTGCGCCCAGGTGATGACTGTGCGCGGGCTCATGACGGTGGAGATATCGCCGTTCATGAAGCCCTGACGCGTCAGGTCTGCCACCTTGATCATGTCCGCGACCACCTTCTCGCCAGTCTGCGGAGACTTCGCGAGGACAATCTTCTGTTCCGTTTCGGCAGGCAGGTAATTCAGGCCAACCACGATGTTCCAACGATCCATCTGGCCCTGGTTGATCGCCTGCGTGCCATGATACAGCCCGCTGGTATCACCCAGACCGACCGTATTTGCCGTGGCGAAGAGGCGGAAGCCCGGATCAGGGCGGATGACGCGGTTCTGGTCGAGCAGCGTAAGCTTGCCTTCCGTTTCCAGCACGCGCTGGATGACGAACATCACGTCAGGGCGGCCCGCGTCATATTCGTCGAACACCAGCGCCACCGGATGCTGCAACGCCCATGGCAGCAGGCCTTCGCGAAATTCGGTCACCTGCAGGCCATCGCGCAGCACAATGGCATCGCGGCCAACCAGATCGATCCGGCTGATATGCGCATCAAGGTTGATGCGGATGCAAGGCCAGTTCAGCCGGGCAGCAACCTGTTCGATATGGGTCGATTTACCCGTGCCGTGATACCCCTGCACCATGACGCGGCGGTTGAAGGCAAAGCCTGCAAGAATGGCCAGCGTCGTATCCGGGTCGAACACATAGCTTGCATCATAGTCGGGCACGCGTTCATCGGTTTCCGAAAAGGCCGGAACCATCATGTCGGTGTCGATACCGAATACCTCGCGCACGCTGACCTGTTTGTCAGGTGCGGCCAGGACGGTTTTGCTGGAAGGCTCGAAGCTCTTGGTCGTTTCGTTCATTGCGAAAGAACGCCTAGCCGTGAGCGCGTTTGGCTGCAAGCGGTCGTAGCCGAACATTTCATTCACGGGCCAAAACCCTATATTGACGAATGATGCCCCCGCCCCGCTTCACTGGCCGCCCATCGGATGCAATTCGCGAACAGCTGGTTGGCCGTGTGCGCGCGGTTTTCAACGATGTCGAAGGCGGGCAGAAACCGGTCCCGCCGTCCGATAATGCCCTGTTCGAACGCGATTCGCCGATTCGCATGGTCCATGCGGATGTGACATCCATGATGGTCGGCGGGGTGCGCGGCCTGTTGCTGCAGATGCTGCATCCCCACGCATTGCAGGGCGTAATCGACCATTCCGATTTCAGGTCAGACATGCATGGCCGCCTGCGCCGCACAGCCCGGTTTATTGCAATCACGACATTTGGCGATGCCGCGGAAGCTGAAAAGACCATCGACAGGGTCAACAGGATACACACCCGCGTCAACGGCACCCTGCCAGACGGAACGCCCTATTCCGCGACCGACCCTGCAACGCTGGCCTTTGTCCATCTGGCCGAAGCCACCAGCTTTCTGGAAGCATATCTGCACTATGTAAGGCCGCAGATGCCCTTTGCGGAGCAGGACGAATATTTCCGACAATTTGCCGTGATTGCCCGCAAGCTGGGCGCGGACCCCGTGCCCGAAACGCGTAACGAGGCGGAACGGTTGCTGCGCGCAATGCGCCCGCAACTGCACGCTTCGGCCGAGGCGCGCGAGATTGCCCAGCTGGTGCTCAACCAGAAACCTGAAGGCGCGCCTGCTGCTATCCAGCAGGCCATCGGCACATCGGCGATAGAGCTGCTGCCCGCTTTTGCCCGCGCCATGCTGGGGCTGCGCCGACCCGGTATCGCCGGACTGCCTGCGCGTGCTGCCACCAGCATGATGGGCCGCACGTTACGCTGGGCTTTCCGCCAGCAATGAAGGCATGAAACCTTATAAACAGGCGGCACCAACAGCTTGTTCAGGAGCAGGAAAATGGCTGAATATACGTTTTTCACCAACCCCATGTCGCGCGGCCAGATTGCGCGCTGGGCCCTGCACGAAGCGGGCGCGGACTATGAAACGCAACTGGTGGACTGGGCAGCCAAGCCCAGGGCGCTGACCGATGCCAACCCGATGGGCAAGGTTCCCACGCTGGTCCACCACCATGCCGACCACATCCATGTCATCACCGAAGCCGCCGCGATCTGCGCCTATCTGGCAGATACCACCGCTCCCGATCTGGCGCCGCGGCCGGAAGAACGGGCCGACTATTACCGCTGGCTGTTTTTCGCAGCCGGGCCGCTGGAACAGGCGATAATCGCCAAATCCATGCAATGGGATATCTCGCCCGAAAAGAAGGGCATGCTCGGCTTCGGCACGTTCGAACTGACGGTGGATACGCTGGCCCGGCTTTTGTCAGGCCGCGACTATATTTGCGGCAAACGCTTCACCATGGCGGATGTTTATGTCGGCAGCCAGATCGACTGGGGGCTGGCCTTCAATTCCCTTCCGCAGCACGATGCATTCAATGCCTATGCAGAGCGGCTGCGGGGCCGCGATGCCTATAAATCAGCCAAGGCAATCGACATGGAACTGATTGCGAAAGCACAGGCGGCTGGCAATGCATGAACTGTCTGTCAGGCGCACTATAAACGCCGCGCCAACCCATGTCTGGCAAGTGATGACCGACCGGTTGGCGGAATGGTGGTGCCCGCTTCCCTGGACCACGCAGGTGGAACGGCTGGACAGGTTCGCTGGCGGCACAGCTGACCTGGTTATGCGCGGCCCCAATGGCGAAATGCATCGGACCCCGGGGCTGGTGCTGGCGTGGGACGAAGGCAGCCGCTTTGCCTTTACCGACGCCATAACGCCCGACCTTGTGCCATCCGACCCGTTCATGATCGGCATATGGTCGATCCGCCCCGAAGGCAGCGGCACGCTTTACAAGGCAATCGCGCGCCACTGGACAGAAGAAGCCATGCGGCAGCACCGTGAAATGGGTTTTGAAGCAGGTTGGGAAGCTGTGGCAGACCAGCTCAAGCAGATTTGCGAAAACTCAGGATAGTGCGCGCGATTTGCGAAGCAGCTGATAGGCTTCCACTACCCTGCCCAGCCGCGTTTCATGGCTGCGGTCCCCGCCATTGCGGTCAGGATGATAGCGGCGCACCAGTTCTGTATAGCGCCGACGCAGCTTTTGCCGGTCCAGTTCCACGCTCAGCCCGAGGACTTGCAGCGCTTTCGCCTCGTCCATGGTGAACCTGCCATCCATCGCCACTTCCGCGCCGTGGCGGGCGCGTGACTTGATACCGGCGGCACGCGCATTGATCGCTTCCAGCGGATCTTCGAAATCTGCCCAGCGAGGCATGGCATCGCCAACGGCATCAGCGCGAAATGCCCGGGCCGTGTTGCCCCATCCAGCCACGGGCGACTGAGCTGCAAGGATTTCCTCTTCGCTCATCCCTTCAAACCAATCATAACCTGAATTGAATTCACGCACGTGATCGAGACAGAACCAGCGATATTGACCCGGTCCGTCAAAACTGGACCCGTGGCTGCCGGGCGCACGAAATTCGCCCGCCTCGTCGCAGTCTGGCGCCTGGCACTGGCGCCCCTTGGTATCAAACCGTCCGTGAAATCTGTCGCCGCGCATGGCCCTTTAGGATGGGGTCGGTTACATAAATTGCAAACAGGAAAAGGAATCCGATGAGCGTTCAGGCAGAAATGGAGCAGATCTTGCGCGATGCATTCGCGCCAACGAGGCTCGAAGTCATCAATGATAGCGCCTGCCACAGCGGCCATTCGGGCGATGATGGCAGCGGCGAATCGCATTTTACGATTGTGATCGAGAGCAACGCTTTCGATGGCCAGTCGCGCCTCAACCGGCAACGCATGGTTAACAAGGCGCTGGGCGATATTCCCGGCCAGCGCGTTCATGCACTGGCGATCAAGGCATCTGCACCGGCAGAACAGGCATCGTCGTAACCCTGCCATCGCAAGGCGCTTGATGGCGGCCCAATTCGCGATCAATGATGGCACAGGGGCTTTAAGGCCCGACCCCGTGTCTGGCGCGAAAGGCAGGAACATTCAGCATGATCGAACAGATTATCTCGCCTGTGACTCACGACCTCGGGGCATTTCAGGTTCGCCGCGCCCTGCCCGCCCGCCAGCGCACCATGGTTGGGCCGTTCATCTTCGTGGATGAATTCGGCCCCGCGCAGCTTGATCTTGGCAAGGGCATGGATGTTCGGCCGCACCCGCACATCAATCTGGCCACTGTCACCTGGCTGTTTGAAGGGGCGATTGATCATCGCGATTCTCTGGGCAGTTTTGCCACCATCAGGCCCGGCCAGGTCAACCTGATGACCGCTGGCGAAGGCATCGTCCATTCCGAGCGAAGTCCGCTTGTAGAACGGGAAACTGGACCGAGGCTGTATGGCATGCAGACATGGCTGGCCCTGCCCGACGGGCGAGAAGATATGGCCCCTGCGTTCGAGGCAGTGGCAGACCTGCCCGTGGTGGAAGATCAATGCGCCAAAGCCATTGTCATCATGGGCGAATTATGGGGAAAGCGCGCCCCTACAACCTGTCATTCGCAGACCATCTATGCCGAAATCCTGCTTGGGCTTGCCGGCGCTTTGCCCATTGACGACAGCGCCGACGAAAGGGCGCTGATGCTGGTCGGCGGGGAAGCATGTGTCGATGGCCAGCCGCTGGGCCTGTATGATCTGACAGTGCTGAAACCCGGCGCTTCCATGACACTGACATCATCGCAAGGCGGTCGCGTCATGCTGCTGGGCGGCGAAGCCTTCACCACGCGCCGCCATGTGTGGTGGAATTTTGTCAGTTCCGACATGGACAGGATCAGGCAAGCACGCGATGACTGGTCGAACGGTAAATTCCCCAAGGTGCCCGGCGACGAGGAAGAATGGATCCCCATCCCCGGACAACCCAAGACAGTGAGCTACCCATGATTGACACAGCAAAATCCGGCCCCGCCGTATGGATTACCGGCGCTTCCAGCGGCATTGGCCGCGCGTTGGCCATGGGATGGGCCAGCCAGGGTGCGCGGTTGATCCTTTCGGGCCGTGATGAAGCGCGCTTGAAGGAAGTGGCGGAAGAAAGCGGCGTCGAAACGCTCATCCTGCCGTTCGAAGTGCGTGACGAAACCGCCATGCAGGCAGCTGTTGCCAAGGCCATCGACTGGTCGGGCGGGATTGATGTGCTGGTCAACAATGCCGGCATTTCGCAGCGTTCGCAGGCGGTCCACACTTCCATGCAGGTCTATAATGACATCATCGGTATTGATTTGCTGGCCCCCATTGCGCTGACGCAGGCCATCTTGCAGCATATGGTGGAACAAGGTTCGGGCAAGCTGGTCTTCATATCCTCTGTCGCGGGCAAGGTCGGCGTTCCGATGCGCACTGCCTATTGCGCCGCGAAATTCGGCCTCATCGGCTATGCAGATGCCTTGCGCACGGAAATGTCGACCAAGGGCGTGGATGTCCATGTCGTGGCCCCCGGGTCGGTTGCCACCAATGTGTCGCGCAATGCGCTGAATGCCGATGGCACCCCTCGCAACAAGAGCGACAGCGCCATCGACAATGGCATCCCTGCCGATGAAGCAGCGGCCGAAATCCTCAGCGCCATTACCGCAGGCCAGCGCGAAATTGTTGTCGCGCGCGGCCCGGAAAAGATGATGGGCGAAGCGGCCCGCACACCTGATGCCTTGCTGGACCAGATGGCCGGCATGGTCGCAGCAGGCTATATCGAGAAAATGGAAGCGGAGAGCTGAGCGGCATGGAACTTACGCGCGTAAAACTGCCCAATGGCATCGAACTCGACGTGCTCGACACTGGACAACCCGAGTCTGGCGGCGGGGATGCACCAGTGCTCATCTTCCTCCACGGTTTTCCCGAATCGCACCGCACATGGCGGCACCAGGTCGCGTATTTCGCTGACAAATATCGTTGTATTGCGCCCGATCAGCGCGGCTACCGCGGGTCTTCAAACCCGCAAGAAGTGGAAAATTACACGCCGGACAAATTGATTGGTGATGTTTTCCTGATGGCCGATGCGCTGGGCGTCGATAAATTCACCATCATCGGCCATGACTGGGGCGGCGCGATTGCATGGGGCACGGCGCTGGGCGGGCAGATGAATGGCCGCGTCACACGCGCAGTGGTGGCCAATGCACCCCACCCCGCAATTTTTCAGAAACTGCTCTATCTCGATCCGGTCCAGCGTGCCGCCAGCCAGTATATGCGCGCATTTCGTGACCCGGAAAACGACGCGCTGGTGCGCGAACACGGGCTGGCTGCGCTGTTGATGAAGGCGCTCGACTGGGCACGGTCACCTACGATGGAAGATGAAGAGCGCAAGGCGCTGTTCGATGACTGGTCCAATCCCGAAACATCACTGGCGATGCTCAACTGGTATCGCGGCAGCCCGATCGACGTGCCGCCGATGGATGCGCCATTTGAACTGCCCGCAGATTACCAGCCATTTGCGCTGCCCAATCTCACCATCCCGACACTGGTAATCTGGGCGATGGACGATCTTGCCCTGCCGCCCTCCAACCTTGAAGGGCTGGAGGATATCATTGACGATCTCACGCTGGTGCAAGTGCCTGACTGCGGGCATTTCGTCCCGTGGGAAGCGTCGGAAGAATTCAACGCGGCAATGGAAGATTTTCTCCAACGGACGGCGGGCTAACCCGCCAGCCATTCCACGAATGCGCCATGGGCATGCGCCACGCCCAGCAACTGCGGTTCGGGCGCCCCCGGCCAGTGGCGCACTTTGAGTTCGTGCACGTGCGTGGCGCGGTTCGCCTCGACTGAAATCCACACCAGCGGGCGTTCAGCGGTTGCGCGCGCGCCTGCTTCTTCCATTGCCATCGTCACGCGCTGCTGCTGGTCGTCGGGCACATATTGCCACACGATGGAATGCATGAGTACGCGGGTCACGCCGTTGTCCTGCGGCGATGCAAGCCGGCTCTCGATAAAATCGGCAGCGTTCATTTTCACCAGCCGCGGCGCTTTTTCATGCGCTGCCTTTACGGCTGCGTCCATGCGGTCGAACCGGATGGTGTGTTCCGGCCAGATATAGGCTTTGAGCCGCAGGGCCTGCGCAGGGTCGGTCAGGTCAACCGGCGCGACATCGCAGCCTTCCAGCGAGATGATTTGAATGTCCCTGTCGGGCGGCGGCGGCCCGCGCCATTCCGGCTTGAATGCCATGACGGATGCTTCAGGCCCGGTGGTCACACCGCCCAGATCATAGAAATTGCGATCCATCATCAGGTTGATGCCCGCGCTTGAACCGATTTCGAAACATTCGAACTTTGTCGGAAGGCCTTGATCGGCCAGCCACAGCATCGCTGCGATGAAATTGCTCGACCGGCCTGCTTCATTTGTCTGCGGCGGACCATCCAGCCAAGGCAGCATTTCGGCTTCGCGCCGCATGATTACATCACCGACAACATCGGCGTCATTACCGCCCATGCCCTGGTAAATCGCATCCAGCGCAGGTTCGCCGCCTGCAAGGTGGAGCGAATGCAGCCCGCCCGCCACGCGCAGCGGCAGGGCATCGGCCAGCGGGGGCCCTTGCCAGCGGCGCACCCGTTCCAGCAGCGCATTACTGGCATCGCTGGCCAGCACCGCGCCAATGGCGCTTACCACGCGGGCGGTGATCGGGGCGCTGTTGGCTTCGCAATAGGCAACTTGTAATCGGAATGCATCCGTGACGGCATCCTGGCCGGTTTCATGCATCCCGGGTACTCGTCCCGCCTGTTCCTGCTGCAAGTCCATTCCCTTTCTGCCTTGCGCCTCTTTCGCCTGAGCCCTATCTGCCGCGCCATGCCTGACGCTGCCATGCCTCCGCTGACCTTTGCCGTGCCCAAGGGCCGTATCCTTGACGAAGCGTTGCCTGTGATGGCGCGTGCCGGAGTGGTGCCGGAAGACGGCTTTCATGACAAGGCCAACCGATCGCTCAGCTTTGCCACCACGCGCGCCGACATGCGCCTCATCCGTGTGCGCGCTTTTGACGTGGCCACATTCGTTGCCCATGGTGCAGCACAGATCGGCATTGTCGGCAGCGATGTAATCGAGGAATTCGATTACGCCGACCTTTATGCGCCGGTCGATCTCGACATTGGCCACTGCCGCTTGTCGGTTGCCGAACCGCGCGATGGCGGGGCCGGCAGGGGCGCATCCAACGCTCACCGGACAAGTCATGTCCGTGTGGCCACGAAATATCCCAATCTGACGCGGCGTCATTTCGAAGCGCAGGGCATTCAGGCCGAATGTGTGAAGCTGAACGGGGCGATGGAACTTGCCCCCAGCCTTGGCCTGTCCGGCCGCATTGTCGACCTTGTCTCGACTGGCGCGACCCTGAAGCAGAACGGCCTTGTTGAAACCAGCAGGATCATGGAAATCTCGGCCCGGCTCATCGTGAACCGTGCCGCGCTGAAGACCGACAGCCGCGTTGCAGATCTGGTCGAGGCATTCCGCGCCGGTGCGCAGGCACAGAAGGCAGCCTGATGAAAGTTCTCAACATCACCGACGAAAGCTTTGAAAAGGCTTTTCGAAAGATTGTGAACGATCGCCGCGAAAGCGATGGCAACGTGGCGCAAGGCGTTACCTCCATCCTCAATGAAGTGCGCCGGCGCGGCGATGAAGCCATTGTCGAATACACCATGCGCTTCGACAGCCATCAGCTGACTGAAGATGACGACTGGCGGATTTCGGCCGAAACCTGCCGCAATGCGTTTGACGCACTGGACGGCGAATTGCGCGAGGCGCTGGAATTGGCGGCGGAACGCATCCGTGCGTATCACGAAGCGCAGATGCCGCAAGACCGCGACTATACAGACGCCGCAGGTGTCCGGCTTGGCGCGCGCTGGCATCCCGTCGATGCGGCAGGCCTTTATGTGCCCGGTGGCCGCGCAGCCTATCCATCTTCGCTATTGATGAATGCCATTCCGGCCAAAGTCGCTGGCGTTCAGCGGCTGGTTGTCACTACTCCCACGCCCAAAGGGATAACCAATCCGCTGGTGCTGGCTGCAGCCCATCTGGCAGGCGTGGACGAAGTGTGGCGCATCGGCGGCGCGCAGGCTGTGGGCGCTCTGGCTTATGGCACCGGCCGCATCCAGCCGGTCGATGTCATCACCGGCCCCGGCAATGCCTGGGTAGCAGAGGCCAAGCGCCAGCTTTATGGCGTGGTCGGTATCGACATGGTGGCAGGCCCATCCGAAATCCTGGTGATTGCCGATGCCAAGAACGATGCCGACTGGATTGCCGCCGATCTGCTGAGCCAGGCAGAACATGACCCCAACGCCCAATCCATCCTGATTACCGACGATGCGAAATTCGCCTGGCAGGTGGAAGATCGCGTCGACGTGCAATCGTCCATGCTGGCCACCCGCAAGACGGCCAAGGCCAGTTGGGACGAACACGGCGTGATGATCATCGTCGAAAACATGGATCAGGCAGTCGATCTTGCCAACAGGCTGGCGGCAGAACACGTGGAACTGGCAGTGGATGATCCCGACGCCATGTTCGCCCGCATCCGCCATGCAGGCAGCGTCTTTCTTGGTCGCCATACACCTGAAGCCATTGGCGATTATGTCGCCGGACCAAACCATGTTCTTCCGACCGGCCGCCGCGCGCGTTTCGCCAGCGGTCTTTCGGTGCTCGACTTCATGAAGCGCACCAGCTTCATTTCCGCAAATGCAGATGCGTTGGCAGCAATCGGCCCTGCCGGGGTCGCGCTCGCCAATGCCGAAGGGCTACCGGCCCACGCAAAATCCATTGAAATGAGATTGAAATGAGCAATTCCAACTCGCCGGCGCCCAAGTCGCAGGCCCGCTCCGTCGCGCGGCTTGCCGCGGTCCAGGCGCTGTATCAGCAGCACATGGAAAAAACCGCGCTGGCAAAACTGCTGGATGAATTCCACCAGCACCGCCTTGGCCGCGAAATCGAAGATGACCAATATGCCGATGCCGAGGTGGATTTCTTCGACGATGTGGTGAGCGGAGTGGATGCGCGCCGCGCCGAAATCGACGAATTGCTTGAATCCAAGCTCGCCGAAGGCTGGACCGTTGCCCGCCTCGACAAGACGATGCTGCAAATCCTGCGCAGCGGCGCTTATGAATTGCTGGCCCGCAATGATGTGACCAAGAAAACCATCATCACCGAATATGTCGATGTGGCCCATGCCTTTTTTGACAGCAAGGAAGCCAAGTTCGTAAACGGTGTGCTTGATGCCGTTGCCCGCACCGTGCGCGGCTGAAGCCTGCTTTTCACGTGACCTTCCTCGCGGCGGCTGACAGGATCGCTGGATGATGGACGAGCTTGATTTCATTCAATCCCTGCGCGCACTGGCAACTCACCCTGCTGCGCGCGGTCTGGATGATGATGCAGCCGTGCTCGATCTTGGTACCGAAACGCTGGTGCTGACGCAGGACAGCATGGTTGAAGGCGTGCATTACCTGCCCGGTCAGGACATGGCCGATGTCGCCTGGAAGCTGGTCGCGGTAAATCTTTCAGACCTCGCTGCAAAAGGCGCGCTGCCGCTAGGCGTGCTCTACACCCATATGCTGGGTGCCGGTGACGAGCGTTTCGTTGCGGGATTGCGGGATGTGCTCGCCGCATATGACACACCTCTGCTTGGCGGCGACACGGTCGGCAGCGGCCCCTTCGGCGGAGTCCGGGCAGCCAGAAGCTTCAGCCTGACAGCAATTGGCCGTGCCAGCTGCACGCCTGTGCCTTCGCGTTCCGGTGCAAAAGCAGGCGAAAGCCTGTTCATCACCGGGCCGGTAGGCGCGGCGATGATGGGTTTCGAGGCGATGGAAGCCGGCATGGAGGAAGACGGCAGTGCATATCGCCGCCCCGTCCCCTTATTGGCTGAAGGGCGCTCCCTTGCACCCTATGCCAGCGCGATGATGGATGTTTCTGACGGGCTGCTGCTCGATACCAGCCGCTTGGCGCGAGCCAGCGGCGTCACCATCGACATTGCTGCTTCATCTGTTCCGATTGCCGCACCGGAAACCCGGCGCCAAGATGCCATGCGCTGGGGCGATGACTACCAACTGCTGTTCACCGGCCCAGAAGCTGCTGACTGGCCAGTGGAAGTCTGCCGCATCGGCACCGTCCTTCGGGCTGGCAAAACACCTGTGCTGGTGGATGGCGAAGCCCTGGCGCCTGACGAACCACTCGGATACCGCCACAGCGGCTGAACGCGCTGCGAATCTGGGCGGGGGATGTCCTCGCCATAAGGGCTTGCGCTTTCCCTCCCCACGTATAGTTTCCCGCGCACACCGGACCTGCACAAGCAGGCCGGTTCCTATATCCGCAGGGGAGGATTTGCGTGAACCTTGTTCTAATTTCAATCGGGCTGGGACTGCTCGCCGTAGTGTACGGCATCGTCACCAGTCGCCAAGTGCTCGGCGCTGGTGCCGGCAACGCCAGGATGCAGGAAATTGCAGGCGCCATCCAGGAAGGCGCACAAGCCTATCTGAAACGCCAATATACCACCATCGCCATGGTCGGCGTGGTTGTTGCAATCATCGTATTCATCTTCCTTGGCCCAATTTCGGCCGCCGGATTTGTGGCAGGTTCCATCCTGTCAGGTGTTGCAGGCTTTATCGGGATGAACATCTCGGTCCGTTCCAACGTCCGCACGGCAGCTGCTGCGCAATCCGGTTTGCAGGAAGGCCTCACAGTCGCGTTCCGTGCTGGCGCGGTTACCGGCCTTCTCGTGGCTGGTCTGGCCCTGCTGGCAATCGCCGTGTTCTTCCATGTCCTGACCGGCCCGATGGGTCTGGACCTGACAGTGCTGGCAGAAAAGCGCGAAATCATTGATGCGCTGGTCGGCCTTGCCTTCGGTGCTTCGCTGATTTCCATCTTCGCTCGTCTTGGCGGCGGTATCTTCACCAAGGCGGCCGACGTTGGCGCCGATCTCGTCGGCAAGGTCGAGGCAGGCATCCCCGAGGATGATCCACGCAACCCTGCAACCATCGCCGATAACGTGGGTGACAATGTGGGCGACTGCGCCGGCATGGCTGCCGACCTTTTCGAAACCTATGTCGTCACTGTGGGTGCGACAATGGTTCTCACCGCCCTGCTCTTCACCGGCCTTGCCAGTGCAGAACTGACTGCGCTGATGAGCCTGCCCTTGCTGGTTGGCGGTGTCTGCATCGTCACTTCCATCATCGGCACGTACATGGTGCGCCTCGGCAAATCGAACAACATCATGGGCGCCCTTTACAAGGGTTTCATCACCACGGCCGTGCTGTCCATTCCGGCCATCTACTGGGCAACGGACTATGCCGTGGGCATGGGCCAGTCCTACACAGTGGGCGAACAGACCTTCACCGGCATGAGCCTGTTCTGGTCCATGATGGTTGGCCTGGCTGTAACCGGCCTGATTATCTGGATTACGGAATATTACACCGGCACCCAGTATCGTCCGGTGCGTTCCATCGCCAAATCGTCGGAAACAGGCCACGGCACCAATGTGATCCAGGGCCTGGCTATCAGCCTTGAATCCACGGCGTTGCCAACGCTGGTTATCGTTGTCGGCATCATCGTCACATACCAGCTGGCAGGGCTTATGGGCATTGCCTTTGCGGCAACATCCATGCTGGCGCTGGCCGGTATGGTTGTCGCACTTGATGCCTATGGCCCGGTTACGGACAATGCCGGCGGCATCGCCGAAATGGCCGAACTGGACGAAAGCGTTCGCGAAAAGACAGACGCTCTCGATGCTGTTGGCAACACCACCAAGGCTGTGACCAAGGGCTATGCCATCGGTTCGGCAGGGCTTGCCGCGCTGGTGCTGTTCAGTGCCTACACCGCCGACCTCAAGGAGTTTTTCCCTGATCTGCAAGTCAGCTTCAGCCTGGAAAACCCCTATGTGATCGTTGGCCTGCTGCTCGGTGCCCTGCTCCCGTACCTGTTCGGTGCGATGGGCATGACCGCAGTTGGCCGCGCCGCCGGTGACGTGGTGAAGGACGTCCGTGCTCAGTTTGCTGCCGATCCAGGCATCATGGCTGGCACATCACGTCCCAATTATGCCCGCACAGTCGACCTTGTGACCAAGGCGGCGATCAAGGAAATGATCATTCCATCGATGCTGCCGGTTCTGGCGCCTATCGTGGTTTACTTCGTGATCACTGCGGTTGCAGGCCAGGCCAATGGCTTTGCCGCATTGGGCGCATTGCTGCTGGGTGTTATCGTCTCGGGTATCTTCGTGGCACTTTCCATGACCGCAGGTGGCGGCGCATGGGACAATGCCAAGAAATACATCGAAGATGGCAACCATGGCGGCAAGGGTTCCGAAGCCCACAAGGCCGCGGTAACCGGCGATACGGTTGGCGATCCTTACAAGGATACAGCCGGCCCTGCCGTCAACCCGATGATCAAGATCACCAACATCGTGGCCTTGCTCTTGCTGGCTGCTCTGGCTGCAGGCTGACCCAGCCAAACTGGCCTTATGGTCATAGACCCCGCCCGGAGCAATCCGGGCGGGGTTTTTCATTGACGGTTCAGGTGATTGCTTTATTTTTCATGACTTTCCCGGTCCTGTGGGGGTGATGGGGATTGCAAGCCGCAACTGCACGCGTCTTTTTTGCAGACCATCCTCCAGAAACAACCGCCTCTTGCAGGCGTGCAGGGCCGGATATGACAGACATATTGATCGGGACTGGAGAATTGACGATGAAATTTGGAAGCGGAATGATGCGGCAGGCAGCCAGCGCGCTGGCACTGTCGGTTTCGGCAGCCGCGCTTGTTGCAGTCCCCGGAACGGCTGCTGCCCAAACCACGCCGGGCGCAGAGATGAAGGAAAAGGTGTCGCTCGACACGCTTGCGTCCCTTCCCACGCTAGGCCGGTTGGTTCTTTCGCCTGATGGCACCAAGGCGATTGCCACGCTGGGTGCTGGCAACAGCTTCGTTTACGCCATTCTCGATCTGGTAAATGGCGGCACGCCCAAGGTGTTCGCCACGGCTGAAACGCTGAAGGATACAGGTGACCGCTCTCTGGCCGGATATGAATGGGCGGGTAATGACTATATTCTGATGACGCTCAATTCCATCCAGAATGCCTACGGCCAGCGTGTCACCATCCGCCGCCTTGCATCCTATCATCTGGCAACCGGCACAACCACGCCGATGGCATGGCGCGATGCCACCGTCGATGCTGCCAGCCTGCTGGATATCGACGATGCCAACAACCGCATCCTGCTGGCCCGCCAGGTGAATGACGGGAACACCGAACGCGCGTTCAAATATCAGGTGGAATGGGTTGATCTGGAAACGGGCCGCGTGACGGAACTTGTGCAGCGGACCAACCCCGTTGTCGACAGCTGGTTTGCCGATGGCAAGGGCGTGGTGCGCATGGGATATGGCAGCGACCGTGACAGCGGCGAGGAACGCTATCTCTACCGTTCCAACGCCAGCGAAAATTTCCGCACCGTGCAAAAGGTGAAGGACGAGAATTTCACCGGTGAAGGCATCCGTCCCATCGTTTTCCTCGATGAACCGGACATGGCAATAGTTTCCAGCAATCACGAAGGTTTCAACGCCATCTACAAGGCCAATCTGGCAACAATGAACATTGGCGAGAAGCTGTTTTCGGTCGATGGTTACGATGTGGGCTCTGTCATCCCGAACGAGGATGAAAACGGCATACTCGGCTTTACCTTCGCGACTGATCGTGGCCGCCGCAAATGGACTGACCCCAAGTTCGCCCAGATTTCGAGCTTCTTCGAAGAAGAGTTTGGCGAAGCCAATGCGCGTATCGTCAGCACCAATAAGGGTGACGACAAGATGATCGTCGCCCTGTCACGCCCCAACCAGATGGACGCGTATTACCTTTACGATGTCACATCAGGGTCCATGTCGCTGGTCGGTTATGAAAACGGCGCGGTAAAGGACGGCGGGCTCAACCCCGTCGAAGCCATCAGGTACAAAGCCAGCGACGGTATCGAAATCGAAGCCATCGTGACTCGCCCTCGGCTGCGCGCTGGCCAGAAGAAATTGCCTGTCGTGGTGCTCACACACGGCGGTCCGTATGGTGTGCGCGATTATGCGTCATACGACCAGTGGGCGCAGTCCATTGCCGAACAGGGCTATATCGTCGTGCAGCCAAACTATCGTGGTTCAGGCGGCTATGGCACGGAATTCGTGAAATCTGGCCGCAAGGACGGTTTCGGCACGCGGATGCAGGACGATCTCAACGACGTGGTGGATTACCTTGCCGCTCAGGGCAAAGTGGACCCGAACAGGGCCTGCATGATGGGTTGGTCCTATGGCGGATATGCCTCTGCCCGTGCGGCCCAGCGCGATCCGCAGCGGTGGAAATGCACCATCGCGGGCGCAGGCGTTTATGACTTGCCCAAGATGAAATCCTATGACCAGAATTACCTCGGCAGCTTTGGTGCCAATTATCTCGCCGAAGGGGCAGGCTCGATCGTGGATGTCAGCCCGGCCCGCAATGCGTCTGGCACCTGGGCGCCAATCCTGATTGTTCATGGCGTACGCGATCCGCGTGTGCCGATCGAACAGGCGCGCATCCTGCGCGGCGCGCTCAAAGGCGCAGGCAAGCGCGAAGGGGTTGATTTCGCCTATCTCGAACAGCCAAAGAACGGCCATTATGGTGTCTATTTCACCAAGGAAGAACGGCTGGAATGGCTGGGCGGAACAACGGCCTGGCTGGCAAAGCACAACCCTGCCTACATCCAGAGCGACAGCGACTTCGCCAAAAAGCCGCCGCTCGACCCAGCGGCCAAATCCATGGCCCAGCGGCTGGAGATTGCCGGGCTGTGACCCCCGCCTGAAATGGTAATCCGGAAGGGCGCGGCACCAAGGTGTTCGCGCCCTTCCACTTTCTGGTCCCGCAGCATTAATTCTTCATCAGCACCCCGCTGCTAAGAGCAGTCCGGCGGCGCGCATTGCCGCAGGAGACAGGGGTTAACGGGTGGCAAGCCGGCCTCTCGAAATTGAAGATGGCCGGGCGTGGCTTCATACGCCTGATCCTTCTGCCATGGCAGACGGCCTGTCGGTGCTCGACTGGCGCGAATTTGCGTCTCCCGCGGCCATTGCCGAATGGGATGCTCTGGCATTGATGGCGAGCGAGCCGAATTCCTTTCTCGAAAGCTGGTCGCTTCTGCCTGCTCTTGCCAACCTGGACCGTGAAAGCCGTGTCCAGCTGATGATTTACCGCGAAAATGGCAGGCTGGCGGGGCTGATGCCTATTTCGCGCCCCGCCCGATATTACCGATATCCCCTGCCCCACTGGCAGAACTGGCTGCATCACAATGCCTTTTGCGGTGTCCCGCTGGTGGCAAATGGCGCTGAACACCGGTTCTGGGCAGCACTGCTAGCCAGCTTCGACAGCAAGGCCGCCAAGGCTCTGTTCCTGCACCTTTCCCACCTTCCTGAAGGTGGCACGCTCGCCAAAACGCTGGAGAGCCTGGCCCGCGAACAGCGACGTCCCTTTGCCGTGGTTCACCGCGAAGAACGCGCAATGCTGCAATCGGGCCAAGCCCCAGAGGACTATTTCGAAGCGTCCGTGCCTGCAAGGAAACGCAAGGAACTGCGCCGCCAGCACAAGCGCCTTTCAGAAAGCGGGACGTTGCGTTTTCACCGCTATTGCGACGATTACCGCATCGATCAATGGTGTGCAGATTTTCTGCAACTGGAACATAGCGGTTGGAAAGGCCGCGAGGGATCATCGCTGTCCTCGGCCCCGGCAACGGCCGCCATGTTTCGCACCAGCCTGCATGGCGGCGCTGCGCGCGGGCGGGTCGAGCGGATTTCCCTTTCGCTGGATGCAAAGCCCATCGCGATGCAGGTCAACTTCCTCGCTGCTCCCGGCAGCTTTTCCTACAAAACCGCCTTTGACGAAGCCTACGCCCGATTTTCACCCGGCGTATTGCTTCAGCGGGAAAATCTGGCCCTGCTAGGCCGCAAGGAAATCAGCTGGAGTGATAGCTGCGCTGCAGCGGGCCATCCCATGATTGACCGGATCTGGCGTGAAAGACGGGGCATCATTCGGGTCAATGTCGGCATTGGCGGGGCTTTACGCAAATCACTGTGCCAACAGATCCTGCGCGCAGAAACCACGCGCATGGCACAAAGGGCTTAGTCATGGGCATTCACACCATACCGCCCCTTGAACCTGCGGCGCAGCTGCAAATTTTCGATGGCAAATCGCGCAGCAGCTTTGCTGCGGCCTATCCCGAAACGCCGCACTTGCTAGGCCATAATCTGGCGGATCACCCGCTTTTGACATTGGACGCACTGGCAAGCCTTGCAACCCGCCTGCCGGAAAGTGCGATTGAATATAATCGCGGCGATCTACCCATTGGCGTTGATGGCAAACCGGGCGGTAACGGCCTTCCGATCGACCAGACCATCCGTCACATCGCCACCAGCAACAGCTGGGCGGTGCTGAAAAACATTGAACAGGTCCCGCATTATGAAGACCTGCTACTTGGCCTTCTTGGTGAACTCAGACCGGAAATAGAGGCCGCAACAGGTGAGATGCTGCGCCCACAGGGCTTCGTTTTCATATCAAGCCCCAACGCTGTCACGCCTTATCATTTTGACCCTGAGCATAATATTCTGATGCAGCTTTCCGGCACTAAAGTGATGACCCAGTTTCCTGCCGGCGATGCGCGCTATGCACCTGATACGGTTCATGAAACCTACCATTCGGGCGGCGCGCGCGAGCTGCCGTGGCATGATGGGTTGATGGAAGGCGGCAAACGATTTGCCCTAAACCCCGGGCAGGCCGTTTATGTGCCTGTCATGGCACCGCATTTTGTCGAGAACGGGCCTGCGAGCTCCATCTCGCTTTCCATCACATGGCGCAGCGACTGGAGCTTTGCCGAGGCCGACGCTCGCGGGTTCAACCGGCTGATGCGCCGATGCGGGTTTGCACCTGCCCCGCCCTGCCGCTGGCCTGCGTCCAATCGGGCCAAATCTCTCGCCTTCCGTATCTGCAGGAAGCTGTCCATCACGCGTTGACGTAGCCCGATTCCGTCCGCAAAGCGGGTTGATGAGTGAAACGCCTACGCCTGAAAAACTCGTTGCCGGACTGGTCCGCCTGTTGACTGTCAAGCAAGACGGGCCCGACCATTTCGTTGGCCTTCCGCAAAAAGGCGGCGTTGGCCGTGTCTTTGGCGGTCAAGTCATTGCCCAGGCCCTGCAATCTGCACAACTGGCCGCGCCCGAAGGCATGGTGGCCCATTCGCTGCACGCCTATTTCCTTCGCGGCGGGAAAGAAGGCCCGGCGATCGACTATACGATTGCGCGGGATTTTGACGGACGCAGTTTTGCCAACCGGCGGGTGGTGGCCGCGCAGGATGGTACGCCAATCCTGAACCTCACGGCCAGTTTCCAGAAGCCGGAAGACGGGCTTGCCCATCAGGATTGCGTCATGCCCGATGTCGCCATGCCGGAAGACCTCAAGTCTGACATGGTGCTGCGCCAGAAATTTGCAGATGCCATGCCTGACCTGTCCGAAACACAGCGCAGGCTGATGTTGCGCCCAAGGCCCGTCGAAGTCCGCACGATTGACAGTCTGCACTGGATGAACAGCGAACCGAAGCCGCCACGCGCGCACAGCTGGTTCCGCACGGCTGCACCATTGCCTGATAATCCTGATATTCACCGCGCCATCATCGCCTATGCCAGCGATTACACGCTGCTGGGCACCAGCGCCCTGCCCCATGGCCTCAGCTGGATGCGCGGTGAACTCATCGGTGCCAGCCTCGACCATACAATCTGGTTCCACACGCCTGCACGCGCCGATGACTGGCTGCTTTATGTAACAGACAGCCCGTGGAGCGGCGGCGGGCGCGGCTTCAACCGTGGCAGCATTTATTCACGCGACGGGACATTGGTGGCGAGCGTGGCGCAGGAAGGCATGATACGCCAGCGCCGGACCGACTGATCATCGCCGGGACCATTGCTGGCCCCGGCGGCATTTGTTGTGACTGGCACCGCCCAGTCAGGTCTGGTCAGTGCGCAACAAACAGCGGCAGTTCCGGTCCGCTCAAAAGCTTGCGGGTTACACCGCCGAAAACACCTTCCAGCATACGCGGCCGGCCATATGCGCCCATCACGATATAGCCCGACTTGCGTGACAAGGCGGCTGACAGCAGCGTTTCGGCAATGGGCCTGTTTTCGAACGGCAATTCCACCATTTCGCATTCAATGCCGTGGCGCGAAAGATATTCCGCCCCCTGCGTGGCGGGCAGGTCCGCGCCATCGTAGGACTTGTTTTCTGCGACCGTTGCCAGGCACACATGGCGTGCTTGCTGCAGCATGGGGACCGCAGCCCGCAAGGCGTTGGATGCTTCTGCCGAACCGTCCCAGCAGACAAAGGCTTCCTTGTCGCAATCGAAGCTCTTGATGTGGTCGGGCACCACCAGCATCGGGGTGCGGCCATGGATGGATAGCGTGCCGACGAGGTAGGATGGGCTGCCTTCCCTGCGGCCGGGCGCATCGGCACCCAGGATTACGAGATCGCTTAATGCCGAATGGGTCAACAGGCGCGTGTCCATCAGGCCCGTTTCCTCCACCCAGTCCCAGCGGACATCCTCATGCTCCAGCCGCTGCTCCAGCTTTTCGCGCAGTTTTGCTGCCTGTTCGCGAAGATGCGGCAGCATTTCAACCACCACAGCGCCGTAGAAATCTCCCGGCATCGCCACTTCGTAATTTACCGCCTGAAGGCAAGTGAGATGCGCATCGAAGCGCCGCGCAAGGTCCAGCGCCACCTGAAGGCGGCCCTCGAGCCCGTCATCCTGATAAATGTGAAGCAAAATGGACCGCATCGTCATTCTCCCGGTGAGTGGCCAGCCAAGCATTTGCCCGGCAAGGCTGTTCCTAGAATGCTGCGACCCTAGCGGCCCCGATGGCCGCCAGCTTTGATCTACATCAAAATATCTGAAAAATCACGCCAGCAGGTGCCAGCCCATTGCAGCAAGCACTGCCAGCCAAACCGCCGCGACAATGGCCGCACCCCAGGCAGATTTGGCCGGCTGGATGGCCCGTGCATCGCGCCTCAGTTCATCCATCAAGGCTGGTGGAATGAGGCGAATGGCCAGCCAGATGCCTGCAGGAACCAGCAACAGGTCATCCAGCAGGCCGATAACAGGAATGAAGTCTGGAATGAGATCAATTGGCGACAGGGCATAGGCCACGGTTACTCCCGCGACGATTTTGACGAGCAGCGGCGTGCGCCTGTCGCGCGATGCCAGCCACAAGGCGGCAAGATCGGCCTTCACCCGCTTTGCAAATGCTTTCAGCCGGGTAATCATCATCCGCTTGCGTGATAATAATCGTAGATGGTGCGTGCGACGGCCGCGCTGACACCCGGTGCCCTTTGCAGATCTTCGAGCGATGCGGCGCGCACTTTTCCGGCGGTGCCGAAATGCAGCAGCAATGCGCGCTTTCTGGCTGGGCCGATGCCCGGAATCTCGTCCAGCGGCGACGCGCTGATGGCACGGCTTCGTTTCGCGCGATGCGCGCCAATGGCATAGCGATGCACTTCGTCGCGCAGCCTTTGCAGATAGAACAGCACCTGCGAATTGGTTGGCAGGGTTTTTTCGCGGCCATCAGGGAAATGGAAGGTTTCGCGCCCCGCATTGCGGTCCGGCCCCTTTGAAATCGCGATGAGCGGCACGTCTTCAATGCCCAGTTCTTCCAGCGTGTCGCGCACGCTGCTCATTTGCCCCTTGCCCCCGTCAATCAGCACAAGATCAGGCCACAGGCCGCCTTCCCGGTCCGGGTCCTCCTTCATCGCGCGGCTGAAGCGCCGATGCATCACTTCACGCATCATGCCGAAATCGTCGTTGGTCTGCGCTTCCTTGATATTGAACTTGCGATACTGGTTTTTCAGGAAGCCTTCGGGGCCCGCCACCACCATGCCGCCAACGGCCTTTGCGCCCTGGATATGGCTGTTATCATACACTTCGATGCGCTGCGGAATGTCACTCAATTCAAGGAATTCGGCCATTTCACGCATGATCTTGGCCTTGGTGCCGCTTTCGGCCAACCTGCGGTCCAGCGCCTCTGTTGCATTGCGCTGTGCCTGTTCCATCAACCTGCGGCGGTCGCCGCGCTGAGGCGTCGAAATTTCCACGCGGTGGCCTGCAATTTCCGCAAAGGCTTCCTCCACAATGGACTGGTCGGGCAATTCCCGGTCAACAAGGATGGTCCGGGGCGGCGGGACTTCCTCGTAAAACTGCGCAAGCACATTGGCCAGCACCTGTGCGTCGTCGACTTCCTGCGTGTGGCTGGGGAAGAACGCGCGGTGGCCCCAGTTCTGCCCACCACGAATGAAGAATGCCTGGATGCCGACCTGCCCACCCTTTGCCGCAAGCGCAAAGACATCGGCATCACCCACGCCCGTGGCATTGATTGCCTGACTGCCCTGGATGAAGGTGGCTGCCCGCAACCTGTCCCGCAGCATGGCCGCCGATTCAAAATCAAGCTTCTCGGCCGCCTCGGCCATCTGCTTTTCGATTTCGGTCTGAACAGCCGAGGATTTTCCGCCAAGGAAATCCTTCGCCTGACCCACCAGTTCGGAATAGCCATCGGGGCTGATGCGGCCCACGCAGGGCGCTGAACATCGCTTGATCTGGTACAACAGGCATGGCCTGTCCCGGCGACTAAAAAAACTGTCAGTGCAGGATCTTAGGAGGAATAGTTTCTGCAGTGCATTAATCGTGGTGTTGACGCTGCCGGCACTGGCGAAGGGGCCGTAGTAATTGCCTTTGGCCCGCCGCGCGCCGCGGTGTTTCATAATCCGCGGAAAGTCATGATCCATCCGCAACAGGATGAAGGGGAAGCTCTTGTCGTCGCGCAGCAGGACATTGTAGGGCGGGCGAAACCGCTTGATCAGCTGCGCTTCCAGCAGCAGCGCCTCTGCCTCGCTATTGGTGGTGACGATTTCCATGGCGCGCGTCTGGCTGACCATGCGCTGCAGGCGATTGGTCAGGTTCGCTACCTGCGTATAATTGGCCACACGGTTTTTCAGCGCGCGGGCCTTGCCCACGTAAAGAACATCGCCCCGCGCATCCAGCATCCGGTAAACGCCCGGGCTGGGCTTCAGCGTCTGGACGGTTTCGCGGATGGCCGCGACACCAGCTTCCAGGTCCGGCTGGCCCGTGCCGCGGACGGTGTAGCTGGCGCGATCTTCATTGAAGCGCTCTGCCCCGGTCGGGGTCGAAGGAGTTCCTGCAGGAGTTTTGGCCATCACCGCAACAGATAGGCCCTGCTGCGCCGATTTGAAATTGCCAAGGTGCCGAAATCTGAGGACGAGCGGCAAGCTGGCAGGTCACCACAACAACTGTTCAAAAATTAGCCCTGAATGATTATTTTGTAACAGTCGCCGTCTGTGTTACCGCTCACAAGGCCACCTTCGCAAAGATGGGGCGACGGGAGAGAACAGCTTGCGCCAATTACAGGGTATGGATGCTTCCTTCGTTGCGTTGGAAACGCGCAATTCGCCGATGCACATCGGTTCTTTGCTGATCTATAATCCCAAATCGGCACCCGGCGGCTTTGTCCGCTTCAAGGATATTCTGAGCTTTTTCAAAAGCCGGATGCAATTGTCCCGAACCATGCGACAGCGGATGGTGAAAGTGCCGTTCGACCTCGATTATCCCTATTGGATCGAGGACCCCGATTTCGATCTTGAATATCACGTGCGCCATGTTGCCTTGCCCAAGCCCGGCGACTGGCGGCAATTATGCATCCAGGCCGCGCGGATATTCGCCCGCCCGCTGGACCTGACCCGTCCGCCATGGGAATTCACCGTTATCGAAGGGCTGGAAAACATCCCCGGGGTCGAAGCAGGCAGCTATGCCATGGTCACCAAAGTCCACCATTCTGCCATCGACGGTATGAGCGGGGTCGACCTGATGGAAGCATTGCACACGCTTGAGGCCGATGCGCCGCCGCCGGACACGCCCGACACATGGGAACCGGAAGCGATCCCCAACCCCATGCAATTGCTTGGCAAAAGCTATTTCAACGCGCTCGGCAATCCGGTGAAACAGTTGGAAGTGGCAGCCCGTGCCGCCCCCGGCCTTGCCAAGGCAATCAAAGGCCTGGCGACCAAAGATTTCAAGGTCAGCCGCGAAATGGTCGCGCCGCGCACGCGGTTCAACAAGGTCATTTCCACCGCCCGCGTGGTGGAAGGGCGCAGTGTGCCACTGGCCGATATCAAGGCCATTCGCGCGCTTGACCCCGGCTGCAAGGTCAACGATGTGTTCCTCGCCATCATCGGCGGGGCCATGCGCAAATATCTCCTGTCCAAGGACGATCTGCCCGATAATACATTGACCGCAATGGCGCCCATTTCCGTCCGCTCCGACAAGGAGAAGGGCGACATGGGCAACCAGGTCGCGGCGATGATTGCACCGCTTGGCACCCATATAGAAGACCCGGTCGAACGTTTGGCCTATGTTCATTCACAAACGACCAACAGCAAGGCGATGACCGAAGCCGTTGGCGCCCGCAACATGACCGAGATGAGCAAGATTAGCCCTGCTCTCTACATGGCATTGGGCGCGCAGCTTTATACAAGGCTTGGCCTTGCCAACCGCATGGGGCCACCATTTACCACGGTGGTGACCAATGTGCCCGGCCCGCCAGTGCCGATCTATTCTTCCGGTGCACGTCTGGAAAGCATGATGGGCCTGTTGTGCCTGACCGATGGGCTCGGCCTTGGCCATGTCGTGCAAAGCTATGTCGATGAAGCGACAATTGCCTTTACCGCTTGCCGCACATTGATGCCGGACCCTGAATTTTACGCAGAATGCCTGCAGGAAAGCTTCGAAGAACTGCGCGACGCAGCACGGCAGCTTGAAAAAACCGGCGGCACGAAACCTGCCGCGAAGCGTTCAAAGCCGGCAACCACGAGAAAACCTGCTGCGGCCAAGGCGAAAGCAGCTGCCACCAAGGCAAAGGCTACGCCCGCCAAGGCAAGAACTACGCCCACAAAATTAAAAACCGCTGCTGCCAAGCCCAAATCCGCTCCGGCAAAAGCGAAAACCGCCACAACACGGGCAAAACCCGCTGCTGCAAAACCGGCCGCGGCCAAGAAAGTGAAAACAACAAAATGACAGTCGCAACCGCAACCAACGCACGCCCGCCCAGCCGCCTTCTGGCACTGGCGGAACCTTCCCGCGCATTGGTGGAACTCGCCAGTTTTTACGCCCTGCGCCCTGCGATGAGCATGTTGCCGCGCGGCGATGGCCACGGCGTGTTGGTGCTGCCCGGCTTCATGGCATCAGACAGTTCGACCCGGCCCATGCGTTCGCTGCTCACCAGCCTTGGTTATGAGGCTGAAGGATGGAATCTCGGCCGCAATGTGCGGATCGACAATGCGCGGGTGGAAGCGATGGGCCGCTGTGTGCATTCCCTGCACGAACGCACGGGCGAAAAGGTTTCCATCGTAGGGTGGAGCCTTGGCGGCGTGTTTGCCCGCGAACTGGCCAAGATGATGCCGGAAAAAGTCCGCCTGGTAATCTCGCTCGGCAGCCCTATTTCGGATGATCGGAACCACACCAACGCGCGCCGCCTGTTCGAATGGCTGAATGGCCCTGATCCGGAACCTGTGCGGAACGGCCAGTTTACCGGCCTCAATGTTGCACCGCCGGTGCCCACCACGTCGATCCTGACCAAGACTGACGGTGTTGTCGGCTGGCGCGGTTCTGTCCAGCATCCTGGCGAGAACACCGAAAATATCGAAGTTCATGCCAGCCATTGCGGCCTCGGGGTCAACCCGTCTGTGATGCTGGCCATCGCCGACCGGCTGGCCCAGCCGGAAGGAAGCTGGAAGCCCTTCGCTGCCAAGGGGCTCGCCAGCGCTCTCTTCCCGCAGAGCCAGCTACACTAGGCTTCAGAACAGCTTGCGGATATCGAACCCGAGGTAACGTCCCTTGGGGTCGACCAGTGCTGGCTGATAGCTGAGCGGTACATTGCCATCCTGATCGGTAACGCGCTGGATGCCGCCAAAGACATTGTCCGCCACCAGCGAGACGCGCAGACCCTTCAGATAGCCGTCCTTCTTGCCGAGGATTTCACCCAGGTCGGCAAACAGCCGCAGGTCGAGCCGCGCAAGATCGCCAAAATAGAGATCCGTGCTGCCCGGCAAGCCGCTGCCGTCAATGCGGGTTGGCCCGACGTAACTGCCCGAAGCCCTGAGGCCCCAGCCGTTGCGGAACATGCCGCCTTCCAGCCGCGTGGTGTTGCGCGGCGTGCCGCTCGAACTGAGCGAAGCCCCGTCAAGCAGGTCCAACACCGGGCCGCCGGGCGCAACCAGCACTTCGCTGTCCAATTCCAGAGTGTGATTGATGTTGATGAAGAATCGGCCGCGGCCATCGCCGCCACCAAATCCGCCTGGTCCGCCGCCGCCAGGGCCGCCGCGCCCTGCGCCGCCGCGCCCTCTGGATGGCCCGCCTGCCGCGCCGCCTGATGCGCCTTGCGGGCGTTCCTGCGGTTTGGCCTTACCGAATGAACCCCGCAGCGAAAGGCCGAATGCCAGCCGGTCAACCAGGGTCGATGCGAAGCTGACCGGCCTGCGGTCTATCGCCACCAGCTGGCCGTTGGCATCGCGCGTCACGCGGTCGGGAAACGCTGCTTCCACATCGGTTGTCAGCAGCGGAAATGCGGATGAAACATCGTCCGAACGGTTGCGGATGTAATCCACTTGCGCCCGCGCATTTTCAATAAACGGCAGTTCCCAATTGGCGGAAAACTTCCAGTCTGACTGTGTTTCGGCAATGAGGAACGGATTGCCGCCAGACGTGATGGTGGCAAGCACGGTCTGCCCCGTCTGGAAATCGAACGTCGGCACGTTGAACGTGGTGATCTGCGGATTGCCCAGCTGGGACAGCGAAGGGGCGCTTTCGCGGTTCACATAGGTTGCGCTGAGATCGAGATTGTCGAACGGGGACCATGTCAGGCCCGCGCTCCAGTCATACAGGGTGCCGAAATCGGAAAGCTTGTCGAAACCCGCCGACAGGTTCAGGCTGACATCGCCGATGGCATCGAGGAACCCTTCGCGCCTGCTGGCAATGGGTATGGCAAGGTTGATCCCGCCATTCAGATTGCCGCGGGTTAGCGAACTGGACAGCAGCGTGCGCGTGTCATCGCTTTCAATCCTGTTCCAGTCGTATCCCACATCGAACGTGGTGCCGAGTTCGCCGCCAGGGAGATATACCGGCGTTCCGCGCAAGGTCAGCTTGCTGCTGGCCCCGATTGTGCTTGTGTCGGCAGTATCAAAACCGGCATCGCCCAGCGCAGGCAATGCGCCGTCAATTGCAAGGTTGCCAGCGGCGGCATCTGCCACAAGCCCGCTGGTATCTGCGCGGCGTTCTATTTCGGTCGTCGTATCGTTTAGGCTGGCATCGGCTGTCGCCGTCAGCTGGAATGCACCCAAGGGACGGTTGAAACTGCCCGACAAGGCGCCGCTGTCTGTCTTGGTGCGCCGTTCCAGCGGATCATCCGCGCCGAAAGTGCGCAGGGCGCTGTTGCCCGACGGGTCTGTCAGAAAAACAGTATCGAGGCCGGAAAGGCTGCGGCTTTCACTGCGGCCCAATGTGGCATTTGCGCTCATCGAAGCGCCGCTGTCGCCCACTGCCTTGGCGTAACTGACTGATCCTTCGACCTGGAACGTATCAGCCACAAGGCTGCGGAAGCGCGCAGGATCAGGATCACCCGTGACATCGGGGATGCTGGATGCGGTCTGGATAACGCCGCGTTCCGCTTCGGTCAGCAACGAGGTATCTTCTGCCTTGAGATCGAAATTGAGGCGGCCGCCCCCTGTAATCTTGAGCAAGGTCAATTCCTGCTCGTTGCGGGAATATCCGCCTTTGTCAGGCTGTTCGTATTCGACTTCGGCCGTCAACGCGGAATAATTGTCCTTCAGGATGAAGTTGATCACCCGTCGGTCGGGCGGAAAGCCGAACCGCTGGGCGACTTCTTCGGGCAGGACTTCGGTCTTGCGGATGGCTTCGGGCGGATAAGACCGAAATTCGCGGAAGCTACCCACACGAATGCCGTTGACGAGGAACACCGGTTGTCCGCCGCCACCGCGACCGCGCGATGAACCCGTGGCAGGTTCCAGCGCGGCAACCAGATCGGCAATCGAGCTTACGCCATAAGCGGCGATATCCTGCTCGTTCAGTTCAAGAATCGGGGCCTGCGCACTATCGACCTGCGAACGCAGGCGCTCACCGGTGACAATGATTTCCCCGAGGATTGATCCTTCAAGCTGGGGCTGTTCCAGCTCCTCGTCGGGCTGAGGATCATATTCGGTCACGTCCTGCGCCAGCAGCGGTGCGGAAATCGTCAATGCCAGCACGGCACAGGAATTCATGAATGGGTGCAATGTCATGCAGAGGCCAATCCTTGGAAAAGCAGCGGATTGCAATCCGCCATTTCGTAACAATATGTCTCAGATACGTGTCGCGCCGATGAATGGATGCACCGGATATCAGCGTCAGGATTCAAGACGCTACGCGTCAGGCTTTCCTTTTGTTCCTGCCGCCTGTATGGGCGCGGAACTGTTTTACCAACATCACGGAAATTGAGCACTTATGGCGAAAGAAGAACTCCTCGAAATGCGCGGCAAGGTAGTCGAACTGCTGCCTAACGCGATGTTCCGGGTAGAGCTCGAAAACGGTCATGAGGTTCTTGGCCACACGGCCGGGAAAATGCGCAAGAACCGTATCCGGGTGCTGGTTGGCGACGAAGTGCTGTGCGAACTGACGCCTTACGATCTGACCAAGGCGCGCATCACCTACCGCTTCATGCCTGGCCGGGGCGGCCCGGGGCCGCAATAAGCGGCTTGCGTAAAGGCTTCGGGGTGTGACTGCACCCGTTCTTCACCTGGCATCTGCCAGCCCTCGTCGGCGCGAATTGATTGCGCGGCTGGGCGTTGAACCTGCACGCATCGTGCCTACAGATATCGACGAAACCCCTGAAAAGACCGAATTGCCGCGCGATTACGCGCTGCGCATGGCACGCGAGAAAGCAGCCGCCGCTGCATCCAGCGATGCCTATGTGCTGGCAGGCGATACAGTTGTTGCCGCTGGCCGGCGTATTCTGCCCAAGGCCGAAGACGAAGCAACGGCGCGCCAATGCCTCGAACTGCTTTCAGGCAGGCGGCACCGTGTGCTGTCGGCCATCGCCTTGCGCGCGCCCGATGGCACGGTGCGCGAACGGCTTTGCGAAACGATCGTGAAGTTCAAGGTTCTCTCGCAAGAAGAAATCCGTTCCTATCTTGCCAGCGGCGAATGGGAAGGCAAGGCAGGCGGCTATGCCATACAGGGCGCGGCCGAAGGGCTGATCGTGCGGATTCAAGGAAGCCATTCAGGCGTGGTCGGATTGCCACTGTTCGAAACAAGGGCACTGCTGAAAGCTGCCGGCTTTGCGATTGGCTGAATTTGAATGAAACAGCGCCGCGCATGACCTGGTATGTAGAAGAAGGCATCGGCGAAGACCGCGCCATCTGCGTATCGGACGGCGAAATCGTGGCTGCGCGTATCCAGTGGCAGGATGATCTTGCCCCCGGCCACGTGGAAGACGCCGTGCTTGTCTCGCGCAGCGCGGGCAGCAGCAGGGGCACGGCACGGTTTGCCAATGGCAGCGAAGTGCTGGTTGATAAATTACCCCGCGACGCCCGCGAAGGAGCGCCCATCCGCCTGCAAATCATGCGTTCTGCCATTGGCGAGACGGGCCGGTTGAAACGCGCACAGGCCCGTCCGACTGATTTGCCCTCCGCCCAGCCCACCTTGGCGCAGGCCATTGCAGCCGGCGGCGATGCGGTTAAAATTGTTCGCCGGTTTCCCGTGGCAGGCTGGGAGGACATCCTGGCCGATGCCTTCGCCCGTGAAATCATGTTTGAAGGCGGCACATTGGTCTTTTCGCCCACCCCGGCGATGGTGCTGGTGGATGTGGACGGCACATTGCCGCCACGCGAACTGGGACTGGCAGCCGCCACTGCCATCACGCAGTGCATCCGCCAGTTCGACCTTGGCGGATCTGTCGGGATCGATTTTCCGACGCTGGAAGCAAAGGCCGATCGCCGCACGATTGACCTTGCGCTGGAGGATGGCCTTTCGGACTGGCCGCATGAACGCACATCGATGAACGGATTTGGCTTTGTGCAACTGGTTAGCCGCCTTTCTCGCCCATCGCTGCTGCACCGCGCCACCCATAGTCGCAGCCAGCTGGCCGCCCGCCAGATCATGCGGCAGGCTGAAGGCGTCATGGAACCGGGGGCTTTGCTCCTGACTGTGCATCCGGCCATCGCGGAAAGATTGCTGCCTGAATGGCAGGCCGAACTGGCGCGCCGCACGGGGCGGGAAATCCGGTTGAAAACCGACCCGGGCCTTGCACTGGAGGGCGGCTTCGCGCAGGCCATACCCTTATGACTACGATCAGGACTTGCCCCATCTGCAAGAAACCCCGCAGCGAGGAATTTCACCCTTTCTGTTCCAGCCGATGCCGCGACCGTGACCTCGCTCAGTGGTTTGGCGATGGCTATGCCGTGCCCGGTCGCCCGGCCGATCCTGAAGAGATCGCGCGCGAAGGGTGGGAACATCAGGATTGAATTTAACAATCGCGCCTCTTTGGTCTTGCCAAGCGCTTTTGGCTTCGCCATAGGCCCGCACTCCAACAACGTGTCGCCCTTTCCGAAGGGGGCCGTGGAAGCAGTGCCCGAGTAGCTCAGTTGGTAGAGCACACGATTGAAAATCGTGGTGTCGGTGGTTCGAATCCGCCCTCGGGCACCACTTTCCCTGGTGTCACAATACAGCCCGCCAAACACGCCCGTCAGGTGGTTCGATCAGCCTTGTCCTTGGCGTTGGTGCCCTTGATCATGTTGCGCAGCTGGTCCCATTCACTATCACCCAGACCGGAAAGCGCATTCCAGAACGTGCCGCCATTGGCCTGATAACCGGCCCCGTCGATGGCGATTGTCTGGCCATTGAGATATTCCGCGCCCGGCCCCATCAGGAACACGGCCAGATTGGCAAGTTCGTGCATTTCGCCCGCGCGGCCCATCGGGTTGCTCTGGATATTGGAATTATCGCCCCTGCCGCCAGGTGAAAGACGCGCGCTCATTCCCTTGGTGGGAAACAGGCCGGGCGCAATGGCATTGAACCGCATGCCGTATCGGCCCCATTCCACCGCCAGGCTCTGGGTCATGGTGTTGATGGCCGATTTGGACATTGCCGATGGCACCACGAAGGCAGAACCGTTCCACACCCAGGTGGTGAGGATGGACAGGAAATTGGCGCGCTTGCCTTCGTCAATCAGGCGCTTGCCGATCGTGTGAGTGACATAGAATGTGCCCCTGAAAACGATATCCGAAATGGCGTTGAAACCATTGATGGTAAGGTCTTCGGTGCGGCTGATGAAATTGCCTGCCGCATTGTTGACCACGCCGGTCAGCGCCCCGCCTTCTTCCCAGATTGCATCGACCATCGCGGCCACAGCGTCTGCGTCGCGGATGTCGCAGCCATGCGCGACGACCTTGCCGCCGTGCTGTGCCATCAGTTCCTGGGCAGTTGCGTCTGCCGTGCCTTGCCGCCTGCCGCAAATGTGGACCACGGCGCCCAGCTTCAGGAAGGCTTCGGTCATCTCGCGGCCCAGCCCCGTGCCGCCGCCCGTTACCAGGATACGTTCGCCAGCCATCAGATTGTCGCGGAACATCAGTTTGGAAGTATCCAAGGTCATTTCCTCTCAAGACAGTTTTTGAATGACTAGCTGCACAAATGCCTTGCTGGCAAACGCAGAACGCGGCCCGCAGCCCAGTCAGACAGGCACGGCAGTCTCGTATTTCAGCGTTTCCATGGCAAAGCTGGCCGAAACATCGGCAATCGGCACGGCATCGATCAGCTTTTTATAGACGCGGTCATAATCTGCCACGTCTCGCACCAGCAATTTGAGCATATAGTCAGTGTCACCGGCCAGCCGGTAAAATTCCACCACTTCGGGCAAGGTGCGGGTGGCATCGGCAAACCGGCGCAGCCACGCCTCGCTATGGTCATTGGTGCGCACAGCCACAAACACGATCATTCCCAACCCCACCTTTTCAGGCCTGACCAGAACCACGCGCTTGGCGATGATGCCCGCCTGCTGCATCCGCTTCACCCGCCGCCAGCAGGCATTCGTGGACAGGCTGAGTTCGCCAGCCAGCACTTCCAGCGAAATGGTGGCATCCTGTTGAAGAAGACGCAGTATCCTGCGATCATTTTCATCAAGTTTTTCGAATTTCTGCTCCATTTGCGAAAATTATCACATATTCGGCACGAAATCCATCAGGATTGGAAATGATTTTTCGCTTTGAAGGCATGATCCTGATTGCATGACCAAAAGCCAAGTGATCCCGCAGCCAAGCCAGCCTGACCCCATCCAGGGGAGCGCGCCGCCCTGCCTCTTCGCGACCATTGAAAAATCAGTCGGACGGACGCCGATGGCACGTCTGGAACTGAAATATCGCGGCCGGAAAGTCGATGTCTTTGCAAAGGCAGAAATGTTCAACTTTTCCGGCAGCATCAAGGATCGCATGGCCTTGAATATCCTGCGTTGCGCTTATCAGAGCGGGGCCTTGCGGAAGGGGCAACCCATCGCAGAAGCCACCAGCGGCAATGCCGGCATTGCGATTGCTGCCATCGGCGGGGCGCTGGGCCACCGCGTGACGATCTTCATGCCGGACTGGATGAGCGTGGAACGGCGCGAATTGCTGGCCAGCTATGGTGCGGATGTACGGCTGGTATCGCGCGAGGAAGGCGGTTTTCTCGGCTCCATAGCGGCGGCAGAAAAGCTGGGCGCTGAACATGGCTATTTCCTGCCTCGCCAGTTCTGCAACGAAGACAATTGTTCAGCACACGAAAAGCACACCCTACCCGAATTGTGGGAGCAGATGGCACGGTGCGGCACACGCCCAACCGGCTTTGTCGCTGGCGTTGGCACCGGCGGCACCGTGATGGGCGCCATGCGCTTTTTGAAGGCGCAGGATGCCGCAATCGCCGTGCATCCGGTTGAACCTGCATCATCGCCCACGCTGTCCACCGGTTACAAGGTCGGCCAGCACCGGATGCAGGGCATTTCGGACGAATTCATTCCCGATATCGTCAAGCTGGACACGCTTTCACCCGTCATCGCGGTGGATGACGGCGATGCCATCCTGATGGCCCAGAGGATGGAGCGCGAACTGGGGCTTGGTGTGGGCATTTCCAGCGGCGGCAATGTCATCGCTGCAATCAAGGCAGCACAGGTGCAGCAAGGTGACGCGGTAATTGCCACCGTGCTGAGCGACAGCCAGTCAAAATACCTCTCCACCGATCTGATGCGGGAAGAGCCGGTACGCGATGGTTACCTGGCGCCGGAAGTGGAATTCATCTCGATGGAGATGATCGCCTGTCCTGATGCCAGCAGCATTTCCTGTGCGGCCTGATTACTTCCCGAATTCAGGTTTGCGCTTTTCGACGAACGCAGCCGAACCTTCGCGAAAATCAGGCAGGCTGAACGCGGCTTCAAAGACGCCCAGCGAATAGCTGTCATCTTCTGTCTGACCATCCAGAACAGCGCGGATGAACCGCTTTATCTCGTGAATGGAATGCGGCGAAGCGGCGAGAATGGGGCCTGTAATCTCATCCGGGCTGTCTGCGACGAGTTCGACCAGCCCGCAGTCGAGCGCCCGCGCGGCGTCGATCAGCGCACCTGTAAACAGCATCCGTTTTGCCATGCCGGGGCCGACCAGATCCATCAGCAGCTTTGTATCGTGCAGCGGATAGACCAGCCCCAGCTTTGCCGGAGTTACGCCAAAACGGGCCTTTGGCGTCGCCACGCGGATATCGCAGGCCAGCGCAAGACCGCAGCCCATGCCGATGCAGTCCCCTTCGATGAAGGCCACCGTCGGCACTGCCACACGCGCAAGCGCGTGCTGCGCACGGTTGACTTCAGCCTGGTGCATTTCGCGCCAGCGGTGGCTTTCCGAATTGGCGATCAATTCCTTGATATCAGCGCCTGCACTGAATGTGCCGCCGTTTGCCGAGCGCAGTTCCAGTAGCCTGATTGCCTTGTCGCTCACTACATCGGCCAGCAATCGGGGCATTTCTTCCCACATCGAAAGGGTGAAAGCGTTGCGCTGGTCCGGTCGGTCGATCAGCAGACGCGCCGTTACGCCGTCCTTTTCAAGCCTGAGTGTCATGCCGCTATTCTATCCCCCGTGTTTTCCTGTCTCGAACGGATCATAGGCTGGTTTGCTGGCTGAAAAAAGCTTCTGCCAGACCAGACTTCTGCCCGTGCTGGCAGAATAGCGCCCGTGACTTCGCCGCCAAGGGGGTTTGGCAGGATGCGCGCTCGCCGCTACAGCATTGGCCATGCACGAAACAGCCTCCAGCGCGATGAGCGCATTTGACATTGCCGCGATCCTTGTCGTGGCATCGGCCCTGTTCGGCTGGGCGAACCACCATTTCATCAAATTGCCCCACACCATCGGGCTTACGGTGATGGGCGCAATTGCGGCAATTGTGCTGATGGTGGCCGATGCCTTCATCCCCGGTGTGGTGCTGGATGATTGGGTCGCGGGCCTGCTGGAACAGATGAATTTCACCGACACGCTACTGCAGGGAATGCTCAGTTTTCTGCTGTTTGCAGGCGCGTTGCATGTCGATCTTGAACGGCTGAAGGCAGACTGGCTTCCGGTGCTGCTGCTTTCTACCGTGGGCGTCATCATTTCCACCGTATTGGTCGGCGCCGCGATGTGGGCGGTGGGGATGGTGCTGTCGTTGCCGATCGAGCCCATCTGGTATTTCGTTTTCGGCGCGCTCATTTCGCCCACCGATCCCGTTTCGGTGCTGGGCGTCCTGAAGGAAGAAAACGTACCAGAATCGCTTCAATCTGCTGTTGCGGGTGAAAGCCTGTTCAACGACGGCGTGGGCATCGTGATTTTCACCATCCTGCTGGGCGCGGCGATTACCGGCGCAGAATTTTCCATATCGGAAGGCGCGCGCCTGTTTGCGACAGAGGCTGGCGGCGGCGTTCTGGTGGGGCTGATCTTTGGCTGGGCCGGTTACAAGGCGCTCGCCAGTATGGATGAATATACGCTGGAAGTGCTGATTACGCTGGCGGTGGTAATGGGCGGATATGCCCTGTGTTCCTATCTTCACATTTCAGGTCCGCTGGCGATGGCCGTGGCAGGCTTGATGATCGGCAACCTGGGCGTTTCCTTCGCCATGAGCGACATCACCCGCGACTATGTGCTGAAATTCTGGGAACTGGTGGACGAACTGCTGAACTCTGTTCTTTTCCTGCTGATCGGGCTGGAACTGATCGCGCTCGTCCCCGGTATACCGCACATCATCCTTGGCATTGCAGCCATTGCCATTACGCTGGCGGCGCGCGGTGTTTCGGTGGCGACATCGACCAAGATCATCCACGCATCCCGCCTCGCCACAGAAGGCGCAGGCCGGGTGCTGTGGTGGGGCGGATTGCGCGGCGGCATTTCCATTGCACTTGCCCTGTCGCTTCCGGCAGGGCCGACACGCGACCTGTTGCTGGCTGCGACATTCACCGCCGTCCTGTTCTCGGTGCTGGTCCAGCGGGCCACGCTTGGCCGGTTGATCGAAGGCCTCAAGGAAAAGCACGTGGAATGTGTCGAGGATGAAAGTTCTGCCACCGTCCACTGATTGCCAATGCGCCAGTTTGAATGTAAGGGCGACCTGAACGCCCCGGCATAATGCGAAGGTAATCCCCTCGTGCGCCGGGGCTGCGTTTTTTTGGCCCCTTTTCGATATTCCAGGAAGTGCCCCATGACCCGTCGTCGCCAGATTTACGAAGGCAAGGCCAAGATCCTTTATGAAGGTCCGGAACCGGGCACGATCATCCAGTATTTCAAGGATGATGCCACGGCATTCAATGCGCAGAAGCGCGGCACCATCAATGGCAAGGGCGTCATCAACAATCGCATCAGCGAATATGTGTTCACGCGCCTCAGCCACATCGGCATCCCGACCCATTTCATCCGTCGGCTGAACATGCGCGAACAGCTGGTTCGCCAGGTGGAAATCGTGCCGATCGAAGTGGTGGTCCGCAATGTGGCGGCAGGTTCCATCTGCAAACGGCTGGGCCTCGAAGAAGGCGAACCCCTGCCCCACACACTGATCGAATATTGCTACAAGGACGATGCGCTGGGCGACCCGCTGATTGCAGAAGAGCACATTGCCTGCTTCGGCTGGGCATCGAACGAGGAAATGCAGGATATCGCCAGCATGGCGATCCGCGTGAACGATTTCCTGTGCGGTATGTTTGCTGCCATCAACATCCGCCTGATCGACTTCAAGCTTGAATTCGGCCGTCTGTATGATGGTGATTTCAGCCGCGTGATCCTGGCCGACGAAATCAGCCCCGATGGCTGCCGCCTGTGGGACATGAATTCGGGTGAAAAGCTGGACAAGGACCGCTTCCGGCGTGACCTTGGCGGCGAAGAAGAAGCCTATCAGGAAGTCGCGCGCCGCCTCGGCCTGCTGCAGAACGATGACAGCACGCCGGGCGAAGTGTTTGACCTCAGCGCCCACCGCGGCCGCCTGCGGACCAGCCCGCCCAAGAAATAGGCTGCTTGCGCAGTTTATTGCCGGTTCAGCCTGATCCGTGCATGAAGGTGGGATGAAGTTCCGCCTCGTTGCGCGGTTTGCGCTCTCGCTTTGCCTTACAACGGCCCTTGCCCAGCCACTGGCCGCGCAGGATGCTCCGCCCGCTGGCGTAGATCAGACGGTACCCGCCGCCATGCCGCATGGGTGGGACCCGGCCGACTGGGACCAGCAGGACAGCGAATTCACGCCCGAAGCCGATTGGCATTTTGGCAGGCTCGACAATGGTCTTCGCTATATCATCAGGCGCAACAACCGGCCCGAGAACACGGCGCTTGTGCGGATGGAAGTGAACACCGGTTCCATTGACGAAAGGCCCGAAGAACGCGGTTTTGCGCATTTCGTTGAACATATGGCCTTCAACGGATCGACCCATGTTCCCGAAGGCGAAATGGTGAAATTGCTGGAGCGACAGGGCCTGGCCTTTGGCGCAGACACCAATGCATCCACCGGTTTCGAACAGACCCAATACAAGCTGAACCTGCCGCGCGCAGATATTGGCCTGCTCGATACCGCGCTAATGCTGATGCGTGAAACCGCCAGCGAGCTGACCATTGGCAAGGATGCGGTTGACCGCGAACGCGGCGTTGTCCTGTCGGAACGGCGCGTGCGTAACAATTACGGGCTGAAAAACACCGTCGACGGGCTGGAATTCGCCTTACCCGATGCGCTGCTGCCCAAGCGCCTGCCGATCGGCACGGTCGAAACGCTGGAAAGCGCCACTGCCGAGGGGCTTCGTGCCTTCTGGCAACGTGAATATACGCCGGCAGATACGGTGGTCGTGGTTGTCGGCGACTTCGACCCGGCATTGGTCGAGGCAAAAATTCTCGAACGCTTTGCTGACTGGGCGCCCGCACCGCAAACACAACAGCCCGATGCCGGTCCGGTCGACCCTGACTATCGCGGACAGACGGACATCTACCTCGACCCTGCGCTGACAGAAAATGTCACCATCCTGCGCCATGCCCCCTACATCGATACGCCCGACACGTTGGCGCAGCGGCGCAGGACGCTGCTACGCTATGTCGGCAGCCGGATACTTGGCCGCCGCCTCAACCGCCTGCAACGCAGCGAAGACCCGCCGTTTCGCGGGGTCAATATCTCCACCCGTGACTTCTTCGAGGATGCCAGGACAACCGAACTTTCGGTCAGCTCGGAAGATGGCGCATGGAAGCGCGCACTGGATGCCGCCATCGACGAATACCGGCGCGCCATGATCTACGGCTTCACCGAGGCCGAAATCGCCGAACAATTGAGCAATGTGCGTTCTGCCCTGACCAACGCTGCTGCCAATAGCGCGACACGCAGCAATGATGCATTCGTCGCGCAGGCATTCGCCATTGCCCAGGGCGAAAGCATCCCCGACAACCCCGCAGACCAGCTGAGCCGCTTTGAACAGGCCGTAGAGGGCGTGACACCTGCCACCGTTCTGGAAGAAATGCGGGCCTATTTCATCAATCTGGACGAACCGCTGGTCCGCTTCACCGGCAAGGCTGCGCCAATTGGCGGCGCGGATGCCCTGCGCTCCGCAGTTTCTGCCGCATTTGCACGCGAATTGTCACCACCGGCGGAAACCGCCAGCGCAGACTTTGCCTACGCCGACTTCGGGCCTGCCAGCGCAATCGTGTCCGACACGCGGGCAAGCAGGCTGGATATTCGCGAAATACGCTTTGCCAACGGGGTCCGTCTGAACCTGAAGCCCACTGACCTTGAAGATGACCGCATCAGCATAAGGGTGGCGATTGATGGCGGCCAGATGCTGGGAAGCCGGGATAACCCGCTTGCAGTAGAACTTGGCGGGCTATTGTCGAGCGGCGGGCTTGGCCAGCATAGCCGCGATGAATTGCAGACAATCCTGGCTGGCCGGTCTGTTTCAGCCAGCTTCGGCGTTGGCAGCGAAACCTTTAACAGCGCTGCCACCACGACCCGCCGCGACCTTGAATTGCAGCTGCAACTGCTAGCCGCGCTCGTTTCCGACCCCGGCTACCGCCCGGAAGGACTGGGTTCATGGCGGCAGGGCCTCGATGATTTCTTTGCCCGCCTCGATAAAACGCCTGGCTCTGCATTTGGCGAAGCATCGCGCGCCATATTGTCGGACGATGACCCCCGCTTCACCCGCCAGCCGGTTGAAGCCTATCGCGCGCTCGATTTTGAAAAGTTGAAAACTACCATTTCCGACCGACTGAAAAATGGTGCCATTGAAATTGGCCTGGTCGGCGATTTTGACGAGGAAGAGGCGATCCGGCTTGTCGGCGCGACGTTTGGCGCATTGCCGGCGCGAGAGAATGATTTCAGACCATACGAAGCCCAACGCAACATACGGGTCTTTACCGGCAATCGCGGCGTAAAGATGGTCGGTCACAAGGGAGAAGCGGACCAGGCGATCATCCGCCTTGTATGGCCCACAACGGACGATCGCGACTGGGACGTAACATCCCGCCTCAGCCTGCTGGCGCGCGTTGGCAATTTGCTGTTGACGCAAAAGCTGCGCGAAGAGCTGGGCCAATCCTATTCGCCATCAGTCAGCAGCGACCAGTCTTCCACCTATCGCGGCTATGGCACATTTTCGATGGGCGCAGCGGTCGACGTGGCGCAGATTGACGCGGCAAAGGCGGCAATGACGCAGGTGGTGGACCAGTTGCGCGCTGGCCCGCCCGATGCCGACCTGATCCAGCGCGCGCGCCAGCCGCTACTGGAATCGCTCGACAACAGGCTGAAAAGCAACGGCGGCTGGATGGGGCTGGTTGAACGCGCGCAAAGCGAAGCGGACGATATCGAACGCTTCACCACGGCAAAGGCCCGCTATGAAGCAATGACAGGCAAAGACCTGCACGCATTGGCGCTGCAATATCTGGCGCCGGAAGATGCCGTTGAATTCCGTGTCGTGCCGGAAGCTTTTGTCGCGGAAAAATAAAACGGGGCCGGAGATTTCTCCCCGACCCCGTCTTTCAATCCAGGGATTGCGAAATCAGTAGCGCACGCGTGCCGATACGCCGATGATGCGCGGATCGTTGACGAACGCCGTATTGTTGTTGAAGTCGATGCCGCCCTTCAGATTGTGCTCGTTGGTGATGTTCCGAGCGAACAGCGCTACTTCGTAACGATCATCAGGTGCAGCATAACCGATGCGCAGACCGCCTTCGATCTGCTTGTCGGCGTAGAATTCAAGCGATTCATACAGGAAGAAGTTGGTTTCACCCTGATAAGCCCAGTCGGTGAACACGAAGACTTCGCCTCCATTGCCCAGCGGCACGGAATACCGCGCGGTAATATCCGCGATCCACTTTGGCGCGTTGGGGAAAGGATTACCGTCCACCAGCGCGCGGTCAGTCCCGCTCAGGTTCACGATAGGATCAGTGACTGTGCACTGGGCGCAGATGCCAACCGCCAGATTGGGGTCGTTGATTTCCGTGTCGTTGTAGCTGAGGCCAGCTGTGACAAGGAAGGTTTCCGAAATCTGGAAAGCTGAATCGAGCTCGAAGCCCCACGCCTTGCCTTCATTGGCATTGACCAGCTGCACAAGGTTGCCGAGCCCGCCTACAGCCGAGAATTGCTGATCTTCGACCGTATAAGTGAATACAGCGCCATTCAGACGGATGCGGCGGTCAGCCAGCTCGCTCTTGAAGCCGACTTCATACGACATGATCTTTTCCGAAGTCGCCACCGATGGCGGGGAGAAGAATGCAACGTCGCGCCCCTGGATGGTGGGCGCGCGGAAGCCATTGGCAACGCGCGCATAGAGGCTGAAGTCCTGCGAAACATCGGCAAAGGCGCTGACATCCCAGCTGATGCGATTGTCGGACACCTGGCGGAAGTTGAGCGGGCCGCCAGACAGAACGTAGAAGTTCTTGTCATCTTCTGTGTAGCGCAGGCCAGCAGTCAGGCGCAGCATATCGGTGAACTGGTAGGTGCCCTGTCCGAACACTGCCCAGCTGCTGTTCTGATGCCGCACTTCAACCGGCGGCGGGAAGTCGAACCCTTCGGTCAGAACGCTGAAGTCGCTGTCGAATGCAAAGGCGCCGACCTGCCATGAAAACGCGCCGCCACCATTGGACGCCAGACGCACTTCATGCGTGGTTTGCTTCAAGTCGATGGAATCGCGCGTGTCTGAAGGGAACGGGATGAACCCGGGGCCGGATACCGGCAGGAATGCGGCGCCAAAGCCGCCGTCGATGTCGCCGCGGCTCGAACCGTTGCTTTCATTATAGGCAGTGATTGAAGTCAGCGTAACGCCGTCGAATTCGTAATCGACCTTAACCGATGCGCCAAATCCCTGGTATTCGGAAATATTGCCGCCGCCAGCATCGTAAAACACGGTCTTGCGATCATAATTTTCGTTCAGCTTGTTATTGCCGGGGCCAAGAATGTTGGCGCGGAACAGCGTGGAAGTGCCGTCGAGATCGCGATATTGCGCAAGACCAAGGATGCTCAGCCGGTCAGTCGGCGTGAACAGCAACTGGCCGCGAACAGCAAATTCGTCATAGCCGCCGTACGCGTCTTTTTCGCCGGTGAAGCCATTATCGACGTAATCATCACGGCCCTGATAAAGGACGGAAATACGTGCAGCGACGCGATCCTTGACGAGCGGGCCGCCAACGCCTGCATCAAGCGAGATCGAACCAAAGCTGCCAGCGCTGAGCGAGGCCTGCGCTTCGAAATTGTTGGTCGGCTTCTTCGTGTCAATCTTGACGATACCGGCAGGCGTATTGCGGCCAAAAAGCGAACCCTGCGGCCCGCGCAGCACCTCGATGCGGTCAACGTCGAAAATGGGGAAGCTCTTCAAGGTGACGTTTTCCATCACCACTTCGTCCATGATGACAGAAACAGGCTGCGATGCTGCAAGATCGAAATCAGTATTGCCGAGCCCGCGGATATAGAAGCGCGGTGCGGCACGGCCGTTGGAACTTTCGACAAACAGGCCCGGCACACGTGCGGCCAGCGCAGTTACGTCAGCGCCTGCATCAAAAATCGTCTGGACCCGATCGGTATCGAGCGTGGCGGCCGAAATGGCCACGTCCTGCAGATTTTCCTCACGGCGGTTGGCAGTCACGACAATAACGTCGAGCTGGCCAGCAGTGGAAGCGGCGGGCGCATTGTCCTGCGCAAAGGCTGGTTGGGCGATTGCTGCCAGCGCGATGGGAATCAGGCTTGCGCCTGCCATGCGGACAGAGGGGCGGATGCGAGTGGTCATTTCGATAGGCTCCCGGAAACTGGATGTCTGCCGGTAGCGGAACGGGCCGAAAAACGCGCCCCTTAATTCTCTGCATCGCCCGGATGGAATTTCTTAGATTATTCTTTTATCTAATTATTTTAACTCATTTATATGTCAAAACTTGCCTGGTCGACAGGTGTCAGAGCAAATTGCGAATCCCAAGCATTGTTGCGTTTAGGGAACAGTGGCTTACGAGCTTGAAAAATGTGCAAAAGGGGCTGCAATTCGATAACATGGATTTGGCGAGGGGACATTTAAGGATTGCCATGTTCAGGTAAATTTGTGCTATCTTTTCATATTCTTGGCTTCACAATTTGAAGACAGCGCCACCTGAAGGCGGCTGCCAAAAGCGGCCCTTGCGAACACTACTTTGCCAGAAGTCCTGCTGCACGACTTGCCCCTGCGGCGATCGCACGCCATAGGCGGCTTCACATATTACGCAGCAATCCCGGCACCAGCCCCGCAAAGGTCCGTTCGATGAAAGTCCAGATCCACGTGTCCCTCAAATCCGGCGTGCTCGACCCGCAGGGCCGCGCCATTCATCATGCGTTGGAAGGCCTCGGTTTTTCAGGCGTCAATGATGTGCGTGCGGGCCGCCTGATCGAACTCGACGTGGATGACAGCGTGACGGACGATCAGCTGGACGAAATGTGCCGCAAACTCCTCGCCAATATGGTGATTGAAAATTACCGTATCGAAAAGGTGGGTGAGAAGGAGCAGGCGTGATGGCTTTCCGTTCCGCTGTCATCACTTTTCCGGGTTCAAACTGCGACCGTGATATGGCGGTGGCGCTTGAACAGGCGTCGGGCACTGCGCCCATCCGCGTCTGGCACGGCGATGCCTCCCTGCCCGACCGGCTCGATTTCATCGCCTTGCCGGGCGGCTTTTCCTACGGCGATTATCTCCGGTCCGGCGCCATGGCTGCACGCAGCCCGATCATGAAGGCCGTGGTTGAGGCCGCGTCGCGCGGTGTGCCGGTCCTGGGTGTGTGTAACGGTTTCCAGATCCTGACGGAAAGCGGGCTTCTGCCCGGCGCCCTTATGCGCAATGCAGGCCAGAATTTCATTTGCCGCACAGTTGGGCTGAAAGTGGAGAACAACCAGACATTGTTCACCAGCGGCTATTCGGCGGGGCAGGTCATCCACATCCCTGTCGCCCATCATGATGGCAATTATTTTGCCGATGATGCCACTCTCGACCGTCTCGAAGCAGAAGGCCGCATCGCGTTTCGCTATACCGAGCCATGTAACGGGTCACGCCGCGATATCGCCGGCGTGCTCAACAAGGCGGGCAATGTCCTTGGCATGATGCCCCACCCTGAACGAGCAGTCGAAGCTGCGCAGGGCAGCGAAGATGGCCGGGCCCTGTTTGAAAGTGCAGTCCGCGCGGTTGTCGCCGCCTGACGCGCAAATCGCTCAGGCCCCGACAGCCTTGGCCAGATTGGCCGACCGTTTGAAAATCTTGCGAGCCTCCACGGCGGCCATGGGCCTGCCGAAGTAATAACCCTGTATCTTCTTGCAGCCCAGCTTGCGGATCATCTCCGCTTCCTCGGCCGTTTCCACGCCTTCTGCCGTGGTCGACATTTCAAGACTGTCGGCCATGGCCACAACTGCGCGGATAATCGCGAGACTTTCGGGATGTTCGTTTGCCGCGCCCTGAACGAAGCTGCGATCGACCTTGATCGTGGAGAAGCGCAGTTTGCGCAGGTACCCCAGCGACGAATAGCCGGTGCCGAAATCATCCAGCGCGACCGAGCAGCCGAGCGCCATGATTTCTTCAAGTGCCGCGCGGGCAACGTCGGCATCACGCAAGAAGATGCTTTCCGTGACTTCGATTTCCAGCCGGTGTGCCTCAAGCCCGCTTCTGGCCAGCGCGCGCACCACGGTGGAGGCAAAGTCCGGTTCCACCAGCTGTTCGCCCGAAACGTTGACAGCAATGCGGATATCAGATGGCCAGTTTGTCGCTTCGCGGCAAGCCTGTTCCATCACCCATTGGCCAATCGGCACAATCAGGCGCGTGTCCTCTGCCAGCGGGATGAACTTTACCGGGCTGACAAAGCCGTGTTCCGGGCTGTTCCAACGAACCAGCGCTTCGAAACTCAGGACCTTTTCGCTGATAGCATCAACCACCGGCTGGTAATGAAGCACCAGCTCATCACGCTCGATGGCATGGCGGAGCGAGAATTCGAGCTTGCGCCGTTCTTCGGCCGACGCATGCAGTGCCGGTTCGTAACGATAATGTTCGCCGCCGCCTTCATCCTTGGCACGATACAGTGCCAGGTCGGAATTGCGCATCAGGTCTTCCACATTCGTGCCATCGCGTGGGCCGATTGCAGAGCCAACGCTGGCACCGACGTAAAGCGTGTGGTGGTCGATGGAATAGGGGTGCGACAATGTCTCGATCACGCGGCGGGCAATGCGTTCGACGGTTTCCTTGTCCGACGCATCGCGGATGACAATGGCGAATTCATCGCCGCCCAGCCGTCCGACCATCTCGTTATCGCCCGTCAGGCCCTTCAGCCTGCTGGAAACCTGTGCCAGCAATTGGTCACCCACCAGGTGACCGAGGGAATCGTTCACTGCCTTGAACCGGTCGAGATCGATCATCAGGAAAGCGCAGCGTGAACGCCATTGGTGCGCAAACCGCAGGGCCTCGCCCAGGCTTTCATGCAGCATGAGCCGGTTGGGCAGGCCCGTCAGCGTGTCGTAACGAGCAAGATAGGCGATCTTCTCGCTGGATTCGCGTTGTTCGGTCACATCGGAACCAACGCCGCGGAAGCCGATATAATGGCCGCCATCATCCAGCATCGGTGTGCCGGAAAGTTCCCACCAGCGTTCCTCGCGGTCAATCGTGACTTTTACCAGCAAGTTGGAGAAACTTTCGCGCCGCTTCAAACGCTCTGCCAGATCGTGCAGGCTGGGCGCAAACTGGCCTGTTTCCCAAGTATCACCGCTTATCAGTTCGAGGAACTGCTTGCCGTTTACTTCTTCAGGCGTCTTGCCCAGCGCAAAGGAGAAGCGGGGCGAAACCATGCGCACACGCCGCGCCGTATCCACCTGCCACAGCCAGTCTGCCTGGTTTTCCTCGAACTCGCGCAGCAGCAGCGATACGACTTCGCTTTTTTCCGACATTCCCGCTTCTGCAAAACGTGCCTCGAGGAAAGTGCGTGCATTGTCGATTGTGCCGGTCACGATGATGATGGCGAAAACAGCCGCGACGGGAATCATCGAATATTCGCCCGTCATTGCAAAGCCGAGAATGGCCGCTGTACTGGTTGCACAGGCGAATATCACCGTGCCCAGTGGGGCTGATGCCACGGTAAGCGCTGAACCGATAACCAAGACCGAAACGATAACCCAGACTTCCAGCAACGGCGTTGGTTCACCGAGATAGCCGAACACCAGCAGCGGCAAGCACCAGACGGCCGAGGCCATGCTGGCTGCCAGTTGATGTTTGCGGAATTCTGCAGACGAAAGTTTGCGCCGGTCTGAATCGGCAACAGCCGAGTGAACCCGGGCACAGAAGAAAAGCGAGATCGCAAGCAGCACTGCCCAGCCACCCAGCAAAACGAAACCACCAACGCTATGCGTGGTCAGACCCACCAGCGCAGCAGCCACAGCCTGTCCGGCAAGGCGGAGGCGCGTGCCGTGCGCAAGGCGCGGATATTGCATCCCGCGAAGGCGGCCCCAGCCTGCGCTCGTCGGGTCGCTCAGGCCGAGCACGTCTCGTGCGGACAATCTGGCCGTCGAATTCGGCAGGTTCTGGTTTATTTCGCTCACGCATTTGCGCCTAGCGCGCAAAGGTTTCCAGCCAGTAAAGCACGTTACGATTTTGCGACTAATGTCGTTCGATCAGAATTATTTACGCATCTGACGAAACATCATTTTTCGCTGATTTGCGCCATTGCCGGGTGACAAGCGGCCTATTTACCGCCTCTAAAATCCGTAATTGCCACTGCTGCCGCGTTATTCCACGGTCACGGATTTTGCCAGATTCCGTGGCTGATCGACGTCCGTACCCTTAACACAAGCCGTATGATAGGCGAGCAGTTGGACAGGGACCGCATAGACCAGCGGCGCAATCAGCGGATGCACACGCGGCATCTCGATCGTGGCAAGGCAGCCCTCGCCCGCTTGTTCGAGGCCCTCGCGGTCGGAAATCAGAACGATCTGGCCGCCGCGAGCGCGCACTTCTTCCATGTTGGAAACGGTCTTTTCAAACAGCGGGCCTGATGGCGCAAGAACGATGACCGGAACGGCCTCGTCGATAAGCGCAATCGGGCCATGTTTCATTTCACCCGACGCGTAACCTTCAGCGTGGATGTAGCTGATTTCCTTCAGCTTGAGCGCGCCTTCCATGGCCAGGGGATAATCCGGCCCGCGGCCCAGGTAGAGCACGTCACGTGCTGGCGCGATCAGCGGCGCCATTGCGGCAATATCATCATCATGATCGAGCGCGGAATTAAGCGCGGCTGGCGCTTCAAGAAGATGTTTCACAACTTCCTGTTCTTCGTCCCGGCCCATCCGTCCCTTGCGGACAGCCAGATGCGCGGCAAGCGCGGCCAGAACTGCCAGCTGGCAGGTGAATGCCTTGGTCGATGCAACGCCGATTTCAGGGCCTGCATGGGTGGGCAACAGCAAATCGGCTTCGCGGGCCATCGAACTGGTCGGCACATTCACCACTACCGCAATGGTTTGACCGGCCTGTTTGCAATGGCGGAGCGCGGCCAGCGTATCGGCGGTTTCGCCGGATTGCGAAATGAATAGCGCCAGGCCGCCATCTTCCAGCACCGGATCGCGGTAACGAAATTCGCTGGCAACATCGATATCGACCGGCACCCGCGCGAATTGTTCAAACCAGTACTTCGCCACCATCCCCGCATAATAGGACGTGCCGCAAGCAACGATGGTGATCCGCTTGATTGCCGACAGGTCAAAATCGATCTGCGGCAGGGCCACGCTGTTGTCTGACTGGTGAATATAGCTGCCAAGAGTCTGGGCAACCACGGTTGGCTGCTCGAAAATCTCTTTCTGCATGTAATGGCGGTAATTGCCCTTTTCGACAGAAGCCGCCGATGCGCCAGACGTGGTTATTTCACGTTCGACAGGCTGGTTTTCTGAATCGAAAATTCTGGCTTCATCGCGGGTGATGACCACCCAGTCGCCTTCTTCCAGATAGGCGATCTGCTGCGTCAGCGGCGCCAGCGCAAGCGCGTCAGAGCCAAGATACATCTCGCCTTCGCCGTATCCCACCACCAATGGCGAACCCAACCGCGCACCGATCAGCAAATCAGGGTGCTGCTTGAAAGTGATGGCCAGTGCGAAAGCGCCGCGCAGACGCGGCAACACGGTTTTCACCGCATCGGTGGGCGATGCGCCATTCTCGACCTGTTCGGAAATGAGATGCGCGACCACTTCGCTATCGGTTTCGCTTTCGAGCACACGGCCGCGTCCCAGCAGTTCATCGCGCAGATGCTTGAAATTCTCGATGATGCCATTGTGCACCAGCGCCACGTGGTCAGTGGCATGGGGGTGTGCATTATGGGTGGTAGGCGCGCCATGGGTGGCCCAGCGTGTATGTGCGATACCGATATTGCCGGGCGCAGGGTTTCCGGCCAGTTCTTCCACCAGATTGTTCAGCTTGCCCTGTGCTCGGCGGCGCACCAGCTTGCCATCGTCAATCGTGCAGACACCGGCACTGTCATAGCCGCGATATTCCATGCGGCGCAGTCCATCCACCAACCGGTCGGTTACGGCCTGATTGCTGACGATGCCGATAATTCCGCACATAAATAACTGCTTTCATTCAAGGGTTTTTTGCCTGCATCGGAAATCGCGGGCATGAATTGGTGCCTGATTTAGCGTGATGTGCGCCATGTTCAATCAAGGATTGGATTTTGTGGCCTTCGCCCGCTGTTCCACAGGAACAGACCCGCGCCGATGATGATGGCCGAGCCTATCAGAGTTATCACATCAGGTGCATCACCGAACATGATCCAGCCAAGGCTGATAGCCACCAGCAGCTGCGCATAAGTCATGGGGGCAACAGTCGCTGCGCCGGCCCGCGTCGTCCCAAGATAGACCAGCCAATGCGCAGTGCTGGCGCTGACAGCAACGACTGCGCAGCGTGCAACGACCGTCCAGTCAGGCATGCTGAGTGCCAGAACCGGCGCTCCGCTGGCCCCACCGAGCAAAGCGCAGAAAATCAGGATCGGCGCTGCTCCCAGTGCCATGAAGACCTGCATCGACAAGGCGCTGCCATCGCCTGCAACAGCGCGGTTCGCCAGCATCATCATGCTGAACGCCACGGCAGAACCAAGCGGCAGCATTGCGACAATGCCCAGTTCGGCCAGATTTGGCCGCAGGATGAGAATGACCCCGCCAAATGCCACCACCGATGCGATCCATGTTGCAGGAGGGACTTTTTCTCCCAACACAGGCCCGCTGAGCAAGGCGGTTATGATGGGCGCGACGAATATCAATGCAGTCGCTTCGGCAAGCGGCATGACGAACAATGCAGAAAAGAAGCAGATGGTGGCCGCTGCAAGAAACATGCCGCGTGCAGCCTGCAGCCATGGCCGCCGGGGACGAAACGCCTGCGCCCCTTCCCTTATTGCAAGGATGACCGAAAGGCCGATTGCACCGATGGTAAACCGCAGCGCTGCAACCACAAGGGGCGAGATCTCGCCCGCCATCGACTTTATAATGGCATCACCGCAAGACAGCAGGGCAAAGCCAGCGAGAGCAAGAAGTAGCCCGCTCTCTTCATTCTTTTGCACGCGTTGCTCCTGCGATGTCAGAGAAAATGGGTTGCCCCCGCACAAGACGATGCCGCAGCGCGAAGCGTGCCCTTACCGCCTGTTGGCCGGTTTGACCATTGGAACAGGCACGAAAAGACCCGCAACACGCTTCGCCACGCCCATCATTCAAAAAAATGCCCGCCAGCCCGAAAGCCGGCCCGATGTTTAAGAAAAAATAAGGTTTCCGAATTATTCACCATTCTTGATCAGAACTGCTTCGCCATATCACACGAAGCAGACACACATGTTTGATGTGGCTTTTGCCACAATGGGGGTTACGCCAGATGAGCGCATTCGGACGAAAAAGCGGCCCAGGGGCCATGAAGCCCGGTGCGCGCCCTTCTTTCGGTGTTGCCAAGCCCATGAAGGGCGGCGGCGCCCCTGCCCCAAGCCAGAATCCCGCTTCGCCGCAAGGTGGCGAGCAATTCCCGCCCCTGCCGGGCGAAGGGATGGACGCTGTTGGCGGCAATGGCGGCGCACCTCAGGCCGACGCAATGAGCCGTCTGGCTGAACGCGCCAATAACGTCGTCGACAACCAGTCGAATGTCGGCGGATTTGAACAAAGCGTCCACAAGATCAAGGAGCAGGTACTTCCCCGCCTGCTCGAACGTGTTGACCCCGAAGCTGCTGCCACGCTGTCCAAAGATGAACTGTCGGAAGAATTCCGGCCGATCATTCTGGAAGTGCTGGCCGAGCTGAAAATCACCCTCAACCGGCGCGAGCAATTTGCGCTGGAAAAGGTGCTGATCGACGAATTGCTGGGCTTCGGTCCGCTGGAAGAATTGCTCGGCGACCCTGATGTTTCGGACATCATGGTCAACGGGCCTGACCAGACCTACATCGAAAAGAAGGGCAAGCTGATGCTTGCCCCGATCCAGTTCCGCGACGAACAGCACCTGTTCCAGATCGCCCAGCGCATCGTGAACCAGGTTGGCCGCCGCGTCGACCAGACCACGCCGCTGGCTGACGCCCGTCTCAAGGACGGCAGCCGCGTCAACGTCATCGTCCCGCCACTGTCGCTGCGCGGCACGGCGATCTCGATTCGTAAATTCTCCGAGAAGCCTATCACCATCGATATGCTCAAGGAGTTCGGCTCGATGAGCGACAAAATGGCAACCGCGCTGAAAATTGCCGGTGCGTGCCGGATGAATGTCGTCATTTCGGGCGGTACCGGTTCGGGTAAAACCACGATGCTCAACGCCTTGTCGAAAATGATCGACCCCGGCGAACGCGTGCTGACGATTGAAGATGCCGCCGAACTTCGCCTGCAGCAGCCACACTGGCTGCCGCTGGAAACCCGCCCGCCAAACCTTGAAGGACAGGGCGCGATTACCATTGGCGATCTTGTGAAGAACGCCCTGCGTATGCGACCTGACCGCATCATCCTGGGCGAAATCCGCGGCGCGGAATGCTTCGATCTTCTGGCCGCCATGAACACCGGCCATGACGGGTCCATGTGTACGCTTCACGCCAACAGCCCGCGCGAATGCCTTGGCCGTATGGAAAACATGATCCTGATGGGCGACATCAAGATTCCGAAGGAAGCGATTTCGCGCCAGATTGCAGAATCTGTCGATCTTATCGTGCAGGTAAAGCGTCTGCGCGACGGTTCGCGCCGCACCACCAACATCACCGAAGTCATCGGGATGGAAGGCGACGTGATCGTTACGCAGGAACTGTTCAAATTCGAATATCTGGAAGAAAGCGACGACGGCAAGATCCTTGGCGAATATCGTTCGTCAGGCCTGCGTCCATACACGCTGGAAAAGGCGCGCCAGTTCGGTTTTGACCAGGCCTATCTGGAAGCCTGCCTCTAAGGCTCAGCCTGCCATAAGTCCCTTGGCTGCCAAGGCCAGCAGACCCGCGCCGATGATGGCGCTGGTCATGAAAATGCTGGTCCACGGCACCCAGCCGACCCCGTCAATGCGCGCGCGCTTCATGCGCCTGCGCTCGCCCAGCAGGGCCAGAAGGGCGATACCGATCATCCCAAGACCCCACAGGCCGGCAATTTCAGCTTCGCTGGCAAAGGTCAGGAATTCGTGCAGTTTCATCGCGCAGCGCGATATGGTCACTTTCCGGCAGCAGGACAACGGGCGACCGGAAATTCTTGTTGCTTGAGAATCAGGACGCAGCGCTTAAGGCCGCTGGATGAGCGAGGTTCCCCTTCAAAGGCCGGTATTTGCACTCGTCGTCCGGTTGGGCGCGGCATTCGTGCTGTCGGTGATGCTGGTCTTCGTCAAGCTGCTTGGGGAAAGCGGGGTTCATCTCGCGGAAATCCTGTTCTGGCGGCAAGTTGTCACTCTGCCCGTTCTCGGCGCTTGGTTCTTTGCCAGCGGCACGATGTATCTGCTCAGGACCGAGCGCATCACCCTGCACGGCAAGAGGGCGATATACGGCCTGATCGGCATGTTCCTCAATTTTGGCGGCGTACTGCTGTTGCCGCTGGCCGAGGCAACCACTTTCAATTTCACCTCTGCCATCTGGGCCGTCATCCTTTCCGCGCTGCTGCTGCATGAAAAGGTAGGCCGTTATCGCTGGGCGGCAGTGCTGATGGGGTTTGCCGGGGTGCTGGTTATTGCCCAGCCCGGCAAGGGCGACATTCCGCTACTGGGCGCGATTGTATCCCTGTCTGCCGCCTTCATGATCGCACTCATCTCGATCCAGATCCGCGATCTTGGCAAGACCGAGCATCCGCTGACGACTGTCTTCTATTTTTCCGCCTTCAGCACACCTGTTCTGGCGCTGGCGCTGCCATTTGTGGCGCGGTCGCACACGCCTTATGAATGGATGCTGCTGGGCGGCCTCGCCCTGTTCGGCATTCTCGGCCAGTTTCTGCTTACAGCGGCCTTGCGTATTGGCGCAGTCGCCAGCGTGATCGTGATGGATTATTCCGCGCTGATCTGGGCGACTTTGTTTGGATGGGCTGTTTTTGACCGGTTGCCGCCTGCTGCAACATGGTTTGGCGCGCCGCTGATTGTTGGCGCGGGCCTGCTCATCGCATGGCGAGAACACCGCCTGTCTAAAACCGCCCCGCAATTAATCGCAGGTGATTAGGAACCTTGGCACAGAACACGCGTTATGTATCCGATTGCCTGCATCAGGCATAATTCGGAGACTGAAAATGGTTCGTAAAATTCTTATCGCCGTTGGCATCACCGCAATGACCATGTCTGCTGCAGCCTGCAACACGGTCAAAGGCCTTGGCAACGACATCGAATCTGTCGGCCAGGCAGGCGACGACATCACCTGATTTCAAAAACATTCTCACCCTACGTCTGTAGGGTCGCAGGGCGCCCGTCGGAGAGATCCGGCGGGCGTTCCCTTTTTCAAGGCCGCTCTAGGGGCTTCAAGTCCGCCGATAGACAAGCGTCAGATTGTTGGCCGGCATGGGATGGCGCGCTGTTCGACCGAGCCCGCATTCTTCGGCCAGCATGTCCAACCGAGGCAGTTCGCGCAGCCCCCATCGCTTATCTCGGGCCTTCAGGCTGGCATCGAAATCCGTATTGGACGGGGCCGTTTCAACACCCGCTTCCAGAAACGGCCCATAAAGCACCAGCGGCGCGCCTTTGGCCAATATGCGGCCCGCATTTCGAAACAGCCCCTCGGCTGATTGCCACGGGCTGATATGCACCATGTTGATGCACAGGATTGCCGAGGCATCAGCCACCGCCCATTCAACATCAGCGGCATTTATCCTGACCGGCGGCAACAGGTTTACAAGGCCCGCTTCAGCGCTCCATTCCTCGATCGACAGCAACGCTTCTGGGTCCTGATCGCTGGGCTGCCAGTTCAATTGCGGAAACGCTTTCGCAAAATAGACGGCGTGTTCGCCGGTGCCGCTGGCCACTTCCAGCACTTGGCCCTGGCCGGGCAATTCCATTTGCAGGACCTGCGCGATGGCCGCGCTGTTGCGCGCCGTGGCCGGGGCGTGGCGCTTCATTGCGCGGGCAGACCAGTCAGACTTTCATCCGGCCATGTTTGCGCGCGCGCCTTTCGCGCACGATCAGCCACACGAACAAGCCCAGCGGACCAGCCATGAAAGTGGCAAACAGAACGGGGGCCTGGATGAACCGAGAGAAATCTTTCGCATCTGCATCGCGCGCAATCCACAGGCCGGTAAAAAGGTCAAAGGCCAGATAATGCGTCCAGCCGATGGTAACCCCGCCATCAGATGCAAAGATGGCGCGAACACCCTCGATAGTGGAAAAGTTCATGGCCGCATCGGGCCCACCGCCAGCATCCACCGCACCTGACAGCAGCGCAATCAGACCGGCGCTATAGACCATGCACAGCAGTCCAACGCCCAGATACAGCACAGCCGTCAGCGGCAATGGCCTGCGCGGCAGGAAAATGAGCACAACCCACCCCGCCATTGCCACCAGGTTCGCCGCGCTGAAAATTGTCTGCCACATGGCAATGTTCCTCTCGGGCTAGGGGGCCAGTTCGGGCCTTGTCAGTGATTGCGCGGCGCGAATAATCGCATCGTTGTCATGGGCGAATTTGCCGCCAGCCTTCTTCATTGCCAGCGAAAGTGCCGCATCGGCAACCGTTTCTGCCTTGATTGCGCGATATTGCCTGAATTTGCCATGCAGGGCCATGTTGAGGAGAGGCGCTGCAATTCTGCCTAGGCCCTCTGCCGCACGCACGTCATTTTCGCGGCTGCCGCGGAGCAGCCCGGGCCGCAATATGTCGAGCCGCTTGAATCCGACCTTGGCCAGATCGCGTTCGACCTCGCCTTTCACCTGCAGGTAGAAGTTCTTGGCCGCGAGGCTGGCACCCACTGAACTGATCGAGATAAAGCGCTTCACGCCTGCCTTGTGTGCCGCACGGGCAACATCCAGCACCAGGTCCTGGTCCACTGCGCGAAATGCCGCTTCATCCTTGCCGGATTTGTTCCATGTGGTGCCCAGCGCATTGATCAGCACATCAGGCTTCACTGCTTCGATCACCTCGCCCCAATGGGACGGTTCTGCGACGAACATTTCCATTCGCGCGCCCGTCGGCAGCTTCATTTCGCGCCGTGCAATCGCCACCAGCCGCATATCCTCGCGGCCCGTTGCTGCATGGACAACGGCGCGGCCGACAAGGCCCGTGGCACCGACAAGGGCAATGCGCAGCGGATCAGACATTGCTCAGACCTTCGGGTATCCGGCCATAGATACGGGCGCATTGATCGATGGCATAACGGTCTGTCATCCCGGCAATGAAATCAGCGATATGGCGACTGCGTTCTGGCTCTGAAGGCGGCAAAGCCTGCCGCCAGCCATCGGGCAGCAGAGAGCCGTCCTGTTCATAGGCCGCATACAACCGCGCAACCACATCGCGCGCCCGTTCTGATGTGACCACTTGTTCAGGGTGGTAATAGAGCCGTTCATACATGAACTGCTTCAGCCGCCGTTCGTCCGCCTGCATCTGCGGCGAAAATGTGCCGAGCGCCCTGCCCGCGCTTCGCACCGCATCGACGCTGTCACAACCTGCCACTGCGCCGCGCGTCTGCTCGATCACATCGTTGACCATCACCCCGATCTGGCCCCGGACAAGTTCGCGCAACTGGCGGTCGTGCGGGGCGCGCTGGAAACGGCGTTCTACATGCCGCCACTGGTCAGCAACAAAATCGAGCGTCAGCAGATCATCCAGTTCCAGCATTCCGGCACGCAGACCGTCGTCGATGTCATGATTGTCATAGGCGATATCGTCAGCAATTGCGGCGATCTGCGCTTCCAGCGATGGATACTGGTCCAGTTCCAGCGGAAAATCGCGGTCGAGTTCCGCCAGCGCCCAGCCGGGGTTTGTGACAGGGCCATTGTGCTTGGCCATGCCTTCCAGCAACTCCCACGTCAGGTTCAGCCCTTCATGATCGCAATAGGGGCTTTCCAGCCGCATCAACATCCGCAGCGTCTGGGCATTGTGATCGAAACCGCCGTGGCGTTCCATCGCCTGCGACAGCGCGGTTTCACCGGCATGGCCGAAAGGAGGATGGCCGATGTCATGCCCCAGACACAGGGCCTCGGTCAGGTCTTCATCAAGGCCCAATGCGCGGGCAATGACGCGGCCAATCTGGGCAACTTCCAGGCTGTGTGTCAGGCGGGTGCGGTAATGGTCCCCGTCGGGCGAAATGAAGACCTGCGTCTTGCTGCGCAGACGCCTGAAAGCGATGGAATGGATGATACGATCGCGGTCGCGCTGGAATTCGCTGCGCGGTCCGCGTGTTCCCTCGCGGTTTTCGGGGAATTCACGGCCGCGCGAAGCGGTTGGATCGGCGGCGAAAGGGGCACGTGTCATGTTGCGCGGGCTTACGAGAGGCTGCGGCATCAAACAACGGGAACAATCGGGCAACATCGCAAATCAGCGCGCTGGACCAAGAAGGGCCGTCAATCTTGCGACTGACGGCCCAGAGTTTTCCGGTCGATGTGAAAGCAGCGCCGGTAATCTCGAAAATCATGCAGCAATTGCGCCGAAACACCCCTGCCTTGGCATCTTGCTATCAGCCGCGCAGGCAAGCGACAAGCAAGGCTGTTGAAAACTACGTTTCGCCCAGAATCCAGTCAGCTGCCGCTTCGCAGTGGATACGTGCGGAATCATATATCGGCAGCACGTTGGCATCCACATCCACCACCAGTTCCAGCTCTGTGCAGGCCAGCACGATTGCGCGCGCGCCTGCTTGCGCCTTTTTGGCGATAATGGTGCGCAATTCCCTCTCGGCGTTGCGGCTCGTCTTGCCGACCATCAGTTCATCCGAAATGATCCGGTCGACCAGTTCGACGTTGTCTATGTCGGGCGCCATCAGGTCGACCCCATGGGAAACCAGCCGCTGGCGGTAGAAATTCTCGATCATCACGCTGCGCCGCCCGATCAGGGCAACATTGGTCACCCCGTCTTTCGCCATCTTCGCGCCGATGCAGTCCGCGCTGTGGATGACGGGAATGTCAACGGCGGCCGCAACCTGGTCATAAACCTTGTGCATGGAATTGGCGCAGATGATCACGCCGCTTGCGCCTGCCTGTTCCAGCCGCTTTGCCGAATTGGCCAGTTCTGTGCCGTACCGGTCCCAATTGCTGCCTTCGCGCAGATCGTAGGCATCCGCGAAATCGAGGCTTTCGATGAGCAGGGGCGCAGTGGTCCGGCGCGTTGTGCGGCGCTGCACCACACGGTTTATCTGTTCAAGATAGGTCGCGGTCGAAACCCAGCTCAGCCCGCCGATCAGCCCCAGTTTACGCAACGAATCTTGCCCCTTGTTGAAATAACTTCACTCAAATTCCCGATACCGGCTTACGCAGGCCTTTTCCAATCGTCTAGCCGCATCGCGAACACCGCGCTTTCAGCGGTCTTGCGTGCTTAACGGCAATTCATCAAGCCAGCCGCGCAGGTCTGCCGCACTTCGATCTGGCGCTTCATTCATTGGCAAATGGCCGATGCCCGCATAGGACACGCTGCTGGCCGATGGGAGGTTTTCGGCAAACCATCCGGCCGCCGCAAATGGGATGAGCGCGTCTTCCTCGCCCCACATGACAAGGGTGGGGACCTGCATCGCCTGCACTTCGCCGGCTGAAAACGGCTTCCGCTCCGTCCCGAAGCGCGTTGCAGTGGCCCCCCTGTTGCCGGGGTAGCGAAGCATTTCCCAGTATCGGTCAACCGCAGCAGGTGTCACGACTGCCTTGTTCGACACGCTTTGCGCAAGGCTGCGCTCTACCAGCGAACGCGGCGTGATCTGCGTCATCAGCAGGTTGATCCCCGGGGTCCTTGCCAACGTAAAGCCGATATTTCCGCCGCCTTCGCGCTTGATTGGTGCGCCCGCTGCATCGACCAGCACCAGCCCGTTCAACCTTTCGGGGTGGGCTAGTGCATATGCCATTGCAACGCCGCCACCCATGGAATTTCCGCCGAGGATGAACTTGTCGATTTTCAGCCTGTCCGCCACTTGCCCCAGCATCGCGGCAAAGGCTGCCTGGCTGTAATCACCATCGGGCGCAGGGCCCGTCAGGCCGTGGCCAATCTGGTCATAACGGACGACCCGATATTGATCTGTCAGGCGCTCTGCCCAGTCGTCCCATGCGCTCAGATCTGCGTTCGACCCATGCAGCAGCATGATGACCGGCGCATCGCGCGGGCCTTCATCCCGCAGATGCAGTTCCTGCCCTGTTCCAAGAGCAAGGAACTGTGAAGGTGCGGATGCATATTTCGCCCGCATTTCAGCCGGATCGGTGTCAGGCGTGCGGAAAATCACAAATGCTGCCACCAGCAAGACGAGCACCACCAGCGCGATTTTGCCAAGTTTCTTCATCTGGTCACATCCCCCCGATCCAGCGTTCAACGGCAGCTACGCCTTCCTCGTCCACAGTCGATTTGCCAAGTTCGGGCATGGCCACCCCGCCCTCTAGGCTTTTCATGCGGTGAACCAGTATCGAAGCATCGCTCCGGCCCGGGACGATATCAAATTCATGCCCGCCGGAACCGCGCCCCGCGGCGACGGGCCGCTTGCCGATGCCGATTGCGTGTGCATCATCTTGTTCCCAGCGTAGATCGAGACCGGAATTGGACGCGGTGGCGCCCGGCCGGTGGCAGTGGGCGCAATTCACATCGAGATATGCACGCGCCACTGCCGCAGCGGGCTCTCCTTCGCGCGCTTCCCATAGGGGCAAGCTGGCGGCCACCTGCGGCATCTGGTCCATCTTGCCTGCCGAAACCAGCGAAGCCAGCCATTCCCCCGACAGGTTCCTTGCCTTGGGGCCGATGGGTATGACCGCTCCGCCAAGGCCGTGACATTCCTTGCATTGGTTCTTGTTGGGCACGCGGTAGCTGATGGTTTCACCCGCAGGCGTGGCGACGGTGAGCCGCGCACCTGCGATCACCAGCCGTGCTTCCTGCTGCGCTTCATCCCATTGGTATGGCAGGGCAACCCAGCCATCCGCGCGGTGCAGCAACACCCGCGTTTCGATCAGGCGGCGTTCCCCATCCTGCCTGAAGGCAAAAGTCTTGATCAGTGCCGCGCCCACGGGAAGCGACAGCAGCCCCTCGCCATTTGCTGCGGCCTGTGCGCCGGGTGGCAGATAGAGGAAGCGCAGCTTCTCGGCCCCGTCAGAAAACAGCGGCGTGTTCAGCCTGTAGGGAATGACGCCGGATGCCGGGATCTGCGCATTCGCATCGGCAAAAAAGCCGAAATCCGACAGGCTGCGAACCAGACCACCATCGGTAATGGCGGCATCGCTGACGCCAGAAAGCGGCTGTGACGCAGTTGCCATCGCGCCGACAGCGGCTGTCAGCGCCAGCCCGAAAAGCCAGCGCCCGATCATCTGGTGAGGCGCGCTTCCAGCTCTGCCGGTGCGCCCACAGTTGCATCATCGAATGCAAACGTGGGGGCAGGCACTGTCAAAGGCCCTGGCTGCGCGCCTGCCAGCCCTTGGCCCACCGCAGTAAGGTTAAGGGACCAACCTGCCACGCCCGACACAGCCGTGAGGCCGGTAGCGCCCTGGGCCAGACCATCCCACAGGACCGGTGGCAACGCGCCGCCAAATGCAGCCAGCAATTGTGCTGCCCCGTCCAGCTGCGGATCGTCCCCGCCGCGGCCGAAACTATTGGGCCCTACCACCACATTGCGGGCATAGGGGTTGTAACGCGTGTCATCATATTGCTGGGTATAGGCGACCACCATCACATGGGCGGTCGGATTGTCTTTCAGGATATTGCCTTCGACCAGCACGCCATCATTCGCCATCACCAAAATGCCGGTGCCGCGGCGGACCCCTGCGACGATATTGCCCGGCGGTGCAAAATTGGGTTCGTCATTGGCGACGACCAGATTGTTGCGAAGGATTACATTGCCCCCGCCCATCACAGGCAGGTTGGGCAGGTCAAACACCAAAATGCCGCCGGTATTGCGGGTGGCGATATTCCCTTCAACCAATGCGTCGCGGCTGTTTTCAATCTCGATACCGGCCACATTGGCTTCCGCGATGGAATTGCGAACGGTGATCGCGCGGCTCTGGCCCACATAGATGCCCGCATCGGACGCGCCGGAAACCTTGCTGCCGTCGATCAGGATACCGGTGCTTTCAACCGGATAAATGCCATAAGCACCATTTGTGGCGGCGGGGCCATTTGTCCATGTCACCCTGATGCGGTGATAAACAATGGCATCTGCGCCCTTGGATTTGACCCCGTCTCCCTTGGGATTTTCCAGGGCGAAATCGCGCAGGGTGACAAAGTCTGACGTGACCAGCAGCCCCTCGCCAGCGCCTTGCTGCGATGTGAAATCGAGAATGGAGGCATCCATGCCTGCGCCGCGAACAGTTACACTATCGACATCCAGCGAAAGCCCGTCGGACAATTCAAATCGCCCTGCGCCAAGGACGATCTCGTCACCCGGCTGCGCCATTATCAACGCTTCCTGCAACCGTTCCTGCGCGCCTTCCCCGGCGGCAATCTCGATTACTCCGGCGGCGGCAGGCTGGGCGAATACGCCCATAATCAAGGCAGACAAACAGGCAGCGTTCAGGTTTTGCATGGCAGGTCCTCTCTCCTGAAAGTCATGATGCGCGAATTTTGCCATGAAACCAAGGCGCAGTACCAAACGTTATGAGGAAAATACTTTCGGCCCATTCGAACTGATGCCACAAGACCTGCCAATCAAAGGATAAACCATGCGAAATGCTTCACTTGCCATTGCCATGATTGCTGCCGGCCTTGCCGCCACGCCTGCGCTGGCTGCGCCTGCATCCATTGCCGGCAAGTGGAAGACCGATGACGGCCGCTCGGTCATTTCCTTTTACGAATGTGGCAATGCGATGTGCGGCAAGATTGACCGGTTCCTGGTGCCTGAACCCAAGGGTGGCGCGCTCGATTCAAAGAACCCCGACAAAATGAAGCGCGACCGCAAATTGTTGGGAATGCCAATTTTCTGGAACCTCGCCCCGGATGCCAACAGCTATGAAGGCAAGGGATACAGCCCTGAAGATGGCCGCTATTTCAACGCCGATGTCGCGCGGGATGGCAGCAAGCTGAAAGTCAAAGGCTGCGTCATGATGTTCTGCAAATCCGTGAATTTCACGAAATTCTGAAGAGTGTCAGCCAAGGCCCGTTGCACAAAGCGCGGCTGAACTTGCGGTTACGGCTATGACTTCTGCATCACCCACCCGGCGGACCCGCTCGACATAATCGCGCAGGCCAACCGGCTTTGCAGCCTCGCCTTCGCGGTCCTTCAATTCTTCCAACTTGCGCAATTGGCCAATTGTCAGCCGGTCAACCATGCGCGTTGCCATGCAGGATGAATTGCGGTCCGACAGCCCCGCTTCAGACAGGGCAGAACGCAAGCGGCTTTCCACCACGCGGTCGATGCAGCCCGATGTCGCGATGGAAAATGCCAGGACGAGCAGAAATCTGCCGCGCAATGATCAGTCCAGGTTCTTGATGATCTCTTCGACCATCTTCTTGGCATCAGCGAGCAGCATCATGGTCTGGTCCATGTAGAAAACGTCATTGTCGACACCGGCATAACCGACCCCGCCCATGCTGCGCTTGATGAACATGACGGTTTTTGCCTTTTCCACATCGAACACCGGCATTCCGTAAATGGGGCTGCTTTTGTCAGTCTTGGCCGCCGGATTGACCACGTCATTCGCACCGATAATGAATGCCACGTCAGTCTGCGCGAACTCGCTGTTGATATCCTCCAGCTCGAATACTTCGTCGTAAGGGACATTGGCCTCTGCCAGCAGCACGTTCATGTGGCCGGGCATACGCCCTGCAACAGGGTGAATTGCATAGCGCACGTTGACGCCATGGTCTTTCAGCACATCGCCCATTTCGCGCAAGGCGTGCTGGGCCTGCGCCACGGCCATGCCATAGCCAGGGATGATGATGACATTTTCTGCTTCCTTCAGCAGGAAAGCCGCATCTTCTGCACTGCCGCGCTTCCACGGGCGGTCGGTTTTCGCGCCATCGCCGGATGATCCTGCCTCGGCGCCGAATCCGCCGGCAATAACCGAAATGAAGCTACGGTTCATGGCCTTGCACATGATGTAGGACAGGATCGCGCCCGAACTGCCGACCAGCGCGCCGGTGATAATCATTGCCGTGTTATGCAGGGTGAAGCCCATCGCCGCTGCCGCCCAACCCGAATAGCTGTTCAGCATCGACACGACGACCGGCATATCCGCGCCGCCGATGGGAATGATTAACAGGAAACCGACCAGAAACGCCAGCACGGTAATAGCCACGAAATAGGTCGTATTATCCACCTCACCCATGGCGAAAGCCGCCGTCAGGCCGAGAATGGCGACAATCGTGCCGAGATTGATGATGTGCCGCCCGGGCAAAAGGATGGGCGCGCCGCTCATCTTGCCTGCCAGTTTCAGGAAGGCGATCACGGAACCGGAAAATGTCAGCGCGCCGATGGCCACGCCCAGCGCCATTTCCACACGGCTGACAGGGCCGATGGCAGTCTTGATGCTGATCAGGTCCTGATTGCTGCTGACTCCTGTTACGACCAGCAGATCGAACGCTTCGGGATTGAGAAACGCTGCCCAGCCCACCAGCACGGCGGCAAGGCCGACCAGCGAATGGAACGCAGCCACCAGCTGCGGCATGTCCGTCATTGCAATGCGCCGCGCGATGACCCAGCCGATACCGCCACCAATCGCGATTGCACCGAGGATTTCAGGCAAGCTGGCCAGCTGATGCGTCACCAGCGTGGTCGCAACGGCAATCAGCATCCCTGCCATGCCGAAGCGGTTACCCGCACGGCTGGTGGATGGCGAGGAAAGCCCGCGCAGGGCCAGAATGAACAATACGCCCGATGCAAGATAGGCAAGCGCGACCCAGGGGTTCACCGCGTGGCTGGCCAATGCATCGCCAATGGCGGGAATTGCGGGCATCTGTTGTGGTGAAGGCGGTGGGGCAGGAAGCATCAGCTTTTCTCCCCTTTTGCCGAAGAAGCAGCCGCTGGCCGTTCCTTCTTTTTATACATGGCCAGCATCCGCGCCGTGACAGCAAAGCCGCCGAAAATGTTTACGCTGGCCAGCACGATGCCTGCCAGCCCCAGCCACTTGGCAACAGGGTTACCTGCACCAGCAGCAGCAATCAGCGCTCCAACGATGATGACGGAAGAAATCGCGTTGGTAACGGCCATCAGCGGCGTGTGCAGCGCAGGAGTGACTGACCAGACGACATAATAGCCTACAAAACAGGCCATTACGAAGATCGAGAGAATTGAAATGAAATCCACGGTTACCCCCTTCAGCCGAGCAACCGCTCATTGACGATCTTGCCATCACGGGTCAGCCGGACAGCATCGCCGATTTCTTCATCCAGCACAGGCCGCCTGGTGTCTTCATCCCAGAACGCACTGAGGAAATTGAACAGATTGCGGGAAAACAGCGCCGATGCATCCGCCGCCAGATGGGCCGGCGTATTGGAATAGCCCATGATCTTGACGCCGTGCTTCACGACCACCTGATCGGGGACGCTGCCTTCGACATTGCCGCCCTGCGCCACGGCAAGATCGAATATGACACTGCCCGGCTTCATTGTGGCGATCTGCGCATCGGAAATGAGGCGCGGCGCGGCACGTCCGGGGATCAGCGCGGTGGTAATGACAATATCCTGCTTGGCGATATGGCTGGACACCAGTTCAGCCTGTGCCTTCTGGTATTCCTCGCTCATTTCGGTGGCATAGCCGCCGCTGCCTTCGCCTTCGATGCCAGCGACATTCTCGACGAAAATCGGCTTTGCGCCCAATGACTGGATCTGTTCCTTCGTGGCGGAACGCACGTCGGTGGCGCTGACCTGTGCGCCCAGCCGCCGCGCTGTGGCAATTGCCTGCAAACCGGCAACGCCAACGCCCATGATGAATGCGCGCGCTGCGGTAATTGTACCGGCAGCCGTCATCATCATCGGGAATGCACGCCCGAATTCATCGGCCGCAGCCAGCACGGCCTTGTATCCAGCCAGATTGGACTGGCTGGAAAGCACATCCATGGATTGCGCGCGCGTGATGCGCGGCATGAATTCCATCGACAGCGCTTCAAACCCCGCCTTGGCGTATGCTTCCACGCGGTCTTTCTGGCCGAACGGGTCGAAAGTGGCCGCAACCCAGGCACCGGGCTTTGCACCATTTAGCTGCGCGACATCAGGCGCCTGCACGGCCAGCACGATGTCGGCACCTTCGACAGCTTTCGCCGCGGAGGTTATTTCGGCCCCCGCATCAGCGTAGGACTGGTCTGAAATGGAAGCGTCGCCGCCTGCCCCCTCCTCAATCGCAAGGGTCGCGCCCAGAGCGGCGAATTTCTTCACCGTTTCAGGAATGATGGCAACGCGGGCCTCGCCGGCAGCGCGTTCCTTCAGGACAGCAATACGCAAGCTATATTCGCTCAATCAGCAATCAGGATGACAATGAGCATCGTGATGATGGCAATGAGCGGGACCGACCATTTGAGCAGGCTGATGAAACCGCCATAGGTCTTTTTCGCTGCGTTCATGTCGTTTGCGGAAGCCATCTTACATTTCCCTTGTCGTAAAAACTGTTGCGCTGTTGTCTATCGCGCAGCGCCAACAGCATCAACCCTCACAATCGCACTTACCCCGCACCAACCTGCGTGAATTTCGGGCTGACCGCCCATTTTCGCTCTTTTGAAAAGCAATTGTCCTTGTCCTTAATCGGACCTTTACCCGTTTTGGCTAGATCGTGCCGGTGTACCGCAACGGGACGGTTTTGAGGGACTATGGCAGAAGACGCTACGCGCTTGCTGATGCTGATCGATGATGAACCGGCGCAAAGCCGGTTGATCACGGCGTTGGCCGCGCGTGAAGGATGGCGGGTTTTGGTGGTAAATGACGCTGAAACCGCGATTGCCACCCTTGGCACGCGCCAGGGAATGCAGCTGTCTGCCATCATTCTCGACCAGTGGGTGCCGGGCGACGATGCCTGCGACCTCATTTCGGAATTGAAGGCTCGCAGGCCGGCCATGCCAATCCTGATGCTGACGACCAGCGCATCGCCCTTACTGGCAGTCGAGGCAATGCGCGCCGGGGCAACCGATTATCTGGTGAAACCGGTCGCACCCGACCGCCTGATGACGGCCCTGCGCAGCGCGACACGGCTGGAACCACCAAAAGACGAATTGCAGCCGCTGACCGAGAAAATGCCGGCAGTACTGGATTTTGACGCAATGATCGGCACAGCGCCATCATTCCGCGCAGCTTTGGCCAATGCGGCCAAGACCGCGCGCGGCCACGGTCCTGTATTGATTGAAGGGGAAAGCGGCACAGGCAAGGAAATGCTGGTGCGCGCCATGCATTCGGCCAGCACGCGGTCCAAGGCATCGCTGCGCATCATCAATATTGGCGGCGTTCCAGCCAATTCGATTGAATCGGCCCTCTTCGGGCATGAACAAAACGCCTTTCCCGGCGCATTCGACCGTCAGATCGGCGCGTTACAGCATTGTGACGGGGGGACCCTGGTGCTGGACGAAATCGACCGGCTGGCGTTGCCGTTGCAGGAAGTGCTGGCCGAAGCGCTCACCAGCGGAATCGTGCGGCCCGTTGGCGCAAAGCATGGTTTCAGGGTGGATGTGCGCCTTCTCGCTGCCAGCAACCTGCCGCTGGCTGACCTGGTTGCCGCGGGCCATTTCGACGAAGGGCTCTACAAGGCTATCTCAGCGACCAAGATCGTGCTGCCGCCCCTGCGTGAACGGCAGGGCGATATTTCCGCCCTCACCCGCCATTTCCTCGCGCGCATCGGCGATCAGCCGGGTCTGCGCACCTTGTCCATCACCGATCAGGCGCTGGCGCTGCTGGCCGCATTCGACTGGCCGGGCAATGTCCGCCAGCTGCAAGCGGTGTTGTTCCGCGCAGCCGTATTCTGCGATGGCGAAACACTTACGGCGGAAAGCTTCCCGCAATTGTCCGAAATGCTCGGCGATTTTGAGGAAACCATCAATCCGATGCAGGAAGGCGTGGGCGTCATGCTTTATACGTCCGACGGAAATCTGCGCCCGCTGGAAGAGATCGAAGCTGATGTCATCCGCCTTGCCATCGGCCATTATCGTGGCCGCATGACCGAAGTTGCACGCCGCCTCGGCATTGGCCGCTCCACTCTTTACCGCAAGCTTGGCGACCTGGGCATCGGCGACGCGGCCTGAACCCATGAACAAAACGGCCATCATCGGCACCGATAGTCCGATCGGGCTTACAATGGTGCGCGAACTTGGCGAACATGGCGTTCCTGTCCACGCGATCGGTTCACGCAAGGATTCCCTTGGCGCGTCATCGCGCTTTGCAGCCGCATTCACCGTCAGGCCATCGCAGCCGGTGGCCGGGTGGCTGCCCGCATTCGTGCGCGATAACGATATTGGCGCAGTCATGGCCGTGTCCGAAGGGACATTGGTGGAACTGTCGCAATTGGCGTCTGCCATGCCAGATTGCACCATCATTGCGCCCGAACCAGCTAAACTGGCCTTGGTTCTCGACAAGCAGGCGACGATGGACGTGGCCCGCAAGGTGGGCATCAATATTCCCGCAGGCTGGCAGCCGCGCTCTTCCCTGGCGGCCGACATTGCATCGCAGCCGCTCACCTACCCTGTCGCGGTGAAATGGGCAGATCCGGTCAGCATGGCGGGACAAATAGCGGATGCAGGACTTCCGCTGGAAAAGATCGAATATGCATCCAGCCCCATGCAATTGCAGCAAGTGCTGGCAAGATATGACCGGCTGGGTGCCTATCCACTCGTGCAGGAATATGCTGCGGGGTACGGCCTTGGGCAGATGATCAATATGCATCAGGGCCGCGCCACGCTGAAATTCCAGCACCAGAGGCTTCGTGAATGGCCCCCGTCGGGCGGCGTTTCGACCTATTGCGCGTCTGTCCCGCTTGGCCGGCATTCAGCGCAAATGGACCTTTCCGAAGCGCTGCTGAGCGAAATAGGCTGGGAAGGTCCGGCCATGGTCGAATATCGCCATGATCCTTCCACCGGGCGTTATTGCCTGATGGAAATCAACGGGCGGTTCTGGGGCAGCATTCCCCTTGCCTACCATTCCGGCGCGCATTTCGTGTGGGAAAGCTGGCGCTGCGCGCATGGGCTGGGCGCGGTTGAGGCGGCGCCCATTCGCCACCGGCGTGCGCGTTACATGGTGCCGGATACAAAGCATCTGGCAGCACAGATCAAATCAGACGATGTCGCCTTTGCGGCAAAGCTGAAACTGCTCGGCAGCTTCATTCTGCGCTATTTCGACCCGTCGACAGCCTATTATGTCTGGTCCCTGCGCGATCCGCGCCCGTTCTTTGCCGATGCGGCGGCAATCGTCAGGAAAGCCTTGCGCCGCGGTAGCGCCTAGAAAGACCGTTCACCGCGGTTTCAATCCGGCGGAAGCACACTTCCATATAGGCCGGGTCGAGCTGGTAGGGATCGTGCAGATGCGGCACCGGCACTGCTGCATATTGCCCCAGCAGACCGCGCGGATAGGCGGACAATTCAGCATTGCCAGCCAGTTTTGCGAGGTGGCGATGTTCCATGCACAGGAGGTAATCCCCTGCCTGTGGCACGAAATCCTCCACCCGCGTCGTTAGGTGACCTTCAATCGGGTGGCCGAGCGCTTCTGCCAGTTCCCGGGCGGGTTCATGCGCAGGTTTGCCGCTGCTGGTGGAAAGGCCGAACGATGCCGTCGCAAGGCCGAGATCGCGCGCCACACCTTCGGCAAATGCGCTGCGGCAGATGTTGCCGTGGCAGACGAAGACCAGCCGTTTCACCGCGCAAGGCGCAGGCGCATTGGCGCGGGAGAGGAACGGCAAGGACTGGCCATAGGACAGGCCGAGCCGCACCAACCCGCGCATCGTGCCGAAATTCCGGGAAACCGCGCCTGTCATCTGAACAGCGTGTTGGCAGCGAATTGTTCTGCCATCCTTGCACCTGTGCGCCACGCGCTATGCGGCATCAGCAGTAATTCACGCTCTGCTGACCGGTCCGAAATGTCGCCTGCCAGATCGGCAAAGCCTGCGCTGTGCGCGATGTCTGACCGCCCGAGCCATTCGCATAGTTTTTCAAACCTGCGGCACAACAGCCGGTTGGGCCGTTCGCTCTGGCGGTTATACAATTCAAACGAATGGGACACGAGGCAGAAGCCCGGCCAATCATGGGCGGCTGCATGTTCAATCGCGCTACGGATTTCCGCAAAGGACAAGGCTGTCAGCTGGGCATGGCGCCACGTGCCATGTGCAGCGATCGCGCTTGCCGGAAATTCCTGCATCTCGCAGTGCCTCACCGGCCTGCAATCGCCCTTGGGCAAGGAAATCTCGCACAGCGACCCATCATATCCGGCAGGAAAGCTGCTGTCCCAGCGCAGGCCAAGGCTGGCAAGCGCGCGCAGCGTGTCATCGTTGGCGCTGTAATTTCCGGCCCGAAAGGCAATCGGCCTTGGCGCGCCAGCCGCTTCGATCCGCGCGAGGCACCATTCCAGCAAGATGGCCTGGTCCGATTGGCTGAAATTGCGGATATGTTGCCCGCGACGGTCATCCACCGGGCTATCCTGCGCAAAATCCAGCCATTCGGTGTGGCAATGCAACTGGATTTCGTGCCCCCGTTGCAGAATGGGCTGCACAACTTCATCGACGGCAACCTGCCCCCACACCATTGCCGGCATCGGATCGACAAAGAACACAGCCTTGATGCCGTGCCTTTCGAACAAATCCATCTGGTAGAATATGCCGGATTCGCCCGCCGCAGACCGGCACGCGATGGTTCGCCCGAAATTCGCGGCACGATCCTGCGCCTCGCCCCTGCGGTACAGGCCGGACGAATATTCGGTATCAATGGTGATCAGCACGGGCAGCATCGCCTTGATCTGGCAGATTTGCTTTAAAATAGCGTTGCACGCTCGCTGCGTTTTCACCTTGCCCGTTGCCTCTGCCAACGCTGAAGCTGTAGGGCGCGCGAATACGTTTTCCCGGAGATTATGCATGGCCATTCCCAACCCGCTCGACTTTTCAGGCCGCAGCGCATTGGTGACAGGCGCAGCATCAGGAATTGGCGCAGGCGTGGCGCGGTGGCTGTCTGCCCATGGCGCAGCGCGGCTTGTACTGGTGGACCGCGACAAGGCGGCGCTGGATACGCTGCGCCTGGAGGGCAAGGTAGAACGCCATGCATTCGACGTTGCCGACCCGGCAAATTGGGAAAAGCTGGAAGAGAGCATCGGCCCGCTCGACCATGTGGTGGTGAATGCAGGCATTTCGGGCAGCGGGCAGTTTGCCGATCTCTCCTTTGCCGAATGGCGGCGGGTGATGGACGTCAACCTTGATGGCGCATTCCTGACCATGGCAGCGGGCCTGCGCGCCATCAGGAAAGACGGAGGCGGTATCAAGGGCGGCAGCGTGGTGCTGACATCGTCCGTCACCGGCATCAAACCTGTGCCGGGCATCGGGCCATATGGTGTTGCCAAGGCCGCCGTGGCCCACATGGCGCGGATCGCTGCGGCAGAAAATGCCCAGCACTCCATCCGCGTAAATGCCATTGCGCCAGGCGGGGTGGACACGGCCATCTGGGATGGAGGTGAGGATTTTCGCAAAGCCGTGGCCGAACATGGCCGCGATGCAACGATGAAAGCCATGGCTGCCACCACGCCGCGCGGGCAATTTTCCACGCCGGATGAACTGGCTGGCGAAATCGGCTTCCTGCTGTCTGATGCCGCGGCCAATATTACCGGCACGGTGCTGGTCAGCGATGGTGGATATTCGCTCTAGGGCCGCGCGCCTCTAGGCCATGATTTTCACAGGAAGTCATGCAAGTTGTTAGGGAATGCCGGCTATGGCAGTCACCTGTTCAACCGACCGGCAGGCAATGCCGCCGCGTCCATGATCTTTTGGAAATCCTGTGTCCCAAGACAGCCTGCAATCAGAATGCGACCGCCTTTCCAAGGATGTCGACAGCTTCCTGTTTGAACGCCTTCGCTGGGACCGCGAGGAAGGTCCGATGTTGGCCAAACTGGTGGCCCTTGCCCACGCCACGCTGGAGCCGCGCGGAGATTTCTCGCTGACCGAAGAAGGCGCGACCGCCGATATCAAGCGGTTCATCCTGAAAGTGCACGGCAACCGCATTGTCGCCATACTGATCTATCTCGAAAACGGGCGGGCGATGGTGGCTGCAGAACAGATTGAACGCAGCAAATATACGCTTCGGGACACATCGCCTGTATCCAGCACATTCGATGCGGTGGACGAAAGCTGGATGGAAGCCACCTTCAGGGACCTCATCAGCCGCGTGGAGGCCGCGCAGTAACGCTGCCAGCCAAGGGCGAGGTCGTTCAGCTTTTCGCTCGTCCCTAACGCATCAGGTCAATCCGCAGGAATGTCGGAAAAGTCCGTCAGCGCGGCATCTCTCAGCCCGCGCCAGACATTGCGGGCCTGCACCGTTTCGGCAACATCATGGACGCGCAGCAATTGCACGCCTGCATCCATGCCCGCCATCGCCAGCGCGATGCTGCCGCCCAAGCGATGTTCGGCATCAGCCTCGTTCGACAGGGCGCCGATCATCCGTTTGCGGCTCGCGCCCAGCAGCAGAGGCTGGCCCAAGGCATGGAACAACGGCAGTGCGTTCATCAAGGACAGGTTTTCTGCCAGCGTCTTGCCAAAACCGACGCCGGGATCGAGGATGATGTTTTCGCGCAGGATACCTGCTTCAAGCGCTCGGTCCCTGGCCGCTTTGAGCCAGTCGAACACGTCGAACACGACATTCCCGTAGTCAGCATCTGCATGCAGATCGTCGCCCACCCCGGGTGAATGCATCAACACCACCGGGCATCTGCTGGCAGCTGCCAGTTCGATGCTGCGCGGATCGTGGCGCAGGGCGGAAACATCGTTGAAAATATGCGCACCCTTGGCCAGCGCAGCTTCCATCACGGCAGGCCGGCGCGTGTCCACGCTGATTGCAGCGCCCATGGTTGCACAATATTCAACCGCAGGCAGCACCCGTTCCAGCTCGTCACCTTCCCATGTGGCAGGCGCACCGGGCCGTGTGCTTTCACCGCCAATATCGACCAGCGCAGCGCCGCTTTCGAGCATGGCAGCAGCGTGGGCGCGCCCTGCTTCGGGATTATCCAGAAAAGCGCCGCCATCCGAAAAACTGTCAGGCGTTACATTCAGAATTCCCATCACTTGCGGCTGGTCCAGCCGCACGGTGCGTTCCCCCAACTGAAGAGCAGGATGCGCAAAACGGAGCGCCGACCACTGGGCCTCTGCCTCTGCCCCCACGCTGTCGGGCAAATGGCCCAAAGCCTGCGCCATTCCGGATGGCGTGACCCGGTCACGCAATGTGACTTCGCCATTCCGGCGCAGCAGGATGGCGAAGCGGTGCGCATAGACCATGCCGCCGGCAAGGCGCACAGCATCGCCGTCCTCGCTTTGCGGGCTGGCCGTCAGGCCGATCGGGCGAATGTATAGCTGGTCCATAAAGTCAGGAATGTCCTGATCAGTCCTCTGTCGCCAGAAGGTAGAGCTGGCGGATTGCGTCCACCGGCTTCACATCGCCTTCGTGTTCCAAGTGCCAGAATGTCCAGCCATTGCAGCTGGGCGCGCCTTGCAGGTCCTTGCCCAGCCCGTGGATAGATCCGACCTGCTTTTCATAGGCAAGAGAGCCGTCTGCACGGACCTTGGCGATCCAGCGGCGTTTCTTGTCGAAGACCTGTGTGCCCGGTTCGATATAGCCATTTTCCACCAGAGCGCCGAATGCGACGCGGGGCGCGCTTTTCTGGCTCTGCATGGTTTCCAGCGCGCTTTCATCAAGCGGCAGTTCCTTCTCGATCCGCTTCAGGGCGATGTCGCGGTAGAAATCCTCGCGCTCGCAGCCGATCCAGTTACGGCCAAGCCGTTTCGCCACAGCGCCGGTTGTCCCCGTGCCAAAGAACGGGTCAAGCACGACATCGCCCTTTTGTGTCGTGGCCAGCATTACGCGGTAAAGCAGCGCTTCGGGTTTCTGCGTGGGGTGGGCCTTGTGGCCATCATGTTTCAGCCGTTCCTGCCCGGCGCAAATGGGCATGGACCAGTCTGAACGCATTTGAAGTTCGTCGTTCAGCGTCTTCATGGCCCGGTAATTGAAGTGGTATTTCGCCTTTTCACCCTGCGACGCCCAGATCAGCGTTTCATGCGCATTGGTGAAACGCGTGCCTTTGAAATTGGGCATGGGGTTGGTCTTGCGCCAGACGATATCGTTGAGAATCCAGAAACCGAGGTCTTGCAGGATGGCGCCGACACGGAAGATATTGTGATAGCTGCCAATGACCCACAGCGCGCCATCTGGTTTCAGCACGCGCCGCGCCTCAGTCAGCCAGTCGCGGGTGAATTTGTCATAAACGGCAAAGCTGTCGAATTGGTCCCAATGGTCGGTTACCGCATCCACCTGGCTGCCATCGGGCCGGTTGAGATCGCCGCCCAATTGCAGATTGTAGGGCGGATCAGCGAAAACGCAGTCCACGCTATTGTCCGGCAGGCTGCGCATGGCTTCCACGCAGTCACCTGCCAGAATGCTGCCCAGCGGCAGGTCTTCCGTCCGCGCCAGCACCTTGGCCGCAACCTTGGTATGCGGCCGTGCGCGCGTCGTCGTGGTCTCTAGGACCGGCATATTCATTCCCCCATTCTGGACTTATCCACAGGGTGAGTCCTCGCGGACTCCACGTCAAGCAGGAATGATGGACGAATATAGTTAACGCCCGCTCAATTAAGGGAGAACGAAAAGAGTCCCCCACAAGATGTTGAGTCTGCTGTGGTTCACCAGACTCGCCATCTTGGGGTGTGGCGCGAAGGACTCAACCTGCCAGCATTAAACGAACAGGATGAGTGTATTGATGGAAAAGGCCCCGACCAGCAGCGCGCCCCCAACCCTGCTGATCCGCCTGCCGAACCAGCACATCACCAGCAGCATCAATGCGCTGCCGACCATGACCGGCAGTTCCACATCGGCCATTTCCTGCGGAATAGGCAGCGGCGCAATCGCCAGCGTAACGCCGCCAATGGCCAACAGATTGTAGATGTTGGAACCCACGACATTGCCAATGGCCAGAGCGGATTTGCCACGCATGGCCGCCGCAATCGATGCGGCCAGTTCCGGCAGCGAAGTGCCAACAGCCACCACGGTAAGGCCGATTACGGTTTCGCTCACGCCTGCCATGCTCGCGAGGTCAATCGCGCCCTCGACCAGAAAATGGCCGCCTGCAACCAGTGCCGCGAGGCCCACAACCAACCAGAATAAGGAACGCGGCAGCGATTGCATCGGCTCGTCATCTTCTTCTTCGCCTTCGTCGTTGCGCGGATAGCGATAGCGCCAGAAGACATAGGCCGCGGTCAGCCCCATGAGCAGCAGACCCAGCCACACAGAAGCCAGACCCTGCACCGCCAATATCCAGACAAGGGCAGACGCCACGAGTGCCACCACTGCATCGCGGCGGCCGGTGCCGGTCAGGATAATCGGCGCGACCAGTGCGGTTGCACCAAGGATGAGGAGAGTGTTCGCGATGTTGGAACCGATGACATTACCCCATGCAATGCCGGGCGATCCTGCCAGCGCCGCCCTGACGCTGGTCACAAGTTCCGGCATGGAGGTAGCGAAACCGACGATGACAAGGCCGGTCAGCAAGCTGGATATGCCAGCGCGCCGAGCAATGCCCACAGCGCCCTTCACCAGCCAGTCACCACCCAGCCCTAGGCCAACCAGCCCGGCAAGGCATAAGAGAATTGACGCAGTCATCGCGCATTACTTTCTGAATTTCGAAGAATGAAAATTCCGGCAAGGGCCGCCACAAGCGAACCGCAGATCACGCCCAGTTTTACAGCAGCGATCTGGTCAGCAGATGCAAAGGCAAGATTGCCGATGAACAGGCTCATCGTAAAGCCGATGCCGGCGATGAGCGACAGGCCGTAAAGCTGTTTCCAGCTGATGCCTTCGGGCAGGCTGGCAATGCCGGTCCTGGCTGCGGCCCAGGCAAATCCGAAAATGCCCAATTGCTTGCCGAGGAACAAGCCCAGCGCAATGCCCAGCGGCAGCGGCGCTGCAAATGCGGCCAGTTCCATACCGGCAAAGGAAACACCCGCATTGGCCAACGCGAAAATCGGCACCACCATGAACGCCACCCACGGGTGGAGGCCGTGTTCCATACGTTCCAGCACATCGCGCCCGCGGCGGTCTGACAGGGGCACCGTTATCGCGAGCGCCACGCCTGCCAAGGTGGCATGAACGCCCGATTTCAGAACGAAAAACCACAAGGCAACGCCCAGGATTACATAGGGCAGCGACGATCCGACGCGCGCCTTGCCGATCATCGTCAGCAGTGCAAATATGGCGGCGGCAAAGGCCAGCATGGTGCCATCGACCGAAGGCGTATAGAACAATGCGATAATAATGATTGCGCCGATGTCGTCGATCACTGCAATCGCCAGCAACAACGCCTTCAGCGCCACCGGAACGCGGCTGCCCAATAGCGCCAGAATGCCGAGCGCAAAGGCGATGTCGGTGGCGGCAGGAATGGCCCAGCCCGCCAGGTTTTCAGGCTGGTTCCAGTTGATTGCCGTGAACACCAGCGCCGGCAGCACCATGCCGCCAATCGCGGCAAACAGAGGCAGGGACGATTGTTTCCAGCTGGAAAGCTGGCCAGTCAGCACTTCGCGTTTAACCTCCAGCCCGACGAGGAAGAAGAAAAGCGCCATCAACCCGTCGTTGATCCACAGCAGGGCAGGCTTTTCGATGCCTGCGCCGCCCACGGTCAGCGCAATTTCCGTCGCCAGCGCCGAATTATACCACCCAGCCCAGGGGCTGTTGGCAAGAAACAGCGCGCAGGCAGCGGCGACCATCAGCACGATGCCGCCTGCGCTTTCTTCCTTCAGAAAGTCGCGCATAGACTGGGCGGCATTTCCGGCAAGCTTTGTCGGCATCAGGGGCAATGTGTTGTCCTTGGTTCATATGTGGCAGGTGGCGGCGCCAGAGCGGCGGCAAGATCAAAACGAAGGCGGCGCCGGATATACTCCGGAAACGCCGCCTGAGAGTGTTGCAGAAATTGCGGCGACGCGCACCCCATGAGGAGGGGGAGAGAGATGCGCGCCGCCAACCGAACTATGACATGACTGGTTTCTTGCCATTCCTGAGTTCGGCAATCTCGTCACGCAAGCGCAGTCGCACGCGCTTGAGCAACTTGAGATCTTCCTGTTTGCCCGCTGCCTTGCTGGTGTCGATCAGGCGATCAAGTCGCCGGTGTCGTTTGGTCAGACGGTCAAGATGGGTGTTCATTCAAGCCTCCTTTGTCGGCAAGATCATTTCCCTGTCCCGATTGGAATGGCAGGTCGGCGGTGATAATTCCAATTGGAAGTTACATCGACATTTGATAGATAAATCCTATCATGCCTACATTAAGACAGCTTCGATATCTGGTCGCCCTGGAAGAAACCCAACATTTCGGGCGCGCGGCGGACAGTATCCCCGTGACCCAGCCCACGCTGAGCCAGCAGTTGAAAGAGCTGGAGGCCCGGCTTGGCGTAAAACTGGTGGAACGCGGCCGGCCCGTAAGGCTGACACCAATTGGCAGGGAAATTGCCAGCCGTGCACGCCGCGTGCTGCTGGATGTCGCGGAAATCCGCCATGTGGCTGAAGCCAGCAATCGCGGCATGGCAGGCACCATTCGCTTTGGCGTGACACCCACGCTTGGCCCTTATCTCATTCCCCACGCCGTGGTCAGGTTGCACCGCGAACACCCTTCCCTCCGCCTGTATATACGCGAGGGGATTCCCGACGAACAGAAGACCGAATTGCTTAATGGCAAGCTTGACATGGTGCTCGGCCCCGCGCCCGATGCATCGCCCGGACTCACCGTGCAGCCGCTGTTTCTTGAAGAACTTCACATGTTCGGTGCGCCCGATCATCCACTGCACGCAAGGGCACATCTCGAACCTTCGGATTTTTCCGGACAGCCCGTCCTCAGCCTCGACCCGCGCCACCATTTTCACCGGCAGACTGCACAAATCTGTTCGGCTCTGGGCGCGCAATTGCTGCGAGATTACGAAGGCACCAGCCTCGACAGTCTGCGCCAGATGGCTGGATCGGGTCTTGGGCTGGCTGTCTTGCCCGAACTCTATGTCCGCTCCGAAACAGGCGGCGAAGACATGGTTAAACGCTTCGAAATCAAGGGGTGGGAAGCAAAACGGTCGATTGCTGCCGTCTGGCGCAAGGATGCGGCATTCAGCGATACCTATGCCGCGATTGCTGCCGTGATTGCCGCCGAAGCATCGGAAATTCTGGGCTAGAGCAGCACCATCTGGGAAACAGGCGCAAAACTGCGCCGGTGCATCGGGCACGGGCCATGTTCGGCCAGGGCCGCCATATGGTCCCGCGTGCCATAGCCCTTGTTCCGTTCCCAACCATATTGCGGATGCTGCCCTGCTGCCTCCAGCATGATCCGGTCACGCCATTCCTTCGCCACGATCGATGCTGCGGAAATGGCAGGTTCGATTGCGTCTCCGCCCACAATGGCCCGGCCATCCCAGCGCCAGCCATCAGCGCGCCCCCGCGGCGTCATGTTGCCATCGATCAGGACGGTTTTGGGGTCATGGCCAAGCGCCCTGGACAGCCGCTCCACCGCCTGCGTCATTGCCAGCATGGTGGCCGCCAATATGTTGATCCGGTCAATCGCCTCCACATCCACCACGCCTACTGCCCATGCGCAGCGGCGGCGGATGGAAATATCCAGTTCCGCCCGTCTTTTGGCCGTCAATTTCTTGGAATCGTCGAGCCCGGCAGGGCGCGGCTTGCAAAGCGCCACAGCAGCCGCCACAACTGGCCCCGCCAGCGGGCCACGCCCCGCTTCATCCACGCCGAAAACCAATGTTTCGGAATCGCATTGCAGTTCAGCTGAGCCAGAAAGCCCGGATATGTCCAAATCGAAACTCATTGCCGCACTTCTATCCACCGCCTCCATTTCCCTCGCAAGCTGCGGGAGCGAAGCATCGGTGGACAGGATGCAGGAAACGCAGTCGACCCCGGCGCCAGCAAATGCGCGCACGGTCGGGCCGTTTTCGGTGACGGAACATGGCGCCTTTGCTGAACCTTGGGCTGCTGACTTTGCGCCTGGCACGAATGTGCTGTTCATCACGGAACAGGCAGGCGCGATCAAATTCGTCGATTCGTCCAGCGGACGGACAGGCACCGTCAGCGGTGTGCCAACCGTGGATTACGGCGGCCAGGGCGGCCTTGGCGACATTGCCTTCCTTCCATCCGAGGCCAGCGCAAAGCTGGACCGGCGCACGGTCTATCTCAGCTGGGCAGAGGCAGGTGATGGGGATACGCGCGGCGCAGTGGTTGGCCGCGGAACGCTGGTTTGCGGCACGGCAGATGCCTGCCGGATAGATCAATTGTCCGTCATCTGGCGCCAGGCGCCCAAGGTCACAGGCCGGGGGCATTATTCACACCGCATCACTTTTTCGCCTGACGGCAAATACCTCTTCGTCGCCAGCGGTGAACGCCAGAAGGGCGAACCTGCGCAAGACAGGTCTAACAATCTGGGCAGCATCGTCCGCCTCACTCTGGATGGCAAACCCGCTGCCGGAAACCCCTTTGCCGCAGAAGGCGGGGTAACCAGCCAGATCTGGTCTTATGGCCATCGCAATATCCTTGGTCTCCAGTTCGATGCCCAAGGCAGGCTGTGGGATGTGGAGCACGGCCCGGCAGGGGGTGATGAACTCAACCTGGTCAAGGCAGGCCAGAATTACGGCTGGCCAGTGGTGTCGGACGGCGACCATTACGATGGCAAGGTCATCCCCGACAATAACACCCGCCCCGATCTTGCTGGGCCTGCCATTGGCTGGACCCCGGTCATCGCGCCGGGGGACATGATTTTCTACAGCGGCAAGATGTTCGGTGACTGGCGCGGCCATGCGCTGATTGCCGGGCTGAAAACCAACGCGGTCGTCAATGTGAAAATCAACGGCGAAAAGGCGACCGAAGTTGGCCGGTACGACATGGGCAACCGCATTCGCGAGATCGTGGAAGGCCCCGACGGTGCAATCTGGCTGCTGGAAGATGGTGAAAAGGGCCGTCTGCTGCGCCTGACCCCAAGCTGAGAATGATGCGCCCATAGGCGAATTATTGTCGACAGGGGCGTTTGCGCCACCTATCGGCGCGCTCGCTTCAGGAGCACGCATGTCCACCATAGTACCCCTTGCCAATATCGACCCTGCGCTTGTCGAGGAATTGCTCGACCGTGCTTTCGGGCCGGATCGCCATGCGCGCACGGCATACCGGATGCGCGAAGGGGTGGAATGGTTGCCGCGCCTCAGCTTTGCTGCGCTGGACGATGATGATTATCTGGTCGGAACAATTCAGCTTTGGCCAGTTGCGCTGACCGACCCTGAAGGGCGTGCGCACCCCATGCTGATGGTGGGACCAGTGGCCGTGATGCCGGAACGCCAGCAGGAAGGGTTCGGCAAGGCGCTGATGCTGGCAGCCCTGCGCGCGCTCGACCCCAAGGCAGCATTGCCGCAGGTGCTGATTGGCGATGCGGATTATTATGGCCGCTTCTTCGGCTTCAGCGCAGATCACACCGGCGAATGGTACTGCCCCGGCCCGTTTGAACGTGACCGACTGCTGGTCCGCTGCGACAATCCAGCCATATTGCCGCCCAAGGGGATGATCGGCCCGTGGCTGGGCGCAGCATCAGGCAACTAGCCATGCAAGGCCGGGATTGTTTGCTGCCCGCGCATCTGGCATCTGAACGCTGATGCCATATGAACCACCGCCAGAACTTGCCGGCCTCACCCTTGCCCAGATTGCCGAACAGGTGGCGCAGCGCAAGCTGCCTCCGGTCGAAGGCTGGGCGCCGCAGAACATGGGCGACAGCCTGATGCGGATTGCCGCTGACGGCACGTGGTACCACGATGGCGGCCCGATAAAGCGGCAGGCGATGGTGCGCGCCTTTTCCGGCTTGTTAACGCGCGATGATGATGGCCAGCACTGGCTGGTCACGCCGTTCGAGAAACTTTCTATCGAAGTCGAAGACGCAGCCTTTATCGCCACCGACGTGTCGCTGAAAGAAGCTGCTGATGGCGGCAAGGCAATAGGTTTCCGGCTGAACACCGATGAACTGGTGGCCGCCGGGCCGGAAAATCCTCTGCTGGCCAGAGGCAGCAGCGAAACGCCTGCGCTTTACCTTCTGGTCCGCCGCGGGCTGGAAGCGCGGCTTAACCGCAGCACGTATCAGCAACTGGCCGATATTGCGCTGGCTGAGGGAGACGACTGGACGGTCAGCACCCAGGGCGCGATTTTTTCGCTGATGCCTCCCGCATGAGCGCATTGTTCGACCATCTTTCTGCCCTGTTTGACGAAGGCCACGGTCTGGACCTGCCCGACTTGCACGATGACAGCCATCTTGGCCCCAAGGTCACGCCGCGCCCTGCCGCGGTGCTGATTGCAGTTACCGAACGGGCTGATCCGGGTGTCCTGTTGATCCACCGGCCACACGATATGCGTTCGCACCCCGGCCAGGTTGCGTTTCCTGGCGGCAAGATCGACCCGGGCGAGAATGCCGTGGAAGCTGCCCTGCGCGAAGCGAACGAGGAACTGGGCATCCTGTCTGCCGATGTGAAGATCATCGGCGCAACCGACCGGTTCGGCACAGGCAGCGGGTTTGATGTGACACCAGTGTTGGCCACTGTGCCGCCCGATTTGCCGCTGATCCCCAATCCGGCAGAAGTCGCAGACTGGTTCGAAGCCCCGCTGAGGTTCGTGCTGGACCCTGCCAATCACGTTCCGCAAAGCGCCTTCTGGCAAGGCGAGACGCGTGAATATCTAGAAATTGCGTGGCAGGGAAATCGCATCTGGGGCGTAACTGCCGCTATAATAGCCAACCTATCCCGGCGTATTTCACATAGGGCGCTCGACCATGGCTGACCGTTTACCTGCTGCCAAATGGACCAGCCGCGCTGATCTTGCGGAACTGGTGGCAGCCCTTGGCGCAGACAATGTGCGCTGGGTGGGCGGCGCCGTGCGCGACACCATTCTGGGCGTGGATGTGCATGATATTGATGCCGCCACTCCGCTGGAACCGCAGGATGTCATCAACCGCCTTGATGCGATAGGCGTGCGGACCATACCTACCGGCATCGACCATGGGACCATCACGGCCATTGTCAGCGGCAGCAATGTCGAGATCACAACCTTGCGCCACGATGTCACCACCGATGGCAGGCGGGCAACCGTCAAATATGCCAGCGACTGGCGCGATGATGCATCGCGGCGCGATTTCACCATCAATGCGCTCTATGCCCATCCGCAAACGCTGGACATCAGCGATTATTTCGGCGGGTTGGAAGACCTCGCACAGCGCCGCGTGCGCTTCATCGGTGATGCACGGCAACGTATCCGCGAAGATCACTTGCGTATCTTGCGCTATTTCCGGTTCCAGACGCGCTTCGGGTCAAGCCTGGATGAAGAGGCAGAAAGTGCCTGCGCCGATCTGGCCGAAACGCTGAAAGGTCTTTCGCGCGAACGGGTGGGCTGGGAATTGCAGAACCTGCTGGCCCTGCCCGACCCGTCCGAAACCGTGGCGCGGATGCATAAATTGCACGTGTTGCAGGTTGTCCTGCCGGAAACCGGCAAGCATGAAATTGCCCAATTGGCCAAGCTGGTAGCGGCAGAAAAGGCAGCAGGGATAAAACCCGATGCAATGCGGCGCATGGCCGCCCTGTTGCCAGCCCTGCCCGCCATCGCATCAGCAGTCACCACGCGGCTGCGCCTATCGCGCAGCCAGCGGTCGCGCCTTGCCTGCGTGGCAGCGCGCGACATGCGTGATGGCGAAAACCCCCGTGCACTTGCTTATCGCGAAGGTATGGATTGCGCGGTGGACCGCTTGCTGCTGACCGGCGCTGACCCTGCCACCATCATCGGATGGGATGCACCCGAATTGCCACTTAAGGGAGGCGAAATTGTCCGCCGCGGCATCAAGGCCGGGCCTGCAGTTGCCCGCATCCTACACGCTGTGGAGACACGCTGGCTGGACGAAGGTTTCCCCGACAAAGCACGCGTTTCCGCCATTCTTGATGAAGAGCTGGCACAAGAATAACCAAGGCCAGCGTAATTTCATTGCTTATTCACACAAGTCGCACTACATGGCCCGCAACGTCCGGCGCATAACGACTATGCGCAATCGGCTGCGAGCGTGAACTTCGCCACACAAAAAGGCAGAAGTCCGGCACCCGACCTACGGCAAGCGTTATTCGCTAAGCTTCCCTTTTCACGCTTGGGTCGCAGACCCAAATTCTGCGCCCGGACTCCCGGTTTTTCCGGAGTCCGCATGGCGCATGCTGAAAGTAATTTATGTCCTATTTTGAACAACTCGGCCTTGCCGAACCTATTCTCCGCGCCCTCAATGACAAGGGCTATGCAGACCCTACGCCGATTCAGAAGCAGGCTATTCCTGCGCTGATGGAAGGCCGCGACCTGTTGGGGATCGCACAGACCGGCACCGGCAAGACCGCTGCTTTCTCCCTGCCATCCCTGCACCATCTGGCGAAGAACCCGACGGGCCGTTACCCGTCCGGTTGCCGGATGCTGGTGCTGTCTCCCACGCGCGAACTGGCAGCGCAGATTGCCGACAATATGCGCGGTTATGCCAAGTTCCTCGACCTGTCGGTCCAGTGCATTTTCGGCGGTCTTCCCGCCAGCAAGCAGGCCCGCAAGCTCGTGCCTGGCTGCGATGTGCTGGTGGCAACGCCTGGCCGCCTGCTTGACCTTATCGAACAGCGCGCCCTCACCTTGCGTCACGTCGAAATCTTCGTTCTCGACGAAGCTGACCAGATGATGGACCTCGGTTTTATCAAGCCGCTGACCCGCATTGCGGCGATGCTGCCTGAAGACCGCCAGAGCCTGTTCTTCTCTGCCACCATGCCCAAGGCGATTGCCGACCTTGGCAAGCGCTTCATCAAGAACCCCGTTCGGGTTGAAGTTGCCCCGCAGTCGACCACGGCTGAACGGGTTGAACAATATGGCACTTTCATCAACCAGGCTGAAAAGCAGGCACTGCTGACGCTGACCCTGCGCGCCGGCCTTGATGACAAGAGCATTGACCGCAGCCTGGTCTTTACCCGCACCAAGCATGGTGCAGACAAGGTTGTTCGCCACCTGGTTGCAGCCGGTATCAATGCCGCTGCGATCCACGGCAACAAGACACAGGCCCAGCGCACCCGCGCATTGGACGGCTTCCGCAACGGCACTGTGCCGGTTCTGGTCGCCACCGATATTGCTGCACGCGGTATCGATGTTTCAGGCGTGAGCCATGTGTTCAACTTTGAAATCCCCAACGTGTCGGAACAATATGTCCACCGCATCGGCCGCACGGCCCGTGCCGGCGCAGACGGCATTGCCATTTCCTACATCGCGGCTGACGAAAAGCCGTATATCAAGGGTATCGAGCGCCTGACCGGCGTGAAGCTGACCCCGATGCCGCTTCCATCCGATTTCCAGTTGCAGGCACGCACCCTGCCCGCACCTGCACCAAAGCGTTCCGGCGCGGAACGTGCGCCAGGCGGCGGCCAGCACAATCGCGGGCGTGGCCCGGGCGGCAATGGCCGCAGCAACAACGGTGGCCGCGGCCGTGATGGCGCAAGCCGTGGCACCCCCGGTGGCGGCGGCAAACGTGGCGGCGCCAATGGCGGTGCACGCAGCGGCGGGCGCAGCGATGGTGGGCGTGGTCCGGTGACCAACCCGGTGACTTCAGCCAAGCCGCGCGACGAACGCGGCGGCGGTGACCGTCGTTCGCGCGGTCGCCCTTCCTATTGATTGCGGGCCGGATGAATTCCGGCCCAGCAATTGCTTCAGTCCTGCTTCATGTTCGGCGCGATAAAAGGATGACGGTTGCCAAGCCTTGGCTATCATGGCTAAGGCTTGGCCCCTTGCTTACAGCGAGACAGCGCATTTGACTGGTCCCGATGGTCTTATCCCCGGGGCTGATTTTTCTGCGGGGCGACCTGCACCGATATGCGCACCCATCCCTGGCCGATCGCCGCACCGCACTTCCGGTGGCAGCGTGGTCGCGCCGCATGACGAATTCTGACTGGAGTTAATTCATGAAATTTCTCAAAATGGCTGCTGCAACGGCCCTTGCCCTTTCCAGCGTTGCTGCGCTTGCTGCCGATGGCAAAATCGTCGCTGGCGCAACCGTTTATGGCCCGCAGGGCAACGTAGTGGGCACTGTCGAATCAGTGGCTGACGGTGTTGTCACCGTGGACACTGGCAAGCACAAGGCACCGCTGCCTGCCAACGCATTTGGCGCCGGTGAAAATGGCCCGACCATCACCGTGACGCAGGCGCAGATCAACGCCATGCTGGACGAACAGCTGGCCGCAGCTGCGGCGCAGCGCGATGCTGCACTTATCCCTGGCGCAATGGTCCACACGGCCAAGAATGCCATGCTCGGCACTGTAAAATCAGTTGATGGCGACAATGTCGTGGTTGAAATCGAAACGGGTCCGGTTGCCCTTCAGCGCGAACATTTCGCGGTTGATGCCAATGGCACGCTGATCGCCCTGTTCACCATGGCGCAGATCGAAGCTGCTGCAGAAGCCGCTGCTGCTGCCAAGGCCGAAGGTTAAGTTTTTCCCAGCCCGCATAGGCTGAAAGCAGGATTGGGCCAGGCACGATGATGATCGTGCCTGGCCCTTTTCGTTTCCGGAACCAGCCTAGAACCTGTTGTCGCGCGGGAAGCCTTGCGGCGGCAAGCGGCCCGCTGCGCCGCGCGCCACTTTCCACTGCCACACGTCCTTTTCCGTGCGCGTGCGACCGCTGTCGCCGCCCATTGCCCAGCTTAGGCCATCTTCAAGCGTGAAGGTGGTCGCATCAGACAGGCCGCCATCGCGGTAACGCTGCAAGGTTACGCCCTGCCCGCGGCCCAGTATCGGCAATTCTTCAAGGCTGAAGATAACCAGTTTGCGGTTGTCACCCACCACGGCCACGTGGTCATGTTCAGCAGAAATTTCGCGGACCACGACCAGCTTGTTGTCGCCCTTGAGGTTGACGACCTGCCGCCCCTTTCGGGTTTCTGCCAAAATCTCGTCAGTTTCGGCAGCAAAGCCCTTTCCGGTCGTCGCGGCAAGCAGCAACTGGCCCTTGGGCCGGTGCAACACCAGCCCGGCAATATTGGCCTCCGCCTCTATATCCAGCATGTTGCGGATCGGTTCACCAAAGCCGCGTGCACCCGGCAGCTTGTCACAGCCGATGGTGTAGAAGCGGCCCGTATCCACCGCAATCAGCAGCTTGTCAGTCGTCTGCGCATGAAGAGCGAACGCCGGGCCATCGCCTTCCTTGAACTTGAAGTCAGCGCCCTTGCCATCTGGCCCGAGGTCAACATGGCCGCGCGCTGCCCTGATCCAGCCCTTGGCTGACAGGATTACGGTCACCGGTTCCTTCTCGATCATCGCATCCATCGAAAATTCGACCGTAGGGGACGCTTCTGCAATGGTCGTGCGCCGCGCACCGATCGCGGTTTCCTCGCTATATTCCTTGCGCAAGGCCGTCAGATCACGCTTGATCCGTGTGCGCTGGCGGGCAGGCGAAGCCAGCAGCGTCTCAAGCTCGCCCTGCTCCTTGATCAACTCGTCGTGTTCATTGCGCAGCTGCATTTCTTCCAGCTTGCGCAAAGACCGCAGGCGCATGTTCAGGATGGCTTCGGTCTGACGGTCAGTCAGGCTGAATTCGGCCATCATCACGGGCTTGGGCTCGTCTTCTGTCCGGATAATCTCGATAACGCGGTCAAGATTGAGGAAGGCGATGATATAGCCTTCGAGCAGTTCGAGACGTGCGGCAATCTTTTCCAACCGGTGCTGCGTGCGCCGCTGAAGAATGTCGATCTGGCTGGTGAGCCAGTTGCCCAGCAATTCCTTCAGCCCCATCACCATCGGAGTGCGGGTCGCATCCAGCACGTTCAAATTGAGGCCGAAACGGTTTTCCAGGTCGGTCAGCTTGTAAATCGATTCCTTCAGCAGTTCAGGATCGACATTGCGGCTGCGCGGCACCAGCACGATGCGAATTGCTTCGTCACTTTCGTCGCGCACGTCTTCGAGGATGGGCAGCTTCTTGTCCGCAATTGCCTGGGCGATCTGTTCAATCAACTTGCCCTTCTGGACCATGTAGGGGATTTCGCTGATGACCAGCTGCCACTGTCCGCCACCAAGGCGTTCGATACCCGCATCACGGTCTGCTTCGTTTTCCGCTTCTGCAGCATGGAACCTGCCCCTGACACGGAACGACCCGCGCCCCGTTTCATAGGCGTGGGAAATGGCGTCTGCGCTGTCCACCACCAGCCCGCCGGTGGCAAAGTCGGGCCCGTGGAACAGTTCCATCAACCGGGCATGTTCGACATGGGGGTTATCGATCAGTTCCAGCGTCGCATCGATGACTTCGGCGACATTGTGGCTCGGTATCGATGTCGCCATGCCCACGGCGATACCGCTGGCGCCATTGGCCAGCAGATTGGGAAAGATGCCGGGGAAAATCTCCGGCTCTTCTTCCTCGCCATTATAGGTAGGAATGAAGTCGACCGTACCTTCATCCAGGCCCTGCATCAGGGTGATGGCCGTCTTGGTCAGGCGTGCTTCGGTGTAGCGATAGGCAGCGGCATTATCGCCGTCGATATTGCCGAAATTGCCCTGCCCTTCGACCAGCGGATAACGCAGCGCAAAACTCTGCGCCAGGCGGACCATCGCATCATAGACAGAGGCATCGCCATGCGGGTGATATTTGCCGATGACATCGCCCACCACGCGCGCCGATTTCTTGAATGCATCGGTCGGCGCCAGCTTCAATTGCCGCATCGCCCACAACAGGCGGCGGTGAACCGGCTTCAGCCCATCGCGCAGATCAGGCAGCGAACGCGCCGTGATCGTGGACATCGCATAGACAAGATACCGTTCCGACAAGGCGGAATCGAAGGATTCATTGACGATGGAATCGGCAGGGTCGGAATCGGATTTTTCAATGTCGGTAGTGGCCATGCGGCTTGCCCTATCACCGCCACGGCTCGCCTAACAATAAGGGAACCACTCGCTTTCCCCGCCCGTTGAACAAACGACACCAATTCAAGGAGCTAAATATGACTCAGCGGGTAATGATCCTCGCGACCGATGGCTATGAACAATCGGAACTGACAGGGCCGAAGGCCAAACTGGAAAAGGCTGGCATCCAAACCACTGTTGTCAGCATCGAACCGGGCGAGATCCAGGGATGGGATGATGATGACTGGGGCGATTCTGTCGATGTCGATGCTACTTTGGACGATGTGAATGTCGCAGAGTTCGATGCGCTGTTGCTGCCCGGTGGACAAATCAACCCCGACATTTTGCGGACCAACGAAAAGGCTGTCGGCATTGTCCGCGAATTTGATCGTGCGGGAAAACCGATTGCCGCAATCTGCCACGCGCCATGGCTGCTTATTGAAGCAGATATCGTCAGCGGACGGACGGTGACGGGCTGGAAATCCATCCGCACGGATCTTCGCAATGCAGGCGCGAATGTGGTCGATCAGCAAGTGGCCAAAGATGGCAATCTCATCACCAGCCGCTGCCCGGACGATATTCCGGCCTTTTCGCAAGCGCTGATCGACAGCATGAACGAAATGGCCAAAGAACCGGCCTAAACAACTCAACTTAAACTGTAAAAATGGCCCTGCTGCAACCGTGCAGCAGGGCCATTTCGCATTTTGCGCTTGCCAAAACTGAAATCCAGGCTCAATTATGGCGAAATTGTGGCATAAAGGAGGCTGAAATGAGGCAGGCTTTTAATCGCGGTTTGATCATGGGGTGCGCCCCACTTTTAATGCTAGCTGCATGTGAAGAGGCACCTGTGGGCAATGCAACGACGGATATGGCGGAAGCCGCAGCAGACGCAGGAATGGCCGTGGATGAGCCGGAGCAGGCCGAAAGCCCTCAGGCAGGCGCTTTGTCCGGCATCGACAGCCGCGCCGATATCCCCGTCACTATGCCCAAGGTCGCCTATGTCTATGATTATGGATACAGGCTGCCGGGCGATGACATTGCCAGCCTTCAGCAGGACCATGCCGATCTCTGCGAAGCGCAGGGCCCCTACACCTGCCAGATCCTGTCGATGACCCATTCCGGCCAGGAAGGGGAATATGCCTCGGGCCAGCTGCAATTGGCGGTGGCCGCGCCCAAGGCCCGCGATTTTGGCAAGAAACTGGCAGCTGCTGCATCACGCGCTGGCGGTGACCAGGTTTCGGCCACCATGCAGGGCGAGGAATTGTCAAAGCAGATTATCGACACCGAAGCCCGCCTGCGCGCCCGCACGGTGCTGCGTGACCGGCTGCTCAACGTGCTGGAAACACGGCAGGGTAAGGTTTCCGAACTGGTGGAAGCCGAACGCGGTGTTGCCCGCGTAAACGAGGAAATCGATCAGGCGCGAAGCTGGCTGGAGGAAATGCGCGGACGTGTCGCCTACAGCCGGATCAGTATTTCATACGAATCCCCCAGCCCCGCTTCGGGCGGGTTCATCGACCCGATCCGCAGCGCGCTGGGGTCGCTTGGTTCCATCCTTGGAATGATGATTGCGGCGCTTATCGTAATGCTGGCGGTCGCCGTGCCGGTTGGCGCGATCGGGCTTGGCGGATTGCGGCTTCAGCGCCGCTTGGCCGCAGGCAAATCACAGGCACCCTCAACCTGAATTTGCCGACGATGATGTGGGGGTTACGGCCATAATCACTGGCCCCGCCCCCACGTCTTCAGCGGCCCTGCATATCCCTGCTTTCAGGCGGGATGTTCACTTCTATACCGTCGAGGTCGGAAGTCAGGGTTATCTGGCATGACAGGCGGCTTGTGCGGGTTATTCCTGCTGCAAGGTCGAGCATGTCTTCTTCTTCCTCACACGCTTCATCCAGTTTGCCGAACCAATCCGGAGCTATGATGACATGGCAGGTGGAACAGGCCATCTGGCCTTCGCAGGTGCCTTCCAGCGGCATACCGGCGGCCTGCCCGGCTTCGAGCAATGACGAGCCTTCTGCCCCTTCGGTATCGACTGTTTCACCCCGGGCGGTAATGAAGCGCACGCGAACCATCAGACCTCCTGTGCCGCTGCTGCGGCATTGATCCTGTTTGCGGCATCCTCGATCTGGTCAAGCGTCGTGTAGCGCCCGAATCCAAGTCTTATCGAGCCTTTCGCCGCCCGATCGTCAAGCCCAATTGCTTTCAGCACATGGCTAGGCCTGCCAGAGCCGCTGGCGCAGGCAGAACCGGCGCTGAACATGATGTCCCTGCAATCGCTCATCAGGCGGGACACATCCACGCCTTCACGCCGCAGGTTGAGATTGCCATGCCAGCGCTGTTCCTCGCTGCCATTCAGGGTCCAGCCGGAAAAACATTCGCGCGCGCGTTGCCACAGCTGCTCGACATGGGCCGCGTCTTCGTTCTTGCGCTCTACCGCAAGCTGGGCTGCCACGCCCATTCCTGCAATCAGCGCAGGGCTTAATGTGCCTGAACGAAGCCCCTGTTCCTGCCCACCGCCAGTGATCATCGACGATATTTCCAGCCCGTCGCGCAGCCACAAGGCACCAACACCCTTGGGGCCATGAAATTTATGTGCGCTGATGGCGATCATGTCTGCCCCGCGCGGCGCATCCAGTTTTCCTGCGCCCTGCACCGCATCGCACAGGAATAGCGCGCCCATGGCAGTGGCACGTTGCGCAAGCCGTTCCACCGGCTGGATCGTGCCGATCTCATTATTGACCTGCATCACCGCGACCAGCTTTGTGCCTTCGGCAATCGGCACTTCCGCATCGACAATCCCGGCAGAATTGACGGGCAAATTCCGGCAGTCGCCCATAGACATTGCGGTGTCGCGCACGGCGGCATGTTCGATGGCGGAAATTGCAGACGGGCCTGCTGCGCTGCCACGGATGGCAAGGTTGATCGCCTCTGTTGCAGATCCTGTGAAGATTACCCTGCCGCCTGCTGGAAAGAGGCCGGCGACCCGTTCCCTCGCCAGTTCAATCGCCGCATGGGCCTGCCGCCCAAGCGCATGCGGGCTATGCGGATTGGCAAATCCTGTGCCGTCCGGCCCGTCCAGCCAGCGAAGCATCGCCTCGCGCGCTTCGGGCGCAAGGGGCGTGGTTGCCTGATAGTCGAGATAGATCATGCTCAGGTGGTTTTCCCTTGCCGCGCCATTTCCAGCCAAACCTCGCAAAACCGCTCGACATCGGCGCGTGCGGTATTCCACCCGAAGCTGACACGGATGGTGCGCGCTATCAAATCATCTTCCAGTGACATTGCCTCCAGCACATGGCTTTGCCGCAGGCTGCCCGACGAACAGGCAGACCCCTGGCTAACGGCGATGCCCGCCATGTCGAACCGCATCAGCTGGGCGCTGCCCGACATGCCCGGCATCGCAACCGCGCGGATATAGGGCGTGGACGCGCCAAGCCGGTCTGAAAGCCACACACCGCCCAGCGCAATGACTTCGTCCCGGAACAGTTCCAGCGGTTCAAGCACATCTTCGCCAACATAGGGTATATCGCAGGCTTCCAACGCGGCCGCCATGGCCATTGCGCCAGGCAAGTTTTCCGTGCCGCGGCGATATCCGCGCTCCTGCCCGCCAACAGGTTCCAGCATGGCAAAATCGCGCACCAGCAGTGCGCCGATGCCGATTGGCCCGCCAAATTTATGGGCTGACACGATGGCCATGTCCGTTCCGCCATCTAGTGCTATTTTGCCAGCACTCTGCGCGCAGTCCACCACCATCAGCCCGCCTGCATCATGCACCACTTGCGACAATGCGCCGATGTCCTGCTGGCAACCTGTCTCGGAATTTACCTGCTGGATGGCAACGACAGGTGCGCCCCGCCCATCGACAGCTTCACGCAGGATTTCCGCATCCACCATGCCATCGGGCAATACCGGCAGCCGCTCTGCTGTCGGCGCTGCCTTGAGCACGGCATCATGTTCGACCGCACTCACCAGACGGGCACCGCCGTTTGCACGGCTCATGGCCAGTTCCGCCGCCTCGCTCGCGCCGCTGGTGAGGATGATCTCGCCCGTCCAGCCAAGGGCTGATTTTATCCGCGCCCGCGCATCTTCCAGCGCAGCCCGCGCCTTTCGCCCTTCGGCGTGCGGGCTGGACGGATTTGCCCATATTTCAAAGCCATCGCGCAATGCTTCTGCCGCTTGCGGACGAAGCGGCGAAGTGGCTGCATGGTCAAGATATGTGCGCAAGATTGGCTAACTCGTCTACTAATGGGGCGGCATGATCGCGGGAATTGCGAAAAGCGGGTTTATCACTATATAGCTTAGCATATGGTCCGCGCTACCCGCGCACCCGCACTCTTCTGACAGGTCAATTATGCCATCTGTGATTTTTCCCGGCCCTGAGGGCCGTCTTGAAGGCCGTTACACTCCTGCACCCCGCCCGCGCGCACCGGTTGCCATGATCCTGCACCCGCACCCACAGGGCGGCGGCACGATGAACGAGCGTATTACCCAGCGCCTGTTCAAGACCTTTACCGATCGCGGCTTTGCCACATTGCGCTTCAACTTTCGCGGCGTAGGCCGCAGCCAGGGCAGCTTCGACAATGGCATTGGCGAATTGTCCGATGCTGCAGCGGCGCTTGACTGGGTGCAATCGATCCACCCGGAAGCGCAGACGACCTGGGTTGCCGGCGTCAGCTTCGGCGCGCTGATTGGCATGCAATTGCTTATGCGCCGCCCGGAAGTGCGCGGCTTCATCTCCATTGCCCCGCCAGCCAACATGTATGACTTCTCGTTCCTCGCCCCTTGCCCTGCATCAGGCATCTTCATCCAGGGCGTTGCCGACACGGTTGTGCAGCCAAGCGCAGTGCAGAAACTGGTCGACAAGCTGCGCACGCAGAAGCACATCACCATCCATCACGAAGAGATCCCGCGGGCCAACCATTTCTTCGAAAACGAAATCGAAGACCTGATGGGATCGGTTGACAATTACCTCGATTTCCGCCTGTCTCCGGACTGCCCGATCAAGTAGATCAATCTTCCGGTAGCGGGGGCCTGCCCTCGCTACCGGCAGCTTTCCCAATGTTTTGACCGGTTTAAGTGGCAGTTTGCCACGCGATTTTTCTTGTCCGTCTCAATCTCCAGTGTCATGTTATGTTGTAACATAGCAATCCGCGATTCCGAAAACGGCAAGGCGGACATGACATGAAAGGAGAGAGACATGGCATATGTTGACCAGAGGCTTACGGAAGGTCGCAGCAAGGCTGTCGTTGGCGTAATCGCCATCCATGCTGCCATCGGCTATTTGCTGGTGAGCGGGATGGCCGTGGATTTTGTGGAAACCATCATCCAGAAAAACCCCGAAGCGACCATTATTACACCCAAGCCGCCCGAACCGCCGCCAGTGCCGGAAGTGGACACGCCGCGTGCAGACTCGGCCGCCCCGCCCATCTTCACGCCGCAGCCGCCCATCACCCTGCAGCCGCAGCCGCCGCTGGTCGATACCACTGACTTGCTACTTCCGCCCTTGCCTGACATCATCCCCAAGGCCACGCCCAACATCACCCCTGTGCCGGGCGGCACTGGCAAGATGAAACCGGCCTTTGAGCCTGTGGCGGTATCGCCCCGGAACGATCCGGCAAGCTGGGTAACCACGCAGGATTACCGGACCAGCTGGATAAACCGTGAATTGACCGGAACCGCAGGCTTCAAGCTTCAGGTCGGCGCCAATGGAAGGGTGGAATCCTGCCTAATCACGCGTTCAAGCGGCCATGATGTGCTGGATAAGGCAACCTGCGACCTTGTGACCCGCCGCGCCCGGTTCGACCCTGCGCGTGACAGGGCAGGCGAAAAGACTGCTGGCACATTCACCAATTCAGTGAGGTGGCAGCTGCCCTGACGGGCCTAATCCGTGCCTATCTGCCCAATCGGCGCATTGCCGTCAGCATCGGGCACGGTCCAGATTGCCACATTCGCAATGGCAACCAGCGCCAGGATCACCATCAGCGTGGCCTGGCGACTGGCGCCGCCTTTACGCCAGAGAACAAACGCCCCGACCAGCAGCGCAATCGCAGCCAGGACGAGTATCGATAGAACCGTGCTTGTAGCCATGAAGACCCTGCTAGCGTGCTGTGTGACAAAGGTGAACCCGCATCGGCAGGAACCTCCGGCCCGATAGAACCGTTAGACCATCATACAGCATCATTTCGGTGCCAGCGAACGGGAGTTTTATCATGGGTATTTTCAGCAGCATAAAGGACGCGATTTTCGGCAAGAAAAAGGCCGATCCTGCGCCCAACGCCGCCCCATCCAGCAACGGCCCTATCGTCACGCCCACACCAGTCGGCACACCAAACACCAGCGCTGCCATCAGCGAAGTGGATGTGGAAAGCCGCCTCGATTCCATGGCGGGCGCAGACCGGCTCAACTGGCGGACATCCATTGTCGACCTGATGAAGCTCATCGGTGTCGATTCCAGCCTGACTGCACGCAAGGCGCTGGCGCAGGAACTCGGCTATACCGGTGAGCTCGATGGTTCGGCCGAAATGAACATCTGGCTGCACCGCAAGACGATGCAGGAACTGGCCCGCAATGGCGGCAAGGTGCCTGCTGAATTTATCGACTAAGTACCCACCGCTAATGAGGTTTGACAGCAGCCGCTGGCCCCGCCAAACGCCGCTGCATGACATTCCTGAAAACGCAAAATCTCACCCGCCGCCAGACCCTTGCAGGACTGGGGGCGGGTGTTTCCGTTCTGGCATTGCCGGGCTGTGCTCGCAGCCTTTCACAGCCCGGCGCTATCGGCCAATCTGCCGCCGCTGGCCTGCTGGATGACATTGCCTATAACCTGCTGAACCACCAGCCGCAGGGTGCCACCAGTCTTGGTGTCGACACCGGGAAATATGCCGGCCTTCGGTCCCGTCTTGGCGATAAGACACAGGCTGGTCGGCAGGCACTTGCGGAAACTTTGCGGTCAAATCTGGAGCGGGTGCGCGCGGCAGACATCGGGGGGCTGGATGCCGCCACGCGGACCAGTTTCGAAGTGGTCGAAAGCGCTTATTCCACCGCGCTTGATGGATTTGCCCTGCCCTATGGCGATGTCGCGGTGGGCGGATGGCGCAATGCGCCCTATGTGGTGATCCAGAACGTAGGTGCATACATCGATTTGCCGCGCTTCATGGGTTCCACCCATCCGCTGCGCAATGACGATGATGCTCAAGCCTATATCGACCGGCTGGCCGCGGTGCCTTCCGTGCTGGCGGGGGAGCTGGACCGGATGCGCAGCGCAACCGACATGGGCGTTGTCCCGCCTGACTTCCTGCTGGCGAAGGCCGTGCGCCAGATGCGCAGCACACTGGAAGATGCAATGAAAGGCGGCGAACTGGTAAAGCCTCTTGCCAAGAAGGCAGGAGAGCTTCCCGGCGGCGCGAAGTGGCAGCAAGCGGCGCACGATATCGTCACGCGGGATATTGCCCCTGCATTCGAAGCGCAGCTGGCTGAACTGTACCGCCAGCAGAAAGCCGCCACGGGCGATCCCGGCATGTGGGCGCGGCCCGGTGGGGACGAATTCTATGCATGGGCGCTACGGGCTAGCACCACCACGCGCATGACCCCTGACGAAGTGCATGAACGCGGGCTGGAAGAACTTGAAACACTCCATGCCAGAATGGACCCTATTCTGCGCGATCTTGGCTATACTTCCGGCTCTGTCGGCAGCCGGATGACCGCGCTGGGCAGCGATCCGCGCTTCAAATTTGCAGAAGGCGATGCAGGCCGTGCGGAAATTACCGCATTCATCAATGACCGGATAAGTTGGATCAAGGCGCAGATGCCGCGTGCCTTCAACACGCTGGTCGACCCCAATCTGGAAGTGAAACGCATCCCGCTTGCTGAAGAAATCGGCGCGCCGGGTGCCTATGGCGGTGCGGGGTCGAAGGATGGCTCCATACCCGGCCGGATGTGGATCAACCTGCGGACCACCGATCTTCACCGCAAATATGATCTGGCAGACCTGACCTTCCACGAATCCATTCCCGGCCACGTCTGGGAGGGCGAATTTTCCAACAGCCTGCCGCTGATCCGCTCGATGCTTAAATTCAACGCATTCTCCGAAGGCTGGGCGCTCTATGGTGAACAGCTGGCCGACGAACTTGGTGCCTATGACGATTTTGCCGTCGGCAAGCTGGGATATCTCCAGTCGCTGGCATTCCGTGCCTGCCGCATGGTGGTGGACACGGGCCTCCATTCCAGGCGGTGGAGCCGCCAGCAGGCAGTGGACTTCTTTGTCCAGCGCAACGGCAGCAAGGTGGAAGAAGTCGCCAGCGAAGTGGACCGTTATTGCAGTTGGCCGGGCCAGGCGTGCGGTTACAAGGTCGGCCATAGCGAAATCATCCGACAGCGCGCATTGGCGCAAAGCGCAATGGGCAGCGCCTATGACTTCAAGGCATTCAACGATGCGGTCGTGCTGGGCGGTAATGCGCCGCTCGACGTGCTGGCGAAAAATGTCGCCCGGTACATTGCAACCGCCTGATCGCGGCAGCAGCACAAGAAAAAGCCCTCTTCCCACCGATGATTAGGGGGGAAGAGGGCCTCCTCTCCAACCTGTCAGATGCCGGTCAAGCCGGCATCATTCAGGCAGCTTGTGTCTGGACCCCGGGTGCGGACTGGCGCACGCCTTCATCCACGTAAGCCTCGAACTGCGCGAAATTGTCGACGAACAATTGCACCAGCTTCTCGGCGGTACGATCATATTCTTCCTTGTCCGACCATGTCGTGCGCGGATCGAGAATGGCGCTGTCGACGCCCTCTACAGCCACAGGCACATCAAAGCCGAAATTCGGGTCCTTGCGGAATGTCGCATCATTCAACGAACCGTCGAGTGCTGCATTCAGCAGGGCGCGCGTTGCCTTGATCGGCATACGCTTGCCGACGCCATATTTGCCGCCCGTCCAGCCGGTGTTGACCAGCCAGCACTGCGCGCCGCCCCTGGCGATGCGGTCTTTCAGCAAATTGCCGTAAACGCTGGGGTGACGCGGCATGAACGGCGCACCAAAGCAGGTGGAAAACGTCGCTTCAGGCTCCGTCACGCCAATTTCGGTGCCAGCGACCTTGGCGGTATAACCCGACAGGAAATGATACATCGCCTGATCGGGCGTGAGGCGGGCAATCGGAGGCAGAACGCCAAAAGCATCGGCAGTCAGCATGATGACATTGGATGGCACTGGGCCGAGATTTTCAGCCGAAGTGTTGGGGATCGCGCTCAGCGGATAGGCAGCACGGGTGTTTTCAGCCAACGTGTTGTCATCAAGGTCCAGCACGCCGTCTTTGTCCATCACCACATTTTCCAGCACGGTGCCGTGCATGCGGGTGGTAGCGTAGATTTCCGGCTCTGCTTCTTCCGAAAGATTGATCATCTTGGCGTAGCAGCCGCCTTCGAAGTTGAAGACTGCCGTGTCGGACCAGCCATGCTCGTCATCGCCAATCAGCGTGCGGCTGGCATCAGCGGAAAGCGTGGTCTTGCCCGTGCCGGAAAGGCCGAAGAAAATCGCGGTCTTGCCATCCGGACCAATATTGGCGGAGCAATGCATTGGCATCACGCCCTTGGCAGGCAGCAGATAGTTGAGAATGCCGAAGACGCTCTTCTTCATTTCGCCGGCATATTTCGTGCCACCGATAAGGATGAGCTTTTCGGTCAGATTGACAGCCACCACCGTTTCAGAGCGGCAGCCATGGCGCTCCGGATCAGCCTTGAAGCTGGGCAAGTCGATGATGGTATATTCCGGCACGAAACCTTCCAGTTCCGCCGCCGTTGGCCGCACCAGCAAAGTGCGGATGAAGAGGTTGTGCCACGCCAGTTCGTTGATCACGCGCACATTCACGCGATATTCCGGCTGTGATCCGCCAAACAGGTCGGCCACGAACAGTTCGTCCTTCTGGCCCAGAGCAGCGAAGAAATCTGCCTTGAGATTGGCGAAATGTTCCGGCGTCATCGAAACATTGACCTTGCCCCACGAGACAGTGTCTTCGGTTGTGGCATCGCGAACGATGAACTTGTCCTTGGCAGATCGGCCCGTTTTCGCGCCCGTTTCCACCACCAGCGGACCGTCCTTGGCAAGTTTACCCTCGCCGCGCGCAAGTGCTTGTTCCACCAATTGGTCCGTCCCGTAATTCGGGTGGATTTTTGCATTGGTTTCAATGCCCTGACTGGACAGCGATGTTGAAAGCGCGGTGGTCACTGAATTCTCCTGATCGGGTCGGATAGTAGCGCCCGTGGATAATGCCGGGGCTGCGTCCGATTCGGGTGCATACGAATGCACGTTCGGCGGGCTTGCGCATAATCGCGCCTTGCCGCTGCGTCAAACCCTGCGGCGAAACAGTATGAAAACTTATCTTCAGGCGCGCCAATTCGTTGTTTCGCGGTGCCGAAACGTTTACCCTCTCGAGTCATGGACAACGGTGCACCTGACAAAGACGTTATGGCTCCTGCTGCCGCCATTGGCGCGGGCACGGGAACAACAGCGACAATGACCGAACCGCCACTGCGCGAAACCGGTCAGAAGGTGATTGCGCTGGTCGATGATGACCGCAACATCCTGACCACCGTTTCAATTGCCTTGCAGGCTGAAGGTTATGCCACGCGCCTCTATTCCGATGGCGAGGCAGCGTTGAAGGCGTTGCTGGAAAACCCGCCTGATCTTGCGGTATTCGATATCAAGATGCCGCGAATGGACGGCATGGAACTGCTGCGCCAGTTGCGCCGCCATTCGAACCTGCCGGTCATTTTCCTCACCAGCAAGGATGACGAGCAGGACGAGGAAATGGGCCTGGAACTGGGCGCTGATGATTACATCGCCAAACCGTTCAGCCTGCGCCTGCTGCTGGCGCGGATCCGCGCGATATTGCGCCGCAGTGCGGCCCTTGCAGCCGATGCAGACCCTGAAAATGCGTCCAAGCAGGATGGCGCGGTAGAAACGCTGTCGCGTGGCCGGTTGCTGATGGACCCGGCACGGCACCATGTCAGCTGGGACGGCAAGCCGGTTTCGCTGACAGTGACCGAATTCCTCATCCTTGAAGCGCTGGCGATCCGGCCCGGCGTCATCAAGTCGCGCAACCAGTTGATGGACGCGGCCTATACCGAAGACATGTTCGTGGATGACCGGACGGTAGACAGCCATATAAAGCGTATCCGCCGCAAGTTCCGCGCCGTAGACAGGGATTTTGGCGCCATCGAAACGCTCTATGGGGCAGGTTACAGCTTCACCGATGGCTAATGCTGACATGATTGGCCGGACCGGCGCGTGGCCGGCGCGCCTTATCTGGTCGCGCGGAATGTCGCTGACGGCGCGCATCCTTGCGGTCAACATCCTGCCGCTGGCACTGCTGGGCGGCGGCATTTTCTATCTCGATGGTTATCGCAAACAATTGCTCGGCGAGCGGTACAAGCTGGCGCGAATAGAGGCGCAGATCACCGCAGAGGCACTGGCCGGTGCCAGCCGCGAACGGCAGGAAGCCTTGCTGATCCAGATCGGCAAGGAACAGCGGATGCGGCTCAGGATGTTCGATGCTGAAGGCAACCTTTGGGCAGACAGCTTTGCGCTGGATACGCCTGCCTTCACTTTCGATGATCCGGTGAAGGAACCGTGGAACGAAGATTTCGCCCGGATGCTGGACCGGGCGGTTGATACGATTGTCGGTGCCGACCCCATCCCCGACTATATCGAACCAGCCGAAGCCAAGGCCAATTCCTGGCCTGAACTCGCCCGTGCACGCGAAGAAGGTCTGTCACAGATCCAGCTGCGCGATGCGCCCGATGGCACGCCGGTGATCAATGCCGCAGCGCCAGTCGGGCTTAAGGGCTCGACCCTGCTCACCACCCGCAATGCGGTCGATATCACGGATTCGGTGCGTAGTGCGCGCTCCACCCTGGTCAGTGCGGTTTTCCTCGCCCTGCTGGTGTCGATCGCCCTGTCGCTGTTCATGGCGCGGACCATTGTCCGCCCGCTGCAATTGCTGGCCAAGGCCGCCACCCGCGTCCGGTTGGGCCGTGACCGCGAAGTGGAAGTGCCGCGCCTGCCCGAACGGCGCGACGAAATCGGCCAGCTGGCCCGTGCCATTTCCGACATGACCACTGCCCTGCGCCAGCGAATTGACGCGGTGGACCATTTCGCCGCCGACGTAGCCCACGAAATCAAGAACCCGCTCGCATCGCTGCGCAGCGCGATTGAATCGCTCACCCGCGTGGAAGACCCTGAATTGCGGGCGCAGCTGACCCAGATAGCCTCACATGATGTGCGCCGGATTGACCGGTTGGTGACAGAAATTGCCGATGCCAGCAGGATCGATTCCGAAATGTCGCGCGCAATTTTTGAAGAAATGGACTTGGTCCACCTGACCCGCGCGATTATCGGCACGCGAGAAAACCGGGCCGAGAATGATGGCCGCGAAGTCACCCTGCAAAAACCGCTTGGCGGTGCCAAAGTGCGCGGCGTTCCAGCACGGCTGGAACGGGTGATCGAGAACCTTTTGGACAATGCCGTGTCGTTCACACCGCCTGACGGAACAATCGAGGTCACAATTGGCCACGAGGGCAATAATGTCGTTCTCAGCGTGTGCGACAATGGCCCCGGCATTCCTGAAGATGCGCGGGAAAAGGTCTTTGAACGGTTCCATTCGCTGCGCCCCGATGCCGAAGCATTTGGCGACCACAGCGGCCTTGGGCTCGCCATCGCCCGATCCATCGCGGAAGCGCATGATGGAACGCTGGTGGCGCAGGGCCGCAAGGATGGCAGCGCTGGTGCGTGTCTTGTCCTGCGTTTGCCGGAACTGGTGCGCTAGGCACTGTGGAACAGGCCCACATCCGGCAGGCAGGCTGTGTCGAAATTGGCGGGCGCGCATTGCTGATCGAAGGTGCGCCTGGCAGCGGCAAAACCAGCCTTGCGTTGATGCTGATAGACCGCGGTGCTCGGTTGATCGGTGATGATGGCGTAACCCTGTCGGTCCGCAACGGCGAATTATGGGCCGCACCGCCGCCCAACACGGCCGGTATGATGGAAATTCGCAATATCGGCTTCGTTTCCCTGCCCACAACACAGGCACCCGTTGCTCTGCTGATCCAGGCTCAGGACAATGCGCCGCGCTTTGTGGAAGCGGTTGGAAAGACAGATATTTCCGGAATTCCAGTTCCCACCATCGCATTCGATATACGCGGAGAAGCTGCAGCCATCCGAGCCGAATATGCCTTGCAGATGCACGGTGTGCCCTTCCCATGACCGAAATTTCAGATCAGAACCGGTCCATGTCGCAAAATTCCCCCGCCAGTGTCGAAGATTCGCGCCAGCGCATCCTGCTGGTTACCGGCCTTTCGGGCGCAGGCAAGACCACTGCACTGCGCGTGCTGGAAGACCTTGGCTGGGAGGCGATCGACAATTTCCCGATCAGGCTGCTGGGCAGGCTTATCCCGAAAGCCGGAAACAAGGGGCACGGTCATCCGCTGGCGATCGGCTTCGATTCCCGGACGCGTGGCTTCAATCCGCCCGATATCATTGCGCAGGTGCGCGAGCTGAGCGAGCGGGATGACTTGCTGGTAACGACCCTGTTTCTCGATTGCACCAGCGGCGAGCTGGAACGGCGTTATAATGAAACGCGGCGCCGCCACCCTATGGCGCATGGCCGTCCGGTACGGGTCGGCATTCAGGCAGAACGCGAATTGCTCGAACCGCTGCGAAGCTGGGCCGATGCCGTGGTGGACACGACGGAATTTGCAACCAACCAGTTGCAGCAGGATATCCGCGAAAGGTTTGCCGATACAGCGCCGCAGGACATGTCGGTCATCGTATCCAGCTTCGGATTTGCCCGCGGCACGCCGCCTCTGGCTGATCTGGTGTTTGATATGCGCTTTCTCGACAACCCGCATTGGGTGCCTGAATTACGCGAGCAGACAGGTCTGGACGAAGCGGTTGGCGAACACGTGCGCACGGACCCTGCATTCGAACAGGCATTCGGACAGATTCGCGATCTGCTGATGACCTTGCTGCCTCGCTATCAGGCGCAGGGGAAAAGCTATGTAAACATTGCCTTTGGCTGCACCGGCGGGCGGCACCGTTCGGTCTTTACGGCAGAGACTATGGCGCAGGCCTTGCGCGAAGCCGGATTTTCGCCCACGGTTCTGCACCGCAATTTGGGGTCGCGTGCCGCCGATCAGATCGAAGGCCCCCCATCATAAGGTTGCACCAGGCCTCAATATGACAATTTCGATAGTTTCCCCCACCCATTTCCCTAGCTGCAGCTGCCAATCATGATCGGAATGATCCTGGTAACGCATGGCCAGCTGGCGGAAGAATTCGTCCATGCGATGGAACATGTCGTGGGTCAGCAGGACGCAGTGGCGACCGTGTGCATCGGCCCCAATGACGACATGGAAAAGCGCCGCCTCGAAATCGCCTCGGCGATCGAGAAAGTCGATCAGGGCCAGGGTGTGGTGATACTTACCGACCTGTTCGGCGGCACACCGTCCAACCTCGCGATTTCCCTTCTCGAAGCGGGCCGGGTCGAAGTCATTGCAGGGATCAACCTGCCGATGCTCATCCGCCTTTCAGGAACGCGCAAGACCTGCCCCATCAAGGAAGCAGTTGCCGCGGCAAGGGATGCAGGGCGCACCTACATCACCGTGGCATCGGAATTCCTCGGCCAGAGCGAGAATGCAGGATGAGCGAACATCGACGCAAGATCATGATCGTTAACCAGCGCGGGCTTCATGCACGGGCCAGCGCCAAATTCGTCAATCTGGTAAGCCAGTTGCCCGAAGGGCTGGACGTGCGCGTTGCCAAGGATGGCAATGAAGCCGTCGGCGGCTCCATTCTGGGTCTCATGATGCTGGGCGCTGCCAAGGGCGACACGGTGGAACTGATCGTCAATGGCGATGGCAGTGACCATGTGCTGGAACAATTGTGCACCCTGGTCGGCGACGGGTTCGGCGAGGACTGATGCGCCGCGAGATTACCGGTTTTTCCAATCCGACCGTCAAATATCTGCGGGGCCTCCGCGACAAGAAGAACCGCCGCAGGGAAGGCAAATTTCTCGTCGAAGGGCTGCGCTTGCTGACCGATGCGCGAGAAACCGGCAAAGTGCCTGAAATGCTGGTGATGGCAACGGGCCGCGACCCGCACCCCTTGCTGGATGATCTGGAACGCGCTGTTATGATGGCGGGCGGCGAAATCATCGAAACCAGCGCCGACATTCTTTCCAAGATAACCGGCAAGGACAATCCGCAGGCAGTTGCCGGGATGTTTTCAGAGTTCGATACATCCCTGCAATCGCTCGACAGGAGCGCCGGACCGATCTGGATGGTGGCTCAGGCTTTGCGTGATCCGGGTAATCTGGGCACCATGCTGCGCACTTGCGATGCAGTGGGCGCTGGCGGCCTGATACTGGTGGATGATTGCGCAGATCCGTTTTCCGTGGAGGCCGTGCGGGCCAGCATGGGTGCTGTCTTCACACAGCAGATCGCGCAGGCCGGATGGGATGATTTTATCAGTTGGCTGCGCGAAGGCGAAGGGCAGCTGGTGGCAGCTTCCTTGCGCGATTCGCAGGATTATCGCGGTGCGCCTTACACGGCACCGTGCTTCATGCTTGTCGGCAACGAATCCCGCGGCCTGCCGGAAGATTATGAAACGGCCTGCGACCTGCGCGTGACGATGCCTATGCGCGGACGTGCAGACAGCCTTAATGCTGCTGTGGCCGGTGCCGTACTCGCCTATGAAGTGCTGCACAGCCTCGAAAACTGAACTGCATTCAGCGGCAACCAGGGATGGCGGCCATAATGGCCCGCCATGCGCATACCCTGCCCCTCAACCTTGCTTGTCTGCTGGCGGCCTGCACTGCACATGGCTCGCTCGAAAGCCAGTTGGCAGGCGCAGCCATTGGCGCATTCTTGAAATTGACAATCCGGCACCTGCTGAACCAGCAGATGCCAAGCTGCATTTTCACGATGATACGCTGAACGCGGGTGTCGGCTGCGATCAGACCGATGGCGTATGGCGCATCAAACAGGACCGGCTGATTGCCGGGCCCGATGAAAGGTTCACGCAGCTTTTGCCCGCAGCAGGTGTATAGTCAGGAACAGTCTATCGAAGCGTTGCTGGCCGCCGCCCCGACAATCGAACGCGCATCCAATCGTCCTTTCCTGCGATCAAGGGGTCATGTTGCCGTGCTGGAACAGGTCAATCCCCCGCAATCAGCGTCGTGAAGCGCCAGTCGCCATCACGGCTCGACGCAATCATCCGATAGGCGATCAGGCTGCGCAATTTCGAGGTTTCTACAAAGCCAAGGGTGCCATCGGGCAGTTTCACATTCTGGTAGGGCTTGTCCGGCTGCAAGCCAGCGGCCAGTTCTACTGCATCCCATGATAGCATCCGCACGGGCTTGTCTTTGTCGCCCGGACCGGCGCGTAGAGGCACATCCTGCCCCATCACGATCATCCCCATCATCGGATCAATCTTTTCAATCTTCTGGTTGAAATACCAAGGCAGAGTAATGCCGCCCTGATCGTTGGCAGCACAGCCCAGTGTAAGGAGCGTGTCGAGTTCGTCCCACAGCTTCCAGTCCTTGTCGGCAAGCCGCTTGCGCAATTCCTGCGCGCCTGACCCGCCGCCAAAATCAAGCTGGACATCATTTGCCGCCAAGGCGACGAGGCCATCAATATCGCGCGCTTCGACTACGCTTGCCAGCCGTTCGCGGAAAGCGCTGGCGCCGGCAATCGACGTGCATTCATCGCGCGGGGCATAAAGCCCTTCCTGCAGCATGGCCGGACCATTGCCGTCGACGCTTTCGACCAGTTCTTCAGCGGCATCCTTGATCTTGTCGGCTGGCGCTTCGTCCCGTTTGCAGCCAGCAAGGGACAACAACAGGAGGACTGCACCGATTGAATACCGCATTTCCAACTCCGACCATTATGTTTGCGTATCATCAACAGATGGCAGTGCGGCCTGTTCCGTGACATCGGCAGAAGTGTAGCGTGGTAAGCTTTCGACCAGCGGCACTTCCTCGATTTCCTTCTTGCCGATTTCAATACCTTTTTCCGCCAGGCGCTTGCCCGAGGTGAGCACATTGCGTTCAAAGCTGCCGACAAACTTGTTGTAATTGCCGACGGCGCTTTCAAGCCCGGACCCCATTCTTTTCAGATGTTCCGAGGCTGTGCGGAGACGATCGTATAGCTCGCTGCCCATGCGGCCGATTTCGCGGGCTTCATCAGCCAGCTGGTCCTGCCGCCAGACTTGCGCCACCGTGCGGGCAATCGCCACCAGATTGGTCGGTGTGGCCAGCAACACACCGTTCTTGAAGGCAAAGTCCCACAGTTCAGGGTCTGTTTCCAGCGCGGCTGCGACGAAATGTTCGCCCGGCACGAACATCACCACATAGTCGGGTGCGTCTTCGAACTGGCTCTGGTAGCTTTTGGCACCGAGCGTTTGCACATGGCTGCGCATGGATTTGGCGTGGGCCACCAATGCTGCCTTGCGCACATCATCATCGTCCGCCTCGAACGCCTCCTGATAGGCGTTGAGCGAAACCTTGGCATCGATCACCAGTTTCTTCTGGCCCGGCACATTGACGATGGCATCGGGGCGCAGGCGGCCATCTGCCGTATCGACTGACTGTTCGAGATTGAAATCGGTATGCTGAGACAGGCCGCATTGCTCCAGCACGTTCTGAAGCGCGCGTTCACCCCAGCGGCCCCGCGCCTTTGGTGCATTGGTGAGCGAATTGCCAAGCCGCTGCGCCTCGCGCCGGACTTCTTCCTGCCCCAGACGCATCTGTTCGATCTGGTCGCGCAGGCCGCCGAACGCCTCGACCCGCTGCTTTTCAAGGTTGGTGACCTGGTCTTCATAGGATTTGAGGCGCTGGTTCACCGGTTCGAGCAAGGCTGCGACCGCTTCCTTGTTAGTCTTTTCCGAATTTCCGAAACGTTCGCTGGCATTTTTGAGGAATTCTTCCTGCGCGCGGCCAAGCACATCGGACCCAGTCAGCTTGAATTCCTTGAGCATGGCTTCCTTGGCTTCGACCAACAGACGTTTCTGCTCTTCGAAATTGGCGGCATTGGCCTTCAATGTCGCCAGTTCGGCTGCAAGGCCTTCCTTATCAGCACGGGCACTATCGAGCTGCGCTGCAAGGCCATCTGCGCGGGCTGCGCGGTCGCTCATCGTCGCCAGTTCCGGCGCCATGCGCGACAGTTTTTCAGACAGGTCTTTCGCCTCTGCATCGCGTTCCGCATGGCGCGTTTTCCAATCCGCCACAGGCCGTGATCCGGCAAGCCAGCCAGCCGCCGCGCCAATGATAAGAGCAACAATTCCAACGATAAGTGCTATGATATCCATAAATGGAACATAGCTGGAACAGGCGTGGTCGGGAAGAGGGGTTTCCCGATTATTGTGGAACAACCGCAAGGCTGGCTCGCTTGATAGGTGAAACCCAGCAAAAATAGGAAGTTCCATGTCGATCAAGGAAATGATTGCCGACCATCCCCAAGTCGGTGCCAACTTCAACGAAGAACTGGCCGAAGCGGTCAAGCATGCCATGTATTGTGCGGCCATTTGCAACAGCTGCGCAGATGCCTGCAGTGCCGAGGCGATGGCCATGGCCGAATGCATCCGCGTATGTTCCGACTGTTCGGACATTTGCACTGCGACCTATCGCGTGGCCACACGGCGTACGGCAGGCAATGTCGCGGTTCTCAAGGCCATGCTGGAAACCTGCATCGAGGCGTGCGTCGCCTGCGAAGGCGAATGTTCCAGGCATGACAATCCGCATTGCCAGCGCTGCGCCCAGATGTGCCAGGAATGTGCGGATGATTGCCGCCGCGCGCTTGAAGTGATGAACCGCAACGGCTGAAACGAAAACCCCGGCCAGTGGCCGGGGTTCTTGTTGGGCAGGTCAAGACCGGTCAGGCGGCCTTGCGCATCTTGTCCAGCTTCTTAAGCGCCATTCCGCGCTTCAATTTGCTGAGATGGTCGATGAACAGTATGCCTTCAAGGTGGTCCATCTCGTGCTGGATGCACGTCGCCATCAAGCCATCAAGATCTTCTTCATGCAACTTGCCGTCGAGGTCCTGATAACGCACGCGGCACGTGGCCGGCCGATCGACATCGGCATAGATATCCGGCACCGACAGGCAGCCTTCCTGGTATGTGGCCAGTTCTTCTGCCGGGTCGAGAATTTCCGGATTGATGAAAACCCGCGGTTCTTTCAGCGTCGGCTGATGCGTGTGATGGTGGCCGCCATGCGCGGTACATACTTCCGGTTCGGCATCGGGATCGTCCGGCTGAAGGTCGATTACCAGCACGCGCAAGGGTACGCCCACCTGAATGGCCGCAAGGCCGATGCCTGGCGCATCATACATTGTTTCGAACATGTCTTCGACCAGGGTCTTGAGTTCGTCATCGAACTTTTCGACCGGCGTCGACACGGTTTTTAGCCGGGGGTCCGGCACTTCTAGGATTTCACGGATAGCCATAGGTGCCAGATAGTGCGCGTCTGCCAATTTCGCAATGCCATTGGCAGGTCATTCGGCAAGCGGTCAGATCATCGGCTTTCTGGCGCGCAATGCCTGCGCCAGCGTGCCTTCATCCAGATAATCAAGCTCGCCCCCCACCGGCAGGCCATGTGCCAGCCGGGTGATGCGCACCGGATAACGTTCCAGCCGTTCGGCAAGGTAATGGGCTGTCGTCTGCCCTTCCAACGTCGCATTCATGGCGAGCACGATCTCGTCGATGCCGCCTTGGGCCGCCCGGTCGAGCAATGCACCGATATTAAGGTCCTCAGGCCGCACCCCGTCCATGGCGGACAATTTGCCGCCCAGCACGTGATAGCGGCCAGTGAACAGCTTCGCCCGGTCCAGCGCCCACAGGTCGGCCACGTCTTCCACCACGCAGATGGAAGTCTGGTCACGGCGCGGATCGGAACAGATTCCGCACGGGTTCATCGTATCGACATTGCCGCAGGTTTCGCATTCCACCAGCCTGTCACGAACCTGTGTCAGCGCATCCAGTAATTGGACCAGCGCTGTTTCGCGCCGTTTAACCAGCCAAAGCACTGCACGGCGCGCAGAACGCGGCCCTAATCCGGGAAGCCGCGCAAGCGCCGATGCCAGTGTCTCGATCTCTTGGGATGCCATGGAATGAAAGATAGGGCTTGCGCCGCGCAATAGGAAGTCCGACCTAGCGGGTCATGCGCATCATTTTCATGGGAACGCCCGAATTCGCCGTGCCGACACTGGCCGCGCTGGACGAGGCCAATCACACTATCGTCGCTGCCTACACCCAGCCGCCCCGCCGCGCGGGCAGGGGCAAGAAACTGCAACCTTCGCCAGTCCAGATCGAGGCGGAGATTCGAGGCATCGAAGTGCGCAGCCCCGCTTCGCTGAAGGATGCAGAGGCGCAAGCAGCGTTTGCCGCGCTCGATGCCGACCTCGCAGTCGTGGCGGCCTATGGCATGATATTACCGCAAGCAGTGCTGGATATGCCGCGTCACGGCTGCCTCAACGTCCATGCATCGCTGCTGCCCCACTGGCGCGGCGCCGCGCCGATACAACGATCCATCCTTGCAGGCGACAAGGTGACCGGCATCACCATAATGCAAATGGAAGCCGGGCTAGATACCGGCCCGATGCTGGCAACCCTTCGCACCCCGATCGAGGACAAGACCGCTGGCGAACTCACCGAGGAACTGGCCGAACTGGGCGCGCAATTGATGGTCGGCACCCTTATCGACCTACCGATGCTGCAAGCTGTTGCGCAGGATGATGCCGAGGCAAGCTACGCCCCCAAGATCGACAAGGCCGAGGCCAAAATCGACTTTGCGCACAGCGCCGAAGAAATCGAACGGCAGGTTCGCGCCTTTGCCCCCTTCCCCGGCGCATGGTTCGATCTGGATGGGGAGCGGATCAAGCTGCTGAAAGCCGAAGTGGTCGAAGGTTCGGGCGAGGCTGGCGCCACGATTGACGATGCCATGACGATTGCTTGCGGTCAGCAGGCACTGCGCCCGGTCAGTATTCAGCGGGCAGGCAAGCCGGTGATGGAACTGGGCGCTTTCCTGCGCGGCCGAACCGTCCCCTGCGGGACGAAGCTGGGGTGACCCGATTTTCGCTTACTCTCGAATTTGACGGCACGCCCTTTCAGGGCCTGCAACGCCAGAAACATGGGTCAACTATCCAGCAATCGCTGGAACAGGCGATTTTCGATGTGACGGGCGAGGAAGCGATACTCCATTCAGCGGGGCGTACGGATTCCGGCGTTCACGCGCTGGCGATGCGCAGCCATGTCGACATTGCCAAGGATATATCCCCGTTCCGACTGGCAGAGGCATTGAACGCAAAATTGCGTCCTGCGCCAATCGCCGTGACCCGCTGCGAGATCAAACCTGATGACTGGCATGCCCGTTTTTCCTGCATCGGGCGCAGTTACATCTACAAGATACTCAACCGCCGCGCTCCGCTTACGCTCGACAAGAAGCGGGCCTGGCATATCCGGCCAGACCTGGACGCAGATGCGATGCAGCGCGCCGCACGATCGCTGGTGGGCTTGCACGATTTCACCACTTTCCGCTCGGTCCATTGCCAGTCGGAAAGTCCGGTCAAGACGCTGGACCGGCTGGACATCCGCCGCGAAGGCGAATGGGTGCTGGTGGAAACCGCTGCCCGCAGTTTCTTGCATCACCAGGTTCGATCCATGGTAGGGTGTCTTGCACTGGTTGGCATGGGCCGGTGGGAAGAAAACCGGATTGCCGATGCGCTGCAAGCGCGCGACAGGCAGGAATTGGGCTTGAACGCCCCGCCCCATGGGCTCTACTTCGTCCATGCCGATTATCCCGAAGAACAAGACACAATGCAGGAGCACATTTGATGAGCACTACCGGAAAACAGATTTTCACAACGCTGGAAGCTGACGGCACTCTGACGGTGGAAGTTGCGGAAAGCACCTTCCCCGATCCCAAGCCGACACAGGTTCTGGTCCGCATGGAAGCTGCGCCCATCAACCCGTCCGATCTTGCCTTGCTGTTTGGCCCGGCTGACCTTGAAAATGCGCAATATTCGCCCGGCAAGATCGTGGCAAAAATGCCCGAACCATTCGCCAGCGGAGCAAAGGGTCGTCACGGCCAGCGCCTGCCGGTTGGCAACGAAGGTGCAGGCACCGTCATCGCGGCAGGTGACAGCGAAATGGCGCAGGCACTGGTCGGCCAGCGCGTTGCCTGCGTTCCGGGCAATGCATTTTCGCAATATGCCATCGCAGAAGCAGCCATGTGCCTGCCGCTGGGTGATGTTTCATGTGAAGACGGCGCATCTGCCTTCGTCAATCCGATGACAGCGCTGGGCTTCGCCGAAACCGCACGGATGGAAGGCCAGAAAGCCATCGTACATCTGGCTGCTGCATCCAACCTTGGCCAGATGCTCAACAAAATCTGCCAGGAAGACGGGCTTGAACTGATCAATATCGTCCGCAAGCAGGAACAGGTCGATCTGCTCAAGGGCATCGGCGCGAAATATGTCGTGAATTCGTCGGATGATGATTTCATGCACCAATTGCGCAGTGCAATTGATGAAACCGACGCTTTCTTCGGTTTCGATCCGATTGGCGGCGGCACCATGGTGGACACAGTCTTCAAGGCGATGGAACAAGTCGCCGTCAGCAAGATGACCGACTATAATCGCTACGGTTCGAACCAGCAGAAGAAGATGTATATCTATGGCCGCCTCGACCTCGGGCCGACCATCCTTACGCCGTCTTACGGCTTCGGCTTCACGCTGTCAGGTTGGTTGCTGACCCCATTCCTCGCCAACGCAGGGATGGAAACTATGGTCCGTATGCGCAAGCGCGTGTTGGATAATCTGACGACGACATTTGCCAGCAGCTACAAGGCGAAGGTATCGCTGGAAGAAATGCTGACCAAGGAAGCGGCAACCGATTACCGTGCCATGCACACGGGCGAGAAATATCTCGTAACGCCTTAACGCCGGTCAAACGCCTGTTGCGCGCGGACGGGGTCGTTGATCCCGTTTGCGAGCAGCAGTTGCAGCAATATCCGCGCCTTGGGCGGCCCCAGGGCGCGGGCGGCAATAAAGCCATGGGCATCATCATCAGGTTCGCGGTCCACCAACCCTTCATCCACGCGTGATGCCCGCACAACGGGCACCCCTGCAGCCACAGCATCTGCCAGCGCTGCCCGGATGCCCCCTGATGCATTACCATGGCCAAACCCGGCCAGCACAAGGCCTTTTGCCCCGCCTTCCAGCGCCTGCACCACGTTTTCAGCCGACATTCCGGCATAGGCGTAAAGGATGGAGACTTTCGGCATATTCTCGTGAAATTCGAAACGTGCCGGTTCATCCACGCGCCATGGCGGCCCGAACCATTCCAGCGATGCAGGGGTAACATGGCCAACCGGCCCGCGCGGAAAACCACGAAATGCATTTGCGCCCTCGGTCCGCGCCTTGCGGGCATCGCGTGCGGCAAAGATATGGTCGCTCATCACCAGCAATACGCCGCGCCCCGCCGCTTCCGGGTCACTGGCTACGCGCACTGCATTGGCAAAATTGCGCATTCCATCGCTGCCAACAGCATCAGCCGGACGCATTGCGCCCACCAGCACAACCGGCTTTGTGGTCGGCAAAGTCTGGTCGAACAGGAAGGCGGTTTCTTCTGCCGTATCGGTGCCATGGGTGATGATGATGCCCTGACACGCCGAATCGCCCATCCTTTGGGCAGCCGCTTCATGCAATTTGCGCCACAATTCCGGCCCGATGTCTTCCGATCCGATGTTCGCAAACTGGTGGCCCACCAGCTTGGCAGGCAGGCCCAGCGCAGCCATTCCCGCCAGCAGATCGTCGATACCGATCTGTCCCGGGCGATAATCCCGCCTTGTCGCCGACCCGGCCATGCCTGCGATGGTGCCCCCAGTGGCAAAAACTTCGATATGCGTGTCCGTCATGCACTTGCCGTAGCGATCCGGCACGATTTTCACCAATACCAATTGCTTTTGAAATTTCGGACGCTATTAGCGCCTTTCCGAACGCAAAGTTTGGGCGCTTAGCTCAGTTGGTAGAGCATCTCGTTTACACCGAGAGGGTCGGCGGTTCGAGCCCGTCAGCGCCCACCATTCGTCAGCCCCGGCACTAATTTGGTGATTTGCATCGTTCTGGCCTCAGGGCTGGATGCTCGCGGCTACAGCGATTGGCCGTCATCGATGGTGATGGTGGAACCGGTGACATAGCGCGCGGCATCCGAACATAGATAAAGCGTCACATCGTCCAGCGCATCGATATCCATCAGCCGCTTGCGGTGCCAGCTGCCAATCTGCCGCGCGCCGCCCTCGGTGTCGAACCAGTCGCCGGAAATCTCGGTGCGGATATAGCCGGGCTGGATGGTGTTGACGTTGATGCCCTGCCGCACCCATTCGCGCGCGAACTGACGGCCAAGATGTGCCACTGCCGCCTTGCTGGCGGCGTAGGCGGCGTCCCCCTGCGCAGTCATCTCCGCCGTGATCGAGCCAATCAGGACGACGCGCCCTGCTTGGGTCTGGCGGATATCGCCTGCGATCATTCGCTTCGCGCCTTCTCGGGCAAGCAGGTAAACGCCGAGCAGGTTGGTATCGAGCACAGCCCGCAGGCCGGCTTCAGTCACATCGGTCGCGCGGCCAGCAGATGAAATGCCCGCATTGGCAATTACCGTGTCCACCATGCCAAAGGCGCTTTCAGCCGCATCATAGGCAGCGATCACCGATGCTTCGTCCGTCACATCCAGCCGAACCGCCAGGGCCTTGCCGCCGCCAGCCTGAATACGCTTTGCAAGCGCTTCTGTCCGGTCTGTCCGCCGCGCGCCGAGCACGACATTGGCACCCGCATGGGCCAGAACCTCCGCCAGATGTTCACCGATGCCGGACGATGCCCCGCTCAGCATGACAGTGCGGCTGGCAAGATCGGGTTTCATTGGCGTTCCTCCTTAGATTTCAGGCGGCGCGTTCAGCAGCGATCAGTCTGCCAGAATTTCGCGAAGGGTCTTGTCGGTGGCCCATTGCTTGTTCGAATTGGCCAGGTGCAGGCACCAGTGCCGCTCTGCCGCATCAGGGTCGCCCGCCTCGATCAGGTCAATCAGCTTGTTGAACGACTTGATGGCGATCCGCGTGGTCGCGGTGCGGTCTTTCTGATCTGCCCGCGAAATATAGCGCAGCTGATATTGCTCCATCACATCCT
>JAHEAX010000016.1 GCA_024642525.1 Erythrobacteraceae bacterium | reverse complement strand
ACATCGGCGAAGGGCGAATTGCTGATCCACGTCTTTGCGCCCGACAGGCTGTAACCATCGCCATCTTTCTTGGCATAGGTGCGCATGGAGCCGGGGTCTGAACCTGCATCAGGTTCGGTCAGGCCGAAGCAGCCGATCAATTCGCCGCTGGCAAGGCCGGGCAAATATTTGCGGCGCTGTTCTTCAGAACCATAGGCGTGGATCGGATACATCACGAGGCTGGACTGGACAGAAGCCATCGACCGGTAGCCGGAATCGACCCGCTCGATCTCGCGCGCGATGAGGCCGTAGGAAACATAGCCAGCGCCAGCGCCGCCATATTCTTCCGGCACGGTTGCGCCCAGCAGGCCCGCCTTGCCCATCATCGGGAAGAGTTCAGGCGCGACGCGTTCCTCGCGATAGGCTTGTTGCACCAGCGGCTGCAATTCGCCTTGCGCGAAGGCATTGGCGGCATCGCGGATCATCCGTTCGTCTTCGGTCAGCTGACCTTCTAGATCAAACGGGTCTTCCCAGCTGAAAGGCACCATTCCGGCCATGATAACTCCTTGTCGCCGGCATTGCCCGGCCCTGTGGTCAAAAGTTGTTTGAAAGGTTCAATTGCAGGGATGCAGCGGGGCGGCAACCCCGATCTGCCCCGTCATCGGTGCAAAGCTTTCATGAAGCGCGATTGCTGATCGCCTGCTGGATTGCCAGATACCTTTCCGCTTCGCGCAGATGCAGCAATTCCACCATCTTGCCGTCCACCTTTATCACGCCTTTTCCTGCGTTTTCGGGCGCTGCGAAAGCCTGCATTATCGCGTGTGATCGCGCGATTTGTGCGTCAGTCGGGCCAAAGGCTGCGTTGGCGGCGGCAAGCTGGCTCGGGTGGATTACGGTCTTGCCGTCAAACCCCAGTGCCGCGCCCTGCGCGCATTGCGAGGCAAAGCCTGCGTCATCGGCAATATCATTGAACACTCCGTCAAATATGGCGAGCCCGGTTGCACGCGCAGCCACCACGGCCTGCGTCAACAGCGGCGCCATGGCGCTGCGCCCCGTGTCCAGTGTGCAGCGCATTTCCAGCGCCAGATCGTTGGTGCCAAGGACGAATGCCGCAAGGCCGCTGTCCAGCCCACCGCGCGCAACAGAGGCGATATCGAGGAATGCGGCGCAGGTTTCCAGCATCGCCCAGATGGGCAGGTCTGCTGGCAGATGTTTGCGGGCAAGGGCAATGTCCGCTGCGCTCGAAATCTTCGGCAGCAGCACTGCATCGGGGCGCGCTGCAGACAGGGCGGCACAGTCATCTGCACCCCATTCACTGTCGAGCGCATTCACGCGCACTACTAGCAAACGCCCGCCGAAACCGCCTTGCGTCACGGCTGCTACGGCATCGCTGCGCGCCTGCGTTTTCGCATCGGGCGACACGGCATCTTCCAGGTCGAGGATGACTACGTCACAATCAGCCGTGCGCGCCTTGGCAACCGCGCTGGCGCGATTGGCAGGCAGGTAAAGCGCGGTGCGCATAGGTCGTATATCGTCTGGCACAGGCACGCCTTTGCTCCAGTCTGTAAAATCCGCTGATCGGTCAGTAGCCGATCGCCAGGCCATCCTTGCGCATTTCCGTTGCACCAGAATAAACGCCCGTTTCAGGATCACGCATGATGGCCTGATATCCGCCGAATATCACGCCGGTGCCGTCAACTTTCACCTTGTGGCCCATCGCGCCCAGCGCTGCCACTGTGTCGCTGGAAATGCCCGGCTCGACAGACAATACGCCCAGCAGGTCTGCGCCTGTTCCCGCCAGATCGTCGGTCGGCTGGCGGCCGCCATCATGGCTGAGGCGGGCTGCATCGCCTGCTTCCTGCAGGTTCATCCCGTAATCGACAAGATTGATCATCACTTGCACATGGCCCTGCGGCTGCATCCCGCCGCCCATCAGGCCAAAGCTGATCCACGGTTTGCCATCGCGCATCATGAATGCGGGAATAATGGTCTGGAACGGCCGCTTGCCCGGCGCATAGGCATTGGGATGCGCCGGATCGAGCGAGTAGAGTTCGCCCCTGTCCTGCAGCATGAAGCCAAGCCCGTCGGGCACAAGGCCCGAACCCATTCCGCGGTAATTGGACTGGATGAGGCTGACCATCATGCCATCCTTGTCGGCCACGGTCAGATAGGTCGTATCGCCTTCACCTTCCAGCACATCCTCGCCCGGTCCGAATTCCGGCGTTGCACGGTCGGGGTCGATCAGTGCGAAGCGCTGGCGGCCATATTCGTCCGAAAGCAGTCGTGCCGCCGGAAAGTCGGTGAACGCAGGGTCCGCGTAAAATCGGGCGAGATCTTCGAAAGCGAGACGCTTTGCTTCTGTGATGTAATGCAGCACCTGCGGCGACCCGCGCTCATATTGCGCAAGGTCCACATTCTTCAGGATATTGGCCATTTGCAGAGCCGCAAAACCCTGGCTGTTGGGCGGCAATTCACACAGCTGCGTCCCCCTGTAATCGACGCAGGCAGGTGCCACCCATTCGCTATCATGGGCGGCAAAATCCTCATAACGAAGATCGCCGCCGATGCGCTTCATATAGGCGTCGATCGTGCGGGCGATCGGCCCTGCATAAAAGGCATCGCGCCCGCCCTTGGCGATGATGCGCAAGGTATTGGCAAGATCGGGGTTACGGAAAATGTCGCCTGCCTTGGGCGGGCCATTGGCAAACCAAGTGGCGCGGGCATTGGCAAATTCGCCAATGGTGCTTTCCACCTGTTCAAAACGGGCAAGGTTGGCGCTGTAATAATAGGCAATGACGGGTGAGACCGGGTGGCCGTTTTCAGCATATTCGATGGTCGGCGCGAGAATGTCGGCCATGGGCAGTTTGCCGAAGCGGTCATGCAGGTCAAACCAGGCATCCACCGTGCCGGGCACGGTAACTGGCAGATGGCCAAATGGCGGGATTGTGCCGCCCTTTCCGACTGCCTTCTGCATCATGGCCAAACTACGTCCCATAGGGCTGCGGCCAGAACCGTTGATGCCATAAAGCTTTTGCGTTTTGGGGTCCCAGACGATGGCGAACAGATCGCCGCCCATACCGTTGCCGGTCGGTTCCATCAGGCCCAGCGCAGCGTTTGCCGCGATGACGGCATCGACCGCGCTGCCACCTTGCTTGAGGATATCGACCGCAATCTGGCTGGCCAGCGGATGGGCAGTCGCGGCCATGCCATGCTGCGCATAGACCGGGCTGCGCGACCAGCTGGCCCCCACCGGTCTGCCGCCTGCACCTATCGACTGGGTGAAGGGCGGGCGTTCGTCCACGCTGGCAGCATCAGCCTTTTCCTGTGCGGAGGCGGCTGTGCCGACCAATCCGGCTGATACGATCATTGCCAGACTGGCGAGGCGGCTTTTCATAGCAATTTTCCTTACCATCAGGCGTGCTGGCCAGGGCGGTTCGCCAACAAATCATCCACCACGCCGGGGTCTGCCAGCGTGGAGGTATCGCCCAGGTTGGACGTATCGTTTTCGGCAATCTTGCGCAGGATGCGGCGCATGATCTTGCCGCTTCTTGTCTTGGGCAGACCGGGGGCGAACTGGACGACATCCGGCGTGGCGATGGGGCCGATTTCCTTGCGGACCCATTGCACCAGCTCGGCGCGCAATTCGTCGTCTCCTTCTATGCCTTCCATCGGGGTGACATAGGCGTAAATGCCTTGTCCCTTTACATCGTGGGGCATGCCCACGACTGCGGCTTCGGCAACTTGCGGGTGGGAAACAAGGGCGCTTTCCACTTCTGCGGTGCCCATCCGGTGGCCTGAAACGTTGATTACATCGTCGATCCGGCCCGTGATCCAGTAATAGCCGTCTTCATCACGGCGGCATCCATCGCCGGTAAAATAGACGCCGGCAAAAGAGCTGAAATAGGTCTGGAAAAAGCGGTCATGATCGCCGTAAACCGTGCGCATCTGTCCAGGCCAGCTATCCTTGATGATGAGCGCGCCTTCAGCCGCGCCTTCCAGTTCCACCCCGTCATTATCAACCAGCGCGGGCTGCACCCCGAACATTGGCAAAGTGGCGCTGCCGGGTTTGAGGGCGGTGGCGCCGGGCAGCGGCGTAATCATCGCGCCGCCTGTTTCGGTCTGCCACCACGTATCCACGATCGGGCAGCGCATTTCGCCCACGACGCGGTGATACCATTGCCATGCTTCGGGGTTGATCGGTTCGCCCACAGTGCCAAGCAGACGCAGGCTCTTGCGGCTGGTGCGGGTGACGTAATCATCCCCTTCGCGCATCAAGGACCGTAGCGCGGTCGGCGCGGCATAGAAAATCTCGACCTGATATTTGTCGATAACCTGCCAGAAGCGCGAGAAATCGGGGTAATTGGGCACGCCTTCGAACATGACGGTGGTCGCCCCGTTCATCAGCGGCGCATAGACGACATAGCTATGGCCCGTCACCCAGCCCACATCGGCAGCGCACCAATACACCTGGCCCGGTCGGTAATCGAAGACATATTGATGCGTCATCGATGTCCATACGGCGTATCCGGCTGTGGTATGGAGCACGCCCTTCGGCTTTCCGGTGGAACCGGAGGTGTAGAGGATGAACAGCGGATCTTCCGCGTCCATGGTTTCAGGCGGGCAATCGTCGCTCTGGCTGGCAACGGCATCGGCCCAGTCCACATCGCGCCCTTCCACCATCGGCACATCCGCGCCCGTGTGGCGCAGCATGATGACCCGGTCGACCGCCACTTTTTCCAGCGCTGCATCGACATTGGCTTTAAGCGGAATGGTCTTGCCGCCGCGCAGGCCCTGGTCAGCGGTGATGACAATACGCGACTGGCAATCTTCAATCCTGCCCGCCAGCGCATCGGGCGAAAATCCGGCGAACACGACTGAATGCACAGCGCCGATGCGGGCGCATGCCAGCATCGCAATGGCAGCTTCGGGTACCATTGGCAGATACAAAGTCACGCGGTCACCCTTGGCAACGCCGCTGTCCTTCAGTGCATTGGCGAATTTGCAGACGTCCCGGTGCAGTTCGCGATAGGTGATCTTGCGGGCGGTATGGGATGGATCGTCGGGTTCCCAGATTATGGCCACGTCATCGCCGCGCGATTCCAGATGGCGGTCAAGGCAATTGGCCGTGATGTTCAGCTTGCCGCCGGTAAACCAGCGAATGTGAAAATCGTCCTTGGCGAAGGACGTATCCTTGACTGTGTCGAAATCCTCGATCCAGTCGATCCGCTGTGCTTCTTCGCGCCAGAAACCGTCAGGATCAGTGATGGAGCGTCGATATTTCGCTTCGTAACCAGCCTTGTCCACCAGTGCATTGGCGGCCCATTCGGCTGGAACAGGAAAAATCGCATCGCTCATCGTCGGCTCCCAATCTGTTATTTCAGGAGCGATATAGGACGCGTGGCTCTAAGGCCAGATGGTGCAGGGCCTGTTTTTTCTTACAACCCTAGCAATGCGACGAAAGGGCTTGCTGAACTGCATTCAGCAGTTTTTGCGGCGGACAGGGCTTGGCGCAGGCAAGCGCCATGGGGAAGCGTGACCTGACTTCATCGGCGCTGAAATGGCCGGAATGGAAAATGACAGGCACGTTCTGCGCAATCAGCATTTCAGCCAGATCAAACGTCTGGCCATCAGTCAGATTGACATCAAGAATGGCAAGGTCGGGCTTGCTGTTTTTGAAGGCCTGCGTCGCCGAAGCGATATCGCCATGCGGGCCTTCCACCACGAAGCCCGCTTCTTCGACCGTGTTACACAGGTCAAAAGCGACAATCATCTCATCTTCAGCAACAAGCACGCGGGGTGCGGACATGGCAAAACTTCCGGTTTATTGACAATCATCAACATAACCTGATGGCGGCTGTTTGGTTCCGCCCGGCGGCGTCAAAACGCCGCGCCGCCACGCATGAACGTCACAATTTGCCGAATTTTTCTTCGTAACCCTGCGTGTCGCCGCCAGCCAGTAATGCCGCCTGGTCGACCCAGCTGTCGCGGCGAATGCGCCCTTCAAACCGGCCAAGCTGCGCATCAATCCGGTCAATATCGGCTTCAGACCATGCGGCGATCTGGGCAAAGCGGGTCACGCCCAAACTGTTGAGCAATGCCTGCAATTTCGGTCCGACACCCTTGATGCGGCCTAGATCGTCGGCATCCTCCTGCGCGCTGGCAGCAGGTTCGGCCACAGGCGGCGGGGCAGGTGTTTCAACGTGTGCCTGCACTGCGTCTGCCTGTTGTTCTGCAACGGCTGCAGCAACCGCAGTGCCAGCGCCGCTCATGCCGGCAGGCACGGCTGGCGGGACTGGAATAGGCGGCGGCGCATTGGCAGGTGCTGCATCAATCAGCGCCTGGTTGCGTGCGGCGGGCGCTGCCCCTTCGCTCAACGCGTCGGTCTTGTCTGTTTCGACCCGTGTGCGCCGTGTGGCGACAAACACCCAATAGGCAACCGCAATGCCGATCAGCAGTGCGACAATGAACAGCAGCCAGTTGGCCTGCACCAGTTCCATCACGATTCCATATCTCCATCATTGGTGATCACGCGGCCCCAAACCAGCCAGCCGAGCGCAAGCCCGATGGCATATGTTATCAGCAACAGGATCATGAGTTCAAACCAGATTGGCATTTCTAGCGCGCTCCTGGCGTGTCGACCGGGGTGGGGGCAAGCGGGACAGTGGCAATAACTGAAAATTCGATGCGGCGGTTGGCCGGGTCTGCCGGGTCCAGCCCGCTGATCGGTTCGCGCGAGCCGACCCCGCTTGAACGCAGCCCGTCACGCGGAATGCCGCGGCTGAACAGGGCATCTTCCACGGCCAGCGCGCGCGATTTCGAAAGGGCGATATTGGCGGTTTCCGAGCCGGAGCTGTCGGTATGGCCGGTGATGGCGATAATGCTGCCAAGGCACGGGCGAAGGGCTGCTGCCACTTCGTCCAGCAATTCGCGGCTGGCAGGGTCGAAAGCGCTGCTGCCTTCTTCAAAGCGCACCGTGCGCGCACGCAGCAGGGCTTCCACGTCTTCCTGACAATGCATTGGCGCAATCGGCACGATCTGGCGTTCGGCAATGATCGATCCGTCGGACCAGCGTACCCCGCCAACGCCCGGAATGGCGCTGACAGCTTCTGCCACCTTGGCCCTGATACCGTCATCCAGCCTTGCTCCGCCGCTCAGCAATGGGTGGCGCGATGGTGAACCCGCGCCCGTGGAAAATCGCGCGGTGATGCCGCGCCCGCCTTGCTCGGCGATTGCGGCCTTGGCTGCTTCATCCATTTTCTGTGCCAGGGGCGCGCCGGAATAGGCGTTGCCGATGAAGGCAAGCGTTACGACGAGCAGGGCACCGGCGCTGATGACAATTGTCGGACGAAGTTGCATTCGCCTTCCTTAGCCATGCGGTCCGTCAGGTCAAAGGGGTGGAATGACCTTTCGGCCAGACTGTCCGCAATGCTGTGGATTGCCGCCCTAACTGTCGCTGCCGCCAAGGTTACGGCGGAACAGCACGCGGTCTTCCGGCCCAAAACCCTTGTGCCAGATGATCCAGCCATAAGTCAGCAGGATCGCCGGGATGCCAAACAGCATTTCAGCCCATTCCGGCAGGAATGTGGCAGCAAAGCCGACCACCACGGCAGGTGCCGCCGCCCAGACCAGCGCCCAGCGCCAGTTATTGACCGGATGGCCGAGGATTCGTGACAATAGCCACGCCTTGGCCAGCGACATGATGCCCAGCGCCACCATCAGCGACAGGGCTGCGCCCGCTGCGCGGTAGAAATCGCTGAAGCCATATTTATCGGCCAGCAGCATCACGCCCACTGTCAGCAAGGCCTGCAACAGGATGGTTGCAACGGAAATGGAAAGGTTGCGCAGCCGCGCAACATACACCAGCGCCGCTTCTGAAACGACTGCGGTGGCGGCCACCACTTCGGCGGCAAGCAGGAAGGCCAATGCGCCTGTCCCGGCAACAAAACCAGGCCCGACAAGGCCCATCACACCTTCGCCCGGAACGCCCAGCGCCAGCGCGATGCCCGCCTGTGCCGCGATAATCCAGAAGCCGACCTGGCAGACCTGCGCCGCGATGGCGGAATAGTTCTTTTCCTTGAGGTTGCGGGTGATGACCGGGCCGAGAATGGGTTCGAAACTGGTTTTCAGCTTTTGCGGCAGGCTGGCGACTTGCTGGGCCACGTAATAGACGCCCACTGCCGCAGGTGCCGCAAACAGGCCGAGGATGAACAGGTCAAGCCGGCGTGTCCCCCATTCGATCGCATCGGCAGAGGCCAGCGGCAGTCCGCGCACTGTCAGGCGGGTCATGCGCGTCATACTCGGTTTCCAGTCGCGGGGCAGACCATAGTCGCGGAACAGGGGCCAGAATGCTGTCAGCGCCGCTGCCACGATGGATATGAGATAGGCCATGCTCAGCCCGCTGTCGGGGATAAAATAGAACAGGACCCCTGCCATGATCGAAATGGTCCACGGCTCCACCACTGCGCGGGCGCGCACCGTTGTGGCAATGTCGAATTTATAGGCCTGCGCAGCCAGCGCGATTTCGGTCAGCGCCAGTGGCGGAATGGCCAGCACGATCAACCTGTCGGCAGAGGTGAATACGCCGCTTGGGAACATCAGTGCCGGGAAGAAATAGAGCAGGGCTGCTGCCGCGCTGCCGAACAGCAGGGCCACCAGCAGTCCGTCAAACACGATGTGGTTTGCCGCTACCGGGTCTGTATCTGCTTCGCCGTCAGAAAGGCGCTGGGCCAGCCCGCGCTTTTCGCCCATGGTGCACAGCATCGCTGCGAGTTCGACAATAACCAGCGCCGATGCGAAACGGCCAAGCGCATCTGCGCCATAAAGCCTGCCTGCAATGAACAGGAACGGTAGCCGCGCCGCGAGACGGAGCAGGAATCCGAAGAAATTTGTCCGGCCGCCTTTTGCAAGTGCGGCAATATCGCCCTGATCCGTCCGTTCCGTCACGCAGGCGAACCCTGTTCGGCGGTCAGCGGACGCGACAGCAGGCCCGCGACGACTTCGCCAGCAGGCGCGCCGCCCAGCAGCCGGTATACCGCATTGACGATGGGCATGGCCACACCCCGGCGCATGGCCAATTCTGCCAGAACAGGCGCTGTATGCGCGCCTTCTGCCACCGTCCGCCTGTCGGCCATCAGCATTTCCGGCGACTGGCCTTCACCCAGCGCCTTGCCGAGCGAGAAATTGCGGCTGGAAGTTGAAGAACAGGTCAGCACAAGATCGCCGAGGCCGCACAGGCCCGCCAACGTATCCCGCTCTGCGCCCAGTGCTTCGCCAAAGCGCAGCATTTCGGCATATCCGCGCGCAATCAGCGCCGCGCGTGCATTCTGGCCCAGCCCAAGTCCCTCGACCACGCCGCAGGCAATCGCCAGCACGTTTTTCACTGCGCCGCCGATTTCAGCGCCGACCACGTCTTCGGAATAATAGGGACGAAATTGCGGGCGCGCGATGACGGGCGAAAGCCTGTCCCACTGCGTTTCACCGGCGCTGCAGGCAAGCGTAACGGCGGTTGGCATACCGGCGGCCACTTCATGGGCGAAGGTGGGGCCAGACAGGATCGCAATGTCGCTTTCCGGCGCGGCATCCCTGGCCACATCGTTCATCAGCCGGCCGGAACCCGCCTCTATCCCCTTGCTGCACAGCACGAGATCGGTTGGCGCATCAGGAAGCCCCGCCAGCACAGACGCCAGATGCTGCGCCGGGGTGACGGCCAGAATGATTTCGCATCCGGCAAAGTCGGCAAGATTGCCCGTCGCGCGAATTGTAGGGGCGAGCGTCGCCGACGGCAGAAACAGGCTGTTGGTGTGGCGCGTGTTGATCTCGTCCACCAGTTCAGCTTCCAGCGCCCAGACCAGCACGTCCCGTCCGTCAGAGGCGAGCATCTGCGCCAAGGCAGTGCCCCATGCGCCTGCGCCCAATACCCCAAGCTTGGTCATGCTTTCGCTCCTGCGCCGCGAACTGGCTCGGCATCGGGGTCGAGCGGCCAGCGCGGCCGCGCGACGAAATCAAGCGGGTCATTCTGGCCAGTGGCGAGGCGTTCTGCGCCTGCCCAGGCGATCATGGCCGCATTATCGGTACATAGCGACAATGGCGGAGCAGCAAAACGCATTGTGCGCGCCTCGGCGAATTGTTCGAGCGCGCTGCGTATTGCCGAATTGGCCGCAACCCCGCCTGCCACCACCAGCGATGGCAAAGTATCTGCCGCATCCAGCGACACGCGCAGCCGGTCCAGCACGCAATCGATGGCCGCCTGCTGGAAACTGGCGGCAATATCGGCATCACGGTGAAGGCCGCTGTCCTTGGCGCGCATCACTGCGCTTTTGAGGCCGGCAAAAGAGAAGTGCGGTTCGCCGCTGCCCACCAGTGGGCGGGGCAGGGGAACAGCCCTGGCATCGCCTTCCAGCGCGAGGCGTTCGACCGCGGGCCCGCCGGGGTAGCCAAGGCCAAGGATCTTGGCTGTCTTGTCGAAAGCTTCGCCCAGCGCATCGTCAATCGTGGTGGCAAGGCGGCGGTATTCGCCCACGCCGTTCACCTGCAAAATCTGGCAGTGGCCGCCCGACGCCAGCAGCAGGGCGTAGGGGAATTGCAATTCGGCATCGGCCAGCCGCGGGCTCAGCGCATGGCCTTCGAGGTGGTTGACCGCAATCAGCGGAACGCCGCTGGCCATTGCCAGTGCCTTGGCGCTGACCAGCCCGACCATCACCCCGCCAATCAGGCCGGGGCCTGCGGTGGCTGCAATCGCGTCCAGTTCGTGAAGTTCCAGCCCGCCTTCGGCCATCACTTCGGCAATCATCGGGGCCAGCTTTTCAGCATGGGCGCGCGCGGCAATTTCCGGCACGACACCGCCATACGGTGCATGCGCTTCATCCTGCGATGCAATTCGCTGAGCAATAATCCGCCGGTCGGTGGTGACCAGGGCCGCTGCAGTTTCGTCACAACTGGATTCTATTCCGAGCACGATCCCCATGGCGCTTCCCCTGAACGAGATGGATGGCTAGGGCAAGTATGCCCTATGACAAGACACGCCAAACCCATCGCCCCCATCCGTATCGGGACCCGCCAATCGCCGCTTGCCATGGCGCAGGCGCATGAAACGCGCAGCCGCCTGTGTGCCGCCCATGGCTGGGACGAGAGCGCAGTTGAACTGGTGCCGGTGCGCGCCAGTGGCGATAAAATCCTGAACCAGCCACTTGCAGACCTTGGCGGCAAGGCACTGTGGACCAAGGAACTGGATGCGTGGCTGGCCGACGGCCATATTGATGCTGCAGTCCATTCGATGAAGGATGTGGAGACGATCCGTCCCGATGCGCTGACCATTGCGGCGATTTTGCCCCGCGCCGATGTGCGCGATGTGTTGATCGGCGCTTCCAGCATTGCCAGCATCCCGCGCGGGGCCAGGGTTGGCACCAGCGCGCCGCGCCGTGCGGCGCAGATGCTCAACCGGCGGCCTGATTGTGAAATCGTGACATTCCGCGGCAATGTCGCATCGCGGTTGGCAAAGCTTGCTGCAGGCGAAGCCGATGTCACATTGCTGGCCGCTGCCGGGCTGGAACGGCTTGGCCAGAATGGCACCGGCACCCCGCTGGAAGTGGACGGCTGGCTGCCTGCGCCTGCACAGGGCGCAATCGGTATCGAATGCCGCACCAGCGACGAGAATATGCGCAGCATCCTTGCGGCAATCGACCATGCGCCCAGCAATGCTGGCGTGATGATGGAGCGCGCCTTGCTCGCCGCCTTGGGCGGTAATTGCCACAGCCCCATCGCCGTGCTGAGTATGGTAGAAGGTGACAACATCACGCTGGAAGTCTCGCTCTACAGCCCTGACGGGGCGGAGCGGGTGACCGGCAAGTCGCGGTTTGCGCTGGAAGACAGGGACGGGCCTGCCCGGCTGGCGCAGGACCTGCTGGGCCGTGCATCTGCGGGCATTACCGCCCATTTTGCCGGAGCAGCAAGGGGCGCCTGATGGCATTGCCGGTCTTCGCCATCCGACCTCAACCGGGCCTTGCCGCCACTATCCAAGAGGCGCGCCGACAGGGCATTGATGTCGAAGGCGAAGCTCTGTTTGAAATCCGCGACGTGGAATGGTCGGCACCCGATCCGGCTGATGTGGACGCATTGCTTGTCGGCAGTGCCAACGCCTTTCGCCATGGCGGGCCGCAATTATCGCTGTTTCAGGAAAAACCCGTCCATGCAGTCGGGAAAACCACTGCTGCCGTCGCAGAAGCGGCTGGTTTTCACGTTGCTCGTGTCGGAACGGGCGGATTGCAGGGGCTGATCGACGGGCTGGACAAGGGCGGAATCGGCTTGCTTCGCCTTGCAGGCGCGGAACGCGTGCCGCTGGTTCTGCCGCCGCAGGTCAAGATGATCGAACGGATCGTCTATGATGCTGTAACGGTGCCCATGTCGCCCGAGATGGCGAATGGCCTCGCAAATGGCGGTGTTGTCATGTTGCATTCTGCCGCAGCGGCACGGCATTTTCATGAAGAATGCGCAAGGCTTGGGCTGGACCGGGGCAAAATTTCGCTCGCCTCCCTTGGCCCGCGCATTTCGGATGCAGCCGGAACTGGCTGGAGGGAATTGCGCCATGCCGTCCGGCCTGATGAAACGGCTCTGCTGGCCTTGGTAAAAGACATGTGCCAAGGAAGACGCGATAGCCGGGCAACATAAAAAATATGACCGGCAGATAATTTACGGGTTGCAGAACGGGAACTGATGGAAAGCTATTCGAGCCAGAGCCGTAAGAAGACCGGTTCTACGCGCGCCATTCTTGGGGTTGCGCTGGGGGCGTTTATGCTTGGCGCCGCGATTGTCGGCTATTTGTCTTACAAGATGGAAGGCGACTGGAGCCGGGTCACGCCCTCGGGCAAAACTGTCCAGGTGGCATCAGACTTGCCCGACGGAGCTGGCACGCCTTCGCCCGAAGCATCCGAAACGCCCGATGCAGAAGAAACCGAGGCGGCAGCTGCCGCCAGCGAAGCGGTCGAACGTGTTTCGCAGCAACAAGGCGGCCTTGACCAGCGGTTGGCCGCGGCAGAACAGCGGCTTGCGCGGCTCGACCTGCAATCGCAAGCGGCAACGGGCAATGCGGCCCGTGCCGAAGGGCTGCTGATTGCCTTTGCCACGCGGCGGGCGCTCGAACGCGGGGCAGAACTTGGTTATCTGGCAGACCAGTTGCGGCTGCGGTTCAGCGATGCGCTGCCCAATGCGGTCAGCACTGTCATCGAAACCTCGCGCAATCCCGTTACCCTCGACCAGCTTCTGGCCCGGCTAGAGGGGTTGGGGCCGGAACTTTCCGATTCCACCGAAGAACCATCGTTTGACCGTTTCAGGCGTGAATTGAGCGAATTGTTCATTATCCGCCGCGAAACAGCGCCTTCCCCGCAGCCCCAGCGGCGGCTGGAACGCGCGCGGTATTTCCTCGAAAGCGGTCGAGTGCGTTCGGCAATCGAGGAAGTGAAGATGCTGCCCGGCGCAAGCCGTGCAACGCAGTGGATCAAGGATGCCGAACGTTACGACGCGGCCCAGCGCGCACTGGACCTGATCGAGACGTCAGCCGTGCTCGAACCACGCAGATTGCGCGATGGCAGCGGTCATCTGATCGAACAGCCAAGCCCTGCAAGCCAGGCAAGCCAGCAGTAAAGATGCTGGCTCTGGCCGGTTTTCAGGATTTCAGCAGTTCGGGCATATCCCCCGTCACGCCGCGCGCTTCATCCATGAACCAGCCTTTCAGGACTGGTGTGCGCTGGATGCCAGCCATGCCAAGCCGCCTGATGGCAGATGCGGTGCGCCCCGGCACGCCGAAAAGCCGGGTCAGGCCATCGGTTGCCAGCGCCACGGTGAAGGCATCAAGTCCGCGCCATTTTTCATAGCGGGCGAGCAGTTGGGCATCCCCCGGTTCCAGACCCAGCTTCATCCCTTCGGCCAGCACTTCTGCCAATGCGCCCACATCGCGCAGGCCAAGGTTCAGACCCTGTCCGGCGATGGGGTGGATGCCGTGCGCGGCATCGCCCACCAGCGCCAGCCTTGGCGCGGTGATGCGTGCAGTGTGATGGAAACCAAGCGGGAATGATGATCGCGGGGCAACCGATGTGATCGCGCCGAAAATATCGCCCATTCGCTTTTCAACTTCGGCCAGAAATGCCCTGTCGGACAGTTTCAGAACGCCTGCGGCATCTGCTTCGTTGACCGTCCAGACCAACGCGCTGCGGTGGCGCCCTTGGGCATCATCAAGCATTGGCAGCAACGCAAACGGACCCTGTGCGTAAAAGATTTCCCACGCCACATTGCTGTGCGGGTTTTCATGCGTCAGCCCGGCAATGATGGCGCGGTGGGTGTAATCCCACTTTGCAACGACCAGGCCCGCTTCTTCGCGGGTGGGTGAATTGCGCCCTTCGGCGGCAATCATCAGGCTGGCGGTCAAAATCCGCCCATCGCCCAGAAGCACACCGACTTCATGCTCGCCGCGTGTGCGTGAAACCACTTCGACCCGCGAATTCCACGAAATCAGCGGCTCTGCCTTGGCGGCTTCGAACAGGGCCAGACGCAATTCCCGGTTGGCAAACATCCGGCCGAGCGAACCTTCATGCGGTTCGGGCGTGAAATCCAGCCGGCCGGGGCGCATCTGGTCGGACACTGCGATGGAATCGATCGGGCAGCCATGCGGTTCAAGCCGGTCGGCAAGGCCGATATTGGTAAACAGGTTCCAGCTGGCGGTGGAAATGGCAGAAGCCCGCCCGTCGAACCCTTCTGCAGTCAGTTCCGCCGGATCGGCGCGGTCAACCACGTGGCTGCTGATGCCCTTTCTCGCCGCGGCAAGGGCCAGTGTCATGCCGACCAGCCCGCCGCCCAGGATAAGAAGATCGCGCTTTTCACTCATGGTCAGTCTCAACGCCTTTTCTTGATAGACAAGTGCAACATCTCCTTGGCCATGACGGCCCTGTCGTGCAAGGACAATGCCTCCGATGGAAAAGACTATCATCCCGATCAGACTGATGCCGAGGATACTCGGATTGCTGGCCCTGCTGGTGGCCATATTGGTGACGCAACCGGCTGTTGCCCAGGCCACCAATATTTCGGCCCAGCTGGTCGCAGATGGCCCTGCGGCACCGGGAAAGACCGTTATGCTGGCGATCCGCTTCACGCCGGATGAAGGCTGGCACGGCTATTGGAAAAATCCCGGCGATGCCGGTTACGGGATGCAGCTGGACTGGCAATTGCCGGATGGATGGCAAGTGGGCGAACCGGAATATCCGGTGCCGCACCAATTGCTGATCAGCGGGCTGATGAACCATGTTTATCAAGGCCCCTACGCCGTGCTGGTGCCCGTCAGCGTGCCTGAAGGCGCGCAAGGGCAGCCTTCAGTGCCGATTGCGGTGGATGCCCAGTGGCTGGCCTGTACCGATGTGATTTGCGTGCCTGAAAAGGCCCGCCTCGGCCTCGATCTGCAAGGCAGCAGCAGTAACGACAATGCGGCGCGCTTTGCCGCTTGGCGCGCGGCCATTCCTGCCCTGCTGGACCAGCATGGCGTTTTTGAAATTACAGACAAGTTGCTGCGAATTGCCATCCCTGTGCCGGCCAGTCTGCAGATGGACAGGCCGCATATCTATCTCGGCAATACTGACATCATCAATTACGCCGCTGCGCAGAAATTCAGCCGAAAGGGCGACTTGCTTATCGCGGAGATTCCGCTGGCATTGCGAGGGGATGTGCCCGGCGAAATCGAAGGTATCCTTGCTTTCGATGAAAATGACGGGGTCCGGTTTGTCGCAGAAACGGGCGATGTGGGCAGCGCAGGCGTGCCGATTGTGGCCAAAATGGTCGTCATGCCATCGCTGCTGGTGTTGCTGCTGGGCGCATTGGCAGGCGGATTGATGCTCAACATCATGCCTTGCGTGTTTCCCATCCTCAGCCTCAAGGCGCTCAGCCTTGCGCGTGCAAGCGAAAGCGAGCGGCAGGCACGTCATGAAGCCATTGCCTATAGTGGCGGGGTCATACTTGCCTGCGTGGCCCTTGGCGGGCTGTTGCTGGCACTTCGTGCCGCAGGCGAACAGGTGGGCTGGGCATTCCAGTTACAGGAACCCGGCGTGGTGGTTGGCCTGCTGGTGTTGGCCATTGCCATAACGGCCAATCTGGCCGGACTTTACCAGCTGCCCTCCATTTCGCTTACGCGTAGCGGCGAACCTGCCAGCGCATTTGCCACCGGCATTCTGGCAGCAGTGGTGGCAACGCCTTGCACTGGCCCCTTCATGGCCGCAGCCCTTGGCGCGGCGTTGCTGCTGCCACCGGCCTATGCGCTGGTCCTGTTTGCCGCGCTCGGCCTGGGGCTTGCGCTACCGTTCCTTGTGGTTGGCTTTGTTCCTGCCGTGCGCCGTTTGCTGCCCCGGCCAGGCAGCTGGATGGAAACTTTTCGCCGGATCATGGCCGTTCCAATGGGCCTTACCGCCCTTGCGCTGGCGTGGCTGTGCTGGCGGCTTGGCGGCAGGGAATATGTGTTTCTTGCCCTTGGTATCAGTGCCGCCATTCTCGTCGCGCTGGCTGCCTTTGGCAGCGGGCGGCAGGCAAGGGGCGGGTCGCTGAAGTTTACAGGGTTCGCCGGAATTATCGCCGCCGTGCTGTTGGCCATGGGCCTGCCGGATGCGTTCAATCCGCCCGAAGCGGGGCGCAGCAAGAATGCCCTTATCGATGCAGAGCCATTCAGCCAGGCGCGGCTGGATGCGGCGCGCGTCACCGGCAAGCCGGTATTCGTGTGGTTTACCGCTGACTGGTGTCTCAGCTGCAAAGTCAATGAAAGCGTTGCCATCGAACGCGAAGCGACGCGCGATGCGTTTCAGCAAGCAGGGGTCATCGCACTGGAAGGGGACTGGACCCGCCGCGATCCTGAAATCACCCGCTTCCTGACCAGTCAGGGTGCTGCGGGTGTGCCACTATACCTGTGGTACGCGCCCGGGGCCGACGCGCAGCAACTGGGGCAGGTGCTTACTCCGGATGAGTTGGTCAGCCTTGCGCAGGGGCTTCCTGTTTCCGCCGACACGCTTCCACCAGCTGGCTCGGCTTCGGGCTCGGATTAAGGTCGAGCATACCTGCGCCGGGCAGGGTTGCAGTCACTTTGCGAGTGCCGGTCAGCACTTCTGTGCGCGGGTCGTCTGCAGGGATTGAACCTTCCCACAGCCACGCTTGCCCGTTCCATTTCGCATCGACCGGTAGCCGCGCGATATGGCCGTTGCCGATGAGGGCAAACAGCGCCTTGGCCCGCGCATCAGCTGCGGCAAAGCGGGTGATGTGGATTTGCCCTGCGCCAGCGCCACCTTCGCAGGCCAGCGCCAGAAACGGCACCTGTCCCGGAATGCCATAGACGATGCGGTTGGCCCCGCTGTCGGCCCAAACGGCGCCTTCCACATCGGGCGATGGCAGGGGTTCGCCCACGGTTCCGCGCGTTTCGGCAAGGTCCACCCGTTCGACATATTCATCGGTTGCAGGCGGTTTGCAGGCGCAGATCAGAAGCAATGCTACAAGTGGTGTCAGGCGCATGGGAAAGGAAAACTCAGCGTGCGCGGATGAATGCGCGAATGTCGGCGGAAAGCTTCTGGCGGTCTTCATCACGGATATACATCATGTGGCCCGCGTCGTAATATTTCCACTCGATCCGGTCCTGCGGGATGCCCGTGCGGCTGAGCGCAAATTCAGCGGCAAAAAACGGCGTGGCAAAATCGTACCAGCCCTGGCCGACGAAAATCCTCATCCCGGAATTTTCGCGCAATGCCTTGCCCAGATAGGGGGCGACATTCAGATAGGCGTTATTGTCCCTGCCGCCGCCAATGTTCCAGTCCCACCTGCCGACAGAACCGATGGTGACATAGGTACGGTCCGTCTTGTAACCGATGTCCTCCCGGGCGAACTGGTTGATGGCCGCAGCATAGCCGCCATCAATACCGTAGAAGCTGGGGTCGGAATCCGGCCCTTCGCCGGCATTGTCATAGTCGCGGCCGGTATAGCGGCTGTCGAGCCTGCCCACCGTCTGCCCGCGATCGCGCAGCAGTTCCTTGTAGAAACGGTATGGCCACACCCGCAGGTCCGCCTGTTCCAGATAGCTTTCCGACAGGCCGGTGAAACGGGCCAGTTCAGCGCGGATAGCGGCGCGCTGCGAAGCGGGCGCGTTCTGGCCTTGCAGCAGGTAGGCGGCATAGGGGCCAATGGCGAATTGGCGCGCCTCTTCGACGAATTGTTCCACCGAGGGAGCAGCGGCCTTGCCATGGTAAAGCGCAGTTGCCGCCATAGTGGGCAAATTGGTGATATAGCTCAGCTCGTTGCCCTGCGTATCGGCGCCGGCGGCAAAATCGAGGATGGTGGAAATGAGGATGACGCCGTTGAGCGACACGTCATTGTAATCGCCCTCCAGCTCGTTGACGACGGCGGCTGAACGGGTGGTGCCATAGCTTTCCCCGCCAAGGAACTTGGGGCTGTTCCAGCGGCCATTTTCGCTGATCCACTTGCGGATCACTTCGGCCACGGATTTCGCATCCTTGGTGACGCCCCAATATTCCTCGCCCTTGGTATCGCCAATCGTATGGCTGAAGCCGGTGCCGACCGGGTCGATGAAGACGATGTCAGTCACATCCAGCAACGAATCCGGATTGTCGAGGATGGGGTAGGGCGGTGCGCCGTCATCGCGCGCATCGGAAGGGATGGCGACGCGCTTGGGGCCAAATGCGCCCATTTGCAGCCAGACAGAGCCTGAACCCGGCCCGCCGTTGAACAGGAAGGTGACAGGCCGCGAGGGATCGCGCGGTTCAGCAACATAGGATGTGGTGACGATGGCGGCCTTGGGCGTGCCGTCTTCTGCCTTCAGCACCTGTTCTGCCACAGTCGCGGTATAGGCAATGCGCTGTCCGCCAAATGTGCCTGCCAGCCGTTTCGACGCGGAATTGGCGACATATTCCTTGGCAGCAGCCTTGGCAGGCTTTTCACTGCTATCCTGCGCGGCCAGAGGCGCGGCTGCCAGCGCGGAAAGGAGCAGGGCGGCAGTGCCAGCCAAAGGCGCAAAAACTGGGCGATTCATTGTGAATTCTCCTGTGCGGTGTTCCGCCTATCGCGCAGCGTAGGGCGCGGGCAAGCGCGAATGATGCGGCATCCACCGTTGCGCCGCGCATTGTGCCGTGCAGGCAAGCGGTCAGTTCGGCTTGCGGAAGCGCATCATGAAGCGGTCTGTCTTGCCGCGGACAGACGGGTCGAACACGATTTTCGAATGATCGTCTTCGGGATTGGCCAGAAGATCGCTTTCAGCATCGAGGACAAAGCCCGCCCGTTCAAAATCGGCGCGGACGACTGCGGCATCGATCCTGTGCAACGTATCCACGATCTTGCGAGTGTCGCCAGCCTCGCCAACATGGTCGATGATGCCGACAATACCGCCGGGACGCATGGCTGTATAAAGGTTGCGCAAATAGGCGGCGGGGTCAGTCCGGGGGATCTTGAACTGTTCGGATTCCCAATAAAGATCATGATAATTGAGGTTCATGATCGCAAGATCGAAGCTGTTTGCAGGGTAAGTGAAATTCTCGAACGGATAGCGCGCCAGTTTGACGGTGTCGTTGCGTTGGATGAGCGCGTCCCATCCGGCAATTGCAGTGTCGCCATTGCCGAACTGGTTGGGCTGCAATGCCGTGACGGACCTTGCGACAGGCGCCATTATTTCCGACCAGTACCCTGTGCCGGGAATAAGGTCTGCCACGTCCATCCCAGGTTTGAGGCCCATGAACAGGAGGGTTTCAACCGGTTTGCGGCCAGCATCCTGCGCCACTTCATCTGCGGGACGTCCGGGCGCAGCGACAGCTTGAGCGATTTTCAGCGCGGCGTCATCCTGCACTTCGGCGGTGGCGGGGCCGTCAGCCGATGCAGCGACGCATCCGACCAGCAGCAGCGCGCTGCCAAGCGCCAGTGCAAGGCCGGTTCCAGGAACAGTCTTTCGCATGAAATTTCCCCTCGTTTTTAAGGGAAGAAGATACCCATTCAGCCAAAGTGGCAAGCCCTGCGACTTACGCCCATCGAACAGATGATGCGGCCTGTCGAACAGGCCGGGTCATTTCTTCCATTTACGCTGGGTCTGACCGTAACGCATCTTGCGCGTGCCGGGCTTACCTTCGTTGGAACGGCCCACCATAGGGGCTTTCTTGTTGCCATCGGGAATGCCCAGCTCGTCTGCTTCCAGACGGCGGATTTCGTCGCGCAAGCGTCCTGCTTCCTCGAATTCTAGGTCGGCTGCGGCATTGCGCATCCGCTTTTCCAGGTCCTCGATATAGCCGCGCAGATTGTGCCCGACGAGGTTGTTGCGTTCATCATCGCCAGTGCCAATTACGACACTATCCTGGTTGGCCGTGTGGGCGACAATATCCTGGATGTTGCGCTTGATCGTGGTCGGCGTAATGCCGTTTGCAAGGTTGTATTCGCGCTGCTTTTCGCGCCTGCGGTCCGTTTCGGCAATGGCGCGTTCCATGCTGCCGGTCATGCGGTCGGCATAGAGGATCACCCGCCCGTCCACGTTCCGCGCAGCGCGGCCAATCGTCTGGATAAGCGAAGTTTCAGAACGCAGGAAGCCTTCCTTGTCCGCATCCAGAATGGTGACAAGGCCGCATTCGGGAATATCCAGACCTTCGCGCAGCAGGTTGATGCCCACCAGCACATCATACACGCCCAGCCGCAAATCGCGGATCAGCTCGATACGTTCCAGCGTTTCCACATCGGAATGCATGTAACGCACGCGCAGGCCCGCTTCGTGCATGAATTCGGTGAGGTCTTCAGCCATCCGCTTCGTCAGCGTGGTCACCAGCGTCCGATAGCCATTGGCGGCAACCTTGCGGCATTCCTCGATGCAATCCTGCACCTGGTCCTCTGTCGGGCGGATTTCCACCGGCGGATCAATCAGGCCGGTAGGGCGGATGACCTGTTCGGCAAATACACCGCCGGTCTGGTCCATTTCCCAGTTGCCCGGCGTGGCCGATACGGCGAAGGTCTGGGGCCGCATCGCGTCCCATTCGTTGAAGCGCAAAGGGCGGTTGTCGATACAGCTGGGCAGGCGGAAGCCATATTCCGCCAGCGTCAGCTTGCGCCGGTGGTCGCCCTTGGCCATCGCGCCGATCTGCGGCACGGTCTGGTGGCTTTCATCGACGAACAGCAGCGCATTTTCCGGCAGATATTCAAACAGCGTCGGCGGCGGTTCGCCCGGCAGGCGGCCAGTCAGGAAGCGCGAATAATTTTCGATGCCTGCACAGCTGCCGGTCGCGGCAATCATTTCCAGGTCGAAATTGGTGCGCTGTTCCAGCCGCTGTGCTTCCAGCAGCTGGCCTTCTGCGTGCAGTTCCTTCAGCCGTTCTTCCAGCTCGAACCTGATCGCCTGGCTGGCCTGTTTCATCGTCGGGCCGGGGGTCACGTAATGCGAATTGGCATAGACGCGCACTTTTTCCAGTTCCGCGCCTTTCTTGCCCGTCAGCGGGTCAAATTCGCTTATACTTTCAATATCATCGCCAAAGAAGCTGATGCGCCATGCCATGTCTTCATAATGGCTGGGGAATATTTCCAGATTATCGCCGCGCACGCGGAAATTGCCGCGCGCAAAGGCGGCATCGTTGCGCTTGTATTGCAGCGCCACCAACTTGCGAATGAGCTCGCGCTGGTCGACCGTATCGCCGGTCTTGATGTCGAAAATCATCGCCGAATAGGTTTCGACAGAACCGATACCGTAAAGGCAGGATACAGACGCCACGATGATGACATCATCCCGTTCCAGCAAGGCGCGGGTGGCCGAATGGCGCATCCGGTCGATCGCCTCGTTTACCGAGGATTCCTTCTCGATATAGGTGTCGGACCGCGGGACATAAGCTTCGGGCTGATAGTAATCGTAATAGCTGACGAAATATTCGACGGCATTATTGGGGAAGAAACTTTTAAATTCGCCGTAAAGCTGCGCCGCCAAAATCTTGTTAGGGGCCAGGATCAGGGCCGGACGCTGCAACGTCTCGATCACCTTGGCCATGGTGAAAGTCTTGCCGGACCCCGTAACGCCGAGCAGCACCTGCGTCTGTTCTTCATCCTTTGTTCCAGCCACCAGTTCGGCAATTGCAGTGGGCTGGTCGCCAGCAGGTTCATAGTCCGAAACCAGTTCGAACCTGCGCCCGGGCATGGATTTATCTGGCCGCTGCGGTTTGTGGGGTTTGAAATCTCCCGAAGTGTCCGGTTCTTCCAATCCGCGGCGAATGACGAGTTCTGACATGTTCCGGCATATGGGGAGTATCGGCAGCAACAGCAAGAAGTTGGCAGGCCGCGGCCAAATTGGTAATTGATGGGGCCAGGCGGCAAGGGAAGTGTGGAAGTGCGAAGATGACAGAGCAAGTCCCGGGCAGCCAGGCAGGCAGCCATGCAAGCGACCTTGCAAGCGACCGCACAGGTAATGGTCCTGCCGGCACACAACCCAGTTTTGCCCAGCGTCTTGCGCTTGCCCGCGAACAGGCGCCCGAAGATGTCCGGTCTCCGCCAATTCTTCGTTTGCTGGCAGAAGCGCAGGTGGTGATCGAACCGCTGAGGCGGCTTCGCAGAAAAATCGATATTCAACCTGCCTTGCAGCCCCGCAAGGTGATGTTGCTGCCCGGTTTTGCCACCCATCCGGTGCGGATGCGTTACATGGCGCGCCAGCTCGAACGTGCAGGCCACAAGGTCAAACGCTGGGGGCTGGGTTTCAACTTCGGCCCGACAGTCGAAAATTTCGCGATATTGGAAGAACGCCTGCTGGACCTTCATGGCCGCTATGGCGAGCCGGTGGTCCTTGTAGGGTGGAGCCTTGGCGGGCTGTTTGCGCGTGAACTGGCCAAGCGCCATCCGCAAGCGGTGTCCAAGGTTGTCACCATGGGATCGCCATTTTCAGGCAGCCCGCGGGCTAATAATGCATGGCGCATCTACCAGTTTGTAACAGGGCACAGCGTTGAAAAGCCGCCTATTTCCGATGATATCGCCGGAAAGCCGCCAGTGCCGACCGTGGCATTGTGGAGCGCGCGGGATGGCATCGTCAGCCCGCGAAGTTCGTGCGGCAGGCATGGCGAGCGCGACCGGGCAGTCGCGCTGCGCTGCACCCACATCGGATTTGCCTATTCGGAAGAATCGATACTGGCCGTTTTGCGGGAACTAGAAGAAGTTTGAACCTTTGGGTTTAATAATGCGCCAGTTTCGTTACGTAACGATCTACGCGCCATGCAAGCAATCGCACCATCAGGGGGTTCATGATCGAGGCAGCTGCCAAATTTGACGAGATGCACAAGCCGGACGGCAGCATCCGTCCCGCCTATGGCGATTACTGTAGCTGGCATGAAGAACAGCAATCCGATTTCCTGAGGCGCAAGCATTTCGAAGCCGAAGGCAGCTTTCGCCGCACCGGCATCACCTTCAATGTGTATGGCGAGGATGAAGCCGAGGAACGGCTTATACCTTTCGACATGGTGCCGCGCATCATAGGCGCGGGCGAATGGCGCAGGCTTACCCGCGGGATTGAACAGCGGGTCCGCGCACTCAACGCCTTCATGTATGACCTCTATCACCGGCAGGAAATCATCCGCGCGGGCCGCGTGCCTGAACGGCTTTTCCGCAATAACGAGGCATGGCTGCCCAATATGGTCGGCTTCACCCCGCCGGGCGGAGTTTACACGCATATTGTCGGTATCGATCTGGTCCGCACAGGGCCGGATGAATGGTTCGTGCTGGAAGACAATGCCCGCACACCGTCTGGCGTCAGCTATATGCTGGAAAACCGCGAAACCATGATGTCGATGTTCCCCGAACTGTTCACCCGCGTCGGGGTGGAGCCTGTTTCGGACTATCCCCGCCGCCTGGCCAAAAGCCTGGCCGCCTGTGCGCCGCCTGCCACAGAAGGCAAGCCGGTGGTCGCGGTGCTGACACCGGGCATTTTCAACAGCGCGTATTTCGAACACGCCTTTCTGGCAGACCAGATGGGTGCAGAACTGGTCGAAGGCACGGATTTGCGTGTCATAGATGGCCGTGTCGGGATGCGGACTACACGCGGTTTCAAGCCGGTCGATGTGATCTATCGGCGGGTGGATGATGATTATCTCGATCCGCTGACATTCAATTCCGACAGTGTGCTGGGCATTCCGGGTATCATGGATGTCTATCGTGCAGGCGGCGTTACCATCGCCAATGCGCCGGGAACCGGTGTGTGCGATGACAAGGCAATCTACAGTTTCATGCCCGAAATCGTGGAATTCTATACCGGCGAAAAGCCATTGCTTCCCAATGTGCAGACATGGCGCTGTTCTGAACCGGACAGCCTTGCCTATGTGCTCGACAATCTGGCCGATGTGGTGGTCAAGGAAGTCCATGGTTCCGGCGGCTACGGAATGCTCATCGGACCAACGGCCTCGCGCCGCGAAATTGCGGATTTCCGCAAGAAGCTGATGGCAAATCCAACGAACTACATCGCGCAGCCTACGCTGGCGCTGTCCACCTGCCCCATCTTCACCAAGAAGGGGCTGGCACCGCGTCATGTCGATCTGCGCCCATTCGTCCTGGTTTCGCCCGACAATATCGACATTACGCCGGGCGGGCTCACCCGAGTTGCCATGAAAAAAGGCTCGCTGGTGGTCAATTCCAGCCAGGGTGGAGGCACCAAGGATACCTGGGTGCTGAAGGACTGATGGCGGCGTGCGCACAGACGGAGGCCAGCCCATGCTAGGCCGCACAGCCAACGGGCTGTTCTGGATGTTCCGCTATCTGGAACGGGCGGAAAACACCGCTCGCCTGCTCGATGCCGGTCTGCGCATGGCGCTGACGCGTGACATTGTCAGTTCCGAAGAAGAATGGCGTTCGGTGGTTCAAACCGCCGGACAGCGTGCCGCATATGAAGCCAAGCATGGCACCTACACAGGCGTGCAGACATGGAATTTCATCCTGCGCGACAAGGAAAACAATTCCAGCGTGATGCGGATGTTCGACCAGGTGCGCACCAATGCGCGGCTTTCGCGCAATGCGATCAGCAGCGAGCTGTGGGAAGCGATCAACGAAAGCTGGATGCAGATAAAGGATATCCTTGCGCGGCCTGTTACCCAGTCCACCGTGGGCCAGGTTGTCGCCATGGTCAGGCGCGGCGGCACCTTGGTGCATGGCGCGATGGCAGGTTCCATGCTGCGCAGCGAAGGGTATCATTTCGCCCGCGCAGGCACATTCCTGGAACGCGGCGAAAGCACGGCGCGCATTCTGGATATCAAATATTACCTGCTTCTGCCGTCGTTTTCCTACGTCGGCTCGACGCATGATACAGGCCAGTGGGACACGGTGCTGCGTTCTGTTTCGGGTGACCGTGGCTACCGGTTCCTGAATGCAGGCCAGATCGATGCGCGGGGCATCGTGGAGTTCCTGCTGCTCGACAAGCGGTTCCCGCGCAGCCTTGCGTTCTGTCATTCGGCCCTGCGGGACAATCTGCGGGCGCTTGCCAAAATTCACGGGGCAGAAGGATTGAGCAATGAACTCATGCGCGATGCTGATACGCGGCTGGCAGATATGACCGTGGACGAAGTGTTCGAGATGGGGCTGCACCGGTTCCTGACCGATTTCATGACCAGCAACGCGGCGATCGGCAATGCAATTGCCGAAGACTACAGGTTTACGGCCTGACCATGCGTTTATCCATCCGCCATACCACCCGATATCATTTCGAAGATCCCGTGATCCACGCGCTCCAACGCCTGCGGCTGACACCCAAGGCCACACAGGGGCAGGAAATCGTGTCGTGGAAAATGGACTATGAAAACGCCCACCGCGAACTGGAATATGACGATCAGCACTTCAACCATGTCACACTCGTTTCGGTGGTGCCGGGCGCAAAGGATGTAACCATCCGCTGTGAAGGCGTGATCGATACCGAAGACAATGCAGGCGTGATTGGCCGCCATTCAGGCCATTTGCCGCTGTGGTCCTTCCTCAGCCAGACAAAGCTGACCAAGCCCGGGGCGCGGGTGAAGGAACTGATCAAGAGCCTGCCTTCCCATTCTGACGACAAGGTTGCACTGCTGCATGCTTTATCATCGCGCGTGCTGGAAACGGTGGAATACCAGATCGGCCGTACTGGCGTCGAAACCACTGCGGAGGAAGCGCTGGGGCAAGGCGCAGGCGTGTGCCAGGACCATGCGCATATCTTCATCGGCGCAGCGCGGGCGCTGGATATTCCGGCGCGTTATGTCAGCGGCTATCTGATGATGGATGACCGGATCGAGCAGGAAGCAACGCATGCCTGGGCAGAAGCCCATGTTGACGGACTTGGCTGGGTCGGGTTCGATGTTTCCAACGGCATCAGCCCCGATCCGCGCTATGTGCGGGTTGCCACCGGCCGTGACTACCGCGACGCTGCGCCCATTACAGGCATCAGTTTTGGCGGGTCTGCACAGGCTTTGCAGGTAGAGGTTTCGGTCGCGCAGCAGCAGGTGGAACAGTAGCCACCGGTGCAAGATCGCGGGTTTTGCCCTCTGGCAGCAGACCGTTTCAGCATTTAAGGACATAAAAGCCGGCGCGCCGCGGATGCGCGCGGATGAAGGACAAGAAAATGACGTATTGCGTGGGAATGGTTGTCGACAGGGGTATCGTGCTGATGAGCGATACGCGCACCAATTCGGGCGTCGACAATATCTCCGTCTTTCGCAAGATGTTCCACTGGAATGTGCCGGGCGAGCGGATCATCACAGTCATGACTGCTGGGAACCTGGCAACCACGCAGGCTGTCATCAGCCAGCTGGAAGAACGCACCAAGGCGCCTGATGACAGGACCAATTCGCTGCTGGGCGCGGCCACCATGTTCCAGGTTGCGACCGAAATCGGCAAGCTGGTGCGCGACACGATCAGCGAACGACAGACTGCGAACGGTATGGCGGGCAAGGGCAAATTCACGGCTTCTGTCATTGTGGCAGGCCAGATTGCAGGCATGGAGCCACGCCTGTTCATGATCTATCCTGAAGGCAATTTCATAGAAGCCAGCTTCGACACGCCTTTTTTCCAGATTGGCGAAACCAAATATGGCCGGCCGATCATCATTCGCGGTTATGATCGTGCGATGAGTTTTGAAGATGCAGTAAAGCTGCTGATGGTGTCGTTCGATTCCACGCTCAAAGCGAATTTGTCGGTCGGCTTGCCGCTGGATCTCATGGTAATTGAACGGGACGGGTTCGAGCCTGCGCACGAACGGCGCATCGCGCATGACGATCCATATTTTCAGGCTATTTCATCGAGTTGGGGAGATGCGCTGAAATCCGCTTTCCATTCGTTGCCGGATTACAGCTTCTTTTCCAAGTAGTTCTACCTAGCGGGAAATGCCTAGGGGTTAATGCGGTAGGCAATGCCCCCTACTTTGAATCCGTTTTGGACCAATTGTGATGCCCTGCAAAAGCGGGAAAACAGTCATGGTTAACAAGCGCTAACCATCCGCTTTGGTAGTAATGCGAGATGCGCCGGGCATCCAAGCGCGGCACAATCGCGCTTATGGAACAACAACTTATCCTTCGCTTCGTTGATCCGTCCAGCAGGCTGCGGGCCGAACTGGCGCGGGTCGCGTTCAGTCTCGGGCATCATGCCGAGGTCTATTCCACCACGGACGAGTTGATCGATCACTTGCCCGAAACAGGCATATTGATCGTGCGGGACGACCGGCAGACCGGCGGTGTGCCTGAGGTGATGCGACGCCTGGCCGAGGCCGGACAGTGGTTGCCGATGATCGCCACGGATATGGACCCATCGACCAGGCGGATTGTTGCCGCGATAAAGTCGGGCGCGCTTGATTATCTGCCGCTTCCGCTCGACCTTCAGCGCTTTACCAACTCACTCGAAAAGATCGCGGCGGAAGTGGCCGCGCACGGGCAGGCGCGCCGCCGCATGATCGAAGCGCAGAGCCGCATCTCGCATCTTTCCATGCGCGAACGCGAAGTGCTGCAATGGCTGGCTGCGGGCAGCAGCAACAAGGTGATTGCGCGGGAACTGGAAATCAGCCCGAGAACGGTCGAGATCCACCGCGCGAACATGATGGCAAAGCTGGGGGCCAAACATGCGGCCGAAGCGGTACGGCTGCAGATAGAAGCCGATATGACCGGCGCTGCTGCCTAACGGCAGAAAGAACTGCCGCCTTCTTCCAGATGCAGGTGATTGCGGTGGGCGGCGTTATAATCCGGCCCGAGCACTGTGCCGAAACGCTTGCAGGCGCTGGAATGCACCATTCGCAGGAATTCACGCTCTGCGCTTGAACCGCCAGACCACCCATCCAGCACACTTATCCGGCGTCCGTCGGCGAGGACGAAAGCGGAAACATCAATCGCCTGCGCCGATGCATGGGCCGACCTTCTGCCGCTGCCTGCAACATTGCGGCAGGAATAGCTTCCCATGGTTTCGATCCGCTGCAGTGGGCTGCCCAGCAACTGGCGCGCTGCCCGGTCCACGCCGAAGCGCGCCCATCCGGCAAGCGTATTGGCCGTGGGGCAGGTGACAGGGCCAATGTTGGAGAGGCTGAATTGCGCGGCATCGCCCTGAAGCGCGTTTAGATTGACCGCATTAAGCGTGGAGCAGCCTGCGCCATAATATTTGTCTGGCAAAGGCGTGAAATTGGAACCTTCCTGCCCAAGCCGCGCGAGGCACTGGCGTGCTTGGGGATTGGGCGCGATGGTGGTTGTGGCTGGCCCGCGCAGCGGGGCGTCGGTGCGTTTTGCAGGGATCGCACCGCAACCGGCCAGAAACAAGGTCATTAGAAACAAGGCAGTAAGGCGTTCCATAGGCCCATTTTTCGCATTTCGTGGTTAATGAAACCCTAATGCGGCAATCTGCCCTCTTAATCAGGTGCTGCGCATTGCTGCCATAATTCGATTTTCACCCCGTCAGGATCAAGCAGCCAGGCAAATTTGCCATAGCCTTCATCAACGCTGTCGAGGACCTCTACATCCCTGGCTTTCAGTTGGGCGACGAACCCGTCGAGATCATCCACGCGCAGGTTGATCATGAAAGAAGCGGTGCCGGGTTTCAGATAGGCATCGTCGCTAAAATGGCTGATGAGCGAATAGGGCGCTTCGCCGGTTTCTTCCGACCAGCATAGCTGCGGACCATATTCACCGTCCACGCCCAGCACATCGCGGTACCATGCGCGGGTCGCGGCAGGGTCTTTTACGACGTAGAATACGCCGCCCAATCCGGTAACCTTGGCCATCGCTGTTCCTCCTAGCTGCTGGCTGTTTGCGCGCCGTCGACTGCATTGCCCATCAGGCTGACCGCGACGATGGCAAGCCATGCAGCGGCAAATCCCGGGATGATTTCGTAGATACCAGCCCCGCCCATGAAGCTGCTGTTCCAGCCCATGCTGATCCAGATGATGACGACTGCAGCACCTGTGACGAGGCCTGCAACAGCGCCTGCGCCTGTCATCCGCTGCCATGTGAGGGCAAGGATGATCAGCGGACCGAAGGCTGCGCCAAAGCCAGCCCATGCGTTGGACACAAGGCCAAGCACCTGGCTGTCAGGGTCCTGTGCGATGCCGATTGCAGCCAGCGCAACCAGCGCCACGCAAAGGCGGCCCACATTGACCAGTTCACGTTCGCCAGCCCGTTTGCGCAGGAACAAGCGGTAGAAATCCTCGGTCAGCGAGCTGGAAGACACCAGCAATTGCGAACTGATCGTGCTCATGATGGCTGCCAGCAAGGCGGCCAGCAGGAACCCTGTGACGAGCGGGTGGAACAGGAGATTGGCAAGCAGGATGAAGACGGTTTCCGGGTCTTCCAGCGCAATACCGTTCTGTTCGACATAGGCGCGCCCGGCGATGCCGACACCGATCGCGCCGATCACCGCCACCGCCATCCAGCTCATGCCGATGTTGCGGGCGATGCGCACGTCCGACAGTTTGCGGATTGCCATGAAACGCACGATGATGTGCGGCTGACCAAAATAGCCAAGGCCCCATGTCACTGCCGACAGGAAGCCAAGGAATGTGAGGCCATTGGTCAGGCTGAGGAAGGACGGGTCAACGCCTGCAAGTGTGCCTGCAACGGCGCCCATTCCGCCGTCATCATACAGAACCACCACAGGCATCAGCACCAGCGCCACGACCATGATGCAGCCTTGCACGAAATCGGTCAGGCTAACGGCAAGAAAGCCGCCGACCATTGTATAGGCCAGAACCACGCCCGCAGTCAGCCAGATGCCGGTCATGTAATCGCTCATGCCGGTATCGCCGAACAGTCCGGCAAAGCTGGTGACGAACAGCTTCCCGCCGCCAACAAGGCCCGCAGCTGTATAGACGGTGAAAAACACAACGATGATGATCGCCGCCGTGACGCGCAGGGCCACGGCCTTGTCGGGAAAACGATTGGCCAGGAATTCGGGGATGGTCAGCGCATTGCCCAGCCGCTCAGTCTGCTCGCGCAGACGCGGGGCGACGATGATCCAGTTGGCAAATGCACCGATAAAGAGGCCAATACCGATCCACGCTTCGACCAGGCCGGACAGGTAGAGCGCGCCGGGCAGGCCCAAAAGCAGCCAGCCAGACATATCCGAAGCACCGGCAGACAATGCCGCAACCGCAGGGTGCAATTGCCTTCCGCCCAGCAGATACCCCTCGCTATCGTCAGTGGATTTGGCCCAGGCATAGATGCCGATGCCGATCATCAGGACAAAATATATGGCGAGCGAGATGAGTGTACCTGTCTGCATCGCGCAGCCATAGGCAACGCTGCACTGTTTGGCCACCTTGCCGAGCTGGCGGCGTTGCTGGCGGCGTCATTATGCCACTTTCTGCCAATTTGCGCGTTAAGGCCGCATGATAGCGCAAATCTCGATCGTTACCGTGCTGATGGCAGCGGCATTTGCGGGCATCCATCTTTTCATCGGGCGGCTGTAATTTTTGGACAGAACGCCGCGCAATGGCTGGCTGTCCTTTGCTGGCGGCACTGCGGTGGCATATGTGTTCCTGCACATTCTGCCCGAACTGGGCGGGCATCGCACTGCATTTGCCGATGCGATCAGGGTGGGGCCGGAACTGGCCGAAACGCTGGTCAACTCGCTTGCGCTGTTGGGGCTGGCGAGTTTCTATGCGCTGGAAAGGGCCATCAAGATATCCCGCTGGCGGTCACGCGAAAAAGGCGCAGGCGACCGGATCGAAAACCATATGCTGTGGCTGCACATCGGCAGTTTTGCGCTGCTGAACATGATGATCGGCTATTTGCTCAGCCATCGTGAAGATATGTCACCGGGCGGGCTGGCGCTCTATTTTGTCGCCATGGCGCTGCATTTCGCCACGGCAGACTACGGTATGCGGCGCGACCATGTGGAGGCGTATGATAAGTATGGCCGGTGGATTATCGCGGGCGCGGTTCTGCTGGGCTGGGCGATGGGGATGATGATCGATCTGCCCGGCATTGCAGTGGGCGGGCTGTTTGCCTTTGTGGCAGGCGGCGTTGTGCTCAACGTCATGAAGGAAGAATTGCCCGAAGACAGGCAAAGCCGGTTCTGGCCGTTTGCCGCAGGTGCGATCATTTATTCCGCGCTGGTTGTCGGGGAAACCATACTGGTAACCGGATAGGCTGCTGAGCCACGCAAAAGGGCGGGCCAACCGGTGTGGTTGGCCCGCCCTTTTGCGGATATTGGTGTCAGCGTGAAGCTTATGCTTCTTTCTTGCGACCAGCCTTCTTGCGCTCGTGCGGATCGAGCAGGGCCTTGCGCAGGCGGATGTTGAGCGGGGTCACTTCGACCATCTCGTCATTGTCGATATAGGCGATGGCCTGTTCCAGCGTCATCACCTTTGGCGGGGTCAGGCGGATGGCATCGTCCTTGCCCGTCGAACGGAAGTTCGTCAGCTGTTTCGACTTCATCGGGTTTACTTCAAGATCATCCGGCTTGGCGTTTTCGCCGATGATCATGCCTTCATAGACCTTTTCCTGCGGCTTCACGAACAGGATGCCGCGGTCTTCCAGCATGTTCAGCGCGTAGCCGACTGCTTCGCCTGTGCCATTGGAAATGAGAACGCCGTTGGCACGGCCTTCGATCTTGCCCTTGTAGGGGCCATATTTCTCGAACAGGCGGTTCATGATGCCGGTGCCGCGCGTGTCGGACAGGAATTCGCCGTGATAACCGATCAGGCCGCGTGACGGGGCGCTAAAGGTGATACGGGTCTTGCCGCCGCCAGATGGGCGCATGTCGGTCATTTCGCCCTTACGCATGGCAACCTTTTCCACGACGGTGCCCGAAAATTCATCGTCCACGTCGATCACGACCGTTTCATACGGCTCGGTGCGGTTGCCGTCTTCATCTTCCTGGAACAGCACGCGGGGGCGACTGATGCCAAGTTCGAAGCCTTCACGGCGCATCGTTTCAATGAGCACGCCAAGCTGCAATTCGCCGCGGCCTGCCACTTCGAAGCTGTCCTTGTCTTCGGCTTCGGTGATCTTGATCGCCACGTTGCTTTCCGCTTCGCGGGCAAGACGGTCACGGATCATGCGGCTGGTCACCTTGGTGCCTTCACGGCCCGCAAAGGGGCTGTCATTCACGGCAAAGCGCATCGACAGGGTCGGAGGATCGATAGGCTGCGCGTGCAGCGGTTCGGTTACCGACGGGTCACAGATGGTGTTGGCCACGGTGGCAACCGTAAGGCCGGCCATCGAGATAATATCGCCAGCGCGTGCTTCTTCAACCGGCACACGTTCCAGCCCGCGGAACGCCATCAGCTTGGATGCACGGCCCGTTTCAATGACCTTGCCATCATTATCCAGCGCGTGAATTGGCGAATTGACCTTGATCGTGCCCGACTGGACCTTGCCGGTCAGGATACGGCCAAGGAAATTGTCACGGTCAAGCAAGGTGACCAGGAATTTGAAGTCGCCGTCAAAATCGGCTTCCGGGCTGGGCACGTGCTCGACAATCTTCTTGAACAACGGCGTCAGCGTGCCATCGCGGGCATCGATGTCTTCGCTGGCATAGCCATTGCGGCCCGATGCGTAGAGCACGGGGAAGTCGAGCTGTTCGTCATTGGCACCAAGGCTGACAAACAGGTCGAACACTTCGTCCAGCACTTCCGAGGCACGGCCGTCGGGACGGTCGATCTTGTTGACGACGACGATGGGCTTGAGGCCCAGCGCCAACGCCTTGCCGGTCACAAACTTGGTCTGCGGCATGGCGCCTTCGCTCGAATCGACCAGCAGGATAACGCCGTCAACCATCGACAGAATGCGTTCCACTTCGCCGCCGAAGTCGGCGTGGCCAGGGGTGTCCACGATGTTGATGCGCGTGTCTTCCCATTCGACCGAAGTACACTTGGCCAGAATCGTGATCCCGCGTTCTTTTTCAAGATCGTTGGAATCCATGGCGCGTTCTTCCACGCGCTGGTTGTCGCGGAAAGTGCCGGACTGGCGGAACAACTGGTCAACAAGAGTAGTCTTGCCGTGGTCGACGTGGGCGATAATCGCCACATTACGCAAAGATGCGGACATTTGGGGGCTCACTTTAAGGGGAGGGGGCACACATTGGGTGCACCTCGACATTTGCGCGCGCCCCTAGCTTACACAGCGCCTCGGGGCAAGCATAACCGCTGTTGTTCCTATGCAACACAGGAAAAAACCCTGCGAATTCTATGCGGATATGCTTGAGCCCAATTGGGGGTTCCCCTAGACGAACCGTGAAAACCGGCTGCTTTTGATAACAACAAGGCCGGTTCGTTGAGGATGGAGATTCCATGAAAATCAATCGTTCTGGTCGTGCTGTCTCGGCCCGTAATGTTATGCTTGCCGGTGTTGCAGTGGCGGCAATCACTCTTCCTTCTGTCGCAATGGCGCAGGACGCCGAAGAAGAAGCTGCCGTTGAAGCCGCGCAGGAAGCGGATGATGCAGGTTCCGGCTATGACAATACGATTGTGGTTACCGCTTCCAAGCGTGAAACCACCCTTCAGGAAACGCCGATCTCCGTTTCGGTTACTTCGGGTGAAACGCTCGAACGTGCGCAGATCCGCGATCTTTCCGATCTCCAGACAGTTGCACCTTCGCTTCGCGTCAGCCAGCTGCAAAGCTCGGCCAACACCACTTTCATCATTCGCGGTTTCGGTAACGGTGCCAACAATGCCGGCATCGAACCTTCGGTCGGCGTGTTCATCGACGGCATCTACCGTTCGCGTTCCGCTGCCCAGATCGGTGACCTGGCCAATGTCCAGCGCATCGAAGTGCTGCGCGGCCCGCAGTCGACATTGTTCGGCAAGAACGCTTCTGCTGGTGTGATCTCGGTCATTACCCGCGAACCGCAGTTCGAATTTGGCGGCGGCGTTTCCGCCACTTATGGCAATTTCAACCAGATCGCAGTCAAGGCTGACGTTACCGGCCCGCTGACAGACACCATTGCCGTTTCGCTGGACGGCAACATCAACAAGCGCGACGGTTATGTCGAAGTCCCCAATCTCAACGCCGAAATCAACAATCGCGACCGTTGGGGTCTGCGTGGCCAAATGCTGTTCGAACCCGATTCGAACCTGAAAATTCGCGCGATCGGCGACTTCTCGCGGATTGACGAAGAATGCTGCTACGCCGGCAACATCGTCGCTGGCCCGACCGTTCCGGCGTTGTTTGCTGTCGGCGGCGCGCTGGTTCCTGAAGACCTGTTCAGCGACACCACCTTTCTCAACATTCTGCCGGTCAACGAAATCGACAGCTATGGCGGTTCGGTCCAGGTCGATTATGAAACCGGGCCGTTCTCCATTACGTCGATCAGCGCCTATCGCGGCCTGTCGTCCTATGGCCTTCAGGACGTGGACTTCTCCAGCGCAGATATCGTCAACCAGGTCACTGACCAGAAGATTGACACGATCTCGCAGGAACTGCGCATTGCGTCAGATTTTGACGGTCCGTTCAACTTCCTGCTCGGCGGTTTCTACTTCAACGAGAAAGTCGACCAGACCGGTCAGCTGATCACCGGCGCAGATGCGCGTCCATTCTTCTCGCTGCTCGCTGGCAATCCGCTGGTGTTCAACGGTGTGGAAGCTGCTC
>JAHEAX010000057.1 GCA_024642525.1 Erythrobacteraceae bacterium | reverse complement strand
GCCAGCGCGGCTGGGGTTCCTTGAAAGTGGATGTATCGGTTGGTGCCAGCAAGTGGAGCACTTCGGTTTTTCCGGCCAAGTCGGGCGGCTGGATGCTTCCTGTCAAAAAGGAAATCCGGCGTGCAGAAAACTTGGCCGAGAATGACCCTTTGGAGGTGACAATCACCCTTTAGATGCGCTGCATGATCTCTATGCGGTTGCCGAACGGGTCGTGAATATTGCAGCGTTCATAGCCTGCCAACGGCTTGCCCGGAGTGACGGTGACACCGCAGCCTTTCAGCGATGCAACCATATTGCCAAGATCATCCACCAGCAGTGCAGGATGGGCCTTTCTGGCAGGAGAAAACGGTTCTTCCACGCCCAGATGAATATGCGCCGTGCCACCTGCGAACCAGCACCCGCCGCGCGCTGCAAGATCTGCAGGCTTCGGCGTCTCTATCAGGCCCAATATGCCTGAATAGAATTGGCGGGCTTCATCCTCGCAGCCTGCGGGCATGGCCAATTGCACATGGTCGATACCGGTTACCGGCACCGGATCAAATCCGGTCTGCCTGCGCCACTGCATCGCTGGCACGCAGCGCGCTGGTGATGCGGGTAAGATGCGCCAGATCCTGCACTTCCAGATCGACTTCATAGGTCGAGAATGGATGGTCCTGCTGCACTTGCTCCAGCATTTTCACATTGGCGATATTCTGGGCAAATATGCCAGCCATTTCGGCAAGAGTGCCAGGCCGGTCATACAAGGTGATGCGCAGCCTGCCGATGGCACCCTGCGACCGGTTGCCCCAAGATAAATCCAGCCAGTCCGCATCGATGCCGCTGGCAAGGCTGAAACAGGAAATGGCGTGTACCTCCACCCCCTCGCCCGCTTTGCGCAGGCCGACAATCCGGTCGCCCGGGACAGGACGGCAGCATTCGGCCAGCTGGAAGCCAACCCCCGGCGTCAGGCCGCGGATGGAGATGACCCGTTCCTGCTTGGGCCAGTCTGTTTCATCGGGCAGTTCTGCCGTGCTGCCAGGGACCAGTGCTTCCATCACTTCGCGGTCTTCCAGCTTGGCAGAGCCGATCGCATACATCAGCGCTTCTTCATCTTCGAGGCCGAGGCGTTTGACGGCTTCGCGGATGGCTTTCTTGCCGATCTTGGCAGGCAGCCGCGCGGCAATTTCATCGAACAGCTTGCCGCCGATCAAAGCGACTTCGGCGCGTTCCTTCAACCTGACTGACCGCCTGATGGCCGCCCGCGCCTTGCCGGTAACCACGAACCCCAGCCACGATAGCTGCGGTTCTGCCTTCTTGCCCTTGATGATTTCCACCACGTCGCCATTGCCGAGCGGCGTGCGCAGCGGCATGTGCCGGCCGTTGATTTTCGCGCCCAGCGTCTGGGCACCAAGGTCGGTATGGACAGCAAAGGCGAAATCGACCGGAGTAGAACCCTTGGGTAACTGATGCAGCGCGCCTTTGGGCGTGAAGGCGAAGATACGGTCCTGGTAAATGGCCAGCCTGGTATGTTCGAGCAGTTCTTCGGCATCGTGGCTGGCATCGACGATTTCGATGAGGTCGCGCAGCCAGCCAACAGCGCCGTCGGGCCGGTCGCCCTGTTTGTATGCCCAGTGGGCAGCAAGGCCGAATTCGTTGGTTCGGTGCATTTCGCGGGTGCGTATCTGCACTTCGACACGCATCGAATTTTCATAGATCAGCGATGTATGAAGCGAACGATAGCCGTTGTTCTTGGGCGTCGAGATATAGTCCTTGAACCGGCCCGGGATGAATTGCCACGTCCGGTGCAGCACGCCCATGGCGCGATAGCAATCGCCTTCATTTTCCGCGATCACGCGGAAGGCCATGATGTCGGTGACCTGTTCGAAACTGACATGGCGTTCAGCCATCTTGCGCCAGATGGAATAGGGGTGCTTTTCGCGTCCCCAGACTTCCACCTTCAGACCTGCTTCTGCCAGCGCCTGCTTGATCGCAAGGGCAATGGCATCCACTTGCCCGCCATCCTGTTTGCGGATCTGTTCCAGCCTGCCGGTGATGGTCTGGTAGCCTTCCGGCTCCACCTGCTCGAATGCCAGCAGTTGCATCTCGCGCATATATTCATACATGCCCACGCGCTCTGCCAGCGGCGCATAAATATCCATCGTCTCGCGCGCGATGCGGCGGCGCTTTTCCGGTGATTTGATGAAATGCAGCGTGCGCATATTGTGCAACCGGTCTGCCAGCTTGACCAGCAGCACGCGGATGTCCTCGCTCATCGCCAGCAGGAACTTGCGCAGGTTTTCTGCCGCGCGTTCATCCTCCGGCATGGCTTCGATCTTGCTCAGCTTGGTAACACCATCGACCAGCCGCGCCACTTCGGGCCCGAAATTCGACCTGATATCTTCGATCGTCGCCAGCGTGTCTTCAACCGTATCGTGGAGCAAGGCGGTGATGATGGTTTCCTGGTCCAGTTTCAGGTCCGTCATCAGGCCCGCAACTTCGACCGGATGGCTGAAATAGGGATCGCCCGATGCGCGCTTCTGTGTCCCGTGTTTCTGCACGGTATAGACATAGGCGCGGTTCAGCAGTGCCTCGTCGGCATCAGGAGCATAGGCCTTGACCCGCTCTACAAGTTCATACTGGCGAAGCATCTCGCCCTAGATGTGCGGATTGTTGCGCA
>JAHEAX010000029.1:1713-9959 GCA_024642525.1 Erythrobacteraceae bacterium | reverse complement strand
AATGGCGGTCATCGCCAAAAGGCCTGCCGAGCCGAACCCGATCAGCCAGCGCGAAACGGTGTTTGCCATGGTCATGCCCCCCTCATGGCGAGAATACGCTCGACCACGGATTTCTGTTGCGGCGAAGTGATAAACTGTTCCCAGACCGGCTTCATCAGCTCGGCAAAGGGTTCCTTGTCGACGCTGTTCACCACGACCTCTGAATCCTCGATGGTGGCTTTTGCTTCGGCCACACGCTGGTCCCATAATTTCCGCATTTCGGGGACAGAAGCCTTGGCCGCTTCGCGAACCAGAGCGCGGTCATCTGCGGGCAAACGGTCCCAGCTGACCTTGCTCATTACCAGAGCTTCGGGCGTGAGCAGATGTTCGGTCAGGCTGAGGTAAGTGGCGACTTCATAGTGCCGTTCGCCGACAAAAGTCGGCCAGTTGTTCTCCGCCCCGTCAATCACGCCTTGTGCAAGCGACTGGTAAATCTCGCCAAACGGAATGGGTACGGCATTGGCACCAAGGGCGTTGACCATGGCGAGGTAAAGATCCGATGCTGGCACGCGGATTTTCATTCCGGCCATGTCGGCAGGCGATGTTATCGGCCTGCGGACATTGTAGAAACTGCGCGCGCCGGAATCGTAAATGGCAAGCCCGATCAAACCGTGCGGTTCCATCGACGCGAGCACTTCGTCACCCACTTCGCTATCCACCACGCGGCGCATATGGTCTACCGAATCGAACACGAAAGGCAGTGAAAATGGCAGGGTCATCGGCTCGACCGAATTGAGCGGTGCAAAATTCACCCGGTTAAAGTCGACCCCGCCAAAGCTGGTGATTTCAAGCGTGTCGGTTTCATTGCCCAGCTGGCCGCCAGCAAAGACCTTGATCCCAAGCCGGCCATTGGTCCTGTCTGCAAGATAGCGGCCCATGAATTCAACCGCGCGAACAGTCGGGTAATCCGCCGGATGGGCATCTGCGCCTGTAAACAGGCCGGACATCACCGGCTTGCAGCCAGGCACGGCCGCCATCGCGCCGAGAGACAGGCCCCCTGCAATGAAGGCGCGCCGTGAGACATGAAAAGCAGTCATCTTGCAGCGTCTCTCCCGTGTAATTCATCAAGCGCCGTGAAGCGGAAATCGCGAAACTTCGCCTCACCTGGCCCCGCAGCATAAAGGCCCGGGCGTAGCATCAGGAAGCCCCCGCGGACATTGTGGTGATAGCCTGAAACTTCCATTCCGCGGTCAAACCTGTGCCAGGTCTGGCCGCCGTCGCCGCTGGTATCATAGGTGACGATGTGGTTGCGGCTGATGACCCGCATCCGCATCCGCGATCCATGCGGATTTGCCGGACGCGCGCGCTCGATGCCATATTGATGCGTAACAAAACGGTCTTCGTCAAAACCAAGTCCGCAATAAAGCTTGTCATCATAAAACAGGATAAGCCCTGCCCTGCCCCCGGGTGCGAGCTCGATATCGCATTCAAACATATAGCTTTTATCGCCAGCTGTCAGCAGCAGGGGCGAACCCGATGAAGGGGCATCGCCCTTGCCGGAAAAATGCAAAGCCCCGCCGCCGGTTCGCACGCGTTTTCCTTCATCCGCATCAGGGCGGAAGAAAGCCCATTTGCGGCCCAGCGCCAGCGGTCCCGAAAAATCATCGGACAAGGTCATACCGTGCGGCTGGCCCATCCCCCCGACCGGCTTGGCAATGGGCTGTGACAAATCGCCGCCGACCATCGAAAACCAGCCATTATCGTCGAATTGGACAGGATCGAGCAGGCATTGGCGGCCAAGCGTCCAATAGCCGTTTTCATACCCGTGATAGAGCGACCACCAGCCGCCATCTGGCGCGCTGACCAGCGAGGCATGGCCGCGCGACCACCACGCTTCTTGCAGCGAAGTGGTGCGCACCAGCGGATTGGCCGGATGGTCTTCCCACGGGCCATGCAGCGATCGTGCGCGGGCCGCGATGACCATGTGGCCGGTGGGCGGCCCGCCGGTGCCGCCAACTGCCGTGAGCATGTAGAACCAGCCGCCGATCCGGTGGATTTTCGGGCCTTCGGGTGAAAATCCTTCTACCACCCAGTCTGACGGATAACGCCACGGGTCGTAGACATGTTCTACTTCGCCAGCGAGCGAGAGATTATCGTCCGAAAGGCGAACCCGGTCACCGCCGGACAGGAAGAGCCAGCGGCTGCCATCCTCTGCTACTGCATGGCACGGGTCGATGTGGCGATGCAGGCCAAGCGCCACCGGATCGCTCCACGGGCCCTCGATATTTTCGGCCCAGCTCACGAAGATATCGTTCTGCGGCGCTGCCTTCACCGGGATGTAGAGCAGGTAGCGCCCCTTGTCCTTGTGCAGGCTGGGTGCCCACACAGACCCGATATTGCGATGGAGCGCCGCCTTGAGCGGTCGCCAGTTCACAAGGTCGGTCGAATGCCAGATGGTTAGCCCGGGATAGGCATCGAAGGTAGAGAATGTGACGTAGTAATCTGCGCCATCCTGCAGAATAGACGGATCGGGCCGGTCCCCCGAAATGACGGGATTGAGGAAAGTACCGTTCCCTTGGTCGGCCATGCGCTGGTTGTCGTAACCGCGGGCGAGATTTGCCGGTAGCCCGGCATTGGCAGCAGCTTGCGCCGCGCCCGGTACGATTGGCAAGCCGGCGGGCAAGGCAGCCGCCATGCCCGTCATTCCCAGCCCGCTTACGAACTCCCTTCGATCCGTCTTCATGCGAACCCGACCGATCGCGCCCATTCCCGCCACAGATCAGGCCATGCAGCAACCGGCTTGCCCACCGCCTTGCGCAGCCCGAAGCCGTGTCCGCCATGCTCGAACAGATGGGTTTCGACCCGAACGCCCTTCGCCTTGAGCGCAGCGCGCAGCAGGAGCGAATTTTCGACAGGAACGACATCGTCATCTTCGGCATGCAGAATGAAGAAAGGTGGCGCATCCGCCGGGACGTTGCGGTCCGGCGAATGCGCTGCTTCCAGCGCAGCGGGAGGGGCCGCGCCGAGCAAACGTTCACGTGACCCGGCATGGGCAACGCCCGGTGTCATCGAAACAACCGGATAAATGGGGGCAGCAGCAAAAGGCTTGGCAGTAAGCCTGTCAGCATTATCAATTTCGGAATAGGTCTTGGTGGCAAAGCGCGTACCAAGATCGGCGCAGAGATGGCCCCCGGCAGAAAAGCCCATCACGGCCACCCGCTCGGGATCTATTGCAAAATCACGATGTCGGTGGCGGATGAGGCGCATCGACCTCTGGGCATCGGCAAGACACACATCCGGCCCAGCAGCCCAACCGTCATAGGGAAGCCGATAGAACAGCACGAATGCGGTGAAGCCGCGCGCGCTCAGCCAGCGCGCCATTTCGTACCCTTCCTTGTCCACCACCACATGACGGTATCCGCCGCCGGGAATGAGAAGCACAGCCGCGCCATTGGGCCGGTCAGGACGGAATACCGCCATGCGCGGCTTGGTTATTCCCAACACAGCGCGATCCGTGACCAGCGCATCGGTCGAACGTTCAGTGGTCTGTTCGACTGGCGGCGTGGCAGGCATACCCGGTGCATCGCCTGGCCACAGATCAATCGTTTCGACCGGCTGGGGAAGACCAGGCGGCAAGTCCCCGCCGGCACTGGGTACAGGGGTTTGTGCCGAAAGTTTCGCACTGCCGATCACGGACGCAAAAAGGCCCGCGGTTAACAGTGATCTGCGATCGCTATTCATACCGCGGGCCCTTTTTCTCGATCATTGAGACTGGATCACATTTCGAAACGTGCGCCAACCATGATGATGCGGCCGAAGTGGTTGTTTTCATAGTTCCGGCGAGCGAACTCGTCAGCCCAGCGATAACGATATTCGTCGGTCAAATTGTTGCCATCGATCAGCAATTCGATGCTGTCGGTCAGCTTGTAGCGGATCGACGCGTCGAGATTGAAGGTCGAAGCGAACCCTTCGAGGAAGTTGCCGTTACCGCTGTTTCCGGTGTTGTAGTCGCTGCGATAAGCACCCGACACGCGAACCGAAAAACGGCCATTGTCATAATAGACGGTGCCGTTGGCGGAATATTTGGAAACGCCCGGGAATGAAGTCTGGTAGAGTGTTCCACCAAAATTCACGTCCTGGTTGCTGTCGACGTAAGTGACGTTGCCAAGAACACCGAAGTCCGAAAGCGCGCCCGATGCGAAGGCCGAGAACGGAAGGTTAAGTCCGAGTTCGAGACCCTTGATCGTGGCACCTTCGCCGTTGGTGGTGGTGCGGAATTCAAACTCGCGATTGGGATCGGCGCCCACGACAACAGCCGTATGGGCCGGTGTACCAGGTGTAAGCAGCGAAGTCGGAAGCCCGCTTTGCGCAAAGGTAATCTGCAGCGAGTTTCCAACCGGGAAGCTCTCTACATCCTTGATGAAGCCGGCCAGCGACAGAATTGCACCTGGCGCGAAATACCATTCCAGCGACAGATCGTAGTTCCACGCACGATAAGGCTCGATGAACGGATTGCCCGAAGTGATGCGGAAGTTGAACTGGTCAATCGAACCACCTGGCGTAAGGCTGCCCAGAGAAGGACGGGTCACAACCTGCGCAATCGCCCCACGAATGATGAAATCGTCCGATGGGAAGATGTTGAGGTTAACGGCAGGCAGGAAGTCGTCATACTCACGCTTCACGGTCACATATTGGCCGCTGACGAAGCCCTGCGAAGACTGCTTCGTTTTCGCATAGCGAACGCCGAAATTGCCCGTCATGCGAACGCCGGGATCGATTTCGAAGTCGGTCTGGAAGAAACCGCCCATGGTCTTTTCACGAACACCGCGCTCGTCACCCTGCTGGACGGTTGCCGTCCGGTTGTAGAGATCGAGGAATGCAGTTGTCGCGGCAAGATCTGGAACAACCCAGCTATTGGTGTTGCCCGATGGCTGGCCAGCGTCACCCAGAAGAAACAGCTCTGCCAGATCGTCTGTTACAGGCGCACCGTAGGTGCCCGGTGCGCAGGTAAATGCCGAACAATAGGTGCTGTCGCGACGGGCGCCGGTGGTGAAGTAGTCGAACTGGCGGTAGAATGGCCCGGCAGAAATCCTGAGGCCTTCAACCGGTGCATATTCGAGATCAAGCGCAACCGTCTTGAACTTGTTTTCGACCATGCTTGGCCGATCACGAAATTCTGCCAACTGGAAATTGGAAGCGTTGGTCACGTCCGTGCCGAATACCAGCAGCGGCGATTTCATGTCCGAATAATCGTAGCTGTATACCCCGTCGCGATCATCGAAAATGATCGTGGTTTCGACGGGAATAGATGCATCGGACTTGGAGAAACCGCCCAAAAGGGTGGCGGTGAACGCATCACCGAACTGCTGCTCGAGTCGGCCCGAAACCTGGTAGAAATCAGTTTCGGATTCGCGATGGTAACGCTCGTTACGGATCCATGCATTGGTGAGATCGGCAGAAATCACGTTATTGTTGGCGTCGATTGTATAGTTCGAAAGATCGATGCTGCTTTCGTTCGAACGCAGCAGGACTTCACCCCAATATTCGTCGCGATCTTCCTTGAAGTTGGAATAGAGCGCATCGATTTCGAGATTGGTGCGGTCGCTTGGGCGGAACTGGATCGCAGCGGTCGCGCCAAGGCGTTCGCGATCATGGTTGACCAGACCATAGCGAGGAATGCGCGGGTGAAATGCATTGCGTACTTCGATGCAGCCCGGGTCCGTCGTTGTGCTTGGGCAAGCGACGCCGTCAACAGAACGGAAGCGCGCATTATTGGCCCAGCGAACCGAGTTGTTGCCGAGTTCAGGCGTTTCATATTTCGACCATGCGGCCGATGCCGAAATGCCGAATGTCTCGTCAGCATTGTTCCAGGCAAAAAGGCCGGCAACGCGCGGCGAGATATCGTCATTGAGATCGTTGTAACGGCCCTGCGCCGTTGCGACGATCTTGGTGCCTGCACCAAAGGCAAGCGGGTTACCGGTGTTGAGATCGATCACCGCACCGAGCGAACCTTCGTCAAGCGCGGCAGATGCAGTTTTGTTGACCACGATCGAATTGAACAGTTCGGAAGCGAAAACGTTGAAGTCGAATGCGCGGTCACGGTTGAAGGAAGCACCGTCAACCGAGGTGGCGATCGTTTCCATCCCGTTCACGCGGACGCGGGTGAACTGCGAACCAAGGCCGCGAACGGTGATCTGGCGACCTTCGCCTGCGTCACGTTCGATGGCTACACCCGGAATACGCTGCAGCGATTCGGCGAGGTTGGTGTCAGGGAATTTGGCGATGTCTTCCGCGACGATCACATCAACCTGGCCGACCGCTTCGCGCTTGGCCGCAACAGCGGCATTGAGTGACTGGCGGAAGCCGGAAACGACGATAACATTTTCATCGGCGGAAGCTGTTGCGTCGGCCTCCAGGCTTCCATCGGCGGCATCCTGCGCCATCGCAGCTGCCGGAAGGAACATGGCGCTGCCGACCAGCAGGGCCGACTTGAAACGAGCAACTCGGAAAATCTGTGACACGAAACCTACTCCCCTTAATATTTCCACGGGCCTTCTTGTTTTCAAAGGCCTTCACATTTCCAGAGGGGAGTGACACCGGTTTCCTTCGCGGGCAAAAAAATTGCCGCACCAAGCCGCCGAACTATCCTCCCCCGATTTTGGTAACCGGTGTCATTATTGGTTGCCACGGTCCTGTCATTCTGTCAAGAAACTACCAATAATTTTTGGGAGAAGCTTGGAAATGCGTGGTCTTTTGGCTCTATTTGTCGCTTGCGGGCTCCTGTCTGTGGTCGTCCCGCAACAGGTTTTGGCCCATCCGGCCGACCCGACCCAGGGCGGAACAGGCGGACGCATCATCAAGGTCACCAGTCTGGCCAAGGATGGGCCGGGCAGCCTGGCAGAAGCCCTTGCAGCAAAGGGGCCGCGCATCATTGTTTTCGAAGTGGGCGGCGCAATTGACCTTGAACGGTCCGGCCTTTCGATCACCGAACCTTTTGTCACCATCGCGGGCCAGACCGCCCCATCGCCAGGCATCACCATCTTGCGCGGCGGTATAGATGTGAAAACGCATGATGTGAAAATGCAGCACCTGCGCGTGATCACCGGGGCTGACGGGCAGGCAAAGCGCAGCGGTTGGGAAGCCGATGCCTTTTCCACCGTTTCTGCCGCGCGCGTGGTGATCGAGAATTGCACGTTCATCTGGGCGATCGACGAGAACATGTCCGCATCCGGCCCGCGTTTCACCGGCGAAACGGTGGAAGAATGGCGCAAGGGGACCAGCCGCGACATCGTTTTTCGCCTGAACCTTGCAGCCGAGGGCCTTGCAGATTCGAGCCACCCCAAGGGTGAACATTCCAAGGGCTCGCTCATCCATGACAATGCCACCGGGATCGTCTTCGATCGCAACATCTGGGCACACCATGTGGAACGCAGCCCCCTGGTTAAAGGCGGCGCGCACGTCCTCATGGTCAATAATCTGATTTACAATCCGGGCCACCGCGCAGTGCATTACAATCTAATGGATCTCGAATGGGCCGGCCATACGCCAGTAACCGGCCAGATCACGTCAGTCGGCAATGTCATGCGCGGCGGAAACGATACTGACCCTGATTTGCCGTTCCTGATGCTTGGCGGTGTTGGTGACCTTGCATGGTACGGCAAGGACGACCGCGCAGTGGACCGTCACGGCAATCCGTTGCCGATGTTCGGCCGCTATGGCGAGACTGCCGCGAAACTGGTTGTGTCCGAAACGCCGCTGGCCTCGCTCGACGGATATGACATCATGCCCAGCGGCGATGTTGAAACGACATTGCTGGCGACAGCAGGCGCACGCCCGTGGGACCGCGGCAGCGAGGAAATCCGTGTGCTGTTCTTCATCGCGGAAGGCCGCGGCGATATCATTGACGATGAAAGCGAAGTCGGCGGTTATCCGGTCATCAAAGCCACGACGGCACCGTTCGACGCGAAGGACTGGAACCTTGGTACCATGACACCGCGCTCTGGCCTTTACCCAGCCCAGAAGCCGGGCGCGCAGGAACATCTTTCGCCACGTGACCGCGCGATGCGCGGGGCCGCACGATAAAATGATTATCTCCCTCCTTTTGCTGCTGTTGCAAGCGCCGCCGATGGTGGTTGTCGACGAAGCTGACGTGGAAGTGCGCGAGGCACCGCCCCACGGCGCCAACGGCATGTCCACCGCCTATCGCATCAGCGATGCAGCACCGCAGCCACGCACCATGGAATTCAGGCGGCGCGTGCTGGACAAAG
>JAHEAX010000029.1:0-1613 GCA_024642525.1 Erythrobacteraceae bacterium | reverse complement strand
TCGTCAGCCTCGATCAGTTGGCCGGGCCAGCTCCGCCCATCGGTCGAAGCTGCGTAAAACACCTCTTCTGCCGTCCAGTCCGGGAAGCGGGCACGATAGTGTTCGACCACCCAATCGGCCCGGAGGTCTATCCGGATTTGCGGGGCAAGCCTGTCTGCAAGGTTGCTCCAGTCCAGGCCGGCCAGAACGGGACCTGTCGGGCTGATGAAGGCCCGCGTTTCGTTGGTCGTATTGCCCAGGATCATCGGAATATGGCGCGATTGCGGGGCAGCATCGGGCCAGAACGGATGCCGATGCAAATGCACCATATCGAGCACGGGGCCAAAATAGACGCCGCCGCCAATGACGGGGTCTCGCGCGGCCAGTCCTTCAACCAGTCGCTCGGCCGGAAGGGCCAAGAGCGATGCTATATCGTCCGGCTGAAGCCCAAGCTCTGCCATAAATGCGCGGGTTCGCTGCCATGCATTGCCGGGGCCCTGAGCCGTCACCTGCTGGCCGCTCATGGTGGCTGCGCTGTGAAACAGGCCGTCTGCAGCCGGCATGGCCATCAACGTGGCAATCTTTGCACCGCCGCCAGATTGCCCGAAAACCATCACCTTGGAAGGGTCGCCGCCAAAATCGGCGATGTGATCGCGCACCCATTCCAGGGCGCAAATGAGGTCCAGCTGGCCAAGATTGCCACTATCACGAAAACGCGTGCCAAACGGCGACAACCAGCCATAGCCGAATATGTTGAGACGATGATTGACGGTCACAACCACCACGTCCTGCTGAGCGGCAAGATGTGGGCCATGCGTCAACGGATCGGTGACAGAACCTGTATTGTAAGCCCCGCCATGAAAATAGATCATGACTGGCCGCGCCACCCGCCTGTCGGGGTCAGGCGTCCAGACATTGAGAAAGAGGCAATCCTCGCTGACGGTGTCGGTTATCGGGCTGCGCTGCGGGCAAAGCGGGCCGAACCGATCAGCTTTCTGCTGCTCCTTCGGCAATTCCTCGCGGACAGGCGCTTCAAAACGCCGGGCAGTTGCATAGCGTATGCCAAGAAAGGCAGGCGTTCCGCGATCGACTATTCCGCGCCATGCCAACACTTGCGGGTCACGCTTGCGGGCGGCCAATGGAGAAGCCGCCATAGCTGCTCCGGCTACCGTAGCTGCAAGGACAGAACGCCGCGTCAGGCCATCAGCGGCTGACATCGGCACCGGCAGGGTTGAAACTGTCGAGTTCTGTGCGCGTGACCGAGATCGTGTCGCCCAGGATGCCGTGTTTCATGGCTGCCAGCGCGAGGCCGGTCTTGGCCATTTCCTGCGCAGAACCGCCTTCCAGCCAGCGCAGCAACACACCGGCAGCAAAGGCATCGCCCGTGCCGATACGGTCCACCACGGGGTCGATCCGCACTTCATCGGTCTGCCAGTGGCTTTCGCGCAGGTCCACGCGGGCGGCCAGCCGCTGCGCGGTTGCGCTATCGACATGGCGCGCGGTCGAGGCGATCACTTGCAGCCCGCCGAATTCCTCGAAGGCCGCTTCTGCCGCCTCGCGTCGGCGATCCGGCCCGTCGCCTGAAAACGCCTTGCCCAGCAGCAGCGATATATCGCGATGATTGCCGATAAGCA
>JAHEAX010000056.1 GCA_024642525.1 Erythrobacteraceae bacterium | reverse complement strand
ACCCGCGCAGCACTTGCGGCACTGTGCGACAACCCCAATGCAGGCGGGGTCGTATTGATGGGCCTTGGCTGCGAATCCAACCAGTTGGACGATCTGGTTGCCACCGTTCCTGAACGCAGCCGCGCAAAACTGCGTATCATGCGCGCCCAGGACCCGGGCGATGAAACGGAACGGGCCATGGGCCTGATCGACGAGCTGGTTGCAGAACTTTCCGCGCTACAACGCGAAGATGCGCCTGCCTCTGCGCTTGCTGTTGGCCTCAAATGCGGTGGTTCGGATGCGTTTTCAGGCCTTACCGCCAACCCGCTGCTTGGCCGCTTCAGCGAACGTCTTGCTGCCAGCCAGGGCAAAATTATATTGACCGAAATTCCGGAAATTTTCGGGGCCGAAGACGCGCTGCTGGGGCGCGGAACTTCGCCCGATGTCATCCGTGCAGCGGGCAACCTGCTGAACCGCTTCAAACGCTATTTCCTCGACCTTGGCCAGCCGGTTTCCGAAAACCCTTCGCCTGGCAATATTGCCGGCGGCATCACCACGCTGGAGGAAAAATCGCTCGGCGCGGTGCAAAAGGCAGGCAAGGCTCCGCTGGTCGATGTCATCGACTATGGCGCGACGGCCAGCCTGCCCGGCGTGACCTTGCTCGAAGCGCCGGGCAATGATGCTGTATCGTCCACTGCGCTTGCCGCGGCCGGGGCCACCATGATCCTGTTTACCACCGGGCGCGGCACGCCTCTCGGTTTTCCGGTGCCGACGGTCAAAGTATCGTCAAATTCGGCCCTTGCGGAGAAAAAGGCAGGCTGGATCGACTTTGACGCGGGCCGCGCGCTTGCCGAAGGGCAGGAAGCCGTGGCCGATGACTTTGCCGAATATCTGCTTGCCATTGCAAGCGGGGAACTGACGGCTGCAGAACGCAGCGGCCAGCGGATTATTGCCCTGTGGAAGCGGGGCGTCACCCTCTGACGGCTATTCGCCCAGCACACCCGGCAGCCACATCGACAACGCCGGAATGTAGGTAATGAGCAAGAGCGCGGCGATCAGCGTGAGGTAAAACGGCCAGATTGTCTTCACCAGCGCCGTAACCGGTATCTTGCCTACTGCCGAACCGACAAACAGCACCGAGCCAACCGGCGGCGTGACCAGTCCAATGCCCAGGTTCAGCATCATGATGATCCCGAAATGCACGGGATCGACCCCGACATCCATCGCGACCGGCAGGAAGATCGGCGTGGTGATGACGATGAGCGGTGCCATGTCCATGAAAGTGCCGAGGCCAAGCAGCATCACGTTGATGATGAGCAGGGTCAGCAGCGGATTTTCCGTCATCATGCCGATCAGCGCGCCGAGCGCCGCCGGCACTTCCAGCAGCGCAAGGGCAAAACCGAATGCGGTGGCAGCAGCAATGATGAACAGCACCATCGAGGCTGTGCGGACTGACTTGCCCGCCGCTTCCCACGTGCCTTTCCAACCAAGGCTGCGATAAACAAGCGTGCCCACCAGCAGCGTATAGACGACCGCCACGGCCGAACTTTCCGTCGGGGTAAAGAAGCCGCTGAGGATGCCGCCCATGATGATGACAGCGGTCATCAGACCGGGAATTGCATAGGCCGCCGCACGGATGAATTCGCGCCATCCGGGGAACTTCCCTTGCGGCAAAGCCCGCCGTCTGGCGACCATCCACGCCATGAGCATCAGCATGAAGCCGGTAAGAAGGCCGGGAATGACGCCTGCAAGAAAAAGATCGCCAATCGACACACCAATGCCAGAGGCTGCAGAATAGATGATCATGTTATGCGAAGGCGGGATCAACAGGCCGACAATGGCTGCAGTGACCGTGACGTTGACGGCATAGTCACCGGGATATCCCTTGTCCTTCATCAGCGGGACCATGGTGGACCCGATGGCCGAAGCGCTGGCAATGGCAGACCCCGATACCGCGCCGAACATCATCGAAGCACCGACATCGACGATACCAAGGCCGCCGCGCACGCGGCCAACCGCGGCATCCGCCACGCGGACCAGCCGTTCGGCTATGCCCGCCCGGTACATGAGATCGCCTGCGAAGATGAAGAAGGGAATGGCCATCAGCGTAAAAACGCTGATCCCCGATGCGACCCGCTGGACCGCGACAATGGGCGGAATGCCCATCGAAAGGAAGCAGGCCAGCGCTGCGCCAAACAGCGAAAAGCCGACCGGCACACCGAGCATGAGCAGCAGGAAAAGTATTCCGAAAAGTACAAGGAGTTCCATCAGGCTGCCCCCACTTCATCATGGGGTTCGACAGGATGATGGCCCGTCATAATCTGCGGCAGGGCGAAAATTGCCATCAGCAAGCCCGAAACGGGAAGCGGGATGTAAGCAACAGCGCGGCTGATGCCGAGGGACGGCACCACATTGTCACGCACCAGCCAACATAGCTGCGCGCCATAAACCATCAGAACCAGGCCCAGAACGGCAATGATGGCCGCCACGAAATGGAGCACCGGTCGCGCCCGCACACCAAGCTTTTCCTCCAGCATCGCGATGCGAATATGGAAGCCTTCGTGCACGCCTGCGGCAGCAGCAAACATGACATACCAGATCATCAGGATCAGCGATGCCTGTTCGGTCCAGGACGGACTTGAATTGAGCACAAAACGCCCGAAAACCTGCCATGCAACAATGGCGGTCATCGCCAAAAGGCCTGCCGAGCCGAACCCGATCAGCCAGCGCGAAACGGTGTTTGCCATGGTCATGCCCCCCTCATGGCGAGAATACGCTCGACCACGGATTTCTGTTGCG
>JAHEAX010000055.1 GCA_024642525.1 Erythrobacteraceae bacterium | reverse complement strand
TCGCACCATAACTCGGCACGCCCAGCGCGCGATACCACATGGAATCAGACGCGCCTGATGCCTGCGAAGCGATGATGGGGATTTCGCCAAATGCGGCATGGACGGCCTTTGACGCAGCGGCAACGAATTCGCGGTCAAACGGCGATGCCGGCGCGGCCACCACATATTCCTTGTTGATTTCGGAAATGCGGACTTCGGGCTGGTCTGCCACGGCCTGCAATTCAGCCATGATGGCTTCCTTGGAATGTCCGGGGAAAATGCGGCAATTGACGTTGGCCGTTGCCCGCTGCGGCAAGGCGTTCAACGCATGTCCGCCTTCCACCATCGTCGGAACGCAGGTCGTCCCAATCTTGCCGATCATCGCAGGGTCGCCGCGCAAAACGGCAATTGCCGACTTGTCTTCAGGGTCTTGCGAAAAGGCACGCATCGCCGCAGCACGCAGCGGGTCGGAATCAAAATCAGCCGCCTTGCTGAAATAATCGCGGGTGATGTCGTTCACTTCCGGTTTGAAGCGATAAGCGCCAATGCGAGCCAATGCCGTTGAAAGCTGGGCAATGGCATTGTCATCGCGCGGGGTGGAGCTGTGGCCGCCATCGTTGGTCACTTCCAGCTGGAAATCGGCATAGGTCTTTTCCGCGCCTTGCCAGCTCCAGAAAGCAGGCTTGCCGGTCTTTTCATCCAGCGAACCCGAAGCGCCATCGACATTGAGGACCAGCTTGGCATGCTTGAGCCGTTCCGCGATGACTTTCGATGTCATCATGGTGGTTTCCTCATCGCCGGAAAAGGCGATGACGATGCTGCGTTTCGGCTTGAAGCCTTCCTGCCTCAGCCTGATCATGGAAACCATGGCGAGCACGGCATCAAACTTCGTGTCGCTCGCCCCGCGGCCATAGAGATAGCCGTTTTCGACCACCGGAGTGAACGGGTCGCGCTCCCAGTCTTCTGGCTTTGCCTCGACCACGTCCATATGGGCAGAAATCACAATCGGGCCGAGAGACTTGTCGCTGCCCTGCCAGTTGGCGATGAGATAGACTGTATCGTCCAACGGCGTAATCTCGATGTCGCTCCTGCTCCATCCGCCTTCGACCAGCGCATCGCTAAACAGGCGGGCAACCGCATCCGTCTGGTTGCCTTCGCCGCGGACGGAACGCAGTGAAATGGCAGCTTTGGACAGGTCGAGAACCTGTTCCGGCGTGCCAGTGGCCCCGCTTGCCAAGGCCGGGCTTGCGCCTGCAAACAAAGCACCTGCACATACCGCGCCCACAACGATTTTCCGCAAACCCGTTCTCCATCTTTTGCCATCGAGTTCTGGACCTAATCAGACCTTTGGGCAATCACCTAAAGCATGCCTTCCACACGGCTGCCCGGCTCGTGCTTGCAACGCTGCAGGGTCGCAGCCTATCATTGGATCAAGCGAGCGTGGAAGTCGATGAATGTGGCCACAAGGTGTGGGGCCGCTGTCACAGTATGATCGGCAAATTCCTCCTGCAAAACAGGTAAAGGCGTGAATAAATGACCAAGCGTATGCTCTGCGGCCGTCCGGTCGATCCTATCGGGCTTGGCTGCATGAACCTGTCCTGGGCTTATGGCGACCCGCCCCCGCATGAAGACAAGGTGCGCCTGCTGAACGAGGCGCTGGACCTTGGCTACGACCATCTTGATACCGCCAATATCTACGGCAAAGGCGCAAACGAGGAATTGCTGGCGCAGGCGGTGATGCACAGGCGCGATGAATTCCTGCTCGCCAGCAAGACCGGTATCGTCATCGAAGGTCCGCGCCGGGGCATTGATTGTTCGCCCGATGCCATTTCAGCCTCGCTCGATGAAAGCCTGAAGCGCCTTGGCACTGACCATATCGACCTGTTCTACATGCACCGTTTCGACCCCAAAGTGCCGATTGCAGACAGCGTGGGCGCAATGGCGCGCGCGATAGAGGCAGGGAAGATCGGCGCCTATGGCGTTTCCGAGTGGTCGTCTGCCCATATTCGCGAAGCGCACAGGGTGCATCCGATGGGGGCAGTGCAGACGGAATTTTCGCTGTGGACGCGCAATGCGGAACTTGGCGTGCTGGAAACAACGCGGGAACTGGGCATCGCGCTGGTCGCCTTTTCGCCCGTGGCACGCGGCGCGCTGGGCGGTGAATTAAAAGATCCCGCAACGCTGAGCGACAAGGACTTGCGCCGTTCCCTCCCGCGTTTCAGTGCGGAAAACTGGCCAAGGAACCTCGCCCTTATCGAACAGTTCTGCGCGATCGCACGCGACGAAGGCGTGGCACCGGCGCAGCTGGCGCTTGGCTGGTTGCTGGCACAGGGTGGTCACGTCCACGCCATTCCGGGCACGACCAGCATCGGTCATATGCGCGAGAATTTCGGGGCAGCCAGGGTGCAGCTATCCAGTTCCGCGCTCGACCGGGCGGCTGCGCTCATCAACCATCAGACAGTCACTGGCCATCGCTATTCCGAAATGATGCGCAACACGATCGATACAGAAGATTTCGCCTGATTTCAGGCAGCAGCGGCCTGCGCTTGTGAGGCCAACAGACCGCGGGCGATAACCTGTGCCTGAATTTCTGCTGCGCCTTCGAATATGTTGAGAATGCGGGCATCGCACAGTACCCGGCTCACTTCATATTCCAGCGCATAGCCGTTGCCGCCGTGGATTTGCACGGCGTTGTCGGCATTGGACCACGCGACGCGTGCAGCCAGCAGCTTGGCCATGCCCGCATCGATGTCGCACCGTTCGCCCTTGTCCTTGTGGCGCGCGGCAGAATAGGTGAGCTCTCTCGCCATGACGAGTTCCACAGCCATCAGCGCAAGTTTGTCCGAAACGCGCGGGAATGCGATCA
>JAHEAX010000001.1 GCA_024642525.1 Erythrobacteraceae bacterium | reverse complement strand
AACAGGAAGCCCGCGACCGGGCTGAAGTGATGGCAAGCAGCGCAGCAGGCAATCTGTTCACGCAAAGTGGCAAGATGCCGACAATTGCGGTCAAGGTTGGTGAAGGACAGGCCATCATCAAGGAATATCTGGCGGAACACCCGGAAGTGGCAGCGTTGGTGCTGGGTGCGGCCAGTGATGGTTCGCCCAACCCGCTTATTACACACTTCTCGGCGCATTCAGGCGGCCTTCCCTGCCCGCTTTACATCGTCCCGGGGTCATTCACCGCAGAAGATATCGACAGGCTGGCCTGAGCCGCGCCGACCCGGCGCGGGGTGGCCCTATTTACGCTTGCGCGATTGATGCCGGATGTTTTTGGGTCGGCCTCGGGGGCCTTGTTTGAAACCGCCGCCATTTGCGCCCTTGCCACTTTTCCCGCCAGGTCCGCTACGACCGGTCTTCTTCTTGAAAGAAGTCCGCTCGCCTCGTGGTTCGATCGGCGCGCCTTCCCCTTCGGGAAGCTGGAACTTCAGTGCGCCTGTCAGGGGATTGGCTTCTGCCAGTTTCAGCTGGAGCCTCTGGCCGGTGTCATACCGCGTGCCGGATCGTTCGCCCACCAATGCGCGGGCTGCTTCGTCGAACTGGTAATAATCTGAACCAAGCGTCGAAACAGGCACCAGCCCATCGCCGCCAAGGCCGACGATTGTGGCGAAGAAGCCGAAGCTTTGCACACCGGTGATGCGCGTTTCAAATGTTTCGCCGACACGGCCTGAAAGCCATGCTGCGACGTACCGGTCAATGGTGTCGCGTTCGGCTTCCATTGCCCTTCGCTCGGTGATGCTGATGGCATCAGTGATTTTCGAAAGATCGGCACGATCGCGGTCAGCAAGACCGGTGGCGGGCGGAAGGCCGGCCGCAGGGCTGTCTGCGGCGGGTTTGGGCTGTTCCAGATGGAACGAATCCACCAGGGCGCGGTGGACAAGCAAATCGGCATAGCGCCTGATCGGCGAAGTGAAATGCGCATAAGAGCCGAGAGACAGGCCGAAATGCCCCGCATTGTTCGGCCCGTAATATGCCTGGGTCTGACTCCGCAGAACGGCTTCCATCACCTGCGCTTTTTCGGATTCGTCGGTGACGTCCTTCAGCATACGATTGAACAGGGCCGGCGTAATCACTTGCCCCAGCGCCAGTTTCCGGCCGAAGGTTTCCATATATTCGCGCAGAGCGACCAGCTTTTCACGGCTCGGCGGTTCATGCACACGGTAAACAACAGGGGCTGTCTTGCTTTCCAGCGCCTTGGCCGCAGCGACATTGGCTGAAATCATGAATTCTTCGACCACGCGGTGGGCATCAAGCCGTTCGCGGATGGCAATTTCGGTAATCTTGCCCTGATCATCCAGCATCACGCGGCGTTCGGGCAGGTCGAGATCGAGCGGGTCGCGGTTGGCGCGGGCATCGGCCAGTACTTTCCAGCATTCCCAAAGGTCAGTCAGGTTTTCAGCCGCTTCGCCGCTATCGATACGCGCTTGGGCATCTTCATAGGGAATGACTTCGTCAATCCGGACAATAGCGCGGGTGAAGCGCCAGCCGGTGATCTTGCCGGATGCGGAAATATCCATGTGGCACGCCATGGCAGCGCGGTCTTCACCCTTGCGCAGCGAACAGACATCGGCGCTGAGGACTTCGGGCAACATCGGCACAACGCGGTCGGGGAAATAGACCGAATTGCCGCGCTTGCGTGCTTCACGGTCCAATGCGCCGCCGGGGCGGACATAATAGGAAACATCGGCAATGGCGACGAGAGCGTGAAACCCGCCCTTCCCGTCAGGCTTTGCCCAGATCGCGTCATCATGATCGCGCGCATCGGCAGGGTCGATCGCGACAATTGGCAGGTGGCGAAGGTCTTCACGGGTTTCGGCAGTGACCGCCAGTGTTGCCGCCTCTTGCGCTTCTGCCAGTGTCTCCTCGGAAAAGACGTTGGGGATGCCGTGCTTGGAAATGGCAATAAGGCTGAAACTGCGCGGGGCGAGCGGATCGCCCAATATCTCGACCACCTTGACCCCGGCGCGCGGTGAACGGCCGGCAGGTTCTGCCATCACCAACTGGCCGGCTTCTGCGCCGCCTACATCGGCGATAGGCGAAGACTGGCGGATGCGCTTGTCCACTGGTGCAAGCCAGGCTTTGCCAGTTCCGTCAATTTCCACCACGCCCATCAGCCCTTCCGTGCGGGCAGGCAGCTTTTTCATAACATGGGCGCGCAGCCCCCCGCCGGTTTCTTCCGTGCGGGCCAGGATCCGGTCGCCGATCTTGAGTGCAGCGAATTTGGGCACGCCGCGCTTCTTGCTTTCAATGACACGCAGCCGCGGTGGCGGGGTCGCATCGTCAGGCTGCCAGCTATCGGGAATGGCGAATGCTTCGCCATCCTCTATATCCATAACTCGCAGCGTGGTGACCTTGGGCACACCGCCCATACGATGATAGGCAGTCTTGCGCCCGTCGATCAGACCTTCTTCAGCCATGTCGCGAAGACGCTTTTTGAGAGCGATCTTTTCCTGCCCCTTCAGGCCGAATGCCTTTGCGATTTCCCGCTTTCCGGCAATTGCATCGGACGACTGGATAAATTCGATGATCTGCTCGCGCGAGGGCAAGCCCTCGGGGCGGCGCTGGGGAGGTCGGGACATGGCTGCCATATGGGGGCTTCGGGCAGGTTGGGCAATCCTTTGCACCAAGGAAATGATTGGGGAACAAGCCGGTCGAGCGCGGATTTAGCCAGCATGATTTCCCTTGCACTTGATCGGCCCGCGCAAAAGCCGTTCGACATCGCGCGCTTGCGCATTAACCTCACCTATTTGTGGCGTCATGGCCGCATTGCAGCGCTGGATAACCCCATGCGCTTCACAGAGCTGGTGCAGCTTCGCAAGTTGATGGACCGCGACCCGCGAATGGTCCGTTATTCCGACAAGATTGCAGCGAAGGCAGCTGCCGTTGAATTGCTTGGCGCGGAATGGGCTGTGCCAACCTTGTGGCACGGCGATTTTCTGCCGGCAAACTGCCCCCTGTCCGGCCCTGCGATGGTGAAGGCGCGGCATGGGTGCAACCAGTATCGCGCCATCCGAACGCCCCCCACCACCGCTGAATGGGCCGCATTGCAGGTGTTGACACGGAAGTGGACGGCACAACCTTACGGCTTCTGGCTGGATGAATGGTGCTACCGCGATGTGCCACGCGGATTACTCGCAGAACAATTGATCGGCGGAGAAAGCCTGCCCCTCGACTACAAGATTTATGTCTTTGGCGGGGTGGCCACCCATGTGCAGGTCCATCTCGACCGTGATGGCAAGCACCGCTGGATGCTTCACGACCGTGACTACCGGAAACTGATGCCATCGCAATCCGACAGCCCGGCAAAGCCGCACAGCCTGCCAGCGATGCTGGATGCTGCCGAAACCATGGCGCGCGGATTTTCCTTTGCGCGCGTCGATTTCTACGAAGTGGACCGCAAGCCCCTGTTCGGCGAATTCTGCTTCTATCCCGGCTCGGGCCTCGATCCGTTCGCTGCTGACTGGATAGATGTCGAACTGGGTAAATTGTGGCTGGCTAACCTCTAGTCGGCTGCTTTGGTCAAGGGGCGGAACGCGCCGCCCGGCACTGCACTGGCAATGGGGCTCATCGACCCATCGGCTGATCTTGCGCTTACTCCGAAGAACCAGTCATCGCCGCGCACACCTTCCAGCTTAGCGCTGGTGGCAACGACATTTTCGATGACAGGTTCCGCATCCCATTCGGGATTGTCAGTTGCGCGTTTCCAGATTGTGTAGCCGGTTGCGCCAGGCACTTCGTCCCAGTTGATTGTGGTAAATGTCTGCACTGCCGCTTCTGCCACGGGCGCGGGCGGCAGCGGAGTGCGTGCCAGCCGGTCCAGCGCGCGCACATTGAGCCGTGTGACCTTGGCAAGATAGGGAAAATCCATCTCTTCGGCAGTGTCACCATAGGTCACGCCATCTTCGATGCGCAGGTCCTGATGCTGGTGTTCGTAATCTTCCACGGCGACTGAAAAGCGCACAGCGGGATAGCCTTTGTCGAGAAAGGGAAGCTGGTCACCGCCCCGCCCCATCCTGTCCGTGCGCCAGATTTGCCTGACATCGAGGCCATCTGCATCTTCATCGGCAAGGCGATCAATCCAGCGTGAAAGATTGCGGCTGGGGCTGTCATTTTCCCCGCCGTTGCGACGCATATCTGCGCGCAGGGTATCGGTCGCGTCAGAGCGCGGCCCTTCGGAAAAGACGCGCACGTGGCTGTCATCGCAATAGCCGTCCGAACCGCAGCTGCCGCCAACAATATCGTTGTTCAGCACTGCTTTTACCGTCCACCCCTGCGCTTCAGCATAATCGGCCATCAAAGCGCCGCCATAAAGGCCCTGCTCCTCGCCCGACAGCAGGGCATAAACAATGGTGGTGGGATATTTCTTGCCCGACAGCACACGCGCTGCCTCGATCACCAGGGCGGTGCCGGAACCATCATCATTGGCGCCCGGTGCATCGCTTTCAGCGTCCAGAACATCGGTAACGCGGCTGTCGATATGGCCCTGCACAATGATAACTTCATTCGGGCGCTGTGTGCCGCGCTGAATGGCGACCACATTCACCAGCCGGGTTGGTTGCGCGATACGCCGGCCTTCGACCATCCGTTCAGGCAGAACCACTTCGAGGCAACCGCCGCACGCTCTGCTGGCGGCCAGAAATTCACTTTCACCCCAACGCCGCGCAGCACCAATCCCACGGGTGGGATGGTCCTGCAGTGACATGGTGTGGCGTGTGCCGAAACCGACCAGTGCGTCTATATCTGCGCGCAGGCGTTCTTCAGAAACCCTGTCTTCGGGCTTCTGGTCCTGCGCGCAAAGCGGGGATGCAATTACAAGAGCGGCGGCACCAAAGAGGATGTTCTTCATGCCTCCGCTTTGACCATGCCAGCACCATGCTTGGCAAGCCGCGAACGCAGGCAGAACGCCGAAAATTTCCGCCGGTTAATAGGCCCTTGCGACGTAGATGCGTTCGACCGCGGGTTCTCCGGTGAATATGCAAGTCCCATCGGCTACAGCGCCGCCAACCGGCACATTGCGCACGGTCAGCTTCAAAGCCTTCAGCTTTTCGACAACCGCATCAAGCGCAGCACCGGTGGGCTTGGACCATTGCACTTCGACCCAGCCGGGATAGCGTTTGTCGCTGCTGTAGAAATCAGCCAGCGCATCCATATCCGCGATACCGCGGGTAATATTATCGTCACGGCGCGTGGCAGCTTCGTCGAACAGGCTCTTCTGGATGTCTTCGAGCATGGCCGGCAGCGATGATGCGGCATCTTCCACCGTGGGGGTGGAAAAATCAGGCTTGCCATTTTCGGCCCACAGACGGTCACGGCGCAGCAGGCTTACCGTGCCGCCTTCCATGTCCCGGCCGCCGATTTCGAGGATGACCGGCGCACCCTTGCGGACCCAGTCCCAGCGCTTGGCCGCAGCCTTGCCGGGCTTCTTGTCCAGCAGGACACGGGTTTTTTCGCCAAGGCTGGAAGTTGCGGCAATTGCGGCGCGCAGTTTCTCACAATAGGCGAGCAATTCCTCGTCACCTTCCTTGTCGCGCAGCATTGGCAGGATGATGACCTGATGAGGGGCAATCGCCGGCGGCACTCGCAAGCCATCATCATCGCCATGAACCATGATGACACCGCCGATAAGGCGCGTGGAAACGCCCCAGCTGGTGGTATGACAGAACTGCTGGCTGCCTTCACGGTCCTGGTACTGGATGCCCGAAGCCTTTGCGAAATTGGTGCCGAGGTAATGCGAAGTGCCGGCTTGCAATGCCTTGCCGTCCTGCATCATCGCTTCGATCGACCATGTTTCAGCGGCGCCGGGGAAGCGTTCGTTTTCCGGCTTTTCGCCAGCGATGACCGGCAGCGCGAGATCGTCTTCGGCGCAGGCACGATACACTTCCAGCATACGCAGCGTGTGTTCTTTCGCGCTGGCTGCATCCTCGTGCGCCGTATGGCCTTCCTGCCACAGGAATTCGCTGGTGCGCAGGAACATCCGGGTACGCATTTCCCAGCGCACCACATTGGCCCACTGGTTGGTCAGCAAAGGCAGGTCGCGCCAGCTTTGAACCCAGCGCGCCATTGCATCGCCGATTATGGTCTCGGAAGTCGGGCGGACAACCAGCGGTTCTTCCAGTTTCGCTTCCGGGTCGGGGATCAATCCGCCCTTGCCATCTGAAATCAGGCGATGATGTGTGACGACCGCCATTTCCTTGGCGAAGCCTTCAACATGAGAAGCTTCGCGTTCGAAATTCGAAAGCGGGATGAAGATGGGGAAATAGCAATTGTCGTGGCCGGTCGCCTTGATGCGGTCATCAAGCAGCCGCTGGATACGTTCCCAGATGCCATAACCCCAAGGCTTGATCACCATGCAACCACGCACACCTGATTCCTCCGCAAGATCGGCGGCGCTGATGACTTCCTGATACCATTGAGCGAAGTCGTCGGCGCGGCGCGCGGACAAAGCGTGACGGATATTGGACACAGTAATTCCTGTTTTATCTGGTTTGGTAATCGAGGGACGGCAGGGGACTATTTGCCCAGTTCGTCCAGTTTCTTCTGCATGGCAGCCATCTGTTCGCGCAGTGCGGCAAGCTCGTCCCTTTCCGAACGATCTTCCGATTCTGACGAATTGTTCGAACCGGGCATGAACGCCTGCGTGGCGGCACGCATCATCGCCATATTGGTTTCGGCCAGTTTTGCCAGCGGGTTGTTACCGATGCCCTTGCGGAATGCATCGTGCAGCTTGGTCTGGTTTTCGCGGAAATTCGTCATTGCGGCTTCCAGGTAATGCGGCATCACCGACTGCATTGAATTACCATACATGGCGATCAGTTCACGCAGGAAGCTGACAGGCAACATATGTTCGCCATTGGCTTCTTCTTCCATGATGATCTGCGTCAGGATGGAATGGGTAATGTCGTCTCCCGTCTTCGCATCAACGACTTTGAAGTCGGTGCCGTCACGGGTCATTTTCGAAAGGTCATCCAGCGTGATGTAGCTTGACGAACTGGTGTTATATAGACGGCGATTGGCGTATTTTTTGATAATGACGGTGTCGCCGTCTTTCGGATCGCGTTTGGCCATCGAGGAATCCCCATGTTGCAGTTGATGCTGCATTAGCAGGTGCAGCATGTGCAGTGCAACAAAATCGCCAATGCTGAAACGGCTGAGATATTCAGCGCCGGAAACGCTTGCCCAGCCCGGTCAGCAGTTCATATTGCGACAGGCCGCTGGTGCGCGAAGATGCAGGCAGATCATACGGCACATCCACCCAGTCGCCTTCGCGCAAATGCGGCGCCTGGCTGAGATCGACCACCACCATATCCATCGAGACCTTGCCCAACAGTGGCAGCAATGCTTCGCCGGATTGCAAAGCGCCCTTGCCCGACCAGCAGCGCAAATATCCATCGGCATAGCCAAGTGAAATAACGCCTGCCGCCATCGGCTCACTTGCGGTGAAGGTCGCGTTATAGCCAACGCTGTCGCCCGCCTGTAACTTGCGTCGCTGGATGATGGCTGCCTGTGGCCAAGCGACCTGCCTGATCGTGCCGGCCATTTCTGCCCGAGGCACACCGCCATAAAGCGCAAGACCGGGCCTCGTAACGTCAAAGGCGTAGTCACTGCCAAGTGCAATTCCGGCGCTATTGGCCAGGCTTAGGCGCTGCGCCGGGATTGCTGCCGCGGCCGCTTTGAACCGGGCAAGCTGCTCAGCATTCAGCGGGCTATCTTCATCGGCGGAAGCCAGATGCGACATGAGCGTCACCACTTCGAGGCCAGCAAGTGTCGCATCATGGATTTGACGCATTGCGATGCCCAGCCGGTTGATGCCGGTGTCGATCATCAAGTCGCACGGTCCGCCGCCGCTTTTGAGCCATAGAGCCGCCTGCTCTATGCTGTTGATGACCGGCCGAACGCCTGCCTGCCGCGCATAATCGGCATCGTCGGAATGGATCGGCCCATGCAGCACAGACAGTTGCGACGCAGGGATATGCGTTGCAACCTCAGGCACTTCGCTCCAATGGGCGACGAAGAAGTCCTTAGCCCCTGCATCGCGCAGAACCGGCATGACATTGCCAACACCCAGACCATAGGCGTCAGCCTTAACAGCCGCGCCCGCTGCCGCACGGCCCGACATTGCATCAAGCGCGCGCCAGTTGCTGGCCAATGCCTCTGCGTCCAGCCGCAGCCTTAATGTTGGCGGGGGAAGTTCAGCCATTCGCGTCAAAGTCGCGCGGCGGGCCATTGGGAATACCCCACCACGCCACCAGCAGCCCGAATGCCACGATCACCCACGTGTACCACAACCCGGAATAGGCATTGCCGCTGGTCGCCACGATGTACCCTGCAATGAGCGGCAGGAACCCGCCAAGATAGCCAGCGCCGATGTGATAGGGGATGGACATGGAACTGTACCGGATCTGCGGCGGGAACATTTCGGTCAGCAGTGCCGCGACAGAGCCATAGGTCAGTGCCGACAACCCGCCCAGCACCAGCAGCAGCGCGATGATGCCGACAATATTGGAAAGCGGCGGACTTTGACGGGCAAAGTCATAACCCTTGGTTTCGAGCATTGTCTGGAAGGTGCCGCGCCGTGAGGCAGTGTCTTCCCACGCAATATCGCCTGCCCCTTCCAGTGCGAAGTTGCTGTCACCGATGGAGATGGAGAGGCTTTGTTCAGCAGCATCGGGCGCCGCAAGATCATAGGCAACACCCAGCGAAGTCAGGTCCTGCAGAAGCTTGCCGCAGTTGGTGGCCTGCTGTTCGGCAAAGGGATCATAGGTGCAGCCCGGCCCGCTGACTGCCACGGGCATGGAACGGGCGCTTTCGTTAAGACCCGGATTTGCCAGCGCGCCAATGCCCCAGAACACGGGGAACAGCAGCACCAGCGAAAGGCCGGCGCCCAGGATGATGGGTGTCTTGCGTCCGATCTTGTCGGACCAGTGCCCGACGATCAGGTAGAAACCCATCGAAATGGAACCGGCAATCAGCAGGATGATCTCCACCAGCTCTTCATCCACCCGCATCGGGCCGCGCAGGAACGAAAGCCCCGAGAAGAAGGCGGTGTACCAAATGGTGGTAAGGATGCCGGTGATACCGAACAGGGCTACGAAAATGCGCTTTTTGTTGCCCGGATAAGTGAAGCTTTCGACGAACGGGTTTTTCGCCATTTCGCCCGCTTCCTTCATCGCCTTGAAGACGGGGCTTTCCGAAAGCTTGAGACGCATCCACAGTGAAATGAACAGCAGGATGATCGAGAGAAGGAATGGAACGCGCCAGCCCCATGCCGCGAAATCTTCAGCGGGAATGAGGAAGCGGCAAGCCAGCACCACGATGATGCTGAGGACAAAGCCGCCAACAACGCTTGCCTGAATGAAGCTGGTGTAAAATCCGCGCTTTTCTGCCGGAGCGTGTTCAGCAACATAAATTGCCGCGCCGCCATATTCGCCGCCCAGCGCCAGCCCTTGCAGGATGCGTAGAAGGATAACGATTACTGGTGCGGCAATGCCGATTGCGGCTGCGCTGGGGATGAGGCCGACACCGGCAGTTGCGACCCCCATAAGCGTAACGGTAACCAGGAAGGTATATTTCCGCCCCAGCTTGTCACCCAGATAACCGAACAGGACTGCGCCAAGCGGGCGGAAGCCGAAACCGACTGCAAAGCCAGCCCACACCAGCAGCAACTGCAGTGTTTCGTTGTCCGATGGGAAAAACGCAGCGCCGATCAGTCCGGCCAGCGTTCCGTAGATGAAAAAGTCATACCATTCGAAAATTGTCCCGGCAGACGATGCCGCGATAACCAGCCGAATTTCCCGATCTGTCGGTGTGTGTTCTGTCGCTACGGCGGTATCGCTCATGATGTGGCGCTCATCGTTATGTTACTCCCCCGGGATCGTGCGAAACTGCGTCCGCATCGCGAAGGCTCTAGCCCGCAAGCGGCTGCTTGCAAAGCGCGTCCAACCCCGCTCTCCACGGCAGAAGTATGGCTCCGTGCCTTCCTGCGTGGCTGCGCGCAGCATCCAGAACGCCAAGGCCAGGCCAATCAGGGCGTTCAGCCTCCCCACCTAGCCAATTTTCCATGCCTGTCAGGGTTGCTTCGATATCCGCCAAGTTGCGCCCTGTTGCGCCCTCTGCAAAAATCGCTGCGGCTGCCTGTCCAACCGCGCAAGCAGACACAGCCATGCCGATGGCGGAAATGCGCTGGCAACCATCCAGCGCGAAACCGGCTGCAATGGTCGATCCGCAGGTGCGTGAACGCGCGCTTCCCTTGAATGGTAACGCCGCGTCTGGCGGGAAATCTGCCAGCCTGACTGCGAGGTTGAGCAATTCGGGAGTATAGAGGCGCGATACAGATGACATTGTCATTCTGTAATAGTGGCCTGGTCTTCCTCGCGCAGTTCGGTCCGGCGTTCCTGGATAAGCTGCACCAACGCATCGGTACTGGCATTGACCAGCGGATAGCTCCTCGCCGTTGTGATCCATGTCGGACGCCCGGCCGCACCCCATGCAGTGTCATATCCGAGCACGAGCAGCGAAAATGCCAGGACGACGATGATGCCGCCCTTGATTGCGCCAAAACCGAAGCCAAGCACGCGGTCGATGGGCCCTAGAACGGAACTGCGCGTTGCATTGCCTGCCCTGCTGGCAATCAGCTTCATCCCTGCATAGGGGATAAGGAGCAGCAACGCGAATGCGAGAATGGCCGCCCCCGACGGTGTGCCGATGCGCGGCACAAGAAAATCATACAGCGGGGTATGCAGGTAATGGATGGCGAAAACTGCCAGAACCCATGCCGCCAGAGACAGGACTTCCTGGACAAAGCCGCGCAGGAAGCCGCCGATTGATGCTACACCAACAATGATGAGCACGATGATGTCAAAGCCGGTCATATCTGCTCTTTCATCTACGGTGATGCCATCACCCGGTCAACGACATTGGCCAATTGGTTAAGCGGTTCATAGCTCAATCCGTCTGATTTCCCGTCAGATTTTTTCCCGCTGTCATCTGTCGCCTTGGGGCCAAAACCCTTGTTGAAACCAAGTTTGGCAGCTTCGCGCAGGCGAACGCCTGCATGGGCGACATTTCGAATCTCTCCCGCAAGCGAGATCTCTCCGAACCATACGCTGTGAGTCGGCAACGGCTTGTCGGCCAGCGCCGAAATGAGCGCCGCTGCGACAGCAACGTCTGCTGCCGGATCGGACAGACGGTATCCGCCTGCAACATTGAGATACACCTCGGCTGAACTGAAGTTGAGGCCGCAGCGCGATTCCAGTACGGCCAGCAACATGGCGAGCCTGCCGCTGTCCCACCCCACGACAGCGCGGCGCGGTGTCGCACCGCTTTGCAGGCGCACGATCAATGCCTGTATTTCAACCAGCACCGGGCGCGTTCCCTCAAGCGCAGGAAAAACCGAACTTCCCGCCATTGGCGCCTCGCGGCCTGATAGGAACAGCATGGACGGGTTCGACACTTCCTCAAGTCCCGCCCCCGCCATGGCGAAAACCCCGATTTCATCGACAGCGCCGAACCTGTTTTTCAATGCACGCAGGATACGGTATTGATGGCTTCGTTCTCCTTCGAAGCTCATGACCACATCGACCATGTGTTCCAGCACGCGGGGTCCGGCAATGGTGCCATCCTTGGTGACATGGCCAACCAGAACCAGCGCAGTGCCATTTTCCTTGGCATAGCGGATGAGTTCAAAGGCGCATCCACGCACCTGGCTGACGGTGCCGGGCGCACCTTCTATACTGTCGGAGTACATGGTCTGGATGGAATCGATGACCAGCAATGCTGGCGCTTCCATGTCGCCCAACGTGGTCAGAATATCGCGCACCGAAGTTGCCGATGCCAGCTTGATCGGCGCATCCGCCAGCCCAAGGCGCGACGCACGCAACCGGACCTGACCGGCGGCTTCTTCGCCGCTGATATAAACAGTTTCGGCACCTGCGCGCGCGATCTTGGCTGCGCCCTGCAGCAGTAGCGTGGATTTGCCAATTCCGGGGTCGCCGCCCATCAGGATGGCAGAGCCCGGCACCAGTCCGCCGCCCAGTGCCCGATCGAATTCGACCAGGCCCGTTGGTCTGCGCTGCAGAACCTCGCCCGGCGCATCCAGCTTGACGAATTCAACCGCCCGCCCCCCGCTCGACAGGTCATGCTTTTGCGAAAACACAGTGGCGGGCGCATCTTCGGCCAGCGTGTTCCACTCTGCGCAATCGGGGCACTGCCCCTGCCAGCGATGCGAAACCGATCCGCAAGCCTGGCAAATATATCGACGTTTTGTCTTGGCCATGGCGGTTGGATAGTAGGAACATAGATAGAACGCAATTGCCATTGCTGCATTTGCGCGGCACAAGGGCATTTATGCGGCAGAAGGAACTGAGGATTGCACTTGTCTGCTATGGCGGGGTCAGCCTGGCGGTCTATATGCATGGCGTCACCAAGGAAGTGTGGAAACTAGCGCGGGCTAGTCGCGCCTTCCATGAAGGGACGCCGGCAGAAGAAGGTGTTCAGGGCGTTTATCGCCGGTTGCTCGAGCATATCGAGCAGGAGCACGACCTTAAATTGCGTGTCCTACCCGATATTCTGAGTGGTGCCAGCGCGGGTGGGATCAATGCTGTGTTTCTGGCGCAAGCCCTGCATTCCGGCCAGTCAATCGAGCCGCTGACAGACCTGTGGCTCGATTTTGCCGATGTTGACCGGTTGCTGGATCCTGATGCGCGGCCAATGTGGCGATTTGCCAAATTCTGGGCGCAGCCGATCGCCTGGTGGCTGCTGACGCGGCCTGGCAATGCGGTATCGGAAAGTGTTGCACCGGAAACTCGTGCAGAGGTGCGGCGCAAGGTTTCGCGCTTCGTGCGTGGCCGGTGGTTTGAGCCGCCATTTTCGGGGCTCGGCTTTTCGCGATTGCTGTTCGATGCGCTCGGCGCAATGGCGCAAGGCCCTGCCGAACGCCCGCTTTTGCCGCCGGGCCATCCGATTGACCTGTTTGTCACCACTACCGATTTTCGCGGGTATATGGAACTTCTCCGGCTCAACAGCCCGCCTGTGGTGGAAGAAAGCGAACACCGCCTTCCCATCAGTTTTTCAACGAAAGTTCCCTCTGTCGGCGGACATGATCTGGCGGACAAGCTGGAACTGACCTTTGCTGCGCGGGCAACGGCCAGCTTCCCGGGTGCATTTCCGCCGCTGCAATTGAACGAAATCGACAGACTGTCGGGCAAAGTGGGCCATGAATGGGCGCACCGGTCTGCGTTTCTTGAACGGATCATGCCTGTCCACCTGCGGCATCATAATAGCGAGCATGTGGCGCTGATTGATGGGTCCGTGCTTATCAATGCGCCTTTCGAGGGTGCAATTGCGGCCCTGCATGGTAGGCCCGCCCAGCGCGAGGTTGACCGCAGGTTTGTATATATTGACCCGAGACCGGACCGGTTTGGTCTGACGGACGAAGATCATACGCGGCCTGTGGGCTTTTTTTCCGCAATCTTCGGGTCCCTGTCGACGATCCCGCGCGAACAGCCAATCCGCGATAATCTCGAGGCGTTGGAGAACCAGTCACGCGAGGCGGAGCGCCTGCGCAGGATTATCGACGGCCTTCGTCCTGATGTGGAACGCGCAGTCGAAAAGCTGTTCGGCCGTACCCTGTTCTTCGACCGGCCCACACCAAAACGTTTGAAATCGTGGCGTAACAAGGCGCAGCAGGCAGCTGCCGAGGATGCAGGCTATGCCTTTCAATCCTACGCGCAAGCCAAGTTTACCGGCATTATCGAACATTTGGGCGAGCTGGTTCTAGAGGCTGCCCCTGGTTTGAAAATCGTCGAATCCAAACCGATCGCCGACCGGCTTCGCTTTGCATTGCAGAACCGTGGGATGGACAATCTCGCTTCTGCATCAGGTGGTGCCAGCGCGGATGCAATCGCCTTCTTCCGCGCACATGATCTCGGCTTTCGGGTCAGGCGGCTGAGGCTGCTGGCCAGACGGCTGGCACGGGACTGGGAAGAGGACCCTGACATTCCCGACGGTGCGTTGGAGGAAGGGCGAGAGGCAATCTATGAAATCCTCGCGCTGTATTTCGCCAACGAAGGGGCCAAGCAGCTGGGCGACGAATTTGCCCGCTGTGCAGCCAATGTCATGCAGGAACCCGAAGCGGTTCTGGACTGCCTTGCGACCACTCGGCTGCTGCCGGAGGTGGATGAGCAGGCGGAAGAAATGCTGGCGGCTGCTATGGAGAAGATGCCCGGTAACCTTCGTCGCAGGATGCTGCTTACCTATCTCGGCTTCCCGTTTTATGACGTTGCGACCTTGCCGCTGCTGCGCAATGAAGGGATGACAGAATTCGATCCTGTCAAGGTCGACAGGATCTCGCCCGATGATGCCCGCTCAATCCGCGAAGGTGGCACCAAAGCAACGTTGCGCGGCACGGAGCTTTATAATTTCGGCGCATTTTTCAGCCGCGCATATCGCGAGAACGACTATCTGTGGGGCAGGCTGCACGGCGCGGAACGGATGATTGATCTCATCTGTTCAACCGTCGAGGCCGATCTTGACCACACGGCCTGCCGGCATTTCAAGCGGGACGCGTTTCTGGCAATTCTCGACGAGGAACAGTCCAGGCTTCTTGCAAGCCAGGACCTGCTGGCCACTGTCAGGCAGGAGATTACCGAACGCCTGACCTAGATCAGGCGCCGAACACGTCCTTCACCTTGTCGAAGAAGCTCCTGCTTTCGGGGCATTCGTCACCCGTCTCGCTGTCGCGGAACTGCTGGAGAATTTCCTTTTGCGCCTTGGTCAGCCGGGTTGGTGTTTCCACTGCGATTTCGACCACCAGATCGCCGCGCCCACGGCCCTGCAAAACCGGCATACCCGCCCCGCGCTGACGAAGCTGTTTGCCTGACTGGATGCCGGCAGGAATATCGATTTCGTTTGTTTCACCGTCAAGATCGGGAATTTCGACAGATCCGCCCAGCGCCGCCGTCGTGAAGCTGATGGGGACACGGGTGAGCAAAGTAGTGCCTTCACGCTGGAAAACAGCGTGCGGCCGTATGTGGATGAAGATGTAGAGATCGCCCGCAGGTGCGCCGCGTGGGCCAGCCTCTCCCTTGCCGGAAAGGCGGATGCGTGTGCCGGTATCGACGCCTGGCGGAATGTCCACTTCCAGCGATTGCGGGCGATCAACGCGCCCTTCCCCGCGGCAATCGTGGCACGGTTTTTCAATCACTTCGCCGCGCCCGTGGCAATTGGGGCAAGCCCGTTCCACCACGAAAAAGCCCTGCTTGGCGCGGACTTTGCCGTGGCCATGGCACAGGTTGCAGGCGCGCGCGTCAGTGCCAGGTGATGCGCCCGAACCGCTGCATGTTTCGCAGCTTTGCGAAACTTCGATCTCGATTTCGCTGGTCTTGCCGTGGAAAGCGTCCTCGAGACCGATTTCCATATCGTAGCGCAGGTCGGCACCGCGGCGTGGCTGCTGCCTGCCGCCCCCGCCAAAGGCGCTTCCGAAAATCGTTTCGAATATATCGCCGATGTCGCCGAAATCCTGCGGACCGCCGCCGCCCCCATTCATGCCTTGCTGGAAGGCTTCATGGCCATAACGGTCGTATGCCGCACGTTTCTGCGGATCTTTCAGGCAATCATATGCCTGGCTGATGGCTTTGAACTTCGCTTCGGAATTCTCACACCCGGAATTGCGATCGGGGTGGAATTGCATCGCGAGACGGCGATAGGACGACTTGATCGTCTTGTCGTCCGCATCCCGCGATACTTCGAGGAGTTCGTAATAATCAGTTTGGCTAGATGGCATTTGGTCAACCTTAAACCATAGCGCCACCGACGCCCTGCCTGCATGACAGGTGGGCATCGATGGCGCTGATGGTTCTCATCAGGACTATCAGTCCTTCTTATCTTCATCCACTTCGGAAAATTCAGCGTCGACGACGTCTTCGTCGCTGGCTGAATCGCCGCCGGCACCGGCTTCATCGCCGCCGGATGCAGCAGCATTGGCCTGCTCCTGCTCGTAGATCGACTGGCCCATTTTCATGGCCAATTCGGTCAGTGCCTGTGCCTTGGCAGTGATGGCATCGGCATCATCGCCTTCGAGCGCAGTCTTGGTTTCGGCAATTGCCGCCTCGACATCGGACTTGAGAGACGCGTCGATCTTGTCGCCGTGTTCTTCCAACTGCTTCTCGGTTGCATGCACGAGGCTATCTGCCTGGTTGCGGGCTTCGGCACCTTCACGACGCTTCTTGTCCTCTTCAGCAAATTTCTCTGCATCCTGGACCATCTGGTCGATATCAGCATCGGTAAGACCGCCAGACGCCTGGATACGGATCTGCTGTTCCTTGCCGGTGCCCTTGTCCTTGGCCGACACGTTCACGATGCCATTGGCATCGATGTCGAAGGTGACTTCAATCTGCGGCACGCCGCGCGGCGCAGACGGGATGCCCACCAGATCGAACTGGCCGAGCATCTTGTTGTCTGCCGCCATTTCACGTTCACCCTGGAACACGCGGATGGTCACGGCCTGCTGGTTGTCTTCAGCGGTCGAATAGGTCTGCGTTTTCTTGGTCGGGATGGTCGTGTTGCGGTCGATCATGCGGGTGAACACGCCGCCAAGGGTTTCGATACCCAGCGACAACGGAGTTACGTCGAGCAGGAGGACGTCCTTGACGTCGCCCTGCAGAACGCCGGCCTGAATGGCAGCGCCCATGGCAACCACTTCGTCAGGGTTCACACCAGTGTGCGGTTCCTTGCCAAAGAATTCCTTCACGATTTCGCGAACGCGCGGCATACGGGTCATGCCGCCTACCAGGATCACTTCATCGATACCGCCCTTGTCGACGCCGGCATCAGCCAGTGCCTTCTTGCACGGTTCAAGGGTGCGCTTGATCAGATCGCCAACCAGCTTTTCAAGCTGCGAACGGCTGATCGTTTCAACAAGGTGGAGCGGAGTGGACGAACCACCTTCCATGCGCGCGGTAATGAACGGCAGGTTCACTTCTGTCGTCTGCGCGCTGGAAAGTTCGATCTTCGCCTTTTCGGCTGCTTCCTTCAGGCGCTGCAGAGCGAGCTTGTCGGTCCGCAGGTCCATGTTTTCCTTCTTCTTGAAGGCATCGGCCAGATATTCGACGATGGCATTGTCAAAATCTTCACCGCCCAGGAAAGTATCACCATTGGTGGACTTCACTTCGAATACGCCATCGCCGATTTCCAGTACGGAAACGTCGAAGGTGCCGCCGCCAAGGTCATAGACAGCGATGGTCTTGCCATCGTCCTTGTCCATCCCATAGGCGAGCGCAGCCGCAGTCGGCTCGTTGATGATGCGCAGCACTTCAAGGCCGGCAATCTGGCCGGCATCCTTGGTTGCCTGGCGCTGTGCGTCGTTGAAATATGCGGGAACGGTGATGACAGCCTGCGTCACGGTTTCGCCAAGATAGCTCTCGGCGGTTTCCTTCATCTTCTGCAGAATGAAGGCGGAAACCTGCGATGGCGAATATTTTTCGCCCGATGCTTCGACCCATGCGTCGCCGTTCTTGCCCTTGACGATGCTGTAGGGGACAAGGTCCATGTCCTTCTTTGTCATCGGGTCGTCGAAGCGGCGGCCGATAAGGCGCTTGATCGCGAAAAGAGTGTTGTCAGGATTGGTCACTGCCTGGCGCTTGGCCGGCTGACCGATCAGACGTTCGCTGTCTTTGGTGAAGGCAACGATGGAAGGCGTAGTGCGTGCGCCTTCGGAATTTTCAATGACCTTCGGCTTGCCGCCATCCATAACGGCAACACAGGAATTGGTGGTGCCAAGGTCGATACCGATAACTTTAGCCATGGTTTCCCCATTCAGTTCAATTTTTGGACGCTGCCTGTGTGACCCCCTCGGAAGGCGGACCAGCTCGGCAACTCGGATAAGCAATTTCTATGGGGGCGATATAGGAGCGGTTTTTGTTGGCACAAGGGATTGGCATCGCTAGTCCACCAGCAATCATGGACAGGGAGAATTACCAGTGAAAAAATCGGTTTTGTTCGGATTGGCTCTCGGCATTTCGTCAATTGCGCTTTCGGGCTGCGGCGGTGAAACCTCGCAGGAAGCCGCCGTTGCCCCTGATGGTGTACCCGGTCTTTCGGCAACAAATGCCCGCATGGTGCTGGCCCCGGTGGCCGGTAATCCCGCAGCGGTCTATTTTGATCTTGCCTATGATGGCGACCGCAATCTTGCCCTTAGCGGCGCAGCGGTTGAAGGTGCGGAAAGCGCCATGATCCATGAAATGTCGGAATGGGAAGGCAAGATGCAGATGGCAGAAGCACTGCCCATCGTTCTGAAAAAAGGCGATAAACTTACCTTCGCGCCGGGTGGCAAGCACGTGATGGCGATGAATGTCTCGCCGGAAATGATGCCGGGCGGCACAACCGAGGTGACGCTGATCGTATCAGGCGGGGACAAGCTCAGCTTCCCTGCTGAAATCCGTGCTGCCGGGGAAGATCGCTGAGTTCTGCAGACGAAACTACTGATGATAATACGGTGACCGCTTCCTGCCCGATTGGCGGGGAGCGGCCGCTTACCGTAGGCGAAGTTTCGCTGGCGAGAAGCGTTTTTGGCGACGCGATCGAATATTCGAAAGTCACCATCCGCAGGAAAAAATGGTTTCCGTTTCAGCCGCGCAAGACCACGATGGCTCCGCGCGGGCATATTCATTTTCATCCCATGGGGACAGGTTACTGCGAAGATTTTTCGCAGGTATCCGTCATCAGGCAGGGCCTGTTTATCCATGAAATGGTCCATGTGTGGCAAACACAAACCCGTGGTGACTGGTATCTGGTGCTACACCGCCACCCGTGGACCCGATATGATTACAGCCTCAAGCCTGGCTGGGGGCTTGAACGCTATGGCATCGAACAGCAGGCGGAGATTGTGAAACACGCTTTCCTGCTTCGCAACGGAGTCAAACTGGCGGGTGTGTCTGACAAGTCAGCTTATGATTTGCTGGTGCGATTTCCTGGCGCAGCCTGACAGGGCTCCCAGCGGTATTTCCGGATGATTGCCCCCGCACCGGAACGATGCAGGGGTATATCGCAATAATCAGGGTTTCTTGGAGACACCCACCATTGCGGGGCGCAGCAGGCGGTCCTTGATCATGTAACCGGCCTGCATTTCCTGAACCACTGTGCCCGGTTCATGCTCGTCACTCGGAATTTCGAGCATGGCCTGATGCTGGTTGGGGTCTAGCGGCAAGCCCATCGAGGCTATGCGGCTGATGCCGTGCTGGGCGAACACCTTGTCCAGTTCGCGCATGGTTGCCTCGATACCGGCAACGAGACCTTTGAACTTCTCGTCCTCGCGCAGTTCCTGCGGAACGGCATCAATTGCGCGGGAAAGATTGTCGGACACCGACAGAATATCGCGGGCAAAACCGGTTGCGGCATAGGCGCGCGCATCGGCAACGTCCTTTTCCATCCGGCGGCGGACATTCTGCGTGTCAGCGCGAGCGTAAAGCGTTTCCTGTTTGGAAGCATCAAGGTCTGCCCGCAGCTGCGCCAGAGCTTCTTCGAGGCTGTTGCCGCCTGCATCAGCTGTATCATCGCCATCCTCCAGGAATTCCTTGGGAACGCCCTTCAATTCCTCGGCTGCTGCCCGTGCTTCTTCGGTAGATCCTTGCGGACCCTTTTTCTCGTTTTCCATGTTACAAATATATCCAGCTTAACCGATACGTTTGCCCAGTGACTGGGCCGTGAAATCAACCATGGGGACAACCCGTGCGTAATTCAACCGCGTGGGGCCGATTACGCCCAATACGCCAACCACTTTGCCGTCGCGGTCACGATAGGGTGATGCGATGACGGAAGAACCTGAAAGAGCAAACAGCCGGTTTTCCGCGCCGATGAATATGCGGGTTGCATCAGCCTCCCGCGCACTTTCCAGAAGGCCCGCGACCGATTGCTTGTTTTCCAGATCATCAAGCAATGATCTGACCCGTTCAATATCGCCAAGCGCAGCTTCATCAAGCAGGTTTGCCTGCCCCCTGATGATAAGAACTGGCCGCGCGGCCGCATCTGCACTCCAAACAGCAAGGCCGCGCTCCACCAGATCTCGGCTGGCATCATCCAGCGCGGAACGCCCGCTGCTGATTTCAGCGCGCATCATTTTTTCAGCGTCAGCCAGGGTCCTGCCGGACAGACGGGCCGTGATATAATTGCTCGCCTGTTCGAGCGAAGATGCAGCCGTAGGTTGCGTCAGATTGACCACGCGGTTTTCGATCTGGCCGTCTTCACCCACGAGGATGGCCAAGGCGCGTTCGGGTGAAAGTGCCACAAGGTTCATCTGCGCCAGCCTCGGCTCGCGCCGCGGAACCATGACCATTCCGGCCGCGCCCGATATATCCGACAGGATGGCGCTGGTTGCTTCCAACGCCTGTTCAATCGGCCCGGGCTGGCCAAGGCGCTGTTCAATCGCGGCGCGTTCTTCGCGGGTGGGTTCTGCAACCTGCATCATGCCGTCCACAAACAGCCGCAGGCCGCTCTCTGTTGGCATCCTGCCGGCGCTGGTATGCGGCGCTGCCAGCAGCCCGAGCATTTCCAGCTCTGCAAGCACTGACCGAATCGATGCAGGAGAAAGGTTCACCCTCCCCTCGCTCGCCAATGCCTTTGAACCAACCGGCTGTCCGCTGGATATGAATCCTTCCACCACGAGACGGAAAATATCTCGTGCGCGGTCGGTCAATTCGGATATTGGCAGTGTAGACATTGGGGCCAACATAGTGACTGGCCTTGCAGCCTCAAGGTCCAAGCGCCTAACGCGGCGGAAACGATTCACCAAAGGAAACACAATGCGACCCTCAGGCCGCGCGCCAGACGAAATGCGCGCTATTACTATCGAAACAGGTTTTACCCGGCATGCAGAAGGTTCGTGCCTCATTAGTTTCGGTGAAACCAAGGTGCTGTGCACGGCCAGCGTTGAAGAACGGATCCCGCCCTGGCTTCGCGGCAAGGGTGAAGGTTGGGTCACCGGTGAATATTCCATGCTGCCCCGCGCAACCCACACCCGCGGTCAGCGCGAAGCGGCCCGCGGCAAGCAGAGCGGGCGGACACAGGAAATCCAGCGGTTGATTGGCCGCTCCCTTCGTTCTGTGGTTGATCTGAAAAAACTGGGTGAACGGCAGATCACGCTGGACTGCGATGTGATCCAGGCAGATGGCGGCACCCGCACTGCGTCCATTTCCGGCGCATGGGTGGCACTGCGCCTCGCGATCAATTCACTGATGGAACAGGGCGCAATCAAGGCTGACCCCATCAATGCGCAAGTCGCGGCAATCAGCTGCGGCATTTTCAACGGCACGCCAGTGCTCGACCTTGATTATGACGAAGACAGCAATGCCGATGCGGATGCCAACTTCGTGTTGATCGGCGGCGGCCATATTGCCGAAGTGCAGGCCACGGCAGAGGGCGCAACCTATGACGAAGAAGGCCTGCTTCGCCTGCTTCGCCTCGCGCGGATTGGCTGTGATGGCATTTTCGCAGCACAGCTCGACGCGACAAAATGACCCGGCGAATTGGCGCAGGTTCCCTGGTGATTGCCACGCATAATGCGGGCAAGCTGAAGGAAATCGCGGCTCTTCTGGGGCCGCACGGCGTCAATTGTCTTTCGGCAGGCTCTCTCGGCCTGCCGGAGCCGGCCGAAACCGGAACAACCTTCGTCGAGAACGCGCTTATCAAGGCGCGTGCCTCGGCGCAGGCGTCGGGCATTGTCTCGTTGGCGGACGACAGCGGTTTGTCGGTGGCGGCGCTCGATGGCAGGCCAGGCGTTTGCACCGCCGATTGGGCCGAACGGCAATGGTTTGAAGGCAAGCCGGGTCGTGACTGGTATATGGCGATGGGCAAGGTCGAAGGGTTGCTGTGTGAACAAGGCCCGGAAACGCCGCGTGATGCATGGTTCAGCTGTGTGCTGGCATTGGCATGGCCCGATGGCGAAACGGCTGTCTATGAAGGGCGGGTCGATGGCTCGCTCACCTGGCCGCCAAGGGGGAAGCTTGGCTTCGGCTATGACCCTGTGTTCGTGCCCACAGGCCGCGAAGTGACTTTTGCAGAGCTTGATCCAGAAGAAAAGCACCGCATCAGCCACCGTGCCGATGCATTTGCAAAGCTGGTGGCAGACCAGTTCAGCTGATCAGCCGATTTGCTGGCCAATCCAGTTGCCGACCGGATAATAGCGGCAAACCAGGAAATCATTTTCGCGCCCGCGTGAAACGGCGCAGCCCACTTCGCGTGTATCATGCCAGATCAGCTGGGTATAATGGGCCACGTCCTGCCACCTGCCGGTGCGCGAGACATCGGGGAATTTGCCCGGGCGGAAATCCTTTCGCTCGGCAATGAAGCCGCCGATCATGGTTTCGGCGCTGTAATAGCCTGCTGCGCCCATCCACAGGTTCTCGCCCGCCTTGTCGCGCGCTTCGTAGCTGGCATGTTCCAGCGATCCGCGGCGGGCCAGGTGATCTGCCCATTTCTGCGCGTCCTGTGCCAGCTTGCCGCTCCATTGCAGATGGCTGGCACCCACCCTGCTGCGTTCGCCATTATGGGCCTGAAGCAGCCGCTTGGCGAATGGATTGGAGGGCGCGCCAAGACCGTTTGCCGGCTTTGCACCCAGAGGTGATACCACCAAAACGGCAGAAGCGATTGCGGCGCTGACAAGCGCAGTGATGTGACCCGTTCCCATGGTGCTGCATCTTGACTTTATTCACTTAACAGATGCTGAAAGAAATTGATTATGGCGCGCGCATTATACATCCACTGGCCCTTCTGCGTGAAGAAATGCCCTTATTGCGATTTCAACAGCCACGTTCGGGACGGGGTTGATGTGGACGCATGGGAAACCGCGTTGTTGGCCGATATGCGCTACGAGGCAGAACTGGCAGGCGGCGAGAAGCTGGAATCTGTATTTTTCGGCGGCGGCACGCCTTCGTTGATGCCGCCTGCACTGGTCGGACGATTGCTCGAAGAGGCTGAAAAGCTCTGGGGGTTTGATCCGCAGATTGAAATTACGCTGGAAGCAAACCCGTCATCGGTGGAAGCGGCAAAATTCGCCGATCTGGCGCTGGCCGGTGTCAACCGTGTTTCCCTTGGGCTTCAGGCGCTGGATAATTCTGCGCTGCGATTTCTTGGCAGGCTGCATGATGCCGACGAAGGCATTGCGGCGCTGGGTGTTGCGCAGCAGCATTTTGGCAGAGTGAGCTTCGATCTCATTTACGCCCGTCCGGGCCAGACTGTGGAAGAATGGGACGCAGAACTCAGCCGCGCCCTCGCCTTTGGCACGGGTCATTTGTCGCTCTACCAGCTCACGATCGAGGCGAATACGAGGTTCGCGACTGATGTTAGAAGGGGCGTGTTCACTCCGCTGGAGGAAGACCCCTCGGCCGACCTGTTCGCGCTCACCCGTGACAAGACCGATGCGGCTGGCATCCCTGCCTATGAAATCAGCAACCACGCCCGCGCTGACGAAGAAAGCCGCCATAATCTCGCCTATTGGCGATACCAGGATTATTGCGGGATAGGCCCCGGCGCACACGGACGGCGCGGCGGGGTGGCCACAGTGCGCCACAAGAAACCTGAAAACTACCTTTCCGCAGTCGAAAAGGCCGGGCACGGCGCATCCGAACTGCGTCCGCTACCGCTTCAGGAACAGGCGGCAGAGGCACTACTTATGGGTTTGCGGCTGAATGAAGGGATCAACCTTGGCGCAATGGCGCAGCGGTTCGAAATTCCGGAAAACAAGCTGGTGGAAAGGCAACGCCTGCGGATGCTGTGCGATCTGGGGCTGGCATGGAGTGATGGCGACAGGATCGGGGTAACGCCGCAAGGGATGCCATTGCTGGATGGATTGCTTGGCGAACTTGTCCACGAAACATTGGTGGAGGCATGAGCAAGGCAGAATTGCTCGACCAATGGGGCGCTCATCTGGCGCAGGGCCGCCGCCGTTCGCCCCACACAGTCAGGGCATATGTGTCCAGCGCGGGGCGTTTGATCGACAATACCGGCGTGTCGGACTGGCAGGCGGCTGCACAAATTGACGCTGGCGGGCTGAGAAAGCAGCTGGCCACGCGCCGCGCAGAAGGCCTCGGCAATGCTTCGGCAGCGCGCGAGCTTTCAGCACTCAAATCCTTCATCGCCTTTGCCCGGCAGCAAGCGGGTCTGGCAGAAGCATCCGGACCACGCCTGCGCGGCCCGCGCATAAAGAAAGGCCTTCCCCGCCCTATCAGCCCGGATGATGCGGCAAATATCGCCGATCTGGTGGGCGAAAATGCCAGCGAAGGTTGGATCGGCGCGCGCGACCGTGCAGTTCTGCTGCTGTTATACGGTGCAGGCCTCCGCATCGCCGAGGCGCTTTCCATCAAGAGCAGCGACGTGCCGCTGGGCGAAACGCTGTCTGTTACCGGCAAGGGCGGCAAGCAGCGGGTCGTGCCGATGCTGCCGATCGTACGCGAAGCCGTGCAGGAATATGTGAAGGCCAGTCCGTGGCCGCTGATCGAGCAGGAAGCGCTGTTTCGCGGCGCGAAGGGCGGCCCGCTTAGCCAGGGCATGGTCCAGAAAGCCATGGCACGGGCGCGAGCGGCGCTTGGTTTGCCCGCGACGGCAACACCCCATGCACTGCGCCACAGCTTTGCGACCCATTTGCTGGGTGCAGGGGCTGATTTACGCAGCCTTCAGGAATTGCTCGGCCATGCCAGCCTCGGCAGCACGCAGATTTATACCAAGGTCGACGCGGCCAAACTTCTCGAAAGCTATCGCGGGGCGCACCCGCGGGAACGCGACTAGCGCTCGGAGCGCGGCTTCCAGGTGACCAGCCGCCAGATATATATCGTAAGGCCAAGGCCCAGAAAGGCGGCGACAATCCAGCCCAGCACATCCTGCGCATCCTGCAAATAGGCATGAAGCAGCGTGCCAGCGAAAATAAGGAACACATTCCAGATGGACGAGCCGACGAAGGTGAAGGCAAGAAACCGCCGAAGACTCATATGCGCAAGGCCTGCAGGCAAGGAAATCATGGTGCGGAAAACCGGCAGGAAACGCGCGAAGAACACCGCCCATTGGCCGTGCCGCTGGAAGAATGCCGTCACCCGTTCGACATCGTCCCATTCCATTGTCAGCCACCGGCCGCGTGTTTCAACAAACGGGCGCAGTCTTTCATAACCCCATTTATCGCCCACCCAGTACCAGACATAATTGCCGGCGGTGGAGCCGACCGTGCCGGCCAGAAGCAGCGGCCAGAAGCCCATCCTGCCCTGCCCGACAAGCACGCCGCCCAGCCCCATGATGACTTCGGACGGAAGTGGCGGAAAAATATTCTCGAGCGCCATCAGCACAAGGATGCCGATATAACCGCCCGTTTCGATGCCGTTGATGATGAATTCGGTCATGGGTGCAAAACGCGCTCGGCGCTGATAAGCTCCGTCTAGAGCTTGCGTTCAATCGCTTCCCAGATGAGGCCGGGGGTGTCTGTGCCATTGAACTTGTCGATGGCCACGATGCCGGTTGGCGAAGTGACATTGATTTCGGTCAGCCAATTGCCACCGATGACATCAATGCCGACGAAAACCAGCCCACGCTTCTTCAACTCAGGCCCCATGGCCGCGCAGATTTCCGCTTCCCGGTCGGTGAGGTCAGACTTTTCGGCATAACCCCCCTGCGCCAGGTTGGAGCGGAATTCACCCTTGCCCGGCTTGCGGTTGATTGCGCCTGCATATTCGCCATCGACCAGCACGATGCGCTTGTCGCCCGTCGCAACTTCGGGAAGGAAAGGCTGTGCCATCAGCGGTTCACGCCATACTTGTCCAAACAATTCTGTCAGTGCGGCAAGGTTGGTGCCGTCTTCTTCCACGCGGAAGATCGCCTGACCGCCATTGCCGTGGAGCGGCTTGATCACCACTGCGCCATGCTGTTTCTGAAACGCCTGAACATCCTCCAGTTTGCGGGAAATCAGGGTTGGCGGCATGAACCTGGCATAATCCAGCACGAACATCTTTTCAGGCGCATTACGCACGCTGGCAGGGTCATTCACCACCAGCGTCTGGCCTTCCAGCCGCTCAAGGATAAGGGTGGCGGTGATATAACCGAGGTCAAACGGCGGGTCCTGCCGCATCAGGATTACGTCAATGTCCTTGGCTAGGTCGATCTTCTGGAGGTCGCCCTTCGTATAGTGATGACCCAGCACATCCTGCACGGTGACGGGCGAGGCCCATGCCGTGATCCGTGAATTTTCCCAGGCGAGCGTGCGCACGTCATAATGCCAGACTGTGTGGCACCGCGTCTGTGCTGACAGCATCAGGGCAAAGCTGGAATCTCCGGTGATATTGATCGTTTCAATAGGGTCCATCTGGACCGCGACACGCAGCGACATGTTCACTCCTAAGGTTGCCAGGCATTGACGATGTGGCGCGGCAAGCAGTTCGGCGCAAGGAGCATCACATCAATTCGCAAGGTATCTGCGCCGACTGCATAGGTATGGGCCACCGCTTCGACTGCAGCGGCCACGCGTCTGAGGCGGTATTCGTCGATGGCCGTATCCAGCGCGGCTGCGGTCCTGCGCCATTTTACTTCGATGAATGCAACGGTCCTGCCGCGCCTCATGATGAGGTCGATTTCGCCGCGCGGTGTGCGCACTCGCCGTGCGATTACCCGCCAGCCTTGCAGCCGCAGCCACCATTCGGCGCGCAATTCTCCCTTGCGGCCCTGTTTTTCTGCTTCGTGCCGGTTCACTTCGCGCGAAGTTCCATTGCGCGGGTGTAAAGCATCTTGCGATCAAGCCCGGTTGCCTTGGCCACCATGGCGACCGCCTGCGATGCCTTCATGGTCTGCAATGCTTCGGACAGCATGGCATCTGCGTCGTCTTCACCGACAGATTTTTCTTCAGGCGGGCCAACCATCAGGACAATTTCGCCCTTGGGGGGATGGGCTGTATAATGGTCAGCCAGTTCCGCTGGTGATCCGGTGCGGCATTCTTCGTAAAGCTTGGTCAGTTCACGCGCGACGGACACTTCGCGGCCCGGCAACTCTGTTTCGATTGCAGATAGGGATTTTACCAATCGCGGACCGGTTTCATAAAATATCAGCGTGGCATCGATGTCTGCCACACCCGCCAGCATATCGTTTCGTGCCTTATCCTTGTTGGGTAGAAAGCCTGCGAACAGGAACCTGTCGTTGGGCAGGCCCGACAAGGTCAGACCGGTAATTGCCGCGCATGCACCCGGCAGGCTGGTCACCTGAATTCCCGCTTCGCGCGCATCGCGCACCAGCCGAAAGCCGGGATCTGAAATCAGCGGTGTTCCGGCATCGCTCACCAGAACCACACTGCGTGAATGCATCGAATCAATCAGGCGCTGGCGGTCGCGGGCCTCGCTATGGTCGTTGTATCGCCAGAGCGGCTTGCTGATGCCGAGATGCTTCAGCAATTTTCCTGTCACGCGTGTATCTTCGCAGGCGACACCGTCACATCGCGCCAGGACGTCGGCTGCCCGCATTGTAATATCAGCAAGATTGCCAATCGGGGTCGCGACTATATACAGCCCGGCTGATAAGGGTTCTTGGAGAGGTTCGTTGTTCACACAGACCTCAATGGACCAGCACCACGGGGAGCGGCAAGCATGAAGCGCATCATTCTGGACAGGCGCACATTGGTATTGGCTGGCGCTACGGCGCTTTTGGCAGGTTGCCAGATCGTGCCCAAGGGGCCGGTCTCGCCCACCGGGCCGGTTGCCACACCAACGCCCGAGCCAAGCGAATCGGTGCTGCCCACCGACGATACGCGTCACCGCGTGGCCCTTCTGGTGCCGATGAGCGGCGCCAATGGCGATGTCGGTTCATCCATCGCCAATGCGGCAACGATGGCATTGCTCGATACGAATGCGGATAATCTGCGGATTACCACATATGATACTTCCACAGGTGCCCGCAGCGCAGCGGCACGTGCCATTGCCGATGGTAACAAATTGATTCTCGGCCCGTTAATGGCGGACAATGTCGGAGCTGTTCTGGCTGAAGCACGGCCAGCCAATGTCCCGCTTATCTCTTTCTCCAACGACATCGGCATTGCTGCTGCTGATGTGTTCGTGATGGGCCATATCCCCGGCCAGTCAGTTGCCCGCTCGGTTGGCTATGCCCGCCAGAACGGTAAATCGAGGTTTGCCGCCATCGTGCCGGAAGGCGAATATGGCGACCGTGCAGAAGCGGCGCTCAATGGTGCGCTTCGTGCAGGCGGCGGAACGCTGGTGGCGTCCGAACGCTATGCGCGGGGCAACACTTCCATCGTCAGTGCCGCACAGCGCATCAACCAGCGCGGCGGTTTCGATACCGTGCTGATTGCCGATGGTGCGCGGCTTGCTGCGTTGGCAGCGAATGAATTGAAGCCACGCGGCCAGGGCACTGTGCAGCTGCTTGGCACCGAATTGTGGAGCGGCGAAGCTGGCATCACCCGCACCACCGCCCTTCGCGGGGCGATGTTCGCTGCCGTGTCGGATGCCCGCTTCAAACGCTTCTCCGATAGTTACAAGACGCGGTTTGGCGGCCAGCCATTCCGTATCGCCACGCTTGGTTATGATGGTGTCCTGCTTGCCCTCAGGGTGGCGCAGGACTGGAAGGTTGGCCGCAGCTTCCCTGTGTCGAAACTGCGCGACGAAGATGGCTTCCTTGGTCTTGACGGCCCCTTCCGCTTCCAGCGCAGCGGCGTGGTCGAACGTGCGATGGAAGTGCGCGAAGTGCGCGATGGGCAAGTGGTTATCGTGTCGCCTGCACCGGCCAGGTTCGGCAATTGATCCACTGCCATTGGCGCGGGGCTGAAGATAAAACAGGAACGCTGCTTGTCGGCCTGCAAACCTGCGGCTTATAGCCTCCGCCATGGCTGACGATCTTTTTGCAGGTACCCCCGCGTCGAGCGGCGATTACAACGCTTCTTCCATCGAGGTTCTCGAGGGATTGGAGCCTGTTCGCCGGCGGCCGGGCATGTATATCGGCGGCACTGATGACCGGGCGCTTCATCACCTTGCTGCAGAAGTCATCGACAATGCGATGGATGAAGCCGTTGCCGGCCATGCCACGCGGATTGAAGTCAGTCTTGAAGAAGGCAACCGCCTGACTGTGGCCGATAATGGCCGCGGAATTCCGGTTGATGAACATCCGAAATTCCCCGGCAAATCGACGCTCGAAGTCATCCTTTCCACCTTGCATTCAGGCGGCAAGTTTTCTGGCAAGGCCTATGCAACCAGCGGCGGGCTCCACGGTGTCGGGGTCAGCGTGGTCAATGCGCTGTCGTCAGACACGCGGGTGGAAGTCGCGCGTGATCGTCAGCTTTATGCGCAAAGCTTTTCCAAGGGGCTGACACTTGGTCCTATCGAAAAACTGGGGCCGACGCCCAACCGGCGCGGCACCACCGTCAGCTTCACGCCTGACACAGAAATTTTCGGTGACCGGCAGTTCAGCCCCAAGCGCCTGTTCAAACTCGCACGGTCCAAGGCCTATCTGTTTGCCGGTGTGGAAATCCGCTGGAAATGTGCCGAGGCGCTGGCGACCGACGATGTTCCGGCAGAAGCGACCTTCAAATTCCCCGGCGGTCTGGCTGACCATCTGGCTGAACAGATCGGCGGGCGTGAATGTGTCACCACCCAGCCCTTCACCGGCAGTCAGGATTTCCCCGATGACATGGGCCGCGCAGAATGGGCGATTGCCTGGCCGCTCTATTCCGATGGTTCGACCAGCTGGTATTGCAACACCGTGCCGACACCGGATGGCGGCACGCACGAACAGGGCCTGCGCGGCGCGCTGACCAAGGGGCTTCGCGCTTTTGGTGATCTGGTCGGGCAGAAAAAGGCCAAGGATATCACCGCTGATGACGTGATGACGGGCGGCGAAGTGATGCTATCCATCTTCATCCGTGACCCTCAATTCCAGAGCCAGACGAAAGACCGGCTCACGAGCCCGGAGGCTGCGCGTTACGTCGAAAACGCCATGCGCGACCATTTCGACCATTTCCTGTCCGACAATATGGAGCGCGGCAAGGCGCTGCTTGGCCAGGTCATGGAGCGGATGGATGAGCGCCTGCGCCGCAAGGCGGAACGCGACATCAAGCGCAAGACCGCAACCAATGCCAAGAAATTGCGCCTTCCCGGCAAGCTCACCGATTGTTCGGGTGACGGCAAAGGCGAAACAGAACTGTTCATCGTCGAAGGCGATTCAGCAGGCGGCAGCGCAAAACAGGCGCGCAACCGCAAAACGCAGGCGATTTTGCCCATCCGCGGCAAAATCCTGAACGTTGCCAGCGCAACGGCTGACAAGATCCGCGCCAATAGCGAAATCGCCGATCTGACGCTGGCGCTTGGCTGCGGCACGCGGAAGGACTGCGATGCGGAAAACCTGCGTTATGACCGCGTAGTCATCATGACCGACGCTGATGTCGACGGCGCCCATATCGCCACGCTGCTAATGACATTCTTCTTTCAGGAAATGCCTGACATCGTCCGCAAGGGTCATCTGTTCCTTGCCCAGCCGCCGCTCTACCGTCTGACAGCAGGCAAAGAGAGCCGTTACGCGCGCGACGATGCACATCGGGCGGAACTGGAAGAAACTGTTTTCAAGGGCAAGAAAGTCGAAGTCGGTCGGTTCAAGGGCCTTGGCGAAATGAACCCGCAGCAATTGCGCGAAACCACCATGAGCCCGGATACTCGCAGCCTGATCCGCATTACCCTGCCGCCTGAATTCGAGCAGCGCGCAGCCGTGAAGGAACTGGTGGACCAGTTGATGGGCCGCAACCCGGAGCATCGCTTCAATTTCATCCAGAACCGCGCTGGCGAACTGGACCGCGACATGATTGATGCCTGATCAGGTGGTTTACACTCCGCGATTGGCTGGTGATCATGCGGTTTTTTCGCGGCTGGTGTAAGAAATTGCCTCGCTCGTCCACTAAAGGACCATGAGCAAGCAGCAAGACACTCTCTACGCAGAAGCGGGCATCAAATTCGCCCCCGCCATAGCGCGACTGGCCCATGCGATGGAAAGGCTGCCTGATCAGGCAGCCGAGCTTGAACAGGATATCCACCTGGAATTATGGCGCAGCTTTGCCCGTTTCGCAGGGCAATGCAGCCTTAGTACCTGGGTTTATCGCGTGGCTCACAATGTGGCAGCAGATCATGTCGGCCGCCAGAAACGCGGCATGAAAACAATCCCGATCGACCAGATCGAGAGTTTGCCCGCACGTAATGACACAGAACGCGGCTTTGCTGAAAGCCATGCAATGGACCGGGTCCGTCATTTGCTTCGCAGTCTTCCGGCAGTGGACGCGCAAGTGATCCTGTTATGGCTTGAAGGGCAGAGCGGCTCGGAAATTTCGGAAATTACCGGCCTTGGCAGTTCTGCAGTCTCTGTCCGCATACATCGCGCCAAGGCCGTGATTGCCGGCGCATTCAACCCTGAAACCCAAGAGGGACCAGATCATGAATAATCCGCCTTTCCCGCAATGGACCGCCCAGAACACTGACGCGCGCTTCGCATTGCCCGGTGCGTTTGCAGCCAGGTCATCGAAATTCGAACGGACGATCAGGCGCAGGAACTGGTTTGAATATGGTGCAGGAGCATTGGTGATTGCAGGTTTTGCATCGGTTGCGTGGCTCACCGCATCTGTCGCGACTCCCATTATGACGGCGGCTTTCATCGCCGCGATCCTTGGGGTGGCCGTGTTGATGTTCAACCTGTCACGCGTTGGTTCGAATCTCGAACGCAGGCCCGAACAGGATTGCCGGACCCATTTGAAGGCACAGATCAGGCATCAGCACGAGGCATTGCGATCTGTTTCGAAATGGTATCTTGCGCCTCTGGTGCCGGGACTTGCGCTCATTCATATTGCCCGCGCCTATGAAGCCAGCATGCGCATTGGCTGGGTCGAAGCAGTGATTGACGTTACGCCTTCTGCGGTTTTTGCAGCAGGGGTGCTGCTGGCGGTGCGCTGGCTCAATTTGCGGGCAGCGGACAAGCTGGAAGCAGAAATCCGCGAACTTGACCAATTGGCCTGAACTTAATCCCGCAGCGCGCCCTTGCCCTTTGCGACATGGCGTTTTAACCCGCAGCTTGAATTCAAGTTGCACAGGAAAACCCATGACCGAGCGTTTCGAAGGCACCCAGTCCTATATTGCGACCGAAGACCTGAAAGTTGCGGTCAACGCCGCCGTCACACTTCGCCGCCCGCTGCTGGTCAAGGGTGAGCCGGGAACTGGCAAGACAGTGCTGGCCCATGAAGTGGCCAAGGCGATGAATGCGCCGCTGATTGAATGGAACGTCAAATCCACCACCAAAGCGCAGCAGGGCCTCTATGAATATGACGCGGTGGCGCGCCTTCGCGATGGCCAGCTTGGTGAAGAACGGGTCCACGACATCCGCAACTACATCAAGAAGGGCAAGCTGTGGGAAGCGTTCACCTCGCCCGAACTGCCAGTCCTGCTGATCGACGAAGTGGACAAGGCCGACATCGAATTCCCAAACGATCTGCTTCAGGAACTCGATCGGATGAGCTTCGACGTTTACGAAACGCAGGAACGCATCACGGCGCAGGAACGCCCGATCGTGGTCATCACTTCGAACAATGAAAAGGAACTGCCCGACGCATTCCTGCGCCGCTGTTTCTTCCACTACATCAAGTTCCCTGACCGCGACACGATGCGCGAAATCATCGACGTGCACTTCCCTGATATTCAGAAAATCCTCGTCACCAAGGCGATGGATATCTTTTACGAAATTCGCGAAGTTCCCGGCCTGAAGAAAAAGCCGAGCACGTCTGAACTGCTCGACTGGCTGAAGCTGCTGCTCAACGAAGACATGCCGCTGGAAGTCCTGCAGGACCGCGATCCTGCAAAGGCCATTCCGCCGATGCATGGTGCGCTGCTGAAAAACGAACAGGATGTAATGCTGTTCGAACGCCTGGCGTTCATGGCGCGGCGGCAGGGCGGCTAGAAACCGCCGGGCGCCATGGGCCGGCGTTACTCAATCGTCGAATGAATAGGCGAGTTCGAAATCGCCCCAGCGCCTGCCGTTGATGATCAGCGGCACATATACGTTGCGTACCACGACATATTGCTTGCCGTCGCCTTCCTGGCGGTAAACGGCCATCATGTAGGGCGCGTTGCTACGCTTGGCCTTCTGGTCCAGCGCATCGAAGATGATGCGGCCATTGCGGCAATGCTTGGTGTCATGTGCCAGATCGCCCGTTGGCTGGCGTGAATGTTCGGTAACATGGGTTGGCAGGAAACCGTTCATGTCGGCCTGCGAACACATCCGGATTGGCGCGCCTTCGCCTGCAATGCGGTCAATCAGCGGACGCCAGTTGGCATCGGCCCAGTCGCTGAATGTCGTGCGGAAACGCGGCGGGTTGCTGCCCGGCACTTCCTTGTAATCATTGTCGAACAGGGCTTCCATCGAAAGCTGGCCGCTGGAAATGGCACTTTCAGCGCGATGCGCCACTTCACGTGCAGCATTTTGCGCACGTTCGACGATATTGCTATCCTTGGGCGAAAGGCCCGCCTTCACGATCCCGTCGAACATTTCGCTGGCGGTGAGTTCCAGCTCGTTCATGCGGCGGTTGGCGCGTTCCAGCTTGCCTTCGTTTTCGATGGCTGCTGCATCGAAGCTTTCAAGAACATCCTGCACACGGTGGACATGGCCGCTGATGGTGCCAGTGGCCCGTGCGATCTGGTCGTTCTGGCGGTCGACTTCCTCGACCAGTTCGGCAACGCCTTCGATGGTCTGTTCGATCTGGACTACAGAGCTTTTGGCTTCTCGGCTTGCTTCTGCGCCGCTTTCGATCTGGGCAATAACCCGTTCCGCTTCTCCGCCAAGTGCATCGATCGTGCGGGCAATTTCTTCAGTGGCCTGCCGCGTGTTGCTGGCGAGGCCTTTTACCTCGTTGGCCACCACTGCAAAAGTTCGACCAGCATCGCCGGCGCGCATCGCTTCAATTGTCGCGTTGAGCGCAAGAATATTGGTTGTTTCGGCAATCTGATCGATGTCCTGCGAACAACGGCGCACCTGTTCCATCGCGGCAGCAAAGCCGGTGACGTGCTGAGACAATGTATCGACCAGGTCAAGCAGGTCGGAAATGCGGCCAAGGGATGACTGGATGAGTTCCGTGCCCTGCCCCAGCCGCTCGATCGCGCGTTCAGACAAAAGGCGTGCTTCGTCGCTTGCTTCTGATACTTTTCGCTGGTCGGCTTCCAGTTCATGCACGGTGCCTTGCAATGCGCCATGTTCGGCGCGGAGCTTTTCCGAAGATTCGATAACTGACTGGACAATGCCTGCCACATCTGAGCAGCCAACGGTCACTTCGCCGCAACTTTCAGGGATCAGATCGATCGACTGCCGTGCGACATTTTCGAATGTTTCATGCTTCATGTGACCAAGACCCCTGAAATTCATGGGTGGCACCTAAAGCATTTATAGTTATCGAAGGGTTAAGTGCTTTCACGAAATCGAACCGGGGCCGCCTTTGACCGATAAATCGAGCGAAGAAACCGTCAGCAGTCCGGCAGAGACGCCCAGTCACATTCTTGCAGAAACCCGCTTTGCCGGAATCAGGCGCAGGCTGGAGGAATATGCGCCCCCGCCGGGTTTGCGATCGTGGATTTACGAATTTTTGCTGTTCGGCTTCAAACAGGCATGGGCCTGCCTTTTTGGCGCACTCATGCTGTTCCTGCTGCTGGCTACGCATCTGTTCTATCCCGATGGCGTGGCACTGGCGCGGTATGATTTTCTGACCATCGCCGCACTTGGCATTCAGCTGTGTATGCTGGCCCTGCGGCTTGAAACGATGGATGAAGCGCGGGTAATCCTGGCGTTTCACGTGGTCGGCACCATCATGGAAGTGTTCAAGACGGCGGCAGGATCCTGGGTCTATCCCGAAGCCAGCCTGTTGCGGATTGGCGGAGTTCCGCTGTTCTCTGGCTTCATGTATGCAGCGGTCGGCAGCTATATTGCGCGGATCTGGCGCATTTTCGATTTCCGCTTCACCCATTACCCCGCGCAATGGGCCACATTTGCACTGGCAGCAGCGATCTATGTGAACTTCTTTGCCCATCACTATTTCCCGGACATGCGGTTGCTGCTGTTTGCAGCGTTGGCTGCGCTTCATTTGCGGACGCGGATATATTTCAGGGTGTGGCGCGCCGACCGGTGGATGCCCTTCCTTGTGGCTGCCTTTCTGGTCGCCATGTTCATCTGGTTTGCAGAGAATATTGCCACTTTTGCGCGGGCGTGGTCCTATCCTGATCAGCAGAAGGTGTGGAAGATGGTGTCCTTCACCAAGATGGGGGCGTGGTACCTGCTGATGTATATCTCTTTCGTGCTGGTGGCCGCGGTTCATAAGCCGCAGTCGAAATAAGCGCGCATTTGCGGTCTGGCGCAGCGGCTGAACGCAGGTTAGGAAGTCTCCATGTTTTTCGATTTCGTAGACGAGCTTCGCGCCGCAGGCATCCAGGCTTCCTTCAAGGAGCATCTCACCCTGCTGGAAGCGCTGGACAAGGATGTAATCGAGCAGACGCCCGAAGCGTTTTATTACCTGAGCCGTGCGACATTCGTGAAAGATGAAGGCCTGCTCGACCGGTTCGACCAGGTGTTCAACAAGGTCTTCAAGGGCATTCTCACCGACTATGGCCAACAGGCCGTTGATGTTCCCGAAGACTGGCTGAAGGCTGTTGCCGAAAAATTCCTGTCGCCTGAAGAAATGGAAGCGATCAAGTCGCTCGGCGACTGGGACGAGATCATGGAGACGCTGAAAAAGCGGCTCGAGGAACAGGAAAAGCGCCACCAGGGCGGCAACAAGTGGATTGGTACCGGCGGCACATCGCCATTCGGCAATTCCGGCTTTAATCCCGAAGGCGTCCGCATTGGCGGTGAAAGCAAGCACAAGCGCGCAATCAAGGTTTGGGAAAAGCGCGAATTCCAGAACCTCGACAATACGCGGGAACTGGGCACGCGGAACATCAAGATGGCTATGCGCCGCCTGCGCCGTTTTGCCCGCGAAGGGTCTGCCGACGAACTGGATCTGGATGCGACCATCGAAGGCACAGCGAAACAGGGCTGGCTGGATATCCGGATGCGTCCGGAACGCCACAATGCGGTCAAGCTGCTGCTGTTTTTAGACGTAGGCGGCTCGATGGACCCGTTTATCAAGCTGGTGGAAGAACTTTTCAGCGCGGCCACGGCAGAATTCAAGAACCTTGAATTCTTCTACTTCCACAATTGTCTTTATGAAGGCGTGTGGAAGGACAACCGGCGCCGCTGGGCCGAACGGACAAACACCTGGGATATCCTGCATAAATACGGACACGACTATAAAATCGTATTTGTCGGCGATGCCGCCATGAGCCCTTATGAAATCACCCATCAGGGCGGCTCGGTCGAACATATGAACGAGGAAGCCGGCGCTGTGTGGATGAACAGGGTGACCAACACCTACCCCGCCACCGTTTGGCTGAATCCTGTTCCTGAGAACCAGTGGAACTATTCACAGTCGACCAAGATGCTGAAGCAGCTGGTCAATGACCGGATGTATCCGCTGACGCTGGACGGATTGGATGAAGCCATGCGCGAGTTGAGCCGCAAACACGGCTAGGACTTTCGAAAGGCGATGATCGCGGTTCAGTAAAGCAAGTGCTTGCGGATGGTTTCAGACCACGCCGCTTCGTCTGCTCCGGCCATTTTCTCCAGGGCATCCGGGCCAAGGGCGGCATCATCAACCCATTGGCGCAGGATCGGGCTGCCGTTGATCACGTCGATCGCCAGGCGGTCAAGCTCATATTCGTAGGGAAAATCCCGCCACAAATCATAATCTGGATAGAGGTTGCGGATGGCCTTGAACGCCAGCGCCTGCAGCCGCCAAGGACGGAAGTCTGCGTGGTCGTAAAATGGCCCTTCGGCATGGATCATCAGCGCGCTGCACAGCTTTCCCTGATGCTTGTGAAAGGTCGGCTCGAAGTAACATTCGCGCAAATTGCATCCTGCCAGCCAATGCGGCGCGATGCGCTTCATTTCGCTCAGGACATCGCCTGCGTCTATGTCAGGCGCGCCAAACAGCACTTCCAGCGGGCGTGTTGTGCCCCGCCCTTCACTTAATGTCGCGCCTTCAATCATGACAGTTCCGGCATAGGCGCGGGCCATGTTGAGATTGGCTGCATTGGGGCTCGGGTTGATCCAAACCCGGTCTTCCGGCCAACCGAAGCCGGGCGCAGCATCTGGCTGCCAGCCGTTCATTTCGACGACGTGATATTTCACCTCAATACCGAAATGTTCTATGAACCAATGGCCCATTTCGCCCATGGTCAGGCCGTGGCGCATCGGCATCGGGCCAGCGCCGACAAAACTTTCCTGCCCTGGCACAAGCAATGTGCCTTCCACCGGTCTGCCCGCAGGGTTTGGCCGGTCCAGCACCCATACTTCCTTGCCGTGCACTTCGGCTTCTTCCAGCAGGTAAAGCAGCGTGGTGACAAAGGTGTAGATACGGCAGCCCAGGTCCTGCAAATCGAACAGGAAGACATCGGCGCTGGACATCATCTGGCCGGTCGGGCGGCGGACTTCGCCATATAGGCTGAAGACCGGGATATTATAGACAGGGTCTGTTTCGTCCCGTGTCTCCATCATGTTGTCCTGCTTATCGCCTTTCAACCCATGCTGGGGACCAAAGGCGGAGGTCACATTGATACCTGCTGCAATCAGCGCATCCAGCGAATGGGTCAGGTCGGCCGTCACTGATGCCGGATGCGCGACCAGCGCGACGCGCTTGCCTGCAAGCCGTGCTTTCAGATCAGGTTCTGCGAGCAGACGGTCTATGCCGAATTGAACTGTCATTATTATTGCTCCGGCAGGATCAGGGCGCGGCAGGTGCTGCTGTGAAAATCGGGCTTGCCTGACTGAAAGGCCAGCGCCCGGAACTGGATATTGCCGCCTGTATCTTCGATGATGGCATTCAACGCCACTTTGGCAGGCAGCGGAAGTGCAGAAATGATATCTGCATCCAGTTCCATGACGTTTTCGTCGCTGCTCAGCGCAATTGCCACTTCTGCTGGCCCGTCACGCGAATTAAGCCGGAAATCATCAAAATCATAGCACGCCCAACGGGTCGAAGGGGAAAGGTTGAATTCGCGGTAGTCCGGCCCTTCACCCTCCCAGAAAACTTCAAAGCAGGTGGTCTTCCACAGGTTGTCCATCCGTTCAGGCGCAGCCGCGGCAGGTATGATAATTCGGCCAATATCGCCATGCACCCTGAAGGAACAGCGGAAGCCGCCGCTTGTCGGCGCGATCGAGGCTTCGATGGATGTGACCGGGCCGGAACTGCAATCCGGGTGGAGTGTAAGGCGCTGCATTACCCCCCTATTGCCGAGCCTCGATACCCTTTCAAGACCTGTGCTTTGTGTTGAGTGGGAAAGCCCCTTGGGGCGCGGCAATTTCGCTGCTAGATGCCGCGCGTCATGAGCCAATATTCATCCCAGCTTCTGCGCCTGCTCGACGAGCGTGGCTATATCCATCAAACCACCGACGCGGCAGGGCTGGATGCGCTTGCAGCTAGCCAGATCGTGCCGGGATATATCGGTTTTGATGCCACTGCCTCTTCGCTGCACATTGGCAGCCTCGTGCAGATCATGATGTTGCGGCGTTTGCAGCAGACCGGTCACAAGCCCATTGTTCTGATGGGCGGTGGGACCACGCGTATTGGCGACCCCACCGGCCGCGATGAAAGTCGCAAGATGCTCGACGATGCGACAATCGATGCCAATATCGCGTCCATTCGCACGGTTTTTGAAAAACTGCTGACCTTCGGTGACGGTCCGACAGACGCCGTGATGGTCAATAACCAGGACTGGCTGGGCCAGCTCGGTTACATCGAATTGCTGCAGGAAGTTGGCACGCATTTCACCGTCAACCGCATGCTGACCTTCGATTCGGTCAAACTGAGGCTGGAACGCGAACAGCCCATGACCTTCCTCGAATTCAATTACATGATCCTGCAGGGATATGATTTCCGCCATCTGGCGAAGAACATGGGTGTTCGCCTGCAGATGGGCGGATCGGACCAGTGGGGCAATATCATCAACGGCATCGAACTTGGCCGGCGGATGGACGGGGTGGAACTGTTCGGCGTGACTACGCCGCTCATGACCACGGCTGACGGTGCCAAGATGGGCAAATCAGCTGGCGGTGCGGTGTGGCTGAACGAAGCCCAGCTGCCGAGCTACGATTTCTGGCAATATTGGCGCAACACAGATGACCGTGACGTGGGCCGGTTCCTGCGGCTGTTCACCGATTTGCCGCTGGATGAAATCACCCGGCTAGAGGCATTGGAAGGCAGCGCAATCAACGATGCCAAGATCGTGCTGGCCAATGAAGTGACAAAACTGGTGCGCGGCGCTGATGCGGCCGAGGCGGCATCGGCCACTGCGGCCGCGACATTCGCCGGTGGCGGATTGGGTGATGATCTGCCCACGCTTAACCTTGGTAATGAAGGCATGGCGATCACCGCGATCTGCACTGCCATCGGGTTCACCCAATCCAATGGTGAAGCAAAGCGCAAGGTTGCCGAAGGCGCGGTGAAACTCGACGACGTAGCCGTTGCCGACCCTTCAATCATCGTGACCGTTCCAGACGGCGAGACTGTGAAACTGAGCCTCGGCAAAAAGAAACACGGTATTTTGTTGCCATAACGCATTGATAAATATGCGCTTGTCCCGAAATGGGACAAACACGTTTTACCAATTATCAGCCTTTTGCGGGCAAGACGACCTTTCGAAAAAACAAGGAAGGTCGAAATCACGTGTCTGTCGGAGCACAATTGTCAGTAACTGATCTGCGGCGCGCTGCGCGGCACCCCGTCGATGTGCCGGTTATTGCCGAGCATAGTGTTCGCGGGGACATCAAGCTGCACGTCACCAACATTTCCGCCCATGGCTTCATGGTGGATGATGGAATGTCGCTGGAACGTGGAGACCGCGTGATCATCCGCTTCCCGGTAATCGGCCGGATCGAAGCCTATGTCATCTGGACGCGTGAAAACCGCGCCGGTTTCCAGTTTGAACGGATTATCCGACTGGACGATTTCATGCTGATGATTGACACTTTGCAGCCCAACCCAAGGCTTCGCAAAACCCGCTGATCAACTGCGCAAGTATTGCTTGCGCCTGCTGCGTTACTGATTGCTTGGCTTCCCTGCACGTGGCTGCCATGGCTGGGGTGTAATGCAGCCTGAATCCAGCACGATAAAGACACCGCTCTCCATCCCGGATTATCGCCGGTATTGGCTTGCGCGTTTCCTGGCCGTTTTTGCCACTATCTCGATGGTGGTTCTGATCGGTTATCAGACATATGATGTTGCCCGTGCCGATTATGGCATGGACCGGCCAGAGGCGGCTTTCCAGCTTGGCCTGCTAGGCCTCGCCCAGTTCATCCCGTTGTTCCTGCTGACCCCTGTCGCGGGTATTGTCGCAGACAGGTTCGACCGGCGCGTCGTTGTGCTGATCGCCAACCTGGTGGATGCATTCATCGCCGTCGTGCTTGCGGTGCTTACCTTTCAGGATGCGCTCAACCTGCCGATCCTGTTTACGCTGGCTGCGTTGCACGGCGGTGCGCGGGTATTCAATGGTCCGGCGCTGAGTGCCATCGCGCCCAATATCGTTCCGCCGCGGCTTTTGCCTCGTGCGATCGCGTTGGGTTCCATCGCATGGCAAGTCGGCAGCGTGATCGGACCTGGGGCGGGCGGCCTGATGTTTGAAATTTCGCCATCACTGCCGCATTTCATATCTGCTGGCCTGCTGCTGGTTTCGGGCTTCCTTATCATGACTGTCCGGCCAGTGCGGGCCAAGCATGACGGGCCGCCTGTCCATCCGCTGCGCCAGATACTTCTCGGCTTCCAGTTCGTGCGGAAGGAACGCTTCCTGCTCGGCTGCATCACGCTCGACCTGTTTGCCATCCTGCTGGCAGGCGCGACTGCGCTCTTGCCGGTCTATGCGCGCGATATTCTGAATGTCGGTGCTGACGGGCTTGGTTTCATGCGCGGGGCCATTGCGGCAGGTGCTGCAATCGTGGCCCTGTTCCTGTCTTTCAGGCCGCTTGAAAATAACGTCGGGGTAAAAATGTTGTGGTCCGTTGCCGTGTTCGGCGCGGTGACAATCGCCTTTGCCCTGTCACGCGATTACCTGCTGTCGCTGGCTTTGCTGGCCATGCTCGGCGCGACTGACATGGTGTCTGTCTTCATCCGTTCCTCGCTCATCCAGCTGAACACGCCTGATACAATGCGCGGCCGCGTTTCATCCATTTCCGGGCTGGCGATTTCGGCATCGAACGAGCTTGGCGAAATGCAGTCCGGCCTTGCTGCTGTTGTGCTTGGTGCAACAGGGGCGGTTGTATTTGGCGGCGCGGGCGCGATATTCGTGACATTATTATGGGCGTTTTGGTTTCCGGAAATCCGGAACGCAAAGACCTTCTCGTCCAAATATCTCGACGATGACCCGCCACGGGAGAAACCAGTATGAAAGCCGCATCTGTCCTCGCCACTATTGGCAACACCGCCCACATTCGCTTGTCGCGCATGTTCCCCGACCATGAAGTCTGGATCAAGTCGGAACGGTCAAACCCCGGAGGTTCAATCAAGGACCGTATCGCGCTGGCGATGATTGAAGCGGCCGAAGCATCGGGCGATCTCAAGCCGGGCGGCACGATTATCGAGCCTACATCGGGCAACACCGGCGTAGGCCTGGCGATGGTGGCTGCGGTCAAGGGCTATAAGCTGCTGCTGGTCATGCCTGAATCCATGTCGATCGAACGCCGCAGGCTGATGCTTGCCTATGGCGCGAGCTTCGATCTGACAGACAAGGCAAAGGGTATGAAAGGCGCGATCGAACGTGCATCCGAACTGGTCTCGAAAACCCCCGGCGCATGGATGCCGCAGCAGTTCGACAATCCGGCCAACGTCGCAGTCCATGTGGCCACGACCTCGCAGGAAATCCTCGCAGATTTCGCTGACGGACCTGTTGATGTGCTTATCACCGGTGTGGGGACGGGCGGACATCTGACCGGCTGTGCGGAAGAACTGAAGCGCCACTGGCCCGCCCTGAAGGCCTATGCCGTCGAACCTGAACTTTCACCCGTCATTTCAGGCGGTCAGCCTGGCCCGCACCCGATTCAGGGGATTGGCGCAGGGTTCATTCCCGGCAATCTGCATACGCAGGCTATCGACGGCTCGATCCCGGTGGATGCCGAGGTCGCGAAGGAAATGGCGCGGCGTTGCGCGGCTGAAGAAGGCCTTTTGGTCGGCATATCCAGTGGGGCAACACTGGCGGCCATTGCAAAAAAATTGCCGGAACTTGCGGTTGGCACCCGCTTTCTGGGCTTCAACTACGACACGGGCGAAAGATACCTGTCTGTGCCCGATTTCCTGCCGACCGAGTAATATCGTCAGGCAAATAAAAAGGGCGGACCACCCAACCCGGGCGGCCCGCCTTTCTTGTGCAGCAGGTTCAGGAAGCTGTCGCGAAGGCGTCTTCGCCAAGCGCCATCATCGACGCAGAACCGCTTTCCAGCTTGCGGCGCAGCGCCCCTGCATCGGGAATGAACCGGTCTGCATAGTAACGCGCGGTCGCGACCTTGGCTTCGTAGAATGCCTTGTCGTCCGTGCCTTCCGCCAGCTTGGCGAGCGAGATCTTCGCCATGCGCAGCCACATCAGGCCCAGCGTCACGATGCCCATAATGTGCATGTAATGATGCGCGCCGGCACCAAGGTCGTTCGGGTTTTGCATGGCATGCTGCATGAACCACATGGTCGCAGCCTTCTGCTCGCCCAATGCCTTGTCCAGAGCATCTGCAATCGGCTTCAGCTGCACATCCTGGCGGGCTGCGGCAATTTCTTCGTCCACGGTGGCAAAGAATGCCTGAATGGCAGCGCCGCCATTCTGGGCCAGCTTGCGCCCGCAAAGGTCCATGGCCTGAACGCCATTGGTGCCTTCGTAGATCATCGCAATGCGCGAATCGCGGACGAACTGCTCCATCCCCCACTCGGTCACATAACCGTGGCCGCCGAAGACCTGCTGCATGTTGGTGGCTACATCATAGCCCTTGTCGGTGCCATAACCCTTGATGACAGGGGTCAGCAGGCTGATGATCATGTCTGCCTTGGCGCGTTCTTCTTCTGTCTGTGCCTTGTGGGTCAGATCGACCTGAAGTGCGCCCCACAATGCCAATGCGCGCATGCCCTCGGTGAATGCCTTGGCATCCATCAGCATCCGGCGGACGTCGGGGTGAACAAAGATCGGGTCAGCCTGTGCCTGCGGGTCGGCCGGGCCAGTAAGCGCCCTGCCCTGACGCCGATCAAGCGCATAGGCCACAGCATTCTGATAAGCGATTTCTGCCTGGGCCAGACCCTGAATGCCCACGCCAAGGCGCGCAGCATTCATCATGATGAACATGGCCGCGAGGCCCTTGTTTTCTTCACCGACCATCCAGCCCTTGGCGCCATCATAATTCATGACGCAGGTCGCGTTGCCGTGGATGCCCATCTTTTCTTCTATGGAACCACACTGCACTGCATTGCGATCACCCAGATTGCCTTCATCATCGACGAGGATCTTGGGAACGATAAACAGCGAAATGCCCTTCGAACTATCCGGAGCGCCTGGTGTTTTTGCGAGCACAAGGTGGATGATGTTCTCGGTCAGGTCATGTTCGCCCGCCGATATGAAAATCTTGGTGCCGATAATCGCATACGACCCATCTGCCTGCGGTTCGGCCTTGGTCCGGATCATACCGAGATCGGTACCGCAATGCGGTTCGGTCAGGTTCATGGTGCCAAGCCACTGGCCGGAGATCATCTTGGGAAGGAATTTTGCCTTCTGTTCGTCCGAACCCTTGGCGATAATTGCCGATACAGCGCCGGAAGTAAGGCCGGGGTACATCGCGAAGGCCTGGTTTGACGTGGCCATGAATTCCTCGACCACGAAGCCAAGCACATGGGGCATCCCCTGCCCGCCAAATACTTCCGGCTGTGCGATCGTGCCCCATCCCGAATCACAATATTGGTCGAACGCCGCCTTGAAACCCGTAGGCGTCGTTACCGTGCCGTCAGCATGGCGAGTACAGCCTTCGTGGTCGCCCACCTGGTTCAAAGGGTGGAGAACTTCGGCGCAGAATTTGCCGGCTTCGTTGATGACTGTGTCGATCATGTCGGCTGATGCATTTTCAAAACCTGGCAGATTGCCATAGCTTGGAAGGTCGAGCAGTTCGTTGACGATGAAGCGCGTATCGCGCGTCGGGGCGGTATAAGTCGGCATCTGTTTTTCCTTGCTGGGGGTGAAAGCTATCTCAGCTTTCAGCTTCAAGTCGTTCGATTTGCTTTATAAAGTCGGTCAATTCATGGATTGACGAATCGATATCATCGCGCTGGCTTTTCAACTTGGCGACATGGCGGCGGCAGCGGTCAATCGTGACGCGGCGTTGTTCCACGCGGCCATCGTCAAGATCATAAAGGTCAATCATTTCGCGGATTTCAGACAGGCTGAAGCCTACGTTCTTGGCCCGCATTATCCAAGCCAGCCGCGCTCGGTCGCGTTTGGAATATACACGGGTCAGCCCGACGCGCTTCGGTGCGACCAGGCCTTCGTCTTCGTAAAAACGTAATGCACGGGCCGTGCAGTCAAATTCGGATGTAAGATCGGAAATGCTGAACTGTTCGCGCAGGAGCTTGTCCGGCCGTTCCAGATGTGCGCCTGCGTGGCGTGCTGGCGAATTGGCAGTCTGCATCTCTCGGTCCCCGCGTCGTTCAGCTATCCTTGACGCTGCGAACTCTAAATAACCTTTACGTAAAGGTCAAGTCTTGACCCGCTCCAGTTCTCCTCCGCTCAGCTTCCGGAAGAAACAGCTTGTCTCACCGGTGTGACAGGTTGGGCCTGCTGCCTCGCAGACGAGGACAATGGCGTCCTGGTCGCAGTCGACCAGCACGGACTGGACCCGAAGGACATTGCCGCTGCTCTCGCCCTTCATCCACAACCTGCCGCGCGAGCGGGAATGGAAATGCGCGATTCCCGTTTCAATCGTCTTGTCGAGAGCCAACTGGTCCATGAAGGCAACCATGCGGACATCCTTGGACGCAGCGTCGACCACGACTGCGCTCAACAGGCCATTTGAATCGAATTTGGGCAGGAATTCGCGCCCTTGTTCGCGGCGCTTCTTCAAATCGGCGGTTTCGGGCACTGGCAGACTTTCGCAGGATAAAATTGCCGATTGGTCGGCAAAGGAAATATTGTTGCAATATGACAACAGCTGGACTTCAAAATAAGCCCTGAATGCACAAGGCGCTATGCTGTCGCATCAGCTAGTGGAATGTATCGCACGTGGCTCGCAAGGGCCACCCACCGAATGACGGTACCAACAGAGTGCCAGGTTCAGGGGAATATGGAGATGCAGCCCGCCTGACGGTGATGGCGCCTCCAAACGATGAGGGATTGGATCCCGGCAACCTTCTGGGGGGATGGTTGCCAAGCCGCAAGGCGGGTCCGACATTATTCGTCACGTGGCGCCCGGGACCTCAGGTCTCGGGCGTTTCGTTTTCCAGCCTCCAATTTGGGAACTCCTCTGCAACGCGAACGTCATCCAGCACACGCGCAAAACAGGCGATGTTTACCTCGGATGCGCCAGCGGCCTGCAATGCCCTGACGCAGCTGTCACTGGTGGCACCGCTGGTCAGCACATCATCGACCAGGATTATCTTCTTGCCCGCTATTCGCGGTGCCATCTGCGGAGAAACGGAAATTGCGCCGGCAAGCGCCCTGGCCCGCGCATTCCGGCCCAGTCCCGCCAGCGGCGGTGTCTTTTTGTCACGCCTCAGCCCCTGCACTTCCAGCCTCGCGCCTGTCACTTTTGCAAGCTCTGTTGCCAGCAACGCCGCCTGATTATAGCCGCGCCCCCACAGCCGCCAGCGGTGCAAAGGCACAGGTACCAAGGTCCAGCTTTCATCTGCATAGTGCAGCTTGCCCGCAATCAATCGCGCCAGCATTGGTGCCATCGCAATACGACCGCCGTGTTTGAAGCTCAGGACCAACTGGCGAGAGGCTTCGTTATAGATAGTGCCTGCCGCAATGCCGCCATGCCTTGGAGGCTGCGCCATGCAAGGAGCGCAAATGGCGCCGTCTTCGACTGATTCGCTCAGAAATGGGCGCTGGCATGTGGCGCACGCCGGTTCTGTCGGGATCTGAAGATCGCCCCAGCAACCCGCGCATAATCCGCTTTGCTGCGCGATAGAGCCGCCACACAGGGGGCAACGAGGCGGATAAATGAGGTTGACCAGCGGCGCCATGGATTGTGAAAAGGTGCGTGCCGATGCCATCGATTGCCACGTTGCCGTGCTTGCGCAGGCGGTGCAAGCGCGGCAGAGGGCGTTCATGGCAAATCAGAGCCCTCCCCGCATTTTCGATGCTGCAAGACGCCGCGCAATCCGGCAGAGATCTGCGCGCCTTTCAAAAATGGACCCTGATTCCAGTTACATCCTTGCCGATATGACGGATGACGTAATAGAGCGGGTGTCTTTCATGCGGCTTGAACCTGCTCGCAGCCTGGTAATCGGTGACAGGCACGGCCGGATCGCGGCAGCGCTTCCTTCTACGGCGGGCGAGATTGTTACAGCCGATCCGCTTACTCTCGATGAAGAAGCGCCTTTGCAACTTGGGGCGTTCGATTTTATTGCCAGCGTAGGCACGCTGGATACGGTCAATGATCTGCCGGGTGCGCTCATCCATCTCAGGAATGCACTAGCACCGGGCGGTGTTCTCATCGCCAGCATGATTGGGGCTGGCAGCGCGCCTCTGCTACGCAGGGCCATGCTGGCAGCGGATGGGCAAAGGCCTGCTGCGCGAATGCATCCTATGGTGGACCGCAGGGCTGGTGCAGAGCTGCTCCAGCGTAGCGGTTTTGCGAGGCAGGTTGTCGATTCCCGATCTCTGGATGTCCGCTACAGCAGTCTGGAAACGCTGGTGCGCGATATGCGGGCGCAAGGGCTGAGTAATGCGCTTGTCTCGCGCCCTCCGGCACTCACCCGCAAGGCGCTTGTTATCGCAAAGCAGGAATTTCTACTCGATGCCGACGAAAATGGCCGCGTTTCTGAAACATTTGAAATCCTGACCCTTACGGGCTGGAAATCCTAGCGGAGCGAGGCCTGGGCCGCGGCGAGACGGGCAATCGGCACGCGGTATGGCGATGCACTGACGTAATCGAGCCCAACTTCCTCGCAGAATGCGATGCTGGCAGGGTCTCCGCCGTGTTCGCCGCAGATGCCCAGCTTGATGCCATCACGCGTTTCGCGCCCACGTTCTGCGGCCATGCGGACCAGCTGACCCACACCGTCAATATCGAGGCTGACAAACGGATCGCGCGGGAAGATGCCTTTTTCTACGTAAGGTGCCAGGAAACGGGCCGAATCGTCCCTCGAAACGCCAAGAGTTGTCTGGGTCAAATCATTGGTACCGAACGAGAAAAACAGCGCTTCGTGCGCAATTTCATCGGCCATCAAGGCAGCCCTTGGCAACTCGATCATGGTGCCGACCAGATATTCGACCGAGCAACCTTTGTCGGCAAAGACTTCCTGCGCCACGCGGTCCACCAGCGTTTTCAGGATCTGGAGCTCCCGCCTTGTCGCAACCAGCGGGATCATGATTTCAGGCACTGGCGCTTCGCCTGATTGTTCGGCAACTTCGCAGGCTGCCTCGAAAATCGCCCGGGCCTGCATTTCGTAGATTTCAGGATAGGTGATGCCCAGGCGGCAGCCACGATGGCCCAGCATCGGGTTGAATTCGTGCAGTTCGGCGGCGCGGCGTTTTAGATGATCTACCCCCAGCTTGGTTTCATCAGCCAGATCCGCAAAATCGGCTTCTGCCGTGGGCAGGAATTCATGCAATGGCGGATCGAGCAGGCGGATGGTGCAAGGAAGTCCTGCCATCACTTCAAAAATCTGGCGGAAATCATCCCGCTGTTCCGGCAAGAGCTTTGCCAGCGCCTTGCGCCTGCCCGCTTCATCATCTGCCAGGATCATCTGGCGCACTGCGCTGATCCTGCGCGCATCGAAGAACATATGCTCGGTGCGGCACAGGCCAATGCCTTCTGCGCCAAACTGGCGCGCCATGCGGCAATCGTCCGGCGTTTCCGCATTGGTCCGCACGCGCATCCGCCGGTGCGCATCGGCCCATTCCATCAAAGTCCCGAAATCGCCCACCAGTTCAGGCTCAACCGTTGGCACCAGCCCTTCCATGACCTGGCCCTTGGCACCATCCAGAGTGATAGTGTCGCCTTCCTTCAACTGGACAGAGCCAATCTGCAGCGTGCGGGTTTTCATGTCGATCGCCACTTGTGACGCGCCCGAAACGCATGGGCGGCCCATGCCGCGGGCCACAACTGCTGCGTGGCTTGTCATCCCTCCGCGTGCGGTGAGAATTCCTTGCGCGGCGTGCATTCCGTGAATGTCTTCAGGGCTGGTTTCGACCCGCACGAGAATGACTTTGTCGCCGCGGGCAGCGTGTTGTTCCGCCATATCCGCATCCAGCACGATCTTGCCGCTGGCCGCGCCTGGTGACGCCGGCAGGCCGGTGGTGAGAATGGTGCGCGGTGCATCAGGGTCGAGCGTGGGGTGCAGCAACTGGTCGAGGGCCATCGGATCAATCCGCAAGACCGCTTCGCGCTCGTCAATCAGCCCTTCACCCACCATGTCGACAGCCATTTTAAGCGCCGCTTTCGCCGTGCGCTTGCCAGACCGCGTCTGCAGCATCCACAGAACACCATCCTGCACTGTGAACTCGATGTCCTGCATATCGCGGTAATGGCGTTCCAGCAGGTCAAACACATGGGCGAGCTGCCCGTATGCGTCGGGCATGGCTTCTTCCATGCTCAACGGCTTGGCATTGGCCGCTTCGCGCGCTGCCTTGGTCAGATATTGCGGGGTACGGATGCCGGCGACGACATCCTCGCCCTGCGCGTTGATCAGATATTCGCCGTAATATGCGCGTTCGCCAGTGGCCGGGTCGCGGGTGAACGCTACGCCGGTTGCGCTGGTATCGCCCATATTGCCGAACACCATGGCCTGCACGTTTACAGCCGTTCCCCAGTCAGACGGGATATCGTTCAGCCTGCGATAGACTTTCGCGCGGTCAGCATCCCAACTGTCAAAAACAGCCGAAATGGCGCCCCATAATTGTTCGTGGACATCGAGCGGGAAAGAACGGCCCAATTCCTGATCAACGATGGATTTATATTCTGCGACCAGCGCCTGCCAGTCTTCAGCCTCCATCTCGGTATCGGCGTAGAAGCCCTTGTCTTCCTTTGCGATTTCAAGTGCCTCTTCGAACAGGCCATGGTCGACGCCAAGCACAACGTCTGAATACATCTGGATGAAGCGGCGGTAGGAATCCCATGCAAAACGCTCATCGCCCGATGCCTTTGCCAGACCTGCAACGGTCTCGTCATTGAGACCGAGGTTCAGCACCGTATCCATCATGCCGGGCATGGAAACGCGCGCGCCGGAGCGAACGGAAACCAGCAGCGGGTCTTCTTTGCTGCCAAAGGTCTTGCCGACTGTCTTTTCGATATGGTGCAACGCTGCAGCCACGCCCTGGCGCAGGCTGTCGGAAAAGTCCGAACCACCGGCCAGATATTCCACGCATTCTTCGGTGGTGATGGTGAAGCCCGGCGGAACAGGCAGGCCAATTTCCGCCATTTCGGCAAGGTTTGCGCCCTTGCCGCCCACTATGGTCTTGTCCTTCGCGCGAGGATCGTCGGATATTGCAGTGCCGCCGAAGGTATAGACCGAATTGCTCATTGAAAGGGCTACTTTCCTGAAGTGAGTGACACAGATGAAGGGCTGCGAACGATGGTGCTTATCCCTCGATCCTGGAGAAATCAGCAACGCGCTGGACTGCGGTGCGGAAACGGTCGAGCAGGTTCAGGCGCGATGCGCGCTTGTCCTGATTTTCGTCATTCACCGTAACGTCTTCGAAGAAGGCGTCGATTGGTGCGCGAAGGGATGCCAGCGCAGCCATTGCAGCGCTGAAATCTTCAGCTTCGACGGCGATCCTTGCCTTGGGCTCGGCGTTGTCCAATGCTGCAATCAGCGCTTTTTCTGCAGGTTCAGGCTCGTAGGAAAGCGCCTTTGCATGGCGCAATGCCATCTTCGCTTCGACCACGGCTTTCATGTCGGGGTTATCGACCAGCGCCAGCGGATCTTCCTCACCCGTATGCGCGATTTCACCCTCGATGCCGCGCCAGTCTTCCTTTTTCAGGATATTGGCTGCGCGCTTGTAACCGGCGAGAAGGTTGGTGCCATCTTCGGTGCCCATGAAGGCTTGCAGGGCGTGGACGCGGTCGAGCAGACGAACAAGATCGTCCTCGCCGCCGAGCGCGAAGACTGCGTCGATAAGGTCGTGGCGGACTCCTGCCTCACGTTGCTGGACTTTGAGTCGGTCGGCGAAGAAGTCGAGTGCTTCATCACCAACCTCAAGTAACCGGTGTTCAACCTTCTCTATCAGATTATTTGCACGATCCGCGTCTGTTTCGAAATTTTCGAAATCAAAATTCTTAATCGACTTAGGAGTTATGATTGCCGAAGTTGAACGAGCCAATACTGCGCGCAAATTCACTTTGATCCGATTTTCAACCAGAAGCAGAATTGCTGATATTGCGGCTCGGCGAAGCGCAAAAGGATCCTTTGAACCTGTAGGCCTTTGGTCGATAGCGAAGAAGCTTCCCAGCGTGTCTAACTTGTCCGCCAGCGCAACCGCGACCGTTACTGGGGCCGTCGGCACGTCATCGCTCTGCCCGACTGGTTTGTAATGATCGCGGATGGCATCCGCCACGGCATCGGGCGAGCCTTCGGCGCGGGCGTAATAGCCGCCCATAAGGCCTTGTAATTCAGGAAATTCCCCAACCATTTCGGTCACGAGATCAGCCTTGCACAATTCGGCTGCCTGCCGTGCAAGTGCGGGATCGCAATCAGGTACAATGCCTTCGCTGGCCAGCCATTCGGCCAGGTTCGCCACGCGTTCGACCTTGTCGGCTACGGTGCCGAGCTTTTCATGGAAGGTAATCCGTTCCAGCCCCTTGGCGTGTTCGGCCAGTGTTTTCTTCCGGTCCACATCCCAGAAAAAACGCGCGTCGGACAGACGTGCGGCGAGGACTTTGCGGTTGCCGTCGACAATCGCCGCGCCGCCGTCTGCCGCATCGATATTGGCGGTGCAGATAAAGGCATTCGCGAGTTGACCACCCTGCTCGCAGACGAAATATTTCTGGTTCACCCGCGCTGTCAGCTGGATGGTTTCCGGCGGCACTTCGAGGAAATCTTCTTCGAACCGGCCAAGCAGAGGCACTGGCCATTCGGTCAGTCCGGCATTTTCAACAACCAGCCCCTCATCCTCAACCAGTGTCAGCCCTGCATCTGCAGCCGCTTTGCCGGCGCCAGTGCGGATCAGCGCTTCGCGTTCGGCGTGGTCGACGATTACGTGGCAGGCGCGCAGTTTTTCCGCATAATCATCCGCGCCGCCGATTGTGATCGGCCCGCTGTGATGGAAACGGTGGCCCAAGGTGGCGAAACCTGACGTCACGCCATCAATTTCGCATTCGACCAGCTGATCGCCCAGAATGGCGACAATACCCGACAGCGGGCGGACCCAGCGCAGGCTTTCCGTGCTGAGGGATGCCGCGCCCCAACGCATGCTTTTTGGCCAGGGGAAGCTGCGGATGATGGCCGGAATGGCTTCTGCCAGCACATCGCTGACCGCCTTGCCCGGTCTTTCAATCACCGCGAACCATGTCGCGCGGCCCTTGACATCGCGCAGTTCCAGCTGGTCGCGGGTCACACCATTCTTGCGGCAGAAACCATCAATCGCCTGGTCAGGCGCGCCTTCGGGCGGGCCCTTTGCTTCTTCGCTGACAGCTTGTGTCTGCTGCGGCAGGCCCTTTGCAACCAGCGCAAGGCGGCGCGGGGTGGACCACACTGTGACATCGGAGAGTGCAACGCCCGATGCTTCCATCTGGGCGCGGAACAGTTTTTCCAGATCGGCGCGTGCGCCTTTCTGCATACGCGCGGGAATTTCCTCGCAGCGCAGTTCGAGCAGGAAATCCGTCATGCTGACCACTCCGGAAATTTCTCGGCCCAGGCATCGGCATTCTTGGCCATATATGCCTCGCAGCTGCCACGGGCGAGATCGCGCACCTGGCCCATGTAGCTGGCGCGTTCCTGCACGCTGATGACCCCGCGGGCCTGCAGCAGGTTGAACATATGGCTGGCTTCGATGGCCTGTTCATAGGCCGGGATTGGCAGCTTTGCATCAAGGCAGTTCTGGCATTCGGCCACGGCCTTGCGGAACAGGTCGAACAGAGCGTCTGTATCGGCCACTTCGAAGTTCCACGTGCTCATCTGCTTTTCGTTTTCGAGGAATACGTCCCCGTAACTTACGCCGCGGCCATTGAAGTCGAGGTCGTAAACATTGTCCACGCCCTGAATATACATGGCCAGCCGTTCCAACCCGTAGGTCAGTTCGCCGGCAACCGGCTTGCAATCATATCCGCCCATTTGCTGGAAATAGGTGAACTGGGTCACTTCCATCCCGTCGCACCAGACTTCCCAGCCAAGGCCCCATGCGCCGAGCGTTGGCGATTCCCAGTCGTCTTCGACGAAGCGGATATCGTGCTTCAAGGAATCGATGCCGATCACTTCGAGGCTTCTCAGATAGAGTTCCTGCAGGTCAGACGGGCTTGGCTTCAGGATGACCTGATACTGGTAATAATGCTGTAGCCGATTTGGGTTTTCACCATAGCGCCCGTCTGTGGGGCGGCGGCAGGGCTGCACGAAAGCGGCATTCCACGGTTCCGGTCCCAAAGCGCGCAGGGTGGTAGCAGGGTGGAAGGTGCCCGCCCCCATTCGCATGTCATAGGGTTGCAGGATCAGGCAGCCATTCGCGCTCCAGAAATCATGGAGGGCGAGGATCATGTCCTGAAAACTCTTGGTCGGATCACGTGTCATCGAAGCGGGCTTTGGAGGATGGCCGAAACTGGGTCAATGCCGCACTGCAACACATGCCGCAATCAATGGTGCCAGATGCTGAAGAAAGACAGCTTCTGACGACTTTATGTAAGGTGTTGTTGACACAGTCAGCGAATCACGACATATAGTCAGCATAACCTGACATTACGTCCCACACACCTGACACTTCCGATACTCCATCAAAGGACTTTCCCATGTACGCGACTTACAATCACGCTCCGCTCAAAGTGAAGCTGCTGGTCAATTCAATCTATCTGCTGGCCGGTGTGGGAATGTCGACCATCGCGCTGGCGATAGTCGATGTAATGGCCTGAGCCGATGAAAAACCGCCTCAAGGTCCTGCGCGCAATGCGGGACTGGAGCCAGGCGGAGCTGGCCATGCATCTGGATGTCTCGCGTCAGGCCGTAAACGCCATCGAGACGGGCAAGCATGATCCCTCGCTCCCCCTCGCATTCAAACTCGCCAGGCTTTTTGAAATGCCCATCGAGGAGATTTTCGATGACCAACCCTGAAACAGATTTGAAGGAAGCAGATGTGAACATGACATCGTCCAATCCCGGTTCATCAAAATTCACCTTTGCGGCGCTCGTATTCGTTACATTTGTCGCAGTCATCTTCGGTGCCGGTGTGGTTGCCGGATTCACCGATGCGGGCGGCGGCGACCGGCCAGATGTCTTGTTCGGCATCTATGCCGTGTGGGTTGCAGTGGTGGGCGGCCTTGCCTTTCTGGCGGCCAGATCATGGTCCAGGCTCATGAAAGCGCCGAAGGAAATGCTGTCGCGCAGCACGCGCCGGTCCCGTAACGTTCTTTATGCGGCGCTGGTGGTCAGCGCGGGCTTGGGGGCGCTGCTTTCTATGGCGCAGCCAGAAGGCACTTCGATCTTTACCAATGGGCCGCTTGCTGTCTTCCCTGCACTTGTCGCCATAATGGTATGGACTGTCGGCGGGTCGATCACGACACTGATGTGGTGGCGCATGACTGATGAACACGATCGGGCAAGCTACGAAGCGGGAGCGAATGTCGCCGTCCATGCCTATCTGTTCATCGCCCCCAGCTGGTGGGTCGCCACCCGCGCCGGGCTGCTGCCTGAACAGGACCCGATGGTCGTCATGCTGATTGTCGCAGCCATTTGGTCGGCGGTCTGGTTCTACCGCAAGTATTTGTAATCCCCCTTCGCAATAATCGTTCAGCCAAACTAAATATGCATTCCATGAAAGGTTGCTCCATGAAATTCCTTGTCAAAACTGCTGCCGCACTTCTGTCCGGAACCGTCATTTTGCTGGCAACTCCTGCCGCAGCGCAGCAGGAAGCCGCCGCCCCTGCGGTGGAAGCGCAGATTGCCGCTGCCACGCCGCAGCCAGCCGGTCCGGCCTTGTGGAAAGTCTATGACGAAGACACCACGGTTTACCTGTTTGGTACGGTCCACGCTCTGCCCAAGGATGTGGACTGGTATAAGGGTGATGTGGCTACGGCCCTGGCATCGTCAGACATGCTGATCACCGAAATCATGACCACGCCTGATACGCCTGCGCTGATGCAGTCCATTCTCATGGAAAAGGGGATGCTTCCAGCTGGTGAAACACTTCGTGCCATGCTGACGGACGAACAGCGGGCATCCTATGATGCTGCGATGGTCAAGCTGGGCCTTCCCGAAGCTGCGTTTGACCGGTTCGAGCCGTGGTATGCCAGCATGATGCTGTCGATCCTGCCGCTGATGAAGGAAGGTTACAGCCCGGAAAGCGGTGTGGAAGCCGTGCTGACCAAGGAAAGCGGCGAAGCCAGAAAGCGCGGCGAACTTGAAACGGTCGCGTTCCAGATGTCGGTGTTCGATGAACTCCCGCTGGAAAGCCAGATCCAGTTCCTGGTGCAGGCTGCCGATGGCGTTGAAACCATCAAGCCCATGCTGGACAAGATGGTGGCGGAATGGCTGGAAGGCGATGCTGATGGACTGGCGGCATTGATGAACGAAGGCCTGTCCGACCCTGTGCTGGCTGACCGCCTGCTGTATCAACGCAATGCCAATTGGGCCGAATGGATCGACAACCGTCTCGACACCCCTGGCACCGTTTTCATCGCCGTGGGCGCTGGCCATCTTGCCGGCAGCAAGAGTGTACAGGATGCGCTGACTGCCCGCGGCATCACCACCCACCGCGTCCAGTGACAAAACGTGTAATTCTCTCCGCATTGGTGGCCATCGCGCTGGCTTCGTGCGGGGAGAATGCGTCTGTTATCGGCGATGATACCCCTCCCAGCCCCGCGCTGTGGGAGGTGAAATCAGCCGACGGTACACTGGAAGGCTGGCTATTCGGCACCATCCACACATTGCCCGGCGGGTCTGTGTGGGAAACGCCCACGCTGACAAATGCAATCGATAGCGCAGATTTGCTGATAGTGGAGATCGCCGGGCTGGATGACAGCGCGGCGGTTTCTGCGATTTTCTCGCGCCTGGCGCAGACACCGGGGCAAGCCCCCCTCACCCGCCGCTTGCCAGCCGTAGACCATGCCGCATTGACCAGGCTGATGGACAAGGCCGGTTATGACGCAGGCGATTTCAGCGCGATTAAAAGCTGGGCCGCGGCGCTGATGCTGGCGCAAAGCCTGCAAGGCGGCGACCCGGAAAATGGCGTGGACCGCGTGCTCCTGCGCCGGTTTCGCGGAAGGCCAGTGCAGGAACTGGAAGGCACCGAACGCCAGCTGGGCATCTTTGACCGCCTTTCTGAAACTGACCAGCGCGATATGCTTGGCGCAGTCGTGAAGGAAAGCCTCAAGCCGGAAGGCGAAAGTGCGCGGCTTGCAAAAATATGGCGCGCAGGAGACATGGCTGCACTCGCAAATGAGAATTCGCAAGGACTGCTCGCCGACCCTGAACTGCGCGATGCCTTACTGGTTCGGCGGAACGATGACTGGGCGGCGAAACTCGCCACTATCCTGCCGTCACAGCAGCCTGCTTTGATTGCCGTGGGTGCAGCCCATATGGCAGGGCCGGAAGGCTTGCCCGTGCTGCTGGAAAAACGCGGATATACCGTCACCCGTATCCAGTAAGCAGTCGCTGCGGCGCATCGGCACTTGTCTTCGGGCCGCAATGGCCGTAAAGGCGCGCGCTTCCGGCCAAGGTCATCCCTGGAGGCTTGGCTGCGGAAAACTGTTATTCAATGCAATTCGAAAGGCAATTATTATGAGCGACGCTCTGACCCTGCCGGCCGAGACGCGCGAACGGGCTGGCAAGGGAGCCTCCCGTGCACTGCGTCGCGATGGCCGAGTACCTGCTGTCATTTATGGCGGCAAAGAAGAAGCTACCACGATCCATGTTGAAGCCAAGGAGCTGATCCGTCAGCTTGGAACCGGCCACTTCATGAACTCGATCGTAATGATCGAAGTTGGCGGCAAGAGCGTGCGCACCCTGCCTAAGGATGTTGCCTTCCACCCCGTAACCGACCTGCCGCTGCACGCAGACTTCCTGCGTCTGTCGAAGGATTCGAAGATCGAAGTCGCCATTCCGGTGGTGTTCGTGAACGAAGAAGCAAGCCCCGGCCTGAAGAAAGGCGGCGTGCTCAACGTGGTTCGTCACGACCTCGACCTGGTTTGCGAATCGGACAAGATCCCCGACGAAATCCAGATCGACGTTACCGGCCTGGAAGTTGGCGATTCGATCCACATCAGCAGCGTTACGCTGCCCAAGGGTTCGGAAAGCGCGATCACCGATCGTGACTTCACCATCGCAACAATCGTCGCTCCGTCCGCTCTCAAGCGTGCCGAAGGCGAAGCCGCTGGCGGTGAAGAAATGGAAGCTGGCGAAACCGCCGCGACCGAACAGGGCCCGGATGCTGACGCAGCCGAGGAACAGGAAGACAAGGGCGAGTAATCGTCCCTGCCATTCCGGCAAGAATCAAAAGCGCCGGCTTTCCGATAGGAAGGCCGGCGTTTTGCTTTTCAGCGCGACTTGTCTAGGTGGGCGAAATGCAACTTTGGGTAGGCCTCGGTAATCCCGGTCCGCAATATGCGATGAACCGGCACAACGTCGGATACATGGCGCTCGATGTCATGGCCGACATGTATAAATTCAGCCCCGTGCAGAAGAAGTTTTCCGGGTGGGTGCAGGATGGCCGCATTGGCGGGCAGCGCATTATTTTCCTGAAACCGGCCACCTTCATGAACGAGAGCGGCCGCTCTGTCGGCGAAGCCATGCGTTTCTTCAAACTGGAGCTTGATGCGCTGACAGTGTTTCATGACGAACTGGACCTTGCCCCTTTCAAGGTGAAAGTGAAGCAGGGCGGCGGGACAGCAGGGCATAATGGCCTGCGGTCCATCGACGCCCATTGCGGCAATGATTTTCGTAGGGTGCGCATCGGCATCGGCCACCCCGGGCACAAGGACCGTGTCCATTCCCATGTGCTGGGCAATTATGCCAAATCAGAACAGGATGATCTTGCCGAAATGCTCGGTGCGATCGGTGCAGAAGCTGAATGGCTGGCCAAGGGCAATGCGCCCCGCTTCATGAGCGATGTGGCTCTCAGAATGCAGGATTGAGGCAGAGCGATGGCCGATACCACCTACACGCAGGTCACAAACCAGCAGGGTGCCCATTTCTTCGGCACGCCCGACACTGGTCCATTGGTCATGCTCAATCTTCTGCGTTTCCGTGATGAAGCCGATTATTCGCACGCCCCTGCCCTTGCCCCTGCACAACCCATATCTGGCGCAGAAGCTTACGCGCTTTATGTCGAAGGCATGACCCCGCTGCTCGAAGCATCCGGCGGAAAGCTTTTGTATTCAGGCAGCGCGTATGGTTTTCTCATCGGGCCTGCTGATGAATATTGGGATGCTGTTCTGCTGGTGGAACAGGCCGGCAAGCAGGCATTCCTGGCATTTGCTTCCGATCCCGAAAGCCAGGCAATCACCGCCCACCGGACAGCCGCTATCGCGGATTCCCGTTTGCTCCCGACTTTCCCGCAGGACTGACCGGAAGCTTAGGTCCAGTTCGACAAGATCGCACCCTGTGGCTAGGCTATGAAAAAGCCGAACAGGAGAGTGTGATGCCGAAAATTGATCGTCGAAGCCTGCTGGCAGGCGCTGCCGCCACCAGTGTCATTGCGGCAGCCAGCACGCGGGCGCAGGGAAGCGCGGCTGCTGGCCCATATGGTTTTGCCGGAAAATCGGTTTTCATCACCGGCACATCATCAGGGTTTGGCCGGCTTGCGGCGCTGCTGTTCGCACGGTCTGGCGCAAAGGTATTTGCGACGATGCGCAATCTACCGCGAGCCGAAGGCGCTGAACTGCAGAAAATCGCCAAGGATGAAGGGCTCGATCTGACTGTTCTGCCGCTTGACGTGTTGCAGGACGATCAGGTTGCTGCCGCCGTTGCCACTGCGGAAAAAGCCGCTGGCGGCGGGCTGGATGTGCTGATCAATAATGCCGGTGTCGGTATCACCGGCCCTGTCGAAGTGCAGGACATGCAAGCCACCAAGCTGGCTTTCGATACCAATGTCCTGGGTTACCACCGTCTGGCCCGTGCAGTTCTGCCCGGTATGCGGAGCCGGAAAAGCGGCCACATCTTCAACATTTCATCGCAGCTTGGCCGTGTAATCGTACCGGGCGCAGGCCATTATTCTGCCACGAAATTCGCGGTTGAAGCGATGAGTGAGCAACTCGCCTACGAACTGGTGCCGCATGGTATCGAAGTGACCATCATCGAACCGGGCGGTTATCCCACCAAAGTATGGGTCAACCGCAACCGTTATTCCGGAGAGCTGGCGGCCCGGTCCGACAAGAAGCATCTGGACGGCTACCCCGCGATGGTGGCGGGAATGGGCAAGGAAGATGGCACCGCCCGCAGCGCAGACCCGATGGATGTTCCCAATGCCATGGCCGAAATCCTCGCCATGCCTGCAGGCACGCGCCCTTTGCGCCGCGCAGTTCATCCCGGCCCCAAGCCGCAGATAACCATTAACAAGGTCAGCGCCCAGACGCAGATCGAATGGCTCGGCCAGTCGCCGTATGGCCCTTGGGTAAAGGCCGTGCTCGACTGACAGTTTGTGCTGCAAAAGTGTCGGATAATCTTACGAAGACCCGCCCCTGCAAAAGTTGTTAACCATCGGAAGTGGCGGTCAGCGGCGTATGGCACATCCCTTGCATTGATTTGCGTAAACCATTTTACGGGGTGCAGGGGCACATCAATGACGACACGTTTTTCCAGCCTGGCTTTCGCTGCAGCTTTTGCAGGTGCGATGATTGCATCGCCCGCACTGGCCGATCCTATCCTGCTTGATGGCGGCGATGTCGGTGAAAGCTTCACCATCAAATATGATGGCTTTTCCGGCGGAACCACGATTGACGGGCTGACTGCGGAAACCACCTTCACCCTGACCGGCGTGACCGACACGACATACAGCTTCGACTATGTTGTCCGTAACACGACCAGCGGAGGCGTCGATTCGCTCGTATCCAGCTTTGCGTTCAACACTAACCCGGACATTGCCGGGGCATCGAGCACGGGCGATTATAATTTCGTGGTCACCGATTCCAGCTATCCCAATGGCATCGGAAACGTTGATGTATGCTTCAAGGGCGGCAACAGCGGTTCCTGCGCAGGCAACAGCGGCGGCGTTACCACCGGCGGCACCGGAACTGGCACGCTGACGCTCAGCTTCTCCGACCCGCTGACATCGCTGACACTGGATGATTTCTTTGTCCGCTATCAGTCCATCACCGGTGCAGGAGCGATTTCTTCGGCCAGCGGTCAGCAGATTTCCAGCAGCACGTCAGGCGGCACCAGCGTTCCTGAACCCGGCATGTTGGGCATCTTGGGCGCGGCACTGATCGGCCTTGGCCTTGCACGCCGCCGCCAAGGTCTGGTCGCGCGCGCAGCCTGATCGGCTGTCACACAGCAATTTTCTCAGTTTGCGGTAGCTGCCGTCAGATGGCGGGCAATCGCTGCATTGTCGGGTGCCTTGCGGGCGGCGGCCTTCAGCAGAGCGACGCCGCGCTGCCTGTCCCTGCCCGTTTCAACCAGTAGCCAACCCGCCGTATCCATGACTGATGGGTGTTCCGGCGATGCCGAAAGCGCCTTCAGCGCGATCTGGAGCGCTTCGTCTTTTTGGCCAAGATTGGCTTTGGCGAAGGCCAGATTGTTCAGCACCATCCCATTTGGCTGCGGGCTGCGATCAACGATGGCTTGATAGCTGCGCGCTGCCGCGGCCCAATTGCCATTGCGCAGCGCCGTATCGCCCTTTGCCAGTTCCCCGCCCAGCCATTCAGGCGCGGGCAATTTCGCCCGCTGCGAATAGCGTGCATGGTTCATATCGCCGCTTGCCTTGGCAGCCTTTGCGGCCAGCGCCAGTTCTTCGGGCGAGGCATCGGGGCGATCGGCAATCGGCTGCAAGGTTGCAAGCGCGCCTTGGGCATCCCCGCCCGCCAATTGTGCTTCACCCAGCAAGCGCCTGACTTTCCTGTTCGAAGGATATTTGCGCAACAACGGGCCAAGCCAACCCCGTGATTGTTCAATCTGGCAGATGCGCAGCAATGCTTCAGCATAGACGACCTGCATCGAAGGGTTATCCCGCATCAGGATTTCCTGAGATTGCAGGATCGTGCGCGCCTTTTCCCATTGTCCCTTGGCACTGGCAATGCGGGCCTGAAGGTAGATTACACGCGGATTATCAGGAGCATCGCCAGCAAAGGACCCGAGCAGTTTTTCGGCCTCGTCGAAGCGGTCGAGATCACCCAGAACGGCCACTTTGCCTATGCTGGCGGCGAAATTAGCAGGATAGGATGCTAGTGCCTGGTTATATAGAGTGAGCGCGTCAGAAAGCCGGTTTTGCGCTGCGGCAATATCGGCTGCGACCAACATCCCATCCAATGGCGCAGGCTTTTGCGCGATAGACTTTTCCGCCAGTTTTCGGGCAGCTTCTATCTTGCCGCTGCCAAGTTCGAGGCGGGCGAATGCCGCGTATAGCCGCGCCTTTGGCCCCGGCGCTTCCATTCCCTGTACAAACCAGCTGCGCGCTGCGGCCGGATCGCCTTTGCCCATCTGCGCCAGCCCGCCGATGCGCTTTGCCTCAGCCAGATCGATGCTTGCGACAGCTTTCAGGGCATCATCAAACCTGCCGCGCAAAATATCTGCTTCGGCAAGAAGCAGGCGATGCTTCGTCCCCGGATTGGCATTGGCCAATTTGGCAAGGCTTGCAGCTGCACCCTCCCCATCGCCCATGGCAATTTGCGCTTTTGCCAGCAGTTCCAGCATTGCGGCATTCTGGGGGTCATCGTCCAGCGCCGAAATCAGGTCGAGCCGCGCGGCCGCGAAGTCATTCTGCGCGTAGCTTTCCTGGGCGCGGGCGTATTTTTCTTCCGGCGATTTGCTGCAACCGCCAAGAAGTGCCAGCAAGGCGATTGAAGCCAGAAGATGTGTCGATTTTTTCATGACGTGGGCATAGCATCGCGCGTCTAAAATAATCGTGAAGCTGGCCTTTGCCGATTGCGGGCGCTAAGGGCCGCCACCTGTTCTTATTCCGGAGTTTTCGATGGGTTTCCGTTGCGGGATCGTCGGGCTGCCCAATGTTGGCAAGTCCACCCTTTTTAATGCGCTCACAGAGACGCAGGCGGCGCAGGCTGCCAACTATCCGTTCTGCACGATCGAACCCAATGTCGGTCAGGTCGCAGTCCCGGATGCGCGCCTTGAAAAAATCGCCGCGACAGCGGGCAGCGCAAAGACCATTTTCACACAGCTTGGCTTCGTCGATATTGCGGGCCTCGTTAAAGGTGCCAGCAAAGGTGAAGGCCTCGGCAACCAGTTCTTGGCCAACATCCGTGAAGTGGACGCAATCGTCCATGTGCTGCGCTGCTTTGAAGATGATGATATCCAGCACGTCGCCAACAAAGTCGATCCGATTGCAGATGCCGAAGTCGTCGAAACAGAGCTGATGCTGGCCGATCTGGAAAGCCTGGAAAAACGTGTTCCGGCTGCCCAGAAGAAAGCCACCAGCGGCGACAAGGAAGCAAAAATCCTCGCCAGCGTGCTGGGACAGGCGCTCGACCTGCTGCGTGAAGGTAAGCCTGCCCGCCTGACCGTGCCCAATGATGACGAGGAAGAACGCCTGTTCGAACAGGCGCAGCTGCTGACAGCAAAACCGGTTCTATATGTGTGCAACGTGGCAGAAGAAGACGCGGCCAAGGGCAATGCCCTGTCCGATCTCGTGGCGGCGAAGGCAGCCAGCGAAGGTGCGCAATCGGTGGTGGTTTCTGCCGCCATCGAATCCGAAATCGTCGGCATGGAGCCTGAAGATCGCGGCGAATATCTGGCCGAACTAGGGCTGGAAGAAAGCGGACTGGCCCGTGTAATTCGTGCCGGATACGAACTGCTGCAATTGCAGACCTATTTTACCGCTGGCCCCAAAGAAGCCCGCGCATGGACCTTCCCGATGGGTGCCAAGGCACCGCAGGCAGCTGGCGAAATCCATAGCGATTTCGAACGTGGTTTCATCAAGGCGGAAACCATCGCCTATGATGATTTCATCCAGTTCGGCGGTGAAGCAGGCGCGCGCGAAGCAGGCAAACTGCGTCAGGAAGGCAAGGAATATCTCGTGAAAGACGGCGATATTCTGAACTTCAAGTTCAACGTCTAGGCACAAAATCCTTCCCTGTTCGTTGCTTGGGCAACGTTGAACAGGGAAGTATTTAATGGTCGATAAATCCGAGAAATTCCGCTGGCTTGTCAGGCTTGGCTTCGCCGCACGCGGAATTGTCTACACCCTGCTGGGATACATCTTCCTGACCAGCAGCGGCGGCGAATCGGGTGATGGCGGCGCAAAAAGTGTGTTTTCCTGGATTCAGGAAGTGCCAGGCGGCTCAATCGTTCTCTATCTCTGTGCGCTCGGCCTGTTCGGCTATGCGCTTTATCGTCTCGCCTCGCCTGCAATCGACATCGAAAATTATGGCGGTGATGCCAAAGGCTGGGGACACCGGATCGGGCATCTGTGCAGCGGCATAGCCCATATCGCCCTGGCGTTTTCCGCTTATCAATTTGCTTCCGGTAACGAACATTCGACTGAAAGCGACACTACACGCCAAGCCGTCGGCGGCATTCTGTCGATGGATTTTGGCAGCGTAATTCTTGGTATCGTCGGCATCGGTTTCTTCATTGCAGCATTCGCGCAGGGCAAGAAGGCGTGGACCGGTAGCTTCATGAACAGGATTTCGGCTTCTGCACCTTCCTTCACCAAGGCGCTTGGTCATGCAGGATATGCGGCGCGTACAGCCGTTTTTGCAGTCATTGGCTGGTCGCTCGTCAATGCTGCGTGGATTTCCAGCAGCAGCGAAGTCAAGACGCTGGGCGGCGCCGTAAATTCGCTTCGTGACGATGGCATCTGGTTCACACTGGTCGCTATCGGGCTGCTTCTGTTTGGCATTTTCAGCCTCGTTCTCGCGCGTTACCGCATTGTGCCGGATGTGGAATCGCTGAGGTAATCCGGCGCGTTTCTTTTCCTGTTGCCAATGATGGTTGTTCTGGCGGAGCGATTTTACCTCCGCTAGACCGCGCAGATATCAAAGCGGAGAACATATGCTGTATTTTGAAGACCTGGTTGTCGGATCACGCAAATCGTTCGGTTCCTATGACGTGACGCGCGAAGAGGTTGTCGATTTCGCCAGTAAATACGATCCGCAGCCATTCCATCTCGATGACGATGCAGCGGCCCGCACACATTTTGGCAGGCTATCAGCCAGCGGGTGGCACACCTGCGCCATGACCATGCGGATGATGGTAGATGACATGAAGGTGCAACAACAGGCTGGCCTTGGCTCACCCGGTGTTGACCAACTGCGCTGGGCAAAACCGGTTTTTCCCGGCGACACCCTTCGGTGCGAAACCGAATTGCTGGAAAAGCGCCGCAGCAAGAGCAGACCTGAAATGGGCATTTTCAAATCTCGTGCACGCACCTTCAACCAGCATGGCGACATGGTGCTGGAACTTTTGTCCAACGGGCTCATCGAAGTGCGCGACAAGGATGCACCAATCGACTGATGGAATGAACTGTAGGAGGGCCCCGCTGATGATGCAGGCGCCCTCCCCCGTCAGGCTTCAATCTTCTGGATAATCATATTCGAAAGGATCAGTGTCGAGCGGCTGCTGCGGCAGCGGCATCGGTGCGATCGTATCCTTGTCGTTGGCGGCTGCCAGAAGCATTCCGGCCATCACAACCGATGCCTGCCGCAGATCATCCGGTCGCAAGTGATCGAACGTGTCGATATTGGTATGATGCAGGCGCGCGCCGTAATCCAGCGGATCCTGGATGAACTGGTAACCTGGCAGGCCGATTGCCTGAAGATAGACGTGGTCTGTCCCGCCCGTACTGCCGGCAACGACATTGGTCGCCCCCATGTCGGCAAAGGGTGCCATCCACTTGCGCAGTAGAGGTTCTGCAGCGGCATTACCTTCTGCATGGATTCCGCGGAACTTGCCCGAACCATTGTCCATGTTGAAATAGGCCTTGAGCTGCGAATATCCGGGCTTGCGCGTGATGGGATAGAGATTGCGCCATTCGCGGCTGACACTGCCAGCATCCAGTGCATCTTCGCCCGCGCGGCTGACCAGATGCTGGCGGATATAGGCGAGTGAACCTAGAAGGCCCTGTTCCTCACCTGCCCACAAGGCAAAGCGGATGGTGCGGCGCGGGCGAACGCCCATCGTCTTCAGAATGCGCGCCGCTTCCAGCACGGTGATGCTGCCCGCGCCATTGTCCACCGCACCATCGCCAGCAGCCCAGCTGTCAAAATGCGCGCCAGCCATGACATAACCTGCTGCAGGGTCGGTCCCGCGTATCTCGCCGATGATGTTATAGGCGTTCGTATCATCGTCCACGAAGCGGACATTACTGTTCAAAGACAGGCGCGGTGCCGGGCCGGTCTTGGCTAAACGGGCAAGGCGGCGGTAATCTTCGGCGGCAACTTCAAAGCCGGGTAGCTTCGGTGTCTTGCCGACGAGATAGGTATAGCCTGAACCGTGCAGAAGATTACCGTCGCGATATGATTTTTTGACCCATGCAACCGCGCCTTCACTGGCGAGAAATTCGTCCAGTTGAAGGGCAAATTCACGGCGCTTGGCATTGCGCGCAATGTCCTGCGGATCATGCTGGGGAACATCATATTCATCCCGCTTCGAAATATCTGCCGAGGTCAGCCGCGTGAAAGGTGCAGATGTTGGTTCGTCACCCGTTCCCGGAATCGAATAGAGCACGATCTTGCCCGCCAGCTTGCCGCGATAGGCATCGAAATGCGCGACTTCTGAAATGGGCGCGACGATGATTTCAGCTTCGATCGTGCCGTTGGTGCCGGGCGTCCAGGCAACCGGCGTCGCCGACAGTTCCAGCGGGCGCGGCGCAATCATATGCACATCGCTTGAAATCATTTCCCAGCCGCGGCCGAATTCGAAACCTTCCTTGTGCACATTGTCGAGGCCCAGAGCCTGCATTTCAGCAACGGCCCATGCTTCTGCCCGCCGCATATTGGGCGAATTGGTCAGCCGCTGGCCAATCTGGTCGAGCAGCTCGTGCGCGCTCTGCTGCACCTGGCTGCGGTTCATCCCTTCATCGATGATGCGGGCGGTATCGGCTGCATCTTGCGCGCCTGCGATAATCGGATGCATGGCATAGGCAAGCGCTGCGCCAGCGAGCACAAAACGTATTTTATTCATGGAATTGCGAACCCTTTTTAAGCTAGTCTAAGAACCACATTGCGCCAATCCGGCGGCTTCATAAACGATCTGGTCACGCTCGTTTCGAACAGTGAGCCGGGCATTGAAATCTGTCGTCTCCATGCCGGAGCGCTTACCCTTTTCATCTGCCAGATCGAGCCGCAGCGAATATGCGCCGGCGTCATATTTGGCGAAAGTGCCAACCGGTGCCGTTGCACTGCCCTTGTCGGCGGCAAAACGTTCGATCTTGTCATCAATTTTCATATAGCCGACGTCAGCCTGCGTCAGCGCAATCGCGCCTAGCCCGCCACCTTCGGGCACAAACGCGCATCCAGCCCCATAAAGATTGTTCTGTTCGATATCGGGATACAGGATCTTGCCCGGGCTCAACGGAGTTGGCGGAATGATCTGGGCAGCCTTCACTGCCGCTATCTTGGCATCATCGATCCGCGCCTGTTCTTCAGGGGTCACTTCACCGTCGCCACATGCAGCCAATGCCAGGGCGGCGACCAGAACCAGATGACGCATCAATGTCTCCCGAACAGTTTTTCGACATCTTCCATGGACAGCTTAACCCAGGTTGGCCTGCCATGGTTGCATTGGCCAGAGCGCGGGGTGCGTTCCATTTCGCGAAGTAGTGCATTCATTTCAGGCACCTGAAGCGTACGCCCTGCCCTTACCGACCCATGGCAAGCCATCGTCGCCAGCACAAGGTCAAGTTTCTCGCCAAGCAGCAATGCCTCGCCGTGCCTGGCAAGATCATCGTCGATGTCCTGCAGCAAAGCAGCAGGGTTGGATTTACCGAGCGAATGGGGCACTGCCCGGACCAGCATGGCGGATGGCCCGAACCGTTCGATGACCAGGCCGAGCCCTTCCAGCTTATCCGCTGCGTCTTCCAGCCGGTCACAAGAGGTTTCTTCCATTTCCACCACTTCTGGCAGCAACAGGGCCTGACTCCGCTTCACGGCTTCTTCTGCGCCGGCAGCGCGGAGCCGCTCCAGCACAAGCCGTTCATGCGCGGCGTGCTGGTCCACCAGCACCAGCCCGTCGGCGGCTTCTGCCACGATATAAGTGTTGGCGACCTGTCCGCGCGCAATGCCGAGCGGATATTGCGCGGCATCGTCGGGCAATTCCTCCGCCTCGACGGCGCGGCCCATCGGTGCGGCAAGGTCCGTATTTTCCGGCCCGCGCCAGCTGTCGGTGGGCGAAGCCACGCGGCTGCCGGAAGGTTTGCTCCAGTCGCGCCCTTCGAACATGGAACGCAGGGCGGCAGGTGCTGCTTGTGCCAGGGGTTCTGCCTGCCATCTGCCCATTGCTGCGGCATCAGGTGACTGCGCGCTGCGCCGGTCACCGGTCGCCAATGCCTGCCGCAAACCGGACACGATGAAACCGCGCACTGCCGCACCATCGCGAAAGCGAACCTCGGTTTTGGCCGGATGCACATTCACATCCACTTCTTCTGCAGGAATCGTGAGAAAAAGCGCCAGCACCGCGTGCCGGTCACGCGCAAGCATATCCGAATATGCGCCGCGCACCGCACCTGTCAGCAGCCGGTCCTTTACCGGACGGCCATTGACGAACAGATATTGGTGGTCTGCCACGCCGCGATTGTATGTCGGCAGACCGGCAATGCCGGTCAGCCGCATATCACCGCGTTCCAGATCGATTGCCACGCCATTGTCAGCCAGTTCGCGGGCAATGATGCCCGCAACTCTGGTGGCCAGCGCCTCGTCAGGTTGCAACGCGAGCACGCGGCGGTTGCCGTGGTCGAGCGTGAAGCCGATATCGGGCCGCGCCATGGCCAGGCGGTGCACCACATCCTTGCAGGCGGCATATTCGCTGCGGGCGGTGCGCAGGAACTTGCGCCTTGCAGGGACTTTGGCAAATAATTGCTCCACCCTCACGCGTGTGCCGGGCGGCATTGCAGCAGGCGTGTCTTCGACAAGTTCGCCATGATCGACAACGCGCCGCCAGCCTTGCGTCTGTGTGGCCCCATCGCGCGGCCTGCTTTCCAGCGTAAAGCGCGAAACGCTGGCGATGGAAGGCAAAGCCTCGCCCCGGAAACCCAGCGTTACCACCTGCTCGATTGCTTCGTCCGGCAGCTTTGACGTTGCGTGGCGTTCAAGCGCCAAGGCCATCTGGTCGGGCGACATGCCGCAGCCATCGTCGGTGACTTCCATGCGGGTAAGTCCGCCGTCCACAAGCTGGACTGCAATGCGTGTTGCGCCGGCATCGATCGCGTTTTCGACCACTTCCTTCAAGGCAGCCGCAGGTCGTTCCACCACTTCGCCAGCGGCAATGCGGTTGACCAGGGATTCGGGAAGGCGGCGTATTTCTGGCATCGACAAACCGGCTTAGCGGCGAAGTGCAGCAAATTCGAGGCCGATGGTGGAAAATCCGTGCACTATCGACATTAATTTTTGGCCTTTTCTCATGCCTTTCGTTAAGGAACCGGCATTCCCTGTCATATGCGGGTCGCACCGGTTGTCATTATCAGCGGCATCGCCCCGAAAACTATACGGAATCGCCCCAGTAATGAGCTTCATTTCCCGCCTCTTCAAATTCGGATCGCAGAACATGGCGATCGACCTCGGAACCGCTAACACGCTGGTCTATGTTCAGGACCGCGGTATCGTCCTGAACGAGCCGTCTGTTGTTGCCATCGAAACGCTGAACGGCATCACCAAGGTGAAGGCAGTTGGCGACGATGCGAAGATGATGATGGGCAAGACGCCTGACAGTATCGAAGCGATCCGCCCGCTGCGTGACGGTGTGATTGCGGATATCGAAATTGCCGAAAAGATGATCGAGCATTTCATCCGCAAGGTCCACGGCAAGAAGAGCATGTTCAGCTATCCCGAGATCGTGATCTGCGTTCCGTCAGGTTCCACCTCGGTCGAACGCCGCGCAATTCGCGATGCTGCATCCAATGCAGGTGCCAGCCAAGTTTACCTCATCCTCGAGCCTATGGCAGCAGCCATCGGTGCCGATATGCCGGTGACAGAACCTGTTGGTTCCATGGTCGTCGACATTGGGGGCGGCACCACTGAAGTGGCCGTTCTTTCACTGCGCGGCCTTGCTTACACCACTTCGGTCCGCACCGGCGGTGACAAGATGGACGAAGCAATCGTTTCCTACGTCCGCCGCCACCACAACCTGTTGATCGGGGAATCCACGGCAGAGCGGATCAAGAAGGATTACGGCATCGCAGTTCCGCCAGAAGATGGCATTGGCGAAATGATCACGCTCAAGGGTCGCGATCTGGTGAACGGTGTTCCCAAGGAAATCACCATCAACCAGGGCCATATTGCAGAGGCGCTGGCCGAACCTATTGGTGCCATCGTCGAAGGCGTGCGTATCGCGTTGGAAAACACTGCGCCTGAACTGGCGGCAGACATCGTCGACCAGGGCATCGTGCTGACAGGTGGCGGCGCGCTGATCAGCGGCCTCGACGACCATTTGCGCGAAGAAACCGGCCTGCCGGTCAGCATCGCCGAAGATCCGCTCTCTTGCGTGGCGATCGGCACTGGTCGCGCCATGGAAGATCCCATCTATCGCGGCGTTTTGATGACCGCCTGAGGGAAGGATTGTAATGGCGCCGCCTTCCAAACGGCGTCCCGGCTTTTCGCGCAGGGCGCAATTCGGAATTTTCACCGGCTACGTGGTTGCCGGTATCGGCGCGCTGGTTGGTGCAATCCTGCTGGCCTTGTCGCTGTGGCGTCCGGCCAGTTTCAATGGCCCGCGCGCAGCTGCGCATGATACCGTCGCGCCGGCGGGTGAACTGACCGCGGTTGCGCGTTCCGATGGCCTGGGGCTGATCGACAGTATTGCAGGCTATTATCGCGCAGGGCGGCAGAATGCTGCCTTGAAGCGGGAAATGGAACTTGCGCGGATCAGGCTGGCAGAAGCCAAGGCGGTCAAGACCGAAAACCGCCGCCTGAAGGCTCTGCTTGGCCTCAAGGAAACCGATGTGAAGCCTGTCGTGGTTTCGCGCATCGTCGGCTCCACCGCTTCCAGCGCCCGCCGTTTCGCCTATCTTGGGGCGGGCAAGGCTGATGGTGTTGGACCGGGAATGGCTGTGCGCAGCCCACGCGGGGTCGTCGGGCGTGTGCTCGAAGTGGGTCGCGACAGTTCGCGCGTATTGCTGCTGACCGATAGCCAAAGCGTGCTGCCAGTCCGCCGCGCGCAGGACGAAGTCGTTGCCTTTGCAGAAGGGCGGGGCGATGGTTTGCTGCGCATCAGGCTGATCAACCTCGGTATCAATCCGTTGAAAGTCGGTGATGTCTTCGTCACCAGTGGTGCGGGCGGCTATTACAGGCCCGGCATTGCTGTCGCCATCGTCAGCAAAATTACCGATGATGGCGGGCTTGCCCGGATCATCAGCGACCCTGCAGCGACCGATTTCGTATCGGTGGAGCCAATCTGGCAACCTGAAGCCATACGCAGCCGAAGTGCGCCTGCGGAAAGCCCGCCCGAACAATGAACATCCGGACCAGGGGCCCTGCCCGGCGCGACGAATATGGCAGCCGGATCAATCGAGAACATTCGAAGGTGCTTGCCTACGGCATACCCTCATTCAGCATTCTGCTTGGCTCGCTATTTCCCATTTTCTTCGTTGCCACGGCCGTTCCCCTTGTCCCGCCTCTCGGCTTCATGATGCTGGTGTCGTGGCGGCTTGTACGTCCCGGTATCCTGCCGATCTGGGCAGGCTTCCCCCTTGGCCTGTTTGATGATCTTTTCAGCGGTCATCCTTTTGGCAGTGCCATCCTGCTATGGTCGCTGGCGATGATTGCGATTGAACTCATCGAAGCGCGTTTTCCCTGGCGCGGCTTCTTGCAGGACTGGCTGACAGGCGGTTTCGTCATGGTGGTCTTTCTTGTCTTTGCAGCGTTTCTTTCGGGCGGGAATATGGGCGGCCCCATGTTCAAGGCAATTGTCCCGCAAATTCTGCTGACATTGTTGATGTTGCCAATTGTTTCGCGTCTGGTCGCCCGGCTTGACAGGTTGCGCCTCACCCGGTTGCGAGCTTCGTGATGGTGTTCGGCAAGAAGAACCGGCCCGTCGTCAGCACAGCCACCCTCAGAAATGCCTATGATCGCCGCAGCTTCGTCATCGGCAGCGTTGGCGCAGGCGTGGGTATGCTGCTGGCAGTGCGCATGGGCTACATCGCCATTGCCGAAAACGAGAAATACGAAACAGAAGCAGAAAGCAACCGCGTCAATCTGTCGCTCATCCCCCCGCGCAGAGGCTGGCTGCTGGACCGTAATGGCGCGCCGCTGGCTTCGAACCGCGCGGATTTCCGTGTCGACCTGATTCCTGACCGGCTGAACAATCCGGAAAAGACAATCGATATCCTCGGCGGCTTGCTCGGGCTGGATAATACAGCCGTGCAGGACCTTAAGGACAAGGTGGGTGACGCCCGCGGTTTCCAGCCGGTGGAAGTCGGCAGCGGGCTCGATTTCTCACAGTTCGCCGCTGTCAGCGTCCGCTTGCCTGAGATGCCCGGCGTGGTGCCCCAGCGCGGCTTTTCGCGGTTCTACCCCACTGGCCCCGCTGTCGGACATCTGGTCGGCTATGTTGGCCCTGCTTCGGCAGAGGAATACGAGCTTGATCGAAACCCGCTGCTGATTACGCCGGGATACAAGATCGGAAAGGACGGGCTGGAAAAGCAGTTCGAACAGAAATTACGGGGTGTCCCCGGTGCACGCCGCGTGGAAGTCACTGCTTCGGGCCGGATCGTGCGCGATCTGGATACGCGCGAAGATATTCAGGGCAACCCCATCAAGCTGACGATTGATGGCCCGCTGCAAGATTATGCCGCGCGAAGGCTTGGTCTTGAATCCGGCTCTGTCGTTGTCATGGACTGCAAGACGGGCGACCTTCTGTGCATGGCCTCCATGCCCAGTTTCGATCCGAACAGCTTTTCAGACGGCATCGGCCGGGTCGAATACAATATGTTGAGCCAGGACGAACGCGTGCCGCTGCGTAACAAGGTCCTGAAGGGCCTTTACCCACCCGGTTCGACCGTGAAACCGATGGTGAGCACAGCCTTCCTCAAGGCCGGGCTTGACCCAGAAGAATCCGTCTTTTGTGGAGGCGGCCTGCGCGTGGGAAACCGCGTCTTCCGCTGCTGGAAGCGCGGCGGACACGGCCAGGTCAATATGGCCAAGGGAATCTACCAGAGCTGCGACGTCTACTTCTACCACTTCGCGCAGCGCATCGGCATGGACCCCATCTCGGAAATGGCGCGCCGATATGGCATGGGGCAGGAATTTCCCCTGCCCGTGACCAGCCAGTTTTACGGAACCGTTCCAGACCCCAAGTGGAAGATGGAAAAATACGGACGGCCATGGGCTGCGTTCGACACTGTCAACGCCACCATCGGTCAAGGCTATATGCTCGCCAATCCGCTGCAGCTCGCTGTCATGGCCACGCGCCTTGCAACGGCCAAGCAAGTGATGCCCCGTCTCGTTCTCGATTCCAAAACACCGCAATTCAGGGATATGGGCATCAGCGACGAGCATGAAATGCTCATTCGAAATGCCATGAGCGATGTGGTCAACGGCCCCGGCACCGCCGGACGTGCCCGCTTGCCGTTTGACGATATCAAGATTGCGGGCAAAACCGGCACGGCGCAGGTCGTTTCGCTGGCCAAGTCCGACGGTAAATCAGGGCCCTGGAAATATCGCGACCACGGCCTGTTCATCTTTTTCGCGCCGTTTGATAATCCGCGTTATGCTGGCGCTGTTGTCATTGAACATGGCGGCGGTTCCGGCGCTGCCTACCCGATCGCGCGTGATGTCATGACCTTCATGTTCGATGCGAAAAAGGGGCTGGAACAGCTCTACTCGCTCGAAAAACAGTGGGGCGGCACTGCGCAGGAAAGACTGGCGCGCAAATATGCCGCGTTTGCAGCGCAATCGGGCGAAGCTGTGCCCCCGGCGCCCCGCAGGGACGAAGACATTTTCGACCGCGTTGATGCAGAAGCAAGAGCCGCCGCGCAGCAGCCTGTGACGCAGGCAACCGATGCGGCTGAAAACCGGTCCGATATCAGCGACAGTGTCATTCCGCCGCCTACATCAACGCCTGTATCATCGCCCTCCCCTGCGCCTGCCGCAACCGTTGCCGCGCCAGGAGACGAGGAATGAACTCGATCGTACCTGCCGCAGTCGCACGGCAGCCTTGGCAAATGCTGATCCCGCTGTTCGTGCTGGTCGGGTTCGGTGCAGCCGTGCTGTATTCCGCTGCTGGCGGCCATATGCAGCCATTTGCTGCGTCGCATATTATCCGCTTTGCCGTGTTCCTCGTGATGGCGTCGATAATGGTGCTGTTCAATCGCGACATCGTCCGCTTTGCAGCATTTCCGGCCTATGCTGGTGTTTTACTTTTGCTTGTGGCGGTGGAGGCAATCGGTGCGATGGGCGGCGGCAGCCAGCGCTGGCTAAGCCTCGGGCCAATCGTGATCCAGCCGTCCGAACTGATGAAGCCGGTCATTGTTCTGGTGATGGCAAAATTCTATGCAACGCTGCCCTCCGGCATGATCCCGACCTGGCGGGCACTTGTTCCGGCAGGCGCATTGATCGGTGTGCCGATGGCGCTGGTGTTGATGCAACCTGATCTAGGCACGGCTCTGGCAATTGCGTTTGGCGGCGCAGTGGTCATGTTCCTTGCCGGTCTGCCGATGCGTTGGTTTGTGGGCGCGGGCGTCGCTGGCGCAGTGCTCGCCCCGATTGCCTTTTTCTTCGGCCTGAAGGAATATCAGCAGCGCCGGGTCACGACATTCCTTGATCCTGAAAATGATCCTCTGGGTGCCGGCTATCATATCCTGCAATCAAAGATCGCCATCGGTTCTGGCGGATTTTCCGGCAAGGGCTTCAATGAAGGTTCGCAAAGCCACCTCAACTACCTGCCTGAACCGCATACAGACTTTGTCTTCGCGACCATGGCCGAAGAATGGGGCCTGCTGGGCGGATTGCTTGTAATCGTGATTTTCGGAATAATTCTGCGCTGGGGAATGCTGGTGGCAAAGCGTTCAAACGACCGGTTTTCCAAGCTTCTTGCATCAGGCATGGTGGCGACCATCTTCTTCTACGTTGCCATCAATCTGATGATGGTTATGGGCCTTGCGCCCGTGGTAGGTATTCCCCTTCCCTTCATGAGCCACGGCGGATCATCCATGATGACAAACATGATCTGCATCGGCACTTTGATGATGGTGAACAGGTGGAATCGCGAAAGCCCGAGATACGGTCTTTCAGGATAAATGCTCTTTCCAAGCATAAGGATGGCATTTCCCCTTCCAATGCCGGGAACACGCGCTATATGCAGCGCCTCTTCGGTATCGGTTGACGATTCGAAGCCGCCGCAATCCGGCAAGTGGACGCATAGCTCAGTTGGTAGAGCAGCTGACTCTTAATCAGCGGGTCCTAGGTTCGAGCCCTAGTGCGTCCACCATTTTCCCAGACTCGGAAATCATCGGTTCGGCGCAGAAAGCGTCAAATATGCGACGCGCGTTTCCTGCTTTTCGGCGCGCGAACGCAGGTGCGTTCAGGATAGATACGTATGGGAATTGCTTGCGCCTGCTAACAATCTTGCACCCTCGGGAAAGGGGGCGCAGAACTTCATGCAATCATCGCGGTATTCTTATGGTGCCTGTGCCACCCTGCTGGCCCTGATTGGGGTGACGGGTAGCCCCGCGCATGCTCAAGGTACGTCGGACAAAACACCCCCGCCGGTTGAGCAGCAGGTTTCAGAATCAGCCAGCAGAGATAGTATTATAGTCGATGCGGGCATCGATATTTCCGGCGGCTACGTCGACAACATCTTTGCCACCCGGAATTATGAAGTCGATGACTTTATCGGCATCATCGCGCCCAGGCTGGAGCTGGTTGCCAATGGCAAGGACTACCGGATCGCCATTACTGGCCGCGGCGAGATTGGCCGTTATGACAGCAATGCTTCTGAAGATTACAGCGACTGGCAGCTAGGCCTGAACAGCCGCGCAAAGCTTTCCCCTGCCCTCACATTTGTTGGCGGCGGCGAATATCGCTGGGATCATGAAAATCGTGCCTCACCTGATGATGTTAACGGGCTGGAGCCTACGGAATTCCGGAGAGGTTACGGCTTTGCCGGGCTTCTGTGGGACAAGGGCGACTATGCGTTACGTCTTGCAGGCACCGTCACCGACCTCGATTTTTCAGACGTGGAAGGCGCGCTTGGCACGATCAACAATGACGACCGCGACCGCGTTCAATATGAACTGGGCGGACGTATCGGGCGCAAGCTGTCGGCAGATACGGAACTGTTCGTGCAAGGCGCCTATGACAAGCGAAACTATGACGCTGTTTTCGACGATTTCGGGCTTGATCGGAATTCGGACGGCTACGCGGCTGCACTGGGCATCAGGCATCGCTTTTCACCGCGTCTCAGCGGCGAGATTTTTGCCGGTTACATGGCGCAGGATTATGCGGACCCCCGCCTGAAAAACGTCAGAGCGATGGACTTCGGAGCAGTTCTTGACTGGACCGACCCCGAGGGAATTTCTGCTGCAGTGAAAATCGACAGGTCAGTCGAAGAAACCACCCTGCCCGCCGCCTCCGCATACATTCTCACCAGCGGACAATTATCGCTGCAGGCGTTCAACACGGCGCGCTTCAATGCTGGCCTCAACATAGGCGGATCGCATTATGATTATGTTGGCGTGGATCGCTCCGAATTTGTTACCTCCGCCGGAATCTGGGGTCGCTATTGGCTGCACAAGCGGATTTACCTCGGGGCTGATTATGACTTTGCCCAACGCACGTCGAACAGGGCAGGCTTCGATTTTGACGAGAACCGGTTTTTCCTTCGCATCGGTGCGCAGATAAAGCCGCGCAGCAATTGGGACACGGCAAGCCGGTTTTCCTTCGCGACAGGCCAGGGCCCGGCAGGGCTTTATGGCGCAGTGATGTTTGGTCACGGAACGCTGGTGACAGGGCTGGATGGTCCGCGCGGCAGTGATGGCAGCAATACGGCGGACTTTGGGGATGACGGCCCGGCGGTCATCGGTGCCGCAGGATTCGGTTTTGTCACAGGCCCGGTTTACCTGGGGGTGGAGGCAGAGGGCCAATTGGCGGGGCCAGAGTGGAGCCATGATGCCAACCGGGTGTTTTCGGTCCAGAAAAAGGACGGACTGGGCGCAAGTCTCCGCATTGGATATGTGAATGCCGGTTCTGACATACTCTATGGGCGGTTCGGCATCGTCTCCAGCCATATGCGCACCTTGTATGACCACCCCGCAGGCTCTGAAGATATCAGCAGGAAAGAAACCGGCTATGCGATGGGCCTTGGCGCAGATGCAGGTTTCGGACGGCGCGGTTTCGTGCGGGCCGAGTATTCGCTTTCGTCTTATGGAGACTACGACGTGTCCACAGGGGAAGCAGAGAGCGACAATTTTTCCAATACGGAAAACCAGTTCCGCATAGGCATCGGCTTTCGGTTATCGCCCATCGCAAAAGGCACCGAAGATGATGCGTCGGCCCACGATTTTTCGGGCATTTATATAGGTGCGCAGTTTGGCCACGGCGCGCTCATCAGTGGTAACCTTGGCACGAGGTCAGGCGGAACGCCCGTCGATATTTCACGCAGCAGTTCTGGCCCGGTTCTAGGGCTGATCGCAGGTGCCGGAATCACTTGGAAAGACTTCTACTTTGGCGCGGAACTGGGCGTGGATATTTCCAATATCGACTGGAATATCGAACGCGATCCCAACGGACGGATATATTCCACGGAACATGAAGTGTCCTTCGGTGCCTCGGCACGATTGGGGTACCAGATTAGCAAATCGGCGCTGCTTTTCGGCCGGTTTGGCCTCGACCGGACTAAATTTGATACAAAATACGCAACGACGAAGAACAGCGTGAGGGAACGTAATTGGAAGACCGGAACGCGATACGGCGGCGGGCTGGAACTTGGGCTGGATTCGTCAACACGAGTGCGTCTGGAATATGACCACAGCAACTATGGCCGGTTCGATATTGCGCCCGGTGATGCAGTTGACACATTTGACAGCACGGAAAATATTTTCCGCATGGCTGTAATTTTCAAACTGTGATCTGCGCTGGCTGACACTTGTGTAAGTAACAATGCTTAAAGACGCTCGGAACGCCTTGGCTACCTTGTCCTTCGAAACCCTGATCAGGAGGACTCAATGACGGGATCTACGAAGAACGGCCTGCTTAATCGGGCATCTGTCACAGCTGCTATCGCGGCAATTCTGGCAATGGGCGCAATGCCACTTGGAACAGGTTTTGCGGCCCATGCAGCAATGCAGGACAGCCATGGTGGCGGCCACGAGAGTGACGATCACACAGACCACGAAGGCAAGGGCCAGCAAGGCGGCAAAGGCGGCGCGCCCGGTGAGAAGGGCAAAGGCAGCAAGGGCGGCCACGATAGCCTCGAAGACATTTTCCGCGATGTGGCCGGCGCTGATGAAGGCGACGAGGATTCTGACAAGCCTGCATGGGCTGGTGGTTCCGGCGGCAAGAATGACCGCGGCGAAAAGCCATCTTCCGCCGGCAGCACCCGGGGCGACCTGTTTGGTGACATGTATGTCATTTTGAGGGATGACAACGGCATCCCCGTCCTCAGCGATGCGGGCTTCGTCCAGCCAATTGATGCCGAGGGCAATCTTGTGCCGCTGGACGAAGAAGGTGCACCGATTGACCCCACATTGGCCATCGAGGTTGAACTGGGCAGGCTGAACGTCGGCCGTGCGCCGGCACAGGTTCTGGACCGTCGGGCTGAAGAAGTCATAACGCTGCTGAATGAAGCCACGGATATTTCGCTCGATGCAGCGGGCCGATTGGTGCTGACGGTGGATGGCACGGCGAATACGATCGATTCCCCACTGGAAAATCTCGCGATCTATGTTGCGTTGATGACGACCGGCACCATTCCGGGCGTGGATGATCTGCCGGGCACCGAATTCGATCACCTGGTCGATGGAGAACTGACCAACGCTGACCTTATCTTCGCGGCCGCATTTGCCGCTGCGGCGACGGACAAGAGCGGCGAATTTTCAGTCGACGAAGTTGCCTATCTCAATGCGTTTCTCGACATCAACCTCGAGAAAACCGGAAACGTTTCATATTCAAGCGTCGACTTCAGCACTTTCACATATGACCGATCGGACACCTACGAAAACATCACTGTCGAGGTGCTGGTCCAGCAGGCCGACGGTAGCTGGGTGCCAACTGTCGTAAATGTCTACGACGTGATTTTCGGCGGTGTCGATTATTCCGATGGCGGCACAATGACAGCCTTTGCCCAGGCTGCAGACGATGCCCGCACGGTAGTGAATTTCATTCATGAATATGCACTGCCCGCTGCGAGCACGGATTAAGCCCGGGTTAGGGGGAGCGCCCCGTCAGCGTAACCGGCCACCAGTCCATGGCTGAAGCTGACGGGGCGAAACCGCAGCGAATATCATTCCAAAAGCCTGTTGGAGCACGCGAGATGACAACCTTAAATCAAATGACCGGCATCGCGAGAAAAAGCGCGGGCCTGTTGCTGGCGGCATTGCTGTTCGCCTGTACAACAGCGACACCATACCAGCCCAATATCGCCGGGCAAAAAGTGTCTGGCGGATATTCCGACAATCGCCTTGCCGCAGACAGGTACGAAGTCAGCTTCGAGGGCAACACCCTGACGTCTCGCGAAAGGGTCGAAAGCTATCTCCTTTACCGCGCTGCCGAACTGACCATCGACAGCGGGTACACATGGTTCAGGCTGGTCGATCATACGACGGAAGCGGAACGTGAGATTTATGTCGATCGCTACCCCCGCGTTATCAGCCCATATGGACCATATTACGATTATTGGCGGCCCCATTGGAGCTATTACACGGCAAGTGGCTGGGTGATGTGGCATCCCTATGGCAGCAGCAGGTTCTGGGCTGACGACATGGACGGCCGCACGGTCGAAAAATTCAGGGCCTATGCGGAAATACGGATGGGCAAAGGCACCATGCCCGGCAATGGCGACCGCGTGTTCGATGCGCGTAAGGTCATGGCGGATATTGGCCCCACCATCGAACGCCCGGCAGGCGGATAGGGCGCGCGATCAGATCAATTGCGGCGCTGTTCGTAATCGATCCTGATGCGGACCCATTCGCCCACTTTTGAAGTGCCGCCGATGCGGGGCGGGCGAACGCGAAACTGCCATGCTGCTGCCAGCACGGCCCGCGAAAGTCCGGCCCCGCGCGGATATTCTGCCACCGGCACGCAATCTTCCACTCGGTAATTGGGGACGGTGCGGCAGGCAATCAAAGCCCAGCCCGGACCAGAGGCAGTGGAAAGGTAGCCCGCCAGTTCTTCCTCGTAAGGCTCACGATACCAGGCAGCGGCATAAAGCGGTTCGCCATTGGGGCCTGACCCTTCCACCCGTGCACTATCGCTGGGCCGCCCGATGGTATCGGCAGGACCGGTCCGGTCGTTACGGATAACGGCCTTTGCTTTTGGTTTTTCGGCAGGTGTTGCGGCCACTGGCGGCACTGCTTCAGGGCGCGGATTGATGATGACTGGCGGTGCTGGCCGTGGCGCTTCGGTAATTTGCGGCACTGCGGGGTCAACCGGTGGCTCCGGTTGACGGGGCGTAGGCTGCGCATTTGCCTGTGGCGGTTTGGGTTTTTCCTTTTCCGCATCAGGCTTGTCATCTGGGGATGGCGTTTGCTTCGGCTCGAAATCGAAACTGGCGAGCGCGGTGGATGCGGGCCGGCTGGTGCCAATTGAGGTCGATAGCGTGAGGAGCAGCAGGATGATCAGCGCCTCAATACCGACAGCAATGGTGATGCCGACCATGCGGCGGCCGAGGCCGTCACGCATCCGTTCTATCAAGGGCCGCTCATCAATGTAGATTTGCTGGGGCAAGAAATTCGATCTGCTTGATTGCTCGCGGCATGGCCGGGTTGCAGGTGGAAGCGCCGCAATGCGCGCAAAATAAGACCGTTGCAATGATCCGATGGGGTTAGGCACTTTGCCAGAAAAATGCTCGTTTGCCTTCCATATCCGCCTCGCCCCCGCTAACGGCGTGGAAATCCAATAGGAGTATCCCATGGCGCGTTTCCTGATCGTCGAAGCCCGATTTTACGACCACCTCAACGATATGCTGGTCGACGGCGCAAAATCTGCACTGGAAGCAGCCGGACACGAAGCAGAAGTGCTGACGGTTCCCGGCGCATTGGAAGTTCCCGGGGCGATCGCGCTCGCCTCTGACAGCGGACAATATGATGCATTTGTCGCAATCGGCGTCGTCATCCGCGGCGAAACATACCATTTCGAAATCGTGGCTGGCGAAAGTGCGCGCGGCATCATGGCGCTGACCATGGACGGCGTTGCCATTGGCAACGGCATCATCACTGTAGAAAACGAGGAGCAGGCCCTCGCCCGTGCCGACAAAACGCGCAAGGACAAGGGCGGCGAAGCCGCAAAGGCGGCTATCGCACTGCTGGAGCTGCGCGAGAAATTCGGCTGACTGGCTGGCTGCCCTGCTATCAGGGCGCGTCTAGAAAACCGGTCAGCCCCATCGGGACATAGGGGCCGATCACCAGCTGTTCGAACACGCCTGTGCCGGTTGAACCGGTATCGGTGGTTGCGCGGCACACTATCTGCACATGCAGGTTTTCAGGTTCCAGCGGATTGATCGCCTCAAGGTCGATATCCTCGCGCGCGACTTCCAAGGACCCATGGTTGAGCCCGTGGTTCCAGACGGGGGAAGTATAGCCAAGCCCGCGCATCTGGAAGCGGACGAGCGGTTCGAACGTGACTGAACGCGGTGCACCTTCGACATTGATGCTGAGTTCAGCAGTGGCTGGCCAGCGTGTGCCGGGCACAAGCTGCGAGCCCATTTCGCCATGCCCTTCCCTGATGCCGTCTGCATCCACACCATCTGCCGCCCATGCCGCGCGGGTGTTCCAGGCGCTGCCGTCCGGGTCGGCATTGAGGTGCCAGAAGAGGCTGCCTTCAGGCAGGTTTACCGGGGTCCATTGCCAGAAGAAGCTGGGCGCAACGACGCCGGGCATCGGTTGTTCGTCCCTTGCGCCAACTGGCCTCACGCCCCAGCTGCGATCTCGCGTGCCGCGGGTTTCGCTGCTGATTTCCTCGCGTTTGCCATCCACTTCGATCCACCCGGAATATCGTCCGTTCTGGGTCATCCTTGTGTAATCCATGAAGGTCCGGGGGCCGATGCGATGGGTAAATCGCGGCTCCTCGATCGGGAATGCGCGGCCGGTGAAAGTGATGTCGGCGGAAATCCCGTCCTGTTCGGCCACGGTGATCCGCAGTTTCTGCAAGGGTTCGATGATTTCGATGCGGATTGGCCCCACAGAAAGGTCCATCCGTTCCATGCCCATCTCGCGGCTCGCATGGATGCAGTGCTGCACCCCGCCGCGAATAACGCATAAATGCGCATCCGCCACATCCAGGTGTGGGTAAATGCCAAGGGCTACGGCAAAGAAGCCGCTGCCGTCGGGCGCATAACCGTTGAAGAAATAGCGGTCGTAGAAATTCCGGTCTGTGCCCGAATAGGCAACAGGTTCTGCTGTCTGGTGCAGCGGATAATCATCACCACGGCTGAGAACCATTCTATTTCTCCAATATTTTCAACGCATCAAGATCGCGCGTCAGATTTGCGGCACCGCGCGCCATCGACAGGAAAATGGCCTCGCTGCGTTCATTATGTTCAACAAAAGCCGCGCTGAACACGGCGGTCGAAATGCCGTGCAAGGCGCCGCGGGCATAACCTTCGCGGATATCATCTGCGCTGAATGACGGGCCGCCGTGGCGAGCAAGTTCGCTGCGGTAGAAAGCCAGTAATTGCGTCTCGTGTGCGCGGCGCAATTCAGGCGCGATGCCTGCACCCATGAAATAGCCGACATCCACCAACGGATCGCCAAGCGCCAAGGTCTGCCAGTCCAGCGTAGCCATCGGCTCTGCCCCGCCGCGAATGGCGAACAGCATATTATCCAGCCGGAAATCGCCATGGATGATGCACGGCCCATCGGGCGCTTCATGTTCGAATAGGCTTGCCGAACGCTTGCCCAATTCAGCGCAAATTTCCAGAAGTTCAGGTTCCAGCCTGCCTTCATAAAGCGCGCAGAACTTGTCGGTTGCCGCGCCATAATGCTCTGCTGCGAAGGCGCGGGCCTGCGGTTCAGCCTGTGCGCATTTCAGGCCAAGCAATGCGTTGTTGCAATAAGTGGGGCCATGCAAAGCGGCGATTTGCGATATGGCAGCCATTGCTTCTTCAATTGTGCAACTGGCCAGCTGGTCGCCCTGCACTGCAGGTGCCAGATCTTCCATCAGCAGCAGAAAATCGCCGCTTTCCGGGTCCCATTCAGCGAAATAAATCGATGGCGTGCGGATGGCGACATGGGGCGCCACCGATTTGTAAAAACCCACTTCCTTTTCATACAGCTTCAGCATCTTGGCTGTTGCGAGACTGGTGGGGTCTGCCGCCGGGAATTTTCCGGCAATGCTGGGCGGGCCAGACTGGCCGCTGGCGTAGGTTATGTTGATGCGGGCGCTGTCACCAACCAATCCGGCACCGATGGGGATTGATGTGAAATCCGTGACTTCCGCGCCCATCACCCGCGAAAGGAAAGCGGTGCCCAATTGCTCGGGCGAAACCGGAAAATCTGCCAAATCCCTCTCCTCCGACCCAACCTTATGCTGCGGCGGAGAAGAGGGCAATTCTCAATTATGCAGCGCGATCAGAGGGCCAATCGGCCAAAGCAGCCACGCCCTGCATAAATTGCGCTGGCACCCAGTTCTTCCTCGATCCGGATGAGCTGGTTGTATTTTGCCAAGCGGTCAGAACGGGCAAGGCTTCCGGTCTTGATTTGCCCGCAATTGGTCGCCACCGCCAGGTCGGCAATGGTCGCATCTTCGGTTTCGCCTGAACGGTGCGACATGACAGAGGTGTAACCGGCGCGGTGCGCCATGCTTACAGCTTCCAGCGTTTCGGTAAGTGTGCCGATCTGGTTGACCTTCACCAGCAGCGAATTGGCGAGGCCCTTTTCAATGCCCATGGCAAGGCGCTTGGGATTGGTCACGAACAGGTCATCACCCACTAACTGCACCTTGCTGCCGATGCTGTCGGTCAATGCCTTCCAGCCAGCGAAGTCATCTTCATCCATGCCATCTTCGATGGATCGGATCGGATAGTCTTCACACAGCTTGGCAAGGTAGGCCGCCATTTCATCTGGCGACAGTGATTTGCCTTCGCCTGAAATCTCGTATTTTCCATCGCGGAAGAATTCGGACGACGCACAATCCAGCGCCAGCGCGATATCTTGACCGGGCTTGAAGCCGGCCTTTTCAATGGATGCCATGATGAAGTCCAGCGCATCACGGGTGCTGGCAAGGTCCGGTGCGAAGCCGCCCTCGTCGCCCACTGCTGTGGCCAGGCCCTTTTCAGAAAGTCCTTTCTTCAGCGTGTGGAACACTTCTGCGCCCCAGCGCACGGCTTCTGCCATGCTGTCAGCGCCAACCGGCATGATCATGAATTCCTGGATGTCGATGGGGTTGTCAGCGTGTTCCCCGCCATTGATGATGTTCATCATCGGTACGGGCAGAACATGGGCCGATACACCGCCAACATAGGCCCACAGCGGCATACCGCGCGCAGCAGCGGCCGCCTTGGCGACGGCAAGGCTGGTGCCGAGAATGGAATTTGCGCCAAGGCGTGATTTGTTTTCCGTCCCGTCCAGATCGATCATTGCCAGATCAACATCGCGCTGGTCTTCTGCATCAAGGCCCAACAGCATATCGGCGATCTCGCCATTAACCGCATCTACGGCCTTGGTGACGCCCTTGCCCATGTAACGTGCCGGATCACCATCGCGCAGTTCAACTGCTTCATGCGCGCCGGTGGATGCGCCAGATGGCACGGCAGCGCGGCCAAAACTGCCATCTTCCAGCAAAATGTCGACCTCCACCGTCGGATTACCCCGGCTGTCGAGAATTTCGCGGCCATGAATGTCGATAATTGCAGTCATTTCGGACTATGCTCCGGCTAGAAGTGTTGCATTTCGCTAATACACCCCAATATTGGTCTTATCGGGGTTTGACTGGTGCTTTATGCATCGGAACAAAGCCGCGCAAGTTGCGTTGCACAATTGAAGGATCAGCCATGGCCACGAGGGCAGGCTGAAAACGTTTTGAGGGCAAAGGAATAGATCATGGCACAGGCCAGCACACCAAAGAAACCAGCACCAAAATCCAAACCGGCAAAGCAGACGATTGCGCCTGAAGTGTCGCTTCAACCGTCGGGCAAGCCAACCAGCAACACCAGGGAAGCAAAAACCAGGTTCAACGCCGCGCTCGATGAAGCGAAGGCGGGCGCTGCTGCATTGAAGGCAGAAGCCGCGACACGCGCATCGGCCTACACTGCACAGGCCAAGGGCAAGTCGAACGATCTGGTCGGTGAAGCCAAGGCCTATGGGGCAGATGCCAAGACCAAGGCGGCCGACCTTGCCGTGGAAGCCAAGTCCAAGGCCGCCGATCTGGCCGTTGAAGGCAAGGCAAAGGCAAGCGACGCAATTTCGGGCCTGGGCAAGATCGTTTCGGAAAATGCCGGCATGATCGACGACAAGCTCGGCGCCAAGTATGGCGATTATGCCCGCTCTGCCTCGCGCAGCCTCCAGGAAACCGCTGCGAAGCTTGATGCAAAGAGTGTCGACGAACTGGGTGAAGATGCCCGCGAAATGGTTCGCAAGAGCCCGGCCGCTGCTGTCGGTATTGCCGCTGTGGTGGGTTTCATGTTCGCCCGTCTGTTCCGCGGAAGCCACGACTGATAGGATTGGTGGTGCGGTCAGCTGGAACAGATAGTTTGAAGCTGGCCGCGCCGGCAATTCAGGGGGCAGTGCATGCTTGGTGACGGACTGCCCGACGGGCACGCTGATGATACAGATTATTCTAAAGAGGATGCGCCATATGCTGGTGGCTCCTTATCGGATGACATCATCGCGCTGATTGATGACGGCAAAACCTACGTCGACGCCGAAATTGCATTCCAGAAATCGCGCCTCGTTTTCGCCGCAGATCGCGGAAAGAGCGGCGCTTTTTACGGCATTTGTGCGTTTGCGGTGTTACATCTTGCGTTGGTCGCGCTGGTGATCGGTGCAATCCTGGCGCTTTCGCCAATCCTCACCCCATGGGGCGCGACTGCTGTTGTCGTAGGGTTGCTGATGCTGGCCGGTATTTTCTTCGGAATGAAAGCCAAGGCCCGCTTCGAACGCATGGCAGAAGCTTATGCGGAGACACGCGAATGAGCGAAGAAAAGTTCCGCAGATTAAAGGAAGATCGCGCGTTACGCGATGCCGCCCTCGCTTTGCTCAAGGCTGATGTCGCCCATTTGCGCGCAGACCTTTCAGGCAAAAGCATGGGCGAACGGTTCATGGACCGCATCAGCGAAGGGGCAGTCGATGTGTTCGACGAAGCCGTGGGCGTCGCCAATAATAATCGGGGCGTGCTGGCCACTCTGATCGCTGCTGTGCTTGTCTGGTTCGCACGCAATCCGATCATGGCGCTTTTTGCCGACGATGATGAACTGGACGATGAAGATGGCGATCATTTCGCCGGGGAACCTGACACGCCCTGAGGCCGTTCGGTTCGAGACAGCAATTTTTTGGAGACTTAACAATGACAACCGACGAGAAACGCGAAGAACTCCGCGAAAAAATCGAAGCTGGTGAAGCACGCAATGCAGAGCGCAGCTTGGGCGATTTTGCGCGTGACGCGAAAGAACAGGCGACCGATTTCGTGAAGGAACACCCCATTGCAACCGTCGCAGGCGGCTTGGCAATTGGCGCAATTCTGGCCGCGATTATCCCCGGCCCCGGCCGCAGGCTTAGCCGCCGCATGGGCACGCGGGCAGTCTCCCTTGCTGCACTGGCTGCAGAACTGGGCATGACATATGGATCTGGCTTGCTTGATAGTGCTGGCGCGGCAGCACGCAACGGGCAGGACAGGCTTGAAGATTTCGGTGATACGCTGGGCGATACCGCTCGCGGTTTGAAGCGCGAAGCAGCGTTCCGTGCATCAAACGCCAGCGACAGCGCGACTATCCTCAGCCGTTCGGTCGGCAAAAAGGCAAGTCGCACACTTCGCAATATTCGCGGCCGGATGAACTAGGTTGATTGAATGAGGCGAGGCAAAGCTGCCTCTATTCGCAGATTATGATCGGCGTAGCGGGCTTGCCTGCTGCGCCGATTTCTTTATGGGCCGCGCAAAGCTTCCCCAGGTCAACAAGGTATCTTCATGTCGAACCCTACTTCGAAACAATTGCTCCATCTGGTCATGGGCGGCCGGGTGAAGGACCCCCGCACCCTGGAATTTCAGGATCCGCACAGCGTCCATGTCGTGGGCGTGTATCCAAGCTATGATGAAGCGGTCGATGCGTGGCGTTCACAGGCGCAGCGCACAGTTGACGATGCCGAGATGAAATATGTCATCGTGCATCTGCACAAGCTGCTCGATCCCGAAGCAGAAGGCAAATAGGCCAAGATGAAATCAGGCGAAGCAGCATCTGGCCGCTTCGCCTGATATCCGGTCAGATGAATTCGATTTTCTGGACAAGATAGAACTTGTCGCCTGATGGAACCGACACTTCGATTTCGTCATCGACATTCTTGCCGATCAGCGCCTTTGCCAGCGGCGAATTATAGGAAATCCGGCCTTTCTTGGCATCCGCTTCTGTCTGGCCAACAATCTGGTATTTGATCGGCTTGTCGTTTTCGTCGAGCAGGGTGACAGTCGCACCAAAGATGATGCGGTCCCCCGAAAGCGTCGTGGGATCGATGATCTGCGCGCGTGAAACCTTGTCCTCGATATCGGCTATCTGCGCTTCTACCTGGCCCTGGCGTTCCTTGGCGGCGTGATATTCGGCGTTTTCCGAAAGATCGCCATGGGCACGCGCTTCTTCAATCGCGTCCACAATCTTCGGACGTTCCGCGCGCAAGACTTTGAGATCGGCCGTCAGCCGCTCATAGCCTTCCGCAAGCATCGGAACTTTATCCATCGGTACCCTCATTTCATTATCAGGGCGCCAATTCTGACAATTCGATGCCGCACCGCTTCACTAGAGGCGGTTGAGTAACATCAGAATGTCGAGAAAAGACGCGGTTGTTTCAGCTATAATAGTCTTGCAACGACCGAACTTCAAGCTGGCTGGCCTTTACCGCCACGATTGCCTGCGCTGCGGCAAGTGATGCAGCGGCCGTGGTGTAATAGGGAATCCGCTTTTCCAATGCCGATGCCCGGATGGATTTGCTGTCAATGTGGCTCTGCCAACCCTCGGTCGTATTGAACACCAGATCGACTTCGCCATCGATCATCTTGTCCACGATATGGGGCTGGCCTTCAGCTACCTTCTTCACCCGTTCAACGGCAAGGCCCTGCTCGGTGAGATAGGTCTGGGTGCCGCCGGTGGCGATGACCTTGAAGCCATGTTCAATCAGCATTGCGATTGCAGGCACGATCACCGGCTTGTCGCTATCCTTTACCGAAACAAACAGAACGCCCGTTTCCGGCAAGGTGACACCCGCACCGAGCTGCGACTTATAGAACGCAGTCGCGAAATCGGCATCGATGCCCATCACTTCGCCGGTTGATTTCATTTCCGGTGTCAGGACCGGGTCGGAACCGGGGAATTTGTTGAACGGGAACACAGCTTCCTTGATCGCCATGTAATCAAGGTCGCGCTTGAAAGCAGGAAATGTGTCGAGCTTCTCGCCTGCCATCACCCTGGCGGCAATTTTCGCCACTGGCTGGCCTATGGCCTTGGCCACAAATGGGACGGTGCGGCTTGCGCGCGGGTTCACTTCGATTAGATAAACCTCGCCATCCTTCACCGCGAACTGGATGTTCATCAGACCCACGACATTAAGAGCAATTGCCAGTTCCTTGGCCTGACGTTCCATCTCCGCCACGATTTCAGGCGGCAGGCTGTAGGGCGGCAAAGTGCAGGCGCTGTCGCCGGAATGAACGCCGGCTTCCTCGATATGCTGCATGACGCCGGCCACTTCGACCTGTGCGCCATCGCATAATGCATCGACATCACATTCTATCGCATCGCGCAGATACTGGTCGATCAGCACCGGGCTATCGCCGGAAACGTTCACGGCAGTGGCGATGTAATTATCGAGCTGTGCTTCGCTATCGACGATTTCCATGGCGCGGCCGCCCAGCACATAAGACGGGCGCAGCAGCACTGGATAGCCGATGGTGTTGGCGACTGCGGCGGCTTCATCACGGCTGCGGGCAATACCGTTTTTCGGCTGTTTCAGCTTCAGCTTGTGGACCAGCTTGGCAAAGCGCTCACGGTCTTCGGCAAGGTCGATTGCATCCGGGCTGGTGCCGAGGATGGGGATGCCTTCATCTTCCAGCGCCTGCGCCAGTTTCAGCGGGGTCTGGCCACCAAATTGCACGATCACACCCACCAGTTCGCCCGTCGATTGTTCGACGCGCAAGATTTCCAGCACATCTTCAGCTGTCAGCGGTTCGAAATACAGGCGGTCAGACGTGTCATAATCGGTTGAAACCGTTTCGGGGTTGCAGTTGATCATGATGGTTTCATAGCCGGCTTCTTCCAGCGCGAAGCAGGCGTGGCAGCAGCAATAGTCAAACTCGATGCCCTGCCCGATCCTGTTCGGCCCGCCGCCAAGGATGACGATCTTGCGCCGGTCAGATGGCCATGCCTCGTTCTCCGGCGCGCCAAAGCTGGGGGCTTCGTAGGTCGAATACATATAGGGCGTGATGGCTTCGAATTCGGCAGCGCAGCTGTCGATCCGCTTGAACACCGGATGCACACCCAGCTTCTGGCGCAGTTTGCGCACTTCTTCTTCCGAAGTGGCACCAGCCATGGCGCGCAAGGCATCGTGCAGCAGGCCCGAACGGCGGGCCTGTGTCTCGCCCAGCCCTCCTGCAACGCCGACTGACCGAACGGCCAGTGTGGCCAGGCGCTTGTCGGAAAAGCCCATGGCTTTCAGCCTGCGCAATGCTGCCGCATCATTGGGCAGACCGTTTGCTGAAATTTCTTTTTCAGCCGCAATGATCGCCTCGATCTGGCGCAGGAACCACGGATCATAAAAAGTTATCGCGTGGACATCTTCCACCGACATTCCTTCGCGGAATGCCTGTGCAACCTGCAGGATACGGTCAGGTGTGCGCTTGGCCAGCGCCGCGGTCAGCACTTCGCGGCTGACGCCTTCCAGTTCGACCATGCGGTTGAACCCGTCCAGCCCCGTTTCCAGACCGCGCAGCGCCTTTTGCATGGATTCTGCGAAGCTTCGGCCAATCGCCATCACTTCGCCAACGGACTTCATCGCGGTGGAAAGGTTGTTTTCCGTGCCCTTGAACTTTTCAAAGGCAAAGCGGGGAATTTTGGTGACCACATAATCGATGGTCGGTTCAAAACTGGCCGGGGTCGCGCCGGTGATTTCGTTGGAAATTTCATCCAGCGTATAGCCAACGGCCAGCTTGGCCGCGACGCGCGCGATGGGGAAGCCGGTGGCCTTGGATGCCAGCGCGGAGGAGCGCGACACGCGCGGGTTCATTTCAATGACGATCAACCGGCCATCGGCCGGATTGACCGCGAACTGCACGTTGGAGCCGCCCGTTTCCACGCCGATTTCACGCAGCACTGCAATGCTGGCGGACCGCATGATCTGATATTCCTTGTCCGTCAGCGTCAATGCCGGGGCAACGGTGATGCTGTCACCTGTGTGCACGCCCATAGGGTCAACGTTTTCGATGGAACAGATGATGATGCAATTATCCGCCTTGTCGCGGACGACTTCCATCTCGAATTCTTTCCACCCAAGCAGCGATTCCTCGATCAGCACTTCGGTGGTGGGCGATGCGTCCAGCCCTTCGCGGACGATCCGTTCGAATTCCGCCTTGTTATAGGCAATGCCGCCGCCCGTTCCGCCAAGCGTAAAGCTGGGGCGGATGATAGCAGGCAGCTTGGTGGTTTCGAGAACCTTCAACGCATCATCGATACTGTGGGCAATGCCGCTGCGCGCACTTTCGAGGCCGATCTTGTCCATCGCCTCGCGGAATTTCTGGCGGTCTTCCGCCTTGTCGATCGCTTCTGCATCCGCGCCGATCATGGTTACGCCGAACTTTTCGAGCACGCCCATTCGTTCCAGCGACAAGGCACAATTCAGCGCCGTCTGCCCGCCCATGGTGGGCAGCACCGCGTCAGGCCGTTCCTTCTCGATGATCTTGGCGACAACTTCCGGCGTAATCGGCTCGATATAGGTCGCATCGGCCATATCGGGGTCGGTCATGATCGTGGCCGGGTTGGAATTGACGAGGACCACACGGTAGCCCTCCTCCTTCAACGCCTTGATCGCCTGCGTGCCGGAATAATCAAACTCGCACGCCTGGCCGATCACGATAGGACCAGCGCCGATTACGAGGATTGAGGAGATGTCAGTACGTTTGGGCATTAGAAGTGCTTTTTCCCGAGTGTGATCAGCGTGCTAATGGTAGCCATCAATTATCTCCCAACATCCCCACGAACCGTTCGAACAGGTAGAAGCTGTCCTGCGGGCCGGGGCTTGCTTCAGGGTGGTATTGCACCCCGAAGGCCTGCTTGCCCTTCACTGCGATGCCGCAGTTTGAACCGTCGAAAAGGGATATGTGCGTTTCCTCAACGCTGTCTGGCAGAGTGTCACCATCCACCGCAAAGCCGTGGTTCATGCTGGTGATCTCAACCACCCCATCTTCCAGACGTTTCACCGGATGGTTGGCGCCGCGGTGGCCCTGGTGCATCTTTACTGTCTTCGCTCCGGTTGCCAGTGCCAGCATCTGGTGGCCAAGGCAGATGCCGAACAGCGGCACATCCTTGTCCAGCAGCGCCTTGATGACAGGGACGGCATAAGCGCCAGTTGCCGCCGGATCGCCCGGCCCGTTGCTGAGAAACACACCATCAGGCTGGTGCGCCATGATATCGTTGAGGCTGGTGCGCGCTGGCACAACCGTGACCCGTGCGCCGGCCTTCACCAAATTGCGGAAGATGTTGTCCTTGGACCCGTAATCGATTGCGACCACATGCGGCTTTTCGCTGTTGTCTGCATCGCCGTAGCCGTTGCCCAGTTCCCATGATCCGCCAACCCAGTCCTGCGATTTCTCGCGGCTGACGCGCTGGGCCAGGTCCATGCCTTCCAGCCCTGCCCATTCGCGGGCGCGGGCCTTGAGAGCGTGAAGGTCAAACTTGCCATCTGGCGCATGGGCGATAACCGCATTGGGCGCGCCAGACAGGCGGATGCGGCGGGTAAGCGCGCGGGTATCCACCCCAGACAGGCCGATCTTGTCATGGGCCGCCAGCCAATCGGCAAATTCCTGCTGGGCGCGGAAATTGCTGTGCGGGGTCACTTCCTCGCGCACGATGCAGCCGACTGCGCCTTCGACCACGCTTTCGAAATCTTCGTCATTGGCGCCGACATTGCCGATATGCGGGAACGTGAAGGTCACTATCTGCGCGGCGTAGCTGGGGTCGGTCATCACTTCCTGATAACCGGTCATGGCGGTATTGAAGCATACTTCGCCAACGGCGCTGCCGACCGCGCCGAAGCCTTTGCCCCACACCACGGTCCCATCCGCCAGAACGAGGACTCCGGTTGCGCCTTTTGGCTGCGCAGACGAAGAGGCGGGGTCGGCCATAGGGGGCGCTCCGAGTAAAGGGTTTCCGGCGATGTCGCTAAGACCTAGCCGCTAAAGTGGACATGGCGCTGCGTCAAGCTATCGCCTGCAACTTTCATGATATAGATGGGCATTATTCAGGCTGATGCCACCCAATCCATCCACAGGAACACCATCAATGCTTCGCGATACCATCAAAGCCGAACAGATTCTGGCCATGAAGGCCGGTGACAAACCGCGTGTTGCTGCGCTGCGGCTGATTCTGGCCAAGGTCAAGGACCGTGATATCGAACTGCGCACCGGCAAAGGTGGCGGCGATGATGATGCAATGGTGATCGAAACATTGCAGAAAATGGGCAAGCAACGGCGCGAATCAATAACCATGTATGAAGATGGCGGCCGCACCGAACTGGCCGAGCAGGAAAAGTCCGAACTGGCGGTAATCGAGGAATTTTTGCCCAAACAGCTGGGCGAGGATGAAACCCGCGCCGCGATCGAGATCATCAAAAGCGATGTCGGGGCCACTTCTGTTAAGGATATGGGCAAAGTTATGGCGGAACTTAAGGCCCGCCACGGCGCTGAACTGGATATGAGCAGGGCCAGCGCCCTGGTGAAGGAGAGCCTTGCATGAAGAAATCCATCCCGTTCATCACCCTGTGTGCCGCAGCAGCGCTTGCCGCTTGTTCGCAGGAACCGGAAAGTGATGTGACCGACCTGAACGCCGCGGCGAGCCAGAGCGAAGCCGATGCCATGGCTGCTGCACTGGATGCAGGCGATTTCATGGATCTGAAGCTGGGCGCGAAAATCGTCGGTTCGCAAGGGCCGGAAGTGGAAGGCGCACTAGCCAATCCTGAGGGCAATTTTGCAGACATACGTTCCTACGTTGCCTGCCCTGCGGGCATGGACCCATGCGACCCCAAGACCGCGCCCGAGGGCACAGTCTATACCTATGTCCATGTCGTTTACCCAGGCGCAGATAACAGTGCCGACAGCGGCAGCGGTGCAGGCAATGCCGCATCCGATGTGGAACGCGCCACAGCGTTCAAGATGCTGCGCCCTGCCCATGGTTTCACCGGTAAGGCCGGCTATTCCAAGGCAGAAGTCATGTCGGCCATCGGCCCCAAGGCGGACGTCATCATCACCTGCAAGGACCGCGCACTGGTGTGGACCGTCAGCGCGGGTGACGGCGGGGACCAGTGGGAACAGGCTGAACCTGTCACATTCTATTGGCAGTCCACCCTGCCCCCTGCGGGACCGGCGGTGGCCTATGCCATCGATGCAAATTACGCAGAAGCCAGCGGCCCCGGTCCCTATCCTGCAGAAACCGACGGCGTGCCCAATTCCTGCGGGTAAATGGTCGGTCTGGTCATTTTGCGGCGTCTTTCAAACCCCGTTTTAATGGCCGTGCATATTGTAAAAAGGGCCATGTCCGCGCAATAGACGGGCATGGCTCTGTCACCTCAATGGCTGGATGAATTGCGTTCGCGCATCACGCTTTCTAGCGTGATCATGCGCACGACCAAGCTGCAAAAGGCGGGGCATGAATGGAAAGCCTGCTGCCCTTTCCACGACGAGAAATCTCCCAGCTTTACCGTCAGCGACCAGAAGGGATTTTACCATTGTTTCGGCTGCGGCGCGCATGGCGATGCCATCCGCTGGATGACAGACCAGCGCGGCCTCCAGTTCATGGACGCTGTGAAGGAACTGGCAGCAGAAGCGGGTATGGAAGTGCCCGCAGCAGACCCGCGCGCTGCCCAGATCGCCGAAGAACGCGCAGGTCTGCATGATGTGATGCAGGCAGCGCAGGACTGGTTCGAGGATCGGCTCGCATCAGGAGAAGGAACCGGCGCGCGCGAATATCTCCAATCGCGCGGTTTTGATGCCCATACCATCAAACGTTTCGGTTTCGGCTTCGCGCCAAACGAGCGGCAGGCGCTGAAGGCCGCGCTTTCGAAATTTGAAGAGCCGATGCTGATTGAAGGCGGTTTGCGAATCGTCGTCGACGACAAGGAACCTTATGACCGGTTCCGTGCGCGCCTCATGCTGCCAATTCAGGATGCACGCGGACGTGTCATCGCCTTTGGTGGCCGCATCCTCGAAAGCGGGAGCAAGGCGCCCAAATATCTCAATTCACCCGACACACCTTTGTTCGACAAGGGGCGTACGCTTTATAACCTGCACCGCGCAGGCCCTGCCTCGCGCCAGACTGGCCGGATTGTGGTGGTGGAAGGGTATATGGATGTGATCGCGCTGGCGGCAGCGGGCATTGAAGATGCCGTGGCCCCGCTCGGCACGGCCCTTACCGAACGCCAGATCGAATTGCTCTGGCGCATGGTCGAACGCCCGATCCTGTGTTTTGATGGCGATGCTGCTGGCCAGCGCGCAGCCATGCGGGCCGTTACGCGCGCCCTGCCCATGTTGAAGCCCGCCCATTCGCTGGCCATTACCACCCTGCCCGTGGGCCTCGACCCGGACGATCTGCTGAAGCAGAAGGGTCGCGGGGCGATGGACAGTCTGCTGGAAAATGCCGCCAGCCTGCTCGACACCTTGTGGGAATATGAGCGTGACTTGCAGCCGCTGGGCACACCGGAAGACAAGGCCGGCTTGAAGGCGCGTTTGCTAGATCATGTGGAAACAATCCAGCACCCTGACATCAAGGCGCTGTACCGGCGCGAATTGCTCGAACGGTTTTCCGATTTCGCGTTTCCGCCTCGCCCACCTCGTCCGCGGCGAGAATGGAAGCCGGGCTTTCAGCAAAAAACTGCCAATCCGACCATCACGCCGGATGCTTCAAGCCGCCTGCGCCGGTCGTCAGAAGGCGGTGCGCGCGATGAACTGGCGGCTGCGGTCATTTTCGGTCTCGCGCGTTTTCCTGACCAGATCCTGCGTCATGCAGAAGCCCTTGGTCGCTTTGCCGAACATGACCGGCGGACCGGCCCTGCAATAGATTCGTTGATTGACGCAGCGGAAATGCTTGAACCTTCCGACAAATCGCCCATATCTGTGCCACACGGCACCATCGCGCCGCCGGATAACACCCGTTTCGCCTTCCTCAATGAAGTCATCGATCCGACAGCAGCGCATGATGATCTGGCCGAAGCTGTATCCCTGCTGGTCGAAAGACCTGCGTTGGAAGCTGCGCTTGCGGCGGCCACCGCGCGTTTCGAGACCGATCCCGAAGGGGCTTTTGTCGAGCAGCAGCGCTTGCTCAAACGAAAGCTGGAATTCGAGCGGCGGTTAGGGCAAATGGCAAGCAAACGTGCTGCACGCGCAGCGCAAAGCATATCAGATCGAACGAACCCGATGCCCGCTGGCGCGGACGGGGCGGACGAAAAAGAAACGGACTGAACGGTACCTATGGCATCCGAAGCTAAGACTACTGAAAATGATGATGCTCCCCTGATCGACCTTAACGAGGCATCGATCAAGAAGCTGATAACCAAGGCGAAAAAGCGCGGTTACGTCACGGTTGACGAACTGAACGAAGCCTTGCCGCAGGATCAGATGTCGACCGACCAGATCGAAGACGTGATGTCGGCGATTTCGGAAATGGGCGTGAATATCGTCGAGAATGACGAAGATGCCGAAGCCGAAAACGAAGTCGAGGAAATCAGCGGGACAGATGACAAGCCGGCCAAGCCGACGTCAGCTGCCGCCAAGAAGGCGGCGCCAACCGAACGAACCGATGACCCGGTCCGGATGTATCTGCGCGAAATGGGCGCAGTGGAATTGCTCAGCCGCGAGGGCGAAATCGCGATTGCCAAGCGTATCGAGGCTGGCCGCGACACCATGATCATCGGCCTGTGTGAAAGCCCTATCACCTTCCACGCCATCATCCATTGGTCAGAAGCGCTCAACAACGAAGAAATGCAGCTGCGCGAGATTCTCGATCTCGATGCGATGTTGTCCAAGGAACCTCCCGTCGACAAGATGGAGGAAGAGAACGAGGACGATAACGGCGAAATCAGCGAAGAAACCGCGGGCCCCACGATCCGCGACGACGACGAAGATGACGACGACGACGATGATAGCGACGGCGACGATGACGAGGACGGCGAAGGCAGTTCCAAGAAGCGTGACGACGACGAGGAAGAAGACAACACGCTTTCCCTTGCTCAGATGGAAGCTGCGCTGAAGCCGGAAGCCCTCGAAACCTTTGCCCGCATCACCGATTTGTTCAACAAATTCCAGAAGATCCAGGCCGAGCGCGTTGATATCCTGGGTGCCGGTGAAGATTATCCGGCGGCCAAGGAACGCAAATACGAAGCCTTGCGCGAACAGCTGACGGCGGAAGTCGAAAGCGTGCAGTTCCACGCGACCAAGATCGAATTTCTGGTAGACAATCTATACGCCTTCAACCGCCGTCTGACCGCACTTGGCGGCCAGATGCTGCGCCTTGCCGAACGGCACAAGGTCAAGCGGATCGACTTCCTCAAGGCCTATATTGGCAATGAGCTCGACGATAACTGGCTGAAAGATAACGCCAAAAAAGACAAGAAATGGGCTGCTTTCGCTGAAAACGAAGCGGACGCTGTCGAGCGCATCCGGGCTGAGATCGCAGACATTGCCGCCAATACCGGCATGAGCTTGGATGAATTCCGCCGCATTGTGAACATGGTCCAGAAGGGCGAGCGCGAAGCGCGCATCGCCAAGAAGGAAATGGTGGAAGCCAACCTTCGCTTGGTGATTTCCATCGCCAAGAAATATACCAACCGCGGGCTGCAGTTCCTCGACCTCATCCAGGAAGGCAACATTGGTCTGATGAAGGCGGTCGACAAGTTCGAATACCGCCGTGGTTACAAGTTCAGCACCTACGCCACCTGGTGGATTCGGCAGGCGATCACCCGCTCCATTGCAGACCAGGCACGGACGATCCGTATTCCGGTCCACATGATCGAAACGATCAACAAGCTGGTCCGTACGAGCCGTCAGTTCCTGCATGAACAGGGCCGTGAACCCACGCCTGAAGAAATGGCCGAACGTCTTTCCATGCCGCTTGAAAAAGTGCGCAAGGTCATGAAAATCGCGAAGGAGCCGATCAGCCTCGAAACGCCGATTGGCGACGAGGAAGATTCGCATCTGGGCGATTTCATCGAAGACAAGAATGCGATCATTCCGGTGGACGCTGCCATTCAGGCCAACCTGAAGGAAACGGTCACCCGCGTTCTTGCATCGCTCACTCCGCGTGAAGAGCGGGTGCTTCGTATGCGTTTCGGCATCGGCATGAACACCGACCACACTCTGGAAGAAGTGGGCCAGCAATTCTCGGTTACGCGTGAACGTATCCGTCAGATCGAAGCCAAGGCGCTTCGCAAGCTGAAACATCCGAGCCGCAGCCGCAAGATGCGCTCCTTCCTCGATCAGTAATTTTGGAAAGACCCCGCTCCTGCGGGGTTTTTCTTTGCCTGCTTCCTGCAAAATCCCTGCGCCTCTCGATTGTCTGTCTGGCAGCCTGCCTGAAAGCTACAGAAGGCGGGGAGAAAGCCCGTTTGCGGTGGCAAATAAGCCGAACTGTCCGTAAGGCAGGCCCATCCGAATCTCCATGAAGAATTGAGACAGGCCATGCGCATCGCCATCGCTTCTGACCATGCTGCTATCGACCTCAAGGCTGAACTGGCCGAATGGCTCCGCAGCGAGGGCCACGAAGTTGCAGACCTTGGGCCCGATACTGGCGACAGTGTGGATTATCCTGATTTCGGCTATCTCCTTTCCTCAGTTGTCGCGGATGGGACAGCCGAAAAGGGTATTGCCCTGTGCGGGTCCGGCATCGGAATTTCCATATCGGTCAACCGCAACCCTGCCGTGCGATGTGCGCTTGTTTCAGAGCCGCTTTCAGCTGCGCTTGCGCGCGAGCATAATGATGCGAACTGCATCGCGATGGGCGCGCGCCTGACGGGCGTCGACATGGCAAAGGCGTGCCTCACGGCATTCCTGACAACCGAATTCGCCGGCGGGCGCCACCAGCGCCGTGTCGACAAGCTTTCAAACCCAAGTTTCTGAGGTCAGCCCGGATGAGCACTGCCAATTCCACCGATATCATGCACCGTTTCTGGCACGACAGCCTGGCAGAGGCTGATCCCGAGATCGCCGCAGCCATCGACAATGAACTGAAGCGCCAGCAGGACAAGATCGAACTGATCGCTTCTGAAAACATTGCCAGCAAGGCCGTTCTGGAAGCGGCCGGTTCGGTGTTCACCAACAAATATGCAGAAGGTTACCCGGGCAAGCGCTATTACGGCGGCTGTGATTATGCAGACGTGGTCGAAACACTGGCGATTGAACGCGCCAAGCAGTTGTTCGGCTGCAATTTCGCCAATGTTCAGCCCAATTCTGGTTCGCAGATGAACCAGGCGGTTTTTCTCGCCCTGCTCAATCCCGGCGACACCTTCATGGGCCTCGATCTGAATTCAGGTGGACATCTTACCCATGGTTCGCCAGTCAACATGTCCGGCAAATGGTTTAATCCTGTCGCCTATGGCGTCCGCAAGGATGACGAACGCATCGACATGGACGACGTGGCCGCGATTGCGCGTGAACATAAGCCCAAGCTCATCATTTGCGGCGGCACGGCCTATTCACGGGTGTGGGATTTCAAGCGGTTCCGCGAGATTGCCGATGAAGTCGGCGCCTATCTTCTGTGCGATATGAGCCATATTTCCGGCCTGGTCGCAGGCGGCGCACACCCCACCCCCTTCCCCCACGCCCACGTGGTGACCACCACGACGCACAAAAGCCTGCGCGGCCCGCGTTCCGGTGTAATCCTGTGGGATGACGAGGCACTGACCAAGCCGCTTAACATGGCCGTGTTCCCCGGCCTGCAGGGCGGCCCGCTGATGCACATTATCGCGGCCAAGGCGGTTGCATTTCGCGAAGCCCTGCGCCCCGATTTCAAGGTCTATGCGCAAAATGTCGTCGATAATGCCCGTGCATTGGCGGCCAGCATCGAGGAAAACGGCCTTCGCATAGTATCTGGCGGCACGGACAATCACTCGATGCTAGTCGATCTGACGCCTATGAATGTGACCGGCAAGGATGCTGAAAAGGGCCTCGACCGGGCATGGCTGACCTGCAACAAAAATGGTATTCCATACGATACGCGCAGTCCCTTTGTGACCAGCGGCATCAGGCTTGGCACACCTGCTGGCACCACTCGTGGGTTCGGCACTGACGAATTCCGCAAGATCGGCGCTCTGATCGCAGAGGTTGTCGGAGGGCTTGCAAAGAACGGACCAGAGGGCGATGCCCAGATCGAGGAAAGCATTCGCAGCCGCGTAAGCGAATTGTGCGGTGCCTTCCCTGTCTATCCCGGGAGATGAACCATGGAAGATCGTAACCCCAAGTATGACGGCGATTTTGTCGAGGAAGCCAAGGCCGAACTGACCGGAATGGCCAAGGAAGGCATGCACCATCCTTCGACAAAGCCTGTGCTGACCGGCGCTGCCATTGGCGCGGTTGCTGGCGGCATACTGCCAGTTGTGACCTGGCCAATTGGCCTCGCACTTGGCGCTGGCTACATGTTTTACAAGCGACTGCGCCCGTAAATGCGTTGCCCCTTTTGTGCACATGACGATAGCCAGGTAAAAGACAGCCGCCCGACGGAAGACAACACTTCCATCAGGCGCAGGCGGCAATGTTCCAGCTGCGGTGCGCGTTTCACGACGTTTGAACGTGTGCAGTTGCGCGAAGTAACCGTGGTAAAAAGCGGGCCGAATGAAAGCGAGCGCAGGCGGCAGCCATTTGACCGCGCCAAACTGGAACAGTCGGTCACGCTGGCCTGCCGCAAACGCGGTGTCAGCCAGGAACGGATCGACCAGCTGGTTTCCGGCATCCAAAGGCAAGTTGAAACAGCTGGCGAAAGCGAAGTGGCATCAGCCCGCATCGGCGAACTGGTGATGGATGGCCTGCGCCAGATCGACAGTGTCGCCTATATCCGATTTGCCAGCGTCTATCGTGATTTCAGCGAAGCCCGCGATTTCGAGGAATTCGCCAGCACCATCCAGGAAGCCGGCGGCAAAAGGGAAGTCAGCGCGCAAAATGTCGTCTCCGACTGATCCAGCGACGTCCGCAGCGCCTGTCATAGTGCTTGTTCGTCCGCAACTGGGCGAAAATATCGGCAAGGCTGCACGGGCCATGCTGAATTTCGGTCTCACGGAAATGAGGCTGGTCGCCCCGCGTGATGGCTGGCCCAACCCCAGTGCAGGGCCGGCGGCTGCTGGCGCCGACATTGTGCTGGAACAGGCCAAAGTCTATGAAACGACCGCTGAAGCGGTGGCCGATTGCGCCAATGTCTATGCTACCACGGTTCGCAAGCGCGGCGATACCAAGCCTGTTGTAACGCCAGAGGCTGCGGCAGGGGAAATCCGCACCGCGCCGGGACGAAGTGCACTGCTGTTCGGGCCAGAGCGTTCTGGCCTCGACATTGCCGATGTGGCTCTTGCCCGCGCGATTTTAACTGTGCCGATCAATCCGGAGTTCGGATCACTCAACCTGGCCCAGGCAGTCATCCTTTGCGCTTATGAATGGTCGAAGACGCAAGCCATGCAGCAGCCGCCATTGACCGAACAATTGCCCGCTGCCCCGCAGGCGGAACTTGAAGGTCTGATCGCCCATCTGGAAGGGATGTTGGAACCCAAGCGGTATTTCTTCCCGGAAGGCCGCGCAGAGGCAACGCGCAGGACTTTGCGCAATGTGCTGACCAAGCCGGGCTGGAACGCGCTGGAGATCCGCACGCTGCGCGGTATCCTGACTCATCTCGACAGACCTGATCGTAACGATTAAGCATCTATATTCAAAGGGCTCCTCCCCTGATGGCCCTGATCTGGAGTTTCAAAATGCGCCTTTTTGCCACTGCATCCATTCTTCTTGCCAGCGTCGCACTTTCGCCAGCCGTTCTTGCCCAGTCCAATGATGCAAACACGGACCAGAAGGTGGAAGTGAAGAAGGAAAAGAAGATCTGCCGGACCATCCGCAACACCGGAATGCGCACCGCTGCGCGTCAGTGCAAGACGGTGGAGCAGTGGGATGCAGAAGAACAGCGCGCCGATGGCGCTGACCTTCAGACCAAGGCTGACGGCATTCAATCCAACTGACAGGCGCAAATGGCCCTGTGCGATGCTTGACTTGCATGGCCAGCGCGCATAAGGGCCGCGCTTCGCGAATTGGTCCCGCATCCCGGTGAAGCGGTGGCCGCGTCAGACAAGTCGGTCTGGCGGTGCGATACCGGGTTAAAGCGCCGAAACTTCCCGAACGTTCGGGGCGTGGCGATAGCAAATTGGAGTACGACTTATGTCGAAGCGCAAAAGCGCCAAGTATAAACTTGACCGTCGGATGGGCGAAAACATCTGGGGTCGCCCGAATTCCCCGGTCAACAAGCGTTCTTATGGCCCCGGCCAGCACGGCCAGCGTCGTAAGAGCAAGGTTTCCGACTTCGGCCTGCAGCTGCGCGCAAAGCAGAAGCTGAAAGGCTATTACGGCGATGTGACCGAAAAGCAGTTCAAGCGCACTTACACCGAAGCATCGCGGATCAAGGGTGACACCGGTCAGAACCTGATCGGCCTGCTCGAGCGTCGCCTTGACATGGTCGTGTACCGCGCCAAGTTCGCGCCGACCATCTTTGCTGCCCGTCAGATCGTTTCGCACGGCCACATCCGCGTGAACGGTGTAAAGTGCAACATCGCAAGCCGTCGCATCGACGTTGGCGATGTCATCAGCCTGGGTGACAAGGCCAAGGAAATGGCGCTGGTCATCGAAGCGCAGAGCCTGCCAGAGCGAGAAATTCCTGACTATGTCGCAGTTGACGGCAACGACAAGGTGACCTTTACCCGCGTTCCGAAGCTGGACGAAGTTCCTTACCCGGTAACGATGGAACCGAACCTGGTTGTCGAATTCTATTCGCGCTAATCGGCTTTAATCGAACACAAAAAGGGCGGTCCTTCGGGGCCGCCCTTTTTGTTGGTCCAATGGTCAGGGATGCTGCGGGTGGACCACGAATCGCATTCGCTGTTCAGCAGGCAGCGTCTTCGCGCAGTCGGTCCCACTCGACCATTTCATAGGCAATCGAACATTCAACCAGCATTTCCCATATTTCGGCAATGCCGTGGACTGGAAGCGCCCTTTCGGCGGCCCCGGCACAAGCGGCATCGATGACAGCCTTCTTGCGCGCTTCGTCGCGCACTGCATCGCGGTTGGGCTTGATGCGCGCCGCTGCACGCATGTAGCCAAACCGGCGCGCGAGAAGTTCAATCAGTTCGCGGTCTGTCGCGTCCACGCCTTCGCGAACATCGACCATTGTCATGCAATCATCAGGCAGTTTGGGCATCAGCTGTCTTTCCCGAGGTAATCGCGGCGGAAGTCCGCTGCAAAGGCAGCAAAACGGCCTTCTGCAATGGCGTCACGCATGGCCTGCATCAGTTGCTGGTAAAATGCGATGTTGTGTTCCGTCATAAGCATTGCACCCAGGATTTCACCCGATTTGACGAGGTGATGCAGATAGGCCCGGCTGTATGTGCTGCATGGTTCACAGCTGCACCGCGCGTCAATTGGCGCTGTATCTTCCGCAAAGCGCGCATTGCGTAGGTTAATCGGCCCGTTCCAGGTGAATGCCTGCCCGTTCCTGCCTGACCTGCTGGGCAGCACGCAGTCGAACATATCGACCCCGCGTTCCACAGCGCCAACCAGATCATCCGGCTTGCCGACACCCATGAGATAACGCGGGCGGTCCTGCGGCAGTTGGTCCGGCGCGAAGTCGAGCGTGGCGAACATCGCTTCCTGCCCTTCGCCCACAGCGAGGCCACCAATGGCATATCCATCGAAACCGATGGCTGTCAGCGCATCGGCGCTGCGTTTTCGCAATTCTTCATCCAATGCGCCCTGCTGGATGCCGAACAATGCTGCGCCTTCTGCATGGTCACCGCCGGCATCAAATGCGTCACGGCTGCGCTGCGCCCAGCGCATGGACATTTCCATAGATGCTGCAATCACGTCGCGTGGCTGGTCTGCTCGCGGGCATTCATCAAATGCCATCACGATGTCAGACCCGAGCAGCCGCTGGATTTCCATCGACCTTTCGGGCGTCAGCATATGTTTCGAACCATCGAGATGGCTGCGGAATTCGACGCCTTCTTCGGTCAGCTTGCGCAGATCCGACAGGCTCATCACCTGATAACCGCCGCTGTCGGTCAATATCGGCCGGTCCCAGTTCATGAATTTGTGCAGGCCGCCAAGGCGCGCCACACGTTCCGCACCAGGGCGCAGCATGAGGTGATAGGTATTGCCCAGAATGATGTCTGCGCCGGTTGCGCGGACGGTTTCAGGCTTCATGGCTTTTACCGTGGCGGCTGTTCCGACGGGCATGAAAGCGGGCGTCCGAATCTCTCCGCGGCGCATTTCGATGCGTCCGGTGCGCGCTTTTCCGTCGGTTGCGGCGATGGTGAAGGCAAATCTTGGGGGGCTGGTATGTGTCATGGGCTTGCGGCCCTTAGCGCCAGCGGCCACAGCGGGCAAATGATCGAAGCGTTTGAAGTGCATTCCTGGCTCTATCCGACGATGTTTGCGGTGGCGATCTTCACCGGCTTTGTGGATTCTATCGCGGGCGGCGGCGGTCTGGTTATGATGCCCGCCCTGCTTGCAACCGGGATGCCGCCCCATCTGGCACTGGGCACGAACAAGCTGCAGTCTGTTTTCGGCACAAGCATGGCCTGCCGCACGTATTGGCGCGGCGGCATGGTGCAGGTGCGGGAGAATTTGCCGCTGGTTGCCATCGCCTTCGTCGGTTCGGTCAGCGGCGCGATTCTGGTGCAGTTATTGGCGCCGAAAGTGCTGAATTACGTAGTGCCGATATTCCTTCTGGCGCTGGCTGCCTATGTCATCCTGTCGCCGCGAATGACGGATGAAGATGCACAGCAGCGCCTGACGCGGCGCGGATATGCGCCGGTGGCAGGCAGCATCGGACTTTACGACGGTTTCTTCGGTCCCGGCACCGGCCAGTTCTTCACCGCCAGCCTTGTGGGTCTTCGCGGCCAAGGTCTGACTCGGGCGACCGCCAATACAAAGCTGTTCAACGCCACCACCAACTGGGCTGCCGTGGCCGTGTTCGCCCTAGGCGGCAAAATGGTCTGGCTGCTAGGCTTTACCATGGCGGCGGGTGCGATGCTCGGCGGGTTTATCGGATCACGCTTTGCCATGAAACATGGCGCGCGCATCATCCGCCCCCTGATGATAATCGCCTGCCTGGGCCTTACCGGCCGGCTTGTCTTGGGCTGGTTTACGTCCTGAGACGATAGCCTGTTCGGAAGATGAAGCCGATAATCGCGATGCAGATTGCCAGAAAGCTGATCGTGAGGCCGAACGACACCCAGATGTTCACATCCGAACTGCCGTAGAAGGTCCAGCGCAGCCCGTTGACCAGATAGACGATCGGGTTGAACAGCGCGATGGTGCTCCACGGTTCAGGCAGCATGTCGATCGAATAGAATGTGCCGCCAAGGAAGGTCAGCGGCATCAGGATCAGCATCGGGAAGATGCCCAGCTTTTCAAAATTATCGGCCCAGATGCCGAGGATGAAACCGAACAGCGAAAATGCCGAGGCGACAAGCATGATATAACCGATTGCCAATATCGGGTGCTCGATCCGGTAATCGACAAAGAAAGTAGCGGTCAGCAGGATTATCGCTGCCAGAATGAGCGATTTGGTCGCTGCTGCGCCGACAAAGCCCAGCAAGGTTTCCGCCACGCCAACCGGGGCTGATAGCAATTCGTAAATCGTGCCAGTGAAGCGCGGCATGTAGATACCGAAACTCGCATTGCTGGTGCTTTCACTCAGCAACGTTAGCAGCAACAGGCCTGGCACGATGAAAGCGGCGTAATTCACGCCATCCACCGCTTGCATCCGCCCGCCTATGGCTGCGCCGAATACGATGAAATAGAGCGACGTGGTGAGCACTGGCGCAAGAATGGACTGGAACGCCGTGCGCATGGCGCGCATCAGTTCGCGCACGTAAATCGCATAGGCACCGCGCAGGTTGAATCCGGTCATGCGCTTTCTCCCACCAGATCGACAAAAATGTCTTCAAGCGTGGATTCGCGAATATCGATGCCGATGTAGTCGATGCCCGCTGCGCTAAGCGCCTTGGTCAGGTCGGCCACGTCTCTCTTGCCGCGGCCCGTGCCGTCACCGCCGCGATAAACCAGTTCCATGCCATCATCAGCAATTGTGACTGGAAAGGCAGAGACGGATGCCGGAAGCTTTGTCAGCGGCGCTGCCAGATTGATGTGCGCTTCTGTTCGGCCAAGGCGCGCCATCATCGCATCCTTGTCATCCACCATCAGCAATTTGCCGTTACGGATGATACCGACGCGGTCGGCCATGACTTCGGCTTCGTCGATGTAATGGGTGGTGAGGATAACCGTCACGCCCTGCTCGCGCAAAATGGAAATCTGGCGCCACATATCGCGACGAAGTTCGACATCAACACCAGCTGTCGGTTCATCGAGGAACAGGAGGTCGGGATCGTGCGCCAGAGCCTTGGCGATCAGCACGCGCCGTTTCATCCCGCCTGACAGTTTGCGGATCTGTTCGTCCCGCTTGTCCCACAGGCTGAGCGAACGAAGGATTTCCTCCACCCTTGCCGGATCAGGCGATTTGCCGAACAGCCCACGGGAAAATTTCACGGCTCGGCCCACAGGTTCGAACATATCGGTCGCCAGTTCCTGAGGGACCAGCCCGATCCGCGCCCGCGCACCGCGCCAGTCGCTGGCAAGATCAAGGCCGAAAGCACGAATAGTGCCTGATGTCGGTCGGACGAGGCCGCAAACAGCGCCGATCAGCGTAGTTTTTCCGGCCCCGTTTGGCCCGAGGAGCGCGAAAATTTCGCCCTTCCTGATTTGCAGATCAACACCGTCGAGTGCCTTGAAGCCCCCGTCATAGACCTTGGTCAGACCGCTGATCTCTAGAATAGGTTCCTGCATGAAACCTTCAGTGACCGAACCGGCGGAAAATGCAAGCAAAGGTCAAGGCAACAGCAGGCTGGAATCCCCGTAACTGTAAAAGCGGTAATCCTGCGCAATCGCATGGGCATAGACCTGCTGCATCCGCTCCAGCCCCATCAAGGCGCTGACGAGCATGAACAGGGTCGATCTGGGCAGATGAAAGTTTGTCATCAGCCCGTCAATCGCGCGGAAGCTGTAGCCCGGCGTAATGAAGATGGAAGTGTCCCCTTCAAACGGCCTGATGACCTTGTCTTCGCCCGTTGCGCTTTCCAGCAATCTCAGGCTGGTGGTGCCAACGGAAATGATCCGGTTGCCCGCGGCCCGCGCTGCATTCAGCCGGTCTGCTGTTTCAGCATCAATGCGGCCCCATTCGGCGTGCATGGCGTGGTCGGCAGTGTCATCGACCTTCATCGGCATGAATGTGCCCGCACCCACATGCAGGGTCAGCGTTTCGCGGATTATCCCGGCGTTATCAAGCGCAGTGAGCAATTCGGGCGTGAAGTGAAGCGCAGCGGTTGGTGCGGCGACTGCACCGTCTTCACGCGCAAATATGGTCTGGTAGTCTGACCTGTCGCGTTCATCAGTCGGGCGCTTGCCCGCGATATAGGGCGGCAACGGCATCCGGCCTGCGCGTTCCAGCAATATTTCAACCGGCTCGTCACCTTCGAAAGCCAGGGTAAAACTGCCATCGGCCAGCCGTTCCTCGGCAATGGCGGTGACGCCTGCGCCAAAGTCGATGCTGTCCCCATCGCGCAGGCGCTTTGCGTTGCGGATAAAAGCCTGCCAGCGGCGCAGATCAACACGCTTGTGCAATGTCGCGCCAATCCGCGCCTCGCCGCGTGTTCCTTCAAGCTGCGCGGGAATTACGCGGGTATCATTGAACACCAGCACATCGCCAGCATTCAGCAATTGCGGCAGATCGCGGACGATCTTGTCTTCTACCGGCGCCATGCCTTTTGCCAGAAGCATACGGGCAGCATCACGCGGCTGCGCCGGGCGCAGGGCAATCCGTTCTGGCGGAAGTTCGAAATCAAACAGGTCAACGCGCATGGCGCGCCTTTAATCCCCGTGCAGGCAGAAGGGAAGCTTACTCGCTGACAGGCGCGTTCAGCATATCAGCGGTAATCTCGCCAGGTGGCGGCGCTGGAGGGGCAGCAACCGGCACGGGCTTTTCATCAGCCGCGATGGAAGCCTGCAAAATCCTGGTCGGGTTCGCAGGCGGTTCGCCGCGGGTGATTGCATCCACTGCGTCCATGCCGGAAATGACACGGCCAAAATTTGTGTAACGCTTGTCGAGCGAGAAGCGCGGCAGGAACGTGATGAAGAACTGGCTGTTGGCGCTGTCTTCAGACTGGGCGCGGGCCATGGAGACCGTTCCGCGCAAATGCGGCATCGGGTTGAATTCTTCCTTCAGGTCAGGAAGGTCTGAGCCGCCCTGCCCGGTGCCTGTCGGATCGCCGGTCTGGGCCATGAAGCCTTCGATCACACGGTGGAACACCACGCCATCGTAAAAGCCCTGGCGGGCCAATGTCTTGACCCGTTCGATATGACTGGGTGCCCAGTCGAGCATGAGCCGGATTGCCACGCGGCGGCCGTTGGACAGGTCGAGAAGCAGGATGTTTTCCCGATCTTCAGCCATATTGTAGTTGATCGGCGCGTAAACACGCGGTGCGGTGGCAGGTGCATCTTCAGCATCCTGCGCGAATGTGGCAACCGGGGTAAGTGCCAATGCGGCAAGTGCGCCGGCGGCGATCAGGCGTTTCAACATGTGTATCCTGTCAATCTGGGGCAATATGTTCCCGCCCATCTAGCGGGCGCGGTCTGTCCGTTCAATGAATGATAAAATTCGGCGAAATCCGAATGCAACCTGTCTCAATAATCGCCGAGCCGTCCAATCTTTTCCACGCGGGCAATAACATCTTCGCAAACCTTCCTGCTCACGAAATTCTTGATGTCGCCGCCAAACAGCGCAATTTCCTTCACCAGCTTGGAGGCGATGGGCTGTAACGAAACGTCCGCCATGAGGAAGATCGTCTCGATATCGCTATCAAGTTGCTGGTTCATGCCTGCCATCTGATATTCATATTCAAAATCGGCCACGGCACGCAGGCCGCGCACGATTACGCTGGCAGATTGCTTCCGGGCGAATTTCATCAGTAGCGCGTTGAAGCCGACCACTTCGACATTGTCGATTCCAAGGTCAGCCACTTCACGCCGAACCATCTCCATCCGCTCGTCGGGCGTGAACATCGGGTTCTTCGAAGGATTGGTCGTGACGCCGATAATCAGCCGGTCCACCAGCTTTGCCCCGCGCCGGATAATGTCGGCATGGCCCAGCGTGATCGGGTCGAACGTGCCCGGATATATTCCAATGCGCTCGCTCATCGGTCCCTCTCCACTATAAATCGCGCCAGTTCTGACAGCAGCGCAGCTTCCTTGCCGTGCTGGGACAGGTGACCAACGGCCTGTTCGACAAGCGCTCGCGCCTGGTCACGCGCACCATCAGGCCCCATCAGGGTGACAAAGGTCTGCTTGCCTTGTTCGTCATCCTTGCGCAGCGCCTTGCCTGCTTTGCTTTCATCACCTTCATGATCCAGCAGATCGTCGGCAATCTGGAAGGCAAGCCCGATGTCGCGGGCATATGCACGCAAATGGGCCCTCCCTTCAACCGGCACCTTGCCCAGCACAGCGCCCATTTCGACCGACGCTGCCAGCAGCGCGCCTGTTTTCAACTGCTGCAGCCGCGTGATTGAATGGAGGTCATATTCCTGTTCGTCAGCAGCAATGTCCATCATCTGGCCGCCGGCCATGCCATTCATGCCGCTCGCGCCTGCCAGTGTTGCGATCAGTTCCGAACGGGTGAACGGGTCGGAACTGGTGGCATGGTCCGACAGAATTTCAAAGGCCAGTGCGTGAAGCGAATCGCCTGCCAGCACGGCAGTCGCTTCATCAAATGCCTTGTGCAGCGTCGGTTTACCGTGGCGCAGATCATCATCGTCCATGCACGGGAGGTCATCGTGGATCAGCGAATAGACGTGAATGGATTCCACTGCACAACCTGCGCGAACGGCGGCATGGCGATCAACCCCGAACAGGTCAGCCGTGGCGGCAACCAGCAAGGGGCGGACCCGCTTGCCGCCACCGATGGCGGCATAGCGCATGGCTTCGACAAGACGGGCACGCGTGTCTTCCGGCACGGGCAGGAATGCGTCGAAGGCATCGTCGACTTCTGCCTGAATGCGGGAAAAACCGTTGGCCAGAACGCTTTCGGTTGATTCCACCAGATTCACCTCAATTGCCCGCATCAAACGGGGCGGTACTTCCTGGCTTGCCATCGGGGCCTGCGACAATCTTTTCGATCCGTGCCTGCGCTGCATCCAGCCTTGCCTGGCAATGCTGGCGAAGCTGTTCGCCGCGTTCGTAAAGGTCGATTGATTCGTCCAGCGGGACTTCGCCGCTTTCCAAACGCCGTACAACATCTTCCAAGGCGCGCAGCGCGTCTTCGAAGGTCAATTCCGAAATGTCGGGAGTCTTGTCTGCCATGACGATGGAGCATTGACCGCGCCCCGTGGCGAGGTCAAGTTGTCTGCAACGATAAGGTTGGGGGACGAACGCAAATGAAGTGGATTATTGCCTATATCGCGGCGGCCTTGCCTTTCGGATTGCTAGATGCGTTGTGGCTGCGCTGGGCCGGGCCGAATTTCTACCGGCCCAATCTCGGCGAACTTCTGGCAGACAGTTTTCGCGCCGGGCCGGCGCTGGTTTTCTACGTGGCCTATATCGCAGGCATGGTGTGGTTCGCCGTCAGGCCCGGCCTTGCCGGGGGGCTTGGCACCGCCGCGCTCAATGGTGCGCTGCTGGGTGCCCTTTGCTACGCCACCTATGACCTCACCAACCAGGCGACGATGAAAGTCTGGCCCACGCAAATCACTGTGGTTGATATCATGTGGGGCGCATTTGCCACGGCGGCTGCTGCCACCTTTGCCACCTGGGCAACGCAAAAATTGGGCTGACGCATATGTTTATCGGACATTGGGCAGCAGCCTTTGCGGCAGGTGCCATCTCGCCAAAGGCATCAAGGCTGGGGACATTGTTTGTCGCCGCACAGCTGGTTGACTGGGGCTTTTTCAGCTTCGCTGCCATCGGGGTCGAGGCAATGCGGGTGGAGCCTGGTGCCACGGCGATGAACCCGATGGATCTCTATTACATGCCGTATACCCACAGCCTGCTTGGCTCCGGCATATGGGCATTGGCCTTTGCCGCGATAATCCTGGTGATGCAGCGCAACCTGACAGGCGCGATTATTGCAGGGCTGGTCGTGCTGTCCCACTGGTTCGTTGATTTGCTGGTCCACCGGCCCGACCTCACCATTGCAGGCGGGGAAGACCGGATCGGGCTTGGCCTGTGGAACTATCCTTCAATCGCCATTCCGCTGGAACTGGCGCTGACGATCGGGGCTTTTGCCTGGTATCTTCGCCGCACCCGCGGGCCTGCATTGCCGCCGATGATCCTGATGGGCTTGCTGCTTGTCATGCAGGCGATCAACTGGTTCGGACCGGAACCGAAGGAAACGAGCCTCGCCCTCTATCTGACGGCTCTTGCTTCTTATGCGGTGGCGACATTTTTCGCCTACTGGGTGGGGACAACCCGCCGCCACAAACGCTTACGGGGCTAGCGGGAACAGGCTTGCCTCGCTAAAGCCCCGCCATGTCCCAAAGCACGCTCGAAAACACGCCCCAGATCACGCCCGAAGTCGTCGAGACCCATGGTTTCAACGCGGAGGAGTACGAACGCGTATTGCACGCTCTCGGGCGTGAGCCCAACCTTGTGGAACTGGGCATCTTTTCTGTCATGTGGTCAGAACATTGCAGCTACAAGAGCAGCCGGTTCCACCTGAAGAAACTGCCGACCGAAGCGCCGTGGGTTATCTGTGGGCCGGGTGAAAATGCTGGCGTGATTGACATTGGGGACAATCAGGCTGCCATCTTCAAGATGGAAAGCCATAATCACCCCAGCTATATCGAGCCTTATCAGGGCGCAGCAACTGGCGTTGGCGGTATTTTGCGCGATGTGTTCACCATGGGCGCACGGCCGTTGGCAAATCTTAACGCGCTGCGTTTTGGCCGCCCTGACCATCCCAAGATGAAGCATCTGGTGCAAGGCGTGGTTGCCGGTATCGGCGGATATGGCAATTGCGTGGGCGTGCCGACTGTGGGCGGCGAAACCAATTTCGACCCTGCCTATGATGGCAATATCCTCGTCAATGCGATGACCGTGGGCATCGCTGATCAGGACAAGATTTTTTACAGTGCCGCAACCGGTGTCGGAAACCCGATTGTCTATGTCGGTTCGAAGACGGGCCGCGATGGTATCCATGGCGCCACCATGGCCAGCGCGGACTTTGGTGATGACATCGAAGAAAAGCGCCCGACCGTACAGGTGGGCGATCCTTTCGTTGAAAAACTGCTTATCGAGGCGTGTCTTGAACTGATGGCAACCGATGCCATTGTCGCGATTCAGGACATGGGCGCTGCCGGCCTCACATCTTCCAGCGTGGAAATGGCCACCAATGGCAAGACCGGCATCCGGCTCGACATGAATGCCGTGCCGTGCCGCGAAGAAGGCATGACGCCTTATGAAATGATGCTGTCGGAAAGCCAGGAACGGATGCTCATGGTGCTGAAGCCGGGCAAGGAAGCCATGGCCGAAGCGATTTTCACCAAGTGGGAACTGGATTTCGCAGTCATCGGCGAAGTAACCGACACCCAGCACATGGTTCTCGAATTTGATGGCGAAGTGGTGTGCGACATCCCGCTCGGACCGCTGGCCGAAGATGCGCCTGAGTATGAGCGGCCTTATATTTCGAAGGAAGAATACAAATCCTGGGCTGGCGTCGCGCCGCTCGGCGATGTTCCTGCCACCACCGACATCGGCGCAGATCTTCTGAAAATGATGGCGAGCCCAGCCCTCGCCTCGCGCCGCTGGATTGCGGAACAATATGACAGCCAGGTTGGTGCTGATACGCTGCAGACAGGCGGCGATGCCGGTGTTGTGCGTGTGCACGGAACCAGCAAGGCGCTGGCCATGAGCACTGACTGCACGCCGCGTTATTGCTTCGCTGATCCCTATGAAGGCGGCAAGCAGGCGGTTGCAGAAGCCTATCGCAACCTTTGTGCAGTGGGCGCACGGCCGCTTGCCATCACGAATTGCCTCAATTTCGGCAATCCGCAGCGCCCTGAAATCATGGCGCAGCTGGTCGGATGCCTTGAAGGCATGGGCGAAGCCTGCCGCGCGCTCGATTTCCCGATCGTGAGCGGCAACGTCAGCCTTTATAATGAAAGCAAGGCAACCGGCGGCGGTTCAGCCATTCTGCCCACGCCTGCCATCGGCGGTGTCGGCATTCTGGAAGATTCGTCGAAAATGGCGACCATGGCTTTCAAGGCCGAGGACCAGGCCATCGTCGTCATCGGCGGCAAGCAGCCGTTCGAACTGGGTACGCATCTTGGCCAGTCTGTCTGGCTGCGCGAAATCCATGGTAAAAAGGACGGCGGCGCGCCGGTGGTCGATCTGGCCCGCGAACGCGCAAATGGCGAATTTATCCGAAACCTGGTTGATGGCGGCAAGGTTACAGCCGTCCACGATCTGTCCGATGGCGGCTTGGCGGTTGCGCTGGCAGAAATGGCGATTGCCAGCGGCATCGGTGCAAATGTGCACACGATGGGCGCAGAACTGCTCGATGCCTTTGCCGAAGACCAGGGGCGTTATGTCATCACCTTGCCGTGGAACGACAGGGATAGCTGGGCTGAACTGGAAAGCACGGCGCGTAATGCGGGTATTACCGCGGAATGGATTGGCCTGACGGGCGGCAACTCTCTCGACTGGACCAATTCTGAAGATGTGCCGGTGGCCAGTGTTGCCATTGCTGACTTGCGTGAAGCGCATGCAAGCTTCTTCCGTGACTGGATGGAGGTCTGAACGGGTGAGCAAAGCGCATCAGCCCTACCCAGCCCTGCCGGAATTGACTGACGGGGAACGGATAGAGCGATCGCAAGCCGCCTATGACCAACTGAAAGCGCGGCGATCCTGCCGTGATTTCACCAGCGCATCTGTTCCGCGTGAAGTGATCGAAAATGCCATTCGCGCCGCGGGCACAGCGCCAAATGGCGCAAACCACCAGCCGTGGCATTTCACCGCCATTTCATCACCCGAAACGAAACGCGCCATCCGCGAAGCCGCAGAGGCTGAAGAAAAGCGTTTCTACGGGGAAGATGGGGACAAGCCAAAGGCCCCTGATGAATGGCTCGCCGCGCTGGACCCTATCGGCACGGACGCGCACAAAGGATTCCTCGACACGGCGCCGTGGCTGATCGTCTGCTTCGCCCAGCGTAAGGGCGGGATCGAGGAAGACGGTAAAACGCAGAACTACTACGTCAACGAAAGCGTTGGCATCGCGTGCGGTATGCTCATTTCAACTTTGCATTCAGCAGGTCTGGCAACGCTGACCCACACGCCTTCACCGATGAATTTCCTACGGGATATTTGCGGCCGTCCGGCAGAAGAAAAGCCGCTGATGATCGTGGTGGTGGGCCATCCTTCGCCCGATGCCACTGTCCCTGAACACGCTTTGCGCAAGAAGCCACTGAGCCAGATTTCAAGCTGGCTATAGCAGCGCAATAGTGTTGGTTCAGGCGGCTTTGTCCATCTGTCCCAGCAGATCATAAGGATCAATGCTCTCACCCTGCCAGACCTTGTGTGCCCGGGCATAATAGACAGGGGTGCCGATGTTGAGCTGCTTGCGCGCTTCATCAAGCGGCATGGCCAACAGTTCGACAATCGACATTTCCACGACGCGCGGGCAAGCTTTGCCAAGGCGCTGCGCCTCGCGAACGGCTTTGAACACAGGCGCGCTGGTCTTGACCTGCTTCTTGATATTCAGGCCACCAGCGTAGGCAATGAAAAGATGCGCAAAGCTCGGGCTCTGGCTGTAGGTAAAGGCAAGCACGCATTGTTCGCCCAACGCATCGCGGCCATATCCGGTAAGGACGTGCAGCAGATCGTGCGTATCGCGCTGACGATTGGCGAACCATTCAACCAGATCATCATAATGCGGACGGTCGCCGCGAAACCGGTCATGTTCTGCCACCAGGCCAGCAGCCGATAGGCCTTCGCGTTCCATGAATTCGACATAGGCGTGGGCCACGCTGCCTTCCGGCATCCGGCGCAGCGCATCGTGATCGTCGAGAATGTTCGGCAGATAGGGTTCGCTGGCCCGAATCGCCTGTCCACTATCGCTCAAGGTAAAGGCGCGGGCGCGGGGCAGGAAATTGCCCGAGGGAAAACATTCGAAGATGTGGAACACCTCTTCGGTATTTTCCTTGTTCTTCATCAATTCGTTCCAGTGCCCCAATGCCTTGAGTGGCCGGGTCCGCAGTGGCACGCGATCAGGATGAAGGAAAACCGTCCCGTCAGCGGCGGTTTCAGACGATACGGAAGTATCGGCAGCGATCATGGAAGTAGAAGCGTTCATGCCCGTCCCTTACTGACAAGAATGTCAATATAAGCTGAACAGGCGGCAAATTACAATATGCGTTACTGCGTGGCCTCAGGCTGCGACCCATTCGCTTTCGGGAATACCCAGCAGCGAAAGTATCGAAGTCAGGTTGCCGCGGTCTATCCAGCCGTCAGCGGCATCACGCGCCTTGGGCTTCGCACGGTAAGCAAGGCCATATGATGCCGCCTGGAGCATGGGGATATCATTCGCCCCATCACCCGTGGCGAGGCTGACTGCAGTATCGCCGAGTGCCGCCATTTCGTCGCACAGAACATTCTTTTTTACCAAGCTGTCCGTGATTGGTCCGATGAGGGAGCCGGACAGCTTGCCATCTGCCACTGCAAGCCGGTTCGCGACCACATGTTCAAAGCCGAGCATTTCAGCGACGGGATCGGCAAAGTGGTGGAAGCCGCCGGTCACCATGACCGTGCGGCATCCGCGGGACTTGAGCGTAGCGACAAGTGTTCTCGCGCCTTCCACAGCCGTGATACGATCATCAAGACATTGGCGGATTGTGCCTTCATCCAGCCCTTCGAGCAGCTTCACCCGTTCCGTGAGGGCGGTTGCAAAGTCGAGTTCGCCGCGCATTGCCCGCTCGGTTATTTCGGAGACCTGCGCCTTCAATCCGGCAAAATCCGCCAGTTCGTCGATGCATTCCTGTTCGATCATGGTTGAATCCATGTCCGACACAAAGACATGGGGTACGCGCAATTCACCTTTGGCAACCACGACGTCAGACGGGGAAAAATGCGTGTCGAGAATTCTTCGGAATGCTGCAGGATTGCCGTCAGGCAGTCCGATTTCCAGCAAGTCGCCGCAATAATCGACCATGCGGGCCATTGCCACGCGCATATCGGCTGCTTCCAACGCTGCGATTGCAGCATCTAGCTGCGTTTCAAGCGCGGCCGGGTCTGCTATCAGTCGAGCGATGAGCAAATTGAATTCTCCAAAAACTATGGCCGAAAAACCACCGGTGGCGCTCATTGCAGGGCCAACCGCGAGCGGCAAGAGTGATCTTGCCGTTCGCCTGGCACTTGCATTGGAGGCAGATGGGCAGAAAGCTGCCATAATCAATGCCGACAGCGCACAGGTCTATGCCGACCTGCAAATCTTGAGCGCGCGGCCAAGCGAAGAAGAAATGCGCGGCGTGGATCACCGCCTGTTCGGCACATGGGATGGCGCGACACCCTGTTCGGCAGGCACTTGGGCCGATGCGGCCAAGGTCGAGATTGCCGATCTTCATGCAGAAGGTGCCGTCCCCATTCTGGTCGGCGGAACCGGCCTCTATATGCGTACATTGCTCGATGGCATCGCACCCGTCCCACAAATCGACGCAGAAATTCGCGCCATCGTGCGCGCCCTGCCCCAGTCCGAAGCGCGCGCGGCGCTGATGGTGGAGGACCCGGAAGCGGCCAGCAGACTTGCACCTGCCGACAACAGCCGCACGGCGCGCGCTCTCGAGGTGGTCCGGTCGACCGGCAAGCCGCTGCGCCACTGGCAACAGCACCTTGAAGGCGGCATTGGCGATACCATCGCACTTCATCCGCTGGTCCTGCTGCCCGATCGGGAACTTCTTTACGATCGCTGCGACCGCCGCTTTGTCAAAATGCTGGAAGAAGGCGCGGTGGAGGAAGTTACTCGCCTCGCCGCTCGCAATCTCGACCCCGCTTTGCCCGTCATGCGCGCCATTGGCGTTCGAGAAATAGCGGCCTGGTTTGGTGGTGACATGAGCCGCGAGGAAATGATTGCCGCAGGACAGCTTGCCACGCGCCAATATTCCAAGCGCCAATATACGTGGTTTCGTAACCAGACCCCCGATGATTGGCCGACACTAATGTTACAAAATGATTCAATTGAGGTAATATTTGCAGGATTATTTCAATGAATGCGGTTGACACGCTACTTTTGTTTTCCTAGAGGCTGCGTCCTGATGGTCCGAGGCATACCCCTGCTTCGGGCCACATTCTTTGGAGAAGATCATGTCCAGCCCCACATCGGGCCCGAATAGCAACGGCGAACGCAGTGGTGCCGCAATCCTGGTGGAAAGCCTGGTCCAGCAGGGTGTCGAATTCATCTTCGGCTATCCCGGCGGCGCTGTGCTGCCGATTTACGACGAACTCTTCGCTGACCAGCGCATCCGCCATATTCTGGTGCGTCATGAAGCCGGCGCTGCCCATGCCGCTGAAGGCTATGCCCGTTCCACGGGCAAACCAGGTGTTGTTCTGGTTACCTCCGGCCCGGGTGCGACCAATGCGGTCACCGGCATTGCCGATGCTTTTCTTGATTCGATCCCCCTTGTCATCATCACCGGGCAGGTTCCCACCGCGCTGATCGGCACCGATGCGTTTCAGGAAGCCGACACCATCGGCATCACCCGCCACTGCACGAAACATAATTATCTGGTGAAAGACCCTGCGGACCTTGCCGCGACCATTGCCGAAGCATTCCGCATTGCCACCACCGGCCGCCCCGGCCCTGTCCTGATCGACATTCCCAAGGATGTGCAGATTGCGCAGGCTGAATTTGACGATAACGGCAGCGAAGGCGCGTCAAAGGTGCTCGCCTCTGCACGTTATCAGCCGCAGACAGAGGCAGAGCCGGATCTGATTTCCGCTGCTGTCGACCTGATGGAAAAGGCGGAATGCCCCGTTTTCTATACCGGCGGCGGCATCATCAATGCTGGACCGCGCGCCAGCCAATTGCTGCGCCAGTTGCAGGATATGACCGGCGCACCTGTCACTTCCACGCTGATGGGGCTTGGCGCTTTTCCTGCCGACCACCCGGACTGGCTCGGTATGTTGGGCATGCACGGAACTTACGAAGCCAACATGACCATGAACCGCTGCGACCTTATGATCTGCATCGGTGCTCGGTTCGATGACCGTGTTACCGGCAAGCTGGATGCATTCTCGCCCGATTCCACCAAGATCCACATCGATATCGATCGCGCGTCGATCAACAAGATCGTGCCGGTTGATCTGGGCATTGTAGGCGACTGCGCCACTGTTCTGGAACAGCTGGTGGATGCATGGGGCACCCGCAAGGCGCGCGATCTTGCCGAATGGAAGGCGCGGATTGCCGGATGGCGTGCACGCGAATGCCTCGCCTACCCTGAAAGCAAGAGCGCAATCATGCCGCAAAAAGCGGTCGAGCGCCTTTTCGCCCTTACTCGGGAGCATGACCCGATCATCACTACCGAAGTCGGCCAGCACCAGATGTGGGCGGCGCAATATTTCCACTTCTTTGGTCCAAACAAGTGGCTGACCAGCGGCGGTCTCGGCACCATGGGATATGGCCTGCCTGCCGCCATCGGCGCACAGCTGGGCAATCCTGATAGCCTGGTAATCGATATCGCTGGCGAAGCATCCATCCAGATGAACATCCAGGAATTGGGCACGGCCAGCCAATATCGCCTGCCGGTGAAGATATTCATCCTCAATAATGAATATATGGGCATGGTCCGCCAATGGCAGGAACTGACCTATGAGAGCCGCTATTCCAACAGTTATTCCGACAGCCTGCCCGATTTCGTCGCGCTGGCCGAGGCATATGGATGGAAGGGTATCCGGATCGAGGATGAGGGCCAGCTAGACGCGGGTATCGCCGCCATGCTGGCGCATGAAGGGCCGGTCATTGTCGATTGCCAGGTTTCTAAGGATGCCAATTGCTATCCGATGATCCCCAGTGGCTCTGCGCATACCGACATGCTGATGTATGGCGATCAGGCCAGCGGCACGATGGATGACGAAGCCAAGGCGCTGGTGTGATAGGGACCGACCGATGAAAATTCACAGAGCCGAAGCGGAACGCCATGTGCTGGCAGTGACCGTCGATAATGAAGCGGGCATTCTTGCGCGCATTGCCGGCATGTTCACGGCACGCGGCTATAATATCGACAGCCTGACCGTGGCCGATATTTCGGAAAATCACGCTGTCAGCCGCATCACCATCGTGACGCAGGGCCCGCCTGAAGTGATCGACCAGATCCGCGCGCAGCTTGAACGGCTTGTTTCGGTTCACAAGGTCGTCGATCTCACCGAAACAGGCGCCCATGTCGAACGCGAACTGGCGCTCATCAAGGTTGCCGGCACCGGCGAACACCGGGTCGAGGCATTGCGCCTGGCTGACGTGTTCCGTGCACAGGTGGTGGACACCACGACATCCAGCTTCATTTTTGAATTGACCGGCGCGCCGGACAAGATCGACAGCTTCATCGCCTTGATGCGCGAACTTGGCCTGGTGGAAGTGGGCCGCACTGGCATTGCCGGCATGATGCGCGGTGCAGAAGGCACCTGATCCAGATCATTCAATACTAACGAGAAATTCACCCAGAAACCCGCCAGACAATGGCATTTGAGGACCTCCCATGAAAGTTTTTTACGACGCCGATGCCGACCAGAGCCTGATCAAGGGCAAGAAAATTGCCGTGGTCGGTTATGGTAGCCAGGGCCACGCCCATGCACAGAACCTGCGCGATTCCGGTGTAACCGAAATCGCAATCGCCCTGCGCGAAGGTTCGGCCACTGCAAAGAAGGCAGAAGCAGCAGGCTTCAAGGTGATGTCCAACGCAGATGCGGCGAAATGGGCAGATGTGATCATGGTCCTCGCCCCTGACGAGCATCAGGCGGAAATTTACAACAAGGACCTGCACGACAATATGAAGCCCGGCGCGGCATTGGCATTTGCCCACGGTCTCAACGTGCATTTCGGCCTGATCGAGGCGCGCCCCGATCTCGACGTGTTCATGGTGGCGCCAAAAGGCCCCGGCCACACCGTCCGTAGCGAATATGTGAAGGGTGGCGGCGTGCCGTGCCTGTTCGCAGTTGCGCAGGAAGCAGAAGGCAGCAGCGGCAATGGTTTCGCCAATGCGCTGGCCCTCTCCTATGCCTCGGCAGTTGGGGGCGGCCGCAGCGGTATAATCGAAACCACCTTCCGCGAAGAATGCGAAACCGACCTGTTCGGCGAACAGGCAGTTCTGTGCGGCGGCATCACCCACCTCATTCAGGCTGGTTTCGAAACGCTGGTTGAAGCAGGCTATGCACCTGAAATGGCCTATTTCGAATGCCTCCACGAGACAAAGCTGATCGTCGACCTGCTGTATGAAGGCGGTATTGCCAATATGCGCTATTCCATCAGCAACACCGCTGAATATGGCGATATCAAGACCGGTCCGCGCATCATCACGGCCGAAACGAAGGCGGAAATGAAGCGCGTTCTGGAAGATATCCAGGCCGGCCGCTTCGTAAAGGACTTCGTGCTCGACAACCGCGCCGGTCAGCCAGAACTGAAGGCAAGCCGCAAGGCAGCCGCGGCCCATCCGATCGAGCAGGTGGGCAGTAAACTGCGCGCCATGATGCCATGGATCGCCAAGAACCAATTGGTCGACAAAGAGAAGAATTGATTGTCGCCAATCTGAAATGAAACAGGGTCATGAGGCGGTCATCCAACAGAGGATGATACGGTGACGACATTCAGCAAAATGGCCGCCTTTGGCCTGTTTCTCACACTTTCGGCCTGTAGCGATGCCGGGCAAAATGCTGAATCAGCCGATGATTTTGCAGCGCGCGTAAATGGCGCGCCAGCAGCTGGCGGCACTGCGCAAGCCGCAGATGGTCAGCAATATGCACCGAAAATCGCAGCAGCCCAGCCCGGTGCTGCCGCCGGTCCACCAGAAGCTGGAACCCAGACCGACCCTGCTGCATCATCTTGCGGCGCAAACAAGGGCGGCCAATATCTGGGGCAGGCAGATAGCGCGCAGCTACGCGAAGCAATTGGCCAGATTGTGCCTGCTGACGGCTCTATGCGGGTTGTGCCCTACGGCGGAGTTATCGATGCGTCTTACCGCGAAAAAAGGCTGAACGTCATGCTTGATGCTGGCGGCATCATCCGCGACCTTCGCTGCGGCTAACGCACCTTTGCAAAACAGGCCCTGATCTCGGCAGTGAAGGCTTCTGGCTGTTCCCACGCCGCAAAATGCCCACCCTTGTCCAGCGTGTTCCAGTAAATCAGGTTGGGTATCAGCCGTTCTGCCCATGCGCGCGGTGCGGGCATGATCTCGCCCGGAAATCCGCTTGCGCCGCCCGGCAGTTTTACCGGATCGCCTGCGAACCTGCCGAAGCTTTCCCAGTAAAGCCGTGCAGCCGATGCACCCGTTGCGGGCAGCCAGTACAGCATCAGATTGTCGAGAATTGCGTCCATACGAAGCGCATCGAGCGGCGATCCGTCATTGTCCGTCCACGCATACATCTTCTCGTAAATCCAGCCAGCGAGGCCGACAGGAGAATCCACCAGGCCATAGCCCACGGTTTGCGGGCGAGTGGATTGTTGCTTGGAATATCCTGAATCCCAATCGGCATAGAATTTAAGACCTGCGAGGGCCTTTTTCATGTCTGGATCGTCACTTTCAAAATCTTCCGGCACAGGCCGAACGGATACCATGTTGACGTGGATCGCCCTGCATCCTTCTGGTGCCTGCCTGCCAATTTCCGCCGTTACAGCAGAACCCCAGTCTCCGCCCTGCGCAACCCAATGATCATATCCGAGGCGCGAGACGAGCGTGGCCCATGCCGCCGCAATCTTTTCTATGCCCCAGCCGGTTTCTGCCGGTTTGCCAGAAAAACCGAAGCCGGGCAGTGAAGGGGCGATGACGTGGAACGCATCTTCAGCATTGCCGCCGTATTTTTCAGGCTGCGTCAGACGTTCGATTACGCCGAGAAATTCCACGACAGACCCAGGCCAGCCGTGAGTGAGGACAATGGGCAAGGCATTTTCATGCGGTGATCTGACATGCAGGAAATGAATGTCCAGTCCGTCTATTTCGGTAACAAACTGGCCCAGTGAATTAAGATATGCCTCGCACGAACGCCAGTCATAGCCGTTCCGCCAATAGTCGACGAGCTTGCGCAATTCCTCAAGCGGGGTTCCCTGCGACCAGTCATCCACCGGTTGTTCTTCTGGCCAGCGGGCCGCATCTATCTTGTTATAAAGCCGCTCCAGTTCGGTTTGCGGAATCTCGAGGGTGAATGGCCGGATCGTATCGTTCATCTGCGCACGCTATGCGCTTCATATACGCTACGCAACTGCGACAAGTTACAATGGCTGGAGGTATTTGGTCATAAAGTTGCTGAAACCGGGTGGACAGCGCCCTCATCAATGCGCATAGAAACGCCATGAACGCTCGTCTTGGCCTAATCCTGCGACTTACACGCCCTTGGGCGTGACCTGCGGCGTGGCCTGACAAGGTGCGCTGCAAGCGCCCAAGGGACCATCTGACCGCAGCACACACTTCGTTTTAGAACCGAGATTTTTCAGACATGACAATGCTCCGCGACCCCTCGCGCAAATACAGCCCTTTCCCGCAGGTCAACATTGCTGACCGGCAGTGGCCATCCCGCACCATCACCGCCCCGCCCCGCTGGCTTTCAACAGACTTGCGCGATGGCAACCAAGCCATTGTCGACCCGATGGATTCGGCCAAGAAGCGCCGTTTTTTCGATCTGCTCGTCGAAATCGGGGTGAAGGAAATCGAAGTAGGCTTTCCAAGCGCAGGCGCGACGGAATTCGACTTCATTCGCGGCCTGGTAGATTCTGGCACGATACCAGAGGATGTGTTCGTCCAGGTTCTCACCCAGTCTCGTGCTGATCTCATCAAGACATCATTCGACAGTCTCGACGGGGTCCATGCCGCTGTTGTTCACATGTATAATGCGGTCAGCCCGGCATGGCGCGACATCGTCTTCCGCATGAGCAAGCAGGAAGTTCGCCAGATAGCCGTAGATGGTGCCAGGATCATGCGCGACGAAGCCGCCGCCCGGCCTGCGACAGACTGGCATTTCCAATACAGCCCCGAGACTTTCTCGACCGCTGAACTCGATTTCAGCATCGAGGTTTGCGAAGCAGTGATGGACGTTCTGCAACCAACGACTGAACGCCCCATCATTCTCAACCTTCCGGCAACAGTTGAGGCCGCCACGCCCAATATCTACGCCGACCAGATCGAATATTTCTGCCGCAACCTGCCCAATCGCGATGCGGCGATTATCAGTCTGCACACCCATAATGATCGCGGCACAGGCGTGGCTGCGGCGGAACTGGGCTTGATGGCTGGCGCGGACCGTGTCGAAGGCTGTCTGTTCGGCAACGGGGAACGCACCGGCAATTGCTGCCTCGTGACTGTGGCACTCAACATGTACACGCAGGGTATCGATCCGGGGCTAGATTTTTCCGATATCGACCGCGTGATTGAAACCGTCGAATATTGCAACGAACTGCCAGTGCATGAACGCCACCCCTATGGCGGCGAACTGGTGTTCACCGCATTTTCGGGCAGCCATCAGGATGCGATCAAGAAGGGATTTGCCGCGCGCGATACGCAGAATGATGAACGGTGGCGTGTGCCCTATTTGCCTATCGACCCAGCCGACCTTGGCCGCAATTACGAAGCGGTAATCCGGGTGAATTCGCAGAGCGGTAAAGGTGGGTTTGCCTGGGTTCTCGAACAGGATCAGGGACTCAAACTGCCCAAGGCAATGCAGGCCGATTTTGCGCCCCATGTGCAGCGCATGGCAGACGAACTTGGCCGCGAGCTGAATGCCGCAGATATCTGGCAAGCTTTCCGCGAAGCCTATTTCGTCCAGACCACCGACAAGCATTTCCAACTGGTGGATTACGAGGAAAGCCGCGGTACGGATGGTACGCGCATGTTTGCCGGCACGATCGAGGTCGCCGGGCAGGCTCAGCGCGTAAGCGGACGTGGCAATGGCCTTATTTCGTCGGTCGTGGCGACATTGCGCGATGCATTCGGGATCGAACTCGACGTGGTGGATTATTCCGAACACGCCCTTTCCAAAGGTTCGGACGCCCGTGCGGCTGCCTATCTTGAATGCACAGGTGCAGGCGGACGCAAGATCTGGGGTTGTGGTATCGATGAAGATATCGCCACTGCCAGCGTCAGGGCCGTGCTTAGTGCCGCGAACAGTGCCTTGCGTGTTGGCAATAATCCGGCCTAACTCACACCCCACAGAACAAAGCGCATGAATGCGCGCAATCAGGAGCGGACGTAATGAGCGAAGCCATTCTGGAACCCGATCTGCCGATCATCGACCCGCACCACCATTTGTGGGATCTGCGTCCGTTGATGCCGGCTTTTCCAGAACCGAGGCATCCCTTTATCGAAGCGATTGCAGGCGCGCCTTATTACACATTTGACCAACTGCATGCCGATGTAACCAGCGGCCACAATATCGTGGGCACCTGCTTCATGGAATGCGGCGCATTTTACAGGGCCAGCGCCAGCGAAAATATGAAGCCTGTGGGCGAAGTTGAATTCGTGAACGGTGTGGCGGCACAAAGTGCCAGCGGCCTGTATGGAGATTTGCGTGCCTGTGCTGCCATCATCGGCCATGCCGACATGACATTGGGCGATGGCGCAGTGCCAGTGCTGGAAGCGTTGATTGCAGCTGGCAATGGCCGCTTTCGCGGCATTCGCCACTCGGCTGCATGGGATGCAAACCCTGCGACGCTTGGCCCGCCATTCCACGCGCCTGAAGGGCTGATGGTGAGCGACCAGTTTCAGGCCGGGTTTGCCCATCTTGGCAAGCTCGGGCTTACTTTCGATGCATGGGTGCTCGAACCGCAGCTTGGCGATGTGATTGCCCTTGCGCGCAAGTTCCCGGATCAGCCCATTGTCCTCGATCATTGTGGAACGCCGCTCAATATTGCGGGCTACAAGGGCAAGCTGAGCGAAAACTTTTCGCGCTGGCGCAAAGCCATTCACAAGCTTGCGGAAAACCCCAATGTCTCAGTGAAGCTGGGTGGGCTGGCCATGGCATTTTGCGGGATGCCTGAAGATGGCCCGGCAAAGGGAGTGGGTTCCGAAACGCTGGCAGCGATGTGGCGACCCTATATTGAAACCTGCATCGAGGCATTCGGCCCGCAGCGTGCCATGTTTGAAAGTAACTATCCGGTGGACCGCTGGGGCGCGACTTATCCCGTCCTGTGGAACGCCTTCAAGCGCATCACGCTGGGCGCGTCTGCCGATGATAAGCGCGCGCTATATGCAGGCACGGCGGCCAGGGTATATGGCATCGAGGATGTGCTGGAACGGCTCTGATCCTGCGTCCCTCAGCTATCATCAATACTGCCTCGACAAGCGGCATTCCGCCGCATAAGCATAGATTAGTTTCATTCAGCAACGGAGCATTGCATGCCGCTTCCCGCACCATTTGACCGCCTTCGCCTTCCGGTAATCGGCTCCCCCCTGTTCATCGTTTCAGGGCCGGAACTGGTTATTGCACAATGCAAGGCAGGCATCGTGGGAAGCTTCCCTGCGCTCAATGCGCGCCCGTCCGGTATGCTGGACGAATGGTTGCACCAGATTACCGAAGAACTGGCCGCGCATAACAGGGACAACCCCGACCGTCCGGCCGCGCCTTATGCCGTCAACCAGATTGTTCATCGCAGCAATAACCGGCTCGAAGAAGATATCGAAGTCTGCGGAAAATGGCAGGTGCCCATGATGATCACCTCGCTCGGCGCGCGAGAAGAAGTTTTCGATGCCGCCCATAGCTGGGGCGGGATCGTGCTGCATGACGTTATCAATGACAAATTCGCCCACAAGGCGATTGAAAAGGGCGCAGATGGCCTCATCCCTGTTGCTGCCGGTGCAGGCGGACACGCAGGCGTGCAATCACCATTCGCCCTGATGCAGGAAATCCGCAGCTGGTTTGATGGCCTCGTTGCGCTTTCCGGTTCCATTTCGCATGGCCGTTCCATCCTTGCCGCGCAGGCGATGGGCGCTGATTTTGCCTATATCGGGTCCCCCTGGATTGCGACCAAGGAAGCCAATGCGGATCAGGCCTACAAGGAAGAAATCGTCAAGAGCCGGGCTGAAGACATTGTTTACAGCAGCCTGTTCACCGGCGTTTCCGGCAATTACCTGCGCGGGTCCATCGTCAGGGCGGGCCTTGATCCTGACAATCTGCCCGAAGGCGATGTCAGCAAGATGAACTTCGGTTCGGGCGGAAACAGTGAAGCAAAGGCCTGGAAGGATATATGGGGTTCTGGCCAGGGTGTCGGCATGGTTGACAATATCGACAGTGTGGCAGACCGTGTTGACCGGTTGGAACGCGAATATATCGCTGCAAAAGAAGAACTTCTGGCGAAGATTTAAGAATCCGTCGCGCCCCAGAGTAATTCTGCCATGGCATCGAGCTCGGTAAAATCGAGCTCGTGGCCGATTGGGTCCTTGCTGTTCAGCCGCAGACGCCGGCCCTGCGTTTCCAGCAGGCGGCGGCGGAGCGCCTTTTGCAGCAGGGTAAGCCGCATCAGCACATCATCCAGCGCAATTTCCGGCGCGCGAAGCCGTTCGCGGGACCAGTGCCGTTCAACCTGGCCAACGCGTTCCATCACCATCGCGTTGTAATCCCTGTGCGGCCCGCGATGAAGCGGCAGGCCGATCCGCATTGCCGCTTCGTGCCGGGATGGCAGAAGCAAGCCATTGCGACGAAAATCCTCAAAACCCAATCGGTCGCGGCCAATATTGTCGAACATCGGCCCAAAGCATTTTTGGGAAAGAAGCTGGCGCGGAAGCAGGTGATGCCTTTGCAGACCTGCGTCATACCCTGACGCATCACGGCGGTTTACTGAGCGGAATGGTAGTTTCCGCCTCCGTTCAATCCCGCGATTGTCGAGTGAAGCACCGGCAGAAGCCTGCATTACCCCCGCCACACACGGATGACTTTGCCATCGCTTGCTGGTTCCAGCCTTAACTGGGTACCATCGGGCGCCATGATCGCTTCTGCAACCTTCATCGTGCCGTGCTGCACCAACTGGTTGACCAGCCGGATGGCAAGCTGCGTCGCCTGCGCCCGATCCGTTACAAAATCAGCATCGAGCTGCAATTCCTGACCGGTAAAATAGGCAAGGCCAACGCTTTCCAGATTGCCGTTATCAGCGCGTTTGAATGATGTCAGCCCGAGTGCGGGGAACGGCCCACCGGAATTCCAAGCTTCCACCGTTGTGCGGAAAAAACCCGGGCTGATTATGGCCCGTGCTGGCGGCCAACCCACGGCGAGCAAGGAAGGCAATCGCGTCGACAGGGATGCCACCATGCCAGCCATCACCCGCACCACAGGCAACGTCCGTTCACCACCACTGAGGTGTGGCCCTGGCATCAGTAAGGCGGCTTCGATTCCGGAATCGAGAATATTCCCCTGGCAATCAAAATAATGTTCAAATTGAGGAACGTATGCCGAAACGCCCGGTTCCAGATGGCGCAGATCGAAGGTCATTCCGTGGGCAAGAAGTTCCAGCCAGGAATTGTCCGCGTGGTTGCCCGCTTCGCCCGCCACATCGCCTCCCTTATCGCCTGCTTCTGCAGGGTCGTGGCTGATGTCCACAGCGGGCAAGTTGGCAATCGCTTCTCGGATTGCAGAGGCGTCGGGTCGCTGCCCATTCTTGAAGAACAGGATTATGCCTGGCGACCGTTCACGCCGATCCAGATCTGTACGGCGGTCGATTTTTCAAAGTCCCCTAGAAACAATCCAGGCCTTCACTTGGCCCGAAACCCGGCGCACGTCGAGTCCCCGAGATGGAGATGCGTCCGTATCGGATGCACCATTTTAGAACACACCAAGCCGCAGCCCCTCGCCCAGTGCTGCGCCGAGTTGGTGACATTCTTTCAATGACTTATCGTTAAGGTGCTTGGGCGCCATTATTTCAGCGGCGGTCTGCGCATGGCAATTCACGATCAACGGTTCCGCCACTCTGCGCAGCCGCCACCCCTTGGCGATGCGGTCAATCTGACGCTGGGCGCCCTCCCCATCCGACCCTGCAGCAATCGCAGTGGCATAGGCGCGACCTTCAATCTGGCCGAGGACAGGGTAATAACAGCGGTCGAACATCTCTTTCATGAGGCCGCTCATGCTTGCGAGGTTTTCCGGGCAGACGAACAGATATGCCCAGCAGCCGAGCAGATGATCTGGTTCGACAGCCTCGGCACGGACCAACAAGGCGCTGTCTCCTGCACCAGATGCCGCCGCGGTCGCCATTGCCTCGCTCGCCCCTGTCCTGCTGTGCCATGCAATCAGCAGGCGGCCGGACAATGAGGATTCTTCAACAGGCATAAGGTATGTGTCGCGCTGCGGCGTGGATTGTCAATCGGCCCTCTTTGCGGCGCGGCTTGGTTCCTATAAGCCATTGCAATGACTTCCCGCACCCAGACACCCGTATTTGGCGTAACCGCTTCGCTTTCGGGCAAGGCATGGCATTGGCGCGGCGGCAATATGGATGTGCGCAGCAATGTGACCGCGCTGGAAAACGATATTGTAACCCAGCTGCTGCTTTCACGCGGCGTTCGCAGCGATGACCTGGAAAACCAGAGGGTCCCCACCCTTCGCGGCTTCCTGCCCGACCCGTCAGAATTTCGCGACATGGACGCAGCGGCAGAACGGATAGCCCAGGCCGTGCTGGGGGGCGAATCCACCGTTATATACGGCGATTACGACGTGGACGGCGCGACCAGTGCCGCCTTGCTCATCCGCCTTCTGCGAATGCTGGGGCATGAAGCCCGCTATTATATCCCGGACCGCCTGCTTGAAGGCTATGGCCCCAGCGGTGAGGCGCTGGTCAAGCTGGCCGAGGAAGGCTCCAGCCTTATCGTCACGGTAGATTGCGGCGCGATGGCGCATGATGCATTGGCACAGGCCCATGATGCGGGTGTGGATGTGATCGTGGTGGACCATCACAAATGTTCGGCGGAACTGCCCAAGGCTGCGGCCATGGTGAACCCCAACAGGCTGGATGAAAGCGATGTGGGCGCCGCGCATGGGCATCTGGCGGCAGTCGGCGTGGCATTTGTGCTGGCGATTGCCATTGTTCGCACTTTGCGTGGCCGGGGTTATTTTGAAGATCGCAAGGAACCGGACCTTTTTTCGTTACTCGACCTTGTGGCGCTGGGCACCGTGGCCGATGTGGCAGCCCTCCATGGCCTAAACCGTGCTTTTGTCGCGCAAGGCCTGAAAGTGATGTCCCGCCGCGACAATATCGGAATGTCGGCATTGATAGATGCCAGCAGGCTGAAGCGCGCGCCTGTGTGTAGCGACCTAGGCTTTGCCCTGGGGCCACGGATCAACGCTGGCGGACGTGTTGGCGAATCGACCCTCGGCGTACGCTTGCTGACGACAGAAGACGCAGACGAAGCCGCGCAGATCGCCGCGCAGCTTTCCGCTCTCAATGAAGAACGCCGCGCTATCGAGGCAGCCGTGCAGGAGGCCGCCGAGGCCCAGCTTGCGGGTCAGCACAACCGATCTGTCGTCGTGGTGGCCGGCAGGGGCTGGCATCCCGGCGTGATCGGTATTGTGGCGGGCCGAATCAAGGAAAAGACCGGCAAGCCAACCCTGGTAATCGCGCTGGATGATGAAACGGGGCAAGGCAAAGGCTCCGGCAGGTCAATTTCCGGCATCGATCTTGGCGCGGCAATTATTGCCGCGCGCGAAATGGATTTGCTGGTGGCAGGCGGCGGCCATGCAATGGCAGCGGGGCTAACGATAGACGAAGACAAGGTCGGGCCGCTGTCAGACTGGCTGGATGCACGCCTCGGCAATGCGGTGGCGCAGGCCATGGCGCAGCAATCCATCCAGCTGGACCTTGCGCTGGCGCCGGGCGGGCTGACGCCTTCGTTGATCGAATCAATGGACAGCGCCGGTCCATTCGGTGTGGGCTGGCCCGGCCCACGGGTGGCCGTGGGGCCGGTCAGGTTGGTAAAGGCAGATATTGTCGGCACCGATCACGTCCGGCTGATTGCCAGCGGGAATGACGGAAAATCTTTCAAGGCAATTGCTTTCCGTGCGGCTGAAACCGAAATGGGTCAGGCATTATTGCACGGCGCACGCGGCAGGGCATTGTGGCTGGCCGGGCGCGCAAAGGTGGATGACTGGGCTGCAAAGCCACAGGCAGAGCTGCATTTGGAAGATGCGGCATGGGCGGATTAGGCAGATAAGTTGCATTTCAGTGAAATGGCTCCTTGACGTGCAAGCCAAGCCTGCCTAATTGCGCCGCCACGCCATCGAGATGGCCCCTTCGTCTAGCGGTTAGGACGCGGCCCTTTCACGGCTGAAACACGGGTTCGATTCCCGTAGGGGTCACCATCGATGGCGTTTTGATTCGCGGACACTCGGTTGTCCGTAAAAACGCCATCGTTGATGGCAGCCGGCAGGTACGGCAAAGGCTCCCAAATCCTTCATGCAAATCAATGCAATTGATGCTGGCGATGCCGCTTCGATGCCGCTAGGCGTCGTGGCCATGCAGCAAGGGCGCACTTTCCCATGGCCAGGCATCGCTCTTGCGGCGGCAGCCTGTTTCGTCGCTGGTCTTGCCGGAACCAACCTGTGGTTGCTGCTGGCTATCTTCCTTGTCTGGTCAGGCTCGCTCTATCTGGTGACGGCTGCCCCTCCTGCCCCCATCGCGGTGCAGGCAAAGGGACCATTCACCGAAGCGACCATTGGCGAGCTGATCGAACATTCGGCCACCCCGCTGCTGATGACCGACCGCAACCGCGTCACCATTGCCAACAAGGCCGCCCGCGAAGTGCTGGGCGGACATATTGTAGGGCAGGACGTGCGGGTTGCATTTCGCCACCCAGCTGCAATCGCCCTGCTAGACCGCGACGGACCCGGCAGCGCGACAATTCACGGGCTGGCCCGCCGCAAGGACATCTGGCGGATGAACCGGCAGGAAATCGACCAGCGTTTCGCGATTATTGAACTGATAGACCGCACTGCCGAAGCTCAGATCAGCCGCGCACACACAGATTTCGTTGCCAATGCCAGCCACGAATTGCGCACGCCGCTGGCATCCATCATCGGTTATGTCGAAACGTTGCGTGAAGACGAGAAAGTCCCGCCTGAAACACAGAAAAGATTTCTCAGCACCATTCTCAACGAAGCGAACCGGCTGCAGGGCCTTGTGAGCGACCTCATGTCCCTTTCGCGGGTCGAAGCTGAAAAGCATGATGAACCCGGCGAACGGGTCGATCTGAAACCGCTGGTGGAAACTTCAGCCCGTGACGCGGCAGGCGCCGAAAGGCTGGCGCGAATCGATTTCGATTGCCCGCAATCCGTCACGGTTCTCGGCGATCCACGGCAATTGGAACAACTTGTCCGCAATCTGGTGGATAATGCGCTGAAATATGGCAGCCCCGACGAAAATGTTTCCGTGTCGCTTTCAGAAACGCCTGACGGCAATGCAAGGATAGCTGTTTCGGACTGTGGCGAAGGCATTCCGGCAGAGCATTTGCCCCACCTTACCCGACGGTTTTACCGCACGGATCCCGGGCGCAGCAGGGCATCGGGCGGCACTGGTCTGGGCCTTGCGATCGTGAAGCATATTGTGGAACGCCACCGCGGACGCCTCGACATCGCGAGCGAGGTCGGTCAGGGCACCACGATCACTGTTCGCATCCCAAGGGTTGCACAAGAGTCCATTTAATTGTCATGAGCCTGTCACATAACTTCAACATCCGGCGACCAGACAGTCGTCTACCGGCGGCGTCGTAACGACAGGATCGTATCATGAAGAACAAAGCTTTTCTTGCCCTGCCCGCTCTTGCAGCGACGGCTTTGCTCGCCGCTTGCGGCGGAAACAGCGACACCACGCGCGAATCGATTCGCGCCGTCGGCTCGTCGACAGTCTATCCATTTGCCAAGAAAGTGGCCGAAACTTTCACCCAGTCCAACCCCGGCATGACTTCGCCGATTATCGAATCGACCGGAACCGGCGGCGGCATGAAGCTGTTCTGCGCCGGTGTTGGCGCCAACACGCCTGACATGGCCAATGCTTCGCGCCGCATGAAGAAATCCGAATTCGACACCTGCCAGGCCAATGGCGTGAAGGACATCATCGAACTGCAGGTCGGTCTCGACGGTATCGCCTTTGCATCTTCGCAGGGCGGAATCACGATGAACCTGACCCCGCAGATCGTTTATGAAGCCCTGGCTGCCAAGCCATATGGCAAGGACCAGACTGCCAAGCTGTGGTCCGATGTCGATCCTTCGCTGCCCAAGGAACCAATCCTTGTTTACGGCCCGCCATCCACGTCCGGCACACGCGATGCGCTGAAGGAACTGGTTCTGGAAGCTGGCTGCAAGACCAATGCGGACATGAAGGCGCTGAAGGACAGCGACGAAGACCGCTATGACCAGCTGTGCACGGAAGTCCGTTCGGACGGCGCCTATGTCGATCAGGGCGAGCAGGACAATCTCATCGTCCAGAAGATTGAAAGCAACAAGAAGGCTGTCGGCGTCTTCGGCTATTCCTACCTCGAAGAAAATGCTGACAAGGTTCAGGGCCTGCCGATGAACGGCGTTGACCCAACCTATGCCAACATCTCGACCTTCGCTTACCCCGGTGCGCGCCCGCTTTACGTCTATGTGAAGAAAGCGCATCTCGACGCCATTCCCGGCCTCAAGGAATTTCTGGCTGAATGGACCAAGAGCTGGTCGAAAGACGGCCCGCTGGCCAAAATCGGCCTCGTCGCATCGCCTGATGACGTGCTTGCAGCCAACCTGGCAGCAGCAACGGAATTCAAGACGATCACCGGCGCTGAATTGAAGTAAGGTATAGAAACGCATGTCCCCAGCCATTCTGCTTGTCCTGGCCCTGGGCCTTGGCCTAGCCGGGTGGCTGGCGGCGCGTGCGCGCGCCTGGACTTTCCGGCGTGACAGTTCGACAGGGCGCATCGCCGCCCTGCCCGTATATCACGCATGGTATGTGGCACTTTGGATTGTCGTCCCGGTGCTTGTCTTCGTGGGGCTTTGGTCGGTCATTGCGCCGCAACTGATTTCCCAGTCGGTTCTGTCTTCGCCTGCTGCTGCCGACCTTCCTGCGTTCGGTTTCCAGCGCGATGCTATTCTCAGCGAAGCACGCTCTGTCGCCTCGGGCAGTGCAAAGGCTGTCTTCAACGAAGCGGCGAACGGGCTGGTTGAACCATACCGCGCAGCAATGGCGCGCTATAATGTCATTGGTGTGCTTGCCACTCTGGTCATTGCCTTCCTCGCAGGCGCATGGTCATTCCTGCGCATAAAGCCTGATTTCACCGCACGCACGCGGGTTGAAAAGGCAGTGATGACAATCCTGCTGCTGGCATCGCTGGTGGCAATTCTGACTACGCTCGGCATTGTTGTCAGCCTGGTTTTCGAAACATTCCGCTTCTTCGGCATGGTCAGCCCGCTGGATTTCATGTTTGGCACCCATTGGGGCCCTGACCCGATGAGCAACCCCGACAGCCCCGACGGTTCGCGCTATGGCGCCATTCCGCTGTTCTGGGGCACTATCTACATCGGCGCAATTATTGCGATGATCGTCGCAATTCCGCTTGGCCTGATGAGCGCGATCTATCTCACCCAATACGCCAACCCTACCTTGCGCAAATGGATCAAGCCCGCGCTCGAGGTTCTCGCTGGCGTACCCACGGTGGTCTATGGATATTTCGCAGCGCTGACCGTGGCACCGGCCATTCGCGATGCTGCCTTTGCTGTCGGTATTTCCAATGCATCGAGCGAAAGCGCGCTCGCAGCGGGTCTCGTCATGGGCGTGATGATCATTCCTTTCGTATCATCCATGGCCGACGATTCCATTGCTGCAGTCCCGCAGGCAATGCGTGATGGCAGCCTCGCCATGGGTGCAACCACATCTGAAACCATCCGCAAGGTTCTCGTGCCTGCTGCACTTCCCGGCATTGTCGCAGGCGTGATGCTGGCAGTCAGCCGCGCAATCGGTGAAACGATGATCGTCGTGATGGCGGCCGGCGCAGCTGCCAATCTGACCGGCAACCCGCTTGAGGCGATGACGACCGTCACCTTCCAGATTGTCGCCATGCTGACTGGCGAAGGCAGCTTTGACCATCCAGCCACACTCAGCGCATTTGCGCTAGGCTTTGTGCTGTTCATGGTCACACTGGGGCTGAACTTCATCGCCCTGCGCGTAGTTAAAAGGTTCCGCGAAGCTTATGAGTGATCGCCTCGCCCCCACGCGAACGGCAGAGTTCGAAGCGCGCCTGAAGAAACGCTATGCGGCTGAGCGCCGGTTCAAGATGGCCGGCCTTGGTGCAATCCTGTTTTCAGTGGGTGTGCTTGCATTCCTGCTGGTGACCATGGGCTTCAATGGCATCGGCGGTTTCCAGCGTGCAGAAATGGATGTGCCGATCGATTTCACCCAGGCTGGCCTGTCAGGTGACCCTGCCTTGCTGGCACAGCCTGATGCGGCTCAAACCCTCGAAGCGCAGGGCCTGCCTTCCATCGTTGATTTCTATGCCGAACAACAACTCGGCAGCGAAGGCGCTGCACAGATAAGCGCCAGCGCATGGCGGCTTGTTGCAGACGGTATCATCGCAGACCCTACCATCCTGCGCGAAACCGTCACTTTCTCACTGCCTGCAAGCCCGAAGCTTGCCGCCGGTCTCAACGGAGAAGGCGCGCCGGAAATGCGCGCGTTGGCCAAGACGCTGTCCGATGAAGGCAAGCTTGAAACCAAGCTGGATCTCGGCTTCCTCGAACGCGCTGACGCGACCGACCCACAGCAGGTCGGCATCTGGGGCGCGCTCAAAGGGTCCATGCTGACGATGATCGTCACGTTGTTGATGGCCTTCCCAATCGGTGTGATGGCCGCGCTCTACCTGGAAGAATATGCGCCGAAGAACCGATGGACGGACCTGATCGAGGTTTCGATCAATAATCTTGCAGCTGTTCCATCCATCATTTTCGGTCTGCTCGGCCTTGCGGTGTTCCTGTGGATTTTCCCGAATATGCGTTCTGCGCCGCTGATCGGCGGTATGACGCTGGCTCTGATGACCATGCCCGTCATCGTCATTTCGGGCCGCAATGCGATCAAGGCCGTGCCCCCGTCCATCCGTGACGGTGCCCTGGCCGTTGGCGCATCGCCGGTGCAGGTGGTGTTCCACCATGTGCTGCCACTCGCCCTGCCCGGCATTCTTACCGGCACTATCATCGGTATGGCCCGCGCACTTGGCGAAACCGCCCCGCTGCTCATGATCGGGATGCGCGCATTTGTCGCGACCCCGCCGCAGGATTTCACTTCGCCCGCGACGGTTTTGCCGGTGCAGATTTTCCTCTGGTCCGATGAAATTGACCGGGGCTTTGTCGAACGCACATCTGCCGCGATTATTGTGCTATTGATATTCCTCCTGCTGATGAATGGCCTCGCCATCTATCTGCGCAACCGTTTCGAGAAAAAGTGGTGACTGTAGTCCATCCAAACCTGGAAGATACCGACGCAAAGATGAGCGCGCGGGATGTCTCTGTTTTTTACGGGGACAAGAAAGCGATCGACGATGTCTCGATCGATATTCCGACGAAATATGTGACGGCCTTCATCGGCCCGTCCGGTTGCGGCAAATCGACCTTCCTGCGCACGCTGAACAGGATGAACGACACTATCCCTTCGGCGCGTGTCGAAGGCGAAATCACGCTGGACGGCGAAGATATCTATCGTTCCAGGATGGACGTGGTGCAACTGCGCGCCCGTGTCGGCATGGTTTTCCAGAAGCCGAACCCCTTCCCGAAATCGATCTACGACAATGTCGCTTACGGCCCGAAAATCCACGGTCTTGTCAGCAACAAGACCGAAACTGACGAAGTGGTTGAAAAATCGCTGCGCCGTGCCGGTCTTTGGACCGAAGTGAAGGACCGGCTCGACGATAGCGGAACCGCGCTTTCTGGCGGCCAGCAGCAGCGTCTGTGCATCGCCCGTGCGATTGCGGTGGACCCCGAAGTCATCCTGATGGACGAGCCATGTTCTGCCCTTGACCCAATCGCCACGGCCAAGATTGAAGAGCTGATCGACGAATTGAATGGCCGTTATGCGATCGTCATCGTGACCCATTCCATGCAGCAGGCCGCACGTGTTTCCCAACGCACTGCATTCTTCCACCTCGGAAAGATGGTGGAATATGGCCGGACTTCTGACATATTCACCAATCCTCTCGAAAAGCGGACGCAAGATTACATAACAGGACGGTACGGGTGATGGTTGAACATACAGTCAAGGCATTTGACGAGGACATCACTCGCCTTCGCGGATTGATCGCCGAAATGGGCGGTCTGGCCGAATTGTCGATCCAGGAATCGCTTGAATCGATGATCAAAGGTGACGAAGAACTCGCCGAAGGCGTTATCAAGCGCGACAAGAAGATCGACGCGCTGGAATCGGAGGTCGACAAGCTGTCGGTCCGGATCATCGCCCTGCGCGCCCCGATGGCAGACGATTTGCGCGAAGTCATCGCTGCCATGAAAATTGCCGGCGTGGTTGAACGCATTGGCGATTATTCGAAGAACATTGCCAAGCGCGTTGGCGAAATCGAAGGCCGCAAGCATTTCGAACCGCTTACTCTGCTTCCTGCAATGGGCGATATTGCTGCCGAGATGGTCCACGACGTGTTGACTGCCTATGCCGCACGCGATCCTGTCCTGGCCCGCGAAGTTATCGCGACCGACGATAAGGTTGATGCTTTTTACAACAGTATTTTCCGTAATGTTGTGAGTTACATGGTCGAAAACCCTGCGACGATTTCGAGCGCAGCGCAGATCCTGTTTGTCGCCCGTAACCTCGAACGGATTGGCGACCACGCCACCAATGTTGCTGAAATGGTGCATTTTGCCGCTACCGGCAATTATCCGCCTGACGAAGACGCCTGATCTCCTCCGGTCACAATCGTGTCGTGAAGGCGTAACATTACTCGTGCGAGGTTGGGTCGAACAACGATAGCGAGTTATTTTGATGCCTGCAGCCAAGCTACTCCTGGTCGAAGATGATCCTTCCCTGGCAGAATTGCTGGAATTCCGGTTCCAGAATGAAGGCTATGACGTCCGATCGACGCCTGACGGCGACGAGGCGCTGATACTGGCTGCTGAAGATGTGCCGGACCTGGTCATTCTTGATTGGATGATCGAAGGCACGAGCGGCATCGAAGTCTGCCGCAGGTTGCGCCGGGACAAGGCCACTGCCCATGTCCCCATCATCATGCTGACAGCCCGTGAAAACGAGGATGATCGCATCCGCGGGCTGGAAACCGGCGCTGACGATTATGTGACCAAGCCTTTTTCCCCGCGTGAACTGCTGGCGCGCGTGTCTGCGGTGATGCGGCGGATACGCCCTGCGCTTGCCGGCGAAGTGGTGGAAGTGGGCGACATCAGGCTCGATCCTGTTGCCCACAAGGTGGAGCGTCGCAATCATTCCTTGCAGCTCGGCCCGACCGAATACCGCTTGCTTAAATTCTTCATGGAAAGCCCGGGACGGGTATTTTCGCGCGGACAGCTGCTCGACGGTGTGTGGGGCACAGATAGCGATATCGAATTGCGCACGGTGGATGTGCATATCCGCAGGCTTCGCAAGGCGATCGAGCTGGAAGGCGCGAAAGACCCGATCCGCACCGTGCGGTCAGCCGGTTATGCGATGGAAGCAGTCTGACCAGACACTGCGCGTTGTGGTGCGTTTAATGGAAATCCCGCGAGCGCGGGATTATGCGGACATTGCGCGGGTGGCCCTGGTGGTAACCGCATTCCCTCTCGCCCGGCATGGCATCGATATCTTCCCGCGGGGCAAATGCCGTCGCCTGCTGGTTGCCGCAATGATCGCCCCGCGCCACGGGCGCAGCCAGCATATCATCGGAAAGTCGCTGCAATTCAGGGGTTGCGTCAGTCATATGGGCAGCGATGACGTGGATCACCTCGTCATCATATTCGACCCTGCCGCGCACTTCCATCAGGCGTGAACCCATCACCACCTTGCGCTGCCTTTCCTTCAGATCGGGCCAGACCACCAGATTGATGACCCCCGTTTCATCCTCCAGCGTGATGAAGCACACGCCCTTGGCGCTGCCGGGGCGCTGGCGGATCAGCACCACGCCAGCCACTTGCACCATGGAGCGGAACTTGCGGTTCCTGAGATCACAGGCGCGCACAAAGCCGCGTTCGGCAAGGCTGGCCCGCAGGAAGGCCATGGGGTGCGCTTTCAGGCTCAATCGCTGGGTCTGATAATCTGCCACGACTTCTTCGGACAATGGCATCTGCGGCAAATGGGTGCGGGCGCGCTCTGCGCCCTCATCACGCGCTTCGGAATATTTGAACAGCGGCAGGTCAGGCCCGCCCACCAGGCTGCGGGCATCCCACAAGGCCTGGCGGCGGGGCAAATTCATCGATCCGAAGCAATCGGCAGAAGCGAGCCGTTCAATATGGGCAGGCGAAAGTCGGGCACGGTCACGCAAGGCGGCGACATCGGCGTAAGGGCCGTTTTCTTCCCGTTCGGACACCAGCAGGGCGGCGATATGTTCAGGCAGGCCGTCCACTTGCCGCAGGCCAAGGCGCAAGGCGACATGCCGGTCCATCCGCCCACTATCCTGTTCATATCCGGTCAGCACGCCCACTTCTTCCAATGTGCAGTCCCATGCAGAATGGTTCACATCCACCGGCAGCACTTCCACGCCATGTTCGCGTGCATCACGCACGATCTGCGCCGGTGCATAGAAACCCATGGGCTGGGAATTCAGCAGCGCGCAGCCAAAAGCCGCCGGAAAATGGCATTTCAGCCAGCTCGATACATAGACCAGATGGGCAAAGCTGGCGGCGTGGCTTTCAGGAAAGCCATATTCGCCGAACCCACGGATCTGGTTGAAACACCGTTGGGCGAATTCGCGGTCATATCCGCGTGCCACCATCCGTTCCACCATCATGTCCTGCAATTCATCCACCATCCCGCGGCTGCGGAACGTGGCCATGGCCTTGCGCAGGCGGTTGGCTTCCAGCGAGGAGAAACGCGCGGCATCCAGCGCGATCTTCATCGCCTGTTCTTGAAAAATCGGCACACCCAGTGTTCGTTCCAGAATAGAGGACAATTCATCGGGAGGGCCGTGGGCGGCACCCGGCGCGGGGATGACCACCTTTTCTTCCCCTCGCCTGCGTTTCAGATAGGGGTGGACCATATCGCCCTGGATCGGGCCTGGCCGCACAATCGCCACCTGGATGACCAGATCGTAGAATTCACGCGGCCGCAGCCGGGGCAGCATATTCATCTGCGCGCGGCTTTCCACCTGGAATACGCCCAGCGAATCCCCCTTGCGCAGCATGGCATATGTTTCGGGGTCTTCGCGCGGCACAGTGGCCAGTTCGAGACGCCTTTCATGATGGGTTTCAAGCAGATCGAGGCATTTCCTGATACAGGTCAGCATCCCCAGCGCCAGCACATCCACCTTCAATATGCCCAGCGCCTCGATATCGTCCTTGTCCCATTCGATGAAGGTCCGGTCGGGCATGGCGCCATTGCCGATTGGCACGGTTTGGGTCAACGCGCTTTCCGTCAGGATGAAGCCACCTACATGTTGGGATAAATGGCGCGGCATTCCAATTATTTGCTCGGTCAGTTTCAAAACTCGCCGCAAGTGCGGATCGGACACATCCATGCCCGTTTCCTCGACATGCTTTTCGCCAATCTCGCGCCCGTGGCCGCCCCACACCGTGCGGGAAATGGCACTGGTCACATCTTCGCTCAGCCCCATGGCCTTGCCCACTTCGCGGATTGCCATTCGGGGCCGGTAATGGATTACCGTGGCGCATAATCCGGCGCGGTGGCGGCCATAGCGGCGGTAGATATACTGGATAACTTCCTCGCGCCGCTCATGCTCGAAATCGACATCGATATCGGGCGGCTCCTTGCGTTCTTCGGATATGAAACGATCAAACAGCAGCGCGTGTTTGGCCGGGTCCACCGAAGTGATTTCAAGGCAGTAACAGACAGCGGAATTGGCCGCGCTTCCGCGCCCCTGGCACAGGATTGGCGGGCTGACCTTCTTGCGTGCAAAATCCACGATATCCTTGATGGTGAGGAAATAACGCGCAAGGTCCAGCTTGGCGATCAGCGCCAGTTCGCGCTTCAAAGTATCGCGAACACTGTCCGGCAAACCATTGGGATAACGCAATTTTGCGCCTTCCCATGTCTGTTCTTCCAGATGTTGCTGCGGGGTCTGACCATCGGGATAGATATCTTCCGGATATTCATAGCGCAGTTCATCGAGGCTGAAATTGCAACCATCTGCCACCTCGCGCGCTGCCTTTATCGAATGGGGCCATCGCGCAAACAGGGCCACCATTTGCTGCGGTGATTTGAGATAGCGCTCGGCATTGCCGTGCAGCAGATGCCCAGCCCGATCCACCGTGGTCCGGTGCCGTATGGCGACCATCACATCCTGCAACGGACGGCGGTCAGGCGCGGCATAATGCACGTCATTTGTGGCCAGCAGCCCCATCCCATTGGCACGTGCCATGGCATCTATCCGGTCTATCCGGGCAATATCGTCACCTGAATAGAGATAGCTGGCCGCAATATGCCGCAATCCCGGCAGGCCCTGCACCAGATGGGACAGAATATCGGGAAAGGGTGCGGTTACGGGCCGGTCCAGCCTGTTGCCGTCCATCCCCACGACATTACCTGCCCAGCCTGGCACATGGACCTGCATATCGAGGTCTGCCGGCGGCAGCAGAACGAGTTGTACGCCCTGCGAATGGTCTGCCAGCATCGCCAGCGAGATGTCACATTCACCCTTGGTCTGCCATTCCCCATCCAGCGTCTGCATCCGCCCTGCGGAAATCAGGCTGCACAATTGGCCATAGGCAGCGCGGTCGCGGGGATAGGCCAGAAAGCCAAGGCCTTCGGTGGTTTCTATCCGGCAACCTATCACCGGCCGTAATTTGAGCGTCTGCGCTTCTGTATGCACGCGAACGACGCCGGCCATCGTGTTAACATCGGCAATTCCCAGCGCATCATAGCCCGATGCGCGGGCGGCCATCACCAGATCGACGGCATCGGATGCGCCGCGCAGGAAACTGAAACAGCTGACCATGCCCAGTTCCACAAAGGGCGCGCGCGCAGGCGCATCGATCAGGTCCGGATCAAGGTCGATCCTGCGCTTGTCAGGGGTGAGAGCACCTTCCGGCACGTCAAGCCACAAGTTCCGTCAGGCGGGCCGCCACAGCGGCAAGGTCGGCAGTAAACAACCGTTCCTGTTCCTCTCGCGCGGGGCCTTCCAGACGCAGCAGATAGGATGGATGGGCCGTGATCCACAATTCGCTGCCATCATCCAGCATTTGCGGGACACCGCGGGCGCGTGAAATGCTGACAGTGCGGCCCAGAACGCCGCGCGCAGCGCTGGCCCCCAGTGCCAGCACCAGCTTTGGCTTTACCAGTGCGCGTTCACTATCCACCCACCAGCGGCAACTGTCGATTTCCTTCGCAGTGGGGGATTGATGCAGCCGCCTTTTGCCGCGCATCACATATTTGAAATGCTTGACCGTGTTGGTGACATAGGCGCTTTTCCGTTCAATTCCCGCTTCAGCCAGATGCATATCCAGCAATTGTCCTGCTGGCCCTACAAATGGCCTGCCCTGCATATCTTCCTGATCGCCCGGTTGTTCTCCCACGATCATGAAGGATGCATCAGACGGCCCTTCACCCATGACAGCGTTTGTTCCCAATTCCCCAATCGGGCAGCGGCGGCAGATGCCTAGCGCTTTCTCGATCGCCGCCAGCGTATCGGGCCGGGCTTCGTCTTTCACTTCGCCTGCTGCCACCATTGCGCTTTCACGCGCCTGCGCGCCTGCAACCAGTTCAGGGATGAGCGATGCCTCGGGCATGTTCTTCCAGTATTTTTTGGGCATTTCCTTCAGCATTGCGCCAATTTTCAGGCGCGACGGATTGAAAGTGGAGGCATAATATTTGCGCCACAAATCTTCTGCCGGATCGCCCGCAGGGGCATCGCTGCGCTGTGCTGGCGGTCCTTCTTCCATCACCTTGCCATCCCAGTGCAGGCTGCCGCGCGGGGTGAGGATGGACCATTTCATATTGGCAAAGCGCCGCATGAAAAAGCCTGCATTGGCGCGCAGGATGTGATGTTCCGGTTCAAACCAGGCAACATAATGTTCGCCCGCCTCTTCCTCGTCGGATTCCTCCACCAGGCGGAACCGGACGAAAGCGTGCATCTTGTGGCTGTCACGCCGTACGATCCGAGCCAGTTCATCAATCCGGCGCACATCGCCATCAGTCTTGTCTTCCATGATGCGCGGATTGGCCTGATGCCGCCATAACAGGCGGTAGAGCAGCGCAAACCGCTCTGTATCTGTGTGCAGAATGGCATTTTTGGCCAGCGTTACAAATGCCCGGCTTGCCCGCACCTGCGGCGCATCCCTGTCAGGCACAGGCATCCGCCGTTCGCCATGGGAAAACAGGTTGCCGGACCCGCCCGGTTCCACCCAGGCCACGCGGTCGGGTGGGACATCGCATTGCACCAACGCACGCGCCCGTTCGCGCCAGAAATCGAAATCGTCGGGTTCCGGCATGGTGACGACGTAATAGGCACCCAGCTTGACGTGTTGCAGCGCTGTCATGCGACAAACAGTTCCAGTTGTTCTTGCCTGGGTGCCAGCAGACTGCGCAGGTCTGCCCGATCAGTCAGCATGGTGGGCCGCCAGTCAGCCGCCACTAGGAATGGACGCACCTTGGCGATGGAGACAGTCAGTTTCGCCACATCGTCAAGCCGCAGCAGATGGTGCCTGCGCGCCGCAATGATGCGGTTGACGGCCCGCACACCCAGCCCCGGCACCCGCAGCAGCATCTCGCGCGGGGCACGATTGACATCCAAAGGGAAGTTTTCCCTGAAATTGAGCGCCCACGCCAGCTTGGGGTCGATATCCAGCGGCAGCATCCCGTCCGTGCCGGTTGCCTGCATGACTTCGCGCGAGGAATAGCCATAGAAACGCATCAGCCAGTCCGACTGATACAGGCGATGTTCGCGAATGAGCGGCGGCCGTTTCAGCGGCAGAACCGCGCTGGCATCAGGAATAGGGCTGAAGGCGGAATAATAGACCCGCCGCAGGCCGAACCCGTCATACAGGCGGCTTGCCTTGCCCACGATATCGGCATCGCTGGCACTGTCTGCCCCGACAATCATCTGCGTTGACTGGCCCGCAGGCGCAAAGCGCGGGGCGTTTTTGAACCGTTTGCGCGCATCCTTGTTTTCGATGATGGACGATTTCACCTCGCCCATTGCCCCTTCGATCTGGCGGGCATCCTTGTCTGGTGCCAGGCGCGTCAGCCCCGCATCTGTCGGCAATTCGACATTGATCGAAACGCGGTCTGCATAGAGCCCGGCCTGATAGACCAGTTCCGGGTCGGCTTCGGGAATGGTCTTGAGATGGATATACCCGCGAAAATCGTGCTCTTCCCGCAGGATGCGGGCGGTTTCCATCAATTGTTCCATGGTGTGGTTGGAACTTTTGATGATGCCCGAAGACAGGAACAGTCCTTCGATATAGTTGCGGCGATAGAAGCTCAGCGTCAGGTCCGCGACTTCCTGCGGGGTGAATCGCGCACGGCGCACGTCCGAGCTTTTGCGGTTGATGCAATAATGGCAATCGAAAATACAATGATTGGTCAGCAGCACTTTCAACAGCGAGATGCAGCGCCCGTCAGGTGCGTAGGCATGGCAGATGCCCATCCCTTCGGTCGAACCGATGCCTTTGCCGCCGATCGAGTTCTTCTTGGAGGTGCCGGATGATGCGCAGGATGCGTCATATTTTGCTGCATCGGCAAGGATTTCCAGTTTTTCGATGGTACTGAGCTGTGTCATTTGTTCCTTATATGTTCTCAACAAGGATTCGCCTAGTCCCAATCAATCGCTAGGCACACAGGCCCTGCAAATACCAGTCAGGCACGCCGCCGCGCCTGTCGCCGATGATACCGTGGCGATAAATCCAGTACCGACAGCCTTCGGCATCCTCGATGCGGTAATAATCACGCAGGCGGACGGTGGAGCGTTCGCGCCACCATTCCGGCGCGATCCGTTCCGGCCCTTCCACCCGCACCACTTCATGCACCATGCCGCGCCAGCGAAAGCTTCGGGGATAACCATCTGGGGTGGCATAGAGGACTGCTATCCTTTCGGCCTTATCCAGCAATTTCAGCGGCCTGAGATGGAAAGCCAATTCCCCTTGTGAAGTCGGCTCCGGCTCCATCGGCGGCTGCCAGCGCTGCGCACGTTCGGGGATGTGGCTGGCATGGGGGACAGGCCGCTGGATGGCTGATGCGCCAAGCCGCACGCTCAGCCTGTCGATACAGGCAGATAGCGATGTGCCGTGGTTTTCGGCCGCTGCCTCTATATCGCCTTGCGACAGGGCCAGCGGCTCTGCCCAACTGGCGCGCAGGCGAATGGTTTCAATGCCGAAACCTGCATCCACATCGTCCAGCCTGGCGGCGAACAAGCGGCAGATATGGTCGGCACCGCGGGTTGCCGCGCTCAGTTCCAGTGTGCGCACCACCACTTCGCCGTCCACCCGCCACAGGCCCAGTTCCATCCGGCGGGCACCCTGCCCGCTGCCTTCCAGCAAACGGGCCATGTCTGCTGCCAGGTCGCGCATAACCTGGTCCAGCAGACTGCGGTGGCGGATCGGTTCGGCAAGCCTGCGTTGCACCAGCGGTATCTGCTGGGGCACCACTGGCAGCAGGGGTTCCGGCACCCGGCCCAGCAACTGGTCCATGCGTACAAGCGGGTTGGCCGCTGGCGAGCGGCGGTTGCGGAAGCGGCGCATGATGGCATCGCGGCCAATGCCCGTCATATCGCCCAGACGTTTGAGGCCGAGACGGCGCAAGACCGTAAGCACATCGTCATCCAGCCTTAACGCCGCCACCGGAAGGCCGGACAGACGTGCGATGGCATCATCCTGCGCTGTCAGGGTGGATTCCTGCGGACCATGATGCGCCAGCGCCCATGCCGCACCGGCCGTGGGCGCTGCGGCCACCCGCACAGACAGGCCACGCCGGGCAAAGCCTGCCCGCGTATCAGCCAGTAACCTCCCCTCGCCGCCGAACAGATGGGCCACAGCAGTAATATCCACCAGCAAGCCGTCAGGAGGGTCAAGCGCGCTCCACGGGCCCCACTGCTGCGCCCATATTGCCAGTTTTTCGAGAAAATCGAGATCGCCCGCCGGATCGGATGGCACCACGCATATTTGCGGGCACAGCGTCCGCGCATCGGCCAGCATCATGCCGCGGCGCGCGCCTGCGGCAAGACCTGCTTCATTGGCCGTGTCGATCTTTGGGCCATGCGCGGTTTCGGTAATCAGCGCGGTGGGCTGTGCATCTGCTCCTTCGCCTGGCGCAATCCCTTCAGAGAGCCGCCATCGATCGACCGACAGTCGCGCGAGCCAGATCGACAGTATCCGCCGTGGCGGGCTGGAGAGAGGCGGAGTCATTTTCATTTGCGGTGAGTTCATGGGCTTTATCGGTCAGTCTGGCGAAGGGGATGGCATCAGGGCTGGATGCGGAAAGTGCGACTGTGTCATCGCGCAAGATCCATTCCCCCGGTGCATGGCTGCGCGAGCGGAACAATTCGCTATGCCAGCACGCCATACCGGGGGCAGCGCCATTCCATTGCGGTGCAGGTGACGGGGCCGAACGTACATTCCACCGCATCCGCGCAGAGGACAGGTCAGGCGCTGCATCCACCCGCACCAGCCACAATGGAACGCCGTGTTTTTCAGCAGCGAGGCTGAGCCGCCGCGATGATGTGAAACTAAGCGCCCGCGGGTTGCCGGCCAGTTCCCCTATGACAAAGGCAAGGTCCCGGCACCGGAGCCCTTCTTCCAGCGCAAACAGCACATCCTCCGCCCTCTCCGCGATCACGTGGATTATCCGGTGGCGCAAATGGGCAGGCAGGCCGTGGCGATAGGGGCGTCCCGTCAGGCGGACAGATGCCCTGTCCTGCACCCACAACACCGCACGCTGGTCCGAAGCTTCATCCAGCGGGCCGCGTTCTGATGACGCCGCTTCGTCCAGCGCCAACGCCAGCGCAAGTGCAGCGCCGCCAGCCTCGTGTCCTGCCGCGAACACTTCTGAATGGATTGCGCCTGCTGCTGCAATGCCGGGCTGCCACCGTGCCGAGGAGCGCAACCGCCCACGCACTGCGCCCCCTCGCATGGTGGAAGGAAGCCTTGCAACATCATCGCCAAGCGATGCGGCGGAAAGAGGAAAGCGGTCTGGATGCATAAGGGAACGACTCATCTGTTCTTATTATGTTCCATTTCTTCCCGCTTTGCAATTCACCCCTTCATTGCCCCTCGCAGCCTGATCTGCGGAACAAAATCAGCACCCGTTTCGTTGGTCTATCAAACGAACACAGGAGAATATGATGAAATATCAGGACGGCAAAGCCGATGAACTGAAGAACAAATTCTGGCACGCAATGGCGGATTCGCCCTTCATCATGCTGCAGCTGGATGGGGACTCGAAAACAGCTGTTCCTATGACAGCCCAGCTGGACAAGGATGCCAACAGCACGATCTGGTTCTTCACGCAGAAGAATAGCAGCTTTGCGAAACTTGGCCCGGTAACTGCTACACTGGAAGGCAAAGGCCATGATCTGTTTGCCCGTTTCCACGGCAATCTGTCAGTCGAAACCAGCCAGGAACGTTTCGACCAGTTCTGGAACAACTTTGTCGAGGCGTGGTATGATGGCGGTAAGCAGGATCCCGATATCCTGTTTCTGCGCATGGACCTCGGCAATGCCGAAATCTGGGATGGCGACATCGGCCTCCTCAACGTGGCCAAGATGGCACTGGGCATGAATGTCCATGACGATGCTGAAAAGCGTCACGCCGAGGCAACGCTGTAAGAACGCTGGTGACAGAAACAAAAAGGGCCGCTCCCAACCGGGAGCGGCCCTTTTTTTTGATGAGCCTCCCAATCAGCCCACAGGCGGGTCGATCGGAACTGCGGCTTCCACCCCTTCGATATCGTCCACAACCTCTACAATGCCGCGGCCAAGGTGGCTGCGGTTGCGGCTATATCCGAAATAGACCAGCAGGCCGATTGCGCCCCATACAGGCAGGACAATCATGGCCGCAAACGGCAGGTTCACGAACAGGAAGATGCAGCCTGCGATGGTTGCAGGCCCCACGAACCACAGCGCCGGTGTGCGGAAGCTGCGCTTGATGTCGGGCGCGGTCTTGCGCAGCAGCATCACGGCAATCGCCACCATCATGAAGGCGTAAAGCGTGCCCGCATTGGCGATATCAGCCAGCTGGCCCACTGGGAAGAAGGCTGCGCCCACTGCCACGACCAGACCGGTAATAGCGGTAACGATGTGCGGCGTTTTCCACTTCGGGTGCACACGGCTGAGCACATCGGGCAGCAGTCCGTCACGGCTCATCACGAAAAAGATGCGCGTCTGGGCAAAAATCAGCACCAGGATAACCGATGGCAAGGCAAGGAAAGCAGCAATGCCGAGTGCGTTGCCCACTTCGGAAAAACCGATTTGCCGCAGCACATGGGCCAGCGCCTCGTCAGAACACACCAGCGCCTGCATATGCTGCGGAAGGGCGCATTGGCGGGCAAGTTCTTCAGAACCGGCAGGGAACGGGATTCCGCCCGGCCCCATGATAGGCTGACCGCCGATGGTGCCGATAGCGCCTGCCGCGACCAGAACGTAGAAAACGGTGCAGAACAGCAGCGAACCAACAAGCCCGATGGGGACATTGCGCTGCGGATTCTTGGTTTCTTCAGCCGCGGTGGAAACGGCATCGAACCCGACATAGGCAAAGAAGATGGTGGCCGCGGCCCCTACTGCACCAACACCGGTGCCAAGCCCGCCAAAAACACCGGCAGGGAGGAAGGGATTGAAACGCGCCAGTTCAACCTGAGGCACGGTCAGGAAGATGAATGCGGTCAGCGCTGTTACCTTGATGGCCACAAGGATGGAGTTGAAAAACGCGGATTCGCGTGTCCCGATCATCAGCAGCCAGGTTACCAGCAGTGCGATTACCAGCGCAGGAAGATTGATAAGGCCGCCCGGCGCGCCGCCCAGAGCAAGCGGGCCAGCGGCCAGCCATGCCGGCAATTGTATGCCGAAAAATTCATTCAGGATGGTGCCGCTGAAATATCCTGACCAACCAACGGAAACCGCGCTGGCGGCAACCGCATATTCAAGGATCAGCGCCCAGCCCACTGTCCAGGCAAGAAATTCGCCCATGGTGGCGTAAGTGTAGGTGTAGGCCGACCCCGAGACGGGGATCATGGCGGCAATTTCAGCGTAGCACAATGCGGCGACGATGCAGATTGCACCGGCAATCGCAAAGGCCAGCATCAGGCCAGGCCCGGCTTTCTGGGCGCCTGCTGCGGTAAGCACGAAAATACCTGTTCCGATCACGCAACCAATGCCGAAAAGCATCAGCTGGAACCAGCCAAGCGAGCGATGAAGTGACTTCTTTTCCGCCGTCGCCAGAATGGCACTCAGTGGTTTTACACGATCTAGAAACATGTTTGATGCATCCCCCAGACTCGGTCCGGAAACTTCCGGCACCGCCAGCCTGCGGGAATGCTTTTATGCAGTTTTTTCGCGCCCGCAATCGGGAATCGACGCCCCGTCAACCGCCGGTAATCGAGGGGAAAATACCAACCAGCAAAATCATGCTCAAAACCGCAGGACAAAGCCAGCGGACAAGGAAGCGCCAGAACTGGTGCAACCCGCCATCGAGACCATTTTCACCGTCGATCAGGCGTTTGTCCGCCACCCAGCCCACGAAGATAGATGTCATGATCGCGCCGATGGGCATCAGGAACTTGGCAGTCACTCCATCCAGCACGTCAAACATGCCCTGACCCTCGAAGATCGGGATGAAGTCCAGCGGGTGGAATTCCGCCAGATCGTTGAAAGAAAGCGCCGCCAATGCGCCCAGCACCAGGGCAGCAAATGCGACAAGACAAGAAGCGGCAATGCGTGAAAGGTTGAACTTTTCCTTCGTCCACGCCGTGGGCGCTTCCAGCAGGCCGACTGAACTGGTGAGCGCAGCAAAGCCGACCATGATGAAAAACAACAGGCCCACGAACGAACCGCCCGGCATTTGCTGAAAGGCAATTGGCAAGGTCTGGAACATCAGGCCGGGTCCGCCATTCGATTCAAGCCCGGCGGCAAAGACGATGGGGAAAATGCACAGGCCCGCCAGCAGCGCCACCGCCGTATCGGCCGCGCCGATAATGACGGAAGTGCCCGCCAGGTTCACATCGCGCCCCACATAAGCACCATAGGTAATCATGCCGGCCACGCCCAGGGACAGGGAGAAGAATGCCTGCCCCACCGCCGCCAGCATCACCGAACCGGTCAGCTTCTCAGGCTCGAAAGTGAAGAGATAGGCAAGCGCCTCGGCAAATGCGCCGGTAAAAGCGCCATAAACGGTGATCGAAAGGAACAGGATGAAGAAGGCGGGCATCAACCATGTCGCCACGAACTCGATCCCGCTCGAAACTCCGCGCGCCACGAAATAAAGCGTCACCGCCATGAACAGGAAAAGCAGGCCCACCATCAACATGCCATTGCCGAACAGATTGGGCAGCAATGCCTCGATATCGCCAGCGGCGCGGCCTTCGAATGCGCCACCAGCAAGACCCGATGTGAAGAGGTCCTGCGCGAATACACCGATGTAATAGAGCACCCAGCCACCGACCACGCAGTAGAAGCTCAGCACCATGAATGCACCGAGCACGCCCATCGACGCAAACGCGCCCCAGTGGGATGATTTCTTCGATTCATAGGCCATACGCCGCACGCTTTCAGGCGCGGAAGCCTGACCGTGGCGACCGATCAGAGTTTCGGAAAGGAGGATTGGCAGGCCGATCAGCACAACGCACAAGATGTAGAACAACACAAATGCGCCGCCCCCATTCGCACCCGCTTCTGCGGGAAAGCGCCAGAGGTTGCCCAGCCCGACTGCAGAACCCACGGCGGCGAAGATGAAGGCAGAGCGGGACGACCAACCCTCGCGCGGTGTAATCCCGTCGGAACCGGTGGTTGCAACCATTATGTGTCTTCCTCCCGAAGCGTAACTGATGCTTTTTATTGAAAGGCGCTTGTGCAGAAGTTTACCCACCAGGTCGAGAGGGCGGTCCAAATTATCGCCGCATCGATCATCCGCTTTGCCTTTATCACGGCGCGAAGCTAGACCTGCTCCCATGTCTACGACTTTCCAGCTCGATACTTCGACAAGCCGCGCCAATCCCACCCCGCAGGTGATGAAACGGCTGACCGTGCCGAAAATCCGCCAAAGAAAGAAAGACGGTGTCACCGAAGATCCGCTTGTGATGCTAACAGCCTATACTGCGCGGCAGGCTCAATTGCTGGACACGCATTGCGACCTGCTGCTGGTTGGCGATTCTTTAGGTCAGGTGATTTACGGCCTTCCGTCCACCATCCCTGTCACCATGGAAATGATGGCCAATCATGCCGCGGCGGTAGTGCGCGGCAGCTACCATTCTGTGGTGGTGGTGGATATGCCGTTTGGCTCTTACGAAAGTTCTCCCCAGCAGGCTTTTGAAAGCGCTGCGTCCTTGCTGAAACTGAGCGGCGCAGCGGCGGTGAAGCTGGAAGGCGGGGTTGCGATGGCGGAAACCGTCGCATTCCTGAACCAGCGCGGCATCCCGGTAATGGGCCATGTCGGGCTGACCCCGCAGGCGGTGAATGTGCTGGGCGGCTATGCTGCGCGTGGCCGTAGCGACACAGAAGCTGCAAAGATCCTCGACGATGCCAAGGCACTGGATGAAGCCGGTGCCTTTGCGCTGGTCATCGAAGGCGTGCTGGAAAGCATCGCAATTGACGTCACGAAGGCAGTTTCCTGCCCCACAATTGGCATCGGAGCTTCTGCGCAATGCGACGGGCAAGTATTGGTGACAGAAGATATGCTGGGCATGTTCGAGCGTGTGCCCCGCTTCGTGAAGCGATATGCGGATATTGCCTCGATCATTGAAAAGACGGTAGTTTCCTACGCCCAAGAAGTGCGCAATCGCAGTTTCCCCGGGGAAGAACAGACGTATCAACCCAAAGCATGATCACGGTGATGGCACACCGGCGGGTTGCGCCAGGTTTCAGCATCGCCTAGCGCGCCGCCAAAGTATTCAAGGCTGATCCACTATGCTGCGTCACTATCGAGGCTCTGTCATTTTCACTCTCGTGTGCCTGGCACTGGGTGCCTGGTATGGCTGGGAAAGCACGGGCAATATTACCGATACGCTCAGCTTGCTGTGGATCATCGCGGTCCTGTCCGTTCTCGAAATCTCGCTCAGCTTCGACAATGCCGTGGTCAATGCGACAGTCCTCAAGGACATGGACGAAATTTGGCAACGCCGCTTCCTGACATGGGGTATGGCAATTGCCGTTTTCGGGATGCGCGTGATTTTCCCGCTCGCCATCGTGGCCATTGCCGCCGGACTTGGGCCGGTGGAGACCGTATCACTGTCGCTCAACGATCCTGAACGTTACGAACAGATCGTATCTTCCGCACATATCGGCATTGCCGGTTTCGGCGGCGCATTCCTTGCGATGGTGGGGCTCAAATTCTTCTTCGACGCTGACAAGGAAGTGCATTGGATCGCGACGATTGAACGTCAGCTTTCCAAGTTTTCCGCCATTCCGGCGCTGGAGATTGCCTTGTTGCTGCTCGTGCTGTGGGGCATTTCCTCGATGCTGCCCGAAGCAGAGGCACTGACGTTCCTCGTTTCCGGGATGCTCGGAATCGTCACCTTCATCGCTGTCGAAGCGGTTGGGACCATTCTCGAAATGCGCGAGGCTGAAAAGCGCGCCGCAGGCCAGGTCGTGCGGTCGGGCCTTGGCGGTTTTCTGTATCTGCAGGTGCTCGACAGCTCATTCAGTTTTGACGGTGTGATCGGGGCATTTGCGCTTTCCAACAACATGATCGTGATTGCACTGGGCCTGTCTATCGGCGCGATGTTCGTCCGTTCCATGACCATCCATCTGGTGAAAAAGGGGACGCTTTCGGAATATCGCTTCCTCGAACATGGCGCATTCTGGGCAATCATTGCATTGGGCGGCATCATGCTGGCGTCGGCTGTGTTCCACATACCCGAAACCATCACCGGGCTGATCGGGGCAGTTCTGATCGGCGTCTCGCTTTATTGGTCCATCCGCCACAACCGGCGCGACCGGAATGCGGATGCGGCAATTTCGACGATTGATCAGTGATGCTGAGGGTTAAGCCTGTTCGCCAGCGGGGCTGAGACGACCAGTTGAAGCAGGTGATAGACCAGCAAGGGCACCAATATCAGGCCCGCGCTTGCAGCCGGAAACAGCACCAGCGCCAGCGGCGCGCCCATGGCAACGCTCTTGTGCGCGCCAGCGTAAAGGAAGGAAATCCTTTCCGGCTTATCAAGCCGCATCGCGCCGCCCACCAGCCATGCACCGCCATAGGCGATAGCCAGCATGACAATCAGGCCCACAAACAACCATGCCCAGCTTGCACCATCTAGCAGGCCCCATATCCCCTGCTCGACCGCCCCAGAGAAAGCGACATAGACAGCAATGGCGATGGCCGTACGGTCCATCCAGCGGACTAGCACGGGATTTTCCATTACGAATTTGCCCCCTCTGGACTGGAGCATCTGGCCAAGCGCGAAGGGCAGAATGAGAATGAGGACGATCTTGGTCAGGCCCCCTGCCCCGAATTCTGCCTCTGCCCCGCCGCCCAGCAGGGAGAAAACAGGCACGCTGACAAACACGCCCATGATGTTGAGCAGAGCGGCTGCGACCACTGAAATGGCAACATTGCCCCCGGCCATCGATGTGTAGGCCGTGGCCGACTGAACGGTTGAGGGAAGTGTGCCGAGATAGAGAAAGCCCAGCGCCACCAGGGGTGGCAGGGCCGGGGCGAGAATCTGCGACAATCCAAGCCCGACGAATGCCAGCGCAAGGAAAGACCAAGCCGCCAGCACGGTCAGGAAACGCCAATTGCCCATGCCGCGTGCAACATCGGCACGCGAAAGCCGCATTCCATTGAGGAAGAACAGCAGGAATACCGCCAGGTTCAAGATGAGCTGGGCAATATCGCGTCCATTTCCGGTCGCGGGCAGCAGGCTGGCCAGCACAATCGCCAGAACCAGCAGGCGCACCATGGGGTCTATCCGTGAAAGCATCGCAGCAGCCCTGCCCCAATGAACAGCAATTTGTCGAGCAGCGCCGCTCAACTGACAGTGGGAAGTTTTGCTGCCTTGTCGCTCAATGCACGCGCTTGTGCTTGCCGGTTGCCGAGGCGGATCAAGATCCGGGAAAGGCGCTGAGTAGCCGTGCGGTTCATCCGCTGGAGCCTGTAGGCAGCCAAAACATCGCTGGCGGCCTGATCGGCGTCTCCCGCTTCCACCGCGGATATTGCGCGCTGTGACAAGACATCTGGATCACGGCGGCGGCCCAGCAAAATCGCATGGTCGAACAATTGCCGCGCCTTCTGATGGTCACCGGCATTGGCTGCAAAACCTGCCAGCAGAACTGCAGCCTCTGCATTGGAAGGGTTGCTGCCCAGCTCCCATTCCAGCAAATCCATTGCATCACTTTGCCGGCCCAGTGCCATTTGTGCGGCTAACATCCGTCGTTTGAGCGGCCACAGCTGCCTGATCAGCGCGGCCTTTTCATAGTGTGCGAGGGCCTGCCCGGGCTTGCCTGCTGCAAGATGGGCATCACCAGCCAGGCCCATAGCATCGGCAGAACCGGGTGTGCGCGAAAGCAGTGTGTTCGCGGCGACCACTGCTTCCGCGCCGCGACCTGCACGGGCCAGTTGCCGGACGAGAGCCACCGTATCGGTAGCATTTGCAAAGTCGGGAGATGGGCCTTCTGCCGGGCTTTGCCCTATCTCTAACAAGTAGAGCCGATCAGTTCTGCCAAGTGCTGCACGGTCGAGATAAACGGCAGCTTCCTTACGCTGGCCGAGAATTTCGTAAGAACGCCCTACCAGAGTGGCAAGATAAGGCGAGGCCGCAGGGCTTTTGGCCATTTCGGAAAAGCGATGCGCCAACTCGCGATTATTGCCACCCAGCGCAAGGCTGCGGGCCAACAGATTAGCTACGCGCCTGTTTCCAGGCTGACGTGCTTGCAACACGTCCAGCGTCTGGGCTGCGCTCGCATAGTTGCCGCTTTCAAGATCGATGATGGCAGACAGCATCATGCCTGCCGGCATTTCGCGGCCATAATCGCCGCTGCGGGCGAGCAGGTTTCGGGCCAGTTCGAATTTGCCTGCCCGTGCCGCCAGCACCGACTGGAGATAGAACGCCCGGCTGCTGTGCGGGTCGAGCGCCAGCATGCGCCGCGAAATTTCCAGCATTGCAGTCGCCTCGCCCATTTCACCCAGAGTTGCGGCATAATCACCCAGCAGATCGAGATCGTCCGGGTCTTGTTCCAGCGCGGCTTCGAGCCATGGAATGGCGGCCTGAGTTCCATAGGCATCGCGGACCAACTGACCCCTGAATTGCAACGCTGAAGGATTTTCAGGGCCGAGTTTTACCGCGTGGATGCTGGCTTCGACAGCCTGCGCCTGCTCCCCACCGCGATATCGCAAGCGGCCTATATCGACCCATAATTCAGGATCATCCGCGTTGGTTTGCAATGCACGGTCGAAAGCCTGGCCTGCCTCGGGCAACCGCCCATCGGCCAGTTCCAACCGGCCAAGCATATGGAACCCGTGCGCACGGCTGCTTTCAGAAAAATCGCCAGCCTCAAGCCATCTTCGTGCTTCTGGCAGCATATTCTGGGCAAGCTCCGCCTGTCCCATCAGTGCTGCCACGTCTCTTTGCGGCGTTCCTTCATCCAGCATTTGCCGCAAGATGATTTCCGCGCCTACCCCGTCCCCTCTTGCCAGCGCCTCTCGCGCACGGTCAGCAGGCGACAGCTGCTTATCTGGCGCAGAGCAGCCCGTAATCCCAACCAGCAATGCCAGGCCGAGAACGTGCCAGAAAATGGTTTCAGGCCTGAAGATCATACTGCTTGAGCAGGTCGTAAAGCGTCGGCCTGCTTATGCCGAGCATCTTGGCAGTGCTGGAAATATTGCCTTCCGTCCGTGCAAGGGCATGACGGATGACTTTCCTGTCGGATTCTTCCCGCGCAGACTTCAGGTTGAGTGGATCGCTATCGCCTTCTTCTGCGGATTCGAGATCGAGATCTTCTGCACAGATCAGCTTGCCTTCAGCCATAATGACCGCACGCTTGATGCGGTTTTCCAGTTCACGCACATTGCCGGGCCAGCCCCAGCCATCAATCGCTGCCAGCGCATCAGGGGCAAAGCCCTTCACCTGCGGGTTCATCTCCTGCGCAAAACGTTTGACGAATGCCTTGGCCAGCAACACCGGATCACCAGCGCGTTCGGCCAGTGCCGGTATCTTCACGACTATTTCGGCCAGGCGATAGAACAGGTCTTCGCGGAATTGCCCCTCGGCAATCATCGCTTCCAGGTCCTGATGCGTTGCGCAAACGATCCTTGTATCGACAGCGATGGGCTTGCGCCCGCCAATCCGTTCAATTGTACGTTCCTGCAGGAAGCGCAGCAGTTTGACCTGAAGCGGCAATGGAATATCGCCTACTTCATCAAGGAACAGCGTGCCGCCATGGGCTTGTTCGATCTTGCCTTCGGTTGTTTTCACAGCGCCTGTGAACGCGCCTTTTTCATGACCGAACAATTCGCTTTCCAGCAGGTTTTCAGGAATTGCCGCGCAATTGATCGCCACAAATGCGCCCTTGCTGCGGTCGCTCGCATCATGAAGGCCCTGCGCCAGCAATTCCTTGCCAGTGCCGCTTGCGCCCAGCAGCATCACCGAGACATTGGTTTTTGCCACACGTTCGATCGTGCGAGCGACTTTCACCATTTCTGGCGCGCCGGTTATCATGCGCCCAAGCACGGTGTTGTCATCGCCTGCCCGCATCGCAAGATTGCGGTTTTCCTGCTCAATCACATGAAGGTTTAGCGCGCGGCGGACAATCAGCCCCAAGGCTTCGATATCAACAGGCTTCTGGTAAAAATCATAGGCCCCCCGCTCAATCGCCTGCAGTGCGCTTTCGCGCGCACCATGGCCCGATGCGACGATCACCTTGGTATCAGGTTTCAACGCCATGATAGCATCCAGCACAGCGAAACCTTCCGTTGTGCCATCTGGATCAGGCGGCAGGCCAAGGTCCAGCGTAACCACGGCAGGCTCGTCCGCACGCAGCGCTGCAAGCGCTGCCTCGCGGTTGCCCACCACGGTGACGTCGAAATCCTCGTAAGCCCATTTCAGCTGGGCCTGCAGGCCGGGATCATCCTCGACAATCAGCAATTTCGGCAGGTGTTTGTCTGTCTGTGCCATCATGCAACCTCTGCATTGAAATCATCGGAACTGCGCGCGAGGAATTCGGCAGCAGCATAGAGCGGCAATTGTACGGTGAAGCGCGTGCCAAGATTTTCGCGGGATTCGACTTCGAGCCGGCCGCCCATTGCGCGGATCATTTCCCGCGCTTCGAAGGCACCGATGCCAAAGCCCGCATTCTTTGAAGAAACGAAGGGTTTAAATAGGCCGTTGCGGATGAATTCAGGGCTCATCCCGCAACCGGAATCGATCACATCAACCCGGCCATTTATTCCGTCGGTCGAAACGTCGAGGTAGACGGGCATCCCTTCCTCGCTCGCTTCCACGGCATTATGGACAAGATGCACCAGCGCCTGTTCCAGTGCTTCGGGGTCAGCCGCCACATCGCAGCCTTCCTTGCGAATGACGCTGACGGGGTGAATGTCGGCATAGCGTTTGACCACTGCTTCGGCGATTGCGCCAAGGTCTACTTCCTCGCGCCGTTCACTGCCATGCGCACCATACCGGCCTAGCCGGGCAAGCAGTGCGTTCAGCTTGTCGGCACTATTTTTCAGCGTAACCAGCATATCCACGCGGAATTCCGGATTATCGGCGTGCTTTTCAGCATTGCGGGCCAGCAAGGCCATCTGGCTGGCCAGGTTCTTGATGTCGTGCATGACGAAGGCAATGCGGCGGTTGAACTCGTCAAACCGTGCCGATTCCATCAATGCCTGATGGCCTGACTGTTCAGCCAGATAGCTCGCCAGCTGCTGGCCCACCACACGCAGGAGGTCAAAATCTTCCCAATCGAGCCTGCGCGGCGATGCCGGACGGCTGAGCACCACGACACCTGTCAGACGGTCAAAGTGGAGCAGCGGGACGAGCGCCCAGGCGTCGCCTGCATCGTTCAGCCATGCGGGCAGAAATTCCGCTTCGCCATAACGATTGTTGCCCTGGCGGACATCGTCGAGATCGAGAATGAAGCTGTCGTTTTCAAACAGCTCGGCCAGCTGCACCGGCATCGCCACGGCAGGCACTTCGATATCCGGCCAGCGCCAGCGCGATGCCAGCTGGAACGTGCCGTTTTCATCCGGCAGCAGGAGCATGCCCGACGGGCTGTCGGTTATATCCGCCATCGCCTTCACCACCCGTTCTGGCAACGAGGAGGACGTGTCGGCCCCCTGCCCCATGGTGCGGGTAAAGCGCAGCCATTCCGCGCGGTAATCATACCGGTGCTGGAACAGGTGTTTGACTGTCATCACCCGTAGCCAGCTCCGCATCCGCTGGGATGGCAGCCACAGCAGTGTCGCAACTGATGCAAAGAACAGGAAGCCGACCTGTGTCAGGCGGGCAAAATCGCCGCCCAGCATCGCCAGTGACTGGGCGATAAGGACCATGACGATAAGATACATTCCGATCAGGATCAGAGAGAGCGTGCGGAAAGCGACTTCGCGCGACGGGCGAAGGCGCAATTCGGCAGACTTGCTGGCAGTCCCAAATGCAACGACGATGGCCACAACGCCCGTTACCACCCCCCGCATAGCGGCCATTTCGAATGGAAGTGCGCCAGACAGATAGCCGATGGTGAAATAATTGAGATCGTAAGCCCACATTGCACCAAGCGCGATTGCGCTCCACTGCAGCAGCTTGCGCGCCGCATCCGATGCCCCGCCATACAGATTATGCAGCAGCACCAACGCACCTACCGACACCATGATGTAGAACAGCATGCTGATTTCGAAAGTCAGCGTTGTTGCCGCCGCAACCTGTGCCAACCTGATGTCGGCAAACAACAAGGCTACCTGCAGCACTTCGACGCATGCGAGCACCGCGATCACCGGCCTGATCGGTGTCAGGCTGCGGTGCCTGCCGTCATTTGCAAACAGGCGGTAGAGCACCAGTATCCACGCAAGGTTGCGCGCAGTTTCGGAAATAGTGACAATATCCGCTGAAGGGCCAAACGCTGCGACCAATGCGCTCCACACCGCTGTCAGGCACAATGCACCGATTGCTGCATTGCGATCAGGGCGAACAGGCTCTGACGCACCCTGCAGGGCAATCTGCCTGTCTGCGCGATGGACCAGCCAGCCAGCGGAAACGGCGCAGGTCACCGAACCCAGAAGGTGAAAAATGAAGCTGGCAACCAGCCAACCCTGGGGCCACGAACCCATCACCGCGCACCTTCCGGCCAGAGAACAACGCGCAGCGTTTGCAACAAGATCAGCAGATCGAGGAATGGTGTATAATTCTTGGCGTAATAGAGATCATATTCCAGCTTGTGGCGGGAATCCTCGATCGATGCGCCATAAGGGTAATTGATTTGCGCCCAGCCCGTGATGCCCGGTTTCACCATGTGCCGTTCGGCATAATAGGGAAGCTGGTCTTCCAGTTCGGCGACGAATTTCGGCACTTCGGGACGCGGTCCGACGAAGCTCATCTGGCCTTTCAGAACGCTCCAGGTCTGGGGCAATTCGTCGATACGGACCTTGCGAATGAACTTGCCGACACGGGTTACGCGCGGATCATTGCGTTCTGCCCATTTCGAACCGTCCTTTTCAGCATCCGTGCGCATTGAACGTAACTTGATGATGTTGAACGGCTGGCCATAAAGACCGATGCGCGACTGGCGGAAGAACGCAGGGCCTTTGCTGTCGATTTTCACCAAGAGGGCAAACAGCGCGATGACCGGCAGGGTGAAAAACAGCAAAAGGCAGCTCGCCACGATATCGAACAGGCGCTTGGCCGCGCTGGAGATCATCCGGCCGGACGAAAACCCATCGGAAAAGATGAGCCAGCTCGGATTGACCGTATCCAGATCGACGCGGCCCGTTTCGCGTTCCATGAAACTGCTGAAGTCGTTCACATGGACGCCCATGGTCTTGATCCGCAGGAGATCCTTCAGAGGCAGGGCATTCCTGCGCTCTTCCAGCGCCAGCACAACTTCGCTGGCCCCCAGATTTTCGACAAACCGGCCCAGATCGTGAATGGCAGAGCGCGGTATGGCTTCGAGCACGCCTGATTCGCTTTCGCTCATCCCGATATAGGAAACGATGACGAAGCCGCTTTCCGGACGATCAGCCAGTTTGCGAAGGCGCTGCGCTCGCGTGCCGGCACCAAGCACCATGACGCGGCGGCGGAATGCCGAATTGCCGAGAAACCCGCCGATGATAAGGCGGTTGAGCACGGCAAAGGCGATGGCGAGGACCATCGCGTAAATGAGTGTTGAGCGCCAGAATGTCGAACCTGGAACTGCGTAATCTATTACCGAAAGGGCAATGATTCCGAGGCTTATTGCGACCAGCAACCGCGCGCAGGCAAACCGCATCGAACGCGTTGCCTCGCTGCCGTAGACGCCGACCGAAATCATCGCGACCCATACGATCAGCGCAAAGCCGACCAATGGGAATATGCGTTCACTAGCCGGACCACTTGCCATGCCGATCTGCGAAGCACGCGCCATCCAACCCAGTTCGCCTGCCAGAAACAGCAGGCCCAAGTCGATCAGACCAAGCAGCAAAACCGCATTGGGTATATAATGTTTAAACAGACGGATCATCGTGTCCCGGCCCGGTGCTCCTCCAAGAAGAAGCCCGGATTAGGACACAGAAGTGAAATGTCGGTAAATTTTACACCAGTTTATAAGCCTAGCATTTCTGCGAGTGACGAGGCTTAATTTGGAGTTATTTTCCGTCTGTCACGTCCTTTGCAACGTCTTCAACCGCATTGCCCGCCTGCTGGGCAGCATTGCCGACATCATTTGCGGCGCTGGCAATGGCGTTATCTTTCGCGACTTCCGAATTGCTCATGCCGGAAAATGCCCAGATCGCTGCAGCAACTGCCACCAGCAGAATCAGGATCAGGCCAATGCTCATCCCACCACTTTTTTCGGGTCGGTCGGTAACTACGGTGGTCGTGGTGTGGGTCGAGCCATCGGGCTCTTCAACACGGGTGGTACGTTCTTCGGTCATCAAAATTCTCCCTGCAATGCCCCCTTTAACGCAGGTGCAGCCCCTAAGTTTCCCGTTCCCTGCTTTTCATCGGTCGTCAGCCATCGCCGAAGCGGTAGGGAGCGAGCCCGTATTCCATGGTATCAACCCGTAATTTTGCACCACGTGGCGGCAGCGAGCGTTGGCGGCAATCTGCGATATGGCACGAACCGCAGCCGGTACCTGCCCGCAAGGCATCTTCCGCCCTCAACGACAACCCGCGAGCCTGGGCAATGTCGCCAGCAAATCGGCTTTCAAGTCCAAGCATGATGGAAAATGACGTGCAACCGTCTGCGACAATACCGGCATCCTTGCGCGCCAATATCACCCAGTCGGACGGCGCAGCGCCTACTTCGGGCAGGTGGATAGACTGCGCGCGCCAGTCATCGCCTGTCTCGAACGCATGATGCGCAATCCACAGGGGGCAGGAAATATCGGCATCCAGAAAAGCCGCGCCGCTTGCGCCGGCAATTTGCGAGGCAAACTGGCCCGCTCGGTCGAGGCGGGCCATGAAGAATGGAAGGCCCCGCTGCCCCACACGCTGCAAAGTCGTCAGCCTGTTCGCCAACTGCACCACGCTGACGCCGAACCGTCGCATCAAAATCTGCAAGTCATATCCGGTGCTTTCACACGCCCTGAGAAAGCGTGAATAGGGCATCATCAAAGCGCCTGCGAAATATGCGGTAAGGTGTTGCTCGAACAATTGGTGGGCTGTTTCATCCTCGAAATTGGCGCCTGCCGCCAACAGCGTGATGGCTTCGCGGTTTTCAAGCTGTGCCAATTGCATTGCGATCTGGAAATTGCGCGCTGCCGGGTCGAGCATTTCAGACAATTGAAGTTGGCGCGCATGGAGGTCCAGTCTGCGCACTGCATTGGGCAAGACATCCTGCGGCAGAATGCGGACCGCAATCTGGTGGCGCTCGCGCAGCCGTTCTTCAAGCGCAGCCCCGATATCCGCCCGTGACAGACGCAATTCATCGGCCAGCTGTTCTGCCGTATTGTCGAGATCGGCAAAATGGTTGCGCCATCGGTCAATCTCGCGCCTGCAGGCCTGCAGCGGCTGTTCGGCAAGGTCATGGCGGTCACCTGCATTGTCAAACAGGCGTGCAAAGGCCGCTGCTGCCAAAGGCGCAGAGGCGAGAAATTCTGCGACGTCGTCACGATCCATGCCCAGATCTGCAAAACGGTCATCAGACATCCGGCGCGCCAGGCCGTCTACACCGCCAATGGCTGCATCTTCGCGCAAACCGCGGGGATCGAAATCAAACCGGTCAACAATTTGCATGACGACCCTTGCGGACAAGGGCCGCTGGTTGCGTTCCAACAGGTTGAGATAACTCGGTGAAATGGAAAGGCGCGCTGCCATGCCGGCCTGTGTCAGGCCTTCACGCCGGCGAAGCCGCCTCAGCGCAGGTCCTGCAAAAAGTGGTCCTTCAGCCATATCTATCCTGTCAATAAGTTTACAAATTTACAGGGTAATATCAAGCTGAACCATCAGAGAGACAAGATAGTTTGTAATTTTTTCTGGTTCGTACACGCGGCGTCGGGCAAACAGAATGGCGTAACGCAATCAATTCCGATTGCCCCAGCCAACCAATTCCCTGCGCCATACCACGCGCACGTTCACAGGAAAAACGACATGACCGACACCGAAGAAAAACGCCCCGAACCATCACGCGCACGGGCATTGTTTTCTACCGCAGATTTCAAATTGCTACGCACCGCGCTCGCAAGCCATGCCAAGACCACGGATGACCGCGAAGAACTGGCCAAGATCAATGCACTGCACCACCGTCTCGGCACATATAGCTGAGCGGCAACAGTAAAACCGGCTCCTGGGGAGGAGAAGATGGCCGTCGGGGTACCCCTGCCCCGGCGGCCTTCATTTAATTGAAACGCTGGTTTCCGATCAGTTTCCGGCAGATGGTGCCATCAGCCGCAGCGTTGCATCTGTCATGGCTTCTGCCGCAGTTGCGATCACCTTTTCCGCATCGGGCGCCCAGAACGGACTGTGAAGCGATGGCAAGGATATTTCACCAGCCTCGGCGCGGGCGAAATCTTCTGCAGGAACGCCGCCCACCCAGAAAATGAGCGATTTGATGTTGTCCGGATCGGCGCGCCTGTATTCGCTGAAATCCTCGCCGCCCATGACAGATGGCACCTGCATCACGCGATCATCCCCGAACCGGGTCTTGAAACCCGCCGCCATGGCTTCTGCCAGATCTGCATCATTGTAGGTAGAAGGGGTGAAATCATCGCGCACCAAAACGGTCGGCATCTTGTCTTCCGGCATACCTGCCGCAATCGCCTCGCCTCGGGCTATCCGCTTGATCCCGTCAAGCAGCAGCTTGCGCGAAGCATCGCTGTAGCTACGCACGGTCAATTGCAGCTTCGCCTCGTCGGAAATGATGTTGTGTTTCGCCCCTGCTAGGAAGCTGCCCACCGTTACAACCGCAGGGTCAAGCGGGCTGCTTTCACGGCTCACCAACGTCTGCAATTTCATCACGATAGCGCTGGCCAGCACAATCGGGTCCTTGGTAGTATGGGGATAGGCACCATGCCCGCCGATGCCTTTGACGCTGATGTCCACGCTGTCGACATTGGCCAGCGCATAGCCCGGTGAATAGCCGATCATACCGGCAGGAAATTGCGCCGCATCATGAAATGCCAGTGTCACTTCGGGCTTTGGGAAACGGGTGAACAGGCCGTCTGCCAGCATGGCCTTTGCACCGCCGCCGGCTTCTTCTGCAGGCTGGCCGATCATAACCAGGGTACCTGACCATTTGTCCTTGCGTTCGGCGAGTTGCTGCGCAGTGCCGATCCATGCCGTCATGTGGGTATCATGCCCGCAGGCGTGCATCACGCCAGTTTGTACGCCCGATTCCGGTACGGCGATTTCCTTGGAAGCAAAGGAAAGGCCAGTCTGTTCCACCACTGGCAGTCCATCCATATCGGTGCGCACCAGAATGGTTGGCCCATCGCCATTGCGCATGACAGCCACAATGCCGGTCTTGCCAACGCCTTCGGTCACTTCAAAGCCGAGGTCGCGCATCCGCTTGGCCAGTTTCGCAGCCGTTTTGACTTCTGAAAAGCTGAGTTCGGGGTGTGCATGAAGATCACGGTAGAGGTCCATCAGCTGCGGCATATCTGCCGTGATGGAATCCCGCAGTTCGTCTGCCTGTGCCGGCGTTGCCAACGCACAAAGAGCCACGGCCGGAATCAGCATTGTCTTCAGCATTTTCATCTCCCCTACATCCCGTAAGTAATCACCAGCAGGATGGATAATGTGGTTGTCATCAACAGCACCAGCGGGACGCCAGTGCGGATGTAGTCCTTAAATTCATAGCTGCCTTCGGCCATGATCAGCATATTCGTCTGATAGGCAATCGGTGTTGCGTAACACAGGTTACAGCCGAACAGCACAGCCAGGATCAGCGGCTCTGCCGGAAGGCCCAGCTGGCTTGCGATGTTAAAGGCAATCGGCGTTCCAACCGTGGCGGCAGTGGCGTTGGATGCGAAGTTGGTCAGCAAGGTCACAAACAGCATGATGGCCGCCAGCACCATAGCGGGTGGCAGGAACTGGAGGCCAATCGACATGATTTCGCCCAGCCATGCCGCTGCCCCGCTATCGAGGATGATCTTGCCCACAGCGATGCTGGCAGCAACCAGCACGATGACCTTGGCAGACAATGCGCGCCCAACCCGGTCAAATTTCACACAGCCTGTGACAAACATCAGGATTGCGCCGGCAAGCGCGGAAATCGCAATCGGGAACAGGCCAATGGAAGCAGTGCCGACAGAACCGACCATGATTGCGCCGGACAGCAACGCCTTGGACCTGCGCGGAAGTTCGCGTGCGCCATCAAGGATGAGCAAACTGTCGCTGCGCGCAAATTCCTGCAAATCCGCCTGCAGTCCCATCACCAGCAGCACATCGCCTTCGGCAATCCGCAGATCGCCGCCATTCTGTTCCTGCGGCTTATCGCCCAGCAATTGCTTGGGCCGGTGAATGCCGAGGACCGCAACCCCGTAAAGGTCAGCAATGCCGGAAGTCGGCAGCGTGCGGCTTAACAGGCGCGAATCCATGGTGACTGCCATTTCCATGACGGTGATGTCTTCACGCCGCGATGCCGAATTGCGGCGGATACGGTCCAGCACCCAGGACGGAGCGACTTCACCCTGAAGCGTGCGCATCGCATCTTCCAGCCCTTCGTGCGTGCCGGAAATGCGCAGGCGCTGCTGCGGCTCAAGCGGGCCGGAGGGGGCATCCAGAAATTCTATATCTGACGGCAGTTTCGGAAGTATGCTCGACAATTCCTTGCCGGTAAGCGAACTGGTTTCACCAATCCGCAGGCGCGTATGGAAACGCCGTTTTTCGCCGTCTGCCTCAACCCTGTTGTCTCCCAGCAGGCGCGGCATCACCAACCATAGGTATGGCAAAGCAACGATCGCAGCGGTCAGCACGATGGGCGTATAGTGAAACACGCCCATGGTCGGCATACCAAGATCAACCGCGATGGATACCACCAGCAGGTTGGTCGATGTGCCGATGGTGGTGGCCATTCCGCCAATCAGAACGGCTGCATTGAGCGGGATAAGCGTTTTTGAAGCAGGCAAGGCGCCGCGTGCGGCAAGCGATACAAAGATCGGCAGCAGCAACACCAGCACCGGCGTATCGTTGATCACCATCGACAGGAAAAATGCCAGCAGCAGTGAAACCAGCAGACCAAGCTGCAGGTTGAATTTGAACACCTGTTCCAGAAAACGCGCGGCAGGGTCCAGTGCGCCGGTCACCACCAGCCCCCGACCCATGATCATCAGGGAACAGATGGTGATGAGCGCGTAGTGACCGAAACCTGAAAATGCGAGCGCAAGGCCATCGGTTGGCCCTGTTCCTTCCAGTGGGAAGAAATACAGCCCCACCGCAATAACCGCGATGGTGAGCAACGATACGATTTCGGTCGACATGCGCCCGCGCGCAAAGGCCACGAACATAGCGACCGTTACTGCGATGGCCGCAATTGCGTGGAAAGAAGGTATGCTGAACATCACTTGGACCGTGGAATCCCAAAGCGGGGCGCGAAATACAAGCTAAATCGGTTAATTGCTCCGAATTGGCACCGCATCGTTAGACTTGGGCGGTTTTGATGCTAGCCTTTGCGCGACACACAAGCGGGAGCCTGCGAAATATGAAAGCCCTGGTATTCAACGGTCCGCGCGACATCCGCTACGAAAGTTTCGCAGACCCTGAATTGCTGACGCACAACAGCGTCATCCTGAAAGTGACGAAATGTTCGATCTGCGGATCGGACCTGCATATGTATCACGGCGAAACCCTTGGCGGGGCACCCTACACCGCCGACACTCCGAAGTTCTGCACCGGCCACGAATTTATCGGCGAAGTGGTGGAAGCAGGCAAAGATGTTCGCACTTTCAAGGTGGGTGACAAGGCGCTGGCAGCAGGCGGAGCTGGCTGCGGCAAATGCGTGGCCTGCCTCACTGGCGGGCCGATGAAATGCGCCAATGTCCATGTCTTTGGCATCGGGCCGGAATTGCAGGGCGGGCAGGCAGAATATGTCTGTGTGCCCAATGCCGATACCGTCATGCTGAATACGCAAGGCGAATTGTCGGACGAACACGCGCTGCTTCTGACCGACGCGATGACCACTGCATATTTCGGGGTCACGCGGGCGGACATAAAACCGGGCGGAAACGTGGTTGTAGTGGGCCTTGGCCCAATTGGCCTCATCGGTGTTGAACTGGCTCTACTACTGGGTGCAGCGCGGGTCTTCGCGCTTGATCCGGTGGCCAGTCGGCGTGCGATGGCAGAAAAGCTGGGCGCGGTTGCTTTTGACCCTACAAATGATGGCGTGGCGCACGTTCTGGAAGCGACAAACGGGCGCGGGGCCGAATCCGTATTCGAGGCGTCTGGTGCTTCTGCTGCAATTGCCAGTGTTCTGCCGCTGACGGCCTGGGGCGGAACAGCATCCTTCATCGGCATCCCGCAGCCGCGCGACCAGCTTTCCATGCGCCTTATCATGATGAAGAACATCACGGTGCGCGGCGGTATCTGTCAGGTCACCCAGACTTGGCCTCAACTGATGCCGCTGTTGCAGCAAGGAAGGCTCAAAACAGCGGGCCTGTTTTCACATCACTTCAAATTGTCAGAAGGCGCGGAGGCATTTCGCCTGTTCGACAGCCGCGATGAAGGCGTGATCAAGATCATGGTCGATGTGGATTGATTGCTGCAGTTGATGCGCCATCACAGCAAAATTGGTGCCCCTGGCCAGACTCGAACTGGCACTCCGTTAGGAACTCGATTTTGAGTCGAGCGCGTCTACCGATTCCACCACAGGGGCACTCTTTGCGCGCGGTTGCTTAGCCGCACGTGACTGACGCATCAAGCCTTTGTCAGGCTTTCAACGCGCCAGCCAGCAACTTGTGAAGCTTTGAATGGATCACGTCATTACCGGCAACCACCTGATCGGAGTGGATCGGTGCGGAACGGCCGCGAAAATCGCTGACGAAACCTCCGGCTTCACGCACCAGCAAACAGCCTGCTGCCGTGTCCCAGTCATTCAGCCCGCTTTCCCAGAAACCATCGTAACGGCCTTGTGCCAGCCATGCGAGGTCGAGCGAGGCAGCGCCGAATCGGCGAACGCCTGCCACCTGCGGGCCAACTGCGGAGAATATCTTGCTCCATTCCGCGAAATTGCCGTGTCCCTGGAACGGCACGCCGGTTGCGATGAGCGAATCCGACAGTTGCTGGCGCGAAGACACACGCAGGCGTGCATCGTGCAGCCATGCGCCGCGGGCCTTTTCAGCCCAATAGGTTTCATCGAGGATCGGCTGATACACGACTGCGGCAAACACATCGCCCCAACCGCCACCCAGCTTGGGTTCCTGCGCCGCGATCGAAATCGCGAAATGCGGAATGCCGTGGAGGAAGTTGCTGGTGCCGTCGAGCGGATCGATGATCCAGCGCGGCTTGTCAGGATCGCCTTCGATTATGCCTGCTTCTTCCAGCACGAAACCCCAATCAGGGCGCGCCGCCAGCAATTCATCATAAAGAATACGTTCTGCGCGCTGGTCAGCCTTGGAAACGAAATCCGCAGGCCCCTTGCGGCTGACCTGCAGATGTTCGACTTCGCCAAAATCGCGGCGCAGGCGATTGCCCGCCTTGCGCGCCGCGCGTTCCATCACGCGTATTACACCTGAAAGCATCATGGTCTGATCAGCTCACTTTGCCGACATAGGTGCGGTCATAAACATCGACGACGATGCGTGTGCCACTTTCAATATGCGGCGGAACCATAACGCGAACGCCATTTTCCAGCACGGCAGGCTTGTAGCTGGAAGACGCCGTCTGGCCCTTCACTACTGCGTCTGCTTCGACGATGGTGGCTTCCACCTGGTCGGGCAGTGCAACGCTGATCGGCTTTTCGTCATACAGTTCCAGCGTCACGTCCATACCGTCGGTCAGGAATGCAGCTGCATCGCCCAACAGGTCCACCGGCAAGTTGATCTGCTCGTATGTATCCTTGTCCATGAACACCAGCATTTCGCCGTCGGCGTAAAGATACTGGAATTCCTTGGTATCGAGACGCACACGCTCGACCGTATCTGCGCTGCGATAGCGGACGTTGGTCTTTCGGCCATCGACAAGATTCTTCATCTCGACCTGCATATACGCCCCGCCCTTGCCAGGCTGGGTATGCTGGATCTTGGCAACTTTCCAGATGCCGTTTTCATATTCGATGATGTTGCCGGGACGGATGTCCACGCCGCTGATCTTCATTCGTATGCGCCTTTGAATTGGAAGTACGGGCGCTTCGCCCGCATCATGCGCCGCGCCCTTAACCCACACACGCGCTGCGGGCAAGGCAAGCTGCAACAACCGCATCATTGGACAGGTGGCGATTTGGCGCTTGTGGTGGTAGATGGCCGCCATGAACAGGAAACTTGCATATCTTGCAGCTGTGGCAGCGTGCCTGCCTGCGCTGGTCCAGACAGCATCTGCTGCGCCGGGCGGTAGGCTGGGAACAATGCCGCTGGGAGAATATCGCTGTTCGGTTCCCGGCGATGCAGCAGGGCCTGCCTGGCATCTGCTCGAAAATACAGAATTCAAGATCGTGAATGCGTCAACGTACCGCACCGCAGACGGTTATGGCACTTATCTGCTGACGAGCGACACCCTCACCTTCACGCGCGGCCCGATGAACGGGATGCGTTTCAAGCGTACTGGCACGCGAACCGTTCGCTGGATCGACGGCAATGGCAAACCCAGTGCCGTCCGCTGTGTTCGGCTACCGGGTTCTGCCTGAAACTCAGTTCGGAATATTATTTACCGCTAAGTATCGGATAGGGATTAACCGCGTTCGCCGGTTCCCACCATGCAGCATCCTGCGTCGTGCGCATGATTGAAAAATGCAGATGCGGCGCATCAGGCGACGCGTTGCCGGTGCTGCCCACCGTGCCGATGCGCTGTCCGCGGCGCACGCGCTGCCCTTCCTTTAACCCGTCTGCATATTCGGCCAGATGGGCATAATAATGGACCGTCAGCCGGTCGGCAGACCGGATATAAAGGGTCTTTCCGCCAGCATCGGAGATGAACATCTTTTCAACCGTACCGGGCGCAGCGGCGACAACGCTGGTACCTTCCGGCGCCATGATATCAATCGCTTCATGCAGGCGCTGTCCACTGCCGCGCGAATCCGAGAATGTATCTGTCAGGTCAGCGGCACGGATATTGAGCACGGGGATCATCATTTCCTTGCCCTGCCGCACGTCCATTGGCGATGCAGAATTACGGTCGAGCCCGCTTGGTAAAGCGGTCTGGCTGCCGAGATCGGAAGTTTCAGGGGAGGGAAACGACCCTTCCAGTGGCGGCGGACTTGGCGCAGCATCGGCGGGACGGGTGGTCTCAACCTGGCCGCTGCTTCCCGAAAATTCCATCAGGCTCCCGCCAGCCACAATCCATGCCGCCGATGTCAGCGTGGCAGTGACGACAATCGTCAGAACCCTGTCTGCAAAACGTGATGCCATATCAGGCCTCGAATAGCACAAGTGTGTCCTGACTGACCATCCCGGCGAGGCGGGCAACGTCCCAGTTGGTCAGGCGAACGCAGCCATGGCTCTGTGCCCTGCCGATGGTCTGCGGCTCCGGCGTGCCGTGGATGCCGTAATGTTCTTTCGTCAGGTCGATCCACACCACGCCAACAGGACCATTTGGGCCTGGCGGCAATTGCTGCTTTTCTTCGCTGTCGGAAACGTCCCAGAACAATTCAGGATTATAAGCAAATGGCGGATTATGCGCGATGCCGGTGATGCCCCAATCGCCCAGCGGCAGCGGGTCGTTCTTCGACCCCGTGGTGACTGTGAACAGTGCAACCAGCTTGTTGTTGCCATCATATGCCTTCAGCGTACCGCCGGCCTTGCTGACGACAATCTTCTTCGCGCTGGGCTGGTCAGAACCTACGCCTAGCGATGCGAGGGTCTTTTCCCAGCCTTCCTTGTCAATGGCGTCGGGGGAAATACGGTCAGCGCCAATATTGGGCACGCGGATCATCTGGCCTGCCTTGAAAAAGGTCTTCTGGGCCGTGTCCGCAAGCGCAGGTTCAGGCGTGGCAACTGGTGACGGGGTCGCCGCTCCATCCGTGCCTTTCATGCCTGCAGGCTTGCCGCCGGGGTTCAGCATCTTGAGCACGTCGACAGTGGTGTGAAAGCGTTCTGCCAGTTTTTCGTCGAGCGAATTATAACCCAGTTCTTCGAGCTTTGCCTGATCTTCGGCACCATCAGGGATCTTGGTGAACGTCAGGCTGGCCCATTCAGCAGGTATGGTTACGACACGAGTTGCGGGAATATTATCCCATTTCTCCAGTGCGGTTCTGGTCGCATCATCCAGCTTGCCGGTCACTTCAAGATTGTTCGCTTCCTGAAAACCCATCAACGCATTTTCCGTGGAGAGGCCCATTTTGCCATCGACAACGCCGGGCCCGAAACCACGGCGGTCCATGACCACCTGCGCCTGCATAATCGGGCGTTCTTCGCTATCGGGAATGTCGATTGCAGATTGCTGGCCTTCCGCGGCATCGTTTGACGCCATGCTGTCAGCCAGATTCTCGTCAGATGGTGCGGCCGTGACTGTCGCCTGCTTATCATCCTGGTTTCCATCGGTTCCGTTAAGTCCGCAAGCAGCCAGTGCCAGAAACGATGCCGAGATGAGAATATGCCGCATGAATTAATCCCTTTAAAACGCGCAACCTTGCGCGCGATTACCAAAGGGAACGAACAAACAGCCTTTTGGGTCCAGAGGACCCACACAGCCCTTTGAATCAGATGGATTTCATCGCGCGCGATGCGCGCAAAGCGGGGGCGGTGCTATTTCAGCTTTTCAGCAAAGGCAGCGACATTCGCTGCCTCGTCACCGTTCCATATCGCGCCCGACACGGCCAGAAAATCCGCGCCGGCTTCAATCAGCGGCTGGCAATTTTCTGGTGTGATGCCGCCAATCGCCACAGATGGAATTTCAAACAATTCGTGCCAGAATTCGATCAGTTCGATTTCGGCCCGGTGCTCTGTATCCTTGGTGGTGCTGGGGAAAAACGCGCCAAAGGCAACATAATCTGCGCCCTGCTCGCCTGCTTCCATGGCCAAGTGGCGGCTTGCATGGCAGGTCACGCCAATCTGCGCATCGCGGCCCAGTTCTTCGCGCGCATCCTTGGGTGAACCGTCCTGCTGTCCCAGATGCACACCATCAGCCCCCAGCCTTTTGGCCAGTGCCACATCATCATTCACGATAAATGCCACATCATGGCTGGCGCAGATTGCCTGCAGCGGGGCAGCAAGTTCAGCTGCCTCGTGCTGATCCAGCCCCTTCACCCTGAACTGGAATGCTGCAACCGGCCCTGCGGCCAGCGCTCGTTCGAGGCGCGCTGGAAAATCGCCCCCCACTTCAAGCGGAGAGATAAGATAAAGCTGACAGGATGGCGTTTTGCTGGACATCGGCCGCGCTTACTCCGCAACCTGATCAGCGCCAAGCCCTGAAGAACTTATCCGGCGACTGAAGCGCATTGGATTTCGTCAATTGCCGTCGCCAGCGCATTGTCGAACTCTGCATCATCCATGCCTGCGCGCAATTCTTCGAGCAATGCGCGGCTGAAGCTGGCGATCATGCCGGTGTTCCGAGCGAGATGTTCGCACGCTTCCGACCGGCTGAAACCGCCGGACAGGGCAACGACCCGCAGGACCTTGGGATGGTCAACCAGCGGCTTGTAGAGGTTCGCTTCGACTGGCAGTGAAAGCTTGAGCATGATTTGCTCGCCTTCGGGAAGCGCATCAAGCGCCTTCAGGATTTCGGCAAGCAGAATGGCTTCTGACTGGGCACGGTCAGCGGCGGTGATGTTCACTTCCGGTTCGATAATCGGCATCAGCCCATGACCCAAAATCTGCCGACCGACTTCGAACTGCTGCTTCACGATTGCAGCAATGCCTTCCGGGTTTGCCGACTGGATGACAGAGCGCATCTTGGTGCCATAGACACCGGCAGCCTTGCCCTTTTCCAGAAGGGTATCAAGCGTCGGGTTGGGTTTCATCAACTGAACGCCATCGACTTCATCTTCGAGGCCCTTGTCGACTTTCAGGAAAGGCACAATCCCGCGACTTTTCAGCTTTTCAGGCACGGTCATGCCATCATCGACACTGCCATCCATCGTCTTTTCAAACAGGATAGCACCAATGACTTTTTCGCCGTTGAAACTGGGTGAGGTCACGATGCGGCAGCGCATTTCGTGGATCTTGCCGAACATTTCATCGTCGCCCGACCATTCGCTGTCTTCGACGCCATAGCCGCGCAGCGCCTTGGGCGTGGAACCACCACTCTGGTCAAGCGCGGCAATAAAACCCTGCCCGCTGGCGATCTTGGTGGTCATGTCCTGGCTATTCATCGTCGAATCCTCGAAATGGCAAACTAAGTGCATACGAATGCATCGGCGCGCCTTAGCCAGCAGCCCGCGCATTCGCAACACCAGCGTCGCAACTCTTCAACCGCAAGATAGCAAAGGCGCCCAAACAGGATGTCTTACGCCGGAAAGCATCCCGATCAGGTGCCAATCCTATTTGCGGGTGACCTTGCGGATGATGCCGTTAAAGCTGAGCACTGGTGTGCCATCAGCAGTGACGATACCCTGGACATAAATGGTCTTGCCGCCAGCCCTGATGACCCGCCCACGTGCTTCCATTAATTGGCCAACGCGCGCTGGATCGAGGAATTCATTGGCCAGGTGCATGGTAACGCCGTGCCCGCCAGCCAAGGCATCGCGCGCAATGGTGAAAATGGCAGAATCGGCAAAAGTCATGAGGCAGCCGCCATGCATGAAGCCCGCGCCGTTCATGTGGCGTGGTTCTGCACGGAATGCGCAAACCGGCTCGCCGTTTTCATCGTCTTTTTCATAGAATGGGCCAGCGCGCTGTTCGAAGGCATCGCTCAGCCAGGTCGACCAACCGGCCCACTCGCCTTCTGTAACCGGAACCAACCCGCCGGTTGCGCCGACTGCTTCATTCTCGCTCATGCTGAAAGCGCCGCCACGCCGGGCAATTCCTTGCCTTCCATCCATTCGAGGAATGCGCCGCCAGCTGTTGAAACATAAGAGAAATCATCAACAACGTCTGCATGGTTCAGCGCTGCAACGGTGTCCCCGCCGCCAGCCACGGATACTAGCGATCCCTCGCTTGTTAGGGCAGCTGCGGTGCGGGCCAGTGCCACCGTGGCTGTATCGAACGGCTCTGTTTCAAAAGCGCCCATCGGCCCGTTCCAGACCAGCGTTCGACACGTTTTCAGCACATCTGCCAATGCCTCAACGGCGAGCGGGCCCACATCGAGGATCATCTCGTCGGCCGCCACTTCATGCACATTGCATGTCCGCAGACTGTCAGGATTGGCCGCGAATTCTTTCGAGACCACCACATCGTATGGCAAATGCACCGTGCAGCCGGCATGGTCTGCTGTGTCCATGATGCGGTTGGCCGTATCGGTCAGCTCGTGTTCGCACAGCGATTTACCAACATCGACCCCGCGCGCGGCAAGGAATGTATTGGCCATACCGCCGCCAATGATGAGGTGATCGACCACCTTTACCAGATGTTCGAGCACAGCAAGCTTGGAAGAAACCTTCGCCCCGCCGACAACGGCTGCAACCGGCTTTTCAGGATTGCCCAGCGCCGCATCCAGTGCCTTCAGTTCCTTTTCCATCGCACGGCCGGCATAGGCAGGCAGCAAATGCGCGAGGCCTTCCGTGCTGGCATGGGCGCGGTGGGCGGCGGAAAAGGCGTCATTGACGTAGAAATCGCCATTTGCCGCGATTGCCTGCGCAAATTCAGCATCATTGGCTTCTTCGCCTGCCCAAAAGCGGGTGTTTTCCAGCATTCCAATGTCGCCATTTCGCAGGATGCCAACAGCCTGTTCGACCACCGGCCCTGAAACTTCGGGGATGAACATCACTTCGCGGCCCAGCACATCTTCCACCGCATCCAGCGTCATGCTGACCGACATGGTGGAGTTACGCTGCCCCTTTGGGCGGCCGAAATGGGCCAGCAGCAGCACTTTCGCGCCCGCATCAGCCAATTCCAGTATGGTCGGCGCCGATGCCTGCACACGCGTGGCATCGGTCACCGAGCCGCCGCTCATCGGCAGGTTGAGGTCCACACGAACCAGCGCAACCTTGCCGCTGAGATCGCCAAGGTCGTTTCCAAGGTCATCGAGCGTCTTGAACCGGTTCATGTGTAATTCCTCAGATCAGGCCAGCCATCACGCCTGCAGTGTCGATCATGCGGTTGGAGAAGCCCCATTCATTATCATACCACGATACGACACGGGCAAGCTTGCCTTCCATCACCGTGGTTTCGAGGCTGTCGACCGTGGAGCTGGCAGGAAAATGGTTGAAGTCGGAGCTGACCAAAGGCTGGTCGGTGTAATAGAGAACGCCCTTCATCGCACCTTCGGACGCGGCCTTGAGCGCGTTGTTCAGTTCTTCAACGCTGGTGTCGCGCTTGGGCGTAAACACCAGATCGATAAGGCTGACGTTGGGCGTTGGCACACGCACCGAGCTGCCGTCGAGCTTGCCGTTCAGTTCGGGCAAGACCAGCCCGACCGCACGGGCAGCACCAGTGGTTGTCGGGATCATGTTCTGCGCGCCGCCGCGGGCACGGCGCATATCGCTGTGCATTTGGTCGAGCATACGCTGATCGTTTGTGTAGCTGTGGATCGTGGTCATGAAACCGCGCTCGATACCCACCAGGTCGTTCAACACCTTTGCAACAGGTGCGAGGCAGTTGGTGGTGCAGCTGGCGTTCGAAACGATAATGTCTTCGGCAGTCAGAGTGTCGTGGTTGACACCGTAAACAACCGTCTTGGTAACATTCTTGGCAGGTGCCGAAATCAGCACGCGTTTTGCGCCTGCATCAATGTGCGGCTGTGCTGCTTCGTGCGACTGGAAGAAACCGGTGCATTCAAGCACGATGTCGACACCCATGGCAGCGTGGGGCAGATTACCCGGATCACGTTCCGAGGTGACAGCAATCCGCTTGCCGTTGACCGTAATGCTTTCGCCGTCCGAAGTGACTTCACCCGGGAAGCGGCCATGCGTTGAATCATACTGGAAAAGCAGGGCATTGGCATTCGCATCTGCAAGGTCGTTGATTGCAACCAGATCGAGATCATGATCGTCCCGCTCGAGAATTGCGCGGGCCACAAGCCGCCCGATACGTCCGAAACCGTTGATCGCAACCTTCGTCGCCATGGTATAAACTCCTGCTTATCCGTTGATTTTATTTAGAATTTGCGGAACGATCGCATCGACAGTGAAGCCGAAGCGTTCAAAAAGTTCAGGTGCCGGGGCCGAAGCGCCGAAGCGGTCCAGCCCGATATTGAGACCGTGTGCCATCGTATAGCGTTCCCAGCCCATCGTCACGCCCGCCTCGATCGACACGCGCAGAATTTCAGACGGGCTTACGTCTGGCAGCAAATCTGCCTTGTAGGCATCATCCTGTTGGTCGAACAATTCGGCGCAAGGCATTGAAACCACGTCGGCACCGATACCGCGGGCTTCCAGATCGTCGGCAACGGCCATTGCCAGTTGCACTTCCGAACCGGTCGCGATCAGGATCGTCTTGCGCGATGCCGTCGCGGCGCGCAGCCGGTATGCACCGCGTGCGCTGCGGTTGGAACTGACCGACCAGTCAGCATCGCCCTCACCCCTAACAGGAGCAAGATTCTGGCGGGAAAGCGCCAGTACAGACGGTGTTTCCGGGGTTTGCAGTGCCAATGCCCAGCATTCCGCCGTTTCAATGGCATCGGCAGGGCGATAGACGTTGAGATTGGGAATGAGACGCAGGCTCATCACCTGTTCCACCGGCTGATGCGTGGGGCCATCTTCGCCAAGCCCGATGGAATCATGCGTCAGGACATAGACCACACCCGCGCGCTGCAGCGACGACATGCGGATTGCGTTGCGGCAATAATCGCTGAAGATCAGGAACGTGCCGCCATACGGCACGATACCGCCGTGCAGCATCATGCCGTTCATCGCTGCGGCCATGCCGAATTCGCGGATGCCGTAATAAAGATAGCGGCCCGAGTAATCATCGGCCGAAAACGCCGGTGTCGAGGGTGTTTTGGTGTTGTTTGAACCGGTAAGGTCGGCCGAACCGCCAATCAGCTGGGGCAGCTTTTCAGTGAGCGGGCCGAGCGCCATTTCCGATGCCTTGCGCGAAGCCACGTTCTTCGGCTCAGCGGCAAGCGCGGCAATGTGGCCTTCCAGCGCCGGGGCTGCGAGGTCGGCAACGCCGGCCATCCAGTTTTCAAAGTTGGCACGCGTATCCGCGTCGCTTTCGAGGCGGCCGCGCCATTCAGCATGGGCCTTCTTGCCGCGTTCGCCCGTGGCGTGCCAATCTGCCAGTATATCTGCAGGCACTTCAAACGGCGCGTAATCCCAGCCCAGTTCCTTGCGGGCAGCCGCGATTTCGTCAGCACCCAGAGGTGCGCCGTGGGTGGCAGACGTGCCTTGCTTGTTGGGCGCGCCTTTGCCGATGATGGTCTTGCAGGCCACCAGCGACGGGCGTTCATCGGCAACCGCTTCGTCGATTGCACGGCGAATATCAGCCACGTCATGTCCATCACAGCTGACCACGTGCCAACCGGTTGCGCGGTAGCGTGCAGGAATGTCTTCGCTGGTCGAAAGATCGGCCGCGCCGTCGATGGTGATGTTATTGTCATCCCACAGCACGATCATCTGGCCCAGCTTGAGATGGCCAGCAAGGCCAATCGCCTCGTGATTGATACCTTCCATGAGGCAGCCATCGCCTGCCATCACCCAGGTGCGATGATCCACCAGTGCATCACCGAAATTCGCATTGAGATGACGTTCCGCAATTGCCATGCCGACTGCCATGGCAAGGCCCTGGCCCAGCGGACCGGTGGTGCATTCCACGCCGTCCAGAAGGAAGTTTTCAGGGTGCCCCGCACAGGGGCTGCCAAGCTGACGGAAATTGCGAATGTCGTCCATCGTCGGCCGGGCGTAGCCCGACAGGTGGAGCAGGGAATAGATCAGCATCGAACCGTGACCGGCTGAAAGCACGAAGCGATCGCGGTCTGCCCAGTCAGGTGCAGAAGGATCGAACTTCAGATATTCGGACCAGAGTACAGCGGCCACATCGGCCATGCCCATCGGCATACCAGGGTGGCCCGAATTGGCAGCTTGCACCGCATCCATCGACAGCGCCCTGATGGCATTGGCCATGGGCGTCAGGCGGGACGGATCGAGGCTCATAGACAGGCTCCTGAAGATATGGCGCACGCAACAGGTGAATCGGCCACGCAAAGGAATGATTCGGCGCGCGCGAACCCCTTCGCGGACCACCGTGCGAAGGTCAAGGATAGCGCCCCCGACCATCCCCACACAGATCATCACGGGCTTCAAAAAGCCAGCATGGTCAGCACTGTGGATGCACTTTATCAACAGGCAGCCCCAAGCCTTTGCACTGCATGGGAAGTTGCTGTATTTTGTAACACATGAACGAACAGCGGATAGAGCACGCAGTCAGGCGGATTGAAGCAGCACTTGGCCGCATAGCGCTGGTTGCTGAAAATAAAATCTCACCGCCGCCTTCAGTTTCAGGGTTGGTCGTGAAGCACGAAGCATTGCGCGAAACCGTATCGAACAGCCTGCGCGAACTCGATGATCTTCTCGAAAGGATCGAAAAGTGAGCGAAGTAACGCTGACGATCGGCGGCAGGCGCCACACGGTATCCTGCGCTGATGGTGAAGAGGCACATATTGCAGAGTTGGGCCGCATTATCGACGGCAAGCTGATGCAGATGGGCAGCCAGGCATCACAGGATTCAAAAAACCTGCTGTTTGCATCGCTGCTGCTGGCAGACGAGTTGCACGAAGCGCGTTCGGGCAAAACGCCCGATGCGGGCTCGGCACACGATGCTGAAAATGCCGAAATGCAGGCAAAGCTGGCTGAATTGAAGCAGGCTGTGGTGGCCAAGGACGCAGAGCTTGCAGCGACCCGCGAATCCACCCTTCAGGAACTTTCGACGCTGAAGGCGCAAGTTGATGAATTGCTGGCGCAAAAGGAAAGCGTGCGCGCCGCGCATGAAGGCCTTCGCCACAAGATCATCGCGCTGGAAGAAGAGCGTGAGGCGATGGCAGCGACCGCCGAAGCGGCAGCGCGGCAGCCTGTGCAGGCGCTGGCTGGTAGTGAAGATCTGGCCCCTGCCCTCGAACGATTTGCAGAATTGCTCGAAAATTGTGCGGATAAGCTTGAGGCTTAGGCAACGAGCGCCTAAATGATACGCGGCGGGACTGCCCGGCACGAGCCTACGAACATCCCTGAGGCTATAAGCATTCCTAGGGAGCTGTCCCTGTCCGGGGTATCGTGAATTTCACGGGGCTTCGAGGCATACGGCGCCCACCTGACGTTTTCGCGTCAGAGGATCTCCAGGCAAGACCCATGGTGGTTCCGTCACTTCATCATGCGAGAATGGATTTGATCAGCAAACAGAGCCTGCGCAACCAGCTTCGCAGCGCCCGCCACGACCATGTCGCGGCAATCCCCGAGACAGTGCGCGCCCTGCTGTTCAAGCGGCCCCCTGCACCCCTGTTCAGCCATATTCCTGACGGCGCGGTGATCGGGCTTTATCATGCTGTCGAAACAGAAGCGCCCACGGCAAGCTATGCGCGGTTCTTCTATGAAGCAGGTCACCCGCTTGCCTTGCCGTTTCTGAATGAAGACGGCGTGATGGAATTTCGCAGTTTCACAGACCCGTTCGAGGAAAGTGACCTTGAACAGGGACCGCATAGCCTGATGCAACCGGCCGCAGATGCGCAGCAGGCAACGCCTGATGTCCTGTTCGTCCCGCTGCTGGGATTTACGCAGAGTGGTGCTCGAATCGGTCAGGGCGGCGGCCATTATGACAGGTGGCTTGCGAACCATCCTGAAAGCTATGCAATCGGCATGGCGTGGGATGGGCAGCTGGTGGACGATATCCCGCTGGAACCGCATGACATGCCTTTGCGCGCCATTGTGACCCCCACCCGACTGTATGGACCGTTCGATGCGTGAGGGGCCGACATGGCGCATCCCTGTGGGGATTCTGGCACTTCTTGCGGCCATCATGATCTACGCGCTGGGAGTGATGTGGGCGAGCCAGTGGATCGGCCAGCTGCACGTGCTGTTGCAGACAGTAATCTATCTTGTGCTGGGCGTGGTCTGGTTGCTGCCGCTACGCCGTTTCCTGATCTGGATGGAAACCGGCCGCTGGGGCTGACCAAAGCCAACCCAGCTCTCAATCACTGACGAAAATGCCAGTGCGCCGTGCACCCCAAAGGGCACGGTGTAGATGCAGCGATTTGTCTGGAGGCGACCAAGTGGCGCGAGTGACGGGACTTGAACCCGCGACCTCCGGCGTGACAGGCCGGCGCTCTAACCAACTGAGCTACACCCGCGCAAACGACCTGAGCCGCTTGGGAAGCAGGCCACTAGGGTAGCTTCGTGAGGCTGTCAACGCCGAACAGCAGCAAAAATCACCTCTTTTTGAACGAATGTGAAAAGAGCCGGATTTCGGGGGCCGTTAACCATATTTTTGTGCCTTGCTGCGACACACCTATCCGCGCCTTCGGGACGCGAACTGGGGGAAAGCTGAAATGAGAATCGGCATGTTGTTTGGCATGGCAGCAGCCATCACCGCTTCGGCGGCGCAGGCACAGTCCACACTGGAAACGTCACGGGCGGTTTATGTCGAACGTGTGGCCAATATGGCTGACGGGCGCATGATGCGGGCGATTGAGCCTGCACAGGGCCTGCGCACGGGAGACAGGGTCGTGCTGATGGTCGAATGGCCGGCAACAGCTGCGCCAGATGGGCTGACAGTGGCCAGCGCAATACCGCGCGCACTCACTTTCCAGCGCAGCAGCAAGGATGGCGTCGAAATTTCCGTCGATGGCGGCAAGAACTGGGGCAAGCTGGGCCAGATGCGCATAAGGGATGGCAACAGCCTGCGCCTGGCATCTCCTGAAGAAGTAACCCACCTGCGCTGGCGCGTGCCGGCAGGCCAGCGGGGCAGCGGCAACAACCGGATGACCTATAGCGCCATCGTGCGCTAGGCGTGCCGGCGCACGCCCTCGCCATTTCACCGGTTAAAGCGACTGGCCGACTGGCCAGCACTTCAATCGGAAAGGATCATGACCGGTGTTTCCAGCAGCTTCTTCACTTCCTGGATAAAGCTGGCGGCGTCATATCCGTCCACCACGCGGTGATCGCAGCTGATGGAAATGTTCATCAGTTTGCGCTTTTCAATCCGTTCGCCGCCCATACCGTCAGCCACGAACATCGGGCGTTCGACGATGCGGTTGGGTCCGATAATCGCAACTTCGGGCCGGTTGATGACCGGAGTGGTCGCCACGCCGCCCAACGGACCCAGAGAAGTCAGCGTAAGTGTAGAACCTGACAGTTCGCTGGACTTGGCCGAGCCATCACGCGCGGCCTGTGCCAGTCGCTTGATCTCGCTGGCAAGCTGCCACAGGTTCTTCGCCTGTGCATCGCGGATGACAGGGACCATCAGGCCAGTGTCGGTCTGCGTCGCCATGCCCAGGTGAACAGAACCGTGGCGCGTGATGATATTGGCTTCGTCATCATAACGCGCATTGATCATCGGAAATTGCGGCAGAACCTTGCAGAACGCCGCAATCAGAAGCGGCATCATGGTCAGTTTCGGCTTGTCGCTGCGGCCTTCATTCAGCTGCGCGCGCATGCGTTCCAGTTCGGTGACATCGCATTCTTCCACATAGGTGAAATGCGGAATGTGACGCTTGGCTGCGGCCATGTTTTCAGCAATCCGGCGGCGCAGGCCGATGACCTTGATCGTTTCATCGGCGCGTGTTGCGCCAGCCGAGCCAAAACCCTTCGCGCCATTGTATGACAGGAACGCATCCAGATCGGCATGGCGGATACGGCCATCTTCCGCAGGCCGGACTTCTGCCAGATTGATGCCAAGTTCACGCGCGCGCTGGCGCACGGCCGGGCTTGCAAGAACCTTTGCATCTTCGTCATGATGGCGCGCTTCGGGCGCCGACTTTGCCGCTGGTGCAGGCGCAGCTTTCCTTTCCACTGCCTTGGCCGCATCATCCACGTCAGATGCATCGGGTGTTTCGGATTCGATACGCTGCTCGACAACATCAGCTTTCGGTGCTGGAGCCGCTGCTGCGGCAGGCTCTGCGCCTTCATGCGGACCGCTTTCGGCATCGCTTTCCACTTCACCTTCGACTTCGATAACCACCAGCATGGAACCGATGGCAATCACATCACCGACGTCGCCAGCCACTTCCACGACCTTGCCGGTGACGGGGCTTTCCATTTCCACGGTTGCCTTGTCGGTCATCATGTCTGCAATCTGATCGTCTTCCTCGATCATATCACCGACTTTCACGTGCCAGCTGACGATTTCCGCCTCGGCAATGCCTTCGCCGATATCAGGCAGGTTAAATGTAAAACGAGCCATGCCGATCAGTCCTTGAGCAATTTGTCGATGGCCTCGCCAATGCGGACGGGACCGGGGAAATAAGCCCATTCGAGGCTGTGTGGATAAGGGGTATCAAAGCCGGTCACACGGTCGACCGGCGCTTCCAGATGATAGAAGCAACGTTCTGTCACCAGTGCAGACAGTTCTGCACCAAAACCGGCCGTGCGCGTTGCTTCGTGAACGATCAGGCATCGGCCTGTCTTTTTGACCGACTTCTCGATCGCTTCGATATCAAGTGGAACCAGCGTGCGCAGGTCGAGGATTTCAGCATCCACACCCTTGGCCGCGCAGACAGCTTCGGCCACATGGACCATGGTGCCATAGGTTAGCACGGTCATCGCCTCGCCTTCCTGCACAATGCGCGCCTTGCCGAGCGGGATCTTGTAATACCCTTCGGGAACCTTGCTGTCCCGGTGCTTCTTCCACGGCTCCACCGGCTTGTCGTAATATCCGCTGAAGGGGCCGTTATAAATGCGCTTCGGCTCGAAAAAGATGACCGGGTCATTATCTTCGATAGCAGCAATCAGCAGGCCCTTGGCATCATGCGGGGTCGACGGAATTACCGTTTTCAAACCCGACACATGGGCGAAAATAGCTTCCGGGCTCTGGCTGTGGGTCTGGCCACCAAAGATGCCGCCGCCAAATGGCGAACGCACCGTCATGGGCGCAATATATTCACCTGCGGAACGATAACGCAGGCGCGCTGCCTCTGAAATCAGCTGGTCGAGGCCAGGATAGATGTAATCCGCAAACTGGATTTCAGGCACGGGACGAAGGCCATAGGCACCCATCCCCACTGCAACACCAATGATGCCGCATTCGGAAATCGGCGTGTCGAAAACCCGCGTCTTTCCGTGCTTTTCCTGCAAACCTGCTGTGGCGCGGAATACGCCGCCGAAATAACCGACATCTTCACCCATGATGATGACATCAGGGTCACGCGCCAACATGATATCGAGCGCTTCGTTAATCGCTTCGATCATGTTCAGCCGGCGCGTTTCTTCCGTCACGAGCGGATCGCTGGATGCTGTTTCCTGAACGCTCATTTCGGGCGACCTTCCGGGAATTTGACTTCTCTTTCGTGGATCGCCTGCTTGCTCTGTTCAACCAGGTGCCAGGGCAATTCCTCGAACACATCTTCGAACATGGTGGCAAAAGGATGGTGCAGGCCGTGGCCAAGAATGCCGTTCTTTTCAGCTTCCTTGGTGGCCGCTTTCACTTCTTCCGCGCAGGCGAGGTCCATCGCCGCATGGCGTTCCTCGTCCCATTCGCCCAAAGCGATGAGGTGCTTTTTTAGGCGGTTTACCGGATCGCCCAGCGGCCATTCATCGCTTTCATGGGCCGAACGATACTGGCTCGGGTCATCAGAAGTTGAATGCCCTTCGGCGCGATAGGTAAAATGTTCGATCAGGGTTGGCCCGGCATTGGCCCGCGCCCGGTTGGCCGCCCAGCGTTCAGCCGCATAAACCGCCAGCGGGTCGTTACCATCCACCCTTATGCCGGCGATGCCATAACCAACCGCGCGCGCGGCGAAGGTGGTGCGCTCTGCCCCGGCGAAACCGGAAAAGCTGGAAATGGCCCACTGGTTGTTGACCACGTTGAGGATGACCGGCGCATTGTACACTGCCGCAAATGTACAGGCAGAATGGAAATCGCCTTCGGCTGTCGATCCTTCGCCAACCCATGTCGCCGCAATCCGGCTGTCGCCCTTGATCGCGCTAGCCATGGCCCAACCAACAGCCTGCGGGGTCTGGGTGGCCAGATTACCGCTGATGGAGAAGAAGGAATGTTCGCGGCTTGAATACATGATTGGCAGCTGCCTGCCCTTCAGCTTGTCACCCCGGTTGGAGTAAATCTGGTTGATCATCTCCACCAGCGAATAGCCACGGGCAATTAGTATGCCTTGCTGACGATAGCTCGGGAAAACCATGTCATCCGATGCCAGCGCCATCGCTGCCGAAATAGAGGTAGCCTCTTCGCCGGTGCATTTCATGTAGAAGCTGGTCTTGCCCTGCCGCTGTCCGCGATACATCCGCGCATCAAACGCGCGAACCATGGCAAAATGCCGCAACATCTGGCGCAATGTTTCCGGGTCCAGTTTGGGGTCCCACGGGCCATGCGCCTTGTTGTCATCACCCAGCACCCGCACCAGGTCGAGCGTCAGCGGCGCTGTCTCGGATGCGTGGCACACTTCGTCGGGCCGGGGCTGGTCGCCCGGCCGGGTTACGCCGATATGAGAAAAGTCGACCGTATCACCGGGGCGGTATTTCGGTTCAGGAACATGGAGCGACAGGACAGGCTTGTTGCTGCCTTGTGCTGCTGTTCCTTCGGGCCTGTCGGCCATATGCTGCTCTCCCAAGCGTGAGACGTAATCTTATAACGCAGCGTTATTTTATTTCACACAGCCCCGCAGGTCAAGTTTCCTGCCTCAAACTGCGATTGGTGCCTTCAGCGCTCCTTGCGGCGCATAGTCCGAAACCTCGAAATCATTGATAGTATATTCAAAAATTGAATCGGGGCGGCGCAGAATCTTCATGACAGGTGCGCCAGCAGGTTCGCGCGAAAGCTGTTGCGTGACCAGTTCTTCATGGTTGATGTAGAGGTGCGTGTCCCCGCCCATCCACACCAGCTCGCCCGGTTCGAGATCGACCTGCTGCGCTATCATCCGCTGCAACAATGCCGCCGACCAGAGGTTGAACGGCAGGCCCAGCGCCACATCGCAACTGCGCTGGTATAGTGCGCAATTCAGCCGGCCATCAGCCACGTGAAACTGGTAGGTCTTGTGGCATGGGGGCAGCGCCATCTGGTCAAGTTCCGCCACATTCCAACCTTCGATGATATGACGGCGGCTGCCCGGATTATTCTTCAGAGACGCCACAACTTCTGCGACCTGATTAATGCCCGGACCTTTGCGATAGGCGCCCTGCCCGTCTGCTTCATAGGTCGGCCAATCGACCCATTGCTTGCCATACACAGGGCCAAGATCGCCCCATGCCTGTGCAAAGTCGCCATCGGCAACGATTCTCGCCGAAAAGTCCTCGCGGCTGATATCCTCTCCCGTTTCGCGGCGGAAACGGTCAAGCGGCCAGTCCGTCCAAATCTCCACGCCCTGCGCGCAAAGCGAACGGATATTGGTATCGCCAGTCAGGAACCACAGCATCTCGCGCGTGGCGGTTTTCCAGTAAACCCGCTTGGTCGTCAGCAAGGGCATCCGTCCATCTGCCAAATCGAAACGCAGCATCGCGCCGAAAACAGATCGAGTCCCCACGCCGGTCCGGTCTTGCCGTTCGCTTCCTTCGTTCCATATGCGGCGCATCAGGTCGAGATATTGCCATTCCTGATGGCGCTCGTTGCCGGTCCGGATCAGGGAATCATCAAGATTTGCAGTGCTGGCCATTCCCTATCCCTAGCGGCGCAATTGCCCGCTTGCCACCCTGCCGATGCGCTACTATAGCGCCGCCTCTGTCTCACCCACAGCTGACACGTTCAGCGTGGTTGGCATCCGGTCGGGGAGTAGCTCAGCCTGGTAGAGCACTGTCTTCGGGAGGCAGGGGCCGGAGGTTCGAATCCTCTCTCCCCGACCACTTCATTCATGCCAGGAACGGCCAAACGCCTGAAGCGGTGGTGGCACTTCAGGCGCGGCTGAATTTTTCGGTCAGTTGTCCGTTTGTTGGGCCAGCCAGCGGTCGACATGGGCTTCCAGTACATCCAGCGGCACTGCCCCGTTTTCCAGGACAGTGTCGTGGAATGCACGCAGATCAAAATTCGGGCCAAGGGCTTTCTCGGCCCTGGTCCGTAATTCGCGGATTTTGAGTTCGCCGATCTTATAGGCCAGCGCCTGTCCGGGCCACGTGATGTAACGGTTTACTTCTGCATCGACATTGGCGGCTGTCAGCGCCGTATTATCGAGCATGAAATCAACTGCCTGCTGCTTCGTCCAACCCTTGGAATGCATGCCGGTGTCGACCACGAGGCGCGTTGCGCGCCACATTTCGTAGCTGAGGCGGCCCATCTGCTTTGCGGGCGTATCATACAGCCCCATTTCGATGCCGAGACGTTCAGAATACAGCCCCCAACCTTCGACAAAGGCCGTGAAGAAAGTGCCGTGGCGGCGGATGGGATGAATATCCAGTTCCTGCTGAAGCGCGATCTGGTGGTGATGGCCGGGCACGGCTTCATGCACGCCGAGCGATGGTAATTCCCACAAGGGACGCTGGTCCAGTTCGGTGGTGTTCACGCGGTAAATACCGGCCTGCCCCACTTCCAGCGAACCCGGTTCATAATAGGCTGTGGTGTTGCCCGGTGCCTGTGCGGCCGGAATGGGTAGCACTGTGTATGGCTGGCGCGGCAAGTTGCCGAACAGGCGCGGCATCCAGCCATCTATCTGCTTGGCCAGCGCGCCTGCTGCCTGCAACAGTTCTTCAGGCGTCTTGGCGTAATATTGCGGGTCTGTGCGTAGATGCTGGATGAATGCCTCGCGGCTGGCGTAGCCTGCGCCCTTGGCAACTTCTTCCATTTCCTTGCGGATGCGCGCCACTTCGCTGAGGCCCAGCTTGTGAATCTGGTCCGGCGTCATATCGGTGGTGGTGTGGTTGCGGACACGGTTGGCGTAATATTCAGCCCCGCCCGGTGTCGATGAAATGCCCACTTCCTTGCGGCAATTGGGGGCGTAATCAGTGGTGTAATACTCAGTAAATTTCTTCAATTCAGGGAAGATCACCTGTTCCAGCGCGATTTCTGCCCGAGATTTGAGCGAATCCCACTGTGCCTCCGAAATCGTCGAGGGCCGCTCTGCAAATGGCCGCCATGACGGCGAATCTTCAGCTTCGGCGTAGATCTCCGCATTCACGCCATCGACAAAACCTTCCATCGCGATGCACGGCTGGGTCAGGCCGCGTGCCACTGCCTCGCGCGTCTGGGCCATGCCTGCTGCGTTGACGGGGGCAAAAGATTCAAGCCGCGAAACATAGGATTCGTAATCGGCTGCGGTGAAAAAGGGCGACTGGTTGGCCAGCGACGTAATGCCCGAATACCAACCGCCGCGGTTGGTGAAGGACACATAGCGCGAATGATCGAACGCGGATTCCGCTATATTGTCTCCCAACCCGCGTTTCACGATCGCATAATCGACTGCCATGTCTTCGGGCAGGCTGGCCGGGTCGATGGCATTCATCCGCGCGAGAAACGACCGGCTTTGCGCAATGGCCTTGTCATAGGCGGCGAGCGAATTGTCCCGCAATTTGCCATCCCCTCGCCTGTCGCCGACGAAAGTCGCGAATTCGGGATTGGTATCGAGGGTATATTGCCAGATATCTTCGCGCAGCTGCGTGTAATCGTCACTTGGCGAAGCCGCCGCCGGACTGTGCGTTAGCAGTGCAAGTGAAGCAGCGGCGAGAAGATATTTGAAGCGCATGATTTTCCCCTTTCGCGCACCTTATGGCGGCAATGGCGGATGGTCCAGCTTGGCGGGTCTGGCAGGATTGGCTAGACCTTCGATATGAGTTTAAAACCGCGCATCCTGTTTGTGTGCCTCGGCAATATCTGCCGGTCCCCCCTCGCCGAAGCCGCCTTTCGCAAGGCAGCCGATGATGCCGGGCTGGATGCCGAAGCAGATTCGGCAGGCACCGCGGACTATCATGTCGGCAGCGCGCCAGACCCGCGCAGCATCGCCACGGCAGCAGGTTACGGGATCGACATCAGACATTACAAAGGCCGGCAGATCACGCGGCGCGATTACACACGTTTCACCCATATCATGGCGCTGGATGCGGATAATCTCGCAGACATTGAGCGCATTGCGCCAAATGATGCAACTGCCCGCGTTGCCTTGTTGCTTGATGCCGTTCCTCACCGCAGGGGCCAGGACGTGGCAGACCCGTATTACGGAGATAGTGCGGGATTTGAAGTGACATGGGCCGATGTTGATGAAGCAGCGCAGGCATTGGTCACCCAATTGCTGACTGGCGGCTGAAAAGTCCCGCTCTCTAGCCGCCGCGCAGCATCTGGACGCCCCAGTCGCGCTCGAACAAATAGAGCAATATGCGCGCTGCTTCGCCGCGGGGGCCGATAAGCCCGCCGTCACGTTCCATCAGCAATCGTGCATCATCATGCGCCATAGGCAGAAGCCGGGTAATCTGGTCCAGCGTGGCAAGCCGGAAGGGCGCATCGCCCGATTGCCGCGTGCCGAGCAATTCGCCGCCACCGCGCAGGCGCAAATCTTCTTCGGCCAACAGGAAGCCGTCCTGCGTTTCGCGCATCAGGGCGAGCCGCTGCCGCGCCGTTTCTGACAAGATTGCCCCGCGCAGCAGCAGGCAGGTAGATTTTTCGGACCCACGCCCGACCCGTCCGCGCAGCTGGTGCAACTGGGCAAGGCCGAAGCGTTCGGCCTGCTCAATCACCATCAGGGTCGAAGCGGGCACATCCACCCCCACTTCGATGACTGTAGTAGCCACCAGAAGCTTGGCCGCACCGCTGGCGAACCGTTCCATCGCGGCATCTTTCAATTCTGGCTTCAGCTGGCCGTGGACCAGCACGACATCCTCGCCGAACCGTTCCTTTAGCCCTGCAAATCTCGCTTCGGCAGCCGCAATATCGTCATTCTCATTGTCGCGGACCATCGGGCACACCCAATATGCCTGCTGGCCGCTTGCCACATGACGCGCCACGGCTTCCACGACATCGGCCAGCCTGTCCTGTGCCACAACCCGCGTATCAATCGCCTGCCTGCCCGGGGGCATCTCATCGAGCCGCGAAACATCCATTTCCCCATATTGGGCAAGTGTCAGCGTGCGTGGTATGGGCGTTGCCGTCATCGCGAGCGTATGCGGGGTGCGTTTGCCCTTGCTGGAAAGCATCAGCCGCTGCGCCACGCCAAACCTGTGCTGTTCGTCAATCACGACCAGCCCCAAGTTCCGGTAATGGACCGCATCCTGGAAAATGGCATGGGTGCCAACCACCATGTCAATACTGCCATCCATCAAACCCATCAGGATGGACTGGCGTGCCTTGCCCTTGTCACGGCCCGTCAACAACGCAACCTGTACGCCTGTTGGTGCCGCCAGCGCGCGGAGCGTCTCGAAATGCTGGCGCGCCAATATTTCCGTTGGCGCAAGCAAGGCTGCCTGCGCCCCTGCTTCCACCGCGATCAGCATGGCTTCCAGCGCCACCACGGTCTTGCCCGCGCCAACGTCACCCTGAAGCAGGCGTAACATTGGCGCTTCCTGCTGGAGATCTCCCTCGATTTCTGAAATTGAACGTGTCTGCGCGCCGGTCAGCGGAAATGGCAATTGCAGCTTTGCCCTCAGCCTGCCATCGCCTTTCAGTGGCTCCCCCTTGCGGGCGCGGTTGTCTGCACGCACCAGCATCAGGGCAAGGCTGTTGGCCAGCAATTCATCATAGGCGAGCCTGTCGCGCGCCTTTTCATCCTGGCCCTTGTGGGCAGATTTCAGGGCAGCGGCCCATGCAGGCCAGCCTTCCTTGGCAAGCTGGGTCGGCTCGATCCATTCCGGCACCTGCGGCAGACGTGCCAGGGATTGTGCGACCAGGCCGGCGACCTTGGGTTGGGTCAAGCCTTCTGACAGCGCATAAACAGGCTCGCTTAACCGGCCTAACGTATCGCCGCCATCGGCAACCACATGATCGGGATGGACGATTTGCAGCATATCGCCATACCGGTCCAACCGGCCGGCCACCCAGCGCTTCTCACCCGTGGGCAGCAGTTTCCTGGCCGTGTAGGACGCGCGGCCAAAATAGGTCAGGGTGCAGATGTTGCCAGCATCATCGGTGGCAAGCACCCTGTATGGCCCGCGGCCCGCCGAGGCCCTGTGTTCTGCAGGTGTAAGCGCAACCACAATCTGCTCGCCTTCGCTGGCTTCATCCAGGCTGGTGACGGCCCGCCGTGTCACGAACCGTTCGGGCAGGTGGAAAATGATGTCACGAACCCGCGACAGGCCGAGCTTTTCCAGCGGCTTCTTCATTTTCGGGCCAACACCATCCAGCGCTTCTGTTTCTACGAACAGCGGATTAAGGGCATCGGGACGCATGGGCTTTCTATAACCGGATGCCGCCCCATTTCCATAGCGCTTGCAGGATAATCGCTGGTGCCCTACCCGCGCCCGATGCCCGAGAAAACCAGCACAGATACCCGTTTTGCACGTTGCAAGTTCCGTGGATGGCACCGCGGCACGCGCGAGGCCGATTACATGATCGGCGGCTTCTTTGACCGTTACCATGCAACCTGGGGCGAAGAAGAGCTGGCGTGGTTCGAAATGCTGCTGGAAGAAGAAGACGTGGACATCATGGCCTGGGCCCTGAAAACGCAGGACGTGCCTCAACACATTGCAGGGCCGCAAATGGACCTGATGATGCGCCTCGATTATGTGGATATCCCTCGCTGACGGGAACTCCCGCCACGCTTGTCATTAGAGCTTTTGATGCCTGACCTTTCGCGTATCCTCACGGCCAAGTCGCCGCTGACCCTTTCGTCTGTTGCACGCGGCGCGCAGCCATTGGTGCTGGCCGATCTGGCGCGTGCATCAAAGGGGCGCGCAATATTCATCGCCGCTGACGATGCGGCCATGCGTGGTGTCTCCGAAACGGCCCATTTCTTCGCGCCAGAACTTGAAGTGATCGAATTCCCGGCATGGGACTGTCTGCCCTATGACCGCGCCAGCCCTGCGCTTACCGTCAGCGCCAAGCGGCTTTCCGCATTGCACAGCCTGCAAGCGGGCGCGGCAGGCAAGCAGCTGCTCGTCACCACGGTCAATGCCGTTCTGCAACGCGTGCTGACACCGTTCCGGATTCGCGAATCCGTCCGTCTGTTCAAGCCGGGCACCGAAATCGGCCATGAAAGCCTGTCTGCATTGCTGCAGCGTCAGGGCTATTCGCGCACCGATACAGTCATCGATGCCGGCGAATATGCCGTGCGGGGGTCCATTTTCGACATCTTCCCGTCGGGCCTTGAATCCGGCCTGCGGCTCGATTTCTTCGGTGACGAACTGGAAAGTCTGCGCCTGTTCGACCCGGCAACCCAAATGAGCACAGGCATTGCGCAGTCGCATTTGCTGCTGCCTGCCAGCGAAGCATTGCTGGACGAAGACACGATCAAACGTTTCCGTGGTCGCTACCGCGAAATGTTTGGCGCTGCTGCCACGGGCGATCCGCTTTACCAGGCAGTCAGTGAAGGCCGACGACAGGCGGGTATGGAACATTGGTTGCCGCTGTTCGAAGACAAGCTGGCGACCTTGTTCGACCATCTCTCGGCAGACGACCAGATCGTGATTGACGCTGCAGCCATTCCGGCAGGCGACGAACGGCTGAAAGACATTGCCGATTATCACCAGTCGCGTCAGGCTGCGGCAGGTCAGAAGGCGGGGAGCTATCGCCCGATCGCTGAAGACGCGCTTTACCTTGCGCGCAGCGAGTTCGAGGCGGCCCTGGCTGACTGGCCCATCCACCGGACCAAGATTTTTGCCGAACCGGAAAGCCAGAAAGCAGTCGATTTCGGGTTTGAATCGGCGCGCGATTTCACACCGGAACGTGCGCGTGGCGACAATATTTACGCCGCTGCAGCCAAGCATCTTCAGGCATTGGGCAAAGCAGGCAAACGTCCGCTTCTGGCCACATATTCCACAGGCAGCCGCGCCCGCATTGCTTCCATACTGTCAGAGGCCGGGACGCAAACGGCCCTTGCAGAAACGTGGCAGGAAGCATTGGGGCTGGCTGCCAAGGGCAAGCCTGTCGCCATGGTGCTGCCGCTGGAAAGCGGTTTTGCCAACGACCAGATGGAACTGCTGACAGAGCAGGACATTCTGGGTGACCGGCTGGTTCGACGGAAGAAAAAGCGCAAGGATGCAGACGCTTTCCTGGCCGAACTTTCCGCCCTCAACAAGGGCGATCTGGTGGTCCACACCGACCACGGCATCGGACGTTATCTCGGCCTTGAACCCATAGCGGCGGGCAAGAGCCTGCATGATTGCGTGATGCTGGAATATGCAGGCGGCGATAAGCTTTATATTCCGGTCGAAAACCTCGAAGTCCTGTCACGCTATGGCTCGTCAGAAGATTTCGTCCAGCTGGACAAGCTAGGGGGCGAAGCATGGCAGCGGCGGCGTTCACGCCTCAAGGAACGCATCCGCGAGATTGCAGGCGAATTGATGCGCACGGCGGCGGCCCGCGCATTGCGCAAGGCACCTGTGCTGAGTGCTGACGAATCCTCGTTCAACCAGTTTGTCGACCGTTTCCCATGGGAAGAAACAGACGATCAGGACCGGGCAATCGCCGATGTCCTGGGCGATCTGGAAAGCGGCCGTCCGATGGATCGGCTGGTGTGCGGCGATGTTGGCTTCGGCAAGACCGAAGTGGCCCTGCGCGCGGCCTTTGTCGCCGCCATGAACGGGCAGCAAGTGGCTGTAGTTGCCCCGACCACCTTGCTCGCGCGCCAGCATTACACCAATTTTGCCGAACGGTTTGCCGGTTTCCCGCTGAAGGTCGGCCGGCTGTCACGCCTCGTCCCTGCAAAGGAAATGGCCGAAACGCGCAAGGAACTGGAAGCAGGTACGATGGATGTGGTGATCGGCACCCATGCCATCCTGTCCAAATCCACCCAGTTCAAGGATTTGGGCCTTGTGATAGTCGACGAGGAACAGCGTTTCGGCGTGACGCATAAGGAAAAACTGAAGCAACTGCGATCCGATGTCCATGTGCTGACGCTGACGGCAACCCCCATCCCCCGTACGTTGCAGATGGCAATGGCTGGCCTGCGCGAACTGTCCACCATCCAGACCCCGCCGGTCGACCGCCTGGCCGTGCGTACATATGTGATGGAATGGGACGATATGGTGATGCGCGAGGCATTGCTGCGCGAACATCATCGCGGCGGGCAGAGCTTCATCGTGGTCCCGCGCATTGCCGATATGGCAGACGTGGAAGAATGGCTGCATGAACATGTGCCCGAAGTAAAAGCGATCAGCGCGCACGGGCAAATGTCACCGACCGAAGTCGAAGAACGCATGGGCGCGTTTTACGAGCGGAAATATGAAGTGCTGCTGTCCACCACTATCGTGGAGAGCGGGCTCGATATCCCCACAGCCAACACCATCATCATCCACCGCGCAGACCGGTTCGGACTGGCGCAATTGTACCAGTTACGAGGCCGTGTGGGCCGGTCGAAGTTGCGTGCCTACGCCTATCTCACGACTCCGAAAGACCGCGCACTGTCCGAAATTGCGGAAAAGCGCCTCAAGGTGCTGGGCGATCTCGATAGCCTGGGCGCTGGGTTCCAGTTGGCCAGCCACGATCTTGATATTCGCGGTGCGGGCAATCTGCTGGGCGATGAACAATCTGGCCACATCCGCGAAGTCGGCTTCGAATTATATCAGTCCATGCTCGAAGACGCGATTTTGGCGGTGAAAGCTGGCGACATGGGGCTGGAGCGTGAACGCGAAGGCATCAGCCCGCAAATCACTGTCGATGCGCCGATCATGATCCCCGAGGAATACGTGCCCGACCTTGCCGTGCGAATGGCGCTCTATCGCCGCCTGAACGATGCTCGCGACAAGGCAGAGATCGAAGCGATGGCGGCCGAGATGATTGACCGCTTCGGCGCTCTGCCGCAGGCCACCAGCAACCTCATACGCCTTATCGAAATCAAGCATCAGGCCATCGAGGCCAACATCGCCAAGATCGACGTCGGTGCGCGCGGCACGCTGGTTACTTTCCACAAGGACGACTTCCCTGATGGCCCCGGCCTGATTGCCTATGTCGACCGGTTGGCTGGCACGGCCAAGCTGCGCCCCGACATGAAGCTGGTGATCAACCGAGCCTGGAGCGACCCGATTTCGCGACTGAACGGCTTGTTCCAGCTGACCAAGGGCCTCAGCAATATCGCCCGCAAGGCCGCCAAACGCGGCTGAGCGCTATTGCGCCCTACCCTGCGCCACATCCATGAAGGCAGCGGCAGACATCGGTTTGGCACGCAGGAAACCCTGATAGAAGTTGCACCCTTCCGCGCTGATCATGTCGCGCTGTTCCGGCGTTTCAATGCCTTCTGCGATGGTCTGTAATTCCAGCGCATGGGCCATTGCGATGATCGCGCGGAACACGGCCATGTCTTTTGGCGCATCGGCAATGCCTTCCACCATCGCCCGGTCCAGCTTGATGTAATCGAGTGGGAGCAGCTTCAGATATCGAAAGTTGCAAAAGCCAGCGCCGAAATCATCCAGCGCAACCCGCAGCCCGCAGCTGCGCAAATCGTTGAGCATGACGGCAGAGCGTTCCAGTTCGGAAAGCAGGACGTGCTCGGTAATTTCCAGCGTGGTACGCGATGCGGTGAAGCCGGAAAATTCTATCATCGCTTCGAGTTCGGTCGCAAAGCTGGCTGCGGCAAGATCTGCAGGCGTGACATTGAGCGAAAGGCGCAGGTCGTCAGGCCAAGATGCTGCTGCCCGCAACGATTTTTCAGCGATATGGCGGGACAGCTGCGCGACGTGGTCTGCCCGTTCGGCAATCGCAAACAAGGCCGATGCGCCTATCCTGCCAAGGTTGGGATGTTGCCACCGTGCAAGGGCTTCTGCCCCCACGAGGCAATCGCCGGGCAAGTCATATTGCGGCTGAAAAACCACTTCAATTTCATCGCGGTCGAGCGCCGACAAAAGGTCTGCTTCCAGCTGCGCGCCTGAAATGCCGCGCGGCGCAACGCTACCATTTGACCATACAACGCGCTGCCCGTGGAGCGATTTCACATTGTCGATGGCATCGCCAAGGCGGTCGAAGACCATTTGCGGGCTTTCGCCCGGCATGGCCCGCATCAAGGCAATGCGCGGCCATAGTCGCAGTGTGCCAACATCCTCCCTGGCAGAAATGGGATGGGCGATGGCATCGGCCAAAGCCTCGCCCAACCACTGCCAACGCTCCCTGCTGCACGCCTCGCGCGCAGCGACAAGAAAACTGCCCCCGGCAATGCGGGCAGCTATCCAGTCGCCATTTTCAAATTCATCTTCTGCAAAATGCACGATCCGTTCGGCCACTGTCATCAGCGCCCCGTCGCCTGCATCTTCACCATAGGCCAGATTGACGGCATCGAAGCGTCCAAGGCCGAGCAACATCACGTGCACCGGTGCCACTTGCCCATCTGCCACAGCTAGTGCCTGCCATACAGACAGCCGTTCACGCACCGCACTGGGGCCGAGCAGTCCGGTCAATGTATCACGGTGATGACTGCCTATTATGCGCGGTCTACTTGCCATGCATCGGCCCTACCTCGAAATATTACTACTTGTGCGTGAAATATCAGACGCGTTGCCAAATGGCACAGTGCTACATAGGACGTGCATCTGCATGGTTACCGGTAAGCAACCGTTTTCGCGTCCCATGACAGCAAGAGGGGACCTCGATTTTGGCGAATAATCACGAGTTCACTCGTTTGGCCCTGCTCGCATCGGACACCGACCGGGCATCGCAGGCAGAAGATGAATTGCGCGATGCGCATGACTGGGTGCCACTGGGGCAAGCCGAGGCCGTTGTTGTGCTGGGCGGTGACGGTTTCATGCTGCAAACGCTGCACCAGATGCTCGATGCAGGCCGCGTAATACCGGCATACGGAATCAACCTGGGCACGGTCGGGTTCCTGATGAACAGGCATCGCAGTTCGTCAAATATTCTTGGCCGAATCAACAAGTCACGCGCCATTGCCATTGCACCGCTCCGCATGGATGCGGTGACGCAGGAGGGCGAACGGCATAATTTCTGCGCAATCAATGAAGTATCGCTGCTTCGTGAAACACGTCAGACGGCCAAGATCGAGGTTTCCGTTGAAGACAAGGTCCGGATCAAGGAGCTGGTCTGCGACGGTGTATTGGTCGCCACTCCAGCAGGCTCCACTGCCTATAACCTCTCGGCCAACGGACCGATTTTGCCGCTTGATTCGCAATTGCTCGCACTCACACCCATCAGCGCTTTCCGCCCGCGTCGCTGGCGAGGAGCAATCCTGCCTGACCGCAGCGCGATTCGTTTCAGGGTGCTGGAACCTGACAAACGCCCTGTCTCGGCGGTGGCAGACCAGAAGGAACTGCGCAATATTGCCGAAGTTTCACTCGAAATTGCCCGCGAGGCCGAATTGACGCTGCTATTTGACCCAGGACACTCGCTGGATGACCGGATCGTTGCCGAACAATTCGTTGTTTGAACCGGAAATTGTGCTTCGGCAAAAAGTCAGGGTTGCCAAACGAATCTGCGCTGCATATAGGCGCACTCCTGTCCGCAAGGACTGCTCCCCGATAGCTCAGCGGTAGAGTAGGTGACTGTTAATCACTTGGTCGTTGGTTCGAATCCAACTCGGGGAGCCATCATATAAGATGGACAAAATCAAAGGGCCGGGTCAGCTTGTCGCTGACCCGGCCCTTGGTTTTTCAGAACCTGTCCGGTGCCGCTGCGCTGATTACGCAGCCGCCCCGTGACAATGCTTGTATTTATTGCCTGAACCGCAGGGGCACTGGGCATTCCGGCTGATTTCCATGCCGGCATAAGGATTGTCCTTGTTTGAACCGCCCGGGCCGAATGCAGCGCGCGATGCGCCTGCTAACGAACCGAACATGGCTTCCTGTCCGGCAGAACCATCGCCATCGTTGGAATTATCCAGACCCGTCAGCGGGTCAACATGGCCCGTCAGGAAGTCCGGCAGGTCAGGCAGCGATTCCTGCGGCGGCGGTGCCATGCGCAGTTCGCTCTTCAACAGAATGCCGGTCACGTCTTCGCGCAGCGTGTCGAGCATCTGCTCGAACAGGCCGAAGGCTTCCTGCTTGTATTCATTGATCGGCTGTTTCTGCGCATGGGCGCGCAGATGGACCACCTGGCGCAGCGCATCCAGCGTCGCGAGATGTTCTTTCCAGTGATAGTCGAGCCGTTCGAGAAGCACGCCCTTTTCAACCCTGCGCCAGATGCCCGGATCGGCCGCGGCAATCTTGCGCTCCATGATTTCGTCCACCTCGGTGCGGATACGCTCCTCGATGATTTCAGGTTCCAGCTGGTCTTCTTCCATCCACTGGTCGAACGGCGGGGCGATACCGAGAACCTCGGCGGTGCGAACTTTCAGCCCTTCGACATTCCACTGTTCGGGATAGGAGCCAGGAGGGCATGCCTCGCCCACCAGCGTGTTGACCGTGTCATGGCGCATGTCGATCACCACATCATCGACAGCTTCGCTGTCCATGATTTCGGCGCGCTGTTCATAGATGACCTTGCGCTGGTCATTCATGACATCATCATATTCCACGACTTGTTTGCGGATGTCGTAATTGCGGGCTTCGACCTTTTTCTGCGCGGTTTCGATGGCCTTTGACAGCCACTTGGACCCGATTGCCTCGCCATCTTCGAGGTTCGAGTTCATCATCCGGCTGAACAATGTGTCGGGGCCGAAGATGCGCAGAAGATCGTCTTCAAGACACAAGTAGAAGCGCGACAGGCCAGGGTCGCCCTGACGGCCTGAACGGCCACGCAGCTGGTTATCGATGCGCCGACTTTCATGGCGTTCCGTGCCCAGGACGAACAGGCCGCCAGCGGCAAGCACCTTCTGGCGTTCTTCCTCGACTTCAGCCTTGATCATGGCCAGCGCGGCATCGCGCTCCGGCCCTTCAGCCATTCCCGCAAGTTCATCTTCCTCGCGGAATTCGACGTTACCGCCCAGCTGGATGTCGGTGCCGCGGCCCGCCATGTTGGTGGCGATGGTCACTGCGCCAAGACGGCCTGCCTGCGCCACGATGTGGGCTTCACTTTCGTGGAAACGTGCGTTCAGCACTGAATGCTTCACGCCTTCCTGATCGAGAAAGTGCGACAGCAATTCAGACTTTTCGATCGAAACCGTGCCGACCAGCACCGGCTGACCGGTTTCGGCCTTTTCGGCGATAGCCTTGGCGATGGCTTTGAACTTGTCTTCGGTGTTCTTGTAGAACTGGTCTTCTTCGTCGATGCGCTTCACGTCCACATTGGTGGGGATCGTGACCACGTTCATCTTGTATATTTCCCAGAATTCCGACGCTTCGGTTGCTGCCGTCCCGGTCATGCCGGAAAGCTTGGGATACATGCGGAAATAGTTCTGGAAAGTGATCGAGGCCATTGTCTGGTTTTCCGGCTCGATCTTCGCGCCTTCCTTGGCTTCCACGGCCTGGTGAAGGCCGTTCGACCAACGGCGACCATCCATCATGCGGCCGGTGAACTCGTCGATGATGACGATCTTGTCGTCCTTGATGATGTAATCGGTATCGCGCTTGAACATGATGTTGGCTTTAAGCGCCTGGTCGAGATGATGGACGACTTGCGTATTTTCGACATCATAGAGGTTCGATGTTTCAAGCAGGCCTGCTGCGATGAGCATCTGCTCGACCTTTTCCGTGCCTTCTTCGGTCCAGGTGATGTTCTTAGTCTTCTCGTCCGCCTCGTAGAAGCTGTCGTCGATCTGCTTAACGATGGCATCGATCTGCAGATAAAGATCGGTCTTGTCTTCGGTCGGCCCGGAAATGATCAGCGGGGTACGCGCTTCGTCGATCAGGATGGAATCGACTTCATCGACGATGGCGAAGTTGAAGGGGCGCTGCACCATCTGGCTGCGTTCATGCTTCATGTTATCGCGCAGATAGTCGAAGCCGAATTCGTTGTTGGTGCCGTAGGTAATGTCCGCAGCATAGGCTTCGCGGCGTTCGAATTCGCCGATGTTGGGAATGATAACCCCAACCGTCAGGCCCAGCCATGTGTAGAGCTGCCCCATCCATTCAGCATCGCGGCGGGCGAGATAGTCGTTCACGGTAACGACGTGGACGCCCTTGCCTTCAATTGCGTTGAGATAGGTTGCCAGCGTTGCCACCAGCGTCTTGCCTTCACCGGTGCGCATTTCTGCAATTTCACCGCGGTGCAGCACCACGCCGCCAATCAGCTGAACATCGAAATGGCGCATCCCCAATACGCGGATGGATGCCTCGCGAACGGTGGCAAATGCTTCGGGTGTGATGTCGTCCAGCGTTTTGCCATTGGCCAGCTGGTCGCGGAATTTCTGGGTCTGCGCCTGCAGTTCCTCGTCAGTCAAAGCCTGGATCTGCGGTTCAAGCGCATTTACCTGGTTGACGATTTTGCCGATGGATTTGACGTAACGATCGTTGGACGAACCGAAGACGGATTTTACGAGTGCATTGATCATGGGATAATGGTCCTGTCGGGACTGAAATGTCGGGATAAATAGCCACCCTCGCGTCATCCGCGCAGGGTGAACCGATAGTCGCAGTTCTGGTAAAAACGCGCGCGCTATTCGTAGGCGCGGTCAGCCCCGAAAAGAACTGTAGGAATGTAGATGACCGCAGGTTTGCGTGATTTGCAGACCTTTGCTGGATCACCCTTGGTGGGGCTGGCAATGGGGCGCGTGACGCATTCGCTCTGGACAGATTTGCCCGATTGCGATGGCGTTGCGGTGCTGCTGACCTGCTCGCTCAATGCCGCCATAACTGCCGCATTCGCAGGCGCTCCGGCGGCAGCAAGGCCGGTGATGAGCGCAAGGCAGGTTAGGAGACGACGTAGCATCGCGGGCTAGATAGTGCTTCCGGCCCGTTTCGTCCACTCGCAAACGCGTTTACCTCGCGCGATCAGCACAGTAGATGGTGCTCCATGGACCTTGCTCGCTCCCCTCTCGCCTTGCCATTCCCCCAGATGCCGGAGATTTCCGGCGTTACTTTGCGCGTTGCCCGCGCCCGCTACAAGGATTGGGACCGGGCAGACCTGACCTTTGCCGAATTTTCAGAAGGCACGGTTGTGGCTGGCGTGTTCACCCGCAGCGCCTGCCCGTCGAGCGAAGTGGAACTGGGCCGCGAAAACGTGAAAAGCGGCCACGCACGGGCGCTGGTGGTGAATGCCGGCAATTCCAATGCCTTCACTGGCTACCGCGGGCGTGAAGCTGTGGAACAGATAATGGATCAGGTGGCGCTGGGCATCGGCTGCGCTCGTGAACAGGTTTTGGTAAGCTCGACCGGCGTGATCGGCGTTCCCTTGCCCAAGGACAAGGCCCGCGCAGGGATTGAATCCGTGCTCGGCGCGGAAGGCTGCAGCTGGGAAGATGCCGCCAATACCATCGCCACCACCGACACTTTCGCCAAGGGTGCAACCGCTTCGGCGATGGTGGGCGGCAAGCGGGTGGAAATTTCGGCGATCGTGAAAGGCAGCGGCATGATCGCGCCCGACATGGCGACCATGCTGGGCTATATCTTCACCGATGCGGCGATTACGCCCGAATTCCTGCAGCAATTGCTGTCAGCGGCCAATCGGCAGACTTTCTCCTGTATCACGGTGGATAGTGACACATCCACCAGTGATACGGTGCTGGCCTTTGCCACCGGCAAGGCTGGCAATGCCCCGCTTGCCTCCTTCGAAGATGCGGGCGCGGATGCCTTTGCTGCCGCATTGCATGATGTTTGCCGCCAGCTCTCCCATCTGGTGGTGCGCGATGGCGAAGGCGCGAGCAAATTCATCGAAATCCGCATTTCTGGCGCTGTTTCGGATGAAAGTGCGCACAGGATCGGAATGTCGATCGCCAATTCACCACTGGTGAAAACAGCCATCGCCGGACAGGATGCCAATTGGGGCCGCGTTGTGATGGCTGTAGGCAAGGCAGGCGAACCTGCCGACCGTGACCGCCTTTCGATCGGGTTCGGCGGCACATGGGCCGCCCGCGATGGTCAGCCGCTTGCCGATTATGACGAAACGCCGGTGGCAGAGCACCTCGTGGGGACCGATATCACCATTGAAGTGGATATCGGCCTCGGTGACGGTGCCGCCACGGTCTGGACCTGCGATCTTACTCATGGATACATCGACATCAACGCAGACTATCGTTCGTGAGCATACTCGACAGGGAGATACTGGCGCTGGCGCGAAAGGTAAGCGAACAGGCCATTCTGCCGCATTACCAGTCGCTTGCCAAAGGGCAGGTCACCGACAAGGCCAGCGATGATGTCGTGACCATTGCCGATCACCAGTCCGAAGAAATGCTGATGGAAGGGCTCGCCAGGCTCAATCCCGGCATTGCCCTGGTGGGCGAAGAAGCCGCGCACGATGATGCTTCGGTGCTGGACGGATTATCCGGCCCTTGCTGGATTATCGACCCGCTGGACGGAACGAATAATTTTGCCGCAGGAAAACCACCTTTCGGCATCCTCATCGCGCAGGCAGATGGCGGCATTGCCCAGTCAGGCTGGATATTTAATTGCCTGACACAGCGGTTCTGCGCCGCGCATCTTGGCGGCGGCGCTTTCATTGATGGACAGCGCGTGACTGCACAGCCAACCGGCCACGACCGGCCCATTGCTGCCATTTCGACCATCTTCATGGACGAAAAGCAGCGAACGGCGGTGAAGCAGCATATCGCGCCGCATTATGAGATGGTCGACATTCCCCGCTGCGCCGCAGAACAATATCCGCGCCTTGCACTTGGGATCAACGATGTGTCGATTTTTGAACGCACGCTGGCGTGGGACCATGCGGCTGGCGCATTGTGGCTTAATGAAGCAGGCGGCAAGGTTGCCCGGCCTGATGGTTCACCCTACCGCTTGGATGAACATGGCCGTACTGGCCTGATTGGCGCGGCAAGCCCTGCCCTTTGGGCCAAACTTGCCGCGCAATTGGAAGAAATGGCTTAGAGTTCGCTTTCGAGCCAACCCTTGAGCTGGCCCTTGGGTGCAGCACCCAGTTTCTGCGCCACGGCCTTGCCATCCTTGAACAGCACCATCAGCGGAATCGACTGCACGCCGATTTCGCCCGGAATGCCGGTGTTTTCCATGATGTCCATCTTGGCAATGGTCACTTTGTCGGCCAGTTCATCGCTGATTTCTTCAAGCGCAGGTGCAATCATCTTGCACGGTCCGCACCATTCAGCCCAGAAATCGACCAGCACGGGTTTGCTGGATTCAAGCACATCAGCTTTGAAACTGTCGTCGGTGACGTTGATGGTCGCCATGGGTAATCTCCTGTAGGTTGATCGCCAACTTAGGGATTGTCCCGCTTCACTCAAGGAGAGAGGTAGAAAAGCTTTCCTGCGCGGTGGACAATTGCGGTTTGTAGCGCCCTAGAACTTCAGCCGAAAGCGGCACAAGCAGCGGAGTTTGCGTATATAAAATCGCGCCTTCCACCTTTCGGTCGGGGTAAATCTGGCCAAGTGCTGCAGCATAGGCGCCCATCTGGCGCAAGGTCATTTCCGGCACATCTGCCAGTCCGGCGGGCGGGCGGCGGGCAGTCTTGAAATCGACCACCACGATACGATCTGCCGTCACCAGCAATCTGTCAGCGGTGCCCGCAATCACCTGTCCGCCTACCGTCGCTGCCAGTGGAACTTCGGCCAGCGCGGCGGGTGAGAATATCTCGGCAAATTCCGGTGTAGCCAGAACGGTGAGCGCAGATAGCAGGATTTCCTGCCGCGCATCATCCGTCAGCTCAGCTGCCTGCCGTGCCAGCCAGGCAGCCGCCGAAGTTTCGCGCAGGTCTGGTGCGACATCAGGCAGACGTTCGAGCAAGCTATGGATCAAGATACCGCGCCGCGCCGCTTCACGTGCAATTTCGGGTGCCAACGGCGGATCAGCCGCCTGCTCTGCGCCCGCAGACGATGGTGCGAGCGGACGCGGCGGGCGCGGCTCAGGCCCGATAGGAGTTGTCGCCCAAGCCGGAAGCGAGGCCCTGTCTGCAGACCCGTTTTCAACATCGGAACTGATGGCGGCAGGTCGCTGGCCAAAGGTCAGGCGTTCACCCCAGATCGGGTCAGCTTCCGGTTCATTGCCGAAAAGGGGTTTCAGCCGCGCATACCAGCTGTCATCTGCCGGAACATCCTCGCTCTTGCCCAATGCTCCGCCGATAAACAACGCCTCTTCAGCGCGGGTCATCGCGACATAAAGCAGGCGCCAATGTTCCTCCCGTTCTTCAGAGGCGGCTTTTTCTTCTGCAGCAGCAATTGGGCCGATCTTCTCATCCTTACCCAGAGGGGGCAACGGGATCGACCGGCCATTATCCTGCAGCGAAAGACCGCGAACGGGTGACCTGTCAGGATTTCCAGTCGCATCCGCCAGAATGACGATGGGCGACTGGAGGCCCTTTGACCCGTGAACGGTCATCACCCGCACCAGCCCTTCACCGGCACCGGCTTCGCGCTTCAACTCGCCCTCGCCTGCATCGAACCACTGGATGAAACCCTGCAGGCTGGCAGTATGGGCAGAGGCATAATTGGCCGCGGCATTCAGCAATTCATCGATCGGGTCATTGGCATCGCGTCCAAGCCGCGCAATCAGCGCGCGGCGCCCCTGCCAAGGCCCAGCAAGCATCCAGTGCAGCAATGCTTGCGGCAATTCATAATCTGCCAGGCGCAAAAGATCGCGCAGGCGGGCACAAGTCTCGGCCACCAGCGGCACCTGACTGGACCGTATGTGGTCCCACAGCCTGGTGCCTTTCGGTCTGTATCCATGGTCCAGCAAGTCCTGCTGGCTCCATCCACCGAGCGGTGAAACAAGCCAGTTAGCAAGGCTGAGATCATCACCGGGCTGAACCGCAAATCGCAGGCCCGCCATCAGGTCCTTCACTGCCAGCGGCGCGCCGAGACGCAGCCGGTCAACACCAGCAACCGGAACACCGGCGGCGTGAAGGCGGCTGACGACAAGGCCCGCCAGTTCGCGGCGGCGACGGACGAGCACCATGATATCGCCTGCTTTGGCATTGCGCTTGCGACCCTTGGCAAGGGGGTAGCCTTCTCTCAGCCACGTCTTGACCTGCGCGGCAATGCCATCTGCCATCCGGCGTTCAGGCTCCGAAACCCAGTTCTCTGCGCCATTATCATTGCCTGCATCACTGTCGGCTTCGTCTGGACGCGATCTGATCGGGTTCCACAGCACCACTTCGCCTGGGCGATTGTCACCTTCGTGCTTTTCGGGGGATTCCGTCAGCCCGAATGACGCGTGGCCAATGCTGAATATCGCCCGGTCGACAAAATCCAGCACCGGCTGTGCAGTGCGGTACGAACGGCCAAGTCCGATGCTGAGCAAATCGCGCACACCGGTATTATCACGCAGCAATTCAGCATTGGCCCGCGCTGTCGCCATGACTTCGGCGAAATATTCACGGTTGGTACGGAAATTCCTCGGGCTGGTGCCCTGGAATCCGAAAATCGCCTGTTTATAGTCACCGACCACAAAAATGGTTCGCAGCTTGCTGTCCCGCTGGCCCATACCCGCGAAGAAATCATCGGTCAGCGCACGGATGATCGACCATTGTTCTGCATTGGTATCCTGCGCTTCGTCCACCATGATGTGGTCGAACCTGCGGTCGAGTTTGTAACGTATCCAGTCGGAGATTTCCGACCGCGACAGAAGCGCAGCTGCCTGCCGGATCTGGTCATCGAAATCGATGAACCCCTCACGCGTTTTTGCTTCGTCCCACTGAATGGCGAAACGCCGCCCTACCAGAAGTGCCGGGGTGAGAAATTCGACCAGATCAAGCAGCATCTGCTGTTCGCGCACTGCTGCAATGGATTGGCGCACGCCCTCCATATAATTCGAATAGTCCGCATCGCGGTTGGCGATGGTCTTTTTGTCAGAACCATCCTTGTTGAGGATTTTGCCGAGGAATTCATCCACCGTGGCCGCACGCCCCGCGCCATCACGCGAAAGCCATGCACGGATGGTTGCCGCACCCTCACTGCCGGTCTTTGTATTCCACGCATCCAACGTTGCGAGGCACTTCTGCAGGCCGCCTGTGTCAAAAACATTGTTAGCACATAGCGCTGCAACAGTCTCGGGACCGGCATCTGCTGCCAGGCCCAGCACGCGGCGCACATTGGGGGCAATCGGTTCCTGCCAACCGCCATTTCCAAACCAGACCTCGCGGGCAGATGCACAGCGCATCAGCCAGTTGCGTACGCCGTCTGCGCCCATGCGCACGCTGAGCATGGCAAGTGCATCCAGCAGGTCTTCCGCGCCTGCTTCTTCCCACTCCACCAGCATGCCCGCCAACACTTCATGCGCGAGCAAGTCGCGGTCCCGGTCTTCCATCGGCCGCGTGCCGGGGACCAGCCCTGCTTCTTCGGGGAATGCCGCCAGCAGCCATTGGGAAAACGCGTGGATCGTATCAATCCGCAAGCCGCCGCCGGGGCTGTCGAGAACGCTGGCAAACAATGTGCGGGCGCGCTGCTGCGTTGCATCGTCCACGGCTGCGCCAATCGCCTTCAGCTCACTGGCTAGGTCGACTGCGCTCATCCGCACCCAGCTTGCCAGAACCTCGTTCACGCGGGTCGCCATTTCGGCGGCACCTGCCTTGGTAAAGGTCAGGCACAAAATCTGTGACGGGTCGACATCAGGGCTCAGCAGCAGACGTAATACCCGGGCCGAAAGAACCTGGGTTTTGCCAGTGCCCGCCGAAGCTGAAAGCCACACGCTGTCCTGCGGATCAACCGCCAGTGCCTGATTATCCTTGAGGGGATGGACGAGCTGTTTGCCGCCGTTTGCCGGGTTGCTCATTCCTCGCGCCCCATCCATTCATCGAGCCGCATCAGCTGGTCATATGTGTTGTAATTGACGGCATCAGGGTTGAGGCGCGCCACGAAGGGTTCGTCGCCCAAAATCCATGTGTCGAGCGCATCGTGGAGATAGTCTTCCGCCTTGGGCAGGAAATCTTCCGGTTCCAGCTTGCTCCGGTTGCTGCCATCCTTCACCGGGCTGGTGATATAGCCGAAGCCGGTTTCGCTCTTGTCGCTCTTGGCCAGCGACCAGTATTCGAACCGAACGGCCTCGCCCTGCAGGTCTTCGAAGCCGCCACGCTCTGCCATCAGGCCAATCGTACCCAGCTGCATCGAAAAGCCTGCATCGACCTGCTTCGCGCTTGGCGGGCCGCCGGATTTGTAATCGACGATCACGAGCCTGTCGCCCGGCAGAGTGTCAATGCGGTCCGCCTTGCCAAAAATTTCGACCCCGCGAACTTCCATCGTGCCCCACTTTTCGAACAAGGTCGGCTTCCTGCCTTCAAATGCAGCAATCGTCCCCTCTACCCATTCGAGCGCCTTCATCAGGCGTGGACGCCACAATGCCCGCATCAGCGGATGTGCATTCATCTGTTGCAGCACTTCGGTGGCGACATCCGCCATTGGCCGGCCCGTTTCGTGCCATTTTTCAAGAATTTCATGCGCTGCAGTGCCGCGCCATGCATGGGATGGTTCCGCATCCAGCGGGTCCAGCTCTGCCAGACGCAGAATGCTATTGGCGTAGAATTGATACGGATCGGAACGCAGGCGGTCGAGCGCGGTGACGCTGATGCGGACATGGCGCTGCGCCAGGTTCGGGACGGGTGCAGGCCGCGGATAAGCGGTCGCGGGGTTTGAATCATCGATTAACCCAGCCATCTGCGTGGGCCCATACAATTCATGGCGTTTGAGCAGATCATTACCCAGCAACGCACGAACGCGTAGCAGGAAACGCGAGGGGATCGCTGGCCCGGCAATGTCACGCTGCGCCCTGCTTAGGATGACTTCAGGCACGCCCAATGCGCCAGCAAGGTCATGCGCCGAAAGGCCAATGCGAAAATCCGCGCCGGGCACGCCCAGTGCCCGCAACACTGGCGGCGCCAGCATCGGATCGGTGGCAGGTGTTGCAGGCCAGACGCCTTCATTCAGCCCGGCGCAAATGACCAGATCTGCCCGGCTCATCCGCGATTCCAGAAGGCCGTAAATGGCAATGCGCGGATGGCCGCCATAAGGAGGGCGCACCGCGATCTGCTCCATCACATCGCGCAGCACCGTATGGATTTCACGCTGGTCCACCAAAGTGCCGACATTACGGGCATGATCGCGCAAATCTTCCAACAGCGCAGACAGAGCTCGCCCGTCCTCGCGCGACCAGATGGCATCTTCAGCCAGTTTTTCTCCCGCTTCGGCGAGCAAATCCAGCATGAGGGCAAAAGGTTGTTCGCCCCTGGCATTCATGAGCGGGTCAAGCGCCTGTCGCACTGCCGCCCACCACTGCACCACACCAGCCTCTGCCGCCATGCTGTCTAGCGGATCAAGCCCGGGTGCAGGGCGTGGGCCGCGCAGCTTCAACTCGAACAAACGCGCCTGTTTCAGCCATTCGGCACGCCCATCCCCCATTTGCACCAAGGGATGCTGAACCAGCCCCATCAGCGGCACCGGTGCAGCATTTTCCGCAGCAACCTCCGCAAGCAACAAGAAGAGCCTGCCCGCTGGCGTATCAGTCAGAGGCCGCCCGGCAGAATCGTCTGCAGCGATATTCCAGCGGCGTAAATGCTGCACAATCCGCCGCGCAAGCCCGCGATCCGGCGTCACCACGGCCACACGCCGTTCAGGCGTTTCAATGGCCTCGCGCACCAGCAGTGCGATTGCCTGCGCTTCTTCTTCAGGATTGGCGCTTTCCATCAGGTTGACACCAGAAAGGCGGCGTTTCTCTGCGGGCAAATCGACCCACCCCTTGCTCGCTTCAGGCGGTAGGAACAGCGATGAAATCGCGTAGGTTCGCTCTGGTGGTGCGGCACCCGAGCCCTTGCGGTGCCATTGGCGCACTTCGCTTCGATTAACCCCCATCCGGTTGAGCAACAGCTTTAGATGATATTGCGGGTGAGTGACTGCATCGCCGCGCTCGAACGGGGGGCCGCCTGCTTCATCAGGCGCGCCTGCAGAGCCAAGCTCTGCCCACACGGTATCGTCCATCGCCAGATCAAGATCAGGCAAGATAACCGCGCCGTGCGGCAAATCGGACACCACCCGCAGCAATCGCGCCAAGGCTGGGGCCGCGCTGGTGACGCCCGCCGCCACAATCGGGGTCTGCGGAGGGGAAGCCTTCCACCGCTGCGCTGCGAAATCGAACAGGCGGTTGCGCCTCGCGGCCGCATCAAGTTCGCCGGCAGCATTCAGTTCTGCCAGCCACCGCGCCTGAACGCGGGCGAATGTACGGAGGCTGTTCTGCCAATGGCCGGAAAGATCGCCCAGCAAATCGAGCACATTGTCATCGAGCAGGGCTTCGGGTCCGATATCCTCCACCAGCATCCGGTCCATCGCCGCGGCGAGATCGCGCGCCATGCGCAGCAATGCGCCGCCCCGCGGCGCATCCTTGCCCAGTTCTTCCCGAAGCAGTTCCGCCAGCCTCAGCCAGCGCCGGGTGGGATCAACCGCGCGCGGAATGTCGGCAGCGCCAAGCGGGTCAAGCAAGCTGCCCAGTGCTTCATCAAGATCGAGATCGCCGACGACAGCCATACGCGGCATCAGCATGCCGTTCTGACCCGCAGCACCGAAGTGGCGGATAAAGGCATCGCTGACTGTGCGCATGGTCCGCGTGCTGGGAAGCAACAGCGTCAGGCGGGCAAGGCCCACGTCATCATCTGCGTAACGTGGCACGAGGCCCGCCACCAGGGCATCTGCAAAACCGCGATGAGCGGCGATGGAATAAATTGCTGGTCCGGTAGTTCGATCAACCACGCTTCAGGGCTTCTTCCGTCGGCGCGATGGACTGCGGTGTCCCGACTTCAAACCATTGGCCGGTAAAACCTGTGCCGAACAGCCGCCCTTCCGCGATGGCGCGTTCCCACAGGATGTTGGTAGAAAACTTGCCTTCGGGCGCATCGCGCAAAAGCCGGTGCGATACCAACTGGATGCCGGTGTAGATAAAAGGCGCAATGCGGCCCGCTCGCCTGCGGGACAATCGGCCCAGCGGGTCCATGTGAAAATCACCCTTGCCCCTGAAATTAAGGGCGCGTGCGTGCGGCACCAGTAAAAGTAAGGCGTCCATCGTTTCCGGATTCCACCGGTCGGACAGATCGTGAAATGCATCGCGCGGCCCGTCGAGCCAGATATTATCCGCGTTGAGGCAGAAAAACGGATCTGGCAGTTCTGGCTGCGCCTTGATCATACCGCCGCCCGTTTCGAGCAACATTTCCCGCTCGTCCGACACGCTGACCGCCGGGTTCAGGCGTTCGCGCACATGCGCTTCGAGGGCGTCTGCCAGATAATGGACATTGACCACCACCTTGGCCACGCCAGCATCCGCCAGCTTGTCCAGCGCGTGATCGATTAGCGGCTTTCCCGCGACCCGGACCAGCGGCTTTGGCTGCGATGCAGTAAGTGGGCGCATACGCTTGCCCATGCCGGCTGCCATCACCATCGCCGTGTCGGAAACGAGATTGCTCAAGAAATTTGACCCCCGAGATTATCGCGCAGCGCGCGCGGGATATTGGCATCGAACCATTCGGCAACGGGCGCCAGTGCAGGATGTGCAAGATCACGTTCCAGCGCAGCCCATACCCGTGGAATATAAGCCAGATACCGGGATTTACCGTCGCGCTTCCACAGACGGGCAAAAATGCCGACAATCTTGGCATTGCGCTGTGCGCCCAGCCTTGCGTAATCGGCTTCAAATTCAGGATCAGTGTCTGCGGCATCGAGATAATGATCAAGCATCCGCCGTTCCAGATCGACCGAGACATCCCGCCGCGCATCCTGCAACAGGGACACCAGATCATACGCTGGATGGCCAACAAGCGCGTCTTGGAAATCAATGATACCCTGCGCGCCTTCGCCTGTTTCATCAGGCCCGAGCAGCATGATGTTTTCGGCATGGTAATCGCGCAGGACAGTTACGCCGGGTGACTGGCGATCAAGCATATCGGACAATGCCTCGTCCCATGCGTTCAGATATCCGCTCGCATCGACGTCCAACTGCATCGCGGGGCAATACCATTCGGTGAACAGCGCTGCTTCGCGGGCGTAAACAGCCATATCATAGGGCGGAAAGGGTCCGGCGGGCTTGCGATGCAATTGGGCAAGAGCATCTACCGCTGCCTTGTAGGCCGCCGTTTCGCCTTGCGGATTTTCATCGAGCCAATCGCGCATCCGGTCATCACCGAAATCCTCAATCAGCACCCAGCCCTGTTTCCTGTCCTCGGCAAAGATTTCAGGAGCGCGCATCCCTTGATCTGACAGCCATTGGGCAACATGCAGAAATGGTTCCGGGTCCTCTTCAGGCGGCGGAGCATACATCAGCATGGCCTTTCGCCCTTCATCCGCGATACGGAAGTAGCGGCGAAAGGAAGCGTCGCCGGGGATCGGGCTGATGGCAGCATTGCCCCAACCTGCGCCTGACAGGAATGAATCGATGCCTTGGGGGAGTTCGCTCATGGCATCCGCCCTAGCCAATCATCCCCACCTTCGACAATCGCAATCCGCCCGCCATCCGCAACTTCCAGCCTGATGGAAAGACAGCCGCTCTCATGCGAAAAACCGCCTGCATTTTCAGGCCATTCGGCCAGCAGCACGGCGCCTTCGCGATAATCGTCGAGGCCGATTTCCTCGACTTCGCCGGGCCGTTCCAGGCGGTAAAAATCTGCATGGACCAGCGGCAAACGCACCGCTGGCGGGTCATAGGTCTCGATTATGGTAAAAGTGGGCGATGGTACTTCAGCATCATACCCCAGCGCGGAGATAATCGCGCGTGCCAGCGTTGTCTTGCCAGCACCAAGCCCCCCCGTCAGTGCAACGACATCACCTGCCTGCAACTGTGCCGCGATCCGTTGGCCAAAGGCTTCCATCGCGGCAAGATCAGGCAAATCCATATTCAAGGCACCAATATCGTCGCAGTGGTACCGGCACCTTCGCGTGAGAGGATTTCCAGGCTGCCGCCATGCGCTTCCACCAATTGGCGGGCCAGCGGTATGCCCAGCCCCTGCCTGCGCTCAAGACCGCTGCCATTTTTGCTTTCACGCAGACCGTCCAGCGCGCGCGCCAGTTCATCCTTTGCCATGCCGCGTCCGTTATCCGAAACGACAATCCGCGCTACGCCCTTGGGCTTGCCGACATCCACCAGGATTTTCCCGCCCGAAGGCGTTGCAGCAATGGCATTGTCGAGCAGATGGCCAAGCGCCCGTGCCAACTGGCGCTGGTCGGCATCGATTTTCCCGCCCGCGCTTCCGCGAAGGTCAAGCGTCAGTCCCGCATCAACGATGGCCTGCTCGCGCTCACGCACGACCTGCGTGACAAAGGGCAGCAATTCGAGGCGTTCTTTTGAAATGGGCAGCAGGCCCGCTTCACTTTGCGACAGGTCGAGCACATTTTCGACCTGCTCAGTCAACCGTCCGACGGAATCGATGATTGCAGACACATATTCCTTGCCCTGATCGCTGAGTTCGCCGGCAACGCCCGCTGCCAGAAGTTCTGCAAAACCACCAATTGAAGTCAGCGGCGTCCGGAATTCGTAGGACATGTTGGCCAGGAAGCGGGTCTTGACCTCGTCCGCATCTTCCAGCGCCTGCGCCCGCTCGCGCAATGCATCTTCCGCCTTCTGCGAATCGGTGATGTCCAACGTGGTCAGCAGCCCGTTGCCATCTGGCAGAGGCACACCGGCAAATTCCAGCGTCCGGCCATCGGCCATCATCACGCGGCCGCCGGTCTCCTTGCGATCGAGCGTTGCTGCGCGGATGACTTCCCCGATTATGCTGACCTGCTTGGGCCGCGCCAGGTTTGGCGCAATTGCCTTCAACATTTCTTCGGCATTCGGGTGGGAATCGAGAAATTCCGGATCGACCGCCCATACACCTGCAAAACTGCGGTTCCACAATTGCAGCTTCCCATCGGGGGCGACCACCGCCAGCGCTTCGAACAGGCTGTCGAACGTGGCCGTGCGGGTGCGCAGCAATGTGTCCCGCGTGGCGGACAAGGCAAGCTGTTCGGTCCGGTCTTCTGCAATGAGCACCAATCCGCCATCGGGCATGGGCTGCGCAACAATGCGCAGGTGCTTGCCGCCAGGCAGGGGCCATGCCTCTTCCTGTGTTTCGCCGCTGGTGAACCATTCCAGATGTTCCGCGCGCCAGGCCGGGAAATCGCGGACTTCGGGGGTCTTGCCGCTTTCACGCGCATCGCTCAGCAAACGGTCAAATGGCGTTCCGGCACTGACTGTGCCTGAAGAAATGCCGAAGGTTCGGCGGAACGGCTGGTTGGCGAAGGTGAGTTTACGTTCCGCGTCGAACTGGGCAACGCCGATGGAAAGCTGGTCCAGCATGGACCGCTGTGCATCGCGAAACGCACGAAAGGTCCGTGCCTGTTCTTCCATTTCCTCGATATCGACAGCATAGCCGGCAACGCCTTCTGCACCCAGCGGCAGGTCGCTTACCCGCAGGCTGCGGCGTTGGCCGTCGATCGTGGCGGCGACAATCCGCTCAATCGGCTGTTTTTGTTCGGCAGCTTGCGCCGCAATCTGGCTTGCTGTCAGCCCATCTACAGGCTCGACCAGTTCAAGCTGTTTTTCGACTGCAGCATCGGCGCTGGCGGCACCGATTGCCTTTACATACGCCTGGTTGACGAGACGCAGCTTTGCATCGGGCCCGCGGAACCACATCGGCATGGGCGCCGCTTCAATCAGCCCGACAAGCGCTGCAAAATCATCCTGCGCGCGCGATGCTTCCTTGCGCAGTTTCACCAGCTCGCTTTGACTTTCGCTGAAGTCGAATATCCAGATCAACGCGGCTCCGCCGGGCGAAACCTGCGGGTCAGCAAGGTTGCCGCGCATGGCGAGACTGCGGCTGGAGCCAGGCGGCGTCAGCGCCAGACGAAACGGTGCGGCGCTGCGCTGCGTCCGGCGCACCTTCTCTGTCAAATCAGCCAGTTGCGCAGGCGACAGGCCTTTGCCCGCGCCACCTGACAATTCGCTGAGATATTGCGGCATCTTGTCGAGGCCGAGCCAGCCTGCCAGCCTTTCAGAGCCTTCTATCCTGCCATCTGTGCGAACCAGCAGCGGAATGGCCGGTGCTTCGTCGATCATGCGCGCCATCCGCCGGGCGGCCTTGCGGCTGCTTTCAGCCTGTCTGACCTTGGCGCCAGCGGCAATCATCAACCACGCGGCAGCGGCCGTCCAGGCAGCAAGCATCAGTCCGGTCAGTGCCAGCGCGGTAGTGGTAAATTCCATAGGGGGTCAGCTATGCCGCAGCGAACAAGGATGCAATGGGCTAGACGGGGAAATGACCCGTAAAACAGGCGAAAAAGAAGGCGGCCCCGACATCTGCCGGAGCCGCCCCATGTTTATCGCCGGAACAGCGGCCAATGGCGCTGCCCGATAATGCGATCAATCCGAATCAATAGCGGTAGTGATCGGGCTTGAACGGGCCTTCCTGCGGCACACCGATGTAGTCGGCCTGCTTTTGCGACATCCTGGTCAGCTGGACGCCCAGCTTTTCAAGGTGCAGCGCAGCAACCTTTTCATCGAGGTGCTTGGGCAGGACATACACATCGTTCTGATACTGGTCATTGCGCAGGAACAGTTCGATCTGGGCCAGCACTTGGTTGGTGAAGCTCGCGGACATGACGAAACTGGGGTGGCCGGTTGCGCAGCCCAAATTCACCAGTCGGCCCTTGGCCAGAATCAGGATCTGCTTGCCATCGGGGAAGGTGACCATGTCGGTGCCTTCCTTGATTTCAGCCCAGTCATAATTGTCGAGCGCACCAATCTGGATTTCGCTGTCGAAGTGACCAATGTTGCACACGATGGCCATGTTCTTCATCGCCATCATATGTTCGGCGGTGATCACGTCTTCGTTGCCAGTCGCGGTCACGAAGATATCGCAGCGCTTCACAGCTTCTTCCATGGTGACGACTTCATAGCCTTCCATGGCGGCCTGAAGTGCGCAAATCGGATCGACTTCAGTGACCATCACGCGTGCGCCGCCCTGGCGCAGCGAAGCAGCAGAACCCTTGCCGACATCGCCGAAACCGGCAACGCAGGCGACCTTGCCCGAAAGCATGACATCGGTTGCGCGGCGGATGGCATCGACCAGGCTTTCACGGCAGCCATAAAGGTTGTCGAACTTGGACTTGGTAACGCTATCGTTCACATTGATTGCCGGGAAAGGCAGCTTGCCCTGCTTGGCGATCTGATAAAGACGGTGAACGCCCGTGGTGGTTTCTTCCGAAACGCCGCGGATGTTGGCAACCGATCTGGTCAGATAGCCAGGCTTTGCCTTGATATAGGCTTTCAGCGCCCGTTGCATTTCGATTTCTTCGGCATTTTGGGGCTCAGGCATGGTTTCGCCTGCTTCCAGACGCGCGCCCCATAGTGCGAACATGGTGGCATCGCCGCCATCGTCGAGAATGATGTTGGCGGTCTGGTCTGCATCGTCTTCGGTCGCCCAGTCGAAGATCTTGCCCACGTAATCCCAGTAATCTGCCAGCGTTTCGCCCTTGATGGCGAAGACAGGAACGCCCGATGCCGCGATGGCAGCAGCAGCATGATCCTGCGTGGAGAAGATGTTGCAGGTGGCCCAGCGCACATCGGCACCAAGCGCTGTCAGCGTTTCGATGAGAACTGCGGTCTGGATGGTCATGTGCAGCGAACCGGTGATCCGCGCGCCCTTCAGGGGCTTTTCGGCGCCATATTCTCGGCGCAGCGCCATCAGGCCCGGCATTTCTGTTTCTGCAATCGCAATTTCGGCCCGGCCAAAATCAGCCAGCGAAATGTCCTTGATGATGTAATCCTGCTTGTCAGCGGCCACGAAAGTCTCCTGAAATATCAATTTTCACGCCGCGATCGGGCGCGCATTCAAAGTCGCGGCGCATGTAGCGAGTCCCCTTGCAACTGGCAAATATAAAGCGATCTTTATATGATGTTGTCATTGTCGCGGCGCGGCAGCCTACTATATCGGCAGTGGAATGAACTCTCCACGAAAGGAAATTACCCCATGACAATCTCGATCGGCGACAAGCTGCCTGACGTAAAACTGGTGAAAGCAACTCCCGAAGGCCCTGAACAGGTCCAGTCGAGCGATTTCTTCGCAGGCAAGAAAGTGGCTCTGTTTTCCGTTCCAGGTGCCTACACGCCGACTTGCTCTGCCCGCCATCTTCCCGGTTTTGTCGAAAAGGCTGACGAATTGAAAGCCAAGGGCATCGACGAAATCGCCTGCACCGCGGTCAACGATGCCTTCGTGCTCGGCGCGTGGAACAAGGATACAGGGTCGCAGGACATCGCCATGCTGGCAGATGGCAATGGCGACTTTGCCTCCGCAATTGGCCTTGATGCCGATTTCAGCGCGTTCGGCATGGGTGGCCGCAGCCAGCGTTATTCGATGGTGGTGAATGATGGCGTGGTCGAACAGATCAATGTCGAAAAGCCGGGCGATTTCTCGGTGAGTTCGGCTGAATATCTTCTCGGCCAACTGTAATTTCCATGTGGATGCAACTTGCGATCAAGGCGGCGATTTCAGGCGTCTTGATCGCAGTTGCGTCTGAAATCGGGCGGCGAAGCCCTACTTGGGGCGGACTGCTGATTTCACTGCCGCTGGTCAGCACTATCGCCCTTATCTGGCTTTGGCGAGACACCGGCAATCCTGACGCGGTGGCAGATATGGCAATTTCGAGCACGGTCTATGTCATAGGATCGCTGCCAGCATTTATCGTGCTGGCACTGCTGTTGCGCGCAGGCTTCGGCTTTTTCCCATCGCTGCTGGCCGGATTGGCGGCGGGCTATGTCGGGTATTTTCTGGCCAACAGCATTGGCGAGGCATTGGGCATTCTCTGAAATCTCGCGCCGGATTTGCACGGCTTGCCTTGTTTCGGCTTAGGCGTATCTTTCCTGCATGACGCAGACGGCTTCTGACGATAACGACGGCAAGCACCACTTACCCGATAAATTCGGGGTCGTGCTGGGCTGGACCGCAAATTCCTTCGACGAGAGGATCGTGCTTTGCATGCAAAGTTCGCGGTTGCGGCCCAAATCGGACACCGATGTGGAGGAATTCCGCTATATGCTTGATAAACAGCAAGCTGCGTTGCTTGGCAATTTCCTCATCCGTATGGCAGGCGAGACTGCGCCTGCACCAAGGCGCAAGGGCTGGCGCCGATGGTTCGGGCAGCCAGAGCATTCCGTGATCGAATGAACTGAAATTTGCCGCGCAGCAAAAAGGGCACCGAATCGGTGCCCTTTTCGTTCGAATAAAGCTGTAACTCAGCCTTCCATCTGGTGCTTCATCGCGCTCATTTTGTCATGGCCGCTAGTGATTGAGGCATACGCCTGTTCAATCACAGCCTTGGTGGTTTCAGACAGATCGCCATCTTCCAATGCCGCCGAATATTTGGCTTTGATGTAATCTTCGCCGCGCTCGACTTCGGCCACGATTGCCTTTTCGTCACGTGCACTGACGAGCTCGCGCAGGTTCATGAAACCGCGGTGGACGGCACCTGAAACGGTGCTGTCATCTTCGGGATCGCCGCCAAGCGCTGCAACGTGGGCCTGAAGGGACGAAGCGACCTTGCTGCGCTCGTCTGCCATTTCGCAGAAAAATGCGGAATTCGCAGTTTCGCTGTCTTCCGAAGCTTCCTTATACCCCTTCATACTGTCGAGCGTGGTGGCGATGAGGGAGTTTGCGACCGAAATATCGTGCGACTTGTTCATTGGTGTTGCTCCTGTATCTGCTTGATTGCATTTACAAAACCAACATCCCAGAACGGCGCAGGTTCCCCTGACTTGTGCGAATAAGGATAAGCTGCACGAATTGAGCGGTTAAGCGTTTTGAACCGCTTAATACCCCATCAGGCTGAGCACTTCCTTCCGGCTGCGCTCGTCGACCAGAAATGTCCCCATCATCCGGCTTGTGACCATAGATACCCCTGGGGTGTGCACACCGCGGGCGGTCATGCAAGCATGGCTGGCCTCGATAACCACAGCGACACCCTTCGGTTTCAGGTGGGTCCAGATGCATTCTGCAACTTCGGCCGTCAGCCGTTCCTGAATTTGCAGGCGGCGGGCATATCCGTGCAGCACGCGAGCAAGCTTGGAAATACCTACGACATGGTCGTTTGGCAGATAAGCAATCGCGGCCTTGCCGATAATCGGTGCCATGTGATGTTCGCAATGCGACTGGAACGGAATGTCCTTCAGCAGCACGATTTCATCGTAGCCGCCTACTTCCTCGAAAACCCTGTCCAGATGAGCAGCCGGATCTTCCCCGTATCCGAGGCAATATTCCTTCCATGCGCGGGCAACGCGTTTTGGCGTGTCGATCAACCCTTCGCGGGTCGGATCGTCGCCAGCCCACGTCAGCAAGGTGCGAATGGCATCCTGGACTTCTTCCGGAACGGGGACCTTGCCGCGCTCGACATCTTCATCAGGCCCCACAAGGCTGCTCATTACTTCTTCCTTCGCATCATTCTGCTTCGGGCTCTGCCCAATAGAGTGTTGCGGCGGAATAGCCCACCCTTTGCGTAGGGTTCAAACATATCATCTGGCTTTTCAGGATCGAGAATGCCCGATTCGGCGACTGCTTCCTGCACAGAGTTAAGCTCCGGCAGATCAAAGCGGCGCAAGGTGCGCGTCCTGTCGCGGCCCAGATGTTCGATCATGGCGGCCATACCGCCATATCGGGCGAGCAGCTGCGGAACTTCATCTTCTTCAAGGCCGCAATGCTCTGCCAGCAGGGAATAGCGCAGGCGTGCCACGCCAACGGCGGCGTGAGCGTTCGCCGGCCTGTTACAATCGATGAACACGTCGCATTCGCTATCCAGCCCCATCGACCGGTTATTCATATTCGCTGACCCGATCCGCAGGATCTTGTCATCCACGATCATGATCTTGGCATGGACGTAGATTGGCGTCTCGCCCGTGAACGGCACATACAGGTTGAATTTATTCTTCGGGTCCTGATCGCCCAATGTCCGCACCAGTTCTGCACGGGCATGGTCCATGGCCTGCTGCTCAAGGAAACCATCGGCGTTCTGGGGATGCACGATCAGCACTTCCGGCGGATCATCCTGCATTAGGCGCTTGCAGATGGCAGAGGCGATCCGGCGCGAAGCGAAATACTGGCTTTCAGCATAGATGAAGTGCTTGGCTTCCAGGATCTGCTTTTCGAACAGATCGGCAATCTCGTCGATGCCCGGCTCATCGCCATATTCGCCGCGGGTCCGGGCAATCCCGATCTCTACATTCTCGAACTGGGCTTCCAGCTTTTTTGGCCACGCGCTTTCGTCCTGCGGCTTCACCTTTATGAGCGGCTCGCCCCCGGCACGAACCCAGCGATCACGGCTGAGATCACCCAGGGCCTCTGCAACAGGGCCATCCATCATCATCGTGGCATCGTGCCACGGCCCATAAGTGGCACCGCGTGGCCGCTTGCGGCGCGGGTCCACTTCCAGATGATCACGGGTATCCCAACGATGGGTGGTCATGTCGATTCCGCCGCACACCGCAAATCGGTCATCGATAACAACAACCTTCTGATGGTGGCTGGCCGCGACCGGATGGGCTGTGTCGAACTTGAACTCGATCTGCTTGTTGCGCCACCAGCGGATGAGATCGACCGCCATGGAGCCACGCGTTGCAAATTGCAGAACGCCATAGCTCCATTTCAGAATGCGGACTTCAAGCCCGCTGCGGTGGCGCGTGAGCCAGAGAATGAAGCTGCCCAGCCTTGAAGGGTGCTGGCTGCTGCGGCCCTTTTGCCACCAACGACGGCCATCCTCCAGATGGATCCGTGTATCGAAATCCCACCCGATCAGCAGGATGCGCTGCCGGGCTTCCAGCATCGCATCCTGCATCAGGGCGAAATAATCTTCCGCATCAACAATCACGCTTGCGCGGTCAGCCTTGGCATAACGCCACACGCCCGTTTCTGCGGACGCGTCATCGACATCATCAGCAGTCTTCACGCTAGGCTTGAGATTAATTGCCCCCATTATCGAGCCTACTCCTTGGCATCGTCTTTCTTTTCAGGCGTTACCTCGGCGTCGGCCTTTTCCTTGGCTTTGCGCTGTTCGAACACCTTGCGCATATGCGCTGTATCTTCGTCGGTAAGGTGCTTGGCGAATTCGGGGAAGTGTTCTTCTTCCTCTTCCTTAATGTGGTGGCGATAATCATGGTCGAGCTGCTTGAACTTGGCCATCCACGCACTTGACGACATATCGGTGGCCGCCAGATCGTTCATGGCTTCTTCCAGCTCGTGATGTTCGGCAACCGAGTGGCGCGTATCATCTGTCGTTGGCGGTTTGCGCAGCATGGTGGAATAAAGTGCCTGCTCTTCGGCAGAGGCATGGCCCTTCACTTCTACCGTGAATGCCTCGAGCAATTTCTTGCGTTCTTCCGTTTCACCATGGGTCTGCGCCAGCTTGTCCAGCAATTCGCGGTGCTTGTCGTGATCCTGCTTGAGGCGGTCAAAAATGTCTTGTGTGTCGGCCATGGGAAATCTCCTGTTCGTTTGACACTATGAACAGGTGAACGCCCCAGCGGTTCCTCACGAAAGAAAAGCACAACCACTGCAGCACATACGCGAAGAGCGCCTCCCGCAGGAGACGCTCTTCATGGGTATTCCGGTATTTGGTGCGCCCGGAAGGATTCGAACCTCCGACCCCCTGATTCGTAGTCAGGTACTCTATCCAGCTGAGCTACGGGCGCCTTGGAGGGCGGCACATAAGGGGGGCTTTCCAACTTGGCAATCCCTTATCCGCCCTAATTTTGATGATCGGCAAATAGTTGGGCTGCCAACACCACGTCGAGCGGCGGTTTATCGAGCTTTTCGATCTCTTGCGGACTGAACCAGCCAAAGTCGCCGCCTTCGTGGCAAACAGGTTTACCAGCCCAGCGCCAGGCAGTGTAAAGCATTATGACAATCTGGCCCTGGCCCGATGCCAACGGGCCTTCTGCAAAGGCTGCAGGCGCAAGATCGCCTGCCTCAAGTATCAAACCCAACTCTTCTGAGATCTCGCGAATCAGCGCGATTCTGGGAGTTTCGTGCTGTTCCACCTTGCCACCGGGGAATTCCCACAAGCCGCCATGCTGCTTTTCTGCAGGCCGCTTATACATCAGCCACAACCCGTCTTCACGGCGTAAGGCAGCCGCGACCACTGCAATCCATGTCGGAATATTTTCCACCTTGGCCCCTTGATACAACCATTTGTTAACACCTTCCGAGCATTACGGATGCTGTCAAACCGTATCGACAGGTGTCTAAATGAAACTCTTCAAATTCCTGAAAGATCTGGGACGCGATGAAAATGGCGCCACCGCGATCGAATACGGCTTGATCCTGTCCATGATTGTCATCGGGATGCTCACGGCCTTTCAGTCCGTCGGGCAAACGACAATCGACATGTGGACCAGGGTCAGCGGAACCATTGTGGAAGCAACGGCGACCTGACGAAAACGGGGGTTAAGGGATTTTCAATATATTCGTCCTACCTCTCAAATTGCCGGTTCCATCGCAAAAGGAACTGGCCGGGTAACGAAGACCAAACCAGGAGACTAACCATGAAATTCATCAACAAACTGATCCGCAACGAAGACGGCGCTACTGCAATCGAATACGGCCTGATCGCCGCTCTGATCGCTGTTGCAGCTATCACCGCAATGCAGAGCCTCGGTGGCGAACTGAGCAACACCTTCTCGGGCGTTGACAGCCAGCTGACGGCCGCAAATGCTAAGGCACCTGCTGTCTAATAGATAGTTTCATACTATCGCTAAAAAATTGGCGGCGGGGGAAACCCCGCCGCCTTTTTTATTGGCCTAAGTGTTTGTCCGCTTAGCGCGATTTAACGACGATCTTGACCTTTTGGCCAGCGGTAACGCCTTCGTTTGAAGCAAGGCCATTGAGGACACGGAACCGCTGTTCCTGCGCATCAGTATAAGCCATGCGGCGCGCCAGCGACTGGACGGTATCGCCGCGGGCAACTGTCACAACATCAATTCGGCGCGGAACGACCGCAGCTGCTTCTGCAGTGCTGATGCGGCGCATGGAATTGAACATCGGCGAGAACGTATCAGTGCGGCCGGCCTGGCTGATCGTCGCAAAGTGGAAGGCCTGGCTGTTCGAAAATTCATAGGCAAAGACCACCACATCGACTTGGCCGTTGCCGCTGTTGACGCGCGCAGTGCCGTATGTGGCTGGCAGGCCGTTCACTGTCGTGCGCTGGATGCTGGCAGGCACAAGGTTCTGGTCCTTGCCGCCAATCGCCGAGAAGACACTGCGAACATAGGTTTCCAGATTTCCATTATATGGCGCTGAACTCAACTGGGCCTGGCCGCTTTCGCCGTTGATCGACACAGCGCGCGTGCCATTCACCATGTAAAAACCGCTGGGCGCAGTAAATGCGAGACGGAACTGCGGGTGAAGGAACTGCTGGCCTTCGATCACGCCCTGTGCCGGATCATCACCATACATCATCCCGTCAATGCGGGAGAGGAATGTGTCGCGATTGGTTGTGCCGGTCAGTTGGCCTGCCTTGGCAAGAGCGGTCTGGACACGGCTTGCAGGGTCCGGGTGGGTCGAAGCCCATTCAGGAATGCCGGCATTTGCGCGGCCCTGGATTGTTGCATCCAAGGCATTTTGTGAAGCAAGGCTTTGCAGCACAGTTGCCATCGCACGCGGATCGTATCCCGCCTTGTTCAGATATTCGATGCCGAGTTCGTCAGCCTGAATTTCCTGCGAACGCGAGAATTTGAGTGTCAGCAGCTGTGACCCTTGCAGAAAGCCCTTGGAAATAGTCTGGCCAAGGCCGCTGTCTCCCAACAAAATTCCGGAAAGAATGGCGCCCGCAGCGCCCAGCAATGTGTTTTGCTGTGCCTTTGCCTGACGGCGCTGGCTGTGGCGGGCAGCAACGTGGCCCACTTCATGGCCCAGAACGCCTGCGAGTTCGGCTTCATTATTCATCAGGCCGACCAGCTGGCGCGTGGTGTAGATGTAGCCGCCGGGAATGGCGAAGGCGTTGTTTACAGAACTGTTGAGCAGCGAGACGGTGAAAGAATCGCGCGCATTACCGAGACCGGACTGCACGGCAATATTCTTGCCGACCTGTTCCACATAAGATGCCTGCGGCCCCTGATAGGTACCGCCGAATTCTGCCAGCAATTCAGGGTGAGCCTGTGCACCTTGCTGCGCTTCGGATTGGGAAATCGGCGCCGATGCATTAGGAATTGGGCCGCCGCCTACGGCAGCGCAACCACCCAGCGTGAATGAAAGCAGCGCTGTTGAAGCAAGGGCGGATTTTCTGAAGCTATTCATCATTCGATCTCCTGGAACCTTGAAAAGGCGCGATATTCCATCGCTGCCCTGAACTATCCCGTAAGAAACCGCCTGCGGGCGATCTTTGTTCCCGTAGCCGCCTTGGCCAATTTAAAACGAGCCAATCTGAAGGAAGCGTTCTTCCCTCATCTTCACCAGTTCCTTCGCTGATTTTCCTGCAAGCGCATCCAGCTCTTCGCCGATGGCATCGCCCAGCGCTTCTGCCGCAGCCTTGGGATCGCGGTGCGCGCCGCCAACCGGCTCGCGAACGATCCGGTCGATCACATTCAGCTTTTGCAGATGCTGCGCTGTCACTTTCATTGCTTCGGCGGCATCTGGCGCCTTTTCTGCGGTACGCCACAGGATGGATGCACAGCCTTCAGGCGAAATGACCGAATAGACAGCGTGTTCGAACATCAGCACGCGTTCAGCACTGGCGAGCGCAACGGCACCGCCCGAACCGCCTTCGCCCACGATCGTCGCGACCATGGGAACGGGCAATGCAAGGCATGCTTCGGTGGAACGGGCAATTGCTTCTGCCTGCCCACGTTCTTCCGCTTCCACGCCCGGAAATGCCCCGGAGGTATCCACAAGGGTGACAACCGGCAGCCCAAAGCGGCCAGCAAGGTCCATCAAACGGATGGCTTTGCGGTAACCTTCGGGTTTGCCCATGCCGAAATTGTGGCGAATGCGCGATTCGGTGTCGTGGCCCTTTTCATGGCCAATCAGCACCAGGCGGCGCCCGCCAAGCGTTGCAAGGCCGCCAAGAATTGCTTCGTCTTCGCCATACAGGCGGTCACCGCCAAGCGGCACGAAATCATCAAACGCATATTTCACGAAATCACGGAAATGCGGCCGCATCGGATGGCGGGCAACCTGAGTCTTCTGCCACGGGCTGAGCGAAGCATAGGTGCTTTCCAGCAAAGCCGCACTCTTGTCTTCAAGCCGCTTCAGTTCGGCAGAGATATCGACATCGTCGCCTTCTGCCGCACTACGCAGTTCTGCGATGCGGGCTTCAAGCTGGGCGACCGGTTTTTCAAATTCGAGGAAAGAAATCATCGCGCCGCGCTAGTCCTGTTCCGGGCTCTGGGCAAGAGGCTGAGCGCGCCGTGCCAAGGGATGGCGTTCATTCACCAGCGCCACCAGGCGGGCTGAATCCACATGGGTGTATATTTGCGTGGTCGAAATATCAGCATGGCCGAGCAAGGTCTGCAGGACGCGCAAATCTGCACCACCTTCCAGCAAATGGGTTGCAAATGCGTGGCGCAGTACGTGCGGGCTGATCTTTTCCGGCGGCAGCCCTGCCCGTATGGCCAGCGCCTTCAACATCTGGAAAAGCCTTACGCGGGAGATATGCTTACCTCTTGAAGGAAAAAGGAACTTTCCATCGTCAGGCCGCACATCCACCCATCTGGCCAAAGCAGCTTTCGCTCGTTTGCTGACTGGCACCAGGCGGGCCTGATCGCCCTTCCCCGTCACCGTCAGGAAGGGTGCATCGCGGGGCAGCGAGGCAAGCGGCAGGGACACAAGTTCCGTGGCGCGCAGACCGCTGCCATACAGCATTTCAAGCAACGCCAGCAGCCGCAAGGCTGCAGGATTGCCTGTTGCCGCTTCCATCTCGGCACGAGCGAAAAGCTGTTCAATCTGGTCATGCGACAATATTTTAGGCAGTGGGCGGCGGGCAACGGGGCGAGGCAGGGCTGATGAAGGGTCATCCACCCTCGCCCCTTCATCCACAAGAAACCCGAAAAACTGGCGCAGCGCCGATGCCTTTCGCGCAAGGCTGGATGGTGCAAGGGCTGACCACGCAGGGCCAAGCTGGGCAATATCCTGCGCCTGCGCCTTGCCAAGGTCCCCGATAATCTCGTCCGCACCTTCCAGATCGCGCCTGTATGCCGCCAGCGTATTGGCAGATGCGCCCCGTTCGGCGGCCAGCATCACGAGGAAGGTTTCAATCTCTGCCGACATGGCCAGTCCTTCCCTTGCGTGATTGCATCAGTTCAGCCGCGGACCACGGCCTCTGCTGCAATCATCCGCGCTTCTGCTGAAAGACCAACCCGATTGAGCGCCGAAACGATATGGTAGAGATGCCGTGCGGTCATCTTGTCCCAGCCATCGCCCTGCATGCCAACCGCAGCCAGATAGGCCACAAGAGCCTTGTTTTCGACGGCGGCAGCCTGCTCGATCAGCCTGCTCCATTTTGTCTGCCGTGTCAGATTGACTGACAGCTGACCGGACAAATCGCCCGCTGCGCCCTGTTCCAACCGGCCAAGACCGGCAAGACCTGCCAGCAGGAACTTCGATTTGCGCTGCTGGGCGCTGTCGTCATCATCGAAGAAATTATCCACGGCGCTCGACGAGACAGGGTTAGCACCGGTGGGCTGCGCCAGTGCGAGCAGCGCCCACCCTTCACTGCCTTCGGCAACAACCTGGCCCCAGCGCATCGCATTTCGGTCAAGCCCCGCGGTCAGCATGGAAGCAATCAGCAGAGGGGCGTCCCCCTCATACTCGCTGGATGCAGGCATTCGTGCCGCAGCATAGGCGGTGAGAACCATGCCGGAATAATTGCCCGTCGCTGTTTCGCCCCAGATGCTCTTCATCGCAGCGAGGCGCGCAGACGGTCCTTCACCGACATAGGCTTCACGCAGCAGCGATGCTGTCGCAGCCTCTGCCCCTTCGATGCCATCGGCTGAATAGATCTGCGAATAAAGATCAACCATCGCAGCAGATGAAAGGATACCTTCTCGCGCGGCCCGTTTTGCACCGGCAGCCCGCTGCGGCAGGGCAAGCATCGGCGCAGTCGCAGAAACGCGTTCGTAATAGGCCCCCGCATTCGCAAGGAGATTTTCAGGGATGTCAGCGCCTACCGCTGTGGCCAGCGCAAAGCGCCACGGTGTCATCCCTTCGACACCATCCCATTCAAGGTTGACGGCGCGCCTGCCGCGGCCCGCTGCCCCTGCATATCGTTGCGCCAGAAGCACGTCGATGTCAGGCGCGATCTGGCGTGACAGTGCGCGGTTCAGGTTCGAATTCGCCCTTACGCCTTGCCCAGCGAAAGCATCACAAATGGCCTGAAGCATCCGCCACTCAGCGTCTTCCCTGATGCCGCCCTGCAGCCGCACGGCGGGGCAGGCACCGACGATATCAGCGGTGCCGATATAGGCGTTGAGCGCCGCTGTCGTCAGGCCCTTGTTCCAGTTGCTCGTATCCACTTCCTGGACCAGCGAACGGGCCGCACCATATTCACCGATGCGGTTGAGCAAACCTGCGCGCAGGGCTGCAAATTCAACCGGACTCATGTCCTTTGGCGATGCCAGCCTGCTGGCCAGCGCACGGCGGAGCAGAATATGGCCCCAGCGCGAAACCAGCGGGCCGCGCGTGCCAACCAGCGCTGCACGCACGATGGACGCGGGTTGATTGGCAAGGGACTGGGTAGGCAGGCCGCCCTCGGCATTGGCGAGCACGCCCACACGTTCAAGCGACCGGCGGGCCGCGGGCGGAATATCGAACTTGGGCTTCAGGCCAAGCAATTCGTCCAGTTCATCCGGGTCCATCGATTCGAGCTCGCTGAGCGATGGCAAACCGGATGGCAGGCTTTGCGCAACAGCCGGCGTGGATGGAGCGCCCGGCAATGGCTGGACATTAGGTATGCTGGTTGTTGCAGGCCCAGATGGCGCAGACGGAACGGGGGCGGCCGCCGGCCGCGGCGAAGGTGCCGGTGCAGGCGTTGGCGCAGGATCATCAAAACCGGGCGGAAGCAGTGACTTCGGCGCATCCTGCGCAAAGGCCAGTGTGGAGCAAAGCGCCAGCGCACCTACCCCTGCCAATAAACCCCGCATCCCTCTGAATTTATTCATCTTGATAGGTCTTCCCGTCATCCCGCATTCTCTGGCAGCGAGATGGGTTGTGCAATCGGTCTAAGCGGCTCTTCGCCGCCATCGATCCATGCATAGGCGATCAGAAGTGCTAGCAGCACTACAGCCACCACGGCAATGCGTTTGCCAGACATCCGTTGCCGGGATGCCCCTGTTTTCTGGTCAGCCCAGGACCTGCGATCAGACCCGAATCGTTTATCGGACATAGTCAAAGCCGGTGGAATCCTGTGTGAACCATAGTTGCACCTCGCCTAGCCCATCTATAGGCGGGGCGGCAATGCGTCTCGAAGATGACCTGCCTGACCCGCGTGAAATATCCGACGGGATTGCCGCCATAGCGCAGCGGATTGACCGCCCCATTGTGCTGGTCGGCCTGATGGGCGCTGGCAAATCCACGGTGGGCCGCAAACTGGCATCATTGCTGGACACCAATTTCACCGATGCGGACGAAGCCATCGAGGATGCTGCACAGCTTTCGATTGCCGAAATTTTCGAACAATTTGGCGAAGACTATTTCCGTGACGGCGAACGCCGCGTGATTGCGCGGCTGATTGAAGAAGGTGTGGCCAGCGGTGGCGGTGTCATTGCGACAGGCGGCGGTGCGTTCGTCAATGACGAGACGCGCGCGTTCATCCTCCAGTCTGCAATCGCCGTCTGGATTGATTGCGATATCGATACGCTGGTTGAACGCACATCCCGGCGCGATACACGCCCGTTGCTTCGCGATGGCGATCCGCATGAAATTCTGACGCGCCTATATCAGCAGCGCGAACCATTTTATTCGCAGGCGCATCTTCGTATCGCCAGCCAATCCGCACCGCATCACGAAACCGCGATGGCAATTTTAGAGGCAATTGGAAAATGACTGTAATTCCTGTCGAGCTTGCCGGGCGGTCCTATCAGGTTCAGGTCGAAGCCGGCCTTCTGCGCGATGTGGCCACGCATTGTGCACCGTATTTGCGCAAAGCGCGGGTGCCGATCATCACGGACGACAATGTTGCGCAGCATTGGCGCGACCCGGTTGAAGCCTCGCTGGCCGCTGCCGGACATGAACCGCGGTGGTTCGTCCTGCCCGCTGGTGAAGGTGCCAAGAGCTGGTCCGAACTTGCGCGAACAGTAGAATGGCTGCTGACCGAAGAAGTTGAGCGTGGGGATCATATCCTTGCCCTCGGCGGCGGAGTGATCGGTGACCTTACGGGGTTTGCCGCATCAATCCTGAAACGCGGCTGCGGCTTCATCCAGCTGCCCACGACATTGCTGGCGCAGGTGGATTCAAGCGTGGGCGGAAAGACGGCCATCAACACCCGGGCTGGCAAGAACCTTGTCGGTGCATTCCATCAGCCTTCCCTGGTGCTGGCCGATCTTGATGCGCTTGCTACGTTGCCTGCGCGGCAATTGCGTGCCGGATATGCAGAGGCCCTGAAATATGGTGTTTTGGGCGATCCTGATTTTTTCCAATGGTGCGAGCAGCATGGCGCAGATGTCATCGCAGGCAACCGCGCAGCACGTGAAGAAGCGGTTGCAAGAAGCGTAGCCGCCAAGGCGCGGATTGTTGCAGAGGATGAGCGCGAAACCACAGGTGCGCGTGCGTTGCTTAACCTTGGCCACACTTTCGGCCATGCGCTGGAAGCCGAAACAGGCTTTTCCGACCGGCTGCTGCACGGCGAAGGCGTTGCACTTGGTTTGGTCCTGGCGGCACGCTATTCCGCACGGCGCGGCCTCATCACGAAAGCAGATGCAGAGAGGGTAACTGATGCAGTGAGGGCAGCTCGCCTCCAGACCGAAATCTCAGACCTTCAAATGGACTGCGAAGGCAGTGCGCTTGCTCGCCATATGCTGCACGACAAGAAAATGGACGCAGGCACTTTGCCGTTCATTTTGCTGCGCAGCATCGGTGCAGCATTTGTCGACCGGAATGTGCCGCTGGATGATGTCGCACTGTTTCTGGAAGAGCAGCTAAAAGGCTGATCGGCTTCGCTGCGGGAAAGATTGACGAACTCGCATGGCAAGTTGATCATGCAGGCATGACCAGATTTATAGATCTTTCCATCCCAATCACCAATCACGTGGTTTCAGACCCGGAAGTGATGCGCCCGCAAATCCAGTATGTGACGCACGAAACAAGCTGGGCGCAGATCGCCATGTTCTTCCCCGGACTCACCAAGGAAGATCTGCCCGATGGCGAAGGATGGGCAGTCGAACAGGTGACGCTCAGCACGCACAATGGCACCCACATGGATGCGCCCTGGCATTACCATTCCACCACTGACGACGGTGCGCGCCCTGCCCCCAGCATCGATGAGGCACCGCTTGACCGGTTCATGCGGCCAGGGGTCAGACTTGATTTTTCCCACCTGCCTCACGGCACCGTGGTGAGCGCCGCTGAGGTGGAAGCGGAGCTTGAACGGATCGACTATGAATTGCAGCCTCTCGACATCGTGCTGGTCAAGTCAGGGGCGGTCTATGGCACTGAAAACTTCACGGACCAGGGGGTCGGACTTGGCGAAGAGGGCACGCTTTATCTCACGCGGCGCGGTGTCGAAGTGGTCGGCACCGATGCTTGGAGCTGGGACGCACCCTTCAGCCATACCGCAAGACGCTGGGCAGAAACCCGCGACCCGAAGATTATCTGGGAAGGCCACAAGGCGGGCCGCATCCGGCCCTATTACCAGATTGAAAAGCTGACCAATCTGGACGCATTGCCTGACCATGGCTTCACCCTCAGCTGTTTTCCGGTGAAAATAGAGCGCGCCAGCGCAGGTTGGATCAGGGCAGTCGCAATGGTCGAGGACTAGCGGGCCGACGCTTCAGAACAGGCGCGCGCCATTTGGCACGAGGACGTCGGGCGCGAAAAGCACCACTTCACCTGACGCATCGGCAAAGCCCAGCGTCAGCACTTCGGACATGGCAGGCCCGATCTGGCGAGGCGGGAAATTGACCACGGCGGCAACCTGCCGACCGGGCAATTCGTCCAATGGATAATTCACCGCAATCTGCGCGCAGCTTTTCTTGCGGCCAATTGCATCGCCAAAATCGATAACCAGCCTGAAGCTGGGTTTGCGCGCCTCGGGAAATTCTTCCGCCGAAACGATGGTGCCGATGCGAATGTCAACTTTCAGGAAATCATCAAAGCTGATCTGGCTCGTCGGCAGCGCGTCAGGCGAATGGTTCAGGTGCATGTGCCACCTCCCGTCACTGCATTATTCCAGTTCGAGGATGACTGCATCCACTGCCAGGCTTTCGCCTTCTGCTGCGTTCAGCTTTGAAATGGTCCCGGCCTTTTCGGCCCGCAGGATATTTTCCATCTTCATCGCCTCCACAGTCGCGAGCGGCTGGCCCGGTTGCACTTCCTCGCCTTCGGCAACGTGCAGTTTCACCAACAGGCCCGGCATCGGGCAAATCAGGAACTTGGAAAGATCAGGCGGGATCTTCTCGATCATATGTTCTGCCAGAGGGGCTACACGCTGCGGCAAAATTCGCACATCATGGCGCGCACCTCGCGTAGTGACGGCATAGCCTGTCCGCGTCGGATCAAGCTGGATGGTCAGAGCGTCGTCACCCACTTCCACATCCACCATCCGATCACCAGGCGTATATTCCATGTCCAGTTCAACCGGTTCGCCATCCACCGTGACAGCATCTTCGGCCAGCACGACAGCATAATCAGCTTTGCCAATCCGCACTGCCCAGTCGCCCGGAGGTGCCAGGCGACCATTCAGCTTGCCGCTTATGCGACGGGCACGGTCTGCATCGGCTGTGGCCAGCACACCGGCGATTGCGGCCAATCCGCGCAACAATTCGTCCGATGATGCAGCGCCTTCAAAGCCTTCAGGATATTCTTCCGCGATAAAGCCGGTGGTCAGTTCGCCCGAACGAAACCGGGGGTGCTGCATGATCGCGCTGAGGAAATCGATATTATGGCCAAGCCCTTCGATGCGGAATGCATCGAGCGCCTGCACTTGGAGATCTGCTGCTTCATCGCGTGTCTCGCCCCAGGTGATCAGCTTTGCGATCATCGGGTCGTAGAACATCGACACTTCGCCGCCTTCGTAAACGCCGTCGTCCACGCGAATGCCATCAAGGCCGCGGCGGCCATTTTCGCTGCCGTCATCTTCCCAAGGCGCAACGGGCGGTTGATAGGTCACCAATCGGCCAGTGCTGGGCAGGAAGCCGCGATAGGGGTCTTCGGCATAGACGCGGTTTTCAATGGCCCAACCGTCAATCTTCACATCATCCTGCGTCATCGCCAGCTTTTCGCCAGCTGCCACGCGGATCATCTGTTCGACCAGATCGACGCCGGTAATGGCTTCGGTGACAGGGTGTTCCACCTGCAGCCGGGTATTCATTTCAAGGAAATAGAAGCTCTCGCCGCTCGGGTCTGCGCCGCTGACAATAAGTTCGACCGTGCCTGCGCTATAATAGTCAACCGCACGCGCCAGTGCGACGCATTGTTCGCCCATGGCCTTGCGCATTTTCGGGGTGACGAATGGCGACGGCGCTTCTTCGACCACCTTCTGGTGGCGGCGCTGGATCGAACATTCGCGCTCGTTCAAATACAGGATATTGCCGTGCTTATCGCCCAATATCTGGATTTCGATATGCCGCGGATTGAGGATGAATTTCTCGATGAATACCCGGTCATCGCCGAAACTGTTAAGCCCTTCACGCTTGGTCGCTTCAAAACCTTCGCGCACGTCCTGTTCGCTGTAAGCAAGGCGCATACCCTTGCCACCGCCGCCCGCGCTGGCTTTCATCATCACCGGATAGCCGATTTCTTCTGAAATACGGACTGCGTGCTCTGTATCGTCAATTTCGCCGACAAAGCCCGGCACCACATTGACACCTGCCTGCATGGCGAGCTTCTTGGATTCGATCTTGTCGCCCATGGCAGCGATTGCGCCCACAGGCGGGCCGATGAATGCGATGTTTTCAGCAGCCAACGCCTCGGCAAAACTGGTGCGTTCCGACAGGAAGCCATAGCCGGGGTGAACAGCTTCGGCGCCGGTCTGCTTGCAGGCGGCGATAATCTTTTCCGGTATCAGGTAACTTTCAGCCGCGGCGGAAGGGCCGATATGCACTGCCTCGTCAGCCATTTTGACAAATGGAGCGCGGGCATCCGCGTCAGAATAGACAGCAACGGTTGCGATGCCCATGCGGCGCGCAGTCTTAATTACACGGCAGGCAATTTCGCCGCGGTTGGCAATCAGAATTTTCTTGAACATGGGCACCCCGGTATCGACAATCAGTCAGACTGCTATGCCGACACCGAGGGCATCCATCAAGCTATCGATCACTCCTGATCAATATGGCCAATCTGCAATTGACGATCGGCAATCAGCGAGTCGAATTCCTCGAAGATCTTCTTCGCTTCATCCTCGCCGCCAACTGATTTCACGAAGGCATCATACCATTCCTTGCCATCAGGGTTGTTGGCCCACCCCATAGCGGCAATCCCATTCCGCATCGGGAATACGACAATGCTGTTCCATTCACCCGTCGACATATGAAAATGCATGTAACCGGTGCGGCCCAGCTGCTTGTCGATCTTCTGGTACATTTCGGTAATTTCATGGGCGCGCTCGGCCTTGCCGGGCTTCCATTTTACCATCGAGACACGATACCAATCGACCTTGGACAATTCCACGTCGGCGTCTTGTGCATAGGTCGTGGCCGGAAGTGCACTTGCGCAAAATGCGGCTGCGGCGATTATCATCAATTTTTTCAAGGTCTTTACCCCCCATTCACGCATGAAAAGCAACCGCAAGAGTGGTTTTCATGCAGTTTGGCGACCCAGTGGGGCCAGTAGACCTGCGCAACAGTAACTTGAATTGTATAAATACGACATGTCGCTGCGCACGCGATGTGCGCAAATTCAGCCTGCCGAAGTTAATTCGCGCTGCGCCTGCATCGGCTCCTCGCCCGACATCGGTGCCAGGCCAAGGCGGGCGAACAATGCAGCATCGCTGTCGTCGCCAGCGTTGGGCGCAGTCAGCAATTTGTCGCCGGTGAAGATGGAATTCGCGCCAGCCATGAAGCACAATGCCTGCGCCGCGTCCGACATGCTTTCACGCCCTGCGCTGAGGCGAACCATGCTGAGCGGCATGGTTATGCGCGCCGCCGCCACGGTTCGCACAAATTCGATATCGTCGATTTTCGCCAGCGGCGTATCGGCCAGCATATCGCCCAGGACTGTGCCCTTAACCGGCACCAGTGCATTGACCGGCACGCTTTCCGGGTGCTGGGGCAAAGTGGCCAATGTGTGGATAAAGCCAACACGGTCTTCGCGGGTTTCGCCCATGCCGACAATGCCGCCAGAGCAGACATTAATCCCTGACGTGCGGACATTTTGGAGCGTTTCCAGGCGGTCCGCCATGGTGCGCGTGGTAATTGCACGCTCGTAATATTCAGGGCTGCTGTCGATGTTGTGGTTGTAATAGTCGAGGCCCGCTTCAGCCAGCAGATCGGCCTGCTTTGGCGACAGCATGCCGAGTGTCATGCAGGTTTCGAGGCCCATGGCGCGTACGCCCTTCACGATTTCGACAATCGCGGGCATGTCCCGGTCTTTCGGGTTGCGCCAAGCCGCACCCATGCAGAACCGCTGGCTGCCATTATCCTTCGCCTGCGCGGCTGATTGCAGCACCGCACGCACATCCATCAATTTGGTCGCTTCGACGCCGCTATCGGCATGGACGGATTGCGAACAATAACCGCAATCTTCAGGGCAACCGCCAGTCTTGATCGATAGCAGGGTACACAGCTGTATTTCGTCCGGCCGGTGGTGTTCCCGGTGGACGCTGGCAGCACGAAACAGCAATTCGGTGAACGGCAGATCGAACAGTGCCGCGATTTCTTCGCGCGTCCAGTCAGTGCGTATTGTCACTTGGTTTCACTTTCCAGTTCTTCACCCGCAGGCGGCATATTGTGGCCGAGCAGGCGCAACATGTCTGCGCCGCATTCGATCACGTTGGAACCGGGGCCGTAGATGCCTTGTACGCCTGCGTCGCGCAAAAATTCATAATCCTGTGGCGGTATAACGCCGCCTGCCACGACCCTTATATCTGCGCGGCCTGCGTCCTTTAGCAAACCGATCAACTCGGGGATCAAGGTCTTGTGACCGGCAGCAAGCGAACTGGCACCAATGGCATCAACGCCTTCGGCAAGAGCCATGTCCACCGTTTCCTGCGGTGTCTGGAACAGCGGACCGGAAACGACGTCAAAGCCCATGTCGGAAAAGGCACTGGCGATCACATTCGCGCCGCGATCGTGGCCATCCTGACCCATCTTGGCGACCATGATCTTCGGTTTCCGGCCAAGGCGCCGTCTTACCGCCTCCACGCCATCCACCACCTGCGCCCAGCGCCTATCAAATTCATAGGCGGATTTGTACACGCCCTTAACCGGTGTCGGCACCGTGTCATAACGCCCGAAAACCGTCTCCATCGCATCCGAAATCTCGCCAAGCGTGGCCCTGGCTCGCGCAGCGTCCACTGCCAATGCCAGCAGGTTTCCGCCGCCTGCCGCACCTTCAGTCAGCGCCTTCAAGGCCGCCTTGCAGGCGCCATCGTCGCGGTTGGCACGGTTCTTCTCGAGACGCGCAATCTGGCCCTTGCGAACCTTGTGATTGTCGATGTCGAGCGTATCAAGCGCATCTTCGCTGGCGAGGCGATATTTGTTCACGCCCACAATGACATCTTCGCCGCGGTCAACACGGGTTTGCTTGGCAGCCGCGGCTTCTTCGATGCGCTGCTTGGGCATACCCGATGCGACCGCATCGGTCATACCGCCAAGCCCGTCCACTTCCCGGATCAATTCTTCGGCATCTTCCACCAGCTTGGCGGTCAATGCCTCGATGTAATAGCTGCCGCCCAGCGGATCGACGACATTGGTGATGCCGGTCTCTTCCTGCAGCACCAGCTGCGTATTGCGCGCAATGCGGGCGCTGAAATCGGTCGGCAGCGCGATGGCTTCATCCAGCGCATTGGTATGGAGCGACTGGGTTCCGCCCAGCGTGGCAGCCATCGCTTCCACCGTGGTGCGGATGACGTTGTTGTAAGGGTCCTGTTCCTGCAACGAAACACCCGATGTCTGACAGTGCGTGCGCAACATCTTGCTGCGTTCCTGCTTTGCGCCAAGTCCGTCCATCACGCGGTACCACAGGGTGCGAGCAGCCCGCAGTTTGGCAATTTCCATGAAGAAATTCATGCCGATGCCGAAGAAGAACGACAGGCGACCGGCGAAAGCATCGATATCCAGCCCGGCTTCCATTGCGCGGGTTACATATTCCTTGCCATCGGCGATGGTGAAAGCCAGTTCCTGCACTGCAGTCGCGCCTGCTTCGTGCATGTGATAGCCGGAAATCGAAATCGAATTGAACTTCGGCATATTGGCCGAAGTATATGCGATAATGTCCGACACGATGCGCATGCTTGGTGCAGGCGGATAGATGTAGGTGTTGCGGACCATGAATTCCTTCAGAATGTCATTCTGGATGGTCCCTGACAGCTGGTCAGGCGTCACGCCCTGTTCTTCACCTGCAACGATGTAAAACGCCAGGATCGGGATGACCGCGCCATTCATCGTCATGGAAACCGACATCTGGTCCAGCGGAATCTGGTCGAACAGGATTTGCATATCCTCGACCGTATCAATTGCCACGCCAGCCTTGCCGACATCGCCGACAACGCGGGGATGGTCTGAATCGTAACCACGATGGGTGGCAAGATCGAACGCAACCGACAGGCCCTTTTGACCTGCAGCAAGATTGCGCCTGTAAAAAGCGTTGGATTCCTCGGCAGTCGAAAAACCGGCATATTGCCGGATTGTCCATGGCCGGCCCGCATACATGGTCGCCTTGACCCCGCGCGTGAACGGGGCAAAGCCCGGAAGGCCCGGATCAGCGGCATCGGCCGCTGTGTAAAGCGGCTTGATCGCGAACCCTTCCGGCATTTGCCGGGTCAGATCTCGGCCTCTGGTTTCCTTGTCGGCAAGTGCTTGCCAGTCATTTTCGGTAGGCTTGGTCATCACATCGGCTTTCAGGCGTCGGCACTTGGGCGGGATGATACTCGCGCGTGCCAATCGCGCAAATTGGCAAGTTCCTCAGGCATTTGAATGCCCACGAAATTCGCGAATTCCACGGTGGTAAAAAGGGCAATATCTGCCATGCTGAAGTCGGAGCCAGCCAGAAAAGGCGTATCGCTCAGCGCTTCGTCGCAAATGGCATATCCGTCGAACACGCGTGGCCGGTTGCTTTCGCCATATTCGGCAAAGCGTTCGATCGGCAGTTTTGCCGTGAACGGATGCGTGTGGACCCAGACCTTGCCCAACGGCTCCATCACCAGGAATTCCACACGGCGTATCCACATTTCCACCGCACCGATTTCCTCTGGCGATGTGCCAAACAGGCCGGGTTGCGGCTGGAGCGCTTCGAGGTAGCGGCAGATCGCAATGCTTTCAGTCAGAACAGTTCCGTCATCCAGTTTCAACGCGGGCGTCTGGCCGCGCGGATTAAGCGCCAGAAATTCGGGCGATTTGTGTTCGCGCGCGACAATTGAAACCACCTCGGTCGGCAGGTCCTGCCCCTTTTCAGCGGCGAAGATGCGGACACGGCGCGGATTGGGTGCCGGGTTCGAACTGTCGTAAAAGATCATCTGCCTTTGAACTCTGCCTTGCGCTTCATCAGAAAGGCTGCGCCGCCTTCTTTCGCATCGTCACTATCGCCGGCGCGGTATTGGCCAAGCGCTTCCTGATGCAGGCTGGCAGGATAATCATTCTGCAAAGCAAACTGGATATTGGCGCGCATCTGTCCCAGCGCCAGTGTCGGGCCATTAGCCAGACGGGCGGCAAGCGCCTTTGCTTCGTCCATCAAGGCAGCATCTTCAACTGCCTTGTAGATCAGGCCCCAGTCAGCAGCCTTTTCCGCGCCGATCTTCTCGCCAAGCATCATCATTTCCGTGGCACGAGCCTTGCCCACCAGGCGCGGCAGCATCCAGCTTGCGCCGCCATCTGGCACCAGACCGATGTTGACGAACGCCTGCAGGAAATAAGCGCTTTTGCCAGCAATTGCGAAATCGGATGCCAGGGCGATGGAACAACCCACGCCTGCCGCAGGACCATTGATTGCGGTCACGATGGGGACCTTGCATTCCGCCATCTGCGCCATCAGCGGATTATAGCTCATGCTGAGGGAATCATACGCGCCGCGCCCGCCGGTTACGGGGCGATCGCCGCGTGCCGCAAGATCAGCGCCGGAACAGAATGCTCGGCCTTCGCCAGTGATGATGAAACAGCGTGCATCACCGATATCGACCAGCGCATCGCGAATTTCCACCGCCATGTCGGGCGGGCAGGCATTGAGACGCTCCGGGCGGTTCAGCGTAATCGTGGTGACGGGGCCAGCGGCCTCAACCTTGATATGTTCGTAGCTCATCAATGCTCTCCCGTATTTTCTGAATTGGGTGTTTCCATGATTTCGGTCAGCTGCCCCATCATGTCCTTGGGGTGGAGGAAGAAGATGGGTGTGCCATGCGCGCCAATGCGCGTGGGGCCGAGAATGCGCTTGCCCTGCCCTTCAAACCACTCGCGCGCCGCGGCAATATCCTCAACCTCAAAGCACAGATGGTGCTGCCCGCCAGCAGGGTTCTTGGCGAGGAACCCGTTGATAGGCGAACTTGCGTCATAAGGTTCGATCAATTCGATCTGCGTGCCATGTCCCGTTGATTCATGGCCGCCATCCGCGGGCGTGTTGACGAAGCAGACTTTCACACCTTGTTCGGGCAGGTCGAACGGTTCTGTAATGTCGTTCGCGCCCATGACATCACGAAAATGCGCGATGGAATCCGCAATCGAAGGCGTTGCGACACCAATATGGTTGAGACGGCCAAGTTTCATTTCAAAGTCCCGTTTGGATTAGCATTGATGTCTTTTGTTAAGACAGAACTCACGCGCCGACCTGGCGCCAAATCCCTCGCAAAACAGGTGCTACAGCGGAATATTGTCGTGCTTCTTCCACGGGTTCTCCAGCACTTTCCCGCGCAGCTTGCGCAGACCCAGTGCGATACGCCGGCGGGTCGAGTGCGGATAGATGACTTCATCGATGTAACCGCGCGATGCAGCGACGAAGGGGTTGGCGAAGCGGTCTTCATATTCCTTCGTGTTCTCGGCAATCTTTTCAGGATCGCCTGCGTCCTGCCGGAAGATGATTTCCACTGCGCCCTTTGCGCCCATCACGGCGATTTCTGCAGTTGGCCACGCATAGTTGAGATCACCGCGAAGGTGCTTTGATGCCATCACGTCATACGCCCCGCCATAGGCTTTGCGGGTGATAACGGTGATTTTGGGCACGGTGGCCTCGGCATAGGCGAAAAGCAGTTTCGCCCCGTGCTTGATAATGCCGTTATGTTCCTGCGCGGTGCCGGGCAGGAAGCCGGGCACATCGACAAAGGTGAGGATCGGGATTTCGAACGCATCACAGAACCGGACGAACCGTGCGGCTTTCTTCGATGCGTTGATATCCAGCACGCCTGCCAGCACCATTGGCTGATTGGCAACAACACCCACTGTGCGGCCTTCCATGCGGCCGAAACCGCACAGGATGTTGCCCGCATGGGCAGGCTGAATTTCGAAGAAATCGCCTTCATCCAGCACCTTGCGAATGACTTCATGCATATCATAAGGTTGGTTGGCATTGTCGGGGATGACTGTGTCGAGGCTGGGGATTTCGCGATCAAACGGATCGGACGTCGGCCGTTCTGGAACTTCCTCGCGGTTGGACAAAGGCAGGAAATCGAAGAAATTACGCGTGGCGAGCAAGGTTTCAATGTCGTTTTCGAACGCCAGATCGGCCACGCTGGTCTTGGTCGTATGCGTCACTGCGCCGCCAAGTTCTTCCTGCGTCACGACTTCATTCGTCACGGTTTTCACCACGTCGGGACCCGTCACGAACATGTATGAACTGTCCTTCACCATGAAGATGAAGTCAGTCATGGCTGGCGAATAGACAGCACCGCCCGCACATGGGCCCATGATGAGGCTGATCTGCGGCACGACACCACTTGCCAGCACATTGCGCTGGAACACATCCGCATATCCGCCGAGTGATGCCACGCCTTCCTGAATGCGCGCGCCGCCGCTGTCATTCATGCCGATGACAGGCGCGCCCACTTTCATGGCATTTTCCATGACCTTGCAGATCTTTTCCGCATGGCGTTTCGACAGACTGCCGCCAAAAACGGTGAAATCCTGGCTATATACATAGACCAGCCGGCCATTGATCGTGCCGCTGCCGGTAACCACGCCATCACCGGGAATTTTCTGTTCGGCCATGCCGAAGTCGGTGCAGTCATGTTCGACATACATGTCCAGCTCTTCGAAGGAGCCTTCGTCGAGTAATACGTCAATTCGCTCACGCGCGGTCAGCTTGCCCTTGGCATGCTGTGCGTCGATACGCTTTTGTCCGCCACCCTGCCGGGCTGCGTCCCTGCGTCGTTCCATTTCTGCGATATTGGCTGACATCCGGATTCCTGCACATAGTTATAGATGTCGCCTAGCCACCGGCCAGCCCAAGCGTCAATAGCTAGCGCCTACCGCCATCACATTCAGACACTGCGCAACGCACAAAATCAAAATCGCAGCATCATTCTGGCGGCGAGTTTGGGCGATATGGAATGCACCAGCCGCAGGATTTTCACCATGCCCACATTGGCCTCCGGCCGGTCATTTTCGACCGCGTAGATAATCTCGCGCGCACAATCCTGCGCAGACATTTTCCGGTTACCCCGGCCAGCGGTCATCTGCGTATCAACCATGGGCGGCAGTGCCTCGATCACCTGGACATTGGTATTGGCCAATTGTGCGCGAAGGGCCTGGGTATAGCTGCGCAATCCCGCCTTGGTGGCGCAATATACTGGCGCGCCCGCATTAGGAGCAATGGCGAGGCCGGACGTGACATTGACAATGGCCGCTTCATGCCTGCTTTTCAGTCGCGGCAGAAGTCCGGCTATCAGGCGGATTGGCGCATTGAGATTGGCGTAAATACAATCATCTGCAGCATTGACGTCGGGCGCAGCTTCCCTGAAATCATGATCGACGCCCTGCCCCGCATTGTTGATCAATATATCGATTTCGCGGTCACCCAACGCGCTAAGAATGGCCTCTGCGCCATCTGGGGCTGAAAGGTTAGCGGCAATCGCTTCGAAGCCATCGGCACGCGACTTTTCAAGCCCTTCGGGCGAACGGCCGGTTACGATGACTGTCGCACCCTTGGCAAGCATCTGGCGCGCCAGCGACTGACCGATGCCCGCCGTCCCGCCGGTTAGCAGAACTGTCTTGCCTGCAAGATCCATCAGACTTTCACCACACCGTGTTCGATAAGGCTTTTTGCGCAGTCGAGGATGCTTTCTTCTTCTGCCCGGGTTTTCCACCCCAACCTGTTCAAGGCATGACTTGTGTCCACATGACGTGTCTTGCCGAGTTCGCTCCTTATTGAACGGACTCCGGGGTTGAACAGCGACAGCACGGAAACCATCCAGCCTGGCATGATCCTGGTTGGCACCTTGCGCGCTTGCTCGCCAAGGCCGCTGCGCAAGACTTCACCGACCTCGATCATCTTCATGAACCTGCCAGCGGCAAGGAACCGTTCTCCGCCAAGTCCCGGCTGTTCGAGGCATTTGACGTGCAGATCCGCCACATCGCGCAGGTCCACGACGGCAAAGCCAAGGTCAGGAGCCATCGGCATGGACCCGTTCATCAATTGCAGCACAGCTTCCACAGATGCGGAAAAGTCGGCGCTTTCGACAGGGCCAAGGACCATTGCGGGATTGACCGAGACAAACTCCATATCGCCGCCCTCTTCCGCAACCCAATCGCGAGCAGCACGTTCGGAAATGGTCTTTGATTTGACGTAAGGATAGACATCCGGGTGGCTGATGTCGGTCCAGTCACTCTCATCGACGGTATAGTTCTTTTCGCTTCGGCCATAGGCAACGGCTGCAACCGAGCTGGTCTGGACAAAGCGTTTCACCCCTGCAGCCTTGGCAAAGCGTAACGCGCGGAGTGTTCCTTCGCGCGCGGGAACGATCATTTCGTTCTCGTCCCTTGGCGTGGCAGCGGCAATCGGCGATGCGACATGGGCGACATGGGTGCAGCCAGCATTCGCCTCTGCCCAGCCATCGTCGGACATCAGTTCAGCCTCGAATACCTTCAGCCGGTTGCCCGCATCGCCAAAGCGTGCCTTCAACTCCGCTTCGCTTTTCGCCTTGTTACGCACGGTCGTGTGGACGTTCCAGCCACGGTCAAGCAATTGCCTGATTAGTTCGCCGCCTATGTAACCTGTCCCGCCTGTAACCAGTACCGTACCTGCCATTGCCACTCTCCCGTTCAGGCTGGGAGAGTATGCCTGCATCTCTCAATTGGCAATCTGGCGCATGGCTGCGTGTTTAGCGCAGCAGGACGAGTTCTTCCGCCATTGTCGGGTGGATTGCCACCGTGGCATCAAAATCTGCCTTGGTAAGGCCAGCCTTCACGGCCACGGCAGCCGCCTGCATGATCTCAGGCGCTTCGGGGCCAATCATGTGGATGCCCACGATCCGTTCATTGTCGCCTTCACAGACCATCTTGTAGAGAGACCGTTCATTGCGGCCAGCAACGACGTTTTTCATCGCCCTGAAATCTGACTGATAGACCTTTACCGAGCCAAGCTTGTTCTTCGCTTCGCCTTCGGTCATGCCGACAGAGGCAATTGGCGGGTGGCTGAATACTGCGCTGGGTATGCAGTCATAATCCACGTGGGACGGATTGTTGCCAAAAGTGGTGTCGGCAAATGCCTGCCCTTCGCGGATGGCAACCGGGGTAAGCTGCACACGGTCGGTCACATCACCGACCGCATAGATATAATCGACATTGGTCTTGCTGAACCGGTCGACCTTGATCTCGCCATTCTTGCCGGTTTCCACGCCAACCGTATCGAGACCAAGTCCCTGCGTGTTGGGAACGCGGCCCGTTGCAAACATTACGCAATCAACTTCCAGATCTTCGTGATTGGTCATGGACACGTTCAAGGTGCCGTCTTCCTGCTTTTCAATCCCGCGGAATTCTGCGTTGAAGCGGAAATCGATCCCCTTCATCAGCGAGATTTGCAGCAGCCTGTCGCTCAGGCTCTGGTCATAGCTACGCAGCAATCTGTCACTGCGGTTGATGATTGTGACCTTGGTGCCGAATTCATTGAAAACACCGGCAAATTCATTGGCGATATATCCACCACCAGCAATCAGGATACGCTTTGGCAGCGCGTCCAGATGAAACGCCTCGTTCGAGGTAATGCCGTGTTCATGACCCGGGCAGCCGGGCATATGAGGCCGTGCACCGGTAGCGATCAAAATGTGCTTGGCCGTGATGACCTTGCCGCTGGCCAGCGTGATTTCGTGGTCACCGGTGATTTCGGCGCGCTCGTGAAAAATATCGACATCATGGTTCTCGAGCGTTTCGGTGTAGAGACCGTTCAGCCGGTCGACATCGCCCAGCACATTGTCGCGCAATTTTATCCAGTCGAATTTGCATTCGCCGACTTCCCAGCCGAACTGCTTTGCATCTTCGAGATCTTCCGCAAAATGAGCCCCGTAAACGAGCATCTTCTTGGGCACGCATCCTCTGATGACGCAAGTGCCACCTACGCGATACTCCTCCGCAATCGCCACTTTGGCCCCGTGCGCTGCTGAAACGCGGGAAGCGCGAACGCCGCCGGAACCGGCGCCGATAGTGAAGAGATCATAATCGTAAGATGGCATGCATAACTCCTGTGTCGGCAGCGATATGGCGGGCGCACCGCAACATTGAAAGGCCAAACACGGCCATTCCGGCTTTCACACAAAAAGACCCCGCACCTTTGCCAGAAAAGGTGCGGGGCCGTGTTTCACTCTGAAGTTGACTGATTGGATGCTATTTTGCGGCCTTTGCCGGCACGAAGTCTTCGCGCACAGTCTTGGCCAACAGGTCGAGCGGCAACAGCCCCTCGCCAAGGATGAAATCGTTGAACGCCTTGCGGTCAAATGCGTCACCCATTGCCATCTCGGTCTCGATCCGCAGGTCGATCAGCTTGCTATAGCCATAGTAATAGCTGCCAGCCTGGCCGGGCCACCGGAACGTGTACCGGTCCAGTTCCTGCTTTACCATGGCGGGTGAAAACATCGCTTCTTCGGAAAGCACTCTGCGGGCTTCGTCCAGATCGATCATGCCAAGGTTCAGCATTGGATCAAGGAACGCCCGCGATGCGCGAAGCAAACGGTGCTGCATCCCGATAAGTTGGCCTTCAACAGGTTCGTAGGGCAGCATTTCCGCTTCTGCATAAAGCGCCCAGCCCTCTGCGTTCACGCTGTTGAATGCATAAAGCACGCGCGCAAGCGAAACGCCGCGATCAACCATGCTGGCGAACTGCAGTTCATGGCCCGGCCGACCTTCATGCGCGCTCAGCGTCCATGATGCGGCGGCAAAGTTGAAATCATCAAAGCTGCCTGCCGCATCCGCGCCCGGTTCCGAGGTAGTGAGGATGAACTGGCCCCGTTCGCCCTGGTTGCCGATCAGGCGGGGCGGCTGCATATGCGGTGCTGGCTGCGCGGCAGCTTCTGCCGGTGTCGCCAGCCGCATCTGCATGGGGTAGTCAGGCAGAGTGACGATGTTTTCGCGCCGAATTATTTCTTCCAGCGTCTTGCTGACACCGGCATAAAAACCTTCCAGTTCATCGCGCGGAACGACTGTCTTCTTCAGGTTGAGAATGACCGAGGGATAATCAGTTTCGGCAAAGCCATATTTGGCTGCAACCAAAGGCGCCACTGCCGACATTTGGGCACGCGTTTCGTAAAATCCGCGGCGAGCCCGCGAAATCAGCTCGGCAGGCGGAATGTCGATACCCACCAGCTTCAGCCGGAATGCATAAATTTCAGGCGGAAGCCGGAAATCATCGCGTGCCAGAGGCTGGACCGTGGCTTCACTCCACGTTTTGTATCCGGCAAACTGCTTGTCCATTGCGGCGAGCGCCTTGTCCGCACCCTTGATCTTGTATTTGCCGAACAATTCACGAATGCCTGCGGAATAGGTTTCCGTCTTGCTCAGCGCATCTTTCAAATCACCGCGATAAGGGCCGAACTTTCCTTCGCCCCGGCTCTCGGCAAACCGGCCCTTCGCCAACTCGGTCAGCGGCGTTGTGCCTTCATATTGGCCAACATACCGCTGGAGTAGTTCGACCGCCTTCTTGCGCCGTTCAGGCACGACCTGATCGTCAAGCAGCGAACTGATGTTGCGGAACACCATTTGCGGAACATTGTACCAGTCCAACATATAGCGCGCGTTCAGCGCCTGCCCGTCGATCCCCCTTTGCAGGGCTGCAATCAGGATTTCGAGGTCCTGACGCACCATGGGGTCCTGCTCCACCGCCAGCTTTTCCTGATAGGTCGCGAGCAGTGTCCTGGATGCGGCGAGATAGCGCGCATCAAGATCTGGCCCAAGGTCCATTGACAGGCCGTCATATTGCTCAAGCCCGGTGGACGACGCGTCCTCTGGTGAGAAACGAGCATCCATTTCGATGTATAGCTGGGTGTTTTCGTTGCTGCGCTGCACCCACGCCTTTTCGACTGGCGCAGCGGCGGCAGGCTGGCTGCCATCATCTGCCTGCGCAAAGGCCGGCTGCGCCACGAAGGCGGCGGACAACAGAAGTGCGGTCGCAAAAGACTTCAACATAATGATCCCTCTGATTGCGCAATCCGCCGACAGGAATCCTCCGCGGGTTGCCATGCAGTCTGGCTAAACCGAACTGCGACAACAATCTAGTCGGTGAGGCCAGAAGCACCGAGCAAGGCGTTCGTGCTGGCGTCAAATTCTCCGCCGCCGGCTTCGATCCTTTTCGCAATTGCCTTGCCCAGTTCTACCCCGAACTGGTCGAACGGGTTGATCCCCATCAGCACTGCATTGGCAAAGGTGCGATGTTCATGGAAGGCAATGAGCGCGCCCAGCGTCGCAGCATCCAGATCATCACACAGCATGGTGGCGCTGGGCCGGTCGCCAGGAAAATTGCGTGCCGGGTCATCGCTCGTCTGGCCTGCCATCAATGCCGCGCCTTGTGCGAAACAGTTGGTCAGCAGGATACGATGATGCGCCGGTTCCAGATCATCACCCGGCGCGATGCTGGCGATAAAATCGACCGGTATGAGATGCGTGCCCTGATGCAGCAGCTGGAACACCGCGTGCTGCGCATCTGTGCCCACACCGCCCCAGGTAACAGGGGCGGTTGCGCCAGAGACGGGCTCGCCCGCGGCAGTTACGCTTTTGCCGTTACTTTCCATCTCCAACTGCTGGAGATAGTCGGGAAACAGGCCGAGTCGTTCGTCATAGGCAAAGACCGCGCGGGTCTGGCAACCACGAAGGCGGGTATAATACTGGTCGGCAAACGCAGCCCGCAGCGGCAGGTTGGCAGCGCCGTTGGTGTCGCGAAAATGCATATCCACCGCAGCTGCGCCTGCCAGCATCTGGTCAAATTCGTCCCAGCCCACGGACAATGCCACCGGAAAACCGATGGAAGACCATAGCGAATAGCGCCCGCCAACCGTTTCAGGAAACGGCAGAACGCGGGTTTCATCAACCCCCCAGTCAACGGCGGCATCGGGGTTGGCAGTCAGCGCCACGACGCGCCCGACTGGGTCACTTACGCCACTTTCCGCCAACCACTTCAACGCGCTTTCGGCATTGGTCATGGTTTCGATCGTGGTGAATGTCTTGGACGCTATCGCGACCATGGTGGTGGCAGGGTCGCAGGCGTTGAATGCGGATTCCAGCGCAACTCCATCGATGTTGGATACAACGTGGACGTCGACCAGTGACAGATCGCGCGACAACGCATCCACCGCCAGCGCGGGGCCAAGGGCCGACCCGCCAATGCCGATATGAATGAGGTGGTTCACCTCGCCAAGAACACCCTCGTGAATGGCTTCAACCAGCATTTTCATCCGCAAGTGCAGAGCGCTGGCCTCTTCCACCGAACTATCCTTGCCCACACCGCGCTGGGCAGTGTGTTCCGCAGCCCTGTTTTCGGTGTTGTTGATCCGCTCACCGGCAAACAGGGCGGAACGCCTTTCAGTAAAGCCTGATGCATCTGCCAGTTGCTCGAAGCCCGCTATCAGGTCTGCATCCAGGTGGGTCTTGGACCAGTCACACTGGATTCCCGCGGCAAAATCACCCGAGCCCCACTCGAGCCTGCCAGACAACAATTCCAGCCTGCCTTCGTCGGCAAAAAGCTCTGCCAAGGTCTTGCTCTGATGGCTTTCCAGCTTGCGCCAGGCTCCTGCGACGGCATCATTCACGTGAAAATCCTTTCTACCCTTGCCCCACGCGAGTAGGGACTGCGGCAATGATTTGGAACCCTAAGTACCGCAGCAGATACGTATTCTGTGCGCCACCCCGAACAGGTCGGCAGTTTTTCGCCGGATTGCCTGTAACTTGTGCCAACTTTTCCCAGCAAACCGGGCAGTTTTTATGAATGATGTGAAAAACCCGGCCAGCGATTCCCTCGCCAGCCCTTCCCATGCAGCGGAAAAGGAAAAGGAAGAAGGCAGCTTCGTCTTCTTCCTGATCAAACTGGTGCTGGTGGTGGTGATTTTCCGCAGCTTCATATTCTCGCCGTTCAATATCCCGAGCGAGAGCATGTTGCCGCGTCTCATCAATGGCGATCATCTGCTGGCGGCGAAATGGGCGTATGGCATCGGCGAAAACAACTTTCCCCTGCTGCCGGGCCGCTATTTCGCGTCACTGCCCGAACGCGGCGATATCGTCATCTTCAAGCATCCGGTGGATGGTACCGATTATATCAAGCGCGCCATCGGTCTGCCCGGTGACACAATCGAGATGCGGGACGGTCAGCTGATCCTGAACGGCAAGGCCGTGCCAAAAGTCCAGGTAGATGATTTCATTATCCCCATCACCCCCAACACGGATTGTCATCCGCTGGCAGAAATCGAAACGCTGGCAGATGGCAGCATGGTTTGCCGCTACAAGCAGTTCAAGGAAACACTGCCATCGGGCAAGACCTATAACGTCCTCGATTTCGGGCCATTCCCCAAAGACAATTTCGGGCCGATTATCGTGCCTGAAAAAAGCTTTTTTGCGATGGGTGACAACCGCGACAATTCGCAGGACAGCCGCTTTCCCCCTGAAGCAGGCGGCGGCGTGGGCATAGTGCCGGAAGACAGGCTGGTAGGCCGCGCCACCATCATGATGTGGTCTACTGATGGCAGCTCCGAGTGGCTGCTGCCGTGGACATGGTTCACTGCCGCGCGCTGGAGCCGTATCGGAGGCACCCTATGACAAGGTTGTCACCAGAAGCGCGTGATTGGCTGGTGGCCACCGGTTTTGCCGTAAAGGACGAAACCCTGTGGCAGGAAGCGTTGACGCATGGCAGCACCGGCAACGAACGCGACTATCAACGTCTGGAGTTTCTGGGCGACCGAGTGTTGGGCCTGACCATCGCGGATTGGCTTTACCATCGCAACAATGGTGCAGAAGGCGCGCTGGCCCAGCGGCTCAACGCTTTGGTCAGCCGCTCGACCTGTGCGGCACTGGCACGCGAAATCGGCGCGGCAGAACATATCAATCTGGGCAAGCAGGCGCGTGACGATGGCGCTGCGGATAGCGACAACATTCTTGGCGATGTCATGGAATCGCTGCTCGGGGCCAATTTTGTCGAGGCAGGCTATGACCATTCGCGCGATCTCATTCGCTCGATCTGGAAAGGCAAGGTCGAAGGGGGCGCGGGCGATTCCAAACACCCGAAAAGCGCCTTGCAGGAATGGGCCGCGGGCAACCGGCGCAAGGGCCCGGAATACGAGATTATCGAACGGTCCGGCCCGGACCATGCCGCACGCTTCACCGTCCGCGTCCTGATCAGGAACGTGGGCGAGGCAGAAGCCACTGCTGGCAGCAAGCAGGAAGCTGAAACAGAAGCCGCAAGGCTGTTTATGGAGCGCTACGGATGAGCGATCAAATGACTGAACAAACCGCTCGGAAATGTGGTGTAGTGGCCGTGATCGGCGCGCCTAATGCAGGCAAGAGCACATTGGTAAACCAGCTGGTCGGCCAGAAAGTCGCCATCACCAGCGCCAAGGCACAGACCACCCGTGCGCGAATGCTGGGGGTCGCCCTGGCAGGCGATGTCCAGATAATCCTGGTGGATACGCCGGGCATCTTCGCGCCCAAGCGTCGGCTTGATCGGGCGATGGTATCTGCCGCATGGGAAGGCGCGAGCGAAGCTGACGCAATCCTGTTGCTGGTCGATCCGTTGAAACAGCGGCGCCACGAATTGGAACCCTTGCTAGAAGCTCTCGCCAATCGGCCCGAACGCAAGCTGTTGGCTCTCAACAAGGTCGACAAGGCCAAGAAGGAACCTTTGCTGGCACTGGCCGAAGAATTGACCGCGAAGGTAAAGTTTGACGAGGTCTTCTTCATTTCTGCGTTCACCGGCGATGGTGTGCCAGAACTGAAGGCCCATCTGGCCAGCCTGATGCCCGAAGGCGAATGGCATTATCCCGAAGACCAGGTTTCCGATGCCAGCGAACGCCTGTTGGCGGCCGAAATCACGCGAGAGCAGCTTTACAAGCAGCTGCATGAAGAACTGCCCTATGACAGCGCCGTTCGGCCCGAAAGCTATACCCAGCGCAAGGATGGTTCGGTTGAAGTGCGCCAGCAGATCGTAATTGGCCGGGAAAGCCAGCGGCCCATTGTTCTGGGCAAAGGCGGCTCGATGATCAAATCCATCGGCGAAGCTGCCCGCAAGGAACTGTCGGAAGTCCTCGGGCAAAAGGTCCACCTGTTTCTCCACGTCAAAGTGGATGAGAACTGGTCGGAAGATAAGGAAATCTTCGAGGAAATCGGCCTAGACTGGACCAAGTGAAGTCTGGACCAAGTGAATTTCGGCTGATGAAAGGCTGATCCGACATATGCCAAACAAGGCAGTGTGATGCCGGGCCAGCAGTTTTTCAGCGCTTTTTCACGATTGCGACCTTGTTTTTCTTGGCGAAATCCTTGGTCGATTCCTCGCTCCGGTTCAGCGCTTTGGCAATGGCCTTGAGACCATGGCCCTTGCCTGCAAGCAGACGAAGCTTGCCCGCTTCTTCTGCATTCCATGGTTGTTTGTGCCGTTCGAAGCGGTCGGCTGCCATTATTCCTCAGCCTTTTTGGCTGGTGCCTTCTTGGCTGGCGTCTTCTTGGCTGAAGCTTTCTTCTTGGGAGCTGCCTTCTTCTTGGCTGGCGCCTTGCGTTTCTTTTTTGCAGGCCCCTTGGCAACGCGTGCGTCGATCAGCGCGATTGCCTGTTCTTCCGTGACATCTTCCGGCTTCACATCCTTGGGGATGGTCGCATTGGTAGTGCCGTCGGTGACATAGGGGCCGTAGCGGCCCGGCATCACTTTCATCTCGCCTTCGCTGACGGGGTGTTTGCCCAGTTCCTTGATCGGTTCCGCCTTGGCACGGGTGCCGCCCTTGCGATTGGCCGCTTCGGCCAGCAGGGTGACAGCGGCATTCATGCCGGTTTCGAATACATCGCGCGTGCTGGTCAGCTTCGCATATTTGCCATCGTGGCGCAGATAAGGTCCGTAACGACCGATATTAGCCTCGATTTCCTTGCCGGTTTCGGGATGTTCCCCGACAATCCGCGGAAGATTGAGCAGCTTCAGCGCCCATTCCAGGTCGAAATCATCAAGATCCTTGGGAATGGATGCGCGCTTGGTATCCTTGCCTTCGCCAAGCTGGATATAGGGGCCGAAACGGCCGGTCTTGCGTTCAACCTCGAGGCCGGTTTCCGGGTCTTTGCCCATCGACTGGTCATCGCCGCCATCATCACCTTCGCCGCCCGGCTGGGCAAAGCGGCGGGTGAACTTGCATTCCGGATAATTGGAACAGGCGACAAATGCGCCATATTTACCGCCGCGAAGCGCAAGCCGCCCTTCGCCGCATTTGGGGCAGAGACGCGGATCGCTGCCATCTGCCTTGGCTGGGAAAAGATAGTCAGACAGGAATTCATCCAGCTTCTCGGAAACTTCCGAAGGCTTGAATTCCATCACCTCGTCGGACTTGGGCTTGAAGTCCTTCCAGAAGGCGGCAAGCACATGCTTCCATTCCGCCTTGCCATCAGAGACGACATCAAGTTCGTCTTCCATCTCTGCCGTAAAGTCGAATGCCACGTAACGGGTGAAGAACCGTTCAAGAAATGCTGTCAGGAGACGCCCGCTTTCCTCTGCAAAGAAACGGTTTTTCTCCATCCGAACATAATCACGATCGCGCAGGGTCTGAATTGTCGAAGCATAGGTGGAAGGACGGCCAATGCCGAGTTCTTCCATGCGTTTGACCAGACTGGCTTCGGAAAATCGCGGTGGCGGCTGCGTGAAATGCTGGGTGGCATCGACCGATTTCTTGAGCGGCGAATCCCCCTTGTTCATCACGGGCAGCAGGCCGGATTCGTCATCGTCCGCCTTCTGGTCCTGCCCTTCTTCGTAGACAGCAAGAAAGCCCGGGAATTTCACCACCTGGCCGGTTGCCCGCAATTCATGACGGGCCGTTGGATCGCGCATGGTTACAGTAGTGCGTTCAAGGCTGGCAGAGGCCATCTGGCTGGCCATCGCGCGCTTGAAAATCAGGGAATAAAGCTTCGCTTCATCGCCCGAACCCGCACGGTCCTGAATGAAATTGGTCGGCCGGATTGCCTCATGCGCCTCCTGCGCATTCTTGGCCTTGGTCGAATAGAAGCGTGGCTTTTCCGGCAAATAATGGCCGTTATAGCGTTCAGCGATGGCCTTGCGAGCCGCTGAAATGGCGCTGCCATCCATCTGCACACCGTCGGTACGCATGTAAGTGATGGCGCCTGCTTCATACAGGTTCTGCGCAAGGCGCATGGTGTGGCTGGCTGAATAGCCAAGCTTGCGGGCAGCTTCCTGCTGGAGAGTGGAAGTCGTGAATGGCGGGGCCGGATGGCGCTTCTGAGGCTTGGTTTCGATGTCTTCGATCGTGAACCTGCCGGCTTCGACAGCGGCCCTGGCGGCCTTCGCGCTTCCTTCATCGCCAAGCGTAAGCTTGTCGAGCTTCTGTCCGTCGAACTTGACCAGGCGGGCATCGAATTCGGTGCCATCCTGTTCCATTTTCGCGACGACAGACCAGTATTCCTGCGCAACGAAGGCTTCGATTTCACGCTCGCGGTCCACCACTAGGCGCAATGCGACAGATTGCACCCGCCCTGCGCTTTTCGCGCCGGGCAGCTTGCGCCACAGCACGGGGCTGAGAGTGAAGCCGAACAGATAGTCCAGCGCACGGCGCGCAAGATAGGCATCGATCAGATCGGTATCGAGACCGCGCGGCTTGCCCATCGCCTCAGTCACGGCGGCCTTGGTTATCGCGTTGAAAGTTACACGGTCCACCGTCGCAGGTAGCGCCTTGCGCTTCGCCAGCAATTCCTGGACGTGCCACGAAATGGCTTCACCTTCGCGGTCAGGGTCAGTCGCGAGAATGAGCCGGTCAGCCTTCTTGGCGTAATCGGCGATTTCCTTCACCCGGCTCATCTTGTCGCGATAGGTTTCCCAATCCATCGCGAAATCCTCGTCCGGCCGCACGCTGCCATCCTTGGGCGGCAGATCGCGCACATGGCCATAGGAAGCGAGAACCTTGAAGTCCTTGCCCAGATATTTCTCGATGGTCTTCGCCTTGGCAGGCGATTCGACGATAACTAACTGCATGAAATTGGGGATCAGTCCTTACGTGTGTGTATACGCGCGAGGGTGGATGGGCAGAATAGCCGTCGTCAAGTGGCCTTCTGCCCCCCGGTCCGATCCCGCCAGCGTCCTTATCGCATGGCCACCAATTGGTTCACCAGCCGCTCGTTTGCAAGGCTGATGACCTTCACAGCGCCTTCTTCATATTGCTGGGTCTTGGCTGTAAATTCGAATTTGCGGGTCTTGCCGAAGCCTAATCCGCCAAGCCCGGCGGCAGCGGCCAGTCCTCCGGCAACATTGGCAACAGACTGTATGGTCTTCTCGCCGCCGCTGCTCGCATCCTGCATATCGATGAAATCTCCATCCACGGAAACCGGCTGATTCAGCGTTAGCACGCTCTGCTTCCCGTTTGATCCGATGATGGTCATTTTCGAATAGCCCGGAGTAACTGAAAGGTTGGCATTTACCTTGACCCCGCCCCCGAAATCAAAGGCTCCCGGCCGCTTCTGATCGGAAAAATCGACCAGATATGTGACGGCAATAACCGGCGTACCCGCGGCGCGCGCATAATTGCCAAGCGCGATGCCGTTCTGCGAATAGGCCATCGTATTGCCGATCTGGCCGAAACCGCCGCTTGTTGGCACATCACCCAGGATCATAATCTGCCGCGGGATAGCCGTTGGCCGCATATATGTGGCTTTGCCTTTGCTTTTCTTCTCCAGCAGAATTGTCGCTTCGGTCGGCTCGGACTTACCTTTGCCGGCCAAGGTCTCACTGGCGAACACCGTTTCGGCTGCGGTTACCGTGAATCCCTGTGCTGTCAGCTGCGACAAGAGATTGGCGTAGGCATTGTCGGCAATTTGCTGCATCATTTCCGGCGTGACGCCCACCAGGCTGCTTTTTGCCTTCGTCGTCCCGCCCACAGCCGCCAGAACACCGCCTGTTTTCTTTATCTGGTCCGTGGATTCGAAAATGAAGCCGACATTGAAAGACCCGATCGCGACAGTGCTGGCACCTTTCAGCGCGTCACTGCCGGATACTTTTACAACAGGATCATCTTTGGCGAAGGCCGGCGTCGAGGCGACCAGAGGCGTCAACGCGAGTGACAGGGCAGTAGCAGTAGAAAGAATAGACCGGACGTGCTGAATTGGCATGAAACCCTCCATGGAAAATTGCTGCGCCCGATTATGTCTTTGACAGGTCTGTATTATCCGCGCCCAGGCGCGGTCAAGCGTTCCGGCTGACCTTCCCACCGGCATGACGAACCAGCTGGCCCGCAATCTCCATTTCCAGCAGCGCCAGTTGAACAGAAGCGGCGCTCTGGCCTGACTGGCGGATGACTTCGTCGACCGCCACCGGGGCAGCCGTCAGCAGGCTGTCGATCTGCGCCGGTTCCTCGTCAGCAAAGTCCTCACCTGCTTCATAAGGCCAGACTTCCGGTTCCTTGAAGGATGACCGCGGACTGCCTTCGAAACTGGATAACAGTTCAACGACATCATCTGCCGACTGGACCAGCACGGCCCCGTCACGGATAAGCTGGTTACAGCCGCGCGACCTGCTGTCGAGCGGGGAACCGGGGATCGCCATGACTTCGCGCCCTGCCTCGCCCGCCAGCCGCGCGGTAATAAGGGAACCGGATTTGGGCGCAGCCTCCACAACCAGAGTGCCGCTGGTCAAACCTGCGATGATGCGATTGCGGCTGGGGAAATGGCTGCCACGCGGCTCTGTACCTGGTGGTTGCTCGGCCAGCAGCAGTCCTTCTGTGGCCACCTGTTCCTGCAATTGGGCGTGTTGGGGCGGATAGGCAATTTCGATACCGCTGGCGATTACGCCGATGGTGCATGGCATCGCGCCCAGATGCGCGGCGCCATCAATGCCCCGGGCAAGACCGGAAACGACAACCAGCCCCGCGTCTGTCAGCGCGGCCGAAAATTCGCGCGCCAGTTTCACTGCTGCGGCAGATGAATTGCGCGCGCCGACAATTGCCACGCAAGGCATGGAAGCGAGCGCGATGTTGCCGCGATATGTCAAAATGGGCGGTGCGCTTTCAATTTCTGCCAGCAAGGCCGGATATTCAGCGGTGCCATGAAACAGATATTTTGCGCCTGCCCTGCGCACTGCGGCGACTTCAGTTTCGATCTGGTTTGCAGGCGCCGGACGATATTGCCGCCCGCCCCGCCGCCCCATGTCTGGCAAACCGTCCAGCGCATCGCGAGCATTGCCGAAACGGTGCAGCAATTGGTGGTAGCTTACCGGCCCGATATTGGGCGATCGCAGCAATTGTATCCGGGCGAATGCTTCTTCCTGTGACAGTTCAGCACTTTTTGGCCTGTCGGCAATGACGCTCACTTCTTGCTGCCGCCGACCTTTGGTTCCGTGCCATCCCGCAGGCGTGCGATATTGGCGCGGTGCAGCCAGACAATCAGCAACGCGATAACGCCAAGAAATGGCGCAAATTGTTCAAAACCTGTCAACCATGCAGCAAATGGTGCAGACAGTGCCGCTGCCATTCCGGCCAGCGAACTAAACCGGAGCAAAGCCAGCAAACCGATCCACACCGAAGCATAGACCAGCCCGATGGGCCAGGCGATGCCGAAACATACGCCCGCCAGTGTCGCAACGCCCTTGCCGCCCTTGAATTTCAGCCAGACGGGGAAACAATGGCCGATCACCGCACCCAGGGCAGCAAAACCGACTGACGCTTCGCCAAGATAGCGCCAGGCGAGGAAGACAGGCAGGAAACCCTTGAACAGATCGAGTAAAAGGGTTGCTGCTGCCAAGCCCTTGTTACCGGTGCGCAGCACATTGGTTGCGCCAATATTGCCAGAGCCGATATTGCGGACATCCCCCATGCCCGCCATGGATGTCAGCAGCAGGCCAAAGGGAATCGAACCCAGCGCATAGCCAAGCAGCGCCGCCCACAGATTTTCGATGCCGAATTCCATTCTCAAGCTCCCCTTATCCCAAACATCATAAGGGGATTGCTTGCATTCGGTCACCGGAAAAATAAGGAGAAGGTTAGAATTCAGGAGTGATCTTCGCAAAGTGACTGCCACCATCGACCCTGCTGCACCAATCCTGCTGTTTGATTCCGGCGTTGGCGGACTGTCGGTTCTGGCAGAATTGCGCAAGATCCTGCCCGATGCGCCTGTCATCTTCGCCGCTGACCAGGCCGGCCTGCCCTATGGCGAAAAAACCGAAGCGCAAATTGCCGCACGGGTCGCCGGACTGCTTGGCAGAATGAGCGAACGCTATCGGCCGCGCCTTGTCTGCATCGCCTGCAATACTGCATCCACCATTGCCCTTGCCGCAGTGCGGGAAGTGCTTGAAGTGCCGATCGTGGGCACCGTGCCAGCCATCAAGCCAGCGGCGTCGATCACCAGGACGGGCGTTATTGGCCTGCTGGGCACGGCTGCCACTGTCCGGCAAGCCTATGTCGACAATCTCGAACGGGAATTTGCCAGCGACAAGCTGCTGCTGCGCCATGCAGCGCCGGGGCTGGTGGAAGCAGCCGAAGCAAAATTGCGCGGACAGCCGGTAGATCAATCCGCCATCGATTCCGCCGTGGCGGGCCTTCGCGGGCAGCCAAGGGGCGATGAAATGGACGTGGTGGTGCTTGCCTGCACCCATTTCCCGCTTTTGAAGGACGAACTCGCTAGGGCATTTGGTGACGGGGTGAGATTGATTGACGGTGCTGCGGGCATTGCGCGGCGCATTGAATATCTCACGAAAGGCCAGCAATTTGAACGCGGTGGGCCTGACTGCGCAATCACGACCGGCACGTTAGAAGCGTTCACCCCGCTTGCAAAAATCCTCAAGGCGCATGGGCTTGAAACGTTGGAGCGCTTCTAATCGCGAACGATTCGCAAAGATCGCGGTGGCAATATTGCTAAAGTCGGCCTAAATCCTGCGCATAAAGCCGGGTTGGCCGGCGTAACGCCGCAGGTTAACCGCGTGAATTACGACCAGATCTTCGACCAGGCGATTGATCGCTTGCACTCCGAAGGCCGCTACCGCGTCTTCATCGACATCATGCGCAACAAGGGTGCTTACCCCAATGCGCGGTGCTTTCATGGCCATAATGGCCCCAAGCCGATCACTGTCTGGTGTTCCAACGATTATCTCGCCATGGGGCAGCACCCCAAGGTAATCTCTGCCATGGAAGATGCGTTGCACGATGTGGGCGCAGGTTCCGGCGGCACGCGCAACATTGGCGGCAACACGCATTTCCACGTCCAGCTGGAAGCAGAACTTGCTGATTTGCATGGCAAGGAAGGTGCGCTGCTGTTCACCAGCGGATATGTCTCCAACGATGCAACGCTGTCCACGCTGGCCAAGCTGCTGCCCGGCTGCATCATCTTTTCTGACGAGCTGAACCACGCAAGCATGATTGCGGGCATTCGCAATTCCGGCTGCGAGAAGCGTGTTTTCCGCCACAACGACATGGCGCATCTTGAAGAACTTCTGGCTGCAGAAGATGCTTCGGTGCCCAAACTGATCGCCTTTGAAAGCGTCTATTCGATGGATGGCGACGTCGCGCCGATCCACGCGATTTGTGACCTCGCAGAAAAATACAACGCCCTCACCTACATCGACGAAGTCCACGCCGTGGGCATGTATGGCGAACATGGCGGCGGTATTTCCGAACGTGACGAAGCGGCAGACCGTATCGATATTATCGAAGGCACGCTGGGCAAGGCATTCGGCGTGATGGGCGGCTATATTGCAGCCGATACCAAGATAATTGACGTCATCCGGTCTTATGCTCCGGGCTTCATATTCACCACGTCCCTGTCGCCCGTACTGGTTGCAGGTGTGCTGGCTTCGGTGCGGCATCTGAAGAATTCGTCGGTTGAACGCGATGCACAGCAGGCCAATGCTGCCGCGCTGAAGACCCATTTCCGCGATGCTGGCCTGCCGGTCATGGACAGCACGACGCACATTGTTCCCTTGATGGTGGGCGACCCTGTGCGGGCCAAGAAGATCAGCGACATCCTGCTCGCCGAATATGGCGTATATGTTCAGCCGATCAATTTCCCCACTGTGCCGCGCGGCACGGAACGTCTGCGTTTTACACCTGGACCTGCCCATACGGACGAGATGATGGTCGAGCTGACCCGTGCGCTGGTGGAAATATGGGATCGGCTAGAATTGCGCCTCGCCGCCTGAAAAACCTTATACCTATATTAACCAAGTCTCGTTAGTCGTGGGCTGCATCGAGGATAAATGCGGCGACAAGGCGATTGGTTCGGATAGATGGTTGTAAAAGGGATCCTGCAAGGCTTTTCCAAAAAGCCCTCTGTTTCCACAACGGATTATTCCGCTGCGGACCCGAAACTGCGTCTCGAAGTTCTCGATGAATTCGAAAAGGCCGGCATCGGCTGGATCTGGGCGACGGATGCCGAAGGCCGCCTCATCTATATTTCGGCAGATGCCGTTTCCAAGCTGGACATTCCACTCGAGGAATTGCTGGGTCAGCCGCTCATTTCGCTGTTCGAAACCGATGTCGACAACCCTGACGAACGTTCCGACCGGCCGCTCAACTTCCAGTTGAAAGCGCATAACAAGGTACGCGACCTGACGGTGCGCTTTGCGCGCAATCGGCCGCGTTCAGATGTGCGGCAGGTTTGGTTTTCGATTTCCGGTCACCCCAAGTTTGACGATCGGGGCCAGTTTCAAGGCTATCGCGGCAGCGCGCAGGACATCAGTGTCGAATATGAACGCAAGCTGGTGGATTCCCGGCTTGCCGAATTTGACTCGCTGACCGGCCTTTACAACCGCCATTACATGAACCGCCGGCTCGATGGCATTATCGGTGCCTTCAAGGCGGCCAAACGCAGCTGCGCTCTGATGATGCTTGATCTCGACAAGTTCAAGCGCGTGAATGATACGATGGGCCATCCGGCAGGCGACGCCCTGCTGGTCCAGGTGGCTGAACGGTTGCGCAATATCGTCGGCAATCGCGGCGAGATCGGCCGTTTGGGCGGTGACGAATTCCAGATTATCCTGCCGGACATCGATGACCGCGGCAAATTGGGCGAACTGGCCGACAAGATCATCCAGATATTGTCGCAGCCCTACCCTATTGAGGAAAAGCGCGCGATCATCGGCACATCGGTTGGCATCGCCATTGCGCCTTACGATGGCGTTGAACGCGAAGAGCTGGTGCGCAGTTCGGATCTTGCGCTTTATGCCGCCAAGAATGGCGGACGCGGCCAGTTCCGTTTCTATTCCGACGATTTGAAGGACGAGGAAGAAGAGCGCGAACTGCTGTTGGAAGACCTGCGCATCGCGCTGGAATCCGGCGATCTTGAACTTCGCTACCAGCCTGTGGTGCAGACAAGTGACAACACGGTCGTTTGCCTGGAAGCACTCATGCGCTGGGAACACCCGGAGCGCGGGCCGGTCAGCCCTGAACTGTTTATCCCGGTTGCCGAGGAATCTGACCTCATCAACCAGATTGGCGAATGGGCGCTGGAACGGGCCTGCGAAGATGCGCTGGCGTGGCCATCATCCGTGCGCGTGGCAGTCAATGTATCGGCCGTGCAGTTCACCAATCCAGAATTCTGCGATGTCGTCGCCTCAGCACTCGCCAAGACAGGGCTTGCGCCTGACCGGTTGGAGCTGGAGCTGACCGAAAGCGTGTTTGTCGGTGACAGCGAAACGACCGAAGAGATTTTCACCGCTCTGAAAAAAATCGGCGTCCGCCTGGCGCTGGATGATTTTGGTACGGGCTATTCCTCGCTCAGCTATTTGCGTTCCGCACCGTTCGACAAGATCAAGGTCGATCGCAGTTTCGTCGATTCCTGCACCCAGAAAGACAAGAACAGCGCCAAGATCATTGCGGCCATCATCGGCCTTTCCAACGCCCTTGGCATGGAAACGACGGTGGAAGGCGTGGAAGCATTCGACCAGCTGGAAGTCGTTCATTCAAAGGGCGCAAGGCTTATCCAGGGCTTCCTCTATTCACGCGCCCTGCCCCAGGCAGACGTGCTGGAACTTGTTGCTTCGGGCGGCATGAAGATCAAGCCCGACGGGCCGGAATTGTATCGCCCCGAACGCCGCTCTGTTTTCCGACGCATCGGTGTCATCCACGATGACCACCGTTATGACGTGGTCATGCGCAACCTATCGAAGACAGGCGCATTGATCGAAGGGATCATGGGTGTACCAGTGGATACGCAGCTGGTGCTGGACCTTGGCGCGGGACAATTGGTGGTTGGCACTGTCAGCCGTGTCCACAACCTTGAAATCGCGGTTGAATTCGAAACATCGCTGGTCAGCGACGGCGCTGGCGGGCTGTGCACACGGCACCGCGTATCGCCCTATGCGCTTGCCATCGCCGGAATGCCGCTGACATCGCTTTCACCAGGAAATTATCCGCACGAACGGATGAGTGAAGGCGTCAAAAGCCCGCCCAAATTCCTTCAGGTCGTCGTCAACGGATCAGGCGGCGCAGCTTCGTAAAACAACTGCGCCGGACTGATCAGCGGAGGCTCACCACATTGTCGGTTTCACGAGGATCAATCCGGTCCCCGCGATAGAGGCTGGCCATCGGTTCATCTGTGACGATCACTGCTTCGGCATCGCCGAAACCATTGAAGCCGGTCTTCATGGCCGCGCCATAAGCGCCCAGCATCCCGATTTCGATGTAATCGCCTGCCTGGATGTCTGCCGGCAACATGAAAGGACCTTTCATGAAGTCAGCATCGTCGCAAGTTGGGCCGTAGAAGGAAAATTCTTCCAGCGACTCGATCAGGTCATCTTCCAGTGCAAGCACAGGGAAACGCCAGTCGACATGGGCTGCATCGAACAAGGCGCCATAGGCACCGTCATTGATGTAGAGTTCGTCCCCGCGGCGCTTTTCAACGCGCACGATCAGCGAGCTGTATTCTGCACACAGCGCGCGGCCCGGTTCGCACCACAGTTCCGAAGAATAGGAAATCGGCAGCGATTCCGATGCGCGGAAGATAACATCGAAGTAATCTTCCAGTGGCGGAGGTTCCATGCCGGGATAGACACTGGGAAAGCCGCCGCCGACGTCGATGACGTCGACCGTAACAGCAGCCTGCACAATGGCCGCACGCACACGTTCCAGCGCCTGCACATAAGCAAACGGGGTCATAGCCTGGCTGCCGACATGGAAGCAGACACCCAGCGCATCGCAATGCTGGCGCGTGGCCTGCAGCAGGCCGGCCGCATCCGCCAGATCAACACCGAACTTGGATGCGAGCGAAAGCTCTGCATATTCGGATGAAACACGCAGCCGCACGCACAGCCACAGATCCGTGGCAGGGTTGCCCTCTTCATCGCGGCACGCCTCGACGATCTTTTCCAGCTCTTCCATCGTGTCGAGGCTGAAAGTGCGCACACCATGCTGGTGGTAAGCTTCACTGATTGCGCGCGACGTTTTTACCGGATGCATGAAGCACAGCGTTGCATCAGGCAGTGCCTGACGCGCCATGCGGACTTCACCGATGGAAGCTACGTCGTAATGCGTGATGCCATTATCCCACAGGATCTTGAGCAGGTCCGGCGACGGATTCGCCTTCACGGCATAAAGCGACTTGCCCGGAAACTTCTCTGAGAAGAATCGAGAGGCTCGCGCAGCGGCGTGCGGGCGATTGAGGATGACTGGCTCGTCCGGCGCGAGAGCGCGAACTACTGCAGCAGCGTCAGGATAATGGTGCAATTCAAGGGACCCCCAGAAGTAACAGTTTCTTGGCAAAGGCTGCCTTGCGGTTAGGAAGTCCCCTTGGGGCAGCGAGAGGGCGATATAACCCCCGATTCATGAACTGCAAGTGAAATTCGACTCAAAAACCGCGCATTTTGCACGAGCGGGCTAACGCGATTTGGCCGATGGATTGCAGGTTGCGGACGGGGATCAGGACAAGCGGTTGCGGAAATCCTCGTAGCCGAAGCTCTTGATCTGTTCGAGCGCGTCAGTTTCACTGTCCCACAGCCAGATGGAAGGCAGCTGCACCCCATTGAAAGTGTTGGTTTTCACCATGGAATAATGGGCCTGGTCGAGAAATGCTATGCGCTGGCCCGGCTCGCACGGCACAGGCAACCGGTAATCGCCAATTACATCCCCTGCGAGGCAGGACGGACCGCCCAGACGCACAGGATCGCCATCGCCATCTTCATCCTCGTGCAGCATGGCAGGCCGATAAGGTGCCTCGATAACGTCCGGCATATGGCAGGTGGCCGATATGTCCGTGATGGCGAGCGGCATCCCGTTCCAGTGGCTATCGAGGATCGTGCCCACCAGAATGCCTGCATCCAGTGCCACGGCCTCCCCCGGTTCGAGATAGATTTCCGCGCCTGTTTCTTCCTGTATCTCGATCAGGAATTCGATCAGTTCCTCACGCTGGTAATCGTCGCGGGTGATATGATGCCCGCCGCCCAGATTGATCCATTTGAAATGGCCGAAATAAGGTTCGATATGCTCGCGCAAGGCCTCCCATGTCCGCTTGAGCGGTTCAAAATCCTGTTCGCACAGAGTGTGGAGGTGGAGACCATCGAGTGGCTCTACATGCTCGTCCTCCAGCTGGTCGATGGGAAATCCAAGCCGCGAATGGGGGGCGCACGGGTCATACCGGGGGACTTCGCCCTCGGCATGCATCGGATTAATCCGCAGGCCAATGTCAAATCCCCCGCCCGAAGCACGCGCCTGTTCGAGAATTTGCGAAGCGCGGGTCAACTGGCCGGGAGAATTGAAGATGACATGGTCTGACAAGCGGCAGATTTCGTCCAGTTCATCCGGCTTGTAGGCCGCGGAATAGGTGGTGATTTCTCCGTCGTAAAATTCACCGGCAAGGCGGGCTTCCCACAGGCCGGACGTGCAGACACCATCAAGATAATTCCCGATGATGGGCGCGACCGACCACATGGAAAATGCCTTGAGCGCCGACAACATCTTGATGCCGGAGCGATCCCGCACATCGGCCAGTACCCGCAAATTGTCGCGCAGCTTTGCCGCGTCCACCACGAAGGATGGACTGTCGACGCGGCCAAGGTCAAATTGCGCAAAGGCGCCCGGATCTCCGGCACGAGTTTCCATCAGTCTTTACCCTGCATAATCAACTTTCGGCCCACAACGATCAGAAGCCGACTGGCCCGTCCAATTCGGCCACATTCCATGGCAGGCCATGGGCATTGAGCATGTCCATGAACGGGTCCGGGTCCATCTGCTCCATGTTGAATACGCCTTCACCGGCCCATTTGCCGGTCACCATCATGGCGCTGCCGATCATGGCAGGAACACCGGTGGTGTAACTGACAGCCTGGTTGCCCGTTTCCTCGAAAGCGTCTTCGTGGTCACAGATATTGTTGATGTAGAACGTCTTTTCGCCGCTGCCATCCAGGGCTTCGCCGGTGGCGATAACGCCGATGTTGGTCTTCCCCTTGGTGGTGGAACCAAGCGTTTCAGGCTTGGGCAGCACGGCGGCGAGGAATTGGAGCGGGATGATATCCTTGCCCTGATAGCGGACAGGTTCGATGCCCGTCATGCCGACGGCCTGCAGCACCGTCAGGTGCTTGATATACTCGTCACCGAAAGTCATCCAGAAGCGCGCGCGTTCGAGTTCAGGTACGAATTTGGCCAGGCTTTCCAGTTCCTCGTGATACATCAGATACATGTTCTTTTCGCCCACCTGGTCGAAATCGAACGGCTGCTTTACCGACATGGCTGGGGTTTCGACCCATTCGCCATTTTCCCAGTGTCGCGCAGGCGCGGTCACTTCGCGAATGTTAATTTCAGGGTTGAAATTGGTGGCAAACGCCTGCCCGTGGTCACCGCCATTGCAATCAAGAATGTCGAGCTGGCGGATTGTCTTCAGCTTGTGCTTCTTCAACCACATGGTGAAAACGCTGGTCACGCCGGGATCAAAACCCGAACCCAGCAGCGCCATCAGGCCCGCTTCCTTGAAACGGTCGTGATATGCCCACTGCCAGTGATATTCGAACTTGGCTTCGTCCTTGGGTTCGTAATTGGCAGTATCGAGATAGCTGACACCTGCTTCAAGGCAGGCATCCATGATTGGCAAATCCTGATAAGGCAGTGCCAGGTTCACAACCAGGCTTGGCCGGACCTTGCGGATCAGATTGACCATGGCAGGCACTTCTTCCGCGTCGATTTCATATGTGGCCACATTCTGCCCGGTCCGCGATTTGACGCTGGCGGCAATGGAATCGCATTTGGTCTTGGTCCGGCTGGCCAGGTGGATATCTGTGAAAATATCCGCATTCATCGCCATTTTATGGACAGCGACCGAGCTGACACCGCCCGCACCGATTACCAGGATAGTCGACATAATAGCTCCGCTTGATCTGTGGGCCGCGCAATTGCGGCATTGGTTCTGTTGCTGCAACGCTCTAGTAGCTAAGAATGTTTCGAGAAAGCCCCCGCGAGCCGACTTCAGCCGGAGTTATCCGCGCCGCAGCAAAAATAAGCGCCATTCTGCCGCCCACGCCGCTGTTGTCCGTGGAAATCGGCAATCTCCGTTGCTGGGTAAAGGCCGATAATCTCCAGCCAATAGGCGCGTTCAAAATACGCGGCGCATGGCACCGTCTCAGCGATTTGACTGCAGAAGAACGTAAGAGCGGAGTTGTTGCCGTGTCCAGCGGCAACCACGCGCAGGGCGTTGCGTGGGCAGCCCGCCGGCTGGGCATGGCAGCAACCATAGTGATGCCGCGCGATGCACCGCAGATAAAACTTGATGCTACCCGCGCGATGGGCGCAGAAATTGTCCTGTATGAACGGCCCGGCGAAGACCGCGATGCCATTGCCAACACCTTGTGCGATGAACGCGGAGCAGTCTTTGCCCACGCCTATGCAGACCCTTGGGTGATTGAGGGGCAAGGGACCGCGGGCATAGAAATTACCCAACAACTGGGAAGGCAGCCTTCTTCCATTGTCGCCTGCTGCGGCGGCGGAGGATTATCGGCGGGCCTCGCCCTTGCCTGCCCGGATGCGCGTATTTACCCGGTAGAACCGGAAGGCTGGGATGATGTTGCCCGCAGCCTTGCAGCAGGCGAAATCCTGTCCGTTGGGCCAGATGCGCCCAAAACGGCATGCGATGCATTGCAGACGCCGGTAACCGCGCCGGTGAACTTCACGGTGCTGCATGGTAGAGTGGAAGCAGGCTCCAGCGTGACAGAGGCAGAAGTGAGGGCAGCGCAGCGCTTTGCCTTCAGTGCGCTGAAACTCGTGCTGGAACCGGGCGGCGCGGCAGCATTGGCAGCTTGCCTTGCCGGCAAGGTGCCCGTCGATGAAAACACTGTCATCATGTTGACGGGCGGCAATACAGATGCCGCTTCCTTTGCGCAGGTCATCACTTCAACAGATTAGGTTGCATTTGACAATTTTTGCCTCCCAGCCCAACATTCTTCGATAAGTTGGGGGGGACAATCTAATGCAGTCGCAAATGCTCGCGCCGGCCGCAGTGCTGGTGCTGTGGTCTATCATCATGCTGTTCTGGATGGCGGGAACACGCCTTCCGGCAATCAAGAACACGGGCGGCGGCCTTGGCGACGCCAAACCAGGTGGCCGCGGGCAGGATCTTGAAGGGGTGATCCCTGACGAGGTGAACTGGAAAGCCCATAATTACAGCCACCTGATGGAACAGCCGACCATATTCTATCCGACGGTCATCATCCTCGCCATCACGGGCGCGACCGGTTTCGACGCGATGCTGGCTTGGATTTATGTCGGCCTGCGCATCATCCATTCCATCTGGCAGGCAACGGTCAACAAGGTTTCGACCCGCTTCCTGCTTTTCCTTCTTTCCAGCCTTGCGCTCACTGTCCTTGCTGTGAGGGCAGTTATGGCCACGCTCTTCGCAAATCCGGGGGTACTTTGACCATGACAGATGCAATCAATTCCGAACTGCTTCAGCCCGTTGTCGCTCTGGCGGCATGGACCATGATCATGTGGATATGGATGTATGCCACCCGTATCCCCGCCATGCAGAAAGCCGAGGGCATTGACGCTGCCAATCTGGTGGGCAGCACCGGAGCGGATCTCGACAAGGCTCTGCCGGCAAACGTCCAGTGGAAGGCACACAACTACAACCACCTGCACGAAGCGCCGACGGTGTTCTATGCCATCGCAATCGTGCTGGTTTTGGTGGGCCAGGGTGACGGTCTGAACGCGCTTCTGGGCTGGATTTATGTCGGCCTGCGGATCATACACTCACTGGTGCAGGCAACGGCCAACCGTGTGATGGTTCGGTTCATCCTGTTTGCGCTGTCCAGCGTGGTGCTGATGGCCATGGTGCTGCACGCGGCGATCGCCGTTTTCTGACGCAGCACATTCCAAACAAAAGGCCCCGCAATCGCGGGGCCTTTTTTATTCGGCAGCTTCTTTCTTCGCAAATTCTGCCTCGGCGAGGAATTTTTCCGCGTCCAGCGCAGCCATGCAGCCGGTGCCGGCTGCCGTGACGGCCTGCCGGTAGGTATGATCCATAACGTCACCACAGGCGAATACGCCGGGCAAGGCTGTCTTGGGCGTGCCCGGTTCGACAATGAGGTAGCCGCCGTCGTCCATCGGCAATTTGCCCTTGAACAGTTCTGTCGAAGGCGCGTGGCCAATTGCGACAAATGCGCCGTCCACTTCCAAAAAGCTGATTTCGCCAGTCACGGTATCCTGCAGTTCCAGCTTGGTCAGCCCGCCTGCTGCGGGGTCGCCAAGAAAACGGGTCACAGCCTTGTTCCACAAAGGCGTGATCTTCTCGTTGGCGAACAGCCGTTCCTGAAGGATCTTTTCCGAGCGCAATTCATCACGGCGATGGATCAATGTCACATCGTCAGAATGGTTGGTCAGATATAGCGCTTCTTCAACAGCCGTGTTGCCGCCGCCGATCACGGCGACTTTCTTGCCTCGGTAGAAAAAACCGTCACAGGTCGCGCAGGCTGAAACGCCCTTGCCGCCCAGTTCCTGTTCTCCTGGAACGCCCAGCCATTTGGCCTGTGCGCCGGTAGAGATCACCAGCGTTTCGCCGATATAGATATCGCCGCTGTCACCCACCGCCCGATATGGCGGGCCATTGGCAAGATCGACTTCGACAATGGTGTCCCACATCATCCGGGTGCCGACATGTTCGGCCTGTGCCTGCATTTCCTGCATCAGCCACGGGCCCTGGATGACATCGCGGAAACCCGGATAGTTTTCGACATCGGTGGTGATGGTCAGCTGGCCGCCCGGCTGCAGACCCTGCACCACGATGGGTTCCAGCGCGGCGCGAGCGCCGTAAATTGCTGCGGTCAGGCCTGCGGGGCCTGAACCGATGATCAACATACGGGTGTGATGGGTAGCCATACTCTTATCCGTTCCAATTCTTTATTGGCCGCGTGCATTGCCGCTGGCCTGAAACCTGGTCTGCAGGGTCGATCTGGTTACGCTTCGACAAGATGCAAGCGTAGTGCGTCGCGACGGGCTTCGTCCACCTCCAGCACATCGGACAGGAATGCGTCGATAGAGCCGTGCTCCGTCTCCACAGCTTTGCGCGCCGCCTCCAGATAACGTGCATCCACACCCATCAACACCCGAATGGTGGCATCATCGATCGCGCCCCATTTTGCGCGGATAGTCTCGGCCCCTGCGGCAACCCGCGCATCGATGTTGCCGACCGTGTTGGTCAACAGAAAATCTTCCATCGCATCATCGGGATGTACGCCCAGCGCATGGTGCAGCAACGCCACGGCCATGCCTGTCCTGTCCTTGCCCGCCAGGCAATGCACCAGGCTTGCGCCCTCGCCTTTTGCCAGCGCAGCGAAATAATCCTTGAGAATGGCAATCAGCGGCGCTCGAAACGGCAGGTTGGAATAGAGCCGTTCCATTTTCTCATGGGCAACTGCTTCGCTGAGCGCGCCTTCTGCCGCCTCGACATGAGGCGCAAGGGCGGCCGTCTCCCCATCGTAAAAGACGAGCTGTGCATCAAAAGCTGCACTCCTGCGGCAAGGGTACTTCTCCCTTTCGCTGTTGCCGCGCATATCGATGATGTGCCTCAGCCCCAGCGCGTCAATCGTTGCCAGGTCATCATCCGTGGCATCGCAATGCTGGCCGGAACGGAACAACAGGCCGCGTTGCACCCTGCCCCCGCCCAACACACGATAGCCGCCATAATCCCGGAAATTATGCACGCCGCCAAGGGGAATGGCTCTGCTCTCGTCGTGGTTCTGGCTGATCATGCGGGAACGATTGCCAGCCTGCATCGCGCCGCACAACCGCCTATTTCACAGTGACCCTGGTATTTACCCTTAGCCGCTGATTCGACTGCATTTATATCCACGCAGCTACAAGACTGTTCAGAAGCGAACTATCACAGGGAAGCTACACTTGGCCTACATCCTTATTGCGGACGATGATGAAATTGTGGCGGAAATGGCTTCGGAAGTCATCATTTCTGCTGGCCATGCCTGCGGGTGGGTGACTGATGGCGAACAGGCGCTGGACCTGTTGAAATGGCGCAGGCCGGATTTGCTGCTGCTCGATCAGGATATGCCGAAGGTTTCCGGCGCGCGAGTGCTGCGCGCCTTGCGCAGTTCTCCCAGCCTATATGATTTGCCGGTCATCATGTTCACTGCCGTGACCGGGGCAGAGGACGAACAGCGCGCCCGTTTCCATGGTGCGCAGGATTATATTCGAAAGCCGTTCGACCAGAAATTCCTGATCTGGCGGATTAACCAGGTGCTGCGTGCACGGGCGGAACGCCCCAAGCATCTTGAACTGTCAGAAGTGCTTGAACGCAATACAGGCCGCTGGCGCGATGACGATGAAAAGACCTGCCGTTCGGTGCTCTAAAGCCAAAGTCAGGAACGCGGCAGGGCTGCAAGGTCTCCGGTGAAATTTTCGGTCCAGCGCTGAACATTATCCTCCCGCACGGTCTCGATCAGAATGTCCCACCGTCGCTTGCGTTCGGCTTTGGGCATATCCAGCGCCTGTTTGATGGCATGGCTCAAATCATCGGGGCTATGCGGATTTACCAGCACTGCATCGGACATTTGCATGGCGGCGCCGGCAAAGCGGGACAGGATCAGAACGCCCGGGTCTTCGGGGTCCTGCGCGGCAATATATTCCTTCGCCACAAGGTTCATGCCATCGCGCAGCGGGGTGACTAGGCCGATTTTTGCCGCGCGATAGAAGCCGCATAATTCCGCCAGCGAATGGCCCTTGTTGACATATCGGATAGGGACGAGGTCAACTTCTGACCGGGCGCCGTTTATCTGGCCGGTCTTCTGTTCGAGTTCCTGCCTGATTTTCTTGTAGGATTCGACGTCTTCGCGGCTCGGCGGGGCAATCTGGATATAGACAAGATCGCGCACGCGGTCCGGGTTCTGGTCGAAGAAACGCGAAATGCCGTCGATGCGTTCAGGCAGTCCCTTTGAATAATCAAGCCGGTCGACGCCCAGCATGGCAGTACGCAGGCGGGTGCTGGACAGAAGACGCTGTTCGGCATGGCGCGCTTCTTCTGTCGCTGCCTGCTGCTGCAAATGGTCGTAATCAATCCCGATCGGGTAAGCGCGCGCATGGACTACGCGGCCCTCGAATTCGATCCTGCCGGTTTCTTCGTCCACCTCGGCGCCCAGTTCCTTGCGGCAATAATGGAGGAAGCTTTCGAGCCATTCCTGCGTCTGGAAGCCGACCAGATCATAGTCGAGCATCGTGCGAACCAAACGCTCGTGATAGGGTAGAGAAACGAACAAGCGCGTGGGCGGCCACGGGATATGCAGGAAAAATCCGATCCTGTTCCTGAGCCCGCGTGATCGCAATCTTTCGCCCAGCGGCAAGAGGTGGTAATCATGCACCCAGACCAGATCGTCCTTTTCAATAAGCGGCGACACGCTCTCGGCAAATCGTTCGTTGACCCGCTCGTAGCCCTTGCCGAACTCGCGTTCATATTCGGTCAGGTCGATGCGATAATGAAAAAGTGGCCACAGCGTCGAATTGGCGTAGCCATTGTAATATTCCTCAACATCCTGCGATGCCAGATCCATGGTGGCAGTGGTTACGCCATCGGTGCTCTGCAAGGAGATATTACCGGTGAACTGGTCGACCTCCCCACCTGACCAGCCGAACCAGATACCCCCGTTCTTTTTCAGAGCAGAATTGAGTGCACCTGCCAGCCCACCCTGCGCGCCCGCTGCACCGCGGGCTTTGGGGACAGCAACCCTGTTCGAAATGACGACGAGGCGGCTCACCTTACCGTGCTCCACGATCGCGAAAGCAGGCCTGCGCAATTGATGACACCGACCAGCGAATATGTCTGCGGGAAGTTGCCCCACAACTCGCCCGTTTCATAATCAAGGTCTTCTGACAGCAGGCCCGATTGGGTCCGATGGCTCAACATGGCTTCGAACAAAGTGCGCGCTTCTGCATCGCGGCCCGCAAGATGCAGGGCTTCGATCAGCCAGAACGTGCAGACGTTAAAGGCGGTTTCAGGCGCACCAAAATCGTCTTCGGCAGCATAGCGCAACATATGTTCACCCCGCCGCAGTGTCTTTTCAATGGCGGCAAATGTCGATTGGAAGCGTGGGTTTTCCGGGTCGAGAAAGCGCAGTTCGACCATCTGGAGCAGGCTGGCATCGAGGTAATCGCTTTCGAAAGACGCACCGTAATGTCCGCCTTCCTCACCATTTTCCACCCAGGCCTCGCGCTCGATCGTATCCCGGATGATCGCGGCGCGCTCCTTCCACAGCTGCTGGCGGTCGATCTTGCCGATATGGCCTGCAACATTGGCCAGCCTGTCACACGCGGCCCAGCACATGACGGCGGAATAGGTATGGACTTCCTGCCTTGTCCTGAATTCCCACAATCCGGCATCAGGTTGGTTGTGCATTTCCCATGCGCTTTCACCCACTTCTTCCAGCGCGGCAAAGTCGTGGTCATCCGCCATACGCAGCAAACGCCGGTCGAAAAACGCCTGCGCAGTCGGCAGCACGATCTGGCCATAACAATCATACTGAACTTGCTTGTAGGCAGCGTTCCCGCGCCGCACAGGCCCCATACCGCGATAGCCGGCTAGATGGGCAGCCGTGCCTTCATCAAGCTCGCTTTCGCCCATAACGGAATATAGCGGCTGGATGCGTCCACCACGTGCGCCGTCGACAATGTTACGAAGATATCCGAGATATTTTTCAAGAACATCCAGCGCGCCCAGACGGTTGAGCGCCTGCACGGTGTAATAGGAGTCGCGTATCCAGCAATATCGGTAATCCCAGTTGCGTTCGCTGAATGGCGCTTCGGGCACAGAAGTGGTCAGTGCAGCGACAATCGCGCCTGTTTCTTCATGCTGGCACAGTTTCAACACGATCGCGCAGCGGATGACTTCGTCCTGCCACTCCAGCGGAATGTGCAGCCCCCTCACCCACAGCTTCCAGTATCGCGAAGTAGCCTGGTCCATGCGCCGCAGTTCCGAACGCAGATTACCCACGAAAGGCTCGTCCGGGCCGAGGAAGAAATGCTGGTCGCTTTCGACGCGGTAAAACCGCGATTCCAGCACATAACCAACCGGTGCATCCGTGCTTAAACGAATGGCATGGCCGCTCACCATGTAGCGGATATGGTTGGTGCCGTGGGTCGTTTCGGCCACCTTGGCGCCATAATTTGACATAGGGTGCAGGATGACACGAATACGCGGAATGCCGGCAACAGGCCGGACGATACGGGCATAGGCCACGGGGCGATACATGCGGCCCGAACGTTCGAAGCGGGGACAGAAATCGCGGATTTCGACCGCGCTTCCGTCTGCCGATTCCAGCCTTGTCACCAATGTTGCCGTATTGCGATCATAAGACTGGGTGGCAGATTTCTGGTCTTCAAGTTCAAATCGCCAGACGCCAGAATCGCTCCTGTCACCGTTCAGCAAGGCGCAGAAAACAGGGTCGCCATCCACCCGTGGCAGGCAACCCCACACAAGCGCGCCCTGCCGGTCGATCAGCCCGCTGACCTGGCAATTGCCGATCGGCCAAAGCTCAAGGCTGGATTGACCGGTTTTTGCAAGCGCAGTCACAGCTTCAACCATTGATGAACGTCCTCGATTGTCTGAAGGTGATAGCGCGCAGCCGCGGATTTACGTTCCCCCACCGCAATTCCGAAACCGCCCAGCGTGTTGGCTGCCGCGAACCCGTCTTCGTCGGTGACATCGTCTCCGATGAATACCGGCACAGACGCTGCAAATAGCGACTGCTGCATCAGAATGTGCACAGCGCATGCCTTGCCGCCGCCGGGCCGGACAAGTTCGACCACCAGCTTGCCGGTCTTGATCTCAAGGTCATGCGCACGGGCCAGACCGGCTGCAAATTCTTCTGCCGTCGCCTGCATTTCCGGCCTTGCGCGATAGTGAAGCGCGGCGCCGTGGCTTTTCGCCTCGAAATGGAGTTCCTGACTGTCGGCAAATTCCGACAACGCATCTGTCACCTTTGCCGGCAGCTTTTCAGGAGGCTGGCCAATCATATCATGTGATGGATCAATCAGCGCCGCCCCATGCGAGCCGGCCCGAAAAATTGCCGGTTTTCCAAGATGAGTGGCCAGGTCTTCCAACGACCGGCCGCTTACCAGCGCAAGCCGCCCCGCCATGCGTTCGGCGAGCGATTCAAGCCTTTTCCCCAATGTATCTGCAACACGAATGGCATCGGGCGTCTCGGCAATACCGACCAGAGTGCCATCAAAATCGAGGAAAAGCGCAACTGCTCCTTGTTCCGTCAACTTCAAAAGCGGCGGCGGTGGTAGGAGAGTGCCATGAACTGCCATTGCCGATTGTCTTAAGGATTGAGCGGCAGGGGTCAAACGCGAATACGAATGCGCAAGTGCCTCATTTCGCCAGCCTCGGGCAGGATCGGCGGCTGCGGATTAGCGATAGGCATCGAAAGCGGACAATACGGCGGGCAAGCCCGGCGTATCTTCTTCCTGCCGCAAAGCCTCTATTGCCGTTTCGATATCCAGCTGGAAATCGGACAGGAAGGATTGCGTGCCCCGCCTTTCGCCGCCCAGCGATTTTACGAAGGAAATTGCGGCACGGTTTTCAGACAATGTCTGCACATCGAGCGTCGTCATGCCTTCGACCTGGCAATTTATCAGCAGGGTCGCGGTCAGCAGCCTGCTCAATCCCTGCCCTTGATAATCATCCAGCACCGCGACTGAAAATTCCGCATTGGGCTGGTCTTCGCTGCTGCGGATGGCATGAACTGCGCCGATTGCCAGCTTTTCAGGATGGTCAGTCAGGATAGCACCCCATGCAATATGGGTGTGCCCGTCCACGTCCAGCAACTGGTTAATCACCCGGTCCGGCGGCGTTGAAAATCCGGAGAAGAAGCGCAGGTAACGTGATTTTTCAGACATTTGCCCAATGCCCTGCCGCAAGCGGGTTTCATCATCGGCCGTAACCGTCCTGATGCACACCGGCAAACCGTTGTTGAGCACGGTATGGACAATCAGATCGTCAATATCCTGGTCAGGCTCTTCCGGCATCAGGGCGGTGATATTCCGTGCTGTTTGACACTGCACCAGACATTGCACGCTTTGGCGCCCATGCAAATGCGAAACCGGTGGCATGGACCACAAACGAGGAGGCCCGCCGCAATGCTTTCGCACCGCGACGGGCCCCTTCCTCCCCAGGAAAATTGGGCCGATCAGGCCACGAACTGGTTCATCGTATTATGGACGCCGCCGGCTTTCAAAGCCGCTTCGCCAGCGAAATATTCCTTGTGATCGTCGCCAACATCGCTGCCCGACATATTCTGGTGGCGAACACAGGCAATACCCTGACGGATTTCCTGCCGCTGGACGTTCTTGACGTAGCCCAACATGCCCTGCTCACCGAAATATTCCTTGGCCAGATTATCGGTGCTGAGCGCAGCCGTGTGATACGTCGGCAGAGTGATCAGGTGGTGGAAGATGCCAGCCTGTGCTGCTGCATCGCGCTGGAAGGTGCGAATACGTTCATCAGCTTCGGCAGCCAGTTCGCTCAGATCGTAATCAACGCTCATCAGCTTGTCGCGGTCATAAGCCGAAACGTCCTTGCCGGCTTCGCTCCAGGCATCGAACACCTGTTGACGGAAGTTCAGCGTCCAGTTGAAGCTGGGTGAATTGTTATAGACCAGCTTGGCATTGGGGATGACTTCGCGGATGCGGTTCACCATGCCGCCAATCTGGCCGATGTGCGGCTTTTCCGTTTCGATCCAGAGCAGGTCTGCGCCGTTCTGAAGCGAATTGATGCAGTCGAGAACGCAGCGGTCTTCACCCGTTCCGGCGCGGAACTGGTAGAGGTTGGATGGAAGACGCTTCGGCTTCATCAACTTGCCATCACGGCTGATCAGAACATCGCCATGGCCAAGATTGGCCGGGTCGACTTCCTCGCAATCGAGGTAGCTATTGTACTGGTCGGCAATGTCGCCCGCCTCGCGGACATAGGCGATCTGCTTGGTAAGGCCGGCACCCAGCGAATCCGTGCGCGCAACGATGATGCCATCTTCAACGCCCATTTCCATGAAGGCGTAACGGCACGCACGGATCTTCGCGAGGAAGTCTTCATGCGGAACGGTAACCTTGCCGTCCTGATGGCCGCACTGCTTTTCATCAGAAACCTGGTTTTCGATTTGCAGGGCGCACGCACCTGCTTCGATCATCTTCTTGGCCAGCAGATAAGTCGCTTCGGCATTGCCGAATCCAGCGTCAATGTCCGCGATGATGGGAACCACGTGGGTTTCGTAATTGTCGATCGAATGCTGAATCTTGGCAGCACGAACCTGGTCGCCAGCATCACGCGCGGCGTCCAGATCGCGGAACATCATGCCCAGTTCGCGGGCATCTGCCTGCTTCAGGAATGTATAAAGTTCCTCAATCAGCGCAGGGACCGATGTCTTTTCATGCATGGACTGATCGGGCAGCGGGCCGAATTCGCTGCGCAGCGCAGCAACCATCCAGCCGGACAGGTAAAGATAACGGCCCTTGGTGCTTCCGAAATGCTTTTTGATAGAAATCAGCTTCTGCTGACCGATGAAGCCGTGCCAGCAACCCAGCGACTGGGTGTAATTGGCGGGGTCAGCATCATAGGCTTCCATATCCCGCCGCATGATCCCGGCAGTGTAACGGGCAATGTCGAGGCCGGTGCGAAACCGGTTCTGGGCACGCATACGGGCGACGGATTCGCCGCTGATCCCGTCCCACGCGCCGTTGTGATTACGGATAAGTTCTTCCGTTTGCGAGATGTCAGTCGAATAGGTCATGTCACGCCTTTGATTTTTGAATTTTGATGATGGCGAGATACCAGACCGTTTCGGAGTTGCGAGATGCTGCGAAGTTGAGTTGTCTTTCCTTACAAAGTTTCATTGTACAGTTGTAATATCTGCACAAACGGTGCAATGGTCGGCCCATGGCTACACCTCGCTCCGTCTATCTTGGCCCTCGCCTGCGCCGCCTCCGCCGTGAACTCGGTCTTACACAGGCCCAGGTTGCGAAGGATCTCGACATATCGCCATCCTATGTCGCCCTGATGGAGCGAAACCAGCGCCCGCTGACAGCGGACATCCTGCTGCGACTGGCGAAAACCTATTCACTCGACCTGTCAGACCTCACCACGGATGACAGTTCGGATTACCAGGCTCGACTTGCCGTTGCGCTGAAAGACCCGCTGTTTGCCGATATCGATCTGCGCGCTCTCGAAATATCCGATGTCGCCATTAACTTCCCCGGTGTTAGCGAGGCTGTCCTGCGCCTTTACACGGCATGGGCCGAACGCCAGCTGGAACTGGCCGACAAGGGCACGGGTCATGGCGAGGAAACCGTTGCTGACCCGGTGGCGGAGGTGCAGCGCTTCCTTGCCGCGCGCCGCAACTGCTTCCCCGCGCTGGATGAAGGCGCAGAAGCCATTGCCCGCAAGGCAGAGGAAGCAGGCGGATTGGCAAGCCATTTGATGACACGGCATGGCCTGCGCCTGCGCATGGTGCCATCAGATGTGATGGGTGACACATTGCGGCGGTTTGACCGCCACCGCGACGAAATCTGGCTGGATGACGGGCTGGATACGGCTAGCCAGAATTTCCAGATTGCCACGCAGCTTGCCTATATCGAGCTGCGCAGCCAGATCGATGCCGTTTTGAAAGAAGCCCAGGCGATCAGCGAAGCAGGATTGCCATTACTGCGACGTGCACTGGCGAGTTATGGCGCGGCGGCCATTGTCATGCCCTATGATGCATTCGCGAGGGCCGCTGATGCGAAGGCCTATGATGTGGAAGCCCTCGCCCGTTCATTCGGAACCAGCTTTGAACAGGTCGCACACAGGCTGACCACCCTGCAAAAGCCCGGGCAGGAACGTGTGCCATTCTTCTTCATACGTCTGGACCGTGCGGGTAATGTGTCAAAACGCCTCGACGGCGCAGGCTTCCCTTTTGCAAGACATGGCGGCGGCTGCCCGCTCTGGAACGTTCACCAGACCTTTTCCGAGCCGCGCCAGATACTGACACAATGGCTGGAACTGCCCGATGGCAATCGCTTTTTTTCCATTGCGCGCACTGTGACATCAGGCGGCGGCGGTTTCGGCATCGCCAAGGTGGAACGGGCGGTGGCACTGGGCTGCGCGGCAGAACATGCGCACCGGCTGATCTACACCAGAAAGCAGCCTGACCTTTCCATAGACCAGGCAACCCCTATCGGTGTGACTTGCCGCCTGTGCCAACGGATTGATTGCACTGCACGTTCTGCGCCGCCAATTGGCAGGCAATTGCTGCCCGATGATTATCACCGCGGGCAAGCCCCCTACGCCTTTGCGAATCGCTAGGCGCGGGGACTTGGCCAGATGATGCGGGGCAAGGCTTCGCCTATTCCGCTGGCATCGTCGTTTTCCTGAACTCGTAATTGGAATAGAACGTGTTCAGGTCCTGCAGAAACGCCGGGTAGGACGTGCCAAAGGCGAAGTCGCTATTGTCGCCGTAGAGCACGATGACGCCTTCCAGCGGCTCTGTTCCGTCATTCACAATCTCGTGGCGCACGAATGGCGGGACGAAAATGCTCATGCCTGCGCGAATTTTCATGTCATGATCGCCCAGAAATGCGCGGCCCTTGCCCTTGGTCACGATAAACAGGTTTGGCATCTGGCCGAAACTCAGCTGCGGATCCCCGTTGGCGACATCCTGTGGAGCCATCGAGAAATAGCCGACCCGCGTACCCTTCATCGTGTGAAGCGAAGTCAAGCCTGCCCCATGCGTCGAGAGGGCATTGCCGCTACCGAAATAGGTTATCTCGGGAGTACCGGTGGTGAAGAAGTGGGACAGGTGATGGTAAAATTCAGCTTCCACGCCGGAATTGAATTTAAATCCGTCCATCGAAACCTGCTCGACGCCTACTTCATCGGATTCGAATGATTGCATCGCTGCAGTGCCAGCATTGACCTTGCCGCTGGCAATCAGCCGCAACACGTTCATATCGGCAATCTCATAGACATAAGTCGGCCGGTCGGGCTTGCCTGGCGTGATCGTAACTTCATGCGGGCCAAATTTGTGGTCAGTCAAGCGCCCGCGCTTGCTGGGCGTCTCGACCCGCTTTGCCGAAACGGTCCACCACCCGCCATCAACCGAAATCCCGAAATAGCCGTCGATCGCCATCGGGTCTGACCGGTAATCATTGGCCAGCGCCCCGAGTATCTGGCCGGCTTCCTTTGCTTCCAGATCAGTCAGATGCGCTTCGGGCTTTGCTTCCTGTGCAAATGCCATGCTCGATGAACCGATCATGAGGGCAAATGCTGCACACATTGAGGTAAGTTTCATG
>JAHEAX010000028.1:2302-10904 GCA_024642525.1 Erythrobacteraceae bacterium | reverse complement strand
CTCTGGCTCCGGGTATCAGATCTCGAATGAAAGCCGGTATCCTTGGCGATAGAACAACGTCATACGGGTAACCGAACGGTCCTCGAACCAGGTGGTGCGATCCATGGTGAACAAGGCTGCGCCGTTTTGGATCTGGAGCATTTCAGCCAACTGATTGTCCGCGCTTGTCCCCGAAAGGCTGACATCGCCGCGCGAGAAGGGGACGGTTTTCACCAGCCATTCGTTGGCGCTCAATTCGTGGAGGTTCGCGTCGACAAAGCTTGGCACGGTGGCGAGGTTTACCCAGCGGCGCTCGAACGCAAATGGCTGGTCGTCTGCCAGATGGATGCTTTCCAGATAGGCGCATTGCGTGCCCGCCGGCAGCTGCATGTCGCTGCGCAGGGACAAGGGGGGTAATTCGATCTCCCGCTTGAGGACCTTGGTCGCGTACGCATGGCCAAGGCTTTCGACCTGTTCGCGAACGATCGGAATTCGGAATTGGGCCTGCGGTGCGGGCATCGGGCGGACGCGTGTTCCACCCTTGCGCTTGCGTTCCACGATCCCTTCTTCGGCCAATGCCTGCAAAGCGCGGTTTACTGTGGTTCTTGAGCAGCCATAGTGCGCAGCGAAGTCGACTTCGCCCGGTATCAGATCGCCAAGTTTCCATTCACCCGACACGATCCTTGTGCGGATCGCATCGCGTATGCCCTGATGCGTTGCATTGTTCACAGGGCCTGCCTTAGTTCTTCCATCGTCTTGTGGAACCTTTTGCGGATGGCTTCTCCGCGTATATGAGCGCCGCTGCGCACGATGTGGCGGCCGGCAGACCAGACATCGCTGACAGCCTGCTGTTCGGTGCCGAAAATCCAGCTGTCGATCCGCGGATCAGGATCGTTCCAGTTGAGGAATGGCACATCATCGCGCAGCGCCACCAGATCGGCCAGCCTGCCGGTTTCCAATGCGCCTGAGGGCCGCCCGATGGCCTGCGCGCCGCCGCGTGCTGCCAGCTCAAGCAGATTGCGCCCGTTCGAGCGGGTTGCATCGCTGCACAGCACCGCGCGCTGCCGGTGCAATAGGCGCTGCGATACTTCCAGCATGCGCAGTTCTTCGGCAACCGACAGGCGAATATTGGAATCTGAGCCAATGCCAAATCGTCCCCCGGCGGCGAGGAATTCGCGGGCAGGGAAAATGCCATCTCCAAGATTGGCTTCGGTGGTCGGGCACAGGCCGGCAACTGCGCCGGATTTGGCCAGTGCCTGCACTTCGCCAGCGTCCAGATGTGTCGCGTGGATGAGGCACCACCGCGCATCCACCGGGCAATTTTCAAGCAGCCAGCGAACGGGCCGCGCGTTGAGGAATTCTTCTGCTTCCTCGACTTCCTTCACCTGTTCGGCCGCGTGGATATGGATGGGGCCATCCGGGCATAGCGCCAGGCAGGCATTAAGCCCGTCCCGGTCAACCGCGCGCAGTGAATGGGGCGCTACACCAAGCCGGTAGTCAGCGGGCATATCCCGCGTGCTGTCCGAGATGCTCGCATAAAGCGCTTCGAAATCGGAAATGTTGCAGCCGAAGCGCAATTGGCCCCCGCCAAGTGGCCGCCGGTCAAATGCGCCGTGGGTATAAAGCACGGGAAGATGCGTCAGCCCGATGCCGCTTTCCAGGCTGGCGGCAAGGATCCTGCGCGAAGTCTCGGCATGGTCGGCATAGACTACGCCGCCCGGCTGGTGATGCAGATAGTGAAATTCGGCAGAGGCAGTGTAGCCGGCCTGGGCCATCTCCATCTGGACCTGTGCTGCTATCGCCTCGACATGGTCGGGCGTCAGCACTTCGAGAAAGCGGTACATTACCTTTCGCCAGGTCCAGAAATCATCGGAACCGGACGGCCCCCGCCGTTCAGCCAGGCCTGCCATGGCGCGCTGGAAGCTGTGCGTATGGACATTGCCGAGCCCCGGCAGAACCGTGCCCACTGCGCTTTGCGCATCAAACCCCGCGCCGGATATCTCGGTGATGAAACCGGCGGCATCCCAGTGGAGCACGCCGTTTTCCAGCCACCCTTCGGAAGTGAGGATTCGCCGCGCCGATATCTTGCTGCTCATTTCCGGTTGCGCCTTTTTCATAATATGTGCATACATAATCATGAATGGGAAGGGTGCGCAAGTCCATGGGCGATCAAGTCTTCACCGGTTGCACAGCCGCCACGCTGGCTGACGGGGCGACATATGGTTTGATCGAAAATGCCGCCATTGCCGTGCAGGACGGGATGGTTGCCTGGGTGGGCGAGGCACCGAACTTGCCTGCAGAACTCGCCAAACTGCCTTGCACCGATCTTGGGGGAGCATTGGTGACCCCGGCACTGGTTGAATGCCACAGTCATCTTGTCTTTGGCGGGGATCGCGCGCGAGAATTTGCGCTGCGCCTCGGCGGGGCAAGTTACGAGGAAATCGCCCGCCAGGGTGGCGGCATCCGCTCAACCGTCAGCGCCACGCGCGATGCAAGCAACGAAGAACTGCTGAATGCAGCACTGCGCCGGGTGGATGATTTAATCGCGGACGGCGTGGCGGTTATCGAAATCAAGTCCGGCTATGGCCTGTCGGTGGAGCAGGAAATGCGGATGCTGCGGGTTGCGCGCAGAATCGAAAACCATCGTCCTATCCGTATCGTCACGACATGGCTGGCGGCCCATGCATTGCCGCCCGAATATGCAGACACGCCTGATGCCTATGTCGAAGAAGTCGTCATCGCAGGGTTGAAGCGGGCCCATGCAGAAGGGCTGGTAGATGCGGTCGACGGATTCTGCGAAGGTATCGGCTTTACGCCTGCTCAAATCCGCCGCGTGTTCGAAGTCGCCCGCGAACTTGGCCTTCCGGTAAAGCTCCATGCAGAACAGTTGAGCGACCTCAAAGGCGCAGTTCTGGCTGCCGAATTTGGCGCGCTTTCAGCTGATCATCTCGAGTTTCTCGCCGATGAAGATGTGCCGCATCTTGCCAAGGCTGGCACTGTCGCGGTGCTGCTGCCCGGTGCGTTTTTCACACTGCGCGAAACCAGATTGCCGCCAATTTCGGCGCTGCGCGCAAACCGCGTGCCAATGGCAGTGGCGAGCGATTGCAACCCAGGCAGTTCGCCGATGTCTTCGCTGCGCCTCGCCATGGTTATGAGCTGCACTCTGTTTCGCCTGACGCCGGAAGAAGCCCTGGCCGGTGCGACGTGCCATGCTGCAGCGGCATTGGGGCTGTCGGACGAATATGGATCAATAGCGGCGGGCAAGCGAGCCGAATTTGCGGTGTGGGATACCAAGTGTCCCGATTTTCTGAGTTACTGGATCGGCGGCGACTTACTGCGCGGACGGATCATCCACGGAGAATATCATGAGCGTTGAACTGTCGCCGGGCAATGTCAGCATGGCGCAGCTGGAGGCGCTGTTCCGCAGCGGTTCGCACTTCCGTGTCTCGGTAGGCGCGATGCGGGGCGTGGAGGCGGCCGTGGGCCGTCTTGAAGCAGCAGTTGCCAAAGGTGAGGCATTATACGGGGTCAATACCGGTTTCGGGAAACTGGCCAGCGTGCGCATTCCCGACGCTGATCTTGCAACCCTGCAGCGCAACATCGTCCTGTCGCATAGTGCAGGCTTCGGCAAACCGATGCCTGCCAATGTGGTGCGGCTGGTGATCGCGCTCAAATGCATTTCGCTCGGCCGCGGCGCTTCTGCCGTTCGTCCCCTGGTGATCGAACGCCTGCAGCAGATGGTGGCAAGCGATGTCATCCCTGTTGTGCCTGAAAAGGGCTCGGTCGGCGCCTCGGGCGATCTGGCGCCGCTCGCCCATGTCGCAGCCGTGCTGATTGGCGAGGGGGAGGCATTCTATAAGGGCGTCCGTATGCCAGCGGGCCGTGCGATGCAGGAAGCGGGCATTGATCCTGTGGTGCTTCAGGCGAAGGAAGGCCTTGCGCTGCTGAATGGCACGCAGGTTTCCACCGCCTTCGCGCTGGTCGGGCTGTTCGATGCCTGGCAGCTTTCGATCAATTCGCTGGTTACAACTGCCCTTTCTATCGATGCGGCGATGGGATCATCCACGCCCTTTCGTGACGAGATCCACACATCGCGCGGCCATCGGGGGCAGGTAGATGCGGCCAGGATCGTGCGCGGAATGCTCGCCGGTTCGGAAATTCGCGAAAGCCACCGCGGTGATGATTTGCGGGTGCAGGACCCTTATTGCCTGCGCTGCGCCCCGCAAGTCGTCGGTGCCTGTCTCGACCAGTTGCGCCATGCAGGCGAAGTCCTGCGCATCGAGGCCAATGCGGTGACCGACAATCCGCTGGTCCTGTCGGACGGCGAAGTGGTGTCTGGCGGCAATTTCCATGCAGAGCCGGTTGGCCTTGCCGCAGATGCGATCGCGCTTGCGGTGTCCGAAGTCGGCAGTATTTCGCAGCGCCGCATTGCGCTTCTGGTTGATCCATCGCTCAGTTTCGGTTTGCCCGCCTTCCTGTCTGCCAACCCCGGCCTCCAGTCCGGCCTGATGATTGCCGAAGTGACTTCGGCAGCGATCATGAGCGAGAACCGGGCGCTGGCAAACCCGCGCACGGTAGATTCCACGCCAACCTCGGCAAACCAGGAAGACCATGTCTCGATGGCTTGCCATGCAGGGCGGCGACTTCTGGAAATGAACGAGAACCTGTCCGCTATCATCGGCATAGAGGCGATGTCCGCTGCGCAGGGGATTGAATATCGCGCACCGTTGCAGACCAGTGATGCGCTCAGACAGGTTATTGGCCGCATCCGCGATGTTTCGCCCCGTCTCGATCAGGACCGGCAGGTTGACGGCGACATTGCCTCCATGGCCACGCTTTGTGCATCAGCCCCGCTTGCGCCAGAAATCGAGGGCGCGACCATTGGCGAGGCAATGGCGTGAAGCCTGTCACACTTATCCGGGGCGAGGGGCCAATCATTCTTGCCCAGCCGCATTCCGGCATCTTCGTGCCATCCGACATCTTTGCGAACCTGACAGGCGATGCGCGCGGACTTGCCGATACCGACTGGCATATCCCGGAACTTTACGAAGGGCTGGTGCCCGATGCCACAATCGTGCGGGCGAATTTCAATCGCTATGTGATCGACGCAAACAGATCGCCCGATGGCGGCTCTCTCTATCCCGGCCAGAACACTACCTCGCTTGTTCCATTGCAGGATTTTGACGGTTGCCCGATCTGGAAAAAACCGCCTGAGGATACAGAAGTGCAGCGGCGGACAAAGCTGTTCCACGCGCCCTATCACGATGCCCTCAAAGGCGAGATTTCGCGGGCGAAGGCGCAGCACGGGTTTGCGGTGCTTTACGATTGCCATTCGATCCGTTCGACAATTCCGTGGCTGTTCGAAGGCACGCTGCCCGACCTGAATATCGGAACGAACTCCGGTGCATCCTGCGCCCCGCGGGTGGAACAGGCTGTCACCACCGCTTGCCGCGATGCGGCTGCTTTCACATCGGTGACCAATGCCCGCTTCAAGGGCGGCTGGACCACGCGGCATTACGGCAATCCGGCAGAGGGCATTCACTGCATCCAGATGGAAGTTGCCCAGAGCGCCTATCTCGAGACCGAGCAGGCACCTTTTACCCTTTCACACGAAAAATCAGCGCGACTGCGCGAAGCCCTAGCACGGGTCTTCGCCGGCATCCGCGCAACCTTTGGAGAATTGGCATGAACCACCCGATCAGGAACGTCCGCGATGTGAAGAGCCCCACCGGCCCGGACCTGACCTGCGGCAGCTGGCAGACCGAAGCGCCGTTCCGCATGATCCAGAACAACCTTGATCGCGAAGTGGCCGAAAACCCGGACGATCTGGTGGTGTATGGCGGCATTGGCCGCGCAGCGCGGACATGGGACGATTTCGACCAGATCCTTGCCAGCCTGAAAACCCTTTCGGATGACGAGACGCTGCTGGTCCAGTCAGGCAAGCCGGTTGGCGTGTTCCGCACCCATTGCGATGCGCCGCGTGTGCTCATCGCCAATTCCAACATCGTCCCCCATTGGGCGAACTGGGATCACTTCAACGAACTCGATAAAAAAGGCCTGATGATGTATGGCCAGATGACTGCCGGTTCGTGGATTTACATCGGCACGCAAGGCATCGTGCAGGGCACTTACGAAACCTTCGTGGAGGCTGGCCGCAAGCATTATGGCGGCAATCTTACTGGCAAATGGATCCTTACTGGCGGTCTTGGCGGGATGGGCGGCGCCCAGCCGCTGGCGGCAGTGATGGCAGGTGCCTGCTGCCTTGCAGTCGAATGCAATCCTGAAAGCATCGATTTCCGTTTGCGCACCCGGTATCTCGACGAAAAAGCCGAGACCGTGGATGAAGCGCTGGCCATGATCGAGCGCTGGACGGCTGCGGGCGATGCCAAGTCGGTCGGCCTGGTTGGCAATGCTGCCGAAATCTTCCCTGAACTGGTGAAGCGCGGGGTGCGGCCCGATATCGTCACTGACCAGACATCGGCGCACGACCCCATCAATGGCTATCTTCCCGAAGGATGGACGATGGGCGAATGGCGCGAAAAGCGTGAAAGCGACCCCAAGGCGGTGGAAAAGGCTGCCCGTGCTTCGATGCGCAAGCAGGTCGAAGCCATGCTGGCCTTCTGGAATACCGGTGTGCCGACCCTCGATTATGGCAACAACATAAGGCAGGTCGCGCTGGAAGAAGGGCTGGAAAATGCCTTTGCCTTCCCCGGCTTTGTTCCAGCCTATATCCGCCCCTTGTTCTGCCGCGGTGTCGGGCCATTTCGCTGGGCCGCCCTGTCTGGCGACCCGGACGATATCTACAAGACGGACGCAAAGGTGAAGGAACTGCTGCCTGACAACCATCACCTGCACAACTGGCTGGACATGGCGCGAGATCGGATCGCTTTTCAAGGGCTTCCGGCACGCATCTGCTGGGTCGGGTTGGGGGATCGCCATCGTCTCGGCCTCGCCTTCAACGAAATGGTCGCCAATGGCGAGCTGAAGGCACCCGTCGTGATCGGCCGCGACCATCTCGACAGCGGGTCGGTGGCTAGCCCGAACCGAGAAACAGAAGCGATGAAGGACGGTTCAGACGCAGTCAGTGACTGGCCGCTGCTGAATGCGCTGCTCAACACGGCATCGGGCGCGACCTGGGTCAGCCTGCATCACGGCGGCGGCGTTGGCATGGGCTTTTCCCAACATGCAGGCATGGTGATTGTCGCTGACGGCACAGAAGATGCTGCACGCAGGCTGGAACGTGTGCTGTGGAACGACCCGGCGACAGGCGTGATGCGCCATGCCGATGCAGGCTATGAAGATGCAGTTGATTGCGCCCGCGAAAAAGGCCTGCGGTTGCCCGGCATTCTTAAGAACTGAACGCACGGACTTCGCCCCGCCGTGCCCATCGGGTGGGGTGGGTTCAGGCTGCCTGGCTACCAAATTTGAGCTTTTCGTCGCTCTGCATCCATTCACGGACGTTTTGTGCAGATAGAGGCTTGCTCAGCAGGAAGCCCTGCACGTTGCGGCACCCTTCGCGGCGCAGGATGTCCAGCTGGTCGAATTCCTCGACCCCTTCGGCCAGCGTTTCCATGCCCAGCGCATCGGCAAGGGTGGTGATGGCGCGAATGATTGCATGGCCATTTCCGCCATTTGCCAGATCGGTCACAAAGGACCGGTCAATCTTGACCTTGTCGAAGGGAAAGGATCGCAGATAGCTGAGGGATGAATAGCCGGTGCCGAAATCATCCAGCGCGATTTTCACTCCCAGTTCGCGCAGGCTGTAGAGCGTTGCCATCGTCTTTTCGACATTGGCGATGAAAATGCTTTCGGTAATTTCCAGTTCGAGCCTTTGCGGCGATATTCCCGATGATGCGATTGCCTGAAGGATTTTTCCCGTGAGATCGGGCGAGACGAACTGTTTGGGCGAAACATTGACCGCAACCGACAAGTCATCGCTCCACATGCTGGCCTGATGGCAGGCTTCGCGCACCACCCATTCACCGATAGGCAGGATAAGGCCGGTTTCTTCGGCCAGCGGGATGAATTCCAGCGGGCTGATCTGGCCGTGTTCCGGGTGCTGCCAGCGGATCAGCGCCTCGAAGCCCTTCAGCTTTTCCTCTGTCAGGCTGTAGAGCGGCTGGAAATAGAGTTCGAATTCGCCTTCACGGATGGCGCGGCGCAGGTCGAGTTCCATCTGCCGACGGATACGCGCCTGTTCGTCGAGCGATGGTTCGAAGAAATGATGTCCGGACTTGCCTTCGCGTTTGGCACGGTAAAGCGCCAGGTCAGCGTGCTTCATCAGCGTATTGCCGTCTGTGCCGTCACCCGGGGCGACTGCGATGCCAATGCTGGCCGAACAATCGGCTTGCTGACCGTCGATCATGACATGGCGCATGAAGCAGGCCTGCACCTTGCGGGCGATTGCAGCCAGACTGTCGTCTGAATCCACCCCGTCGATAAGGATGGCAAATTCGTCGCCGCCCAGCCGCGCAATCGTCGCATCCTTGAGTTCGGCCATCAGGTGATCGGCCACATTGCGCAGCAGCGTGTCACCGGCCGGGTGGCCAAGCGTATCGTTGACCACCTTGAAATCGTCGAGATCGACGTAGATGACCATCAGGCGCTCGGTTTCCTTGCGGCG
>JAHEAX010000028.1:0-2202 GCA_024642525.1 Erythrobacteraceae bacterium | reverse complement strand
TGTCGAGCGGCTGGGTCACAACCAGCCAGCCGACCAGATCGGGCACTTCGATAGGTGATGCAGCAGCAAGCGCCACTTCGTCGCCGAGGCGGATAACGCCCTGTTCGGCGCCTTCGTCCAGCGGGCCCCAGAGGCTGGTTCCATCAGGCAGGACATCGCCTGTTGAACCAACGATCGACCCGTCATAGCCGACGACGAATGCAGCGCTGCTGCGCGACCTGTCCCGCAGGCTGTCGAGCGCGCTGGCGATGGTTGCCCTGTCATCAGTCGCGACAGCTTCGCGGAAGCCGAAATCATGCGACAGAACATCGGATGCACCGCGCATCTGGCGCGCACGCAGGTCGAGAATTTCGTCAAACACGCGGGCATTCGCTGCCAGGTCACGTGTGGCGCTGGTTTCCCCGAAACGGGCAATCGACTGCCCGACAATGACCATTATCACGGCCAGAACGGCCGCAAACAGCGCGGCGTAAAGAACAGCGATCCGCTGCCTCAGCGTGCCGAAGCGGAAACTGTCCATGCCGGTAATTCCACCGATCATTTCAAGGATACCGTGAATTTTCTGGAGAGGTTGCCCGAAATGACAACATTGCTGGCGGTTTCATTGCCGGGCGCACGCAGGCGCGGATGCCACAGGGTGATTTTGGCTGAGCCATTGGGCACGCCGGACACCGTCATGATGCCATTATGGTCGGTCTTGCCGGAAAATGGCGTTTCGACCACGCGGATATAGCCGCGCATATCGTCATGGATATTGCAGCCCAGCGCGACCGACCCTGCGATGGGGAAGGCGCGGCTGCGCGTCTGGTCACGTCCGTAAAGATCAAATTCGAAACGCGCCGCCTTGGAAAAACTGTAGATACTGTGGCGAACGCGGTCGAGATTGGGGAAGGCGACAGTGCTTCCCTTGGCCACGACCAGTGTGCCGGGTGTGAAAGTCAGGTCTTTTTGCGCCATGGCTGCGCGGCCCGGAAAGCGGAACGGTCCGGCGGAACCGCTCGCCGGTTCGATTTCGACCACTGCATCGCGAACCGGCACGCCGCTGGCATCGACCAGCTGGATACGTACAGCAGAACCGCCCGCAGCCCACGAGGTTGCAGTGGGAAAGGCAAGGCAGAACAGGGTTAAGGCCGCGAGGATTCGTTTCACAATGCAGCGGCAATAGGAGGAAACCCTTAACAAAGCCCACCGCGAGCCGCCCTTAATAATTAGCACCAAATTAACCAAGCAATGCGAAACGCCGCCTATGAGCAAATCCCTTATAATCGCGGCGCTTAGCCTCGGCGCTTTCATCTTTCCGGTTCAGGTATCAGCGCAAGACGGCGATTTGCTGCCTGGCGGGAAACTGGTGCTGACCAATGCAACCAGCACCATCGAAGGTCCCAGCGGAGGCGGTATTTCTACGTGGTCGAGCATTAATGGTCTTGAGGCCGACAATGGCATCGGGCTGACGGGCCATGTCACGATCATCGAATTGCCCGATTTTGGCTGGCAGAGCCATGGCATCGCAATGGGCATCGCCAACCGGGTGGAGCTTTCCTACGCAAGGCAGAATTTCGACACGCGCGATGTGGGCGCCGCACTGGGCCTAGGGCGCGGATACACGCTCAACCAGGATGTTTACAGCGCAAAGGTCCGGCTGGCGGGCGATCTTGTCTATGGCGATCCCTTGCTGCCGCAAATCAGCCTTGGCGTGCAACACAAGCGCAATCTTGACGGCGTTGTTGCCAAGGCCGTCGGCGCCAGAAGCGAAAACGGCACCGATGTCACGCTGAGCGCGACCAAACTTTTCCTGTCTCACAGCCTGCTGGTTTCAGCAGCGGCACGCTATACCAATGCCAACCAGACCGGTCTATTGGGCTTTGGCACAGGCGAAGACCGGAATTACGATCTGCAGTTCGAAGGTTCCATGGCCTATCAGCTATCGCGCCGCGCGGTCATCGGCGCAGAATTTCGCACCAAGCCGGATGCGCTGGGGCTGGGCGAAGATGACTGGATGGACCTGTTCGCTGCCTATGCAGTGACAGACAATCTGACGCTGACGGCCGCCTATGCCGATCTCGGCTCCATCGCCACATTCAAGAACCAGCGCGGCACTTTCGTGTCAGCGCAGGTCGCATTCTAGGACACATCCCATGCTTACTTTGATATTCGCGCTGGCCATGGCGCAGGAAGCCCCGGCGCAGGAAGTGGACTGGGACA
>JAHEAX010000054.1 GCA_024642525.1 Erythrobacteraceae bacterium | reverse complement strand
TGTTGTCGCGCTTCGTGCGGTGGATCATCCTGTGGCTTTACCGCTGGAAGGGGTGGAAGCTGGACGGCGGCCTTCCCGAAACGCGCAAATTCGTGATTGCCGGCGCCCCCCATACGTCCAACTGGGATTTCGTCTTCTTTGTAGGGGCGACGGCAGAACTGGGCATTCGCCCAAGTTTCATGGGCAAGAACACCCTTTTCAAATGGCCGATGACCCGGTTCATGCTGGATATGGGCGGCATCCCGGTCGACCGGTCGAAACGGGCCAATTATGTCGACCAGATTGCCGCAGAATTTGGCCGCAGGGACGAACTCGCGCTGGTGATTGCCGCCGAGGGGACGCGCGGCTCCGATGGTGAATGGCGGTCTGGCTTTTATCATATCGCGCAGGCTGCCGGCGTTCCGATCGTGCCTGCCTGGGTCAATAACAAGACTATGGTGCTGGGCTTTGGTCCACCGATGATGCCGACAGGGGACTATGCGGCCGATTTGGCGAGGATCGCTGAATATATGCGTTCCAAAGTGCCGGATGAACCGCGCTACAAACGGCTGGAAGCGCAGGCGGAACGATTGAAGGGGGAAAATGATGACTGACATTCTGCTCGTCAATGCGGCGATATTGCTCGCACTCGTAATTATCCTGTGGGGCATTTCCGTCAGGATAAACGACGTGTCGTTCATCGATTCGTTCTGGGGCGCGGGCATGGGGGTGCTGGCCATCACCAGTTGGCTTCAGGTCGATGGGCGCGGAACTCTGGCGACGTTGATCATGGCCATGGCAGCGGCATGGGGTTTCCGGCTCGGCCTTTATCTCCTGCGACGCTGGTCGCACGAAGGGGAAGACCAGCGCTATGAACGGATGCTGCGCAAGGACCGCGAAAAGGGCCGCTTTGCATTCGCCGCGCTGACCAAGGTGTTTCTCGGGCAGGCCGTGCTGCTGTTTCTGGTCTGCCTGCCTGCGCAAATGGGCATCATTGCTGCCGGTCAGGTTGACCTGGGATCGCTGGCCGTTCAGCCGCTTATAGTGGCAGGTGTTGCCATATATCTGGTCGGCATCTTCTTCGAATGGGTTGGTGACTGGCAGTTGTCCCGCTTCAAGGCGGACCCGGCCAACAAGGGCAAGGTGCTCGACACGGGCCTGTGGCGCTATACCCGACACCCCAATTATTTCGGTGATGCCTGCGCATGGTGGGGCATCTGGCTGGTGGCGGCGCAGACCGGCAGCAATGTCGCCTTGTGGACTGTGATCGGGCCGTTGTTCCTCACATTTACACTGACCAAATGGTCTGGCGCGGCGCTGCTTGAAAAGGGCATGAAGAAAACCCGCCCCGAATATGAAAATTACAAGCAGCGAACCTCGGCATTTCTCCCCATGCCGCCGCGCAGAAAAGCATGAGGCGGAAGGGACGAATTCACGAATCCTGAAACTTCCGCCGTTCCTGTCCGTTGGTGGGGTAACGAACAGGAGAATACCGTGCGCAATTCAATCAAACTTGCCCTCACCGCCCCGCTTGCCCTCGCCATTTCGGCCTGCGGCGACAATACGAAGGTGGATGAACAGGCCACTGGCGGCGACATTGTCGCCCCTGCCAACATCAATGTCCCCACCGAATTTCCAGCTGTTGCCGTGGACGCACGCAGTTCGGTGAATTTCGCCGGCACATATGACCAGCGCATGGCAGACGGGCGCACGCGGTCCATCACGCTCAATGCGGACGATACCTACAACGCGCGGGATGAAAACGGCGTGGAAACGACCGGCACCTATAATTGGTATAGCGACAACAGCCGCATCCTTATCGGCACCGGCGCAAACAAGCAGGTCTATGCCATTGCCGATGGCGCGATTTACAAGCTGGCGGATGAAAACACGCCGACCACGGGCGACATGACGGCCGACCAGGCGTATTTCCGCTCTGCTACGGCTGTCATGCCCAACTGACCGGCAGGGCCCGCAAACGCCAGCCACGAAAAACCCCGCCCGCAGCATGACTGCAGGCGGGGTTTTTCATGCGGGGGCGCATGTCACTTTATCTCGGTGACGCGGCCTGTATCTGGCAATTGGCGCATTGGCACTGCGCGAAGATATTCTTCCATCCCGTCGAGATCGACCGGCCCAGTCACCACGTCGGTCCCATCGTTGAAGACGGTGAAACCATCCCCGCCTGCGGCAAGGAAGCTGTTCATCGTAATGCGGTAGGTCGCCGCCGGATCAATCGGCTTTCCGTTCAGCGCGGCACTGACCAGCCTGCTGCCCGATGGGCGGCGCATGTCATAGCTCATCGAAAAGCCTTCGGACGCCGAGAAGGTCTGGGCGAACCCTTCATCGTCGAACTGCTGTTCCAACAGCGCCAGCAATTGCGCGCCGGTAAAGGTCTTGATGATGAGCGTATTGCCGAAGGGCTGGACGGAATAGATATCGCCATAGGTAACGGTGCCATCAGGCGCGGCATTCAAAGGCGTGCGCACGCCCGAATTGTTCATGAACGCAATCTGCGCGCCTTCCCCCCGTGTCGCGAACAATTGCGCATCGGCGATGAGATTGCCCAACTTTGTTTCTTCGGTCGCCGGGCCGGGATCAGCCGCGCTGCCGCTCAGTTTGCCCACCGGACGGCGGGATGCTGTGCGTGATGCCTCGACATAGGAACTGACATAGGCAGCAATTTCAGGATCGGCGGCGAACTGCCGGAAGGCCGGGTTCGGCGCGACAGGATTGCCTTCACGATCACGCCCCTGGCTCTGCACAACGACATTGTCCGCGCTGACCGCGACCACATCATTGCGGGCGAGATCCACCGTCAGGGCAATGTCGGTCAGCAAGGAACCCCCATAGCCGGCGCTGGTGACGAGGAATTTGCGGGACGGATCGATCGAGGAATAGTCGCACACATAGGCGCGGTGCGTATGGCCCGATATCACGAGGTCCACCCGGGGGTCGAGCCGCCC
>JAHEAX010000053.1 GCA_024642525.1 Erythrobacteraceae bacterium | reverse complement strand
CCAATCACGGCATCATGCGGGGTCTGTAATCCATCAAGCAGAAGGTCGGCTGACGGCGTGTCGTCAATCAGGCGGTAGTGCTTTAGCGCAGGCGCAAATTGCTCGCGGCCGAGCACGAACAGGGCAAATTCACCGTCAGAAATGCGGGCTGGAACGAGCAGGAAATCCGCATCCCCTGCAAAGTCGACAGCAATTTTGGTCCCGGTCAGCTTCCAGCCACCGTCAACCGCCTCGGCTCTCGTTTCAATACGCGCAATATCGCCCCGCGTCTGCGGCTCTTCCACGCAAGCGATGGTCAGTTGGTCGCCGCTCGCGATGGCCTCGGCCATATCGGACCGGTCCAAATCAGCCAGCAGCGATGCGGACAGGACATTGGACACGACATAGGGCGTGACCGCGAGCGCCCTGCCCAGCGATGATGCGACGATCATTTCTGCTTCTGTGCCGCCGCCATAACCGCCCACGCCTTCCGGCAGGCCAGCGCCGCCGATTCCTAATTCGCGGTCGAGTTCTTTCCAGAACGCCAGGAAATCGCCCGACGTTCGCAATTCGCGCCGCTTTTCAAAGGGCAGTTGTTTCTCAAGGTAACGCGTCAGCGATTGCTGGAGCAGTTTTTGCTGTTCGTCGAATTGCAGATCCATGTGGTGACTTATGCCCCCTCACCAATATTCATCAAGTCTGATGATCAGGCACGTATTCCTTCCGTAAGCGTCTCCGTCGCATGGGGCATGCGACGTTGCTTGACGCAGGAACGATCACCGACAAAGGTTCTATCAACCAATCCGCTGCGCGCGTTCGTCAACCAAAGGCAGCAAAGCAGTTGCATTCTGGCGGGGGCGCGCCGCTTCTTTACGAGGTTGAATGGATATACTCGATCAGGTCCAATTCGGTACGGTTGAAACTGCGCCGGGCATCACGCTGCGCTATGCTGAAATGGGTGAAGGCCCGCTTGTCATCCTCGTCCACGGCTTTCCTGAAAGCTGGTATAGCTGGCGCAGCCAGATGCCCGCACTGGCCAAGGCGGGCTGGCGCGTGGTGGCACCTGACGTGCGCGGCTATGGCGAGTCTTCATCGCCGGACGAAATAGAAAAATATACATTGGCTGCGCTGGCGGGCGACATGGCGGCACTGGCATCGGCCCTGGCCCCTGGCGAGCAAGCCGTGATCATAGGCCATGACTGGGGCGCGCCAATTGCCTGGACCAGCGCATTGCTCCACCCCGACAGGTTTCGCGCCGTCGCAGGGCTGTCTGTCCCCCATGCTGCACCGGCAGAGGAACCATCGGACGTGTTGCAGGACCGGTTCTTTACCCGGCGCGGCCGCTATTTCTACGTGGTGGATTTTCAGAGCGAAGGCACGGCAGAAGCGGAACTGGAAGCCGACCCGGCAGCGACCATCCGCCGGTTTTACTATTCGCTTTCAGGTGATGCGCCGGAAGGCACCTGGCCCACTGACAAGAAGCCTGGAGACGGGTTGTTGAAGGGCTTGCCAGAGCCTTCGATGCCGCTTGGCTGGCTGGACGAAGCCGATGTCGAATATCTTGCGTCTCAATTCGCCCGTTCGGGCTTTCGCGGGCCGCTGAACCGCTATCGCAACCAGCAACGTGATCATGCCATGCTGACTTCGCTTGCCAGTCATACGATAACGCAGCCCAGCCTGTTTATCGGCGGCACCCGCGATCTTGCCACGCGCCTTGCCGGGCCGGAACCGTTGGCAAAATTGCATGAACTGCTTCCCGATCTTCGCGGCGTACACCTGCTCGAGGGATGCGGGCACTGGACCCAACAAGAAAGAGCAGACGACTGCAACAGCCTGCTGGTGGACTGGCTAGAAAAACTGGATTGATTGGATTCAGCCAATTCAGAGAGCTTCTTCTCCGGATTACAACATATTATTTGTAATAGTAAATTTCTCTTTCTGAAGACGCCCAAACGGGCGGCTTCATTGCATTGCGTGCCTGCGCTTCTTGCTCGCTTCACATGATTGGGACATACTAAGGTAAGTGGCATCACGTGTTCGGAGTGGGAATTATGAGAAGCTCGTACGTTACAAAGACAATGCTGACATCTGCCGCCTTGGCATTGGCGATTACCCCCGCGATGGCAGAAAAAGCCAAGGATCTTTCCTATCTCGTGGGTGCCAGGGCCGCAGGCGGCGAAACCGAACTTCAGTCACGTGGGTTTGAATATGTGACGGGCAAAGTTGAGGGCGGAGATACCAAAGTAAGCTTCTACTGGGATGCGGGCGACAAGGATTGCGTCCGGGTGGATACCTATGATGGTCGCTACACCTCCATCACCGATGCCTCGCATAGCGATTGCAACCAGAAAAGTTCCGGCAATGGCGCAGCGATTGCTGCAGCTGCGATTGGTGCCGCAGCGCTTGGCGCCATTCTTCTTTCGCGCAAATCGAAAGATCGGCCTGACGCCTATCAGGACGTGGAAGTTTATGGCGTGCAGTCCGGCTCGGCCCGCATCTTCGCGAACCCGTCCAAGACTGCCCGTGTCCGCCGGCAGGTTCGTGAAGGGTCGATCCTGCGCAACTATGGCTGCGACAATTACGAAGGCGAAAGCTGGTGCGAAGTCGCAAACACCAATGGCCGGAACAAGGGCTGGGCGCGCGATCGCTATCTTCGCCCCGTGGGCCACAGTGGTGGAAATTCTGGACCTGACTGGGGTTACAGCCAGCCTGCTGCCTTTCAGGACCTTATAGGAAGCCGCGCAGCCGGTGCCATGGATGAACTGAGCCGCCGCGGCTTCGTCCAGGTTGATAATTTTACCTCTGGCACGGGCCGCTACAGCATTCAGTGGCGCGCTGCATCGAGGCAGTGCATCCAGGCCATCGTTGCCAATGGGCGACTGGAAAATGCGACTGACATCCAGACGCATCCACGCTGCCGCTAAACAGCGCTGCGAACGCTGCTTCCTGACAATGGAGCACCCCAGTTCGGGCCGGCTGCACATCACCGTGTGGCCGGCTCAACACTTTTCAGAATCCTGATGTTCGCAGTGAAGGTTAGACGCCTGCGCCTTTAGCCGCCA
>JAHEAX010000027.1 GCA_024642525.1 Erythrobacteraceae bacterium | reverse complement strand
CAGGATGAAGGTTATGACAGCGTGCTGAGCTGCGCGGTGGATGCGCTGGGGCTGCCGGAGAATTTGCCCGAGCTGCTTGATCCTGCGCCTGCTTTTCTGGCGGACCAGCCGGTTGTGGGCATTTGGCCAGTTTCCGCGGCGCCGGTGATCGAACGGATTTTGCGCAGCGAAGGCAGTCATTCCATGCGCGCCTTTGCGCAAGCGATTGGCGCGCGCGAGGTGAAACTTCTGCGTAAACCTGATAATATCAACACGCCGGCAGACCTTGCCGCGGCGGAGGCACGCCATGAGTTATGAACGCCAGACAGACCTTGGCACGCCTGAGGTCAAATCCGGGATCATCGTCACCCTCACTGTCGATGGCCGGATGGTGAGCGTGCCAGCAGGAACCAGTGTGATGCGTGCAGCCGCGCAGATCGATGCATCCATTCCCAAATTGTGCGCCACGGATAATCTGAAGGCGTTTGGTTCCTGCAGGCTGTGCCTGGTGGAAATTGATGGCGCGCGCGGCACGCCAGCCAGCTGCACCACGCCGGTTGCAGAAGGTATGGTGGTAAAGACCCAGACGCCGCGGCTGGAAAAGTTGCGGCGGGGTGTGATGGAACTCTATATTTCCGATCACCCGCTGGATTGCCTGACCTGTTCGGCCAATAATGACTGCGAATTGCAGGACCAGGCAGCAGCAGTGGGCCTGCGCGATGTGCGCTATGGCTATGAAGGTGACAATCACCTTGCGCTGGCAACCGATGGTTCCAATCCCTATTTCGATTTTGACCCGAGCAAATGCATCGCCTGTTCGCGCTGCGTGCGTGCCTGTGATGAAGTGCAAGGCACTTTTGCTCTTACCATCACGGGCAGGGGCTTTGAATCCAAGGTCAGCGCCGGCACGCAGGAGGATGATTTCCTCTCGTCCGAATGTGTCAGCTGCGGCGCCTGCGTTCAGGCATGTCCGACCGCGACCCTGCAGGAAAAATCGGTCAAGGCCATCGGCAAGCCGGAACGCAGCGTGGTCACCACTTGCGCATATTGCGGTGTGGGCTGCACTTTCCGCGCGGAAATGCGGGGACAGCAGTTGGTGCGCATGGTGCCGTGGAAGGACGGCAAGGCCAATCGCGGCCATAGCTGCGTCAAAGGCCGTTTTGCCTGGGGCTATGCCAACCATCAGGACCGGATCACCAGCCCGATGGTGCGGACCAGCATCGACGAACCTTGGCGCCAGGTTTCATGGGAAGAAGCGCTCGGCTTTGCGGCGGGTAAGCTTAATTCCATCAAGCAGGAACATGGTGCGCGGGCGCTGGGCGGCATCACTTCGAGCAGATGCACCAACGAGGAAACTTTCCTCGTGCAAAAGCTGGTTCGTGCAGGGTTTGGCGCCAATAATGTCGATACCTGCGCGCGCGTCTGCCATTCGCCCACCGGATACGGTCTGAAAACAACTTTCGGCACCAGTGCAGGCACGCAGGATTTCGACAGCGTGATGCAGTCGGATGTTATTCTGGTAATCGGGGCCAACCCGACCGATGGCCATCCGGTATTCGCGTCCCGCATGAAACGCCGCCTGCGCCAAGGCGCGAAGCTGATCGTGATTGACCCCCGCCGGATCGATCTTGTCCATTCTCCCCATGTGGAGGCGGCGCACCATTTGCCGCTGCAACCCGGCACAAATGTTGCCGTGCTGACGGCAATGGCCCACGTCATCGTGACCGAAGGGCTGGCTGACGAGGATTTTATCCGCAGCCGCTGCGACTGGGACGAATATGAAGACTGGGCACGCTTTGTTGCCGATGCCAAACACGCCCCCGAAGTGCTGGAACCGGTAACCCGCGTCCCCGCAACCGAATTACGCGCTGCCGCACGGCTGTTTGCCACGGGCGGCAATGGCGCGATTTATTACGGCCTTGGTGTCACCGAACATTCGCAAGGGTCATCAACCGTGATGGCGATTGCCAATCTTGCCATGGTCACCGGCAATATCGGGCGCGAAGGCGTGGGGGTGAACCCGCTGCGCGGTCAGAACAATGTGCAGGGTGCCTGCGACATGGGCAGCTTCCCGCATGAATTGCCCGGCTACCGGCATATTTCCGACAAAGAAACGCGCGACCTGTTTGCGCGCGATTGGGGCGTGGAACTTGACCCGGAGCCGGGCCTGCGGATCAACAATATGCTGGATGCAGCCATTGATGGCACTTTCCGCGCCATTTATATCCAGGGCGAGGATATTCTCCAGTCAGACCCGAACACCCAGCATGTCGCTGCAGGGCTTTCGGCAATGGAACTGGTCATTGTCCATGACCTGTTCCTCAACGAAACGGCCAATTACGCGCATGTCTTCCTGCCGGGGTCCACTTTCCTCGAAAAGAACGGCACTTTCACCAATGCGGAACGGCGCATCCAGCCTGTTCGCAAGGTGATGGAACCGGCCAACGGGCTGGAAGACTGGGAAGTGACACAGGCGCTAGCCAATGCGATGGGGCTTGACTGGACCTATACGCATCCGTCTGAAATTATGGATGAAATTGCCCGTCTGACACCCAGCTTTGCCGGAGTTTCATGGGACAGGCTGGAACAGGTCGGCTCTCTGCAATGGCCGGTCAACGATCAATATCCTGATGGCTCACCAGTTATGCATGTGGACGGTTTTGTGCGCGGCAAGGGCAAGTTCGTGGTGACGGACTATGTCCCGACCGATGAAAAAACAGGCCCTCGCTTTCCGTTGCTGCTGACCACCGGCCGTATTTTGAGCCAGTATAATGTCGGCGCGCAAACCCGGCGCACTGCAAACACGGTCTGGCACCCAGAAGACGTGCTGGAAATGCACCCGACAGACGCAGAAAACCGCGGGCTGAATGACGGGGACTGGACCAGGCTTGCCAGCCGGACAGGAGAAACCACATTGCGGGTCAAGGTCACCGACAGGGTCGCACCCGGCGTCGTCTATACCACTTTCCACCATCCCGCCACGCAGGCCAATGTGGTGACGACAGACTTTTCCGACTGGGCAACCAACTGCCCCGAATACAAGGTTACGGCAGTTCAGGTCATGCCATCCAACGGGCCGACCGACTGGCAGGAAGAATATGGCGAATTGACGGAGCGTTCGCGCCGTATTGCAGGCGATGCGGTGGAGCCGGCCGAATGAGCGGAACCGAAGAATCCGTCATCCGAATGGCCAACCAGATCGCCCGCAATTTTGAAGTGAACGGGCAGGAAGCAGCCATCGCAGCAACAGCTGACCATATCACCATGTTCTGGGACCCGCGAATGAAGGCCGCGGCTTTCAGATTGCTGGAAGAAGGGCGTGGCGAATTCTCGCCCGAAGCGCGCGGGGCGCTGGAAATGCTGGCAGCAGGTCAGGAACCTCCATCCCAGACCCGTGCCACAAGGTTCAACGATGCGCATGAGACCGGCCATTCCGACGCAGGCTGACCCTGTCGAAATCGGGGCCGATGGTACGCGCCGCGCAATTACCCGTGAATGGGTGCGTGAAGAACCGGTGGCGCTTGAATTCAATGGTCTTTCCTATGCCGTGATGATGGCATCCCCTGCCGATCTGGAGGATTTTGCGCGGGGGTTTGCGCTGACGGAAGGTCTGGCGAAACAGCCATCCGACATCCGCCAGATTGAGGTGGCAGAGGTTGAAAGCGGGACCATCGTCAGGGCCATGCTTACAGGGCTGGGGGTGGAGCAGTTGACCGAAAGAGTGCGAACCCGCGTCGCGGAATCGTCTTGCGGCCTGTGCGGCATCGAAAATCTCGAAGCAGTGGCGCGGCCCCTTCCGCAGGTTGCGGGGCATCGGGCTATCAGCGCACAAGCCGTGTTCAACGCCATCAGTCAGATCAGGGATTTTCAGCCGGACAACGCCAGAACCGGCGCTGCGCATGTCGCAGCCTTCGCCGCACCGGATGGAACCATCATCCTCGCGAGAGAGGATGTCGGGCGGCATAATGCGATGGACAAGCTGGTGGGCGCAATGGCCGCTGGCGCATTGCCGATCGCCGAAGGCTTTATCCTGTCGAGCGCACGCTGTTCCTATGAAATCGTCGAAAAATCCGTCAGGGCCGGTGCGACGACCCTGGCCACTATCTCCCTGCCCACATCCATGGCGGTTCAACGCGCAGAGACCGCGGGATTGAGCCTGTTCTGTCTGGCGCGCGATGACAGTGTGCTGTGCATCAATCAGGCGGGCGGCGAGGCCGAACAGTCAGATGGACCATGATGCCAATGGCAGCGTTGCACAGGGTCCGACTTCCTATATGGTTTCTTCAGAATTCGAACGCTGGCTGGCCCGACTTGGCCGTAATGCGCCCATAATCAACATCAAGCAGGATAAACGGCATGAGTAATGGAAACGACGAGCATCCTGCCCTTGGCGGCCTGCGCATCGTATTGGGCGGAAATGTGTTCGGCTGGACCGCGGACCTGCAGGAAAGCTTCCGCATTCTGGATGCCTTCGTAGATGCGGGCGGTTCCATGATCGACACTGCCGATGTCTATTCGGTGTGGATTGACGGGCACAAGGGGGGCGAATCCGAAAATGTCATCGGCCAGTGGCTGAAAGCATCGGGCAAAAGGGACAAGGTCCGCATCGCCACCAAGGTGGGGATGCTGCCGGGTGAGGGCGGCAAGGGGCTTGTGCCGGAACGTATTGCGGCGGCCTGCGATGCATCGCTCGCTCGCCTCGGTATCGAGCAGATCGACCTTTATTATGCCCATCAGGACGATGCCGATGTCGCGCAAGGCGACGTGGCTGACGCCTTCGGGAAATTGCTGGATGCCGGTAAGATCGCCAGCCTCGGCGCGTCCAATTTTACGGCGGAACGGCTGGCTTCGGCGCTGGAAATCGGCACGCCTTACACAGTGCTCCAGCCTGAATATAACCTCGTGGCGCGTGGGCTGTTCGAAGAAAGGCTGGCGCAGCGCAGGGGCTCGATGATCCCCTATGAAGGTGCATTGCAGGACCTGTGCGTGGCGCGCGGCATTGCTGTGCTGCCCTATTTCGGGCTGGCATCGGGCTTTCTGACCGGCAAATACCGCGAACAGTCCGATATTGCGGGCAACCGTGCCTACCGTGTAGCGGATTATTTCTGTGACGAAGGACTGGCTGTTCTGGCCGCGATGGATGAAGTCGCCGCTGAAACTGGGGCAAACCTTACGCAGATTGCACTCGCATGGCTCAACGCGCAGGCCGGCATCGCAGCGCCCATTGCAAGCGTATCGAAGCGCGAACAACTGGCTGATGTGATCGCCGCTGCGCAGCTGCAATTGTCGCCAGACCAGCTTGCGCGGTTGAGCAAAGCTTCGACCTGAGTAGGGCTGCCTTGGAACAGGCGGCTTAAAGGTCGGCCAGCGGCCCCAGCGCATCCCTTAACGGGCCAAGCCACTGCGAATATGGTTCCCACGTCCCCATACCATCACGGTTGATCGGGCGGCGGACCTGTTCGCTGCTGGGGGTGCGGACAACGCGCTTGTTCTTGTGAAATTCCAGCACGGCCGGGTCCCATGGAAGGCCGATATATTCCAGCGCGGGCCGCACTTCGTTTTCAGCATCTTCGACCAGTTTGCGGTAATCGACATGGTGCACCATGCCCGGCGCGACGGTATCGAGATGCGCCATGTTGCGCACATAATCGGAATAGCACTGGCCAATATCCGCCAGAGCGAAGGACGATGCGTGGGCGCTGGAAAATGACTGGGTGAAGTTGGAAAAGCAGCAGTCCATCGCTGGCCTCCGGATATCGATGATCTTCGCTTGCGGCAAAATACGCCGGATGAAGAGGATATTGCTCCAGTTATGGGGCAGTTTGTCGATGAAATAGGGGCGGTCCGTCTTGCGGTGCAGCTTTGCGCGCCGCAGATAATCCTGCCCCATCGCGTCGGCTTGATCGGGCGGGATGGAAGCGATCAATTGCGGCACGGTGACCTTGCCCCTGCGCGTTGCCATTTCCATCACTGCGCGCAGGATGGCGGGCACATAGGGCAGTTCGCCAGCAGGTTCGATATCAGGATGGCTGCCGAGCATCTGTTCCAGCAAGGTCGAACCGGAGCGGGGAAGGCTGACAATGAATATCGGCACATCGCTGGCCGCCGCATCCCTTGTCAGACTGGCGATGAAGCGGGCATCGACTGAACGTTCCACTTCGGCCACTTCGGCTGTCAGTTCGCTGGCATCATAGCCGATGTCTTCGGCGCGCTGGCGGTTGCCTTCTGTGTAATGGTTGAAGGCTTCCTCGAAATCACCGCGATCGTGCAGGGCGCGGGCAAGCGCGAAATGGAGCGGGGCACTGTTTCGAAGATCGATCGCTATGCCCACTTCCTTGCGCATCTGCTCGATATCCTCGTCGGTCAGGATGCGCTGCTTGATGCTGGCAAGGCCCCACCATGCCTCGCCGCATTCGGAATCCTTCGCAATGGCCGAGCGGAACGAAGCAATGGCATCATCCACCCTGCCTGCTGCGCGCTGGCTGCGGCCAAGGAAAATCCAGAAATAGGGGTTCTGGCCATGGTCACGAACCAGCCGCTCATGAATTTCCATGGCTTCCTGCATCCGTCCCAGCTTTTCGAGGATCAGGGCAAGAATGCTGGCCAGATTAGGATCGTTGCGTTCTCTGAGCAGCGCTTCGAACATCAGTCGCGCTTCTTCGAGCCGCTCCTGCTGGTTCAGCACTGAAGCAAGGTGCCGCCGGTTCTCGTAAGTTCCACCGCCGCTGGCCATGGCAAGGCGCAGGAAGTGCTCTGCCTGCCCCAGCGCGCCAAGCTGCATCGCGATGGTGCCCAGTTGGGAAAGGCCGCGTGGTTCGTTCTTGTGCTGGCGCAGATGGGCCATTGTACGCTGTGCAGCCTGTTCCAGCTTGCCTTCCTGCATCAGGGCGTCTGCCTCGGACAGCAGAGGAAATGCGGAAATAGTTTCTTGCGCTGGTGGCACGTTGAAATTCTACCTCGTATCTAGGTGTAGCCGAGCAATGCCCGCAGGCCGGGGGCCTGATAATCGACCAGGGCCTGATGGCGGGGGCCTAGCGCATCAGGAAAGTCGAGGCCAATGCCCGTCAGGTTTTCGCGCGCCGTGCCGCTTTGTTCACGGTCAGAGCCGATCCTTATACGTTCGCGCCAGTCATCCGGCCGGTCAATGCCGCAGGCATCCAGCAGACCGCTGAAGAAACTGTCGGCATCGTTGCCCTCCAGTTCTTTAAGATGGCGGATAAGGTCTTCATATCTGACGATGTGGACATTGGTTCCGAGCCAAGCGGCCACGTTCATCTCGTAGATGTCATTGAGAGACGGAGCTTTGCCGGGCAGCCCGAAAATCATCATCGTCAGAAGTTCATCAACGCTGAGCTGGCCTGATTTCAAATGGCCAACATTGCCCTGGAATTGTTCGGACACGAAGAAACGCGCCCGTGCAATTACCCAGTCATAGGGATCGCGGTAAAGCAGGATGCGCCGTGCAGGCGCAGTTTCGATGGCAGAGGCATCTGCCAGGAACAGGTGGCCCCAGCTGAGCATGGGCCTGGCCGGATCAAATGCATGACGGTGCTGCTGCAAATTCGGCCACTGGATGAAATCAGCCTTATATTGCTGGTTCACCGGCACGAACATCCGCAGGATGTTGCGCAGCAAATGGCTGCCGCTTTTGGGGACGCTGTTCAGGAACACCGGCTGGCGAAGCTCGGCCTGGGTAAATTTCGCATTTTCCTGGTCGAGTGTGTCGGGCTTTATCCAGACATTGGCCATGGTCGAATATCCTGCGCCTTCGGTCAAAAAAGAAACCGGGCAGCATGTTGCCATGCTGCCCGGCCAAATCCGAAGACTTTTTTAGAACTTCGTCGTCGCGTTGATGAAGGCGCGGCGTCCGACGAAGGGATATTGCGAGGCTGCAACAACAGGGCCAAGCATGGAAATCTGCCCGCCGTTCAGCACAGACACCCGTGGTGGGCGCGTGTTGAACAGGTTGCTGACACCAAGGGTGATGTCGAACCTGTCGTTGATTTCCTGCGACACGGACAGGTTGTGATAGAACGTCGCCGGTGTCGTCAGTTTCGGGCAATAACGGCCGCGAAGTGCAGAATCGATGCACGGATCGCCGCCATTCCGGTCGAGGAAGTCCTGCACATCCGAAGTGCCGCCGATGACATTCAGGCCATAGAAGACGCTGAAGCCGCCCGGCGCGAGCCAGTTCATGCGGAAGTCACCAACCCACTGCGGAGAGCCCGCTTCGCCATTGTCGGAAGTGCGCGGCGAAGACGGCAGCAGCTGGAACGTGTCCTTGGTCTGCCATGTCATGTCGGCAGTGAAGGACAGGCTGCCCATCTTGCCGATATCCTGACGGATATTCACCGAGACATCGACGCCGCTGTTACGCTGGCTGGCAATGTTGACGAACTGGTCACGCACTTCGTTGATGTTGAAGGGTGCCGCCGTCTGGCCACGGGTGAACAGCGTGCAGAGCGGGTCATTCGGGAAGTTTTCCGAATTGTAGCAGCCAAACACGATGTTGCCTGCGCCGAGCTGCGAGATTTCACCCTTCACCCGAATATCGAAGTAATCGACCGCGATGTTGATCCGCGTATCGGGCAGGAACCCGAAGCGCGGCGTCAGGATCGCGCCGACCACAAATGCCTTCGATGTTTCGGATTCCAGCAGACCCAAACCGCCACGCGATGTCGCTGTCGCGCTGACACCTGCACCGGTGTGGTTGGCTGGAACGCCGTCGGCAGCGCAGTTGTCGGCCACACGCTGTGTGATCGAACCAAGGGCAAGGTTGTTGCCCCACTGGATGCAAGGGTCGATGTTCCGCTGTGCCGGGAAGCTGGTTTCGTCAGCCAGGAACTGTTCGAACAGCGCAGGAGCGCGGAACGATGTGCCGTAGCTGGCACGGAAACGAAGCGTATCGTTGAGTGCCCAGTTGCCGCCGATCTTGTAGGTGAAGTTACCATTATCGCTGGAAGACACACCGTCCGAAGCGCGGGTCGCCTTCACATTGGTGACACGGCCAGCAGCCGAAATGGTCAGTTCCTTGAAGAACGACTGGTCTGCCAGGATCGGCACGTTGACTTCGCCGAAGGCTTCCATCGTCACGCTCTTGCCGGCAGTGATGCCGGAAGTTGACGTGCCCCATGCGTTGCCCGCACGGGTGATTTCACCCGGAACGTCGTTGATCTTGTCGCGGCGTGCGGTTGCACCCATGGCAAGGCCAAGCGGACCTGCAGGCAGTTCGAACAGGTTGCCGGTCAACGTCGCTTCGCCCGAAAGCTGCGTGTAGACCGTCTTGCCTTCTTCCCATGAGAACAGGAAGTCGTTCTGTTCCTGCGTCAGTTCCCCGCGCAGGAAATAGGGGTCGTTCCAGGGGATATCGATGCACTGCTTGCCCGATACCGGCAGGGTGGTGCCGACGCAGGAAGAATACTGGAAATATCCGCTGTCATACGCATCCTGCAGGATCTGCTGCGAACGGTATTTGCCGATGCTCTTGCTGTACTGGCTGTAGACTTCCCACTGCCAGTCGCCCTTGGAACCGAAGTTGCCACGCAGGCCGCCAACAGCACGATAGTAATCGACTTTCTGGCTGCTGTCGGACTGGTTGGTGATGGCCGTCGGGCTAAGGAAGTTCACGCCTTCGAAGCCGTCTGCCCACAGCGTACCGTAGCCGGTGCCATAAAGGTCGCCTGTAAAGCCGAAGTTCCAGAACTGACGCCAGCCATTCTGATAGGTTTCGCGGCGGTTGAACAGGAATTCGCCGAACATTTCGACTGAATCGGAAAGTTCGAAAGATGCTTCGGCATAGGCCGTGTAGAGATCCGTTTCAGGGATCAGTGTCTGTTCTTCAACGAACGGGTGGTAGGCATTCTGGACTGCCAGCGACTGTGTGGAATAGCCGGTCGGATACCAGCCGGCAGGTGCGCCAAAGTCGCCGCCATAGGCTGGTGCGCCATAGGCAGGAATGCCGAGATTTTCGCCGGGATACTGATATTGCAGCAGCACAGTTTCGCCGTTGGGCGAAGTGTTTACACCGGAATCGGGACCGCCTGGACCGTCAAGATACAGGTTGTCGATCAGGTTGTAGGTCCAGATATGGCCCCAGCGCAGATCTTCACACTTGTAGCTGCCTGTGCGCGGATCGATCAGGTCGGCGCGCGAACCGTCTTCACGGAAGGTGTAGGCTTCAGGGCATGCAAGGTAGCCACGATCGCCGCGGTTCAATTCGTTCTGGTGGCTGTAATCGCCAGCGATCAGGAAGTGACCACGGTCGAACTTCTTTCCGTAAATCGCGTTGATCCGGTAGGATTCGCCCCCGCTGTCGAACGGAACAGAGACGTTGCCTGAAAGCTGCAGGCCATCCATGTCGGACTTGGTGATGATGTTGACCACGCCTGCAACAGCGTCCGAACCATAGACCGACGATGCACCGGTCTTCAGGATCTGCACATTGGCAGCAATCGACTGAGGCAGCACGTTAAGGTCGAAGGACGATACAGCACCGCGCGTACCGGCAGGGCCAGCACGGCGGCCGTTGAGCAGCACCAGCGTGCGGTTGGCGCCAAGGCCGCGAAGATCGATCGTCTGCGCGCCAGGACCGCCAGCGGTCACGAAGTTGGAAGAAATTGCTGCGGTGATCTGGGTGGAACCGGCGGCGATTGGCGAACTTTGCAGCGTGGCAGCAAGGTCAAGCTTGCCTTCCTTGGCTGCCAGTTCGGGGTCAATCACCAGGATCGGGTCCGGACTGTTGAACTGGTTTACCGAGCGGATGCGCGAACCGGTAACGATGATGGCATCGCCCGAACCTTCTGCTTCTGCCACTGTATCGTCGGCTGGCGCTGGTTCCTCAGCGTCCTGCGCGAATGCAGGTGATGCGAGCATGATGGCAAGGGCTGAAGCCCCCCATAGCCCTAGCTTGCGGCCTGGCTGGCCGGCGTGGGTAAGATGCGACTTCATTCAAGTTCCCCTGTAGTGACCCGGCGGTGCTGCGCCGGATCTAAGCTGCCCCGATTGTTCTGGTTCGCTTTTCTCAGGAAAAAAGCGACCGTAACCTGGTGGGACTATTTTGGAGAGGGGCCAAGGTGTCAACCCCGCGAGACCGAAGTTTTCATAGCTTTGTTTGCAGTGCGGCATATTTGCCAGTGTGGCGCGCCGTCTTTGCTTTGAACCGAGCGGTGATTGATCCGGCGCAACACGCTGCGCCGGATCGTTGTATTCACTGAAATAAGGCCGCTGGCGGCAGTGCGTCAGGCTTCGACGACTTCCTGTTCGATGCGCCCGAATATGGAATGGCCCGATGCATCATGCATATCGACTGCCACCGTATCGCCTGCGCGCATGAAGCGTGTGCTGGCTTCTCCATTGGCGATGGTTTCGATCATCCGGATTTCCGCGATGCAGCTATAACCAAGCCCGCCTTCGCTGACAGGCTTGCCCGCGCCGCCATCTGCGCCCTTGTTGGACACCGTGCCTGATCCGATGATGGCACCTGCGCCCAG
>JAHEAX010000052.1 GCA_024642525.1 Erythrobacteraceae bacterium | reverse complement strand
GAAACGGCCACTTTGAGATTGTGCTTGCTCGCCCATGCAATGCAGCCGTCACGAATGGCGGCCGCGGTCTTGTAATCCAGCGTGGGGCGCATGGTCTGGCCATTGGCAGGTCCGGCAAGCAGCATGGATGCTGCGATAATCCCCGTGGCAATTCTCATCATCTCACTCGCCTTCAATGTGGTGGTGGCTGCTTCTCATGGCGTAAACCCAAAGGAAAGAGGCTGCAGCAAGGCTTTGGCTCAGACGATTTCATCCTCGTCAAACAGCGGATCAGCAAATGCGGCATCTTCAATGGCAGTCAGCCGGCGAAGCGCTGTTCCCGGCACTTCTACCTCGGCAATGTGGATCAGCGCATCGCCCTGATTGACCACCGGCAGGTTACTCATGCCGATGATGATGCCGGGAATGGGTGTGCGCACGGCAATGTCGGCATCACCGAACGGATCCGAAATCTGCCCGACAATCTCCTCGGAAACGGCAAATGCACCTGTTCGCTTGGCTGCGCGGAAGATGCCGCCTTCAGGCGCGCGCAACCACATGGTCCGGCGGCTCTGGATGGAACGGGCAACGGGTTCCTTCTGGTAAGGCACGCCCATGCCAAGGTCTGCCATCACCCGAAGAATGCCCTTCACCCCGATCCTGATGCCCAGTTCGTCAAAACGAAGCGCCTCGCCCGCTTCCAGCAGCAAAATGTCGCAATCGTGGTTGGCAGCCGTCTGGCGCAGTGACCCTTCGCGCAGGGGCGAGATGATGACTGCTGGCGCGCCAAATAATTGGGCCAGCAATTCCGCGCGGGGACGGCCTTCGCTGATCCGTATCTGCGGCAGGTTCGTGCGGTGCAGTCCGGCCGAATGGAGATCGATGCCAAAATCGCTCTGCGCGATAATTTCCTGCGTGAAAGTATGCGCCAGCTGCGATGCGAGTGACCCGCGGGCAGAGCCGGGGAACGAACGGTTGAGATCGCGCCTGTCAGGCAGGTAACGCTGGTGGGCAATGAACCCGTGGGCATTGACGATGGGGATGCACAGCAAAGTCCCCGCCAGCCGTTTGACAGATACAGATTTGAGCAGGCGACGGACAATTTCCACGCCGATAATTTCATCGCCATGAACGCTGCCGCTGACGAAAACGACCGGGCCGGGTTTACGGCCATGCAGCACGCGCACGCGCATGGATATTTCGGTGTTGGTCGAAAGGCGGCTTACGGGAATATCAATTGTCGCGCTGGTGCCAGGCGCGATCCGGTGGCCTGCAAGCTCGAAATCGGGCCGCTTTTCGGCTCTGGCCATGAACAATTACCCCTGCTGCCCCATCGGCTGAATGCCTGGGGCGAGCATGGACGTGCCGGTTGCAAATGAAAAGGGCCGCGAGGTTTCCCCCGCGGCCCCTAATCAGTTCAGGAGACTGGCATCAGTCGTCCTTGAGGAAGTCGGGCATGTGGTCCGGGCTACCGCCCTCGCTGCCGCGATTACCGCCGTTGTCACCGCCATCACGGCCACCGCCGCTACGGCGCGGACCACGATCACGACCTCCATCACGGCCACCATCACGGCCACCATCACGACCGCCGCCACCACGGCGTGGGCCGCGGTCGCCACGTGGGCCACCTTCACGCTTTTCACGCGGAGGGCGGGTGTCTTCCAGCTCTTCACCGGTTTCCTGGTCAACTACGCGCATCGACAGGCGAACTTTGCCGCGCTGGTCGATTTCGAGAACCTTGACCTTAACTTCCTGGCCTTCGGTCAGGACGTCGGAGACTTTCTCGACGCGCTCGTTCTTCATTTCGGAAACATGGACGAGACCGTCCTTGCCGCCCATAAAGTTCACGAATGCACCGAAATCAACGATGTTGACGACCTTGCCGTCGTAGATCTTGCCGACTTCGGCTTCTTCCACGATCCCGGCAATCCACTTGCGTGCTGCTTCGATCTGGCTGAGGTCTGAAGAACTGATCTTGATCAGGCCTTCATCGTCAATATCCACCTTGGCGCCGGTTTCAGCCACGATTTCGCGGATGACCTTGCCGCCGGTGCCGATGATGTCACGGATCTTCGACTTGTCGATCTGCATCGTTTCGATACGCGGTGCGTGGGCCGAAAGCTCGGTCCGGGCGCCGGTCAGTGCCTTGGCCATTTCACCCAGGATGTGTGCACGACCAGCCTTGGCCTGCGCCAGTGCCTGGGTCATGATTTCCTGCGTAATCCCGGCAACCTTGATGTCCATCTGCATGGTGGTGATACCCTGTTCGGTACCCGCCACCTTGAAGTCCATGTCGCCCAGGTGATCTTCGTCACCCAGAATGTCGGACAGCACGGTGAACTTGTCACCTTCCAGGATCAGACCCATGGCAATACCCGAAACAGGGCGCGTCACGGGAACACCGGCATCCATCATCGAAAGACAGCCACCGCAGATGGTAGCCATCGACGATGAACCGTTGGATTCGGTGATGTCTGACAGGACACGGATGGTGTAAGGGAAATCTTCCTTGGAAGGCAGCACTGCACGCAATGCGCGCCATGCCAGCTTGCCGTGGCCGATATCGCGGCGGCTAGGTGCACCGAAACGGCCCACTTCACCCACCGAATAGGGCGGGAAGTTATAGTGCAGCATGAAGTTGGAATACGTCAGGCCTTCCAGCCCGTCGATCATCTGTTCACTTTCCTTGGTACCCAGCGTGGTGGTGCAGATTGCCTGCGTTTCACCGCGGGTAAACAGCGATGAACCATGCGCGCGTGGCAGGAAGCCGACAATCGCCTCGATCTGGCGGACTTCGTCGGTCTTGCGTCCGTCAATCCGCGTACCGTCCTTGAGGATGGCACCGCGAACGATTTCAGCTTCCAGCTTCTTGACGACTTTACCAGCAGCCATCTGCGTCTGGCCGTCTTCGCCGGCAAACGCTTCCTTGGCCTTGGCACGAACGGCGTTCAGCGCGTTCGAACGCTCGGACTTGTCAGTCAGCTTGTAGGCTGCGGCGATATCGCCGCCTACCACGCCGGCCAGCTTGTCCTTGATCGCGGAATTGTCGCTGATGGCAACTTCCCACGGATCCTTGGCAGCCTGTTCAGCCAGATCGATGATCAGGTTTACAACCTTCTTGATCTCGTCAT
>JAHEAX010000026.1 GCA_024642525.1 Erythrobacteraceae bacterium | reverse complement strand
ATGGCGCCTCAGCCGATTGGCGAAGATGCCCTGCTGACCGGCCCGCTGGAGCCGACCAATCAATGGTATGCAGTCGCCAAAATTGCCGGCATCAAATTATGCGAAGCTTATCGCAAGGAATATGGCTGCGACTTCATCAGCGCCATGCCAACCAATCTTTATGGCCCGGGCGACAATTTCGACCTCGCCACCAGCCATGTCCTGCCTGCCCTCGTCCGCAAGGCGCATGATGCAAAGTCTGCAAGGGCGGGCGCAATGGTTGTGTGGGGATCGGGCACGCCCCGGCGCGAATTTCTCCACGTCGATGATATGGCGGATGCGTGCGTTTTCCTGATGCAGAACTATTCCGCCGCCAGCCACGTAAATGTCGGCTGCGGATCGGACATCACCATTGCAGAGCTGGCGCAAATGGTCGCCAGCATCGTCGGCTTTGACGGTGATCTGCAATTCGACACGTCAAAGCCCGACGGCACACCGCGAAAACTGATGGATTCATCACTGCTGGAATCCATGGGCTGGAAGCCGTGCATCGGTCTTCAGCGCGGTATTGAAGATGCCTACAGGCAGTTTCTTGCCGGCGATGGCGGGCGCCAGGTCCAGCTGGATGGTTGACGGGCGGGCCGGCGCGGAACGCCTGCCGCACATCCTGATCCTGAGCCTGAATTATGCGCCAGAAGAGATCGGCATTGGCCCCTATAGCGCGGGCCTTGCCCGGTTGCTGATGGAGGATGGCTGGCAAGTTGATGTGGTCGCGGGTGCGCCCTATTACCCGCAGTGGCAACGCCAGCCCGGCTTTGATGGATGGACCACGCGCGACGAAAATGCCGTGCGCGTATCGCGGGTGCCGCATTACGTGCCAGCCCGCCCCACCGGACCGCGGCGGTTGCTGCATCATGCCAGCTTTGCTGCTGCTGCCCTTGTGCCTGCCCTGCGCCATGCATTGAAACGCCGGCCGGACATAGTCTTCGCAGTGGCACCAGCGATGATGGCGCTGCCAGTTGCCTGGGCCGCAGCGCGCATTTCTGGCGCGAAATTATGGCTGCATATTCAGGATTTCGAGGTAGAAACCGCGCTTGCAACCGGCCTGCTTGACGAAGGCGGGATGGTTGCCCGCATGGCACTGCGGGCAGAAGGCAGGATGCTGCGTGCGGGCGACATGGTCAGTTCGATCAGCCCCAGAATGTGCGAAAGGCTGGCGCAAAAAGGCGTGGCGCAAAATCGTATCGCCGAGCTGCGGAACTGGGCCAACCATGCGCACACCGCCGGGGATGCAAACCCTGGGGACCTTGCACAAGAATGGGGTCTTTCAGGCAGGAAGGTCGCACTCTATTCAGGGAACATCGGCAGGAAACAGGGGCTGGAAACAGTGATCGACGCTGCCCGCCTGCTGGATGGGGCTGGCAATATTTCCTTCGTCATTTGCGGAGACGGGCCGGAACGGATCGGGCTGGAAGCGCGCGCCGCCGGTATCCGCAACATCCAGTTTCGCCCGCTGCAACCTGCCCACGGCGTGGGCGACCTGCTTGCCCTTGCTGATGTGCATTTGCTGCCGCAGCTGGCGGATGCTGCGGATCTGGTTCTGCCATCCAAATTGGCCAACATGCTTGCTTCTGCCCGCCCCGTAGTCGCTGGCGCGGCGGCCGGAACTGCGCTTGCCGCAGAAGTTGACGGGTGCGGGCTGGTTGTCCCACCCGAAGATCCGCAGGCCATGGCACAAGCCGTCGCCAGCCTTTGCAGCGAGCACGAACGTGCCGCGAAATTAGGCGCTGCGGGAGCAGCACGGGCGCATGCTCGCTGGACGCAGGAAGGCATCGCCGCCAGCATTATCCCCCGCTTGCGCGCGCTGGCCAGCGGCGGATAGGCGGGGCAGTTCATGCAGATCGATTTCCGCAGGTTCGGGCAAGGGCTGGTCGGCAATATCTCCGGCCAGGGCGCTTCGTTTCTGGCGCAGCTTGCTGTCCAGCTTCTTTCGGTGCCGGTTTTCACCCTGTCGTGGGGCGTTGAACGTTACGGCGTCTGGCTGATCCTTTATACACTGCCTGCCTATCTCGCGACGCTGAGCCTTGGTTTTGGCGGCGCAGCGGGCAACGACATGGTAGCCGCAGTTGCGCAAGGCAGGCGCGAGGACGCAGCGCGGACATTTGCGGCGGTCCGTTCAGGATTTTTGGGACTTTCCTTGCTTGCCGGTGTCACTGCCGCGCTGCTGATTTTTGGCCCGGCAGCGCGCCTGCTGCAATTCGCCCAACCATTTTCAGAAGGCGCAGCGCAATGGGTGGCAATGGCGCTGGTGATCTACGGGCTGGTCAATCTGCAAATGAACAACTGGGCGCTGGCACTGCGCGCAACTGACGGTTTTGCGCGCTTTCTCTACATCGCCAGCATCACCGCGGTGCTAGAAATGGGCATTGCGCTCATTTTGGTGTTGGCAGGCGGCGGGTTATTATGGGCGGCGGTCGGGCTTGTTGCCGGACGGTGCCTTGGCTGGCTTGCCACTGGCCGGATGATCCGCGCCCATGCGCCGTGGCTGGCCCAGTCAGGCTGGGCGTTCGATGTTCGGGAGGCACGGCGCCTGGCGCGACCGGCGCTGGCCATGGCGATGGTTCCGCTGGGCTTCGCGATCCAGCTTCAGGGCACGATTATCGCGCTTGGCGCAGCAGCCGGGCCAGCTGCAGTGCCAGTTTTCACCACCGTGCGCACCCTGACCCGTTTCGCCGTGCAACTGACATCGGTTGTAAATATCGCTTCCATGCCGGTTTTCACGCATGCATCGGCAAAATCGGACAAGGCGCGCCAGTCTGACCTCGTCGCGCTCAACCTCACAACAGCACTGCTGGTGCTGCTTCCGGCAGCGGCTGCCATCGGCCTGTTTGGCCCTGCAATTGTACGTGCGTGGACCGGCGGGACAGTATTGCCCGGCTATGCATTGGTGCTGGTGCTGGCTGTCTCACTCATATTGGGCGGCCTGTGGCTGGTGCTCGCCAATCTGGTGCTGGCCATGAACCAGCATGGCCGGTATGCTTATGCCTTCGTCGCCCTTGCCAGTATTTCTGTCACGCTGTGCCTGGCACTCGCGCCCACGCTGGGTGCGCTGGGAGCGGGCGTTTCCAGCGCCGCGTTCGACATGGCGATGCTGGCATTGCTGGTGTGGCAGGCGCGCAGCCTCGGGCTGCTGGAAAACGGTTCTTTCGCAAATGCACCGCAGCGCAGCTGGCAGATCATCCGCGAACGTCTGCCCGCGATTTTTCGCCGCTAGGTTTCGAGATCGGTCAGAAGTTTGCCAATTCCATTGCGGTATCTGGCAAAGCGATAGCGTTCCGCTTCTGCCTGTGCAGCAACGCGCATGGCATGGAGCTTTTCTCGATCATCGATCAACTGGCGCATCGCACCAATCAGCCCTTCTGTATCGGGGCGGTCGAGGAGGATGCCGGTATCCGGTGTGACCCCATTGCCAGCCTGCCGCGTCTGCACAAGCGCCAGGCCGGAAGCCAGCCCTTCCACCAAGGTCAGCGCCGATCCTTCGAAATAGCTGGGAAACAGCAAGACCTCGTGCTGCGCCATAATGGCCGGCATTTCGCTGCGCGGCACGGTGCGGCGATAGGTGATGCGGTCCGCATATCGGGCAAATATCGTATCTGGAATGCTCAATTGCCCCACCACAGTCAGTTCTGCTTCTGATCGGGGCAGCTGCGCAATGGCCTCCAGCACGTGGTGGAACCCCTTGCGCAGGCCCGCAAGGCCAGTGAACAGGAATCTGACCGGTCCTGCCGGCGGCACGAATTCCTGCGGCGCTACCGGGGCGGGCAGAGCACCAAACAGCTCTTCGTCAAAACAATAAGGCAGGATGCGCAATTTGGCGGCAGTTCCCTCCGGCTTTGCAAACTGGCGGACGGTATCGGCGGCAAATTCGCTGCCGCACAGGATGACATCTGCCAGCGCATATTCTGCATCATCGCGGGCAATGCTTGATGCGCTTTGTGGTTCGATACCGGGAATGAACCAGTCACCGTGGGTCTGGCGGATGATTTCAAGCTGTTGGTTGAAATATCGCCAATCACCAATCGTCCGGTCTAGAATGGTGGTGCGCCCGCAAGCCTTCGCCGTCTCGAATATACGGCGGGATGCGCTGTTATAGCCCCACACAGCATAGGGCGCGTCCTTGCGGATTTCACGTTCAAGCGCACGGGCGAACCGGTCATTGCCCAGATCATTGATCAGCCGCGATGGGCCGAGGAAGCCGGCGCGGGCTGTCAGCCGCTCGACCCATTCAGCCAAGCTGCCAGGCGTGATGACCCGCGCAGGGTCAAGGCGGGGGAAGGCGAAACGGGAAAATTCGCGCCGCAGCGCGCTGCCCATCTTTCCGGGCACCATATCTTCGAGCAGGAAGGGAAAACGGCCCGTGCGGTGAAAAATGCTGGTGGCATACCATTCCAGCCGCACCAGATCCTGCAAGGCAAGCGCGGTTTGCCAGCTATGCTGAACACCGGGATGAAAGACGGCCACTTGCATTACCCTGTGGCCTTACGGATTTACCCCCGATTGCCAAGTGCCCTTCAAAAAACACCCCGCGCATGACAAAGCATTTTCCTACATCGCTTTTGATGATTAACCGATTTGGTTCCGAAATCATCAGGAATCAACCATGTCCGAATCAAATTCGATCAAGATACCCGCAGGCTATGTCACGGCCAGCGCGATTGGCTTTGCCGATGGGTCCGGCAAGCTGGCGGTCGCCAGCGAAACGAGCCCCCTGCCCACCACCACCACTGCGCCTGCTGCACCAGCCCCGCTTTCCGGTTCTGCCAGCACAAATAGTGTCGCCGGCCCGTTTGTGCCGGTGGTTGGCCGCCCGGTGATTGTGCAATTGACCGGCGACTGGATCGGCAGCGTACAGGTTCGCAGATCTGTCGATGGCGGGACGACAAAGCTGCCTATCACCGTTGCGGGCGGAGAATGGGGGCGCTTTACCGGCAATGCCTGCGAACCTGTGTGGGATGAAAGCGAAGCGGGCGCACAGCTCTATCTCGATATCTCCATTTTTGCCGGCACACTCGCCTATCGGGTGTCACAATGAGCGGGCCGGATTTCGCGGCGCGCGGGCTCGCACGGCAGGCATTGATGGCGCAACCTGCGCTCTTTTCTGCCATGTCGGGCCGGGCCATTCCGGGGAACCTGCACCGGATCGAGAGCACCGGATATTCCGCCGATGGTGAAGGTGCCGGCACTTATGTCAACGATGGTTTGTGTAACAGCACCCTCCTGGGCGCGCATCCGCGCTTTGCCTTCCGCGCTTCTGACAGCAGGGTTTTCCGCTTGTTGCCACTCGGCGGTATTGTCACGGTCGAACAGGCTGGCGCGCGCGGCGTGGCCGGCCAGAACGACCAGCCGGCCATTCAGGCTGCAGTCGATTATGCGCAGAACGTGGGCGCCGCCGAAGTCCGTTTTGGCAAGGCGCATTATGAATTATGGGCGCCGCTGCGCACGTCGCCTTTCAAATCCACCTTTGCCACTGACGGGCATTATATCACCATTTCAAAATCGCTCATCCTGCGCGGAGCGGCGGCAGCCCGAACCGTGCTGGATTGCCGCGCATTGGGCGGCACCGATCCTGCGACCACATGGCAGACCGTGGCACTCGACAGCAATGATCCATCCCCCAGGGTGTGGCGCGGCAATGCCTGTTTTCTGCGCGGCAACAAGAACAGCGAACTTCCCGCGCCCGGCAACCCGCTCCAGATCGAGCGGGTGGAACTTCACCGTCTGGTGTTCCGCGGAAATACCGCAAGAACTGTCAGCCACGACTGGCCAGCCAACATCACCACTGGCGATGGTTGGGACGGCACACATCAAGGACTGAAAGTGCAGGATACGCACGTTGGCGATATCGTGCTGAGCGATACAGACTTCATCGGATGGCGCGGCGAATTGCTGTATCTTGCCGGTTATGACCCGCGCAGCCTGACTATGGAACGGGTGCGCCTGCTGACCACCAATGGCAATGCGATGAACCCCGGTGTCAACGTGCCGATCATCGCCACCAATTGCGAATTTGGTGATGCCTATCAGGCGCATGAAGATACCGGCAAACGTTATGCTCGGTACATCGGCTGTATCTGGCGCGATGCAGAAAAGATGAACATCGGCAGCGGGCCAACCAATGGGATTCTGTATAATTATCTCTACCCCACCCGCGACGAGACGAGCCAGCCGCCGCTGACACAGTTCGACGGGTGCGAAATACGCAATGTCACCATGGCGCATATCGGCAATTGGGTGCGGGGCCGTTTGCGAACCACCGATACTGTGCTGAACCTGACATCAAACCTGTTCATGACACTGCAGGATATCGACCTCGATATCGAAGCCTTGCTTGACCAGAGAGATGCCATAAGCCCGCTGCTGCTTTATGGCCCCGACACGTTGACCAAGCCTGTGTCGGGCGCGCCGGCGGGTGTCTACATCCAGCCGCCGCGCAACGTGCATCTGCGTTTGCGCCATATGCGCACCGCGCTGGCCCAGGCAGGCAATCGCAACTGGGCGCCATTCCGCTGGTCAGGATATATCGACAAGACGTGCCGCATCAATGTGGAGGGCAGCGAAGCCACCACTGTTCCAAGCACGATGGACAATCCGACCAAATCTGCGCCGTTCATCCAATTGGGCAATTACAGTCATTCGCTTGGCTATCTTCACCATGGCGCAGTGAATGTGGAACCATTTAACCAGAATGGCGAAATTCGTGTTGCAGGCCCTGTCATCCAGGCACACAGCACGGTTGAAGGCATTTATGACGCAACGCTGCCTACCGCCCCTACGGGAGGGACCGCCTATGGCTTTGCCGAAGGTCAGAAGCTGCGTATCTATAAGTCAGGCGATCTGGCGGATTTGCGCTTTGTCAAAGGGCAGAGCGCGGCATTCTCCGTCCAGCGAACCCGCGTTTTGGACAAACATGGCGACTGGATCGAATTTGCCTTCAATTCAGGTGCCGGAAAATGGGAAGAAAACGGCTTCTACACCGCGGCATCGGAGGTGATATCGGCCAGTTTCGCTGCGCGCCAACTGCCCGCGGTCAATCCGGGCGCTGCCACCACGCTGACCCTTGCTGTGCCGGGCGCAAAAGTGGGCGACAAGGCCAGCGCCAGCTTCGCGCTGGCCCTGCCCGGACTGCTTGGCTTTGCCGAAACTGCGGCTGCAGACAGTGTGAAAGTCAGCCTGTTCAACCCCGCTGCGCAGGCAAGTGCAGCGTTTACCAGCGATGTTTTCGTGGAGGTAAGCCGCCGCTGACCTTCAGCCGGGGCCGGTCAATCGCCGGTCCCGGCCAAGGTTCGTACCGCGGACAGAAAGTGCTGCGTATCGCCGCGCATGGCAGATGCAGATGCCGCCCCGGCCATACGCGCATGAAGCGCTTCATCGCCGTCCAGCCGCATCATTGCCGACAACAAGTCGCCTGTATCTGTTGGATCAATCGAAAATCCGTTCACAGTATCATCCACCAGAATGTCCACCGCACCTGCACGGCGTGACACTATGACCGGCAGACCGGCAGCGAATGCCTCGATAATCACAAGGCCGTACGTTTCCTGAAGGCTGGGCAGCAGCAGGGCGAGGCTGCGGCGCATGGCCGACATCACATCGGCGCTGCTACAATTGCCGCGCCATTTGACTGCATCGGCGACACCCAATGCGCTGGCCTGCGCTTCCAATTCGCCGCGCAACGGGCCATCACCCACCACTTCCAGCATTCGCCCGCCGCCGGTCTTGCGATAGGCTGCAAAGGCGCTCACGGCATTTGCCAGGTTCTTTTCCGGGATAAGGCGCGCCACGATCAGGAAAGGCCGCGCCCCGAATTCAGCCGCGGCATCATCCACGCCGATATCGCGCAGGCGGGCCACATCCAGCGTATCGTAGCCCAATTCGATCCGGTCCTGCGGAATGCCGAAATACGCAAGATATTCACGCGAACGCAGGCTGGCAGTTATCGCGCCATTATAGGGCATCAGGAACAGGCGCTTGGCAGGACCGCGCCACCAGCTTCGCGCGCGGTCATCAAACTTGCTGTCTGCCATGGTGAAAATACGGCAGCCTGTCAGCCGCAGCCAAACGCTGGCGAGGAAAACGCCCGGCAGGTCATAATGGCAAAAGAACACGGTCCGCGCTCCGCTGGCGCGCACGGCAGCCACCAGCCTGCGCGCCAGGGCAAGCGCGCCAATCGTGCCTTGGCCATCGGCCAGGGTGACTTTGTTCCAGGCATGATCGGCACTGCCTTCCCATTCATAATGGCGCGATCTGGCGAACAGTTCGATACCGGTCACATCCATTGCACCTTCCGCAAGTGCGCGCAGCCGGTCATGGTGCGACGGGCCGAAATTTTCCCACATCAGCGCGACAGAAAAAAGGGTTTCCGGCTGGCCCATGATGAGAAAACGCGCCCCTTCGAACCCAAGTTTTTAAGAGATAATGCGTGACGAAAGCGTCCCTTGGCACTAGCCGAATGGCCTATTGCGCACAAGCGATGGCCACAAGGGGCGGACAAGGCGGATGGGTGTGCTGCGCTGGCACTATAACCGGATAAAATCCTATATCGGCAGGCCGCGCATGATCGTGCAGCAGCAGGCGGTGGCGGTGTCAGACCATGAGCGGTGCGAACATCCGGTGTTTGTGCTGGGCGCGCATCGTTCGGGCACATCACTGCTGCGCCGGATGCTCAATTCACATCCCGACATTGCCTGCCCGCCCGAAAGTTTTTTCATCGCGCATTATGCCGCCATGCAGGATGATGACCTGGTGCAGGCCGGATATGACGGGTTCGGCTATGACCATGAAGCCATGCGCGATGACCTTGCGCGTAAGGCGAGTGAGTTGCACGAAGCCTTTCGCATCGCGCAGGGCAAGGCAATCTGGGCGGACAAGACCCCGCAATATCTGGCCAGCGCCGAAGCCATCGACCGTTTGTTCAACCAGCGCCCGCGCTATTTGCTCATCTATCGCCACCCTTGCGACATCGTCCATTCTCTGCACAAGCGTGGTTGGAAGCAGAACGATATCGACGATCCGTTTGAATCGCAGCTGGTCTATGTGAAACAGTCGATCAACCGGCTGGACGCTTTTTACGCAGCCCATGCTGACCGCGCTGCGCGGTTCGACTACAGCGAATTATGCGATGCGCCGCGCAACACATTGTCATCTGCCATGGCGCAGATCGGCCTAGTGTTTGACCCGGCCATGCTGGACTTCGGAAACAAGGATCATAATTTCGGCCTCGAAGACCCGGTCATTCGCGGCAAGACCAATATCGAGGCAAGCAAGGGCGCATGGCGCAGCTGGACCAAGGGCCAGAAAGAGCGCGCGATTGCCGCCTTTGGCATGAAGGCGCTGGACGATACTTACTGGGATTTTTCGGCAGATCTGGCCCGCACGGGCGAGGCCTAGGCGCAATGCTGGTTTACGATGCCATCCTGCTCCTGACGCTGGTGATTTATTTTGCCATCTGGGGGATTTACCTGCGGCACCGCGCAGCATCCATTCTGCATCCGGTTTCGCTTTACCTGCTGTTCCACGGCATCGTCTTCACGTTCCGGCCATTCCTTGCGCGCTTCTATGATTTCAGCGCGCTCTACCAGCAGTTCGGTTTCCAGCCGTCCATCTCTGACAAGGTAACCGTGTTGCTGGCGGCCAATCTCGGCCTTGTCACCTTTGTTGCCGTATCGCTGTTTGTCGCGCGCGAACCGCTGAGTTTCCCGCGCGACAAATATGATGATGTGCATCGCCGGATGCTGCGCAAACCCTTCCTGCTGGTGGCAGCAATGCTGACCCCGATTGCGCTCGCATCGCTTGCCGAACATTGGGCCATGCGCGCCCTTGGCAACACAAGCATGATTACCGATCTGTCGACCGGCATTGCCATCAACACCACCGGCAATGGCTGGTTCTTCACCGCCCAACTGGTGCTGGTGCCAATCGTGGTGATCTTCGCCTGGCTCTACAGGTTCCAGCTCTGGTCGCTCATCCCATTCGGTATTTTCTTCGTCCTTCGCGCTGGCACGGGTGGGCGCGGCCCGCTGATCGTGGCGGCCTTTGCCATCGTGGTGCTGTATCTGACGGAACAGCGCCGCCGCTGGCCTGAATGGCGCAGCGGTCTGGTCATGCTGTTTGTCGCCGTGGTCTTCACCACCGTCGTGTCTGACCGGGGCGCGAAGGTGCGCGAATTGTTGACCAGCGAACAGGCGGAAGAAGCGGTCGCCTACATGGACACCGCGCCGTTCGAGACAATGGATTTCGCCAACCAGGAATTCTTCGAATATATCGTTTATGCAGTCCCGCAGCGCACCGGCACCTACGACTATTTTCTATCCAACCTCCAGATATTCACTGAACCTGTTCCGCGCGCATGGTGGCCCGAAAAGCCCATCGGCCCGCCAATCCAGCTGTTCAGCCTGTTCGATTATGGATCGCCGCTGGGGATGACATTGTCGCTGCCTGGTGCTGGCTGGTATGAAATGGGCTGGGCCGGTGTCATCATCCAATGCGCGATGTTTGCGCTGCTGTATTCCCTTCTTTACCGCTGGATGATTGCGCGGCGGGAAGATGACTGGTCCCTCATGACCTACGCCGTCATGATTGCCGCAACGACGATCACTTTTCGTGACGGGGTGCTGATTACCATCGCCCGTTCGCTGCCATTCTATCTTGGCCCGATTGTCATGATGTGGCTGCTTGCCCGGGCATTTTCCGTACCGAGTTCGGAACTTATCCGCAAATTCGCGCTGGAAAAAGGCGCGGCTGCCCCATCAGGCAAAGCGGTTGGCGGTACGCACAGGTCTCCGGCTGAACGGCGACGGATGATGATCGAACAGGCCGCGACTAAAGGCAGCACAGCCTAGGCATTTCAGCCAATGTCTATTTTCGCGGCGCTGCGGCCCGCGCGATTTCGGTCAACCCCTGTGCCAGCAGCATTTCGGCAGACTGGCTGTTCGACAATAGCGCACGGTGGAGGCCGACCAGCTTTTCCACCAACCGGTCAAGCTTGCGGCCACGCCAGCGCCGCAGCTGAACAGACAGGTCACGCTCGTCCTTCCAGAATATCCGCCGCGCCGCCCGTTCCGTTTCCAGCACCTGCTGCGCATTGCCCGATGGGCCGACTTTGGCCGCAATGCCCGCAAGCTGCGCCGCGCGCCGTTCCAGCGCCAGCAACAAACCGACAGGATTAAGCGACATTTCATGCATCCGCTTCAATTCACCTGGCAGCTTGGCCGTTTCGCCCGAAAGCACTGCATTGACGAGAGGCATGAAGCCATCTTCCTCCGTCTTTGCCCCGATGGCTTCCAGCGCCTCTGCATCGGCATTGCGCGGCCCTTCGGGAGACGCGTCGAGATAAAGCGCCAGCTTGTCGACTTCGGATTGCGCCAGCCGGACATCCAGCCCTGCACCGCGCGCTATGCGTTCGGCAATGTCGCCATTCAAGCGCAGCCCCGCGGCATCGGCCATGGTCCGCACCGATGCCGTGACGGACGAAAGTTCAGGCGGCCAGAACATGGCGACAAGGCAATCATTGCGCTTTTCAAGCAGCTTGGCCGTGCGTGACTTATCCGTGGCGGAAGTGGCAATAATCAACACAGGGCAGACATCGCCCTGATCGGTATCGATGCCTTCAAGCATGTTCCTGACCGCGTCATGGGCTTCATCGCCGGTGGCCCGAACGAGGATATGGCGCTTGTCACCAAACAGCGAGGTGGAACGCGCTTCATCGCCCAGCAGGACAGGGTCCTTGCGCAGGTCGCTTCCGGAAAGTTCAATCC
>JAHEAX010000051.1 GCA_024642525.1 Erythrobacteraceae bacterium | reverse complement strand
CGCACCACGGTGCCATTTGCGCCATGCACCGGCAGTGCGCGCGCCAGCACCCAGCGAAAATCGCCATCGGCGTGCTTCAGGCGATATTCCGTTTCATAGGGTTCGCCCGCAACCAGCGCATTTTGCCACTGCACATGGAACATTTCCAGGTCTTCTGGGTGGATCAACCCTGCCGCGCTCGATGGTATCGGCCCAACCGGCTGCCCGGAAAATTCGAACCAGCGGCGATTGCAATAATCGATCTTGCCCGATGTGTCGGCGGACCAGACGATATCGGGGATGCCATCTGCCAGTGCCTGCAGGCGGGCCGATGTTTCCATGATTTCGGACCGTGACTGCAAATGCTGCTGCCGGTCGCGCAGGCGGCGCATCACGGATTGTGCCAGCACCTGCAGGCCCTGCAATTGCAGATCGTCCAGCCCGTCCGGGTGCGGCACCGTATCGATGGCGCATAACGCGCCGATTGGCAGGCCATCATCACCCACCAGCGGTGCGCCAGCATAGAACCGCACGTTGAGCTCGCCGGTTACAGCGGCGAAATCGGCAAAGCGCGGATCCTTGGTCGCATCAGGCACGACCAGCGGTTCGTTGCCCAGCATGGCGTGGGCGCAAAACGATGTCGAAATCGGCGTTTCCCGGTCTTCGATACCCTCGCGCACCAGGAAAAGCTGGCGTTCAGTCTCGACAATGCTGACGGTGGAAACGGCCACTTTGCAGAGCTTCGCGGCGAACTTCACGATCTCGGCAAGTTCCGGATCATCTTCGAGCGCATTGATCCCGTATTCCGCCAGCGCGCTTGCACGAGACGTGGATTCATCTGCAAACCGCGAATCAGCGCGAGAGGTCGACAAGGTGTTGATTGTATTCAATTTCATTCTTCCAATTCGCACCCTTTATATAAGATTTCCCAAATTCCCCAACGATTTTCGGCACTAAACTTAATCTTCGCGCCGGTTACGGCTGTAACTGGTTTGCGGGTCTGGTCCTGCTCGGCTATGCGCCGGACCGAAAAGAATTTCCGGCAGAGGAACTACCATGCGCGCGACACCTGATTTCGATTTTGCCCTCGGCGACAATGCTGACATGATCCGCGCAACTACCGCGCGGTTTGCAGATGAAGTGATCGCGCCCCTGGCCGAGAAAACGGACCGCGAAGACTGGTTTCCGCAAGAACTGTGGCCGAAGATGGGTGAACTGGGCCTGCACGGAATCACGGTGGAAGAAGAAAATGGCGGGCTGGGCCTGGGCTATATCGAACATGTCATCGCGGTAGAGGAAATCAGCCGCGCCAGTGCCAGCGTCGGCCTTTCCTATGGCGCGCATTCCAACCTGTGCATCAACCAGATCCGCCGTTGGGGCAACGATGCCCAGAAGGCGAAATATCTGACCAAGCTGATCAGCGGCGAACATGTCGGCAGCCTCGCGATGAGTGAAGCGGGTGCAGGCTCAGACGTGGTTTCAATGAAGCTGAAGGCAGACAGCGCCGCTGGCGGGTATGTGCTCAACGGCACCAAGTTCTGGATCACCAATGCCACCTATGCAGATACGCTGGTGGTCTATGCCAAGACTGCACCGGGCGAAGGCAGCCGCGGCATCACCGCATTCCTGATTGAAAAGGATATGGACGGTTTTTCCATCGGCCAGAAAATCGACAAGATGGGAATGCGCGGCAGCCCGACTGCGGAACTGGTCTTCAACGATTGCTTTGTGCCGGAAGAAAACATCATGGGCCCGCTGCACGGCGGCGTGGGCGTGCTGATGAGCGGCCTTGACTACGAACGCGTGGTGCTTTCCGGCATTGGCCTCGGCATCATGCAGGCCTGCCTCGATACGATCATTCCCTACCTTCGTGAACGCAAGCAGTTCGGCAAGCCCATCGGCAGTTTCCAGCTGATGCAGGCCAAGGTGGCCGATATGTATGTCGCGCTGCAATCGGCACGGTCATACGTCTATGCCGTGGCCAAGGCCTGCGATGCGGGCCACACCACTCGCTTTGATGCGGCGGGCGCGGTGCTGCTGGCCAGCGAAAGCGCATTTCGCGAAGCGGGCCAGGCAGTGCAGGCCCTGGGCGGCGCGGGTTATACCAAGGACTGGCCGGTGGAACGCTATCTGCGCGATGCCAAGCTGATGGATATTGGCGCAGGCACCAATGAAATCCGCCGGATGCTGATCGGACGCGAACTGATCGGCGCCGAAAGGTGATTGCCGGGCGGCGATATCTTGCCCACAACAACCATCCTTCACCGGCGCGCGCTGCGTTGCCCGTTCCGACAGGAGCAAATGTTCAGTGAGTGCCCCCACCCTTACTTCCACCCTTGATACGCAAGGCCCGGCCGCCCAATCAAATGCGGCACATAATCGCGCGCTGGCAGATGAACTGCGCGATCACGTTGCACGAACGGCGCTGGGTGGTTCGCAAGGCAGCCGCGACCGCCATGTCTCGCGCGGCAAGCTGTTGCCGAGGGAGCGGGTGGAACGCCTGCTTGATCCTGGCTCGCCCTTTCTTGAAATCGGCCAGCTGGCTGCCAATGGCATGTATGGGGATGAAATCGCCGCGGCAGGGATGATTGCCGGGATTGGCCGTGTTTCGGGCCGCCAGTGCATGATCGTGGCCAATGATGCCACCGTGAAGGGCGGCACCTATTACCCGATGACGGTCAAGAAGCATCTTCGCGCGCAGGAAATCGCGCAGGAAAACCGCCTGCCCTGCATTTATCTGGTCGATAGCGGCGGCGCGAATTTGCCGCATCAGGCAGAAGTGTTTCCCGACCGCGACCACTTTGGCCGCATCTTCTTCAACCAGGCCAATATGTCGGCATTGCAGATCCCGCAGATTGCCTGCGTCATGGGTTCTTGCACGGCGGGCGGGGCCTATGTGCCGGCCATGTCCGATGAAACGGTGATCGTGCATAACCAGGGCACGATCTTTCTTGCCGGCCCGCCGCTGGTGAAGGCGGCCACTGGCGAGGAAATCAGCGCCGAAGACCTTGGCGGCGGCGATTTGCATGCGCGCAAGTCGGGTGTAGTCGACCATTTGGCCGAAAATGACGAACACGCCCTTACCATCGTGCGCGATATCGTCAGCCATCTGGGCAAGGCGCATGAACCCGATGTGGAAATGGTGGAGCCGCGGCCCCCGGTGTTCGATGCCGAGGAACTCTACTCGATCATCCCTGACGATGTGCGTGCACCCTATGATGTGCATGAAGTGATCGCGCGGCTGGTCGATGGCAGCGAATTTCATGAATTCAAGGCGCA
>JAHEAX010000050.1 GCA_024642525.1 Erythrobacteraceae bacterium | reverse complement strand
CCTAAGCACTGTTGCCGATACATATACCCAATTGCATGGTTAACGCAGCTGCGCCTCGATCGTTAATAAAGACCTTTGCCGAAGGCTCTAGTCGCGCGGCCAGCGGTTTTGTCGTTAACACAGGCTCCAGACTTCACTTGCGGTCGGTCTGGCTTGTTGCCCAGTTCCACCGACGTATGGAAATATTCATCACCATCTGGCTGGTCTCCTTCATGGCGACCGCGGCATTGCGTGTCAGGTTTTCACTAACGCCAATATATTCCGCAGCTGATTTTGTTGAATTATTCATGCCCTATGCGTTGATCGCGCTGGCACCGGTGCTGGCATACCGGCTGACAATTGCCGCATTCCCCATTGGCAATGCATTGGCACGGCCATCGCTGCACTTCTCGCCATTCGGCAGATGGCGCAGGCTGGATGTGCTGTGTGCACGGCAGCACAAATTATTCGGGCCGACCGGTTTCATGGCATCGCTGATGCTCGGCTTGCTGCTGAATGTGGTGCTGCGCAGTTATGAATTCATGCTCGCCGTGCCGGCAATGAACGGCCACGCGCCTGCATGGGGCACCACCATTTTCCGTATCATGGCATTCGATGTCATTGCCATGAACACGCTGTATGCCATCTGCTTTGTCATGGCGCTGCGGTCCATTCCGCTGTTCCCGAAGATGCTGGGCCTCGCCTGGCTGCTGGACATCACATCACAGCTGATGATTGCAAATGCGGTGGCCCATTCGCCGCAATTGCCGGGCGAAGTCGCGCTGGCGCTGGGCCAGCTGCTGCAAGGCAATGTCACCAAGGTGCTGATAAGTGCCGGTGTGTGGCTGCCCTACCTGTTGCTTTCCGACAGGGTAAATGTGACCTACCGGATGCGCGTGTCGGTACAGGATTAGTTACCATTTGGGTGTAGGCACCTGCATCGGGCGCAGCCGACTGCGCGGTAGACACCAGATGAAGAATGGCAGGGCATTTGGAATTGCGGATCACTGACGAACTACGTAGCGGGTTGGTAGCTGATTGGCCGATCATCGCTGCATCGCTGGCGTTATGGGCGGTGTCCATGGCGGTGCTGGCGGCCAAGGGCGTGCTGGTCATGTCGCCTATCCCTTACCTTCACAATCTGATGATTTTCGGCTGGGTTACGGTGTTCTTCCTCGTACCCATCGGTGTACGCAGCCTGTTGATCAACCGGCCTGAACGACCGATTTCCTTCATCGCAGCGCAAATCGGCCAATCAGAAGCAGGGCGCAGGTTCGTCCGCGGATTACCGTTGCTGATCGGCCTTGTCCCTTTCCTGATCGCTTTTTCGATGATGAAAAGTTCGATCGGCCTGTTCAATACCTATGGCTGGGATGGTGCCTTCATCAGCTGGGACCGGCTGCTGCATGGCGAAGACGCATGGCTGTTGCTGCAACCATGGATGGGATACCCCATCGTCACCGCGGCAACAGCGGCTGCCTATCACGCATGGTTGATGCTGCTTTACGGCGGCTGCATCTATTTCGCGCTATTTTCCAAAGCCGAGGCGCTGCGACGACAATATTTCATCGCCTTCCTTGGCATCTGGACCATCATCGGCGTGGTGCTGGCGACGGTGCTCGCTTCCTATGGCCCCGCCTTTGTCGAGCCATTACTTGGCGATGGGACATTCGCCAGGCAGATGGGCTATCTGCATTCTGCCAACAATAGTTACCCCATATTGGTGCTGAACGTGCAGCAGGCCCTGCTGGATTGGCACCTTACCGGCAATCACGGCCTTGGCCGCGGCATTTCTGCCATGCCGTCCATGCATGTTGCGCTGGCATTCCTGTTCTTCCTCGCCATGCGCCAGATATCCAGAGTGGCGGGCATCATGGCCGGCACATTCTTTGTCATCATCCTTCTGGGGTCAGTCCACCTCGGTTATCACTACGCGGTGGATGGCTATATCGCGATTGCTGCGACGATCGTGATTTGGAAAGTTGCAGGTTGGCTGGCCCTTCGCAGCCCCGCTGAAATTCAGACGTCCCCGTCCACCACCAGCGCATCCTTGCCTGCATCATAACGGATTTTCAGACCGCTGCTGCGCAGATCGTCCACACTGACAAAGCCGTTTTCGTCCATGTCGACAGGCGCTTTCAGGCTTTTGCCCTGCGCTTCGAACAGCGACGCCAGCTGTGAACCGTTCAGATAGATATTCGCTCCGCTGCCGATTTTGACATCTATCCTGGCAGGGGCGCCCTGCCCGATGCGGATGGGTTTGCGCACATCCAGCGTGCCTGACAGGGATTTGGCAGATTGCACCGTCATTCCGCTGCGATTGTCGGCAGCGGTGCCAATGTCATATTCCACCGGCATCACCCCGTTGACCCCCGGCTTCATGCTCGTGTTCAGGCCCGGCTGCGTATTCGGCACGCCCGGGCGGCGCATAAGTGCGCCAGCGGGCGATTGCACGCCTGTGATGGAAGGTTTGGCATCAGCCGCCTGCGCCAGTTCATCCGCAGAAACTTCCACCGCGGGAATATCCACTGTTCCGCCGCGCGATTCCACCAGGCTGGCTTCGGCAAAACTGATCGAGCGGGACATTTGCGGCAGGGCGAACCTGACTGGATAGCCCGCATCCTTCGCCATCTGTTGCCACACCACCTGCGCCACCATCAGCGCAAGGAAAGCAGCCACCAGCAAGCCCACGAACACAGAGGATCGATCTAACGAAATGCGCATTTCTCCCCTCCTCTTGTCCCGATTCGAACAACCATGCCAAGAATATACTCCAAAAGTATGACCGGCAAATTGGCCAAACTGGGCTTTTGTCGCCATGATATTCCTGCAGCACCATTCGCCGGTTCATCTGGCGGAAAATCAAAAACAGGGATCTCACATGAAAACCAGTGTCGCTTCGGTTATTGCCAGCATCTTCACCGCCAGCCTGCTTGTTGCCAGCCCTGCCTTTTCCCAAAGCGCCGATGCGCCGGAGGCAGAGCAGACCCCAAAGCAGACCGAAGCCCCTGAAAATATCGCTACCGACCCTGACCAGAACGCACTCCCCGCGCCCGACAGCGGCATTGCGACTGCCGCGGCCCCCGCTGCTGACAATGACAAGAAAGCGGGCAAATGGGATGTGAACGCCCCTGAAGGCGTGACTGTGCGGCAAATAAACATTGCAGTCGACGAAGGCAGCTGGATGGATGTCGATGTCAGCCCCGATGGCCGGACGCTGGCCTTTTCCCTGCTGGGCGACATTTACACCATGCCTGTTTCAGGCGGCACGCCGCGCCGCATTGCCGAAGGGCTGGCATGGGA
>JAHEAX010000049.1 GCA_024642525.1 Erythrobacteraceae bacterium | reverse complement strand
GACAGGCTTTCCTGATCGAGAAATTGCTTCCGGCTCTCCGTCCGCCCGACTGCTCCAGTCCATTCCGCAACCTGTCTAGCATCCACCATACCCAAGCCAAACCCCCAAATACGCTCAGCGCGTCTCCCGTCAGCATTCAATAGACAGATTGGCTGCATAAAATAAGTGAGTGTTTTGGGTTCATTGCAGTGACTGTAAGGAGCGAAGATGAACGCAAAACACTCAAAGGCACCCGCGGAGCGGGTGGTCAAAGACATCCGCCGGGCGACCCGCAAGCAATATAGCGCAGAAGAGAAGATCAGGATCGTGCTGGAGGGCCTGCGCGGTGAGGATAGCATCGCCGAGCTGTGCCGCCGCGAGGGTATTGCGCAGGGCGTGTATTACAAATGGTCGAAGGACTTCATGGAGGCTGGCAAACGGCGGCTCGCTGGCGATACCGCACGCGCTGCCAATACCGATGAAGTGCGCGAGCTGCGCCGTGAAGCGCGTGATCTGAAGGAGGTTGTTGCCGAACAGATGCTCGAGAACCGGTTGCTCAAAAAAAGCATGATCGGGGATGGGGAAGACGACGAATGAGATATCCTGCCTCAGAGAAGCTGGAGATTATCCGCATCGTTGAGCGCTCGCACCTGCCTGCCAAGCAAACCTTGGACAGGCTGGGCATTGCCCGGCCCACCTTTTACCGCTGGTATGATCTGTATCAGCGGTTCGGCGAAGATGCTCTGGTGGACCGGCGACCAGGACCGCGCCGCGCGTGGAACCGGATCCCTGACGATGTTCAGGGCAAGATCCTGGAGATGGCGCTGGAGCGCTGCGAGCTGAGTCCCCGTGAGCTGGCGGTGACGTTCACCGATGAGCAGCGCTACTTTGTATCGGAAGCCAGCGTTTACCGCCTGCTCAAAGCCCATGATCTGATCACCAGTCCTAACTTCATCGTGATGAAGGCTGCCAGTGAGTTCAAGGATAAGACGACTGCGCCCAATCAGTTATGGCAGACCGACTTTACCTATCTCAAGATCATTGGCTGGGGTTGGTATTACCTATCGACCATCCTCGACGATTACTCGCGCTACATTATTGCGTGGAAGCTGTGCACGACCATGCGCGCCGAGGATGTAACCGATACGCTGGAACTGGCGTTGGCGGCTTCTGGCTGCGACCAGGCCCATGTGCTGCATAAGCCGCGTCTTCTGTCGGACAATGGCCCCAGCTATGTTGCTAGCGAACTGGCCGATTATCTGGCGGAAAAGGATATGCGCCACGTTCGCGGCGCGCCGTTCCATCCGCAGACACAGGGAAAGATCGAACGCTGGCACCAGACGCTCAAGAACCGCATCCTGCTGGAAAACTACTTCCTACCTGGCGATCTGGAAGCGCAGGTTGAAGCGTTCGTCGAGCATTACAACCATCAGCGCTACCACGAGAGCCTGAAAAACGTCACACCCGCCGATGCCTACTTCGGCAGGGCAGAGACCATCATCAAACAGCGAGAAAGGATCAAACGCAAAACCATCGAGCAAAGGCGCTTGCATCACCGCAAGCTAGCCGCATAATATCAACCAACAGATGATCCCAAACACTCACCTGTTTTAAACCGGCATCAGTCTCAAATTATCTGACGACGGACAGTAAATGGTGCCCAGAAGAGGACTCGAACCTCCACGCCCTTGCGAGCGCCAGCACCTGAAGCTGGTGCGTCTACCAATTCCGCCATCTGGGCACCGGAGCAGCGCGCGCTGTTGCGTGCTGCAGGTAGGAGCGGGCCGATAGCGGTGGGCGAGGCAGCTTGTCAACAAGACTTGGCTGCAGAAAAAATATAATCGTACAATTGCGCGGCCTACCGCTTACGGCCAGCTGGGGCTGGCGCTTCGGAATATACGTATTTCGCAGGTTCAGCCATCATGACAGTAGGTTTTGGCGACCCGAGAGCCGATTAGTGACGAAAGTCATTATCTCTCGAATCTGGCCCGCCGGTATCTTCCTGCGGGCATTTTTTCGAGACATGTTCCCGCGAAAAATGATCAGGCTTGCGGCGCAATCATGCAGCAGAGTGGCAGGATTGAATCGGGCTGGGCTTGCAGCGGGGGCGGCTTGGCCGCAAGGAACGGTCCATGGACCATGCTGAAGCCCTCGCCGCAGAGCGGACCCGCCTGCGCCTCGCCTGTCGTCACCTAGCCGGAAGCGGGCCGATCCACCCTGCTGAGGAGTCCGAGGCGGTTGCCGCATGGCTGCGCGAACACGGCAATCAGGGCGTGGGCGACGATCTGGTGCCGGGCGTGCAGTCTGATGTTTACGGCGCGGGCGCATTGGTGGAGGATTTTGAAAGCGAGGTTGCGGCGCTGTTCGGCATGCCAGCCGCGCGGTTCATGCTGTCTGGCTGCATGGCCCAGCCGATTGCCCTTCGCATCTGGAGCGACAGGGCCGAAAATACCGCCACCGCATTCCATCCCACTTCGCATCTCGAACTGCATGAGGAACATGCCTACCGCGAATTGCACGGCCTGACGGCGCACATGGTCGGCGATCAGGCGCGGCCAACCACTGCCGCAGATGTGATGGACCTCATCAGTCCGGGCGGCAGCGCCCATGCAACCGGACTAGCCAGCCTGCTTGTCGAATTGCCCGCGCGGGAGATTGGCGGGCAATTGCCCAGTTGGGCAGAATTGGTTGAACTGAGCGAGCTGTGCCGGGAAAAGGGCATCCAGCTGCATCTTGATGGCGCACGCGTATGGCAGGCAGCGCCTGCCTATGGCCGCAGCCTGACCGAAATCGCGGCATTGTTCGATTCTGTCTATGTATCCTTTTACAAGGATGTTGGCGCGCTGCCGGGGGCGATGCTCCTCGGCCCGCAGGACTTCATCGATGACGCTGCGATCTGGCAGCGGAGGCAAGGCGGGACGCTTTATTCAGCCATGGCCAATATCGTTTCGGCACGGATGCGGCTTGCCAAAAGTCTGGAGCAGATGCCGCTGATGGTGGCCCGTGCCCGCGAAGTGGCTGCGCTGTTCAATGCACATGACCGGATAAGCATCATTCCCGATCCGCCCCAGACCAGCATGTTTCATGTGTTGATCGAAGGCGAAATCGAGAGCCTGCTGGAAGCCCGGGACAGGGTTGCTCGCGAGACGGGCATCTGGCTGTTTGGCGGGTTGAAACAGGTTGAAGGGCAAAAAGCGGCCCGCACAGAATTTTCCATGGGGCCAGCCAGCCTTGCGCTTGGCGATGAAGAACTGGCCACGGCCATCGCCTTGCTGCTGTAGACAGGCGCTAACTCTTCCTTATCCAGCATTATTCCGGCGCTGGGGCCTGTCACCGTTCCCGAACAACCACCGATCGCTGCAGGGAAATGACAGTGGCAAGAAGTATATTTCCCAGCCAGTTGAGCAGCGGCGACAGGTTGATCCGCGTCAAACCCATTGCGGTTGGTGGGCGCGGTGGTAACCTCGGCGTGTTTCATGTTGGGGGGAGAGTGATTATGGTGCGTATGGCTG